>NZ_CP197225.1:0-1732500 GCF_052050075.1 Tenacibaculum profundi
ATGACTAAAACAGCTGATTCAGTTTGGATGGAATGTCTGTCCTTTATAAAGGACAATATCAAACCTCAAGCATATAAAACTTGGTTTGAACCGATTAAACCGGTAAAGCTATCTGGGGAAGCTTTAACAATACAGGTTCCAAGTAAATTTTTTTACGAATGGCTGGAAGAGCATTACATCAAGTTGCTGCGTGTTGCTCTTGTAAGACAGCTAGGAAGCGATGCTAAGTTGGTCTATGACGTTCGAATGGAAAATACATATAGTAGTAATAATCCTCAAACAGTAAAAATTCCTAGCTCTAATAGAAATCCAATTAAACCGCAAAAGGTAACGGTGCCTATTGAGTCGAAAAGAGAACTTAAAAATCCATTTGTAATTCCGGGTTTGCAAAAGGTGAAGATTGAATCACAGTTGAACCCAAATTACAACTTCGTTAATTTTGTTGAAGGAGATTCTAATAGACTGGCCAGATCAGCGGGAATGGCTGTGGCAAATAAGCCAGGAGGTACTTCTTTTAACCCACTACTTATTTATGGAGGTGTAGGGTTAGGTAAAACACATTTAGCTCATGCAATTGGAGTTGAAATAAAAGATAAATATCCTGATAAAACTGTTTTATATATTTCTTCAGAGAAATTTACACAACAATTTATAGATTCGGTAAAATCGAATACAAGAAACGATTTTATACATTTTTATCAAATGATTGATGTGTTAATAATTGACGATGTTCAATTTCTTTCTGGAAAAGCAGGAACTCAAGACGTGTTTTTTCATATTTTCAATCATTTACACCAAAATGGAAAACAGGTCATTTTAACTTCAGATAAGGCTCCTGTTGATATGCAAGATATAGAGCAACGATTGTTATCACGTTTTAAATGGGGATTGTCTGCAGAATTGCAATCACCTGACTATGAGACAAGAGTTTCAATTCTTCAAAATAAATTGTATAGAGATGGTGTAGAGATGCCTGAAGATATTGTTGACTATATTGCAAAAAATATAAAATCTAATGTTAGAGAGTTAGAAGGAGTTATTATTTCAATGATAGCACAAGCATCATTTAATAGAAAAGAATTTACTATTGAGTTAGCTAAACAAATAGTTGATAAATTTGTAAAAAATACTAAGAAGGAACTATCGATCGATTATATTCAGAAAGTTGTTTCCAAATATTTTGATATGGATGTGGCAACTTTGCAGTCTAAGACAAGAAAGAGGCATATAGTTCAAGCTCGTCAATTAGCGATGTATTTTGCTAAAAGAATGACTAAATCTTCATTAGCTAGTATTGGAAGTCAAATAGGTCAGAGAGATCATGCAACAGTTTTACATGCATGCAAAACTGTTGACAATTTGACAGAGACTGATAAGCAATTTAAAAAGTATGTTGAAGACTTAACAAAAAAGTTAACCATTTAATAGAATTTCAGAAATAATATGAAAATATTAATGGTATGTTTGGGTAATATTTGCAGATCTCCACTAGCGGAAGGTATATTAGCATCCAAAGTCGTATCAAAAAATATCATTATAGATTCAGCAGGTACTTCTGGATATCATGCAGGTGAACATCCTGATAAAAGGTCAATTAAAATAGCAGAAAAGAAAGGTATAGACATATCCAAACAAAGGTCAAGAAAGTTTATGATAGATGATTTTGAAAAATTTGATCTTATTTATGCAATGGATGAAAGTAACTTTCAGGATTTAATAACTTTAGCAAGGAATGAAAATGAAATTAAAAAAGTTAAACTAATACTAAAGGAAGTTTCAGAGAATAAAATATTAAATGTTCCAGATCCTTACTATGGAAGTAACCAAGGTTTTGAGAAAGTATTTGAAATGTTAAATGAGGCTTGTGAGGTAATAGCCTCAAAATATGTATAGTTTAGTCGTTTTTATTTAACTTAATTAAGCTTTGGTGTTCTATCTCTGAAAAGTAAATCTTACTATTATGATGATAATTTCGCTTAAAATCAATAAGTAAATGAAAGGTAAATTATATTTAATCCCAACTACTTTGGGTAATACAGAACCCTTAGAGGTGTTGCCAATTTCCGTAAAAAAAATAATTGAGCAATTAAATCATTTTATTGTTGAGAATGAGAAGACAGCACGTCGTTTTATTAAGAAAATAACCCCAAGTAAAGGTCAGGGTAATTTACAGTTGATGTTGTTGGATAAATACTCTGACGAAATTGAGATTCAAAACTACTTAGATGTTTGTGAAGAAGGAATTTCCGTAGGGATTTTATCTGAAGCTGGAGTACCTGCAATTGCAGATCCTGGAGCTTCGATTGCTAAGTTAGCTCATGAAAAAGGAATTCAGGTTGTTCCTCTAGTTGGTCCTTCATCTATTTTGTTGGCTATGATGGCTTCGGGAATGAACGGTCAGAGTTTTGCTTTTAATGGGTATCTTCCGATTGATAAAGCAGAAAGAAAAAGAGCTATTAAACAATTAGAAAATACTTCAAGAGAAAAAAATCAATCACAGATTTTTATTGAGACTCCTTATAGAAATGAAAAAATGTTAGCAGATTTATGTTCTATATTATCAGATCATACAAGGTTGTGTGTTGCTTGTGATGTAACATTAGCATCAGAATACATTAAAACACTTCCTGTAAAAAATTGGAAGAAACAAAAAATCGATTTACACAAAAGACCAGCTATATTTATTATTCATAAATAACCAGCTTACCTTGGTAAATACAATTTTTTGTATGTTGTTAATTAAGCACTAGCGTATTTATCACCAATAATATTTGATACATCGTAGCCCTTAAATTTTCTTATATAATCTTGAATTGTTGTTCCAAAGGCATCTTTAAAAGTAATTTTCCCATAAGATCTAAGATATTTTTTTACATTTCCTGCACCACTTAGATGAGCTGCCGCCAAGATTCCAGATTCTGTTATTACAACACCGTTAATCTTTTTACCTAAAAAACGACTAATGTCTTTACGTAGAATCCATTTATTAACTTTGCAAAGAGCTATAAAAGTTTTTTCTTGGAGTTCTGGGTCTCTTAGAAAGTTATAAGTATTGTATATTTTAAATCTTTTTAAAGTAGATTTACCAAATTGATATTTTCCCAAATATCCTAGTTTGTTTACAACCATGTACTTTCCTTGAGATTCTTTAAAAGCTAATGCTTCTCTAAACCCTATAAAATCTTTATCCAAAAAAGGAAAATTCAAATCCTCTTTAAAGACCACTTCAGGAATTGGTTTAGTTGTTTTCTTATTGTTCCCTTCTTTTTTACTCTTACTTATATTTTTAGTAAAACTTGTCGATAATAAAAATAATAAAAATAGAGTTCCTAAATTTCTGATAATTAAATACTTTCCGTTTAGCGCCGGCAAAGATACAATAAAAAATTAAAACTGCTAATAATCAATATGTTAAGTTTTTTTATCAGTTATTAAATATTTATTTAATTTGTGTTTATCTAATGAATTCAATAATCAAAATATTAATAAATATATTGGAAGAGTGTTAAAATATTCTTTTTGGTCTAAATAAAAAAAAATCAATTTATCTATTGATTCCTCTTTTGTTTATCCATTGTTGATATTGTAACGCATTTCTATTGTGTTGACTTAGCGTTCTCGCAAATTTATGGTAACCTATGTTTTCTATGCTAGCACACATATATATATAGTTATGTTCCTTATAATTTAAAACAGCATCGATAGCAGAAATGTCGGGCATTGAAATTACACCAGGAGGTAATCCTGAGTTTTTATAAGTGTTATAGGGAGAATCAATTAAAAGATCCTTGTTTAAAACTCTTTTTACTGTAAAATTAGGTCCATTGATCTCTTTCAAACAATAAATAACAGTAGGGTCAGCTTGTAACGGCATGTTACTTCTAAGTCTATTCAAATAAAGTCCAGCAACAATTGGACGTTCACTTTTCTGAACAGTTTCTTTTTGTACAATTGAAGCTAAGGTAAGAACTTCAGATTTGGATAAATTTAATTTTCTAGCCTTAGAAATTCTATCTTCATTCCAAAAACGATTATACTCTTTGAGCATTCTATTTCTGAATTTCTCAGCAGAGGTATTCCAATAAAATTCGTAGCTATTCGGAATATACATTCCTAAAGCCGATTTTTTATCAAAACCATTAGATTCTAAAAATCCCATGTCTTGCATTGACTGAAGTAAAGAAACAGAATCTGCTTCAATTTGTTCTGATATTCTACTGGCTAGTTTTTCTAATGTATCTTGATTGTTAAAAGAAAGTCTAATAGGGGTCTGTTTACCGCTCCTTAAAAGATTAATAAGATCATTTAAGCTCATCCCTTCTTTTAATTCATATCGTCCGCTTTTAGGTTTTATGTAATTTTTCTTTTCAGCAATCCATTCGAAATTTGAGGAATTATTTATGAATTGAGTAAGTTTGGTTTTAACATTAAGCAAGTTATCTGTGGAATTAATAAATAACGTGCCATTTTTAACAATAGCTTTTCCATAGATGTTTTTGTAAAAACTATATCCTTTAATTAGTGTAGCTATTAGTATAAAAATTATTATACCTGAGATAATTTTTTTATTCATTGATTAATTGAAGTAAAATTTCGTCTTTAAATTTTCCTTGATAATATATCCAGTCTTTTTTGATTCCTACTTTCGTGAAACGTTTAGCATGAAACAAATGTAAACTATTTTGGTTATCAATAGTAATATTTGCGTAAAGTTGACGAAGATTTAAGTGTTTGAAACAATAATTAATTAAATTATCTAAAGCTTCATTGGCATAACCTTTTTTTTGATAATCTGGATGAATAAGAATGCCAATACCAGCACGTTTATGTTGAGGATTGAAATCAAATAAGTCAATCATACCTACAGAAGATTTATTTTTAGAAAGTTCAATAATCAGTCGTAATTGTTTTGCTTCGTAAATATCTAAATGAGAGTTTTCTATGTATTTTTTAAGTAGAAACCTAGAGAAGGGGATTTGTGTATGGCTAACCTCCCAAAACTGTTCATTATTTTCAATATCGAATAAGAAAGAAAGATCTTCGGGCTCTAGAGCTCGTAAATTAATTTGATTTCCTTTAAGAGTTTTCATATTATAATTCAATATTAAGTTCTCCTTTAAAGACATATTTAGCAGGTCCTGTTAAAAAGATATTGGTATAAATACCATTATTTTTTTCAAATGAAACAGAAAGTTGACCTCCTTTTACAGGAAGTTTTATTGATGTACTATTGGTTTTCTTAGTAGCATGCATTGCAATTGCCACAGCAGTAACACCAGTGCCACAAGCAAGTGTTTCGTTTTCAACACCCCTTTCATAAGTTCTTACTTTAAAGGTTGATTCATCTATAGGTTCAACAAAGTTTACATTACTGCCATCTTTACCATAAAGATTATTTCGAATATTTTTTCCTTTATTAAATACATCAAAAGAATCTAAGTCATCTACCAATTCTATGTGATGAGGTGACCCTGTATTTGTAAAAGCATATGATTCTTGAATATTTATAGTGTCTACATTTATCATCTTTAGAGAAACAATGTCGTCTTTAATTGATGCAAAGTGAATGCCATCAACAGCATTAAATTTGGTTTCTTTTTGAATTAATTTTAACTTATGTGCGAAGGCAACAATACATCTGCCACCATTACCACACATGGTGCTTTCATTACCATCTGCATTGTAATAAACCATTTTAAAATCACTTTCTACATCATTTTCCAATAAGATTAACCCATCAGATCCAATACCGAAATAACGGTTACATAACGAAGAAATGATGTCTTTATTTTTTTTTGGAAAGGTTTTTGATCTGTTATCAATAATAATGAAATCATTACCTGTACCTTGGTATTTATAAAATATCAAATTCATGCAACAAATATAAGTATTTAAACAATGATTTGTTGCTGTTAAACAGTGGTTAAAAACAGTTAAAAACAAGTTAAACAGATTTTGTTAAAATGTTAAAATTGTATATTTGTATAACACTTAAATTATTGTAGACGTATGAAGAAAATCTTAGGAATTTTAGTAATAGCGTTTTTAGGGGGCGCTTTATCACTTGCTGGTTACAAATTATTTTTCGAGGAAACACAAGTAGTGGTTCAAGAAAGTACACCTTCTTTGCAAACAGTAAAAGCAAATTATGTTTCACCTATTTTAGCAAATTCTTCAGCACCAACAGACTTTACAAAAGCAGCTGAAAGTTCTGTTAATGCAGTTGTTCATGTGAAAAATACAGCAATCAGGACGCAACAAAATCCTTGGCTAGAACATTTTTTTGGAAGAGGAAGTGGTACAAGAAAATATGAGCAAATTGGAACTGGGAGTGGAGTGATTATTTCACCCGATGGTTATATTGTTACAAATAATCATGTTATTGATGGGGCTTCTGAAATTGAAATTACCCTGAATAATAGAAAAAAATTAAAAGCTGAATTAATAGGTTCTTCAAAAGATAATGATATTGCTTTATTAAAAGTTGATACAGATGAAGACTTACCTTTCTTGCCATTTGCCAATTCTGACTTTGTAAAAATAGGAGAGTGGGTTTTAGCTGTAGGGAATCCTTATAATTTAACGTCTACGGTAACTGCGGGTATTGTTAGTGCTAAGGGGCGTGATTTGGATGGAAACAGTAATACAGAGTCTTTTATTCAGACAGACGCGGCAGTAAATCCAGGAAATAGTGGTGGCGCACTTGTAAATACAAGAGGGGAACTAATAGGGATTAATACAGCAATTACATCAAAAACAGGTTCTTTTATAGGTTATTCTTTTGCTGTTCCATCTAATATTGCAAAAAAAATTATTGATGATTTATTGGAATTTGGTAAAGTTCAAGAAGCGCTGATAGGTTTTATACCTTATGTAGATAAGGAAGGAGAAATAGAAGGGGTTAAAATCGAGAGTATTGATAGAGAAAGCGAGGCGTCAAAGGCAGGTTTGAGAGAAGGAGATATAATTACTAAAGTTAATAATATAAAAATTTCTAAATTTTCTGATTTAAAAGGTCAATTAACTGCAAAACGACCAGGAGATGTAATAGATGTGACTATTGATAGAGAGGGGGAAGAATTAGTGAAAACAGTTAAGTTGATAAAAAAAGTTGTAATGCCAACAAGTAAGGTGCTTGGAACGCAGTTTAAAAATTTAAGTAAAGAGGAAATGAAAAAGTTAGGTGTCAAAGGAGGTGCAAAAATAACTAATTCCTGGAACCCTTATTTTGAAGATTATAATGGATTAAAAGAATATATTTTAATAAAAATCAATGGTAAAGACGTTATGTCTGCTGAACATGCTGTAGAGTTATTAGATCAAAGCGGCAATAGAAGATATATATTTGAAATGATAACTCCTGAGGGTAAAAAAGAAATGTTCCGATATTAAAAAATAACAGCTTAAAGCACAGTAAAATCTCAGTTTCATAACTGAGATTTTTTGTTTATGTGAATAGTGAAATGAATTGAAATACGTATTTTTGCACAAATTTTAAAAAAATTACTTAACACACAACTATGTCAACAATAATAAATTACGAAAATGAAGTAGCTAATCAAGCTCAGGTAAGAAGAGCTACTACTGAATTTATAAATATTGTCAATGATCTTTGGTATGACAAGTCCATTGAACTGGTTTTATTTAGAAACCCTTTAGTAGATAAGAGGGCAAGTGAGGTTCTTAATTTGATTAGTTATGCGAAAGAGTTTGTGGCAAAACCAATTTCCATAACCGATGCCCTAGAAATAGCAAAGGCAATACAAATAATTGATTTACCTGCATCTAAGTTGGATATAGGAAAATTAGCTTATGAGTATCATTTAACAGAAGATTCAGGCCTAGATAAGGTAGCATTTGTAAAACATCAGTTAAAAAATGCAACTGGAACAACTCCTTTTGAACCAAAAGATGTAGTACTTTATGGTTTTGGACGCATTGGACGCTTGCTAGCTCGTGAGTTGAGTAGTAAAATGGGAAAAGGATCTCAATTGCGTTTACGAGCCATTGTAACACGTGGAAAAATTGATCAATCTGTTCTTGAAAAAAGGGCTTCTTTATTAGGAGTAGATTCTGTTCACGGTGACTTTTTAGGTACTGTACAAATCGATGTTGAAAATAAATCATTAATAATCAACGGGACAACGGTTCAAATGATTTCGGCTAACGAACCTGAGGAAATAGATTACACCAATTATGGAATATACGATGCTTTAATAATTGATAATACAGGAGCCTTTAGAGATAAGGAGTCTTTAAGTCGTCTTTTAGCATCGAATGGAGCAAGTAAAGTTTTATTGACAGCTCCAGGAAAAGGAGTGCCTAATATAGTTCATGGTGTTAATCACTTAGATAATAATCCTGATCAGATAGATATTTTTTCTGCAGCTTCTTGTACAACGAATGCAATTACTCCTGTTTTAAAAGCGATTGAAGATAATTTTGGAATTAAAAAAGGACACTTGGAGACAATTCATGCCTATACAAATGATCAGAATTTAGTTGATAACATGCATAAAAAGTATCGAAGAGGGCGTGCAGCAGGGTTAAATATGGTTATTACAGAAACAGGTGCAGGTAAAGCAGTCTCTAAGGCATTACCAGCTTTGGAAGGTAAATTAACTTCAAGTGCAATTAGGGTGCCTGTTCCAAATGGATCATTAGCAATTTTGAATTTGCAGTTAAACTCCAAAGCAACTGTTGAATCGGTGAATGCTATAATGAAACAGTATGCATTGGAAGGAAGTTTAGTAGAACAAATAAAATATTCGCTAAGTAATGAATTGGTTTCGTCAGATATAATAGGTACTTCAGCACCAGCTATTTTTGATAGTAAAGCAACAATTGCTGAAGATGATACAGTTGTGCTTTATGTTTGGTATGATAACGAGTATGGATATTCACACCAGGTAATGCGTTTAGCTAAGCATATTGCAAAGGTTCGTAGATATACTTATTATTAAAATTAAATAATAATAGATACTATGTAAAAGTCGATATAAAAAATATTTATATCGACTTTTATACTGGTTAAAAACAATTGCTAATTGTTCCAGTCGGAACCAATATTTTTAATTTATTAGATATGAGAAAAGTTATTCTTAAATAAATTGTTGTTCACTTATTTGATCAATAATTAAGGAAAGAGTTAGATGATATTTGTGTTTTTTGATAAAATTAAAATTAATTATATTTCGTTTTTTTAAAAGCTAAACAGTAAATTAAATATGAGAATTATAAGCACCGTTGTATTACTTTTTTTTATGAGTAAATTAAATGCACAAACATTACCTTATTATCAAATACCAGAAGCTCCAAAGAACTATACAGAAGGGGCGGTAGCGGCAAGAATGATAGATGGTCTAGGGTTTCGATATTTTTGGAGTACAGAAGGATTAAAGGAGGAGGATTTACAATTTAAGCCAAATGATGAAGCAAGAACTTCTAGGGAAACTTTAGAGCATATTTTAGCCTTATCTATAATGACTTTAAGTACCTTAGAGGGGCGTCAAGTTGAATTTAAAAAGAGCGATCATCTTTCATTTAACCAATTAAGAAAAGAAACATTAGAAAACTTCAAGAGATCTAGTGATATTTTAAAAAGGTCAGATGACTTGTCAAAGTTTTCGATGAAAATAACCAAAGGTGATCATACAGCTGAATATCCATTTTGGAATCAGTTAAATGGGCCAATTGCCGACGCTCTTTGGCATTTAGGACAGATAGTATCCTTTAGGAGATCGTCTGGTAATCCTTTTCCAAAAGGAGTTAGTTTATTAACAGGAACAGTAAAAAAATAAGTAAATAGTTATACTTTTTCAATGACAATAAAGGATGAAATAGAGAAGCTTAGAGAAGAATTACGTGAGCACAATTATAATTACTATGTATTAGATAATGCTACAATTACTGATTATGAGTTTGATGTAAAGTTAAAAGAATTAGAAAAATTAGAAGAAGAGAATCCAATATTTTTTGATCCGAACTCTCCAACCCAACGTTTAGGAGGGGGGGTAACAAAAAATTTTGACACAGTTACACATGAAAATAGAATGTATTCTCTTGACAATTCTTATTCAAAAGAAGATTTACTAGATTGGGAAAAACGTTTACAAAAAAATCTAGGAGTTACAGATATAGAATATACATGTGAATTAAAGTATGATGGAGCTTCGATTAATTTGATATTTGAAAAAGGGAAATTTTTAAAAGCTGTTACAAGAGGAGATGGGTTTAAAGGTGATGACGTAACTACTAACATAAAAACTATTAAATCAATTCCTTTAGTGCCTAGAGAAGATTTTCTCTCTAATTATGAAATGAGAGGAGAAATTATTCTTCCGTTGGAAGGTTTTAATAAAATGAATGAAAAAAGAATTGCTAATGGAGAGGAAGTATATAGAAATCCTAGAAATACCGCTAGTGGAAGCTTGAAGTTACAAGATAGTACTGAGGTAGCAAAAAGGCCTTTAGATTGTTTGTTGTATCAGGTAGTAACGAATGAAAGAAAGTATACGACACATTATGATATTTTAGAGGCTGCTCGAAATTCAGGCTTTAAGGTTCCTAATACAATTGTTTTAGCAAAAAATATAGATGAAGTACTTAAGTTTATAAACATTTGGGACGTAGAGCGTCACAATTTACCATATGAAACAGATGGTATTGTAATAAAAGTGAATAGTTTAGAGCAACAAGAGGAGTTAGGTTATACATCGAAATCACCAAGATGGGCTATTGCTTATAAGTTTAAGGCTGAGCAGGTTTCAACAATTCTAAATGAAATAACGTATCAGGTTGGAAGAACAGGAGCGATCACACCTGTAGCAAATCTAGAAGCTATTCCTTTGGCAGGAACTATTGTCAAGCGGGCTTCTCTTCATAATGCTGACCAAATAGAAAGGCTTGATATTCGAGTAGGCGATACTGTTTTTGTTGAAAAAGGAGGGGAAATTATTCCTAAAATTATTAAAGTTGATTTAAGTAAAAGACCTGAAAATTCTTCTCCAACAAAATATGTAACAAATTGTCCAGAGTGTGAAACCAAATTAATAAGAACTGAAGGAGATGCGAAGCATTATTGTCCGAATGAATTTGGTTGCGCACCTCAAATAACAGGTAGAATTCAACATTTTATATCTCGTAAAGCCATGGATATTGATGGTTTGGGGGGAGAGACAGTTGATTTATTAAGAAAGGAAGGGGTGATTAAAAATTACGCAGACTTATACGAGTTAACTAAAGATGTGGTAATGCCATTGGAAAGAATAGCCGAAAAATCTGCTCAAAATATGATTGAAGGAATTACAAAATCAAAAAAAAATCCTTTTGAAAAAGTATTATTTGCTCTTGGAATACGTTTCGTAGGCGAGACAGTAGCGAGAAAGCTAGCTAAGCATTTTAAATCAATCGATAACTTAATGAGTGCAGATTTAGAAACTCTTACGGCTGTTGATGATATTGGTGATCGTATTGCTCAAAGCATCATAGATTTTTCTGTAAATGATAATAATAAGAAATTAGTAGAAAGATTAAAGTCTTACGGAGTTCAGTTAGAGGTTTCTGCGAAAGCCATAGAAAATCAAACAGATAAATTAAAAGCAAAGGCATTCGTAATATCAGGTGTTTTTCATCAATTGAGTAGAAATGAGTTAAAGAAGGCAATAGAAGATAATGGAGGAAAGGTTAGTAGTTCCATTTCTAAAAAAACGGACTATGTGGTAGCGGGAGATAATATGGGGCCAAGTAAGTTGGCTAAAGCACAAGGGTTAGGGGTTTCAATTATTACGGAACAAGATTTTATCGAAATGATTAAATAAAAATATGAAGTCTTTTGTATTGTTTGAGGCTTATGAAGTTAGTTTAATGTTTTTAACAAATAAGTAGGTCAAAATGTCATATAAGAGTTTTTTAGCTACTGTAGCATTTATATTAGTTTCGGCTTTAGATATATTGGCTGTAGTTACCTGTAATAAACAGCTTGAAATAATATTTAAACCTTTATTAATGATTTCGTTGTTGGTAATGTATTTAGCATTAACTAAAAAACGAAATCATTGGTTTATTATTGGTTTGTTTTTTTCGTTTTTAGGAGATGTTTTTTTACTGGGGAATAAAAAATTTTTGATTTTTGGTCTATCTTTTTTTTTAGTTGTTCACTTTCTCTATATAAGAATTGCGTTTAGTCTAATGATAAAACCGATACTTTTCAAAATTATCATTTTTATTATTCCTTTTTTATTTGTTTTTTTTAACATTTTCCATTTGATAAGGGAAGCTTTAACAGATTTAGTGATTCCTGTGATTTTTTATGGAGTCACAATAGCAACTTTGGGAGGGATTACATTGTTTAATTACGTCCAGCAAAATAATAATAAGAACAAATATTTATTCTTAGGTGTTATTCTTTTTATGGCTTCGGATGCTTTAATCGCATTGAATACTTTTTATAGTTCACTTTATTTATTTGATGTACTTATAATTATTCTGTACCTAATTGCTCAATATTTAATATGTAAAGGAGTAATAAAAATACATTCTTGATACATTATTAGCGTATGTAAAATAGCTATCATTCATAAAAATTGAAGTCATTTAAATCAAAAAGTGTTATAATATTCTAAATTGCATATAAGAACTTATAAGTTTATTAATTTAAGTGCTACTTTCGCTTTTTTAATATTATTATTTATTGCCTTATGAGATTTATATTTTTCGTACTTTCCATAGCATGCTTTATAGGTTGTGAAAACAATTATATAAGACTAAGGTTTTTAGATGAATATGTTATTAAAGATTCTGTCAGTTTTCAAAATAAAATAGTAGGAGGGCTATCCGGGATAGATAAATATAAGAATATGTACTATTTGGTTATAGATGACTCAAAAGAACCAAGAGTTGTAGCTTGCTCAATTCCTGTAAAAAATGGAAAAATAGAGAAAGTTATTTTTAACAAAACAATACTTATAAACGATTCATTAAATAGTACTAATTCAAAAGAGTTGTTAGATTTAGAATCTGTTTTTATTGATATGGATGGTAATTTGAATCTAGCAAGTGAAGGATCTATTAAGAAAAATAAAAGGCCCTTGCTATTTGTTTCAGATTCTTCTGGCAGCTTTATAAGAGAGTTTAAATTCCCAGAAAATTTAGCGTCTACTAAAAAAGAAAGTTATAGGCATAATGGTGTTTTTGAGGGATCTTGTAGGTCTTTTGATTCAAAAGGTTTTTGGGTCTCGTTAGAGTCCCCTTTAAAAGCTGATGGAGAAGAAGCTTCCCATAAACAGGAAAAATATCCTGTAAGAATTACTTACTTTAATTCAGGTTCTGGGAAGGCAGAAAAACAATATGCTTATGAATTAGAACATCTTGAAAATCCGATAAAAGGAAATTTAAATTTGAATGGGGTGACAGCACTTATTGAGTATCGAAAAGATGAATTTTTTATTATTGAAAGAATTTATCAAAGTGGTTATGGAAGTTATGGGAATACAATACGAATTTTTAGAGCAACAGTTTCTCAAAACACAACGAATACCATAGGGCTTCCATCTTTAAAAGAAGTTAACTATATACCACTTAAAAAAGAACTGTTATTTGATTTTGAATTGATTAAAAAAGAGTTGACAGGAGGAATTATTGATAATATAGAGGGAGCTTGTTTAGGCGATACTTTAGCTAATGGAAATAAAACATTACTTTTAGTTTCAGATGATAATTTTCAACTTTATGGAAAGCAATTGAACCAGTTCGTATTAATGGAAATAATTGATTGAGGGATAAAATAGATAAAGTCTAGTAACCATAGTAAAAAATGATAGGGAACTTTAGAAAGAAATCGATATTAAAACAATATAATAAACTCAAAGAAAGAAGTAAAGCAACTAGCAGTAATAAAGATAAGATTAAATCTATTGCTATTATTCTTGATAATGCTGCTCTTGAAAATGTAATAGCGTCTAATTTAGGAACAAAATTAAGCTTCAATAAAGAAAATATTACCTTTTTAGTTTATCGTAAGTTTTCAAAGAAAGAAGAGTCAATAACAAAGTTTTTCTCAGAAAGAGAAATCGGTTTCAAGGCAAGTTTGAAATCAGACAATTTGAAAAAGTTTGTTAATTATAGTTACGATTTACTTATAAATTACACTAAGGCTTCAAATTTATATACCAATGTAATAACTTTGCATTCAAGAGCAAAACTTAAGGCAGGTTTTGCTGAGATAGATGATGAACTCTTTGATATAGTAGTTTCAGACCCTACTTTTAATGAAGCAGTTTTGAATCAAGAATTAAAGAAATACTTAACGATTTTAAATAAAATATAATGCAAAGTTTTGTAGGAATGGGGGTTGCTCTAGT
The DNA here is from genome assembly GCF_052050075.1 of Tenacibaculum profundi. Lineage (GTDB taxonomy): Bacteria > Bacteroidota > Bacteroidia > Flavobacteriales > Flavobacteriaceae > Polaribacter. The sequence goes on from NZ_CP197225.1 coordinate 14,361, forward strand.
AACACCGTTTACCGAGGATTTAAGTGTAGATTACGGCGCTTTAAGAAAATTAGTTGAATATAATATTGAAAATGGAACTGATTATTTAGTCATAAATGGAACGACAGCAGAGAGTGCAACAATAACAAAGGAAGAAAAAATCGAGATTATTAAGTTTATAGGAGAAGTTAATAATGGAAGATTACCTTTAGTTTTAGGTGTGGGAGGAAATAATACGCAAGCAGTAATTCATGAATTAGAGGTGTTAGATTTATCAAATATAGATGCTATTTTATCAGTTGCTCCTTATTATAGTAAACCAACACAGGAAGGTTTTTATCAGCATTTCAAAGCTGTTTCAGAGGTAAGTACTAAGCCAATAATATTATATAATGTTCCAGGGAGGACGGCTAAGAATATGTTGCCAGAAACAACACTTAGGTTAGCAAAAGATTTTGATAATATCATTGGAGTTAAAGAAGCAGGAAATAATCAACAACAATATTATCAGTTATTAAAAAATAAGCCTGAGGATTTTTTGGTGATTTCTGGAGATGATGATCTAGCTTTAGGAACTGTATTAGCTGGTGGGTCTGGCGTTATTTCTGTAATTGGACAAGGCTTTCCAAGAGATTTTTCCACCATGATTAGGTTAGGGTTGGAAGGGAAAAATAGAGAGGCTTATGAAATTCATTATAAGCTGATGAATATAATTGAATTAATTTTTGAAGAGAATAATCCAGCAGGAATTAAGTCTGTACTTAAAAAACTAGATATTACAGGAAATGATGTTAGGTTACCATTGGTGCAAGCAACAGAAAGCTTACAAAATAGAATCAATAATTTTGTTGACAATTTGTACTTTGAATACAATAGGTAAAAAGCTCAGGGTGGCAACTTTTGAAGCTTGCTTTTTTTTTGCATCTTTGTAGCCTAAAAACCGACATAGACTATGTTATCTAAAAAAATAGAAGAAGCCTTAAATAAACAAATAAGAATCGAAGCAGAGTCTTCACAGGTATATTTAGCAATGGCTTGCTGGGCAGAAGTTCAAGGATTTGAAGGAGTCGCACAATTCATGTTTGCACATTCAGATGAAGAAAGAATGCATATGCTTAAGTTAGTAAAGTTTGTTAATGAAAGAGGCGGGCATGCACAAGTATCTGATTTAGACGCACCACCTACAGAGTTTGGTTCATTTAAGAAGATGTTTGAAACATTGTTTAATCATGAAGTAATGGTTTCTCAATCAATTAATGATTTAGTACATATAACTTTAGAGGAAAGAGATTATGCTACCCATAATTTTTTACAATGGTATGTTTCAGAACAAATAGAGGAAGAAGCGTTAGCCAGAAACATATTAGATAAAATAAACCTTATTGGTGATGATAAAGGAGGACTTTACCTTTTTGATAATGATGTAAAACAACTTGTTGCTGCTACAGATAGTACTTCAAAATAGTATTAACAAATAATTGTAAATTTCTTAGTGTTTTTGTAACATAATTTATAGTTATTTCGTGTTTAGAACTTAAAGAAAATATCAGCTTTTGGTTTTAATATTCATGTTACATAAATTCTATAATCCTAGTCAAAGTATTAAGATTTCAAAAGATCGTGTAAGTGAGTCAAAAATGTTTTTAATAATTCATTAATAATACTTAATTTTGCCAGATGATTAAAAATAAAATTTTAGCGCTATTATTTTCACTCATGTTCATGCTCACATCATGTGGGGAGTATCAAAAAATACTAAATAGAGGAACTACAGACGAGCAATATAAGATGGCTGTTAAATTATATGAGTCTCAAAAATATAGTAAAGCAATACGGTTATTTGAAAAAATAACACCTGCCTATAGAGCTAAACCTCAAATGGAGCGTATTCAGTTCATGGTTTCACAATCTAATTTTAATGTGAAAAATTATGCTTTGGCTGGATATTATTTTGACCGATTCGCTAAAAACTATCCTAAAAGTTCTAAAGCAGAAGAGGCAGAGTTTCTGTCTGCTCTAAGTTATTATAAGTCGTCACCTTCTTTCAGCCTAGATCCAACAGATACAAATAAGGCTTTGGAATCTTTTCAAAAATTTATAGACAAGTATCCAGAATCAAAAAGATTAGTAGAAGCTAATAAGTATTATGGTGAACTTAGGTTTAAACTAGAAAAGAAAGCCTTCGAAATAGCAAAAACTTATTATAGAACAGCAGACTATGATTCTCGAAATTATCGAGCTGCAATTGTTGCTATGGATAATTTATTATCCGATTATTTGGGAACAAGTTTTAAGGAAGAAGCGTTATATTATCGTTTAAAAGCAGCGCATGATTTTGCAATGAAAAGTACAAATAGGAGAAAAACTGAAAGGATAGAAGAAGCGCTAAAAGCTTATGAGAAACTAACAAGAAATTTTCCTAATTCTAAATTTTTAGTCGATTCAAATAAAATGTCAGCGGCATTAAAAAAGGAACAAAAACAATTAGTTAAAAGTTAAATAATAATGGATTATAAAGAGACGAAAGCACCAGTAAGTACAGTTACATACGATAAAGAAGCTATCGAAGAAGCTACAGATAATATTTACGAGGCTATTTCGATTATAGCGAAAAGAGCTACTCAAATTAATTCTGATTTAAAAAAAGAGTTGGTAGATAAATTGGATGAATTTGCTACTTACAACGATAGTTTAGAAGAGGTTTTTGAAAACAAAGAACAAATAGAAGTATCTAAATTTTATGAACGATTGCCTAAACCTCATGCTATTGCAGTAGAAGAGTGGTTAGACGGAGGTGTTTATTTTAGATCACCTGATCGTAAATAATATGTCAGTGCTGAATGGTAAAAAAGTGTTGCTAGCTGTTACAGCAGGTATTGCGGCATACAAAACAGCCAGTTTAGTACGTTTATTTATAAAATTAGACGCAGAAGTCAAGGTTATTATGACTCCTGCGTCTAAAGATTTTATAACACCTCTGACATTGTCTACGTTGTCAAAAAATCCTGTTCATTCAGCATTTTATGAAGAAGAAGAAAACGAATTATGGAACAATCACGTTGAGCTTGGACTGTGGGCTGATCTTATGATAATAGCTCCAGCTACAGCCAATACCTTAGCTAAGATGACTAATGGTGTATGTGATAATTTAGTTTTAGCTACCTATTTATCAGCTAAGTGTCCTGTATATTTCGCACCTGCTATGGATTTGGATATGTATCAACATCCTTCTACAAAGAATAGTTTAAATAGGCTCCAAGAATTTGGTAATGTTATGATTCCGGCTACCTCAGGAGAGCTTGCTAGTGGTTTGGTTGGAGAAGGTAGAATGGCTGAACCTGAAGATATAGTTTCATTTATAGAGAAAGATATTTTGCATAAGCTACCCCTGAAAAATAAAAGAATACTAATAACAGCAGGTCCAACTCACGAAGCAATAGACCCTGTTAGGTTTATAGGAAATCACTCTTCTGGTAAAATGGGATTTGAATTAGCAAAAGCAGCTGCAAATTTAGGCGGAGAAGTAGTTTTGATAAGTGGTCCTAGTAATCAGTTTGTTAATCATTTATCAATAAAAAGAGTTGATATTATTTCGGCAGAAGAAATGTTTAAGGAGTGTCATAAATATTATGAGAATTCAGACATTGCTATTTTATCGGCCGCTGTAGCTGATTACAGACCAAAAAAGATAGCCTCGGAGAAAATAAAAAAGAAAGATTCAGCGTTAACTATAGAACTAGAACCTACCAAAGATATTTTAAAGTCTTTAGGAGAACTAAAGAAGAATCAAATTTTGGTTGGCTTTGCTTTGGAGACAAATAATGAAATAGAAAATGCAAAAAGCAAAATTGAAAGCAAAAATTTAGATTTAATCGTTTTAAATTCATTAAGGGACAGCGGAGCTGGTTTTGCTACTGATACGAATAAAGTAAGTATTTTGGACAGTAATCTGAACTGTAAAGAATTTGATTTGAAAGAAAAAAGTAAAGTTGCTAGTGATATATTTAACGAAATAATATTAAAATTATATGCATAAGTTTTTCATTTTAATTCTTTGCTGTGTTTTATCAACCAATTTAAGCTCACAGGAATTAAATGCTTTAGTTACTATTAATACAGAAAAAATACAAAGTTCAAATAAGCAGGTTTATACAACACTTCAAACAGCCCTGACTGAATTTTTAAACCAAAAGCAATGGACCGATAAAAGGTTTAAGGTTCAAGAAAGAATAAATTGTGCTTTTACGATTATAGTAAACGAACAAAATGGGAATGATTTTTCAGCTAGCCTTCAGGTACAAGCTACCAGACCGGTATATAAATCTTCGTATGCAAGTCCTATTCTAAATATTAATGATTTAAATTTTAATTTTAAATATAATGAGTTTGACCCATTAATATTCAATCCTAATATTTATGAGTCAAATTTGGTTTCGACAATAGCCTTTTATGCATATTTAATAATTGGTATTGATGCAGATACGTTCCAACAAAATGGAGGTGAAGCATATTATAAACAAGCTGAAAACGCAATGTTACAAGCACAGTCTAATGGGGAGTCAGGCTGGCAGAATCAAATTGGGAAACAAAATAGGTTTGCTTTAATTGATAGCTTATTATCGCAGAAATTTTCTCCACTCAGAAATATTTATTACAATTATCATAGGAATGGTTTTGATAAAATGATCTCAAATATTGATGAAGCAAAACTAGAAATTGAAAAAAATATAATTGATTTAGATAAAATTCACAACATTACTGTTGGAAATTATATGATTCGTGTTTTTCTTGATGCTAAAGCGGATGAGATCGTTAATGTTTTTTCACAGGGAAAACAAAGTCCTAATCAGCAAAAGATGAAAGCAGTTCTTCAAGCGGTTTCTCCAACATATGAAAATAAATGGGAGAAAATTAATTAGGCTTTTAGTATTGAATTAAGATATATTAATTCATTCAAAATTCTTACTTTTATTCTTTTCAAAGAGTTAGAACTTGCTTACACATTTATCAATACATAATTATGCGTTAATCAATTACTTATCAATTGATTTTACAAAAGGACTATCTATAATTACTGGAGAAACAGGTGCTGGTAAATCTATTCTTTTAGGTGCTTTAGGACTTGTTACGGGAAATAGAGCCGATTTGTCCTCCTTAAAAAATACAGATCAAAAGTGTGTTATAGAGGCAGAGTTTTCTTTAGATGGATATGGTCTTGCTACTCTTTTCGAAGAACTAGATGTTGATTATGATGACAATACAATAATAAGAAGAGAAATATTACCATCAGGAAAATCAAGAGCTTTTGTAAATGACACTCCAGTTCGTCTGTCTGTATTAACAACACTCAAAACGAATCTACTAGATATACATTCTCAACATCAAACACTTGAAATATCTGATGAAAGTTTCCAGTATTCTATTTTAGATGCTTTAGCAAATAATACTGCTAAAATAGCTTCTTATAAAAGGGGATTGAGAAAATATAATATCCTAAAAAAAGAGCTGAAAATTTTTCAAGAAGAAGCCAAAAAGTCTACAGAACAATATGATTATAATTTACACTTATTTAATGAACTAGAGGAGGCTTCACTCCAATTAGGAGAGCAGAAAATATTGGAAGACAAATTAGATAAGCTTAATAACATTGAAGATATTAAATTAAACTTATCAGAAAGTCTTCACATGGTAATCAATGAAGAAATAGGTTTACAAACTCAGTTAAATTCACTAGAGAACAAACTCCAAAAAATAAGTTGTTATGCTAAAGAATACGACGAATTATTTTCTAGAATATCCAGTTTAAAAATTGAGCTTGATGATGTTATTTCTGAATTGGAATCAGAAAATGAAAAAGTAGATTTCAATCCATTAGAGATAGAAGAGTTAAATGATAGGCTCCAATTAATTTATGGTTTACAAAAAAAACACGCTGTAGGTAGCATTGATGAATTATTAAAAATTCATGAAAATCTGAGTGAGAAGGTTTCTCAGGTTCAGGGAGCTAGTGATCTCATTCAAAAAAAAGAAAATGAAATTAAAGAGGTGGCAAATAAGCTTGATGAGCTAGCTAAAGTTATTATGAGCAAACGAAATAAAGTGATTAAACCTTTACAAAAAGAGTTGAAATATTTGTTAACGGAATTGGGCATGCCAAATGCGAATTTTTTAATTGAAGTAAGAGAAAGCGAAAACTATAACAGTTTTGGTAAAGATGAACTTATTTTTCTTTTTTCAGCAAATAAGGGTGGTAATTTTGGTGAGTTAAAAAAAGTAGCTTCAGGAGGTGAATTATCAAGAATAATGCTGTCGATTAAGAATATTCTTTCAAAGAACATTCAATTACCAACAATAATTTTTGATGAGATAGATACTGGTGTTTCAGGTGAAGTTTCTAATAAAATTGCAGATATTATGAAAGATATGGCAAACTATATGCAGGTAATTACAATTACACATTTACCTCAAATAGCTGCACAAGGAGAACATCATTATAAGGTTTATAAAGGAGAGAAAAATGGAGTTACAACATCAAATTTAAAACTCTTAAACCATGAAGATAGAGTTTTAGAAATAGCAGAAATGTTAAGTGGTAAAGATTATTCAAAGAGTGCAATTGTTCATGCAAAAGAATTACTTACAAAATAATAATACTACCAAAATATTGATTTTTTTAAGTAAGCTTTTGGCTACAAAAAGAAATTAGTATCCATATATAAAGAATATTATTATATCTATAAAGGTTTATATTTGCCTTTACAAATAACTAAAGAAAAGACAACGATATTATGTACAATTTATTAAAAGGAAAGAAAGGAATAATTTTTGGAGCACTAAATGAGCATTCTATAGCTTGGAAAGTTGCGGAGAGAGCTCATGAAGAAGGCGCTCAATTTGTGTTGACAAATGCTCCAATAGCAATGCGAATGGGAGAAATCAATAATTTGGCTGAGAAAACCGGATCGCAAGTGATTCCTGCAGATGCTACTTCAATTGAAGATTTATCTAATTTAGTTGAAAAGTCGATGGAAATTTTAGGAGGAAAAATAGATTTTGTTTTACATTCTATCGGGATGTCGGTAAATGTTCGTAAAGGACGTCACTATACGGATTCTAAATATGATTTCACTAATAAAGGTTTTGATGTTTCAGCTTTATCCTTCCACAAAACAATGAATGTATTATATAATAAAAAGGCAATGAATGATTGGGGAAGTATTGTGGCTTTAACCTATATGGCAGCTCAGAGGGTATTTCCAGATTACAATGATATGGCTGATAATAAAGCTTATTTAGAATCTATTGCCAGAAGTTTTGGGTATTTTTTTGGTAGAGATCATAAAGTGCGTGTAAATACAGTTTCTCAGTCTCCTACACCAACAACGGCAGGAAGTGGTGTTAAAGGTTTTGATGGATTTATATCTTATGCAGAAAAAATGTCACCTTTAGGAAATGCTACAGCTTTGGAGTGTGCAGATTACACAATATCTTTATTTTCAGACTTAACAAAGAAAGTTACTTTGCAAAACTTGTTTCATGATGGAGGTTTTTCTAACATGGGAGTAAGTGATGCTGTTATGGAGAAATTTATTGAGAAATAGATTTTTAAGTCAAAAAGTTAAATATATAAAAAAGCAAATCAGTAGATTTGCTTTTTTATTTGAATGTATCTAAATAACGATAAAAAATTATGAACTAACTATTTTTCAGATATACTTGAGAGAATATAACTTATTTTTATGTGTATTTTCAAAAAATAATTATTAGAAGATTGATTAATGAGTAAAATTACATTATTAGAAAAGAAATTATCGACTTTAAGAGTTCAGTTAAAAGAACATCATTTGTATAAATCGTTGAATGATATTGAAGATGTACGTCTGTTTATGCAAGAACATGTTTTTGCAGTATGGGATTTTATGTCACTTTTAAAGGCTTTACAACAAGCATTAACCTGTACAACTTTACCTTGGATACCAGTTGTTAACCCTAAAACAGCAAGGTTTATAAATGAGATTGTTTTGGGTGAAGAAACAGATTTAAATGAATTGAATGAGCCAAAGAGTCATTTTGAAATGTATTTAGATGCAATGTTTCAAACAGGTGCAAATACAAAACAAATAGCCTCATTTATATCTAATTTAATAGACTCTGGTGAAATTGAGTCTTCGATGAAATATTTAAATATAGAAAAAGAAACTAAAGAATTTGTTTCGTTTACTTTCGAAGTCGTTGAAACTAAGCAACCACATATAATAGCAGCATGTTTTACTTTTGGAAGAGAAGATTTAATTCCAGATATGTTTCTTGAAATAGTAAAAAATACAGAAAAGAAATATGATGTTGATTACAGCAAATTAACTTATTATTTGAATAGACATATCGAATTAGATGGAGATGAACACGGGCCTTTATCCCTTCAAATGATAGAAGAGTTATGTGGTAATGATGAGCAGAAATGGGATGATGTTTTTTATTATGCAAAAGTATCTTTAGAAAAGCGAATAAATCTATGGGATGGGATAGAGCGAAAATTGCTAATTCGAAAAAAAGCAACCTTAAATTAGAAGAATGAAATTATCGTTATCTATTATAGTACCGGTTTATAATAGACCAAAAGAAATAGATGAATTATTAGAAAGCTTAACAAAACAAACTTACAAAGGCGATTATGAGGTTATAATTGTAGAAGATGGATCTCAAAACACTTCGGAAAAGATAACTCAAAAATACAAAGATTTAAATGTAAAATATTTATATAAACCTAATACTGGTCCCGGAGATTCAAGAAACTTTGGAATGAGAAAAGCTTCTGGTAATTATTTTATTATTTTAGATTCAGATGTTATTTTACCAAACAATTATTTAGAAACGTTAGAAACCTTTCTTAATGAATCTTATGTAGATTGTTTTGGAGGATCTGATGCGGCTCACGAAAATTTTACAACACTTCAAAAAGCAATTAATTATGTGATGACTTCTTTTTTTACAACTGGAGGCATTAGAGGTGGAAGAAACAGAGTTCAAAAATTTGAACCTCGAAGTTTCAATATGGGTATTTCAAAAGATGCTTTTGTAAAAACGAATGGTTTTTCCAGAATTCATCCAGGAGAGGATCCAGATTTATCAAGGAGAATAGAGAAAGCGGGGTTTAAAACTGCATTTTTGCCCGAAGCTCATGTTTTTCACAAAAGAAGAATCTCTTGGGATAAGTTTTATACTCAGGTAAAAAAGTTCGGAACGGTTAGACCAATTTTATCTAGTTGGCATCCGAAAACAAAGAAACTTACTTTTTGGTTCCCTACAATGTTTGTGTTTTTTACTTTAGGTTCGGTATTAGCGACTTTTGTGGTAAAAAATATTTGGTTTATTGTACCATTGTTATCTTATTTACTTGTTTTACTTATTCATTCTACATTATTAAATAAGAGTTTAAAAGTGGGGTTTTGGTCCATATATGCGGTTTTTATTCAATTTTTTGGTTATGGTATAGCTTTTTTAAAATCTACTTTTTATATACGTATATTAAAAAGAGATCCTGAAAAGCAATTTCCTCATTATTTTTTTAAAAAAAATGAAGCCACCTAATCTTATTTACTTTATGAGATATTTAAATAGGGATAATTGATAGATTCCAATGAAGTTCTTATTTTTGGTAAAAATAATTCTAAGTTGAAAAAAATATTAGTTACTGGTGGAGCTGGTTTTATTGGTTCGCACCTTTGTGAAAGGCTATTAAATGAAGGAAATGAGGTAATATGTTTGGATAACTATTTTACAGGTAGTAAGAAAAATATTTTACATTTGATGAATAACCCATTTTTTGAATTAGTTCGTCATGATGTTACTGAGCCCTATTACGCTGAGGTAGATGATATATATAACTTAGCTTGTCCAGCATCACCAATACATTATCAACATGATCCTATAAAAACAATTAAGACCTCTGTTGTTGGTGCAACTAATATGTTAGGTTTGGCAAAGAGAGTAAATGCAAAAATTTTACAAGCATCTACAAGTGAGGTTTATGGAGACCCAAAGGTTCATCCACAACCTGAAAGTTATTGGGGACATGTAAACCCAATAGGGTTGCGGTCATGTTATGATGAAGGTAAACGATGTGCTGAATCACTTTTTATAAATTATCATAAACAAAATAATGTTCGTATTAAAATTATTAGAATTTTTAATACCTATGGAACAAGAATGAATACTAATGACGGTAGAGTTATTTCAAATTTTATTGTTCAAGCTTTAAAAGGAGAAGATATAACAATCTACGGTGATGGATCTCAGACAAGAAGTTTCCAGTATGTAGATGATTTAATAGAAGGAATGATTCGAATGATGAATACACCTGAAAATGTAATTGGACCACTGAATATTGGAAATCCTTTGGAATTTTCAATTGCGCAATTGGCTAATGAAATTATTCGATTAACAAATTCATCTTCTAAGATTATTTATAAACCTCTACCTGAAGATGATCCAATGCAGCGTAAACCTGATATTACATTGGCACAAAAAATATTAAACGATTGGAAACCTGTGGTAGGTTTAGAAGAAGGATTAAATAAGGTAATTACTTATTTTTATAAGGTTATGAAATAAACGTGTTTGATTAACTGTATTTGAAAATTTTTAGTATTTATTGTTAATACTTAAATAAAATAACAAAACCGTCTAAAAAGAAATTTAGACGGTTTTTAATTTATTTTATTGCTCAGGATTTAATATTCCAAGTATATAGCCGTTTGCTAGATATTTTTTCGCTACCTTTTGTAGATCTTTAATTGTTAAAGAATTCACACGATCTTCAAACGTAAACGGATCTGATTTATCATTATTCAAATAATCAATATTTTTCAAAGTTGATAACCAAAAACGATTCTTTTTTAAGTTCTCTTTATGATCGTTAATTATTCCTTTTTGTGCCTTTATTAAATCTTCGGCAGTGGGACCATTTTTTACAATATCCGCTACTTGATTAACAGATATTGTTTTTAATTTTACCACATTTTCAGGAGCGCAAGGAAAAGAAATTGTCATATTATATTTTCCATAAGGTAATTTTGATATTCGTCCACGAGTTCTAGAAGAATATACACCACCTTCTTTTTCGCGAAGTTTTTCCGTTAATTTAATACCAATTACATCTCCTAAGAGCATAAAAGCTAAGGCTTCTTTTTCGTTATATTTTGTTTCTCCTTGGTAGATAATTTTAACATTACTTTTAGGGTCTTTACCTTTTTCAAAAGTTTTCGAGTGAGTTCCAGAAATGGGTCTAAAATCATGAATTTTATATGTTTCGTTTGAGTTTTTACCAGGTAAACTAGCTAAGTACTTTTCTGAAAATTCTTTGATTTGTTTTTCATCAATGTTTCCTACAAAGTAAAAGTTGAAATCTCCTGCGTCGGCGAAACGCTCTAGGTATTTCGTATAAGCAAGATTATAATCTGCTTGTTCATATGCTTCTGGAGAAGGAAATCCAGAATATCTTGAATTTCCATTGTTCATAAACTCACCCATTTCTTTTTGAAAATAAAAATTCGGGTTAGCCATTAAGTTCCCTAAGAAACTTTTTTGCTTATTAATATATGATTTAAAAGCTTTTTCATCTTTATTTAAAGCGGTAAAGTATAAATATACCATTTGGAATAATTCTTCAGTATATTTTGGAGTAACCATTCCTCGGAAGCCTTCACTTAATTCACTTATGTAAGGACTAACATTTACAATTTTACCAGACATCATTTTAGATAAATCATTTTTAGAATAAGTATTGATTCCCGTTTCAAAAAGCCCTCGATTGGCAAAAGTAGTTGCTTTTAAATCCTTGTCGGAATATAAAGAAGTACCCCCAAAGCTAAATGCTTCAAATAAAATTTCATCATTTTTAAAATTAGTTTTTTTGTAAATTACCTTAGCACCGTTACTTAGAGTCAATGTTGTTATTCCTAATTTATTATTTTTCTCAGTTGAAATAATAGAACCTGAAGTAATGGGGTTTGTTATTAAGTTGGAAGCTATAACTTTATCTTCATATGGTTTAAGGTCCTTTGTTTTAACATCATTTAATGCTTTTGTAACCTGACCTTTGGTAACAACTTTTTCTGGGCCTGTAATAACAACAACTCTATTGTCATCATGCAGGTAATTATTGATTAACTTGTTAACCTCATCAATTTTAATAGTGGGTAATAACCCCATTTGAATTTCATATTCCCAATCAATTCCTGGTATTGGTTCTTGTTCTAGGAAGTTATTGATGTATTCATTAACGATTCGTTTTGATTCTCTTTTATCCTTATCTTTAAAAGCCTTTTCGATGTTAGCTATAATGTTCTTTTTTGCTCTTTGAAGTTCACCTAACTGAAATCCGTATCGTTTTACTCGTTCATTCTCATCCAATAGTGTTATTAGGCCTTTTAACTGTCCATCGGCGCTAGTTCCAGCAATTGATTGATATGCATTTTTACCGCGTGCCCATGTTCGTCCGTGAAAGCTAAAACCATAAATAAAAGGAGGATTCTCACTATTTCTCAGCTCATCAAATCTATTGTTTATCATTTGACTAAATAGAGACTTTATAAGAGATTTTCTATAGTCTTCCATAGTTATCATAGGAGCAGCTTTATCATAATCTTTATACATTATCTGCACTCTTGAAAAAGGAGCTTCTTTGTCGGATTCAATTCCAATAAAGGTTTCTTTATGATTTTTCAGAGGAGAAACCTCTCTTTTTTTGGGGTTCTTTGGCATTGTTATTTGTCCAAAATGCTCTTTTACCTTTTGTTCTAGGGTAGCAACGTCAACATCTCCAACGGCAACAACAGCCATTAAATCTGGGCGATACCAGTCTTTGTAAAATCTTCTTAAGCTTTCATGTTTAAAGGTTTTAATATTTTCTTCAGTACCAATAGGAAGACGGTCGGCATATTTAGAACCATACATAACAATGGGTAAATACTTTTCACGCATTCTACTATCTGCACCCCTTCTTGAACGATATTCTTCTAAAATAACACCACGTTCTTCATCTATATCTTTTCCAGTTAACAGGGCACCATGTGCCCAATCTTCAATAATTTGGAAGCCTTTTTCTAATTTAGCCTTTTCATCACTTGGAATTGGCAAAATATAAACAGTTTCATCAAAGCTAGTATAAGCGTTTAAATGAGCACCAAATTTGACTCCTATTGACTGCAAATAATCTATTAAATCATTTTTTTTAAAGTTTTTGGTTCCGTTAAAGGCCATATGTTCCATAAAATGAGCCAAACCTAACTGATCTTCATCTTCTAAAATAGACCCAGCATTCACAATTAAACGAAGTTCAACTTTATTTTTTGGTTTCGAATTTTGTTTGATGTAATAGGTGAGTCCGTTCGATAACTTACCAATTTTTAGACTTGGGTCAACAGGTATTTTGATTGCAGTAAGTTTATTTTTTATTAAAGCGTTTGATTTTAGTTTCTGCGAATGTGACTTTAGTATAACAAAAACAATCAAAGAAATGATGAAAAACAGTTTCTTCATAGTGTTAAGTATTTGATTTATAGCGCAATTTACAAACACTATTTTTTACAACTAATTTTTTAGTTATAAAAAACTGTTAAAAAAAGTAGTATGTTTATTCAACTATTCAATCCTTTTTAGAAAATAACATTAATTACTTTATTATTTCTTCGGATTTAATGCACTTAAGATATGGTAATTTTTTTAGTAATGACCTTTATTATAGACTTGACGAAATGTCTTTGCTTGAATAAAATGAATGAAGCTACAATGTCTTTGATTAAGTCTTACATTTGAAAAAATCAAACGGAGAGTTTTCTATAATACTGTAGAAATTTTTTCAGGAGGTCTTCCAATAACAGCTTTATTTCCGTTAATTACGATTGGTCGTTCAATTAATTTAGGGTTTTCTACCATTGCAGTTATAATTTCATTTTCTGAAAGTTTCTTACCTTTAAAATTCTCTTTCCATATTTTTTCATTTTTTCTTACTAATTCAATAGGGGAGATATTAAGTAAATTGATAATTTCCGTTAGTTCTCTGAATGATGGAGGGGTATCTAAATATTTAATTATCTTGAATTCTTTTCCAGAATCTTCAAGAATGGCAACTCCTGAACGGGATTTACTACATCTATTGTTGTGATATATTTTTATCATGATAATATTTTTTCTACTATAACTCTTCAAAAAGAGGATTACGAATCTTGTTCTCTTTGCCCCATAGCCATTAGGTAAGATTTCAAAAATGGATTAATTTCTCCATTCATAATGGCATCAACATTACCTGTTTCGTGGGCTGTTCTTACATCTTTTACCAGCTTATATGGATGCATTACATAGTTTCGTATTTGACTACCCCACTCGTTTTTAAGTTTATTTGCTTCAATATCAGCACGTGCAGCTAACCTTTTTTGTAGTTCAATTTCATATAGTTGTGATTTAAGCATCTGCATTGCTGTGGCTCTATTGTCATGTTGAGAACGAGATGTAGAACATTGAATTTGAATTCCGGTAGGCTTATGGTGAAGTTGAACTTTTGTTTCTACCTTATTAACATTTTGTCCACCAGCACCACTTGACCTTGCAGTAGTTATTTCGATATCTGACGGATTAATTTCTATTTCTATTGAATTATCAGCTACAGGATATACATATACTGACGAAAAAGAAGTATGTCGTTTTGCATTACTGTCAAATGGAGATATTCTGACTAATCGATGAACACCATTTTCTCCTTTTAACCACCCAAAAGCATAATCTCCTTCCAGTTCAAGAGTTACTGTTTTAATTCCTGCAACATCTCCTTCTTGATAGTTTAATGTTTTTATTTTATATCCTTGTTTTTCAGCCCACATGGTATACATGCGCATAAGCATTTCAGTCCAATCACAACTTTCAGTCCCTCCAGCTCCTGCAGTAATTTGTATAACGGCACTCAAATTATCTCCTTCCTCAGAAAGCATATTTCTAAACTCTATATTTTCAAGAGTATTAATTGTTTTGCTGTGATAACTCACCAATTCTTCTTCTTCAATATCTCCTTCTTTATAAAAATCAAACAATACTTGAAGATCTTCGTTAAGAGCTACAATAGCATTATAGTCTTCAACCCATTTTTTCTTTAAACGAAGTGACTTCATCAATATTTCAGCTTCTTTTGGTTGGTTCCAAAAATCGGGATCTGCAGTTTTTTCCTCTTCATTAGAAATTTCAACCAATTTTTTCTCGATGTCTAAATAACCTCTAAGTTTTTCAACTCTTATAGAAATATCTTTTAATTGTTCTTGTGTAATCATAATTGAAGCAAAAATAAGTTAAAATTTAAGATTGAGTAGCGTATAGATTTAAATAACTAATACTATTTTATAACTTTAAGTAAAACTAATAAGTTTAATCGAGATAAGTCTACTTAGTGATGTGGTAGATAAATCAATAAAGAAAGCTTGTTAGATATTTGGAATGTTATAGGTTTTATTTTTTTTAATAAAAGAAATCAAATACATTAACTAGAAGTATATAATTCGGAATAGATTGTTTTTTATTAACGAACTCACATTAGTCATTTTTAAGTAAAAGGAGTTACTTTTTGTTCAGGTATTTTATGAAAACGATAGATTATTTAATAGGCATCAGAATAAAAGAGAATCACTTTAATAAAATTTTAAAAAAAATATGTACTGCATAATAATTAAATAAACGATGAAGTTATTTTTTTTAAGTTTCTTTATTATAGTGCTTTAACTTGGTTTTAGAATGTATTTAGGTTTAAAAATAAAGTTATATTTGTAGAAGAAGAATATATAATTGTTTATTTTATCAAGTCTTCTTTTAATTTACAAAATAAGACACTGAGAATTGAAAATATATGACAAATGCTCACTTGATATTTCAAATTTAAATTAAAGAGAGAGTAAAATATTACTTTGTCGATTTTAACTCAATGTATTGAATATTTTGAGTAGAAATGCTAAAATAACATTATGAAAATGAACAGATTGTTGCATTTTGTAGTCGAAATGTAAATGGTGTTTGAGTCATTTTTATGAATTCTACCGAATTGATTTTATAATGTTAACCTGAGATTTGAAATTTAATTTAGAGAGTTTATTCTTCTAAAATTTGTATTAATTAAAATAGGAGTTGTATCAACAAAAAATGAATAGAGAAAACGAAGACTTCGTGCTTATCAGAAGTAGGATGTTATAAAAATAAAGACACATAAAAGTGACAACTGAGCTATTCCCATAACTTAAATAATTTATTTGGCATAAAGTAGTTTACAGGTTACATGATTAGGAATAGAAAGAATGTGTGTAACATTATCTACCGTTATATTTTAAGATATAATACATTAAATATTAGTTAGTATTGAAAAAAAAGGTAAAAAAAATAATATTAAACAATTGGGGAAAATTTGGATTTGAATTTTTTTTAATATTTATTGCTGTTATAGCTGCATTTTCTTTAAATAATTGGAATGAAAATAGAAAATCTGATAATTCTGAAAATAAAATTCTTATTGAAATTTTTAATGGCTTAGAAAAAGACCTTGAAGATATAAAACAAAATAAGCTTGGTCACAAATACGGAATTTCAGCTTGTAACTATTTTAGGAAAGCTTTATATGATAAAAGTTTGAGTCAAGATTCTTTAAAAATTTATTATAATGCAATAACAAGAGATTTTATATCAATTCAAAATACTGCTGCATACGAGACTTTAAAGTCAAGAGGATTGGAGTTAATAAAAAATGATAGCTTAAGATTTAAAATAATTACGTTGTATGAGTTTGATTATCAAATATTAAGAAAATTAGAGGAAGAGTATTCTGAAATGCAATTTCATGAAAACTATTTTAAAGAAATAAACAAGAGTTTAGCACCAAATTTTAACTTTAATGATGAATATATAATTACAGGAATTAAATTACCCTTAAAAATTTCTAATAGAAATAAAAAAATATTTCTATTGTATTTGGTAAAAATACAAGGAAATAGAAGTTATATCATGAGTTACTATAATCAAATTGAAAAAAAGGTTTTTGAAGTTAAAGAGGAGATAAAAAAAGAAATAAAACGTTAGCTAATACTTATTACTATTAAACTAAAATAGTGTGTTGGACAAACATATACAAAATAAATAAACTTAATATGTTAAGTATTTTATATTTTTTTAGGTTAATTATAATAAGAGTATAAGTTGTGTAACAGTTACAAAAACAAAGTTTAGTTACTGTTTTATAAAATTTTAATTGAAATAGTCGAATTAATAAAAATAGAAGAATAAGAACCAAAATGAACAATTCTAAGCATAATAATATATAATTACAATTGGGGGGAATAAGATTATGTTTAAAACCATTTGAAATTATAAATGTTAGTTTTAAATCTAAAATAATAGCTCATTTAGTCAACCTGTAACTTTTACTATACTAGTCATTATAGCATATTAAAATGATGTTTTTAAGCGTTTTTAATGGTTTTTTTATAAGTTTAAAATAGATTTTATTAAGTCGTTATTCAGAATTTCATCAACTATTTTTGATGCTTGAATAGGTCTTTGTATAGGGTGACTTTGAAATACTTTTTTATTTAATTCATCTACAGTATTAGAGAATGCCATAGCTTTATTTTTTGAAAGTTCACTTATTCTAGATTTGTATCTGGTATTAAAATTTAAATTTTCAGGATCTACTTTTCCTTCCTTTATATAACCTCTTGTTTTCTTTGAACATCGACATGGATTATTAAGATTAACCAATCCACATTTTTTGTTCATCCAGTTATATAACTCTTTACGAGCTCTCATTAATTTAATTCTAAAATTACCTGGTGTAATCTCCAAAATCTCTGCACCAAGATTATGATTAATTTCAAACATTTCACCTAAAATATAAATCATACGTTGTTCTTTTGATAAACAAAGTAACATACCTGAAGTACAATTAATTCTAATCTCTTCTATTGTATCCTTTAATTCTTCTTCTTCTTGGTCATTTAAATCATGAGAAGGAATGGCATCAATAGAATTAAAATAATTCTCAAAACTAATTAACTTTAATTTAGAGTTTTTCTTTTTACTGTTAATAAAATGATTAATACTAATACGGTATAACCAAGTTGTAAATTTACTATTACCATTAAATTTAGATAACGCCGTAATAACTTTTATAAAGACTTCTTGTGTTAAATCTTCAGCATCTTGTATATTCCCAACCATTTTAAGGGCTAGATTATATACAAAAAGTTGATGACGAATAATTAAACTATTCAATGCTTCTTTATCTCCATTTATAGCTAATTTTACCAATTTAGTATCGTCGTAGTCTTTATAATTATTAGAAAAAATATTCATATTTTTTTATAAAAAGCCTTATTTTAAATTGTTAAAATAAGGCTTAGAATCTTAACTATATAGAGTTAATTCCTCCATGTACTGCAATTTCTTCACCAATGATATAAGAAGAATCATATGAAGCTAAAAATAATACAGCTTTTGCTACTTCCTCCGGAGTACCAAAACGCTTTAATGCTGTTTGAGCAGTAATTGCTTCTGTTGCTCCTGCAAGAACATCTTCTGGTAAACCAATTTTTTCCCAAAAAGGTGTTCCAATTGGTCCTGGACTAACTGCATTAACACGTATTCCTTGACTGGCAAGTTCTGCAGAAGAAACACGAACTAATGATCTCAATGCTGCTTTACTAGCACTTAACAAACTACTTCCACTAAAACCAGTTTCATTTAAATAAGATGTAGTTATAATTACAGAAGCATTTTTATTTAAACTTTTAATTCCTTTTTGTAATGTAAAATATGATCCTTTAAAATTGACATTCATCATGTCATCAAATAATGCTTCATTAGTATCTGCTACAGGAGCTAATTTTCCTTTTCCTACATTAATGAATAAACAATCAACACCACCAAATTTAGATTTAGTTTCTGAAAATAATCTTTCTAAATCAGAATGATTTGTAACGTCACCTTTTACTGCGTGACTATTATCTCCTAATTCTTTTAGAGCTGAATTTAGTGCTTTCTGTCCTCTGCTAAAAAGAACTACTTTTGCACCATTATTTATAAATTCTTGTGCGGTTGCTAAGCCAATACCACTTGTTCCTCCAGTAATAACAGCAACTTTACCTTCTAATTTTTCCATTGTTTTTGTTTTTTTAATAAATCAAGCATAATATTATCGTTATATGTCTAATTTAGACAAGAGGAAAATGATGGTGTTACAAAACTAAAGCAATAAATAAACTAATCAGGTTAATATATAGGAGTCAAATGTTAATTATTCATATTCTATTCGTGATGTTCATTGCAGATTTCATATTCAAACAAGCCATCATAAAGCATTTTTCACCAATTTTTTATCATAAAAAATTAAAGAATAAATAATCATTTTAATAAACTCTAATTCAAAATGTAAGTTAAGCCTAATTGATGTATAGAAGTTAATAAACATATCTATTGAGTTTCTCCTACCTATGTAAGTTTTACTTAAATGCTAGGCTGTTAAAACTTTCTTCCTTTATGAAAGAGCTATGTTAACAGTAAAATCGCTGTTGCAGATATTGTAAATCAATTGTTTTTACTTTGGATTCTTTATAATTGACTAACATAATCTTATTAAGAATTATATTTTTAATTTACTGAAACTTTAATAAGGAAAACCGTACTTCCTGCTAGGTAAATAAAAATATATTTGTTAACTAAGTATAAGTATTAATATACACAGTTAAGCATTGATAAAAAATGAACGATGAAATAATAGAAGTTCCACAACATCTTAGTTTTGAAAAAACAATTGATTTCATAAACAGTTTTGCTAGCATTAGAAAAGAAAGTAATTACATTTTTGATTTTAATAAAACAAAAATAATTGATCCCTTTTCTTTATTATTTGTAAGCCAAGAATTAGAGATATTTAAAAAAAACAATTTTTCATCTACTTTTCATGCTAGAAATTTTTCACATTTAACATACCCTGCCCATATGGGTTTTTTTAAATCTTTTGGTTTAGATTTTGGTAATGAACCTGGCGAGGCAAAAGGTTCAGATACTTATTGTCCTATTCAAGTTTTAAAAGTTCAAGATATAAAAAAAGAGGCAAAAGATTCGTATGTTAATCCTGGAGTTGTATTAGATAATTATGCCGAAGGGATAAGTAATATACTTACGCAAAATAAAAGTAATATTGTTACCAATGTTTTAAGATATTCTATGAGGGAAATATTAAGAAATATTACTGAGCACAGTCGAAGTGAAAAGTTTAGTTTTTGTGCTCAGTATTTACCTACCAAAGAGAAGGTTACTTTCGCTGTGTTGGATAATGGTATAGGCCTCAAGAAGTCACTTTCTGATAACCCTAAATTGTCGTTAGAAAATAATTTAGAAGCTTTATTATGGGGTATTAAACCAGGTGTATCAGGAAAAGTTTATCCAGGACAGAAAAGAAAACCAAAAGGAGAATGGGCTAATTCTGGTTATGGGCTCTATATGACAAGTGAAATTTGTAAAAAAGGAGGTTCATTTTTTATTTCTAGTGGAAATAAAGGAATTCTATTAACACATAAAGAACAAAGGGAATTTGATATTGAAACACATGGAACAGCTGTATGTTTAGATATTGATCTAAGTTCTATTTATGAGCTAGATACAATGTTAAAAGAATTGGGAGATAATATTCCCAAAAATGTTTTTCTTTTACCTTCCAAGTCTACGATGGATAAGAATACTAAATAAATAAAAGATTAAAAACTATAATTAATTAGTAAAGGTCGGAATAATAAATAAACAATATATTACAATCTCACTTATTTATGATAAAATGAAGAGTCATTTTTTTATTAAATATCATAATTTATATTTTGAAAAAAAATATTGATATCTGTAATGTGAGAAAGTATATTAAAAAGGGGGTATGGTTCGATTATTTCGATATTAGAGAAACTAAAAAATAGTCAAAGAAGATGAAAGCGCATATTGGTTCAATTAAAAAGAAGTTTTAACTTATTCAATATTCTCTAATTTAATGAGTTCTTTATAATTTTTATTTAATTTACTCAATAATCTACCATAGATAAGTCTATAGAAGCCCCAAAGCAACAAAAACATAATAAATATTGTAACACAAAGAATAACCAATAGTAAATTTAAAAAAGCATCCTTGTTTAAGGGAACTTCCATACCTTGTGATTTATAGTATTCTAATAATAAATCTGTATTAATGAAAAATAAAAATAGTATGACAATGTTAGAGGTAATGGCAAATATTATATTAAAATATACATAATAATTTACTATTTTTCTGGTAATCAGAATTTTTTGTATGAGAGTTCTAGTATTATCTGAAATAGAAATTGATTTATAGTTTTTGTAAAACAGAATTAAAAATATAATTATTATTATATAATGGATATAAACACTAGAGTAAATAAAAGTGTTAAGATGAAGAGCCTCATAGACCTTCATATGAGAGTTTCCTATAAAATAAAAATTTAAGCTAGTCCAAAATAAAAGCTCCAGAATACCAATTATAAAAATCCATTTAACAATAGAAGAAGATTTTGATTTTGACATTTTATAGATATCAGCTTTAGAAACTTTATTTGTTTCTTCACTTTGTTGGTCAATCCAAGCTTTTTTATATTTATCTAATGAGTCCATTTAGTGTTAAGGGGTCAATATTTTTTTTAATTTATCTTTTGCTCTGTTCATTTTAACTCTAGCATTTCCCTCACTTATACCCAGAGTATTTGAAATTTCTTTGTAAGGCTTGTCTTCTAGATATAAAAATATCAAGGCCTTATCGATATCGTTTAATTTATGAATAGCCTTATATAACTGTTTCAACTGTTCTTCTTCTGTATCATCGTAATCTTGAGATTGTATCTTATAGTCAATTTCACTTATATCTTGTGTTTGAATACTTCTTGTAGATTTTCTATACAAAGAAATAGCAGTATTTAAAGCAACTCTATACATCCAAGTACTAAATTTAGAATCTCCTCTAAACTTATTGTAATTTTTCCAAAGTTGGATAGTTATTTCCTGAAATAAATCATTGTGCGCATCTAAGTTCGTTGTATAAATTCTACAAATTTTATGCACAATATTCTGATTTTTTTCAAAATCAGATAAAAATTTATTTTCAAGTTCAGACTCCAACTAAATTATTTGTGTTAGATTATTATGAGCCTTTCAAAAATAAAAAAAGTTACAATAATTTTCAATTTTATTTTTCGAAGGTGAGTTAAAGGCAAATATTAAATTTTACAAAAGTATTATTTTCATCATTGTAGAGGTTTAACTTGTTTGTATGTATTTTTTTATGAATTTTTTGCCTTTATGAAATCAGAAATCAGATAGCTTATGAATTTTCCTACTTGAATTGTTGCTATGGGATCTTTTTTAATCGAAGGAGCCCCTTCACAGATATGTATGTAGGAAGCTTTATTAATTTTGGCAAAATTATAGGTGAATTGACGGACTTGTTGAGGTGTAAAGCCACTTGGCGTCATAGCGCTACTAGGAAAATATTGAATGCAATCTAGGTCAATTTCTATTCCAAAGTAATTATCCTTTATAAAATTTGATGCGCGTTGTAGCTCATTCTTCATATTCGTTACTTGATATACCTCTAATTCTTCAAAAGTATTGTATTCGAGATTCATATTACTATGAATTTTCTCAAAGATATACTGAGGAGTATAGCTTTCATGTAGGCCAAACATAAAGTATTTATTTAAAAAACCTTCTTTAAGAGCATATGAAAATCCATTCCCGCTGTGGCGTTCCTCTAAACGTCTTAGATCGGTATGTGCATCTAAATTGATAACATTTATGGAGCTTTTTTTTGCTAAGGAAAGACCTTTAATATTTCCATAAGCATTGTTATGCCCCCCTCCAATAATAATGGGGATTTTTTTGTGTTTCACTATAAGGGCTACTAGCTCCGAAACTTCTTGATCAATTTTTTTTAGTAACTCATCTCCTTTTTTACGGTCTGATGAGTCAAAATTGATAACATCGTCAAAGTGATCTAAATAACCAAGGACAAGAATATCTTCGCCTTTTATAAACTGATTTTGCTGCGTATTTAAAAAAGCTTTGATGCTCGGAATAAAACTTGTATGGGCTCCTCCATTACCACCGTTCATTTTAACTCCAATATCTTCAGGAATACCAAAAATAATGAAAGTAGCCTTAGATTTTTTAAGTTCTTCGTCAAGCGAATAATTGTTATTAATAGTAGAAACACATTCACCAAGTTTTATTTCTCCTTTACGAGCATTGGTGAAATCGTTAATATGTTTTTGATTAAATAAAGTAAGCATAAAAATTATATTTTTTCACCATCAATATATACATCTTCTATTAAATTTGATCCAAAGCTATATGGAATAAAGCCGTAAGAAGGAATTTCTTTAGTAATAATAAAATTAGCTTTTTTTCCTTTTGTAATACTTCCAACTTCTTCAGATAAGTTCATCGCATATGCCCCATTTATGGTAGCGGCATTGATAGCTTCTTCAGGAGTCATTTTCATTTTGATGCAGGCCGTAGCTACCACAAAATTCATGTTTCCAGAAGGGGTAGACCCAGGATTAAAATCAGTAGCCAAAGCTAGAGGGAGTCCTGATTCAATAATAGCCCGAGCAGGAGTGTAGGGAATACTTAAGAAATAAGAACAAGAAGGCAATGCAACAGGCATAGTATCTGAGCCTTTTAATGAATTAATATCTTCTGAAGTCATTACCTCTAGATGATCAACTGATAAGGCTTTGTGTTTCACACTAACTTGAATACCTCCAATAGTATTGAATTGATTTACGTGTACTTTTGGAATCAACCCATATGATTTCGCAGCAGATAATATTTTATTGGTATCTTCAACAGAAAAATAACCAGTTTCACAGAAGACATCAATAAATTCAGCAAGATTTTCTTGAGCAATTTTTGGAAGCATTTCATTAATAATCAAATTAATATAGCCTTCTTTATTATCTTTGAATTTTGAAGGAAATGCATGTGCTCCTAAAAATGTCGCTTTAATGGGAATTCTGTAATTTTCCTTAAGCCTTTTTATTACTTTAAGCATTTTGAGTTCAGCATCAATAGTGAGTCCATATCCAGATTTTATTTCAACGGCTCCTGTACCCAAAGCCATAATTTCTTCTAACCTTTTTGCTGATTGTTCATACAAATCAATTTCATTTGTATTTTGAAGTTTTTTTGCTGAATTTAGAATACCACCGCCGTTTTTTGCAATTTGTTCATAAGTTAAACCATTTATGCGATCAACAAATTCTTGTTCTCTATTTCCGGCAAATACTATATGCGTATGTGAATCGCACCAAGTAGGCAAAACCATTTTTCCTGTACAGTCGATTTTTTTACAAGCTAATTTGGGAACACTATCCATTGAACCAAAATCAATAATAAAACCATTTTTTATCAATAAGAAAGCTTTTTTTATGGTGGGTAAGGTTTTCATTTCAATGCCTGATATCTTTTTAGTTCCAGGTTTTCTTACTTGAATTAATTCTTTAATATTAACTAATAAAGTAGTCATATATTCGGGTTATTTTGATATTGCAAACTTAAACAAAAACATAATTTTATTATATTAAGAAGATATAAATTTAAATTATCAATCTAAATAACCATATCAAAAGCATTTTGTTCAAAAAATTAATATTTTTTGTGTTATACTCCACAATTTATGTTTAATATAAGTTTTAATGTCAAGTTGTTATAGTTAATGGTTTATTGATTTTTAGTTCCAGTATTTGTTTTTTGTCCTTGTTTTTAAGTGATTTACCTTTCCATTCTAACCATTCAACTAAAGGAGGTTTGTTTCCCAATATATTATGAATAAATTCTGAGCTTATTGTAAATAAGGTTTAAACTAATTAAACTTCTTCATATGCGATTAACTCATAGTATTCTTGGTAAAAAAAGTTTATTTTACGATTTGTTTCCACTCACTATATTTTCATTTGGTATTAAGTTTAGAAACAATACAAGCAAACTACCTTACATTTTTTTTAAAAAAACAACAGCTTGCTATGTCGTAAATACTTTTAACTCGATTTTTTTTAAAATAAAATATATTTTTTTTTTAATTTTTTTTGTTCTTTTAGGGATACAAGATTTAAAAGCTCAATGGACATTCCCATATCCAACTACAGGTTCACCATGCACTGGATGCGTACCTTCTGGTTGGTCAATGTTAAAAGGAACACCTGATATATCATCTTTGTCTAGTTGGATTGGTTATAATCACTATTCTTCATCAGGTAGCATTACTGTACTGAGTCCAGACGGGATTTCAAATTCTTTTATGTCAGTAAATCTCGATGAAGCTACTCAAACTACTTTTACAGCCCCTGCAGGAGCAGACTATATTAATATTTACTTCGGTGGATTTGGCACCAATCAATCGGGGTCAGGGCCCATTGCCGCTCAACCAGGCAATACAGCAAATGTTGTTATTAATGGAGCACCTGTTGTCGCAGAAGAAATTCCTTGGGACGGACAATGGCATATGAGAACTTTTTCAATTAATCCAGGAGCCTCTAATACAATTCTTTGGGACGCTACATTGAACAGTTCTTTAGATAAGAGTACCATACATATTTACATACCAGCCTCTCAAATATCTACAGAGGATACTGATGGTGATGGTATTAATAATGATATTGATATTGATGATGATAATGACGGTGTACTAGATAGTCAAGAGTGTTCTGAAACTAATAGTACCTTGTTTTTTGATGAATTTTCAGGGAGTGCTTTAAATGCACCTAATTCTCAAGTTCCTAATGGATGGACAAATATTAATTCTTCAGATTTAATTACAATTAACAATACAATAGATGGAGGAAGTTTTGTTAATGATTCAAATAATAGTGGAGTTATTGTGAGGTCTACTAGTTATGGTACTTCCTATATCGAAGGTATTTATAGAACAGTTAGTGGTTTTGAAATAGGAGAAGAGTATTACATTTCACTGGAACAATCAATTTACCACTATACATGGGGAGGGTGTACAGGGCAGTGGAAAGTAATTTTAGGAGGAGAAATTCTTAGAACACCTACAATGAGTCTACCTCCTTGGGGACAAAATGCACCTTTTGAAACCGTAGCGATTGGTCCTTTTACAGCTACAGCTAATAGCATGGAATTACGAATAGAAGATGAAAGTAATAATGATGGACTTCAATCAGCTGATTTGTTGTTAGATGCGATACATGTTTATAAATTAGAGGTAACTTCATGTGATATTGACGGAGACGGTATTGTTAATGAACTTGATTTAGATAGTGATGGAGATGGATGTAGCGATTCCGTAGAGTCAGGAAATACTCTAGGGTCTAATAATGATACGATAAACTATAAATCAGGAGCTGATTCAAACTCAAACGGTTTGTTAGATGAGTTTGAAGATGGAACTACCGGTACTATAAACTATGTTTCAACTTACAGTTACGCTATTGATAATAATTTAAATGCTTGTGCCGATACAGATGGAGATGGCATTGGTGATTTAATAGATATCGATGATGATAATGATGGTGTATTGGATACAGATGAAGATAAGGGGGATTCAACAAGAGATACCGATAATGATGGTATTGTTAATCGTTTAGATTTAGATAGCGATGGAGACGGATGTTCGGACAGCGTTGAGTCAGGAAATACAATTAAGGATAATAATGATATCACTAACTATAATACAGGAGTAGATGCAAATCTAAACGGATTATTGGATCAATTTGAGGATGGTGCAACTAGCAATATTAATTATACGTTAACTTATCATTTCGCTGACGATTCAAATTTAAATGCTTGTGCCGATACAGATGGAGATGGGGTTGGTGATTTGATAGATATAGATGATGATAATGATGGAATCTTGGATATAGATGAAGGATGTGAATTATCAAAACTCGATTTTTCAACATTAACATGGACTGAAGAAGATGCTTCTATGAATGTTACCACTACAACCAATTCCATAAACACAAGTGGTACTGGTTGGAGAAATCGTTTTTCAAACGAAACATTTTCGTTACCATTAGATATTTCTTTTACTTACAATACAACTAGTGCAGAAAAAATGTTTGGTTTTGCACCTGCTGAAGGTACTGTAGTGACCGATAATTGGAATTCAATGGCATATGGTTTTTATATTTCAAATTCAACAAGTTATGCTAGATATAATCAAACTTATGGAACCTCTACATCAAGTTCACAAAATAAAGTACATAGAATAATAATTGATTCTTCAGGAACATTAACTTTATATGTTGACGGAGTTGTTTTGTATACACAATCTGGATTATCTACCACGGATTATAGATTTTACATAGCAAATAATGGAGACAAAGAATTAATAAATCTTGATTTTGAAGATCCTAATGGTTATTTGGTTTGTTCTCTAAATTCAGATTCCGATGATTTTTCAAACCATTTGGATTTAGATAGTGATGGAGATGGGTGTTCGGATAGTGTTGAGTCAGGAAATACAATTAAGGATAATAATGATATCACTAACTATAATACAGGAGTAGATGCAAATTTAAACGGATTATTGGATCAATTTGAGGATGGTGCAACAGGAAGTATTAATTATAATTCTACCTATTACTATGCACTGAGTGTTATTACTAATGCATGTGCTGACACAGATGGTGATGGCGTAAATGATTTAATAGACATTGATGATGATAATGATGGTATCCTTGATACTATTGAATTATCTTGTAAAGCGGGTGCGGTAACAGTAAGTAATACAGTTTTAACAGCAGGAAGTCAACAAATTCAAGGGACTTTTACAAGTGGATTAGGTATTGCTGATTTTGATATCCAATTTACAAATTTGAGCGCGGCATTGGATGCATCGAATATTATTTCTAGATCTGCCGGAATTCATTATATAGTTGATGATACAAATTTAGGAGATTATGAGGTGGCTTTTACAGTAATTCCTCAGTTGGGAAGCTTATTAGGAAGTATCGAATGGGGACCTAATCTTATAAAAAATACAGACACAGAAAACAATAATGATGAACAAACAATAACTTTATCATGGAGCCCTGCCGTAACTGCAACAGTTATTGATCCAGATAATCAATTAGACATCGCTGATGGAACAATAATAAATTCAGGACAAGCCATAGTTCAAGGTGCTGAATATGAACATACCAGTCAACCAACATGGAAAATAATATTCAATACAAACTTATTGCCTTCTGCCTTCCAAATTAATGCTTCGCATATGGCACTTGCTGGTGTTGCTGATTTAAGAGACGAAGGATTCTCTTTAGTAGCTAATGTTTGTTATTCCGAAAATACAGACAATGATATTACTGTTAATAGCTTGGATCTAGATAGCGATGGAGATGGTTGTTCTGATGGTGTTGAATCAGGAAATACATTAGTAACAAATAATGACATTATTAATTACAACACTGGAGTGGATACGAATTCAAATGGGTTATTGGATCAGTTTGAAGAAGGAATTACAGGAAGTATAAATTTTGAATCAACCTATGCCTATGCGATAGAAAGTTTATTAAGTACTTGTGTTGATACTGATGGAGATGGTATAGGAGACTTAATTGATATTGATGATGACAACGATGGAGTTTTGGATGTTGATGAAGGATTAAATTGTAATACAAGTATTAATTTAGGTGTTGATGGGACTTTTGAAGATTTGGTAGATGTTGCTAGCACAGATGCCTATAATGGAAATGTTAATTCAGGAGGTTGGATCGATGGAAGTGGAACCCCAGATTCGTGGCAGTCACCAATGCCCAACACAGGCTCGGGTACATGGGGAGGAATAGCGGATGGTATGCCATCATCACCCGATGGAGGCGTATTTGTAGGAGGTTCGACTAATAATACAGGAACAGGAGAATCTTTTTATAAAAATATTGTTGGTTTAACAATAGGAGAGCAATACACAGTAGTTTTCTATCAAGCTCATGCGGGAATCCAAGGAACTACCCAATTCAATGATCTTGCACGTTATGATGTTTTGTTCGGAAGTGAATTACAAGCTAGTAATGAGCAACCCTATCTTGGTGAGGGAAATCAAGTGTGGGAAGAGCAACGATTACTTTTTACAGCGACAGCAGTAACTCAAAGATTGGAATTTTTTGCACATTCAGGCTCAGATAATCACACAGGTGGTTCTTCGGCTTATAATTATCCGGTTGTTGATGATATTAGAATTTTAGAAGGCGACCAATTAATACCGATCATTGGTGGGTGTGTAACTATCGATACGGATAACGATACTATTCCTAATCATTTAGACTTAGACAGTGATGGAGACGGATGTTCGGACAGCGTTGAGTCAGGAAATACAATTAAGGATAATAATGATATCACTAACTATAATACAGGAGTAGATGCAAATTTAAACGGATTATTGGATCAATTTGAGGATGGTGCAACAGGAAGTATTAATTATAATTCTACCTATTACTATGCACTGAGTGTTATTACTAATGCATGTGCTGACACAGATGGTGATGGCGTAAATGATTTAATAGACATTGATGATGATAATGATGGTATCCTTGATACTATTGAATTATCTTGTAAAGCGGGTGCGGTAACAGTAAGTAATACAGTTTTAACAGCAGGAAGTCAACAAATTCAAGGGACTTTTACAAGTGGATTAGGTATTGCTGATTTTGATATCCAATTTACAAATTTGAGCGCGGCATTGGATGCATCGAATATTATTTCTAGATCTGCCGGAATTCATTATATAGTTGATGATACAAATTTAGGAGATTATGAGGTAGCTTTTACAGTAATTCCTCAGTTGGGAAGCTTATTAGGAAGTATCGAATGGGGACCTAATCTTATAAAAAATACAGACACAGAAAACAATAATGATGAACAAACAATAACTTTATCATGGAGCCCTGCCGTAACTGCAACAGTTATTGATCCAGATAATCAATTAGACATCGCTGATGGAACAATAATAAATTCAGGACAAGCCATAGTTCAAGGTGCTGAATATGAACATACCAGTCAACCAACATGGAAAATAATATTCAATACAAACTTATTGCCTTCTGCCTTCCAAATTAATGCTTCGCATATGGCACTTGCTGGTGTTGCTGATTTAAGAGACGAAGGATTCTCTTTAGTAGCTAATGTTTGTTATTCCGAAAATACAGACAATGATATTACTGTTAATAGCTTGGATCTAGATAGCGATGGAGATGGTTGTTCTGATGGTGTTGAATCAGGAAATACATTAGTAACAAATAATGACATTATTAATTACAACACTGGAGTGGATACGAATTCAAATGGGTTATTGGATCAGTTTGAAGAAGGAATTACAGGAAGTATAAATTTTGAATCAACCTATGCCTATGCGATAGAAAGTTTATTAAGTACTTGTGTTGATACTGATGGAGATGGTATAGGAGACTTAATTGATATTGATGATGACAACGATGGAGTTTTGGATGTTGATGAAGGATTAAATTGTAATACAAGTATTAATTTAGGTGTTGATGGGACTTTTGAAGATTTGGTAGATGTTGCTAGCACAGATGCCTATAATGGAAATGTTAATTCAGGAGGTTGGATCGATGGAAGTGGAACCCCAGATTCGTGGCAGTCACCAATGCCCAACACAGGCTCGGGTACATGGGGAGGAATAGCGGATGGTATGCCATCATCACCCGATGGAGGCGTATTTGTAGGAGGTTCGACTAATAATACAGGAACAGGAGAATCTTTTTATAAAAATATTGTTGGTTTAACAATAGGAGAGCAATACACAGTAGTTTTCTATCAAGCTCATGCGGGAATCCAAGGAACTACCCAATTCAATGATCTTGCACGTTATGATGTTTTGTTCGGAAGTGAATTACAAGCTAGTAATGAGCAACCCTATCTTGGTGAGGGAAATCAAGTGTGGGAAGAGCAACGATTACTTTTTACAGCGACAGCAGTAACTCAAAGATTGGAATTTTTTGCACATTCAGGCTCAGATAATCACACAGGTGGTTCTTCGGCTTATAATTATCCGGTTGTTGATGATATTAGAATTTTAGAAGGCGACCAATTAATACCGATCATTGGTGGGTGTGTAACTATCGATACGGATAACGATACTATTCCTAATCATTTAGATTTAGATAGTGATGGAGATGGCTGTTCCGATAGCGTAGAGGCAGGAAATACATTAAGTATAAATAATGACATAGCAAATTATAATGTAGGAGTTGATATAAATGAAAATGGATTACTAGATCAGTTTGAAGATGGAGCGACAGGTACTATCAATTATACTTCAAAATATTCACAGTATGCATTAAGTGGTTTTTTAAACTTTTGTGCTGATACTGATGGAGATGGTATTAATGATTTGGTCGACTTAGACGATGATAATGATGGAATTTTAGACGGGACGGAATCTCCTACTTGTTATTATACTTCAGAGGAAGTAGCAATTTCAAAGGTTACTACCACGCTAACAAATTACGCTATAAGTACATCTTACGAGTTTTCAGAATTGTATGATAGTGTATTAAATGATCTAGCATCATACGGAGTCAACAATACTGATATTACTGGAGAAACTATTTATGAAATAGAAATGTTATTTCCTGTGGAATTAACAGAAATAGATGTTGTATTTAATTACAGTATTTTTAGAACGGCAGCAACCTTTAAATGGCAGGGATATGATGGAGCAAATTGGGTAGATGTAACAGGAGTTTTAAATGAAGCAGAAACTACAAATAATACGTATACTTATCCTTTTAATGTGACAGGAAAAGAATACTCTAAGTACCGACTGTTAGGGGTTTCAGGCAAAACATATTACAACAGGATTTATGAAATAATACCGAAAGTAGATTCTAGTGTATATGTTCCTTCATTACACCCAAAGTTGAGTTGCAGTAATGATTTAGATGGAGATTCAGTTTACAATCATTTAGATTTAGATAGTGATGGCGATGGTTGTTCTGACAGCGTTGAAGCAGGGAATACTTTAGTATCAAACAATGATATTGCCAATCATAATTCAGGGGCAGATTCAAATCAAAATGGATTATTAGATCAGTTTGAAGATGGAACTTCAAATACTATCAATTATAATTCAACCTATAGTTATGCTATCGATAGTGATTTAAATGTCTGTTTGGACTCCGATGGAGATGGTGTTGGAGATTTAATTGATATCGATGATGATAACGATGGTGTTTTGGATATTTTGGAAAATTCAAGTTGTGAAATGATAGGTACACCTACCCTTGGATATTCAGGAAGTTATCCTTTTGGGACAACGGCAATTCAATATCAATTAGCAAATTCAGAGAATTATGGAGGAGAGGGTATTTATTCAGCTGTAGATAATCCTTTTAGTTTTATAGATGTTACTAATGATTTAAATAATTTATCAGCGGAAGAACTTTTAGAAAAATATACCATTATTAATATGGGGACTGGTGATCCGACTGAGGTACAATCTCAAAAAATTTATGACTATGTCGTATTAGGAGGAACAGTACTTCACTCTTATAATATTGGTGCGGGATCTACATTAATGTCTAAATTTGGTTTTTCAGGTGCTGTGGGTACTGTTCACGGTTCTCAGCCATTTAGCTTGGGTCAAGCTAATATTCTTAATGGTGTTTTTGGAGATGTTAGAGGAGTGTCAAATATAGGTAATACTCCTCCTGCAGGAACCCTTTCAGTTTCTCAATTACCACCAGAAGCTATTGTTTTAGGAACGATAAATTCCAATGGAGAGGTTGCTGGTTGGATAGCAGGTTCGCCTGGGACAACAAAAGGGAGGGCAGTATTTATTTTTGATGAGCTAGGATATTTAGCTCAAGGAAATACCCCTTCTAATTCTTTAGACATATATTTAAATAATATTGTGTCTTATTTGCTGGATGAATCTTTGAAAAGATTTATCTGTAATAATGATTCAGATGGAGATGGAATTGTAGATTCTTTAGATTTAGACAGTGATGGAGATGGTTGTTCTGATAGTGTTGAAGCAGGAAATACACCTCCTACAAATAACGACCTTGTAAACTTTAATACAGGTACTGATGCCAATATGAATGGTTTGTTAGATGAATTTGAAGATGGAGTAACAGGTGGTATAAATTACACTTCAACTTATGAACAATATGCCTTAAGTGATTTCTTAAACTTTTGTACTGATACTGATGGAGATGGAGTCAATGATTTGGTTGATATTGATGATGATAATGATGGGGTATTGGATGCAATAGAATCACCTAATTGTTATTATACTGAATCGGAAATAACCATACCTTTTAAGGTAACTACAGAGTTAACTACCAGATCAAATGAAGAAATTGAGAGAAGTTTTGATAATGATTTAGCTACTTATTCATCTTTTAATCCAACACAAAATATTGCCAATATTACACTTTTTGAAATAACCCCAGTAGTACCAATTGCTATTAATACAATTAATTTTGAAATGGTGAATTGGTACATGACAACAAATGCTAGTTCTATAGCTAAGCTTCAAGGGTTCAACGGAAGTATATGGGTTGATTTATCAGTTGCTGAGGCACATAATACAGTGGCTAATGGAACGGATACTTTTATAAATACGATCCACTCGAATAGGGTTTATGAAAAGTATAGAATTTATGGTGTTGCAGGAACCAATTATTATAGTGGGGTTAAAGAGATCACATTCGATATAAATAATTTTGTTTCTGAGTTATATCCTAAACCTGCTTGTTCTGCAGATAGTAATGGAGATTCAGTTTACAATCATTTAGATTTAGATAGTGATGGTGATGGTTGTTCTGACAGCGTTGAAGCAGGGAATACTTTAGTATCAAACAATGATATTGCCAATCATAATTCAGGGACAGATTCAAATCAAAATGGATTATTAGATCAGTTTGAAGATGGAACTTCAAATACTATCAATTATAATTCAACCTATAATTATGCTATCGATAGTGATTTAAATGTCTGTTTGGACTCCGATGGAGATGGCGTTGGTGATTTAATCGATATCGATGATGATAATGATGGAATTTTAGATGAGAATGAAGGTTGTGGTGTTTTAAAGTTTGATTTTTCAACATTAACATGGACTACAGAAGACGCATCAATGAACGTCAGTACAACTGCTAATTCGATTAATACAAGTGGCACTGGCTGGAGAAATCGTTTTTCAAACGAAACATTCTCATTGCCTTTGGATGTTTCCTTCACTTACAGTACTACTAGTGCAGAAAAAATGTTTGGTTTGACTCCAATTGGAGGAGTTATAGCCGTAAATAATTGGAATTCTACAGCTTTCGGTTTTTTTCTTTCAAATACCACAAGTTATGCAAGATATGATCAAACCTATGGGGTATCAACAGCAAGTTCACAAAACAAAACACATAGAATAACGATTGATTCTTCAGGAACTTTAACTTTATTTGTTGACGGAGTCGTTTTATACACGCAGTCTGGATTACCTATAACAGATTATAGGTTTTACGTAGCAAATAAAGGAGATAAGGAACTAATAAATCTTGATTTTGAAGAATCGGAAGCCATCGTTTGTTCTTTAGATTCAGATGGAGATGGAATTCCAAATGCCTTAGATTTAGACAGTGATGGAGACGGGTGTTCGGATGGTGTAGAAGCAGGAAATACTCCAATAGCTAATAATGATGTTATCAATTATAAAACTGGAACAGATTCAAATCTAAACGGATTATTAGATCAGTTTGAAGATGGAGTGACAGGTACTATCAATTATACTTCAAAATATTCACAGTATGCATTAAGTGATTTCTTAAACTTTTGTGTAGACACTGATGGAGATGGAATTAATGATTTAGTTGACTTAGATGATGACAATGATGGGGTTTTAGATGCAACAGAATCGCCAGATTGTTATTATACTGCAGACGAGGTGGCCATTTCAAATGTCACAACCACGCTAACAAATTACAATACAAGTTCTTCTTATCAGTTTTCAGAATTGCATGATGGTATTTTAAATGACATAGCTTCCTATGGAGTGTACGATACAGATATTACTGGTGAGACTGTTTATGAATTAGAAATGTTATTTCCAGTAGAATTAACTGAGATAGAAGTTGTATTTAATTATAGTATTTTTAGAACTACTGCCACCTTTAAATGGCAGGGGTATGATGGGACAAATTGGGTTGATGTAACAGGCGTTTTAAATGAAGCAGAAACTACAAATAATACGTATACTTATCCTTTTAATGTAACAGGAAAAGAATACTCTAAGTACCGACTGTTAGGGGTTTCAGGCAAAACATACTACAACAGGATTTATGAAATAATACCGAAAGTAGATTCTAGTTTATATGTTCCTTCATTACACCCAAAGTTGAGTTGCAGTAATGATTTGGATGGAGATTCAGTTTACAATCATTTAGATTTAGATAGTGATGGCGATGGTTGTTCTGACAGCGTTGAAGTAGGGAATACTTTAGTATCAAACAATGATATTGCCAATCATAATTCAGGGGCAGATTCAAATCAAAATGGATTATTAGATCAGTTTGAAGATGGAACTTCAAATACTATCAATTATAATTCAACCTATAATTATGCTATCGATAGTGATTTAAATGCCTGTTTGGACTCTGATGGAGATGGCGTTGGTGATTTAATCGATATTGATGATGATAATGATGGTGTTTTAGATATCATAGAAAGAGATTGTTCTTTATCATTTAAAACAAGAACATTAGTGGATTTTTCTTCTTTGGTCTCTGGTTCTGAGTTAAGCAATCAACTTGAAAGTTCATATGGAATGATATTTTATTCATTAAGCGGTTATCCAGCAGTAATAAGATCTTCGCATGGAGGTTTCGTAGGTAGTCTTGTTGTCGGAGGAGCAAATACTTCTGGAAGCTTAAATTGGTCAGGAGTTGGAATGACATTCGTGAATAATGTCAATTATATAGAAATGCATGGTGATCCCATAGGAAATGGAGGAACTATATATTTTAATGTATACGATAGTAACGATAATCTTCTTTACTCAAATACGGCTCCTGACGGAGGAACTGTGTTTAGCTATCAATCTGGAAGTGACAATATAGCGAAAGTAGAAATTTATGAAAACAATCCTGCTTCTGCTCAAGATGTTGCCTTTGGGGATATTTATCTAAAAAGAAATTATTGCATAAATCAAGATACCGATGGGGATACAATTTTAGATCATTTAGATCTAGACAGTGACGGTGATGGATGTTCTGATAGTGTAGAAGCAGGAAACACGGTTCCAACAAGTAATGATATTACAAATTATAATGCAGGAACAGATGCCAATAACAATGGTTTATTAGATCAGTTCGAAGATGGGACTAATGGAGATATTAACTACACTTCAACTTATGAACAATATGCCTTAAGTGATTTCTTAAACTTTTGTGCTGATACTGATGGAGATGGAATTAATGATTTAGTTGACTTAGATGATGATAATGATGGTGTTTTAGATGCCACAGAATCTCCAAATTGTTACTATACATTATCTGAAATAGCAGTACCTTCTGAGGTTATTACGGAGTTAACTACCAGATCAAATGAAGGAATTGAGAGAAGTTTTGATAATGATTTAGCTACTTATTCATCTTTTAATCCAACACAAAACATTGTCAATATTACACTTTTTGAAATAACCCCAGTAGCACCAATTGCTATTAATGCAATTAATTTTGAAATGGTTAGCTGGTACATGACTACTAATGCGAGTTCTGAGGTTAAACTTCAAGGCTATGATGGAAGTACATGGATTGATTTATCATTGGCAGAAGCGCATAATACCATAGCCAATGGAATTGATACTTTTATAAATACGATCCACCCGAATACGGTTTATGAAAAGTATAGAATTTATGGTGTTGCAGGAACCAATTATTACAGTGGGGTTAAAGAGATCACATTCGATATAAATAATTTTGTTTCTGAGTTATATCCTAAACCTATTTGTTCTGCAGATAGTGATGGAGATTCAGTTTACAATCATTTAGATTTAGATAGTGATGGAGATGGCTGTTCCGATAGCGTAGAATCAGGGAATACTTTAGTAAATGATAATGACATTTCTAATCATAATTCAGGTACAGATTCAAATCAAAATGGCTTATTAGATCAGTTTGAGAATGGGGTGACAGGTACTATCAATTATACGTCAAGCTATACAGAGTATGCACTTAGCGATTTCTTAAACTTTTGTGTAGATACTGACGGCGATGGAATTAATGATTTAGTTGATTTAGACGATGATAATGATGGGATTTTAGATGCTATAGAATCACCAGATTGTTACTATACTACGGAAGAGGTAGCAATTTCAAATGTTAAAACCACGCTAACAAATTACAATACAGGTTCTTCTTATCAATTTTCAAAATTGTATGATGGTATTTTAAATGACATAGCATCATACGGAGTCAACAATACTGATATTACTGGAGAAACTATTTATGAAATAGAAATGTTATTTCCTGTGGAATTAACAGAAATAGATGTTGTATTTAATTACAGTATTTTTAGAACGGCAGCAACCTTTAAATGGCAGGGGTTTGACGGAACGAATTGGGTTGATGTAACAGGCGTTTTAAATGAAACAGAAACTACAAATAACACGTATACTTATCCTTTGAACGCAACAGGTAGTATCTATTCAAAATACCGATTGTTAGGTATTTCAGGGAAAACCTATCATAACCG
Source organism: Tenacibaculum profundi (assembly GCF_052050075.1). GTDB lineage: Bacteria > Bacteroidota > Bacteroidia > Flavobacteriales > Flavobacteriaceae > Polaribacter. The sequence continues at coordinate 52,143 of NZ_CP197225.1, forward strand.
TATTTATGAAATCATACCCAAAGTTGATGCTAATGTATACCAATCTTCTTTGTATCTAAAATCGAGTTGTACTAATGATACAGATGGAGATTCAGTTTACAATCATTTAGATTTAGATAGTGATGGCGATGGCTGTTCTGACAGCGTAGAATCAGGGAATACTTTAGTAAATGATAATGACATTTCTAATCATAATTCAGGGGCAGATTCAAATCAAAATGGATTATTAGATCAGTTTGAAGATGGAACTTCAAATACTATCAATTATAATTCAACCTATAATTATGCTATCGATAGTGATTTAAATGTCTGTTTGGACTCCGATGGAGATGGCGTTGGTGATTTAATCGATATCGATGATGATAATGATGGAATTTTAGATGAGAATGAAGGTTGTGGTGTTTTAAAGTTTGATTTTTCAACATTAACATGGACTACAGAAGACGCATCAATGAGCGTCAGTACAACTGCTAATTCGATTAATACAAGTGGCACTGGCTGGAGAAATCGTTTTTCAAACGAAACATTCTCATTGCCTTTGGATGTTTCCTTTACTTACAGTACTACTAGTGCAGAAAAAATGTTTGGTTTGACTCCAATTGGAGGAGTTATAGCCGTAAATAATTGGAATTCTATAGCTTTCGGTTTTTTTCTTTCAAATACCACAAGTTATGCAAGATATGATCAAACCTATGGGGTATCAACAGCAAGTTCACAAAACAAAACACATAGAATAACGATTGATTCTTCAGGAACTTTAACTTTATTTGTTGACGGAGTCGTTTTATACACGCAGTCTGGATTACCTATAACAGATTATAGGTTTTACATAGCAAATAAAGGAGATAAGGAACTAATAAATCTTGATTTTGAAGAATCGGAAGCCATCGTTTGTTCTTTAGATTCAGATGGAGATGGAATTCCAAATGCCTTAGATTTAGACAGTGATGGAGACGGGTGTTCGGATGGTGTAGAAGCAGGAAATACTCCAATAGCTAATAATGATATTATCAATTATAAAACTGGAACAGATTCAAATCTAAACGGATTATTAGATCAGTTTGAAGATGGAGCAACAGGTGGCATAAACTATTCTTCAACTTATGAACAATATGCCTTAAGTGATTTCTTAAACTTTTGTATAGACACTGATGGAGATGGAATTAATGATTTAGTTGACTTAGATGATGATAATGATGGTGTTTTAGATGCCACAGAATCTCCAAATTGTTACTATACATTATCTGAAATAGCAGTACCTTCTGAGGTTACTACGGAGTTAACTACCAGATCAAATGAAGGAATTGAGAGAAGTTTTGATAATGATTTAGCTACTTATTCATCTTTTAATCCAACACAAAATATTGTCAATATTACACTTTTTGAAATAACCCCAGTAGCACCAATTGCTATTAATGCAATTAATTTTGAAATGGTTAGCTGGTACATGACTACTAATGCGAGCTCTGAGGTTAAACTTCAAGGCTATGATGGAAGTACATGGATTGATTTATCATTGGCAGAAGCGCATAATACCATAGCCAATGGAGTTGATACTTTTATAAATACGATCCACCCGAATACGGTTTATGAAAAGTATAGAATTTATGGTGTTGCAGGAACTAATTATTACAGTGGGGTTAAAGAGATCACATTCGATATAAATAATTTTGTTTCTGAGTTATATCCTAAACCTACTTGTTCTGTAGATAGTGATGGAGATTCAGTTTACAATCATTTAGATTTAGACAGTGATGGTGATGGATGTTCTGATGGTGTAGAAGCAGGAAACACGGTTTCAACAAGTAATGATATTACAAATTATAATACAGGAACTGATGCCAACAACAATGGATTATTAGATCAGTTCGAAGATGGAGCAACAGGCGATATAAACTATACTTCAACTTATGAACAATATGCATTAAGTGATTTCTTAAACTTTTGTGCTGACAATGATGGAGATGGTGTTAATGATTTAACAGATATTGATGATGATAATGATGGAACATTAGACGCTACTGAATCTCCAGATTGTTATTATACTGAATCGGAAATTACCATACCTTTTAAGGTAACTACGGGGTTAACCACCAGATCAAATGAAGGAATTGAGAGAAGTTTTGATAATGATTTAGCAACTTATTCCTCTTTCAACCCAACACAAAATATTGTTAATGTTACACTCTTTGAAATAACCCCAGTGGCACCAATTGCTATTAATGCAATTACTTTTGAAATGATTAACTGGTATATGACGACTAATGCGGGTTCTGAGGTTAAACTTCAAGGCTATGATGGAAGTGCATGGATTGATTTATCATTGGTAGAAGCGCATAATATGGTTTCCAATGGAACTGATACTTTTATAAATACCATTAACCCGAATACGGTTTATGAAAAGTATAGAATTTATGGTGTTGCAGGAACTAATTATTACAGTGGGGTTAAAGAGATCACATTCGATATAAATAATTTTGTTTCTGAGTTATATCCTAGATCTACCTGTTCTGCTGATAGTGATGGAGATTTAGTGTACAATCATTTAGATTTAGATAGTGATGGTGATGGCTGTTCTGACAGCGTTGAAGCAGGAAATACTTCAGTATCAAATAATGATATTGTTAATCATAATTCAGGGGTAGATTCAAATCAAAATGGATTATTAGATCAGTTTGAAGATAGAATTTCAAATACTATAAATTATAATTCAACCTATAATTATGCTATCGATAACAGCTTAAATGCATGTTTAGATACCGATGGAGATGGCGTTGGTGATTTAATCGATATTGATGATGATAATGATGGAATTTTAGATAATCAAGAATCTGCTAATGGTAAATCATGTTTCTCTTGTGAATTTGACCCAGAATATCAATATGTAAGTTGGGTAGATGCCCCTTATGTAAATAATGGTTATACTGAAATTTATGGGGTAGCAATGATAAAAGGGGAACTGGTAAATGCAACCGTTACCTCAAGTATCTTACATGGTTTTGATGGACCTTTCCAGACGGATGATTTCTGCCCTCCTATAAATGCAACTAATGCCTCGATTTCTTCAAATCATGTTGGATCACATACTATTGATTTTGATAAGCCAGTATTGAATCCTCGTTTAATGATAAGTTCAATGAATACAGGAGCAACGTTCCCTCATGATGTAATTGTAATTCAAGGAGGCGTGGCTACCGTTCGAAATAATATTTCAGGTTGTGAGTGTGATGCTACAGTAATTTTCCCGGGTGTATATAATCAAATTACTTGGACTGGGGGAGGTAACGAATATAGAATGAGTATTAGTGTGACTCTTGAAAACGTCATGTCAACAGGCACTGTTCCTTATATTCAAACGGATATTACCGTAGGAGAGTGTATCGATATTGTTACAGATCAAGATACTGATGGTGATTCTATTCCTGATAGACTAGATTTAGATTCTGATGGAGATGGTTGTTCGGATAGTGTTGAATCAGGAAATATCTCAATAGCTAGTAATGACATTGCTAATTATAATACAGGTACTGATGCCAATATGAATGGTTTGTTAGATGAATTTGAAGATGGAGCAACAGGTAGCATAAACTATACTTCAACTTATGAACAATATGCCTTAAGTGATTTCTTAAACTTTTGTGTAGACACTGATGGAGATGGAATTAATGATTTAGTTGACTTAGATGATGATAATGATGGTGTTTTAGATGCCACAGAATCTCCAAATTGTTACTATACATTATCTGAAATAGCAGTACCTTCTGAGGTTACTACGGAGTTAACTACCAGATCAAATGAAGGAATTGAGAGAAGTTTTGATAATGATTTAGCTACTTATTCATCTTTTAATCCAACACAAAATATTGTCAATATTACACTATTTGAAATAACCCCAGTAGCACCAATTGCTATTAATGCAATTAATTTTGAAATGGTTAGCTGGTACATGACTACTAATGCGAGTTCTGAGGTTAAACTTCAAGGCTATGATGGAAGTACATGGATTGATTTATCATTGGCAGAAGCGCATAATACCATAGCCAATGGAGTTGATACTTTTATAAATACGATCCACCCGAATACGGTTTATGAAAAGTATAGAATTTATGGTGTTGCAGGAACCAATTATTACAGTGGGGTTAAAGAGATCACATTCGATATAAATAATTTTGTTTCTGAGTTATATCCTAAACCTATTTGTTCTGCAGATAGTGATGGAGATTCAGTTTACAATCATTTAGATTTAGATAGTGATGGAGATGGTTGTAGTGATAGTGTAGAATCAGGAAATACCTCTATTTCAAATAACGATGTTACAAATTACAATACAGGAAGCGATTCAAATCAAAATGGCTTATTAGATCAGTTTGAAGAGGGTACCACGGGTACTATCAATTATACGTCAACCTATACAGAGTATGCCTTATCTGATTTCTTAAATTTTTGTGTAGATACAGATGGTGATGGAATTAATGATTTAATTGATTTAGATGATGATAACGATGGTGCGTTGGATGCAACAGAATCACCAGATTGTTACTATACTGCAGACGAGGTGGTCATTTCAAATGTTACAACCACGCTAACAAATTACAATACAAGCTCTTCTTATCAGTTTTCAGAATTGTATAATGGTATTTTAAATGACATAGCTTCCTATGGAGTGTACGATACAGATATTGCTGGTGAAACTGTTTATGAATTAGAAATGTTATTTCCAGTAGAATTATCTGAGATAGAAGTTATTTTCAATTATAGTATTTTTAGAACTACGGCCACCTTTAAATGGCAAGGGTATGATGGGACAAATTGGGTTGATGTAACAGGCGTTTTAAATGAAACAGAAACTACAAATAACACGTATACTTATTCTTTTAATGCAACAGGTAGTACTTATTCAAAATATCGTTTGTTGGGTGTTTCAGGGAAAACCTATTATAACCGTATTTATGAAATCATACCTAAAGTTGATGCTAATGTATACCAATCTTCTTTGCATCCAAAATCGAGTTGTACCAATGATACAGATGGAGATTCAGTTTACAATCATTTAGATTTAGATAGTGATGGAGATGGCTGTTCCGATAGCGTAGAATCAGGGAATACTTTAGTAAATGATAACGATATAGCTAATTATAATTCAGGGGCAGATTCAAATCAAAATGGATTATTAGATCAGTTTGAAGATGGAATTTCAAATACTATAAATTATAATTCAACCTATAATTATGCTATCGATAACAGCTTAAATGCATGTTTAGATACCGATGGAGATGGCGTTGGTGATTTAATCGATATTGATGATGATAATGATGGAATTTTAGATAATCAAGAATCTGCTAATGGTAAATCATGTTTCTCTTGTGAATTTGACCCAGAATATCAATATGTAAGTTGGGTAGATGCCCCTTTTGTAAATAATGGTTATACTGAAATTTATGGGGTAGCAATGATAAAAGGGGAACTGGTAAATGCAACCGTTACCTCAAGTATCTTACATGGTTTTGCTGGACCTTTCCAGACGGATGATTTCTGCCCTCCTATAAATGCAACTAATGCCTCGATTTCTTCAAATCATGTTGGATCACATACTATTGATTTTGATAAGCCAGTATTGAATCCTCGTTTAATGATAAGTTCAATGAATACAGGAGCAACGTTCCCTCATGATGTAATTGTAATTCAAGGAGGCGTGGCTACCGTTCGAAATAATATTTCAGGTTGTGAGTGTGATGCTACAGTAATTTTCCCGGGTGTATATAATCAAATTACTTGGACTGGTGGAGGTAACGAAAATAGTATGAGTATTAGTGTGACTCTTGAAAACGTCATGTCAACAGGCACCGTTCCTTATATTCAAACGGATATTACCTTAGGAGAGTGTATCGATATTGTTACAGATCAAGATACTGATGGTGATTCTATTCCTGATAGACTAGATTTAGATTCTGATGGTGATGGTTGTTCGGATAGTGTAGAATCAGGAAATATCTCAATAGCTAGTAATGACATTGCTAATTATAATACAGGTACTGATGCCAATATGAATGGTTTGTTAGATGAATTTGAAGATGGAGCAACAGGTAGCATAAACTATACTTCAACTTATGAACAATATGCCTTAAGTGATTTCTTAAACTTTTGTGTAGACACTGATGGAGATGGAATTAATGATTTAGTTGACTTAGATGATGATAATGATGGTGTTTTAGATGCCACAGAATCTCCAAATTGTTACTATACATTATCTGAAATAGCAGTACCTTCTGAGGTTACTACGGAGTTAACTACCAGATCAAATGAAGGAATTGAGAGAAGTTTTGATAATGATTTAGCTACTTATTCATCTTTTAATCCAACACAAAATATTGTCAATATTACACTATTTGAAATAACCCCAGTAGCACCAATTGCTATTAATGCAATTAATTTTGAAATGGTTAGCTGGTACATGACTACTAATGCGAGTTCTGAGGTTAAACTTCAAGGCTATGATGGAAGTACATGGATTGATTTATCATTGGCAGAAGCGCATAATACCATAGCCAATGGAGTTGATACTTTTATAAATACGATCCACCCGAATACGGTTTATGAAAAGTATAGAATTTATGGTGTTGCAGGAACCAATTATTACAGTGGGGTTAAAGAGATCACATTCGATATAAATAATTTTATTTCTGAGTTATATCCTAAACCTACCTGTTCTTCAGATACTGATGGAGATTCAGTTTACAATCATTTAGATTTAGATAGCGATGGAGACGGTTGTAGTGATGGTGTAGAAGCAGGAAATACCTCTATTTCAAATAACGATGTTACAAATTACAATACAGGAAGCGATTCAAATCAAAATGGCTTATTAGATCAGTTTGAAGAGAGTACCACGGGTACAATCAATTATACGTCAAGCTATACAGAGTATGCCTTATCTGATTTCTTAAATTTTTGTGTAGATACAGATGGTGATGGAATTAATGATTTAATTGATTTAGATGATGATAACGATGGTGCGTTGGATGCAACAGAATCACCAGATTGTTACTATACTGCAGACGAGGTGGTCATTTCAAATGTTACAACCACGCTAACAAATTACAATACAAGCTCTTCTTATCAGTTTTCAGAATTGTATAATGGTATTTTAAATGACATAGCTTCCTATGGAGTGTACGATACAGATATTGCTGGTGAAACTGTTTATGAATTAGAAATGTTATTTCCAGTAGAATTATCTGAGATAGAAGTTATTTTCAATTATAGTATTTTTAGAACTACGGCCACCTTTAAATGGCAAGGGTATGATGGGACAAATTGGGTTGATGTAACAGGCGTTTTAAATGAAACAGAAACTACAAATAACACGTATACTTATTCTTTTAATGCAACAGGTAGTACTTATTCAAAATATCGTTTGTTGGGTATTTCAGGGAAAACCTATTATAACCGTATTTATGAAATCATACCTAAAGTTGATGCTAATGTATACCAATCTTCTTTGCATCCAAAATCGAGTTGTACCAATGATACAGATGAAGATTCAGTTTACAATCATTTAGATTTAGATAGTGATGGAGATGGCTGTTCCGATAGCGTAGAATCAGGGAATACTTTAGTAAATGATAACGATATTGCTAATTATAATTCAGGGGCAGATTCAAATCAAAATGGATTATTAGATCAGTTTGAAGATGGAACCTCAGGTACTATTAATTATACTTCTACCTATAATTATGCTAATTATAGCAACTTAAATGCCTGTTTAGATACCGACGGGGATGGTGTTGGTGATTTAATTGATATCGATGATGATAATGATGGGATCTTAGATATTGATGAGTTAGCTTGTGAAGCTTCAGGTATAAACGATTATATTGGACCAACCTATATAGAAAGTATATCTGTTGAAAATATTGGTACTATTAACAATACTGATGTAATTTTTCCAGATCATCTTATTGATGGGGATACTGTATTAGGTAATACCCATTGGATAGATATAAGCGGTGATGATTCTAACTATGATATACCAATTTTATATAATTTAACCTTGGTAGCCCCTCTTACGGTTACTGGTTTTTTAATTTATCAAGATTATGTAATTCCAGCAGATGGAATTGCTGAGGCAACTATTTTTATATATGATGAAAATAATTTTTTATTAGGAGAAGAATACCTATCAAGTATACCAAATGATCCAAATGGGGCAACCTATGTTGATTTTTCTAAATTGTATTATAATGTCAAAAGATTTGTAGTATCTCAAACTAAAACATTTCCTGGTGGTGGTGCAGGAAATACTACCCAAATTAGAGAAATGGGATTATTTTCTAGCTTTGTTTGTACAAATGATACTGATGATGATGGTATTTCAAATGCTTTAGATTTAGATAGTGATGGAGATGGATGTTCTGATAGTGTTGAAGCAGGTAATACCGCAATAGATGGCAATGACATTGCTAACTATAATTCTGGTACAGATGCAAATTCAAATGGATTGTTAGATCAGTTTGAAGACGGTAATACGGGTAACATAAACTATAGCTCGACCTATTTGCAATATGGAGTCAGAGATTTCTTAAATTTTTGTATGGATACTGATGGAGATGGAATTAATGATTTAATTGACTTAGATGATGATAATGATGGTGTTTTAGATGCCACAGAATCTCCAAATTGTTACTATACATTATCTGAAATAGCAGTACCTTCTGAGGTTACTACCGAGTTAACCACCAGATCAAACGAAGGAATTGAAAGAAGTTTTGATAACGATTTAGCTACTTATTCATCATTCAATCCAACACAAAATATTGTTAACGTTACGCTTTTTGAAATTACACCAGTAGCACCAATTGCTATCAACGCAATTAATTTTGAAATGGTGAACTGGTATATGACAAGTAATGCGAGCTCTACGGTTAAACTTCAAGGCTATGATGGAAGTATATGGATTGATTTATCATTAGCAAAAGCGCATAATACGGTTTCCAATGGAACTGATACTTTTATAAATACCATCAATCCAAATACTGTTTATGAAAAATATAGAGTTTATGGTGTTGCGGGAACTAATTATTACAGTGGGGTCAAAGAGATCACATTCGATATAAATAATTTTATTTCTGAGTTATATCCTAAACCTACCTGTTCTTCAGATACTGATGGAGATTCAGTTTACAATCATTTAGATTTAGATAGCGATGGAGACGGTTGTAGTGATGGTGTAGAAGCAGGAAATACATCTATCTCAAATAATGATTTAATTAGTTACAATCTAGGAGCTGACGCAAACAGTAATGGGTTACTCGATCAGTTTGAAGATGGTATTACAGGAAATATAAATTATATTTCTACTTATGAATCATTTGCATTGGATGCTAGTACTAATGCATGTACAGATACTGATGGAGATGGAATTAATGATTTGGTTGATATTGATGATGATAATGATGGAGTATTAGATACAGATGAACAGAATTGTAATGTATTGGAAGTTACAAAATCAGGAGATATAACTTGGCATGGAACAGCTGAATCCAATGTGCAATCGCCTATTTCAACAACTTTATCAGTTACAGGAACTGCATGGTCAACTGCTTACTCTGATCAAATTTTCACTTTACCATTAGTAATAGAAGGTACTGTTACATCAGCATCTAATGGAATGATAGGTTTTTTACCAGTTAGCGGAACAGAAATTACAGGTTCAAATTGGGATGATGGAGGATATAAATTCCAATTTGATGCGTCTAATGGAATGTATGTTCGCCACGGAACCGCAGTTAGTGGATGGCATGGTCCTTCGATTTTAGGAACTACATTTAGGTTAGAAGTAGATGTTGCAGGAAATATGAGTTATATTCATAATGGAACGATTGTTTACACTGGTATAGTTCCATTGGAAGATTATAAAATAACTATTTCAACGGGACCTTTTAATATTGAAAATTTTACAGTTTCAGATAAATCAACTACCTGTTCCGATATCGATAATGATGGAGATACGATTCCAGATCATCTCGATTTAGATAGTGATGATGATGGTTGCTCCGATGATGTTGAAGCAGGTAATACCTTTGCAACAGAAAATGATACTGTTGGATATAATACTGGAATTGATGCCAATAAAAACGGATTATTAGATCAATTTGAGGAAGGAGTGTCAGGAAATATTAATTATGTTTCTACTTACAGCCAATATGCATTAGATGATGCTCAAAATTTATGTAATGATTGGGATGGAGATGGTATTGGAGATATTATTGATGTGGATGATGATAATGACGGAATTTTTGATACAGATGAAAGAAATTGTAACCCAATAGCATCAACAAATCCAGAAAATTTGTCTTGGCACGGAGCAGCTGCTTTAGATATCACCGCTCCAATAACGACTAGGCTACAAGTTGATGGAGCAGCTTGGGCAACGGCTTATTCCGATCAAACCTTTACCTTACCAATCATAATGGAAGGAACCATAACTAATGCAGGAAACGGAATGATAGGCTTTTTCCCCGTTAGTGGAACGGAAATTACAGGAAATAACTGGGATGATGGTGGATACAAGTTTCAATTCGACTCAGCGAATGGGATGTACATACGTCATGGAGCTGCGAATAGCGGTTGGTACGGACCATCTATTATTGGAGCTACCTTTAGATTGGAAGTAGACGAATTGGGAAATATGACATATACCCATAATGGAACTACGGTGTATACAGGTACTGTTCCTCTGGAAAACTATAAGATAACCGTAACACGTGGTGGCTTTACTATAGAGAATTACACGGTATCTGGAAGACTAGAAGGATGTTTCGATATTGATAGTGATGGGGATACAATTCCTGATTATTTAGATTTGGATAGTGATAATGATGGGTGTTCTGATGCCAATGAAGCCTATGGAAACCTTGTCGATGGAAGTGATGGAGGGCAGTACGGAACTGGAGATCCTCTTACTGTAGCAGGAGGTCAAGTAAATTCTGACGGGTCTGTTATTGGTGCTTCTTATACGACAGGAGTAGTCATTGCAGTTACGGATGACACAATATCAATTGTTTGCCCAGATGATATCGACAAAGATGGCGTTATTGATGTTATAGATTTAGATAATGATAATGATGGTATTTTAGATGTTGATGAAAAATCATTGACATCTTTTGTTACAGAATCAAGTGGGAATTGGAGTTTGTCAACTGGTTTTTTAACTGGTTTTGGAAATTATAATTGTTGTGGAGTATCAGCTACAGAAGGTACAGATATTTTACATTGGAATAGTAGTAATACAAATTCGGTTGGGACGGCTTTTATTGATTTAGGAAGTTTTAATGTAGCTGGTGAATATAAGGTTTTGGTTGATATTATGAATTTTAATAATCAAGGATATCCTACGAACATCAATTCAGGTCTCACTCAAAATGGATCGTCAGGCGATTCTCCTGGTGATATTATCTTGGATCAAACCTCTAGAACTCCAGTTCCTGTAAGTGGTCAAACACTTACTTGGGAATATACAATAATTTTAAATCCTGGAGATCCTCGCATAGGGACTAATTTAGGATTTTATTTTAATATCGATTTTAACGGACAACCTAATAATTTAGGAATAGATAATTTAAGAGTTTACAGTCCGATAGATACAGATGGAGATGGGATATACGATCACTTAGACACCGATAGTGATAACGATGGTTGTTTTGATGCATTGGAAGGAGCAGGAAGTTATGTATATACACAACTGTCATCAGGAGCATTTACAGGAGGAGTAGATGCTAATGGTGTTCCTTCAGTAACTTCTGGAGGTCAATCTACCGCAGCTCCAGTTACTGATAGTTCTGATAGTATATCATGTTGTGATGTTTCTATTTCTGGTTTTGCAGATAATGATTCAGATGGTGTAGCTGATTCCTGTGATTTGGATAATGATAATGATGGGATATTAGATGCTGTTGAAAATAAAGGATCATGTATTATAACGGATGTAGGTAGTAGTAGTGGAGATACGACAGGTTCTTACTTAAATGATTTTGGCGAAATAGTCAATTATACTGCGACTTCTCCTGGTCCGTATTTGATTGGGAATAGTTGTTTGTCAGGTGCTGGTCGTGATTGTTCAGGAGAAGATTATACCTCCGTTGTTGGTGCTACGAATATTAATATAGGTAGAACTTTTACAGTAACTTTTGATAGGGTTGTAAATGAAGTTACTTTTATTATGGGATGTATGGAGGATACAGAAAGTGGAGATTTCATTACAAATACAACAGGAAGCCAATCTGTAATATCTAATTGTCCTAGCGAGACTACTATCGTTAATAATAGTTCTGTTAATACTTCTGTATCACATAGCTCAATGTCTACGGTAGAATTAACCCTTTCTTCAGTAGTTGGTTTTACAGAAGTTTCTTATACAGTTACATCTACTAATCATGGTACTGTAAACATGAAAATTTGTTCTTCAGTAGATACAGATGGAGATGGAATACAAGACTATCTTGATTTAGATAGTGATAACGATGGCTGTTATGATGTTTTAGAATCAGGAGGAACCGATGGCGATTCTGATGGATACTTAGACGGAACAGGATTTGATGGTAATGGACAAGTTACCGGAGGAACAGGAGGTTATGATGGTTTAACGGGTAACGAAATAGAAGCCAGTAGTTTACAAGTAGATACCCAACCTAGCGATACCACCATCTGTTTAGGTGAGAATGTAACCTTTACGGGAGCAGCTTCCTCTTTAAGTACAACGACATTTACAGGTACAGCACCGGCAACCATACCAGATTATAGCGGAAGTACACCCAATACTGCAGATTTAGTATATCAATGGCAAGAACAATTAAATACTAGTAGCTCATGGACTAATATTCCTAACGGAGGAATTTATAGCAATGCAACAACAGCAAGTTTAACTTTAACGAATCCTTTGGTAGGAGCTTCGAATAATAAATACAGATTGTTAGTAACCAGTACAAAAAACGGATGTGCTAGTGTAACGACTTCGGAAGCTACTTTAATTATAAATGATGTAACAGGTGGAACTGTTGGATCAAATCAAACAATTTGTTTAGGAGATGATCCGGTCGCCTTTACAGAAACAGTAGCTTCCACAGGAAGCGGAACTTTGAGTTATCAATGGGAAAGTAGCACCGACGGATCTATCTTTACACCTATTGGAGGAGCTACTAATGCCACGTATGATGCAGGAGTGCTTACTCAGACCATGTGGTATAGAAGAGAAGTATCTTCTTTACTTAATGGAGTTACTTGTACTGCCTTAAGCAATGTTGTACAAATTACTGTAGATCCAGTTCCGACGATTAGCATTGATGATGTTACGGTTGCTGAAGGAACCATAGCAAATTTTACAGCTACTATAAGCCAAGCGATAGCCTGTGATGTTACTTTTGATGTAACTACGAGTGATGGCACGGCAATGGGAGGAAGTGATTACACATCACAAACGAGTCAAAGTTACACGATTACCGCAGGAAATACTACGGTAACGATTCCAGTAGTAACGACTAATGATAGTACGTATGAACCAACGAATGAAACGTATACAGTAACATTGAGTAATGTTCAGACAGGAACGGGAACTTTAATTACAACAACTGACTTGGTAGGATCCGGAACGATTACCGATTTAGGCGATAGTGCTCCAACGATTAGTATCGATGATATTACAGTTGTCGAAGGAAGTACAGCAAACTTTACGGCTACCTTAAGTCATCCCTCCCAATATGATGTTACTTTTGATGTAAGCACGAGTGATGGCTCGGCCACCGCAGGCGATGATTATACATCACAAAGTAGTCAAAGTTATACGATTCCAGCCGGAAGTACCACAGTAACGATTCCGGTGGTAACGATCAATGACACTACCTACGAGCCAACCAATGAGACCTATACTGTTACGATGAGTAATGTAAGTATTGGTTCAACTCCAGCAGAGGCCATTACAACAACTGACTTGGTAGGATCCGGAACGATTACCGATTTAGGTGATAGTGCTCCAACGATTAGTATCGATGATATTACAGTTGCCGAAGGAAGTACAGCAAACTTTACGGCTACTTTAAGTAATGCTGCTCAGTATGATGTTACTTTTGATGTAAGTACGAGTGATGGCTCGGCCACCGCAGGCGATGATTATTCATCACAAAGTAGTGTACTTTATACGATTTTAGCCGGAAGTACCACAGTAACGATTCCGGTGGTAACGATCAATGATACTACCTACGAGCCAACTAATGAGACCTATACTGTTACGATGAGTAACGTGAGTATTGGTTCAACTCCAGCAGAGGCCATTACAACAACGGACTTGGTAGGATCCGGAACGATTACCGATTTAGGTGATAGTGCTCCAACGATTAGTATCGATGATATTACAGTTGCCGAAGGAAGTACAGCAAACTTTACGGCTACCTTAAGTCATCCTTCCCAATATGATGTTACTTTTGATGTAAGCACGAGTGATGGCTCGGCCACCGCAGTCGATGATTATACATCACAAAGTAGTGTACTTTATACGATTTTAGCCGGAAGTACCACAGTAACGATTCCGGTGGTAACGATCAATGATACTACCTACGAGCCAACTGATGAGACCTATACTGTTACGATGAGTAATGTAAGTATTGGTTCAACTCCAGCAGAGGCCATTACAACAACGGACTTGGTAGGATCCGGAACGATTACCGATTTAGGTGATAGTGCTCCAACGATTAGTATCGATGATATTACAGTTGCCGAAGGAAGTACAGCAAACTTTACGGCTACCTTAAGTCATCCCTCCCAATATGATGTTACTTTTGATGTAAGCACGAGTGATGGCTCGGCCACCGCAGGCGATGATTATACATCACAAAGTAGTGTACGTTATACGATTCCAGTAGGAAGTACTACGGTAATTATTCCAGTAGCAACGACTGATGATAGTACGTATGAGCCAACTAATGAGACCTATACTGTTACGATGAGTAACGTGAGTATTGGTTCAACTCCAGCAGAGGCCATTACAACAACGGACTTGGTAGGATCCGGAACGATTACCGATTTAGGTGATAGTGCTCCAACGATTAGTATCGATGATATTACAGTTGCCGAAGGAAGTACAGCAAACTTTACGGCTACCTTAAGTCATCCCTCCCAATATGATGTTACTTTTGATGTAAGCACGAGTGATGGCTCGGCCACCGCAGGCGATGATTATACAGCCCAAAGTAGTGTACGTTATACGATTCCAGCCGGAAGTACCACAGTAACGATTCCGGTGGTAACGATCAATGACACTACCTACGAGCCAACCAATGAGACCTATACTGTTACGATGAGTAACGTAAGTATTGGTTCAACTCCAGCAGAGGCCATTACCACGACAGATTTGGTAGGATCCGGAACGATTACCGATTTAGGTGATAATGCTCCAACGATTAGTATCGATGATATTACAGTTGCCGAAGGAAGTACAGCAAACTTTACGGCTACCTTAAGTCATCCCTCCCAATATGATGTTACTTTTGATGTAAGCACGAGTGATGGCTCGGCCACCGCAGGCGATGATTATACAGCCCAAAGTAGTGTACGTTATACGATTCCAGCAGGAAGTACTACGGTAATTATTCCAGTAGCAACGACTGATGATAGTACGTATGAGCCAACTAATGAGACCTATACTGTTACGATGAGTAACGTGAGTATTGGTTCAACTCTAGCAGAGGCCATTACAACAACGGACTTGGTAGGATCCGGAACGATTACCGATTTAGGTGATAGTGCTCCAACGATTAGTATCGATGATATTACAGTTGCCGAAGGAAGTACAGCAAACTTTACGGCTACCTTAAGTCATCCCTCCCAATATGATGTTACTTTTGATGTAAGCACGAGTGATGGCTCGGCCACCGCAGGCGATGATTATACAGCCCAAAGTAGTGTACGTTATACGATTCCAGCCGGAAGTACCACAGTAACGATTCCGGTGGTAACGATCAATGACACTACCTACGAGCCAACCAATGAGACCTATACTGTTACAATGAGTAACGTAAGTATTGGTTCAACTCCAGCAGAGGCCATTACAACAACTGACTTGGTAGGATCCGGAACGATTACCGATTTAGGTGATAGTGCTCCAACGATTAGTATCGATGATATTACAGTTGCCGAAGGAAGTACAGCAAACTTTACGGCTACCTTAAGTCATCCCTCCCAATATGATGTTACTTTTGATGTAAGCACGAGTGATGGCTCGGCCACCGCAGGCGATGATTATACGTCACAAACGAGTCAGATATATACAATTACCGCAGGAAGTACCACAGTAACGATTCCGGTGGTAACGATCAATGATACTACGTATGAGCCAACTGATGAGACCTATACTGTTACGATGAGTAATGTAAGTATTGGTTCAACTCCAGCAGAGGCTATTACAACAACTGACTTGGTAGGATCCGGAACGATTACCGATTTAGGTGATAGTGCTCCAACGATTAGTATCGATGATATTACAGTTGCCGAAGGAAGTATAGCAAACTTTACGGCTACCTTAAGTCATCCCTCCCAATATGATGTTACTTTTGATGTAAGCACGAGTGATGGCTCGGCCACCGCAGGCGATGATTATACATCACAAAGTAGTGTACGTTATACGATTCCAGCCGGAAGTACCACAGTAATGATTCCGGTGGTAACGATCAATGACACTACCTACGAGCCAACCAATGAGACCTATACTGTTACGATGAGTAATGTAAGTATTGGTTCAACTCCAGCAGAGGCCATTACAACAACTGACTTGGTAGGATCCGGAACGATTACCGATTTAGGTGATAGTGCTCCAACGATTAGTATCGATGATATTACAGTTGCCGAAGGAAGTACAGCAAACTTTACGGCTACCTTAAGTCATCCCTCCCAATATGATGTTACTTTTGATGTAAGCACGAGTGATGGCTCGGCCACCGCAGGCGATGATTATACAGCTCAAAGTAGTATTCTTTATACGATTCCAGCCGGAAGTACCACAGTAACGATTCCGGTGGTAACGACTGATGATAGTACGTATGAGCCAACCAATGAGACCTATACTGTTACGATGAGTAACGTGAGTATTGGTTCAACTCCAGTAGAGGCCATTACAACAACTGACTTGGTAGGATCCGGAACGATTACCGATTTAGGTGATAGTGCTCCAACGATTAGTATCGATGATATTACAGTTGCCGAAGGAAGTACAGTAAACTTTACGGCTACTTTAAGTCATCCCTCCCAATATGATGTTACTTTTGATGTAAGCACGAGTGATGGCTCGGCCACCGCAGGCGATGATTATACATCACAAAGTAGTCAAAGTTATACGATTTTAGCCGGAAGTACCACAGTAACGATTCCGGTAGTAACGATCAATGATACTACCTACGAGCCAACCAATGAGACCTATACTGTTACGATGAGTAACGTGAGTATTGGTTCAACTCCAGCAGAGGCCATTACCACGACAGATTTGGTAGGATCCGGAACGATTACCGATTTAGGTGATAGTGCTCCAACGATTAGTATCGATGATATTACAGTTGCCGAAGGAAGTACAGCAAACTTTACGGCTACTTTAAGTCATCCCTCCCAATATGATGTTACTTTTGATGTAAGTACGAGTGATGGCTCGGCCACTGCAAGCGATGATTATACGTCACAAACGAGTCAGATATATACAATTACCGCAGGAAGTACCACGGTTACGATTCCAGTTGTAACGATTAATGATACTACCTACGAGCCAACCAATGAGACCTATACTGTTACGATGAGTAACGTGAGTATTGGTTCAACTCCAGCAGAGGCCATTACAACAACTGACTTGGTAGGATCCGGAACGATTACCGATTTAGGCGATAGTGCTCCAACGATTAGTATCGATGATATTACAGTTGCCGAAGGAAGTATAGCAAACTTTACGGCTACCTTAAGTCATCCCTCCCAATATGATGTTATTTTTGATGTAAGCACTAGTGATGGCTCGGCCACCGCAGGCGATGATTATACATCACAAAGTAGTGTACTTTATACGATTTTAGCCGGAAGTACCACAGTAACGATTCCGGTGGTAACGATCAATGACACTACCTACGAGCCAACCAATGAGACCTATACTGTTACGATGAGTAATGTGAGTATTGGTTCAACTCCAGCAGAGGCCATTACAACAACGGACTTGGTAGGATCCGGAACGATTACCGATTTAGGCGATAGTGCTCCAACGATTAGTATCGATGATATTATAGTTGCCGAAGGAAGTACAGCAAACTTTACGGCTACTTTAAGTAATCCTTCACAATATGATGTTACTTTTGATGTAAGCACGAGTGATGGCTCGGCCACCGCAGGCGATGATTATACAGCTCAAAGTAGTATTCTTTATACGATTCCAGCCGGAAGTACCGTAGTAACGATTCCGGTAGTAACGATCAATGACACTACCTACGAGCCAACTAATGAGACCTATACTGTTACGATGAGTAACGTAAGTATTGGTTCAACTCCAGCAGAGGCTATTACAACAACTGACTTGGTAGGATCCGGAACGATTACCGATTTAGGTGATAGTGCTCCAACGATTAGTATCGATGATATTACAGTTGCCGAAGGAAGTACAGCAAACTTTACCGCTATTTTAAGTAATCCTTCACAATATGATGTTACTTTTGATGTAAGTACGAGTGATGGCTCGGCCACCGCAGGCGATGATTATACATCACAAAGTAGTGTACTTTATACGATTTTAGCCGGAAGTACCACAGTAACGATTCCGGTGGTAACGATCAATGACACTACCTATGAGCCAACCAATGAGACCTATACTGTTACGATGAGTAACGTGAGTATTGGTTCAACTCCAGCAGAGGCCATTACCACGACAGATTTGGTAGGATCCGGAACGATTACCGATTTAGGTGATAGTGCTCCAACGATTAGTATCGATGATATTACAGTTGCCGAAGGAAGTACAGCAAACTTTACGGCTACCTTAAGTCATCCTTCACAATATGATGTTACTTTTGATGTAAGCACTAGTGATGGCTCGGCCACCGCAGGCGATGATTATACAGCCCAAAGTAGTGTACTTTATACGATTCCAGCCGGAAGTACCGTAGTAACGATTCCGGTGGTAACGATTAATGATACTACCTATGAGCCAACTAATGAGACCTATACTGTTACGATGAGTAACGTGAGTATTGGTTCAACTCCAGCAGAGGCCATTACAACAACGGACTTGGTAGGATCCGGAACGATTACCGATTTAGGTGATAGTGCTCCAACGATTAGTATCGATGATATTACAGTTGCCGAAGGAAGTACAGCAAACTTTACGGCTACTTTAAGTAATGCTGCTCAGTATGATGTTACTTTTGATGTAAGCACGAGTGATGGCTTTGCCACCGCAGGCGATGATTATACATCACAAAGTAGTGTACGTTATACGATTTTAGCCGGAAGTACCACAGTAACGATTCCGGTGGTAACGATTAATGATACTACCTATGAGCCAACTAATGAGACCTATACTGTTACGATGAGTAACGTGAGTATTGGTTCAACTCCAGCAGAGGCCATTACAACAACGGACTTGGTAGGATCCGGAACGATTACCGATTTAGGTGATAGTGCTCCAACGATTAGTATCGATGATATTACAGTTGCCGAAGGAAGTACAGCAAACTTTACGGCTACTTTAAGTAATGCTGCTCAGTATGATGTTACTTTTGATGTAAGCACGAGTGATGGCTCGGCCACCGCAGGCGATGATTATACATCACAAAGTAGTGTACTTTATACGATTTTAGCCGGAAGTACCACAGTAACGATTCCGGTAGTAACGACTGATGACACTACCTACGAGCCAACCAATGAGACCTATACTGTTACGATGAGTAACGTGAGTATTGGTTCAACTCCAGCAGAGGCTATTACAACAACTGACTTAGTAGGAGCCGGAACGATTACCGATTTAGGTGATAGTGCTCCAACGATTAGTATCGATGATATTACAGTTGCCGAAGGAAGTACAGCAAACTTTACGGCTACCTTAAGCAACCCCTCCCAATATGATGTTACTTTTGATGTAAGCACGAGTGATGGCTCGGCCACCGCAAGCGATGATTATACATCACAAAGTAGTGTACGTTATACGATTCTAGCAGGAAGTACCACTGTAATGATTCCGGTGGTAACGATCAATGATACTACGTATGAGCCAACCAATGAGACCTATACTGTTACGATGAGTAATGTAAGTATTGGTTCAACTCCAGCAGAGGCCATTACAACAACTGACTTGGTAGGATCCGGAACGATTACCGATTTAGGTGATAATGCTCCAACGATTAGTATCGATGATATTACAGTTGCCGAAGGAAGTATAGCAAACTTTACGGCTACTTTAAGTAATGCATCGCAGTACGATGTAACGTTTGATGTTTCAACCAATGATTTAACTGCTACATTTGGAACCGATTATTTACAACAAATCAATGTAAGTTATACAATACCTGAAGGAAGTACAACAGTTATTATTCCAATAACAACTATTGACAATAATGTTTATGAGACAACAGAAACTTATGAAGTCTTATTGAGTAATGTTTTTATAGGTTCCCCAAGTCCCGAGGCGATAACTATGACAGATTTAGTTGGTGGAGGAACAATTACAGATAATGATGTAAACAATCCATGTTTACCAGATTCAACAGATACTGATGGCGATGGTTATTGTGATGCTATAGATCCAGGTCCCAATGATCCTTGTATTCCCGATAATACCGATGCTGATAATGATGGCGTTTGTGATACGGTTGATCCAGATCCAAGTGATCCATGTATTCCTGACAATACCGATGCTGACAATGACGGTGTATGTGATACAGTAGATCCGAATCCAAGCGATCCCTGTATACCAGATGCTACCGATGCCGATGGTGACGGTTATTGTGATACAGTAGATCCGAATCCGAGTGATCCTTGTATACCAGATAGTACGGATGCTGATAATGATGGCGTTTGTGATACGATAGATCCAAATCCTACAGATCCTTGCGTTCCTGATAATACCGATGCTGATAATGATGGCGTTTGTGACACGGTAGATCCAAACCCGAGTGATTCTTGTGTTCCCAAAAGTACTGACACAGATGGTGATGGTTATTGTGATATTGTTGATCCAGGTCCCAATGATCCGTGTATACCAGATGCGACTGATAGTGATGGCGATGGTTATTGTGATACTGTTGATCCAGGTCCCAATGATCCGTGTATTCCAGACGCTATAGATGCCGATGGCGATGGCGTTTGTGATACTGTAGATCCAGAAGTTGTAACACCTTGTAGCTCTCTTGATTTAGATAGCGATGGCGACGGGATATGCGATAGTGTTGATCCTAACCCAACAAATCCATGCGTTCCCAATGGAGCAGATAGTGATGGCGATGGCGTTTGTGATATTATAGATCCAAATCCAAGTGATCCATGTGATCCCAATTCATTAGATGAAGATGGCGATGGTTATTGTGACACGGTAGATCCAAATCCCACAGATCCATGTATACCAGATGCGACAGATGCTGATGGTGATGGCGTTTGTGATACGATAGACCCAAATCCCAATGATCCATGTAATCCAAATTCTATGGATGAAGATGGTGATGGTTATTGTGATACTATAGACCCGAATCCCACTGATCCCTGTATACCAGATGCTACAGATGCTGATGGTGATGGCGTTTGTGATACCATAGATCCGAATCCGAATGATCCATGTGATTCAGATAGTGCAGATAGTGATGGTGATGGTTATTGTGATACTGTAGATCCCAATCCCACAGATCCCTGTATTCCAGATGCCAGGGATGCAGATGGCGATGGAATCTGTGATACGATAGACCCAAATCCAAATGAGTCATGTGATCCGAATTCAGTTGATGCTGATAATGATGGCGTTTGTGATACGGTTGATCCAGATCCAAGTGATCCCTGTATACCGAATGCTACAGATGCCGATGGTGACGGCGTTTGTGATACGGTTGATCCAAATCCAAATGATCCCTGCATTCCTACTGGAAGTGATATAGATGGTGATGGCATTTGTGATGTTGTTGATCCGATAGTCACTGACCCCTGTCCTGTAGGAGCTCCAGATAGCGATGGTGATGGTGTTTGTGATACGGTTGATCCAGATCCAAGCGATCCCTGTATACCAGATGCTACCGATGCCGATGGTGATGGCGTTTGTGATACGGTTGATCCAGATCCAAATGATCCCTGTATACCCGATAATACAGATGCCGATGCAGATGGTGTTTGTGATACGGTTGATCCAGATCCAGGTAATCCATGTATCCCAAATAGTCATGATGAAGATATGGATGGTGTTTGCGATACTATAGATCCCGATATAACAGAACCTTGTGTGCCTGATAGCGCCGATAGTGATGGTGATGGTATTTGTGATGTCATAGACCCAAATCCGAGTGATCCTTGTATTCCAAATAGTAACGATGAAGATATGGATGGCGTTTGTGATACAGTTGATCCAGATCCCACAGATCCATGTGTTCCAAATAATACAGATGCTGATAATGATGGGGTCTGTGATGTAATAGATCCAGATCCAGGTAATCCATGTATTCCCAATAGTCATGATGAAGATATGGATGGTGTTTGCGATACAGTAGATCCCGATATAACAGACCCATGTATTCCAGATAACACAGATGCAGATGGTGATGGGGTCTGTGATGTAATAGATCCAGATCCAAGTAATCCATGTATTCCAGACAATACAGACAGTGATGGTGATGGTACTTGTGATATTTTGGATGTTGTGCCTAATGATTCTTGTATGCCAGATCTATTTGCTATAGGAACAGCAGACTGTGATGGTGATGGTATTAGTAATGCTGATGAATACGATTCGAATGGTGACGGCAGTGGTCCTGATGATCAGGATGGTGATGGAATATTAGATGTATTAGATATCGATGATGATGGTGATGGTATTTTAACTAGCGTAGAAGTAGGAGATGATAGAACGAATCCTGACGATACTGATGGTGATGGAGTTCCTGATTACCAAGATTTGGATAGTGATAATGATGGTATTTCTGATTTAGTAGAAGGAGGAGGAGATTCTAATTTGGATGCTAATAATGATGGTGTTATTGATGATCAAACAGATAGTGATAATGATGGCTTACCCGATTTGGTTGATTCAGATAATGGAGGCACAGTTTCCAATACTCCTGATACTGATGGCGATGGTGTTCCAGATTATCAAGATTTAGATAGTGATGGTGACGGAATTAATGATGTTATTGAAGCAGGCGGAGCTGATACTAACAATGACGGTCAAATAGATACCGGTAATTTGATTGATGGTAATACCTTACCAGATGAAGATGGCGATGGAACTCCAGATGTAGAGGAACCGAATAATCCAGACCTACAAGGAAGTTTAGATACAGATGGGGATGGCGTTATCGATGACCAAACCGATAGTGATGGGGATGGTATTTCAGATTCGGTTGATGGTTTAGGTGGCTTTGGTGATGCCTTGACAACGGATACAGATGGCGATGGTGTAGAAGATTTATATGATCTGGATGATGATAATGATGGTATTTTGGATGTTGTAGAACAGTTAGGTGACGAAAATAGAGATACTGATAATGACGGTGTTCCAGATCATTTAGATTTAGATAGTGATGGTGATGGAATTTTAGATTTAGTAGAAAGTGGGCAGAATGCGATTATACTTGATGCCAATAGTGATGGTGTTTTAGATAGTACAACAGATGCCGATAACGATGGTATTATTGATACAGCAGACAATGATGACTTAGATGTATCTGCAGGAGGAATTACTGTCCCCACTGATACAGATGGTGATGGCATATCAGATTTCCAAGATTTAGATAGTGATAATGATGGTATTTCAGATTTAGTAGAAAGTGGTACAGATATATCATTAGATATTGATGGAGATGGCGTTATCGATGATCAAAGTGATACTGATGGCGATGGTTTAGCTGACGTTGTAGATCCAAATCGAGGAGGAACAAGCCCTGGTATTCCAGATACAGATACTGATGGTATTCCAGATTATCAGGATATAGATAGTGATGATGATGGCGTTACGGATTTACAAGAAGGAGGCAGTGATCCATTATTGGATCTTGATGGTGATGGTATACTAGATACTTTCCTTGACAGTGATGGCGATGGTATGTTAGACTCAGTAGATCCTGATACTAATGGAGATGTGCCAGATACTCCAGATTTTGATGGTGATGGTTTACCAGATTACCAAGATATCGATGATGATGATGATGGTATTTTAACGATTTTAGAAGATGTTGATGGCGATGGTAATTTAAGTAACGACGATAGTGATGGCGATGGACTTCCCGACTATTTAGATATCGACGATGATGGTGATGGTATAGCCACGATTGATGAGTCAGCAGATCAAAATGGCGATGGAGGTCCAGAGGATGCATTGGATACAGATGAAGATGGAACTCCAGATTATTTAGACCCAGATACACTACCATGTTTGACGGTTTATAATGAGTTTACTCCCAATGGTGATGGTGCTAATGATACCTTCGTAATTTCTTGTATAGGGGAGGAACGTTATAAGCACAATCGATTAGAGATTTATAATCGTTGGGGGGTATTGGTTTATAGCAAGAATCGATATGATAATAGTTGGTCGGGAGAATCTACAGGTCGATTTAGCATCCAAGTAAAAAAGCAATTACCATCAGGTACTTATTATTATGTATTGGATTTAGGGACTGGAGCTAGTCCAAGGATTGGTTGGCTATATATCAATAGGGAATAAATTATAAAAGTGTTTTTCTTTAGTTATTATAACTAAAAGCATATGTAATTATATTAAGTGCATTTAGCATATCATTTGTTTAAATGCACTTAATTTTATTTAAATCTCCTATACTACATGCTAGATGAATTGGTCATTATTAACGATATTCTGTTTAACATCTTAAAAAGAAGTTTAGTCTAAAGGTATAGTTATCATGCCGTCATAACTTATAATTATATTGGTTAAAGAATTACCTTAGTTTACATACGGGTAGGGGTATTTTAAACAAACATATAATAAATAATAATCGAGACGTGTAGTATAATTATAAACCCCTAAAGTATACGAAGATGAATAAGATAGTACAGAACCTTATAATGCTAGGCCTTTTATTTACAGGCGCTACCCTTTATAGTCAACAAGATCCACATTATACACAGTACATGTTTAATACGATGAGTGTTAATCCTGCTTATGTAGGCTCTAAGGGACATGGAGTTATCAATTTATTAGGCCGAGTCCAATGGGTTGGTATTGAAGGCGCTCCTCAGACGTTTAATTTAAGTTATGATACTCCATTAGGCTATAGTGGAGTTGGTTTAGGTATCAATTTGGTAAATGATGTTATAGGTCCTTCACGTGAAACTTATATAGATGCGAATGTATCTTATACAGTGCGGACTTCTAAGGAAGGTAATTTATCTTTTGGCTTGAAACTAGGTGGAAGGTTATTCAATATAGATTGGACTAAGGGGATTTACAGAGATAAGGGCGATGAACAATTATCAGTTCCTATTAATAGATTTTTACCAACGATAGGAGCAGGTGTTTATTATTATACGAATAAATGGTATTTAGGTTTGGCTGTTCCTAATATTTTACGGACAGAACATTATGATGACACTTTAGCTGGAGGTAGTGTTGCCGTTGAGCGTATGCATTACTTTTTTATAGCGGGTTATGTTTTCGCTTTAAGTAAAAGTGTCAAGTTTAAACCAGCTTTACTAACTAAGGTTGTTAGTGGGGCACCATTGTCATTAGATGTTTCAGCTAACTTTTTATTCAATGAGAAGTTTCGCGCAGGTATTGCATGGCGTTGGGATGATTCGATTAGTGCTTTGTTAGGTTTTCAAGTAAGCAGATCATTATCTTTAGGTTATGCTTATGATTTAACAACATCGAATTATAGTAATTATAATTCGGGTACCCATGAATTCTTATTGCGTTATGAGTTATTTAGACCTCAAACGGTGAAATCACCCAGATTTTTTTAACATAATATAATAATTACAAAAACAGGAGATTATGAAACGGATTATAGTTATACTATTATTAGTTGTTTTTTTTAGCAGTTATGGTCAACGACGTTATGCTGCTGATCGTTACTTTGAAGAGTATGCTTACAGTAAATCAGCGGAGTTATATCAAGGACTTTATGATAAAGGAGATCGTTCTTATGAAGTTATTAGTAAGTTGGCAGATTCTTATTATTTTATTTCATCATATGCTCAGGCGTCTAATTTTTACGAAGTTTTAATGTCTGACTATCAGGGAGTAGCTTCTCCGGAGCATTTATTTCGATATTCACAAGTGTTAAAGAGTACAGGAAACACGATAGATTCCGATAAGTGGTTGTTGAAGTTAAAAAATTTAAAGAGTGATGATAGTAGGGTTATATCATTAGAGGGTAATACGAGTTATTTTTCAGACTATACCAATCGTCCTAAGACATATATTCATATTGAAAATATAGCTGTTAATACAAGATATTCAGATTTTGGAGGTTTTGTTCATGATGGGTATTTATATTTTTCATCCACCCAACCCGATTCGGATAATAAGAAGTTATACAAGTGGAATAATCAACCTTATTTAAATATTTATAGGTCATTAGAGGATCCGTTAAAAGAAGGAGCTAGTTTAAATGTTGGATCCTCTGAGAAGTTGAGTTCTTTAAGTAGTTCCCTTCACGAGTCCAATGCAATTATCAATAAAGAAGGTACGATTATTTATTTTACAAGAGATAACACTTCAGGAGATAAGAGCAAGACCGCTAAATTGAAGATTTATAGAGGCTATAAACAGAATGATGGTAGTTGGGGAGCGATAGAAGAATTACCTTTCAATGATGATGATTACTCAGTGGGTCACCCTTCATTAAGTTTTGATGAAAGTACGCTTTATTTTGTGTCAGATATGCCAGGGGGCTTTGGTGAGACTGATTTATATAAAGTATCGATTTCATCAGATGGGAGTTATGGAGTTCCGGAGAACTTGGGAGGTATCATTAACACAGAAGGTAGAGAGATGTTTCCTTACATTGGTTCTAATAGCCGATTGTATTTTGCTTCAGACGGACATTTAGGGTTGGGCGCATTGGATGTTTTTGAGAGTAGTATTGAAGGATCAGATTACGAGAAACCGATGAATTTAGGATCTCCAATAAATGGTCCTATGGATGATTTTGGTTTTATTTTAGATGATGTTCGTAAAGCGGGTTATTTTTCATCAAACAGGGATGGCGGTAAAGGCGATGATGATATTTATAGTTTTCGTATCTATCAGTGTAAAGAGTCAATAAGTGGTATTATAAGTGATTCTGTTACAGGTTCTGCGATTTCAGGGGCTTCAGTTCGTTTGATAAATAATAAAGGAGAACCACTATCAGAGCAGTTAACAGATAGTAATGGGTCTTATAATTTTACAGAGCTTGATTGTGATCAAGATTTTACAGTAGTAGCATCACAGTCAGATTACAAGCAAGGACAATTAGAGCAATCCACACTTGATGAAGATAAGAAGTCGCTTGAGGTAAATATATCATTACGTTCGTTAATAGTTGATGATCAAATAGTTATTAATCCTATTTATTTTGATTATGGGTCAGCTGCTATCCGTGCAGATGCTGAGTATGAATTGGAACATATTGTTAGTGTAATGAATAGCCATCCTACGATGGTGATTTGTATTGAATCTCACACAGATAACAGGAGCTCAGTATTATTTAATCAACGATTATCACAGCAGAGGGCAAACGCTACACGATCATATCTTTTATCAAGAGGTATTACCCCTGATCGTATAGAAAGTGCGATAGGTTATGGAGAGAGCCAGCCTCAGAATGATTGCGGATCAAATTGTTCGGAAGAAGAACATGAGCAAAACAGAAGGTCTTATTTTTTTATAACAAAAGGATATAAAGGAATATAAGATAGTTAGGGTTATTTTTTAAAATGATTTTTGAGTATAATGATAATAATTTAAAAAATACGCTGTCTTTTTGCTTCAAAAGTTAAAATAGCAGCCGCTACAGAAACATTCATTGAGTCAATTTTCCCATACATTGGTATGTTAATGTTTCGACAATATTCATTTCTCCACAGATTTGTCAATCCGGAGGCTTCTGTTCCTAAAACAATGGCTGAAGGACCAGTGTAATCATTTTTATAATACTCATTTGAATTCTGGAGAGTAGCACTATATATATTTATTTTTTTTTCTTGTAAGAAAGAATAAATCTCCTCAGAGGTTCCTACTCCTATTTGATTTGTAAATACACATCCCACACTTGAACGAATAATATTAGGATTAAAAATATCTGTTTTTGGATTAGCGATCAGAACAGCATCTACATTAGCGGCATCTGCAGTCCTTAAAATAGCTCCTATGTTACCAGGCTTTTCAAGTCCTTCCAAAACTAAAATTAAAGGAGTTTTATTTTTAAAATCGATAAATTCCAAATCAAATTTTTTTGTTTTGACTATACCTACTATTCCTTCTGTTGAATCACGGTAAGCTATTTTCTTATAAACGTCTTTTGAAATTTCGAAAATTTTATTCTCCGAGATTTCAAATTTGGCTATTTTATTTCTTTCAAATAACGAAGGTTCAATCAAAATATTTTCAATTTCATAACCACTTTTTATAGCTAAAGACAACTCTCTTTGACCTTCTATGAGAAAAAGTTCTTTTTTGCGTCGTTCTCGAGATTTACTCTGAAGCTTTATAATGTCTTTGATGAAATGATTCTGCAGACTCTTAATTATTTTCATGAGGCAAAAATACTATTATGAGGATAACAATAAGTAAAATACCTTATAAAAATCAACACCAAGAAATAATTTATTGTTTTTTTATATTTAGTCTTGAAGTTAAATAAAATAAATTAAATAAAGCACGTTTTCTATAAACGTTACTATATTTACCTTGTCTAAGAGGTCTTCCTACAAAATTTTAATTTTAAAATTTTTACGGTTTGAAATGTATAAAATAAATATTTCGATATTTTTTTAACGGAACATTAACGATATCAATATGATGAACTCTTAATTTTATTATAAATTTAAATTAGTTAAGAAAAGATATATGAAGTTTAAGAATGTAATTACGCTAATTGTTTTATTGGTACTTAATGTTTATTTAGTTGAAGCACAGTTAAACTATAGGTATAGGGCGGAGAATGAGAAAAAGTTTGAATTAAAACATACTAAATTAAAAGTTGATTTTAATTTTAATGAAAAAAAGTTGAATGGTGAAGAATGGGTGACAATGAGTCCTTATTTTTATGAAGCTAAAAAAGTTATTTTAGATGCGAAAGGAATGTTAATCAAAAATGTTTCTTTAAATGGAAAAAATCTTGAATATACGTATAATGATTTAAAGTTGTCTATTGTCTTACCAAGGCTATATAAAAGAGAAGAAGAGTTTACATTATATATAAAATATATAGCGAGACCAGAAAAAGTAAAACAGAAAGGTAGTATTGCAATAACCTCAGCAAAAGGTTTGTATTTTATTAATTCTGATGGGAAGGATAAAGACAAACCAACGCAGATTTGGACACAAGGAGAAACAGAAGCAAGTAGTTGCTGGTTTCCGACCATAGATAGTCCTAATCAGAAAACTTCTCAAGAGATTTATATAACGGTCCCTAGCAAATATATTACATTATCTAATGGTAAACTTGAGCATCAAACTAACCATAATAATGGTACCAGGACAGACTATTGGAACTTTAAACAAAAACACGCACCATATTTATTTTTTATGGGCGTCGGTGAATACGAAATAATCAAAGACAAGTATAAAAATATTCCTGTTGATTATTACGTTGAAAAAGAGTATGCTCCCTTTGCTAAAGATATTTTTGGTAATACCCCAGAAATGTTAGCTTTCTTCTCAAAAATAACAGGTATAGAGTACCCATGGAATAAATATGCTCAAATTGTTGGTAGAGATTATGTAAGCGGAGCCATGGAAAATACTACTGCTGTAATACATGGCGAAAGAGCATATCAAATGCCAGGACAGTTAATAGATCAAAATATACATGAAAATACAATTGCGCATGAAGCTTTTCATCATTGGTTTGGTAATTTAGTTACTGCAGAAAGTTGGAGTAATTTAACTGTAAATGAGAGTTTTGCTAATTATAGCGAATATTTGTGGTTGGAATATAAATATGGAAGAGATGAAGCAGATGCTCATTTATATGAAGATAGGGAAGCATATAAAAAGGGGCAAAATTCAGATAAAAATTTAGTTCGCTTTTATTATGAAAATAGAGAGGATATGTTTGATGCTGTAAGTTATAATAAAGGAGGTGCAATATTACATATGTTGCGCAATTATATAGGTAATGAAGCTTTTAATTTAGGTATGAATACTTATTTAAAAGACAATAAATATGGAACAGCGGAAGCACATCAGTTACGTTTGGCTTTTGAAAAGGTTTCTGGTAAGGATTTAAATTGGTTTTTTAATCAATGGTATTTCAGTAATGGGCATCCAAAGTTGGATATTTCATATGATTATAACAAATTAGAAAAAACGGTAACAGTTAATATAAATCAATTGCAGCCTAAAGGTTTTAAATTCCCTTTAGCGATTGATGTTTTTGAAGGTTCTAAAAGAATAAGACATAATGTTTTTATTGATAAAAAAGACACTTCTTTTAAATTAGCTTACAGCATACGACCTAATTTAATTATTATTAATTCCGATGGTGTGTTGTTATGCGATATAAATGAAAATAAAGTCATGAATGATTATATTTTTCAGCTTCAACATGCTACCAACTTTTATCATAAAAAAGAAGCTTTACAGCAGATGACGAATAGCCAACAAGATAAAAAAGTGTTTGAAGCGATTGCAGAAGCGTTAAATGATAAGTTTTACAAAATTAGAATACTAGCGTTGGAAAATATCAGTTTAGCAAATAAATATGCTAAAAAAGAGGTTATATCTAAAATTAAGTTTTTAGCAATAAATGATAAGAAAACATTAGTTCAAGCCGCGGCAATTGAAACCTTAGGAAAACTTACTGATCCTGAACTTAAGCCTATTTTTGAAAAAGGACTTAAAAGTAAATCATATGCAGTTTTAGGAAAATCCTTGGTAGGTATGTATTATATTGATAAGAAATTGGCAATAGAGAAATCAAAAACATTACCTATTGAGGTCAAAAAAATTATAGCGACACCATTGACTAGAATATATTTAGAAGAAAATGATAATGACGAATTAGATTTTATAGCGAGTAATGTAATGTCAGGAATGTTTTTGAGTCAAAATAAAAACATACAATCTTTATATAAAAAGGCCTATGACAAGATAGCAAGTAGTGATAATTTAAAAGCGATTAACAATTTAGTTGATGATATAGTTGAAAAAGGATTAAAGTATAAGCAATATAATTTTGATAAAGTAGGAATTAATTTATTAAGACAAATGATTCAAAATCAAAAAAATAGTTCTTCAGAAAATCGATTTAAAAATATAGAGGTTATCAAATTAGGAATGGAAAAATTATTATAATAATGCATTATATTAAAATATTAATAATTTTATTAATAGGAGGTGTTTTTTCTAAGGCACCTAAGAATTCTTTGTTTCAAGAAAAACAAGAAGGTTTAAAGGTCGCATACTTTGCGAGTGGTTGTTTTTGGTGTGTTGAAGCTATTTTTGAAAGTGTTGAAGGTGTTGAAGAAGCGATTTCTGGTTATTCAGGAGGTAAAACAAAAAAGCCAACGTATTTAAAAGTAGGCAGAGGAAATACAGGTCATGCCGAAACTGTTGCAGTTTTTTATGATTCAAAAAAGGTGAGTTTTAAAACATTAGTGGCTATTTTCTTTGGTTCTCATAACCCAACGACTAAAAATGGACAACATCCAGATTATGGATCACAATACAGATCAATTGCTTTTTATCAAAGTGAAAAAGAAAAGGAGATAATACATAATTATATTAAAACTTTGAGCGCTAGTGGAGATTATGCTCAGGAGATAGTAACTGAGGTTGTCAAATTTGAAAAATTTTATAAAGCAGAAGAGTACCATCAAGATTACGAAAAATTACAT
This sequence comes from Tenacibaculum profundi, assembly GCF_052050075.1. GTDB lineage: Bacteria > Bacteroidota > Bacteroidia > Flavobacteriales > Flavobacteriaceae > Polaribacter. The sequence goes on from NZ_CP197225.1 coordinate 84,399, forward strand.
CCAAATAATCCTTATGTAAAAAGCGTTTCAATTCCCAGGCTGAATAGATTCAAGAAAAGTTTTACACATTTATTGAAAAAACAACCCCATAAATAGCATTAGGGGGTTGTTTTTTTATTTATAATGTTTTGTTAATAAATTCTTTATTCATTTTTACATAAGTGGTATTTCCTGCTTTTTCGGCACTAGCTAATGAAGCTTTGGCTGCTTTGATGGCTCCATTTTTATCTCCTGATTTAGCTAATATCAATGATTGTTGACGTAAGTACCAAAATCGAGGTTCATCTTTTGTTAATTCAACAGCTTTATTGATCCAATCTTTTGCTTGATTGATATTTTTTCCATTTTGGAAATAGTAAACAGCAGCAGAATAATAATCTCCTGCAGATGGACCGTTCATAACTTCTGAAATACTAGCTTCAACACTTTTTTCCGTTGGTGTATTTAATTTGAGTCCTACATATGTATTTTCCCAAGAGAAAGCAATAATTGCTGAATTGGAAGTAATGTTATCAAAAGAAATAGTAAAAGTTTCTACTTTTATAGGGGTGTTTTTTACTTTAGAAGTTGTTTTTAGAGCAACTTTGCTATCATCCCACTTTCTGGGTGTTCCCCAATTATTTGTGTCAGAGTAGAAAACAATTTCCCAAGAATTTTTATTAGGTTTTGTAAAAATAGCATAAGAGCCTTTTTTTAAATTTTTACCATCAATTACAACATCATCACTAAAAGTAACAATAGTATTTTTATTAGCTCCTGTTCTCCAAAACTCGTCATAAGGTACAAGTTCTCCAAAAATAGCTCTATTTTTTACTCCTGGTCGAGAATATTCAATTGTTACATCAGTTAAGCCTACTTTTTGTTCTATTTTAGAAATAGGGCTTGAAGCAGGCGTTTTTACTTGTGAATTAATACTTGTAACTATTGTTGTCATAAGTAAAGTTAAAAGAAGTTTTTTAATCATTTTAAGTGGTTTTATTTTAATAATTCTCTAAAATTACAAGTAAAATAACGTATAAATGTTAACAAAACCTTAAAGTTGAGAGAGTTATATTTACAATTTTTAAAAATATTATAAACCATTTAACAAGTGAAAAAATATATTTCTGAATTGATAGGTACTTTTGCATTAATTTTTTGTGGAACAGGAGCGATGACTATAAGTGAAATAACAAATGGAACTGATTTAACTCATACTGGAATTGCCATGACATGGGGGTTAATAGTAATGGCTATGATTTATGCGTTCGGTGATATTTCAGGAGCACATTTTAATCCTGCTGTAACAATTGCATTCGCTTTTGCAAAAAAATTTAAATGGAAAGAAGTTCCATTTTATATTACAGCTCAATTATTGGGCGCAATATGCGCCAGTATAATTTTATGGGTATTATTTCCTGCAAGTGAGTACTATGGAGCTACTATTCCTGTTGTAGATGATTACCGAGCTTTCCTTTTAGAGTTTTTGCTTACTTTCTTTTTGATGGTAACAATTATCAATGTTTCAACAGGAAGTAAAGAAACAGGCGTAATGGCTGGAATTGCAATTGGAGGAGTTGTTTTGTTAGAAGCCATGTTTGCAGGTCCAATCACTAAGGCATCTATGAACCCTGCAAGGTCTATTGCTCCTGCTATAATTTCAGGACATTTCGAACATTTATGGCTGTATATAGCAGCTCCTATTTTAGGAGGTATTGTAGCAGTTTTATCTTGCAAATGGGTAAAAGATGATCAATGTTGTTAATTATATAATAAGTAAAAAGAATTATTTTATATTTTTGAATATCTTCTTTTTCTTAAATAATTAAAAGCTACTGCAAAAATAATTAACAGAGTGATTGGCATAATAATGTTTAATAATTGCCAATTTCGTTTTTCATTAAAAGCTTTCTTTTTATCAATTAAATTTATTTGTAAAGTTTTATTTCTAAGTGAAATTAATTCTGATTCATTTAGTAAATAATCTACAGAGTTTAATAAAAATTCTTTGTTTCCATAGATGGCTCCTGTCCATTTATCCATTTCTAAATCGTGAGGTTTTCCTTTTAATATTTGATTTTTAGCAATATCACCATCTGATATTACAATCATTTTATTATCAGCACTTTCCTCAATAAAATTATCTGTTATATTGAAAGGTTTTGTTCTATTTTTATAAGCTGATGGAAATTTCCCCTCTAATAGAATAGCAAATATTTGTGGTCCAGCTTTGTATTCATTTTGTTTGGGTTTTTCGGCAATGCTATTAAGCTCAATAAACGTCGGGGTACCTATTTTTTTAGTCAATCCAGATGAAACTAGTAGTGGTGTTTTTTTTATATCGCCCTTAAGAATGTCTATTTGCGTTGTAAACTCGAATTTTACTGGAGATATATTTTTGGTAATTGAATGATTAGGGTTCCCATTTACCAAAGGATTGTAAAACCAATTTAAATGCTGGAATTGTGTCTGTTTTCCAATATTACCAGTTGCTAAGGGAATTTTAGCACTATAAAGATCTTGAATTAGTTTATTATTTATTCTGATTTGATAGTTAAAAAGTAAATCTGTCAGATTTAAATCTCTCGGAAATGCCATCATTTTACCTTCATTATAAAGACTGTCAGTATCCGAAAAATTATTATCTATCATCCATATAGACTTCCCTCCGTTAGCAATATATTGATCTAAAACAAATTTTTCTTTCTCAGTAAATCGTTGTGTTGGCTTTGCGATTAAGGCTAAGTCATAGCTTTTCAAATCGTTTAGTGTTTCTTTTGGTTTTTTTTGAACACTATCTAGCGTAAATTTGGCTAGTTTGTATTTATTTTTGATCGTAGATAAAAAGCTGTATAAATAAAGATCATCTAATTCTCCGTTTCCTGAGAGTACGGCAATTGACGGTTTTTTAGATTTTAATAATGAAGAAATGTGAATGGCGAATGAATATTCTAATTTTTCAACAGCATTCTGCAATTTTGATTCTTGGTTCTTGAATATTTTATTTGATAGTAATGAAACATTTTCTCTTTTATTCCTGTATGAAATTTCTGCCCAAGGGAATATAATCGTTTCTGTAATTTTCCCTTCATCTTGATTTGTTAATTGAGAAGGAATCATTCCTTTTTTAATTAATTTTTCTCTAATATTATCTGGATTGATAAATTGAAAATGGATGTTATTGTTTAAAGACTTTAATTCATCTAAAAATTGACGAGTTTCTATTTGCAATCGCTTAAATTCTGAAGGAAAGTCACCTTCTAAGTATACATTTATTATTAAAGGATCTTTGATAGTACTTACAAGGTCACTTGTCATTTCTGATAGTGTATAACGTTGATCAGCAGTAATATCAAATCTCTTGTACAATTTTTCGCCGGCACTATTTAAAATAAGTAAGAAAAATAAAATAGTGATGATGTTAATGATATTTTTTTTATTCATTTTTTAATTGCTGTTTGGTAAGGAATAAAAAGAAAAATATGACACTTGCAAAATAAATAAGATCTCTTGTGTCAACAACTCCTTTACTGATACTTTTGTAGTGTTGATTAATTCCAAAATTTTTAATAAACCAAAGGTCATTTCCTAATGTGTCTGAGATAATATCAAACCCATTCAGCATAAAAAAACAAATTACAATAGCTAAAATAAAGGCTATAATCTGATTATTTGAAATAGAGGAAGTAAATAGCCCAATGGAAGTATATATAAAGGCAATAAAAACAATGCCACAATACGAGCCAAAAGTACTTCCAATATCAAGATTTCCTTCAGGTTTTCCTAATTTATAAATGCTGTAGATGTACGTCAAAGTAGGTAAAATGGCAAAAAGAATTATAGAGATTGATGCAAGAAATTTTGCTGTAATAATTTGTATGTCAGATAAAGGTTTTGTTTTTAGTATTTCTATTGTCCCGTTTGTATACTCATCGGTGAAAGATTTCATTGTAATTGAAGGGATTAAAAATAAAAATAACCAAGGAGCTAAATAAAAATAACTAGTTAGATCAGCATATCCAGCATTTAAAATATTGAATTCTCCCTTCAAAACCCATAAAAATAATCCATTTACAAGAAGGTAGACACTTATGACTAGATAAGCAACAGGAGAGGCAAAAAAAGAGCTCAACTCCTTTCTAAATATGGAAATCATAGGTTGTTTATTTTTAAAGTTAAATTGACTATTTTTTTTGTTTTGATATTCATGGTAGATCGATTGATGAGTTTGCCCTAGTAAATAATGTATTTTTTCAAAAGTAACTATTTATTTTAGTCAAATCATCCATAGTAAATATTCTAAAGCTAATATTTTTTAAAATAGAGAAAAAATAAATTGCATAACAAACCATAAGAATTGTTTTTCATAGAAGTTTTTGTTGTTCAATAGTTCTTGAAATAATAAATACAAAATATATTTTTTGTTTATTTAATAATTAAATATTATTGATTATTAATCAGGTTTTTGAGGAGTCTAGCTTGTTTACACTCCACGCCATCGGTTTGTCATTAAATAATATTTTAATTTTTACCCAAATACTTTTAAACAATTCTGAGTTTTTGTACGACTCTAAATATTCCTCAGAATCCCAATAACTATAGGTGAAAAAAATATTAGGATTCTCTTTATCTCTATATAATTCTAATAAACGGCAACCTTTGAAATTTCGTATATTTTTTTCGTTTATGTTAAAAATTTCTATAAACTCATTAATATTTTTGGGATTAAAGCTCAATTTAACAATTCTTATTAGCATGATTATGGATTTATTGGAATAAATTCAGGATGTTCAATATCTTCAAATTCGATCATTATTGTATCTCTATACTTTAAGCCTAGTAATGTTGATGCCCCTCCAACGGTTTCTAAATTACTTTTATAGATAGCAATTTCTAGAAATCCAGCTGAATTAAAAATGGCTAACTTCTCTCCATCGTATTGTCTTTTTTCAAGAGGGATTTCATAATTAATTATACCATTATAAGTATTGAAGACTTTATTGAATTTGTAACGACCTGCAACAATTTTAAAATTGCGCCCCTTTCCAATAGAAGTAAAAAGTTTTTGATTAATATTGGTAATGACATTCCCATAATTGTCAATATGAATAACTCCTCCTTTTATGATATTTTGTTTTTGATTTGTTTTTGGTTGAATTTCAACTAATTTTTTAAGTTCTTGAATTTCTTTACCAATTATATTTAAATTTCCTCCCCTTGCAATGTGTGCAGCGACTTTTACAAAAACATCCAACACAGGAAAGCTTGAATTTAGGTGGTCATGAATATTGATTTCAACAATTTTTGTTGGTTTTATTTCGGAAGCAATCATTGATATTAAGCCATTATCAGGGCAAACAAAATACTGATTATCTAAATTAATTACTAGATGTTTATTCTCATTACTTAACTCTGAGTCTACACCAATAATATGAATTGTTCCTTCTGGAAAGCTTTTGTACGCATTTTTTAACACGTAGGCAGTTTCGGTTATATTAAACGGTGATATGTGGTGTGTAATATCAACAATATTTACATTCGGTAGCTCCGAATACAAAGCACCTTTAACAGCACCAACAAAGTGATCTTTAATTCCAAAATCAGTGGTTAAAGTAATGATAGGCATTTAGTTGAGTCCTTTTTAAAATTTTTTGAATCAGAATCGTAATGATAATTTAGAGCAAAATTAAGCAATTGAAAAAAAATAATTGTTACTTTTAGAATTAATAATAAAAAAAAACTAAAACATTTGAACGAGCGCATTATTGAATTAACCGAAATTAATCCAAATGATTTTTTTGGTGCACAGGATAGCACTATCACTCAATTACGAACGTACTTCCCTAAAATTAAAATTGTAGCAAGAGGAAATAAGCTTAAAATTTATGGTGAGTCTGAGATATTAGATGAGTTTGAGAAACGACTTGAAATGCTAATAAAGTATTTTAATAGATACAACAGACTTGACGAAAATAGTATAGAAAGAATACTCACATCAACTGGCAAAGAAGAAGAAATTAGGAAGACTGTGGGAAATAGTGATGTTTTAGTTCATGGTATTAATGGCAAGTTAATTAAACCAGAAACAAAAAATCAACGGAGTATGGTTTCTTTAATGAACGAAAATGATATGTTGTTTGCCGTAGGGCCTGCAGGAACAGGAAAAACATATACAGCTGTTGCTTTAGCAGTGAGGGCACTAAAAGAGAAGCAAGTAAAAAGAATTATATTAACTAGACCAGCTGTAGAATCTGGTGAAAATTTAGGTTTTTTACCAGGAGATTTAAAAGAAAAGTTAGATCCTTATATGCAACCATTATATGATGCATTAAGGGATATGATACCTCATGAAAAATTACAGGCTTACCTTGAAAATGGGACTATTCAAATAGCGCCTTTAGCTTTTATGAGGGGGCGTACTTTAGATAACGCTTTCGTTATTTTAGATGAGGCACAAAATACAACGCACTCCCAAATGAAAATGTTTTTAACTCGTATGGGGAGGCATGCTAAGTTCATAATAACAGGAGATCCTGGGCAGATTGACTTACCTAGAAAGCAAGTTTCAGGATTAAAGGAATCTTTACTCGCTCTCAGAGATATAGAAGGAATTGGCCATGTCTACTTGGATGACAAAGATGTAATTCGTCATAAGCTAGTGAAGAGAATTATTTCAGCCTATAAAAGTATAGAGACAGAATAAAATTGAAAAAATTATCTTACAAAAACAAATTATTAATAGATTTTAATAGTTTGTTTTTATTTTTCTATTTTGTAAATTCCGGGTAATTGTTGTTTTATGTTCGTTTCCTAATTAATTTTTAGCATCAAGTTTTTAACTTTATTTTTCATTTTCTAATTCTATATTTTATTTATAGAGTAAGTCATATTTAATAAATCATTAAGCTTTTTTGAAATGAAAATATAAGTTGAAGATTTTCAATATAGAAAGTCTTAAAAACATTTTACTTTAGTTGCTTTTATAACTGACTTAGTTATTCAAAATGCTTTTTCTATTTTTATAAAATCAATATTGAATTTAGTTATTTTATATTTCCCCTATAATTCTTCTCCATTAATCAACCCCGAATATTTATAATAAGATAAAAAACCAGCAGCATTAAAAAGTATACAAAACCTAAAAAATAATTTTTTGATGGAGTTTGTATCTATTATAAATTCACTTTTTCAAATAAAAGAAAAGAAGGTACAAACTACCATAAAATAGAGTCTTAGATTAAAAACTATTTGATTTCGTCTTAAAAGAAAACTACAGTAATTTATTATCATAATTTTATATGATTTAGATCATAAAATAGACAGCAATACTTCAATTAATTTCGCCAGCTTATGAAAATAAATCCAATATCATTAAATGATTTTTTGGACTCAAATAGACTTATTTATTTTCAAATATTAAAAATAAAATAGATTATGGCTAGTAAAAAAACAATAGCGATTGTAAAATCAACAGCACCAATATTACAACAACATGGGGAATCGATTACTAAAGTGTTTTATGAATTACTTTTTCATAAACATCCAGAGTTGAAAAATATCTTTAACATGGTAAATCAAAAAAAAGGAACGCAACAAAGAGCCTTGGCTAATGCAGTATTTCAATACGCAGTTCATATCGAGCAATTAGAACAGCTTGGCGAAGCGGTTGAAAAAATAGCACAAAAACACGTGAGTTTATCCATTCCAAAAGAGGCTTACCCAATTGTAGGGGAAAATTTGTTACTCGCGATCAAGAAGGTTTTAGGGGAAGGAGCTACAAACGATGTTATGGAAGCATGGGAAGAAGCATACAATGATTTAGCTAAAATATTTACAAGTAGAGAAGAAGTACTTTATACAACAAGAGAAAATAGCCCAGGAGGTTACAAAGGAATGAAAGAGTATACGGTAATAAAAAAAATAAAGGAGAGCTCCAACATAACATCTTTTTATTTAAAAAGAAAAGATGAGGAGCAGATTCCTTATTTTTTACCGGGGCAGTATATAACAGTAACCGTAGACATAGCAGGAACAGATCATAAGCACACGAGAAATTATAGCTTGTCTGATTCTATTGATAAAAATTATTTAAGATTAAGTATTAAAAGAGAAGATGGAAAACCTGAAGGAATTGTTTCGAATTATATACATGATAATATTCATGTTGGATCTTTTTTGAATTTAGGAATGCCTTCAGGTGAATTTATTTTAAAACAAACAGAAAATCCAATTGTTTTTATTAGTGGGGGGGTTGGCATTACACCTTTGCTCAGTATGCTTAAGGAAGCTGTAAAATTTCAAAAAAACATATATTTTATCCAATGTGTTTTAAATTCTGATCATCAGTCTTTTAATTCAGAGATATCTAGCTTATTTGAAAATAAATCTAGATATATTAAGCTTTTTAGTAAGCCTTTACAAACAGATGTTTTAGGGGTAGATTATGATTTTAAAGGATTTATTAATTCCAAAATACTAATTGATCTAGACGTTCCGAAGAACAGTGATTTTTATTTTTGTGGGCCAACACCCTTTATGGCGAATGTTTTGGAAATCATGAATGAATTAAAAGTAAAAAAAGAAAGTATCAACTATGAATTTTTTGGTCCTGTTGAAGAATTGGTTAAATAAAATATGTGTTAAACCTAGTTTTTTAAAATTTAAGATCGTTTGCAGGGTGATTTTATTATTTGGTAATCAGTTGTTTGTGTTGAGAATACAGCGTGACTTAGCATTTGAATAAATACCAAATAAAAAAATTAGAAATCTATTTCAGATTACTGTTAAGTACAAAATAAAATTGTAAAAATTTCATTAAAAAACTTACTTTTGTATGCGACAACACAATAAACACAGTAATGAAAACAATAAATGAAACCAATTTCCAGTTTCCAAATCAGAAATCGGTTTACAAAGGAAAAGTAAGAGAAGTATACAATATTAATGATGAAGTTATAGTAATGGTTGCTTCAGATAGGTTGTCGGCTTTTGATGTTGTATTACCGAAGCAAATCCCATACAAGGGACAAATATTGAATCAAATTGCATCAAAAATGATGAGTGAAACGTCCGATATTGTGCCTAATTGGTTGGTGGCTAACCCAGATGAAAACGTTTCTGTAGGTCATTTGTGTGAGCCTTTTAAGGTAGAAATGGTTATCAGGGGATATCTATCAGGGCATGCAGCAAGAGAGTATAAGGCAGGAAAAAGAGTTATTTGTGGCGTCAAAATGCCAGAAGGTTTAAACGAAAATGATAAATTTCCTGAGCCGATTATAACTCCTTCAACTAAGGCGGCTAAAGGTGACCATGATGAAGATATTTCTAGAGAAGAAATTTTGGCAAAAGGAATTGTTTTAGAGGAAGATTATTTAATTTTAGAAAATTATACAAGAAAATTATTTCAAAGAGGGACTGAAATAGCAAAAAAAAGAGGATTGATTTTAGTTGATACGAAATATGAATTTGGTAAAAAGAAAAATGGCGAGATTGTTTTGATTGATGAAATTCATACACCAGACTCTTCAAGATATTTTTATGCAGATGGATACCAAGAGCGACAAGAAAGAGGTGAGAAACAAAGACAATTATCTAAAGAATTTGTGCGATTATGGCTAATTGAAAATGGATTCCAAGGAAAAGAAGGTCAGAAACTACCTGAAATTTCTGATAATAAAATAAAAGAAATTTCCGATAGATATATAGAATTGTATGAACTAATTACAGGCGAAAAATTTATAAAAGCAAATACAGACAATATTTTGAAAAGAGTTGAAAATAACATTACTAGTTTTCTGAATGAGTGATAAAAGAAAAAATAGACCTATTTTGAATTTATCAGCAATAAAACAAAATGAAAATTTTCAAAATTCAATTATGCGTCCTGTATTAAAATTACAACATGAAATAATTACAGGCATATTCATTCATGCTATTAGAAAGAATAGAATTGATATACTCAAAAATACTTCGGATGATTCTTATATTCAATTAATAGAAAAAATAATTGGTAAAAATTTAATTTTAAGAAATCAACTTTTAGGTATTGTCATTGGACAATTTGATAACGATGAGTTCAATATATATACTAAAAATGCATCTGAATTTAATAAAAGAATTGTTGCTATGATAAAGCAAAAGCTACTTGATAGTGAGAATGAAATAAAAATTAAAATAAAAAATATTACATAACTTAATTCTTAATTTGATACCGAGCTTTTTAAAATGGTTGTAATTTAACTCTAAGTCAACTTGATTTGGAACTGAAAATTTTTACTATTAATTTTTGAAATATCTTTAACTTACTTTTTTATCGACAAATTTAAAACCATAAGGTATTTATTAACATTCGTTTTTAATAACCTAAGATCGCTTTGAAAAACTATTAAAAAAAGATTATTTTCGCATAATACTAAAAATCAAAAAGTAAAAATGGTTAAAGATTTATTTGAGAGAATCAAAGGAGATAAAGGACCTTTAGGAAAGTGGGCTGATAAAGCGGAAGGATACTATGTGTTTCCTAAATTAGAAGGACCAATATCAAATAGAATGTCTTTCAATGGAAAAAAAGTCATTACTTGGAGTATAAATGATTATTTGGGTTTAGCAAATCACCCAGAAGTTTTAAAAGTAGATGGAGAATCCGCAACTCAACACGGTATGGCTTATCCTATGGGAGCAAGAATGATGTCCGGTCATACAAAGTATCATGAACAGTTAGAAAGAGAATGCGCTGAATTTGTTGAAAAAGAAGCTGCTTATTTAGTTAATTTTGGATATCAAGGTATGGTGTCGGCTATCGATGCATTAGTGTCTAAGGATGATATAATTGTTTATGATGTTGATACACATGCCTGCATAATTGATGGAGTTCGTTTGCATGCAGGAAAACGATTTGTTTATCGACATAATGATATAGAAAGCTGTGAGAAAAATTTAATGAGAGCTACCAAAATGGCTGAGAAAACGGGTGGAGGTATATTACTTGTCTCCGAAGGTGTTTTTGGTATGAGAGGAGAGCAAGGACGTTTATCTGAAATTGTTGCTTTGAAGAAAAAATATAATTTTCGCCTTTTAGTAGATGATGCTCATGGTTTTGGTACTCTCGGTAAAGGAGGAAGAGGAACAGGTTTTGAGCAAGGTGTTCAAGATGAGATAGATGTTTATTTTGCTACTTTTGCAAAATCGATGGCAGGGATAGGTGCTTTTTTTGCAGGAGACGAAGATATCATACAATTTTTACAATATAATATGAGATCTCAGATGTTCGCAAAATCATTACCAATGCCTATGGTAAAAGGAGCTTTGAAACGTTTGGATATGATACGAACAATGCCAGAGTTAAAAGATAGATTGTGGGAAATAACCAATGCGTTACAAACAGGCTTGCGTAAGGCAGGATTTGATCTTGGAACTACACAAACATGCATAACTCCAGTTTATTTAAAAGGAGAAATACCTGAGGCGATGGCAATGGTTCAAGATTTAAGAGAAAATTATGGGGTTTTTTGCTCAATTGTTGTATACCCTGTTATACCAAAAGGACTTATAATATTAAGATTAATTCCGACGGCTCGCCACAAAATTGAAGACGTTGAAGAAACGATAAAAGCTTTTTCAGCAATTAGAGAGAAATTAGAAAAGGGTATATATAAAAGACAAGCAGAAAGTATTATGGCTGGTTAGTCTTAATTACTAGTGATTTGAATATATACAAAAAAGCTCGGAAAATTTTTTTCGAGCTTTTTAAGAAACTAATATAAATGAATTAAGTGCGTTGTTTGTTTACTATACTTCAATGAATAATAATAAAACGGTAAAAACTACATTTATTTATTAATAGTAAATAATTTTCTAATTAAATTAGCTTTTAAATTAATTAATTTTGATACAAATATAGAATCATAAGAAGTTTTGAACCATGATAAAAATCATAGTTTGTAAAACTTATTAGTTACTCATTTTAATATTTATATTTGCCCCCATCTATGCAGAAAAATATAAACATACAAAATAGAAAAGCCCGTTTCGAGTATGAATTAATTGAAAAATACACGGCAGGAATTCAATTGACAGGAACGGAAATAAAATCGATAAGACAAAGCAAAGCAAGAATAACTGAGAGCTTCTGTGAATTTAATGAAAGAGGTGAGTTATTCGTTGTAAACATGTACATTGAAGAGTATGCTTTTGGCAATCACTATAATCACAAACCTAAAAGTGAAAGGAGGTTACTGCTAAATAAGAGAGAGCTAAAAAAACTTTCTAAAGAAGTTGAAACAAAAGGAAATACAATTGTTCCTTTGAATTTATTCATAAATGAAAATGGATGGGCTAAATTAACGATAGCTCTTGCAAAGGGTAAAAAAATCCACGACAAAAGGCAAACAATGAAAGACAGGGATAATAAGAAGAGTTTAGCTAGGATTAAAAAGAGCTATAGTTAATGAGTTTGAATAAGTTTTTTGAAATTATTAATTGGAGGAAGTTAATATATTTAATTCTTATACAATTACTTTTTAAAATTTGTTTTCTTTATGATCTTGGATTTGAGACAACAATATCTTCTTTTTTTACTTTTTTTTTATTGTCATTTGCAACAATTATAATGTTAGCTTCAGGTTACTTAATAAGTTATTACAACAAATATAAGTTCGATAGAGTAGAAGAAAAAGTTGCAAAAAGAGCATATTCTATAGGTATATTTTGTTCAATAATAAGTGTTATACTAGGTACTTTTGTGTCGATTTCAATTGGAAAACCATACCATAGTTTCATAGGGGTTATTATAGCTTTATTATTAATAGCATATCTCCACTATAACACGGATAAAGATTTTCTTAGTATTGTTCTTGAGCCTTGTATAAATGCATTGTGTATATTTATAATTTGGTGGTTTGACACCCCCGTAGATACAACAGATAAACAATGGGAAGAGTATTTTAATTTTCAGTTAATTGCTATTGTTTATGTTTTTTTATCAATAGTAGGGAATATTGTCTATCAAATTATTAAAGATATTGTTAACTTTAATAATGACTACATTAAAAATATTAAAACATTACCGGTTCTATTAGGAAGAAGGAGAGGCAAATCCATAGCATTATTCTTTACAGTTACAGGATGTTTAACTGTTTTAGGGTTCGCTATTAATTATATTGATAATATTTTTATTTTATCTATTATTTTCTTCATGGGAACACTACCTGAACTCTGTCTTATTTATCTTATCTCAAAAGCTAATACAGAAAAAGAATTTAAAAAAGTACTTAAAATGTCTAATTTAACCTACCTTTTAGGAATTGTTAGTATTCCTCTGGTTGCTTATTACTTTCGATATGCTTGCTGATACGTTAAAAAAATATAATTTAATTTTGGCTTCAGGTTCTCCAAGAAGACAGGCATTATTAAAGGATCTTAATATTAATTTTACAGTTAAAGTAAAAAATATTAAAGAGAGCTATCCTGATTATTTAATAGGTTCTCAGATAACAGACTATTTATCAGAATTGAAAGCAAACGCTTACAGAAAGGACCTTAAACAGAATGATATCTTAATAACTTCTGATACTATTGTTTGGTTTCAAAATAAAGCCTTAGGAAAGCCAAGTAATTATCAAGAGGCTTTTAATATGTTGATGAGCTTGTCAAACAAAGAGCATGAAGTAATTACATCGGTTTATGTCAATATAGGAAATAATAAGAGCATACTTATAAATGATATTGCTAAAGTATATTTTAAAGAATTACAAAAAACTGAAGTAGATTATTACATTAAAGAGTATAAGCCTTTTGATAAAGCAGGAGCTTATGGTATTCAAGAATGGATAGGTAAAATAGGAATTAAAAAAATTGAAGGAAACTATTTTACGGTAATGGGCTTTCCTGTTCATAAACTTTATAAAGAATTAAAAAATTTATGACTACATTTTAGTTTAAAAGTTTATTTTTGATTCCTTTTAACAACACAAACTAAATGAAAAAATATACATATACAGAAAAAAAAGACACTCGTTCTGGTTTCGGTGATGGGTTAACTGAGTTAGGTAAGTTAAATCCAAACGTTGTTGCTTTGTGTGCTGATCTAACAGGGTCTTTAAAGATGAATGCTTTTGCGGATAATCACCCAGAAAGATTTTTTCAAGTAGGTATTGCTGAGGCAAATATGATGGGAATGGCTGCAGGACTTACAATTGGTGGAAAAATACCATTTACAGGTACTTTTGCTAATTTCTCTACAGGTCGTGTTTACGATCAGATACGCCAATCTATAGCCTATTCAGATAAAAACGTAAAGATCTGTGCTTCACATGCAGGTTTAACTTTAGGGGAAGATGGAGCAACACATCAAATATTGGAAGACATTGGCTTAATGAAAATGTTACCAGGAATGACGGTTATTAATCCATGTGATTATAGTCAAACAAAAGCTGCTACTATAGCAATAGCAAATCATCAAGGACCTGTTTATTTACGTTTTGGACGTCCAAAAGTACCTGTTTTTATGAAAGATCAGCCTTTTGAAATTGGTAAAGCTATACAATTGATTGAAGGTACAGATGTAACAATATTGGCTACAGGTCATTTGGTTTGGGAGTCTATTCAAGCGGCAGAATATTTACATACAAAAGGTATTTCTTGTGAGGTACTAAATATTCATACAATAAAGCCATTAGATGAACAAGCTATTTTAACGTCTATAGCGAAGACAGGTTGTGTAGTTACTGCAGAAGAGCACAATATATATGGTGGTTTAGGAGAAAGTGTTGCGAGGTGTTTGGTATTAAATAATCCTGTTCCTCAGGAATTTGTTGCTGTAAATGATAGCTTCGGAGAATCGGCCACACCAGCGGAGCTTATGAATAAATATAAATTAAATGACAAGGCGATAATCAAAGCTGTTGAAAAAGTAATTTCAAAAAAATAATACTAATATTAAATCGTTAAATAACAAAATTAAATAAAGATATTATGAAAAAATTTGTTTTATGTACCATATTACTTTTCGGTGTTTCACAGATTTCTTTTTCTCAAATTCATTTTGGAGTTAAAGCGGGAATCAATTATAACTCTGATTCATTTCAAGAAGTATCACAAGACGTTTTAGAAGGAGGTAAAAGTAAAACCGGATTTCATGCAGGTGTATGGACACGTTTTAAAATACCCGTTATTGGTTTGTATCTTCGACCAGAATTGGTGTATACAAGTTTAAAAAGTGAGTATTCTTCCAAGGCTATTCCAAATATTAAGGCGACTTATGATTTTCAAAAAATTGATATTCCTGTTTTATTAGGTAAAAAGTTTTTAAAGGTTTTAAATGTATTTGCTGGACCTTCTTTTCAGTACATAATTGATGGCGATTTTAATTTTGAGTCATTGGGAGATATAAAAACAGAGGCTGATGGTTTAACTGTAGGTGTCCAATTAGGAGCAGGAGTTGAACTAGGTAAGCTAGGTTTAGATCTGAGATGGGAAAGAGCTTTTTCAGATAAAGAATCTGAATTAATTAGTAACGAAGGATTGTCTCAAAGATTCGATACTAGAGTTAACCAAATTATCGTAGGGCTTTCATATAGATTTTAAAAAAATAAATGTAGTAATTTAAGGTTACATTACATATATTAAAATTTAGTAACGAATCTATTCAAATCTCCATTAAAATGCTTTTTTAATGGAGATTTTTGGATTTATAATACTCATATATTAATATTATATAGCTAAATATAAACGATTGAGATGTGGGGAATAGTCTTTGACTTTTTTAAATAGAAGGGGGTCGAATTTATATTTATTGAGGAATGTATAAAAGTATTTTACAGAAAAAATAGCCAGAAAGTATAAACTTAAAAACGATTATTTAATGATTGAACTAACATATTCTAAAACATTACCATCATTCTGATAGTGTTAAAAATCATATTTATTGAAAAGATTCTCAAAATAATAAATAATAGTTTTTTAAAAAAGAATATTAGTTTTATTTTCTATTCAGTTTTAACCAATCATGGTATTTATCCTTATGCTTGTATCTCTTATGTGTCCATAAGTAACATTCTGGTTGCTCTGCAACCGATTTTTCAACAATGTCAAAGTAACGGTCAGTTAATTGATAATTTTCAAACTCTTTTGGGGTATTAGTAATCAACGAAAATTCAGTCTCATAATAACCTCTTCTTATTTTTTTTGTGGTATAATTTACTATAGAAAAATTATATTTTTTAGCTATTACTTCTGCTCCTGTGTGGACAGGTACTTTAGTGTGAAAAAAATTTCTCCAGTAATAGGTTTTGTGAAGCATAGGAGATTGATCACTCAACAAAAGGTACATACTTTGAATCTTTTTATTGTAGTTTTCATGAATATTTTTTATGGTTCTTGAAGTCTTTACAGCTATAAGTCCAAACTTAGTTCTATTTTTTTTAATTCTTCTATCAAAATAAGGATTTGCTAGTTTGCTATAAGTTCCGTAAATATTGATATCTAATACCAAAGGAAGACTAACTGACCACTCCCAATTAGCTAGGTGTGCTCCAACTAAAACAATACTATTACCTTCTTTAACGATAGAATTAACTAGCTCTGGATTTTTGTAAGAAAACCTTTTAAGCATTTCTTTTTTAGAAATAGAAAATGTCTTGACACTTTCCATCATAACATCTATAAAATGTCTAAAACACTTTTTAGCTAGCTTTTCAAGCTCATCCTTTTTTTTATCAGGAAAAGATAACTTTAGGTTTTCTCGAACTACATTTTTTCGATAACCAATTAAGTAATACACAAGTATAAAGATAAGATCTGATATCCAATATAAAACTCTCATAGGAAGCAAAGAGAAGGTCCAAATAAAAGGATATGAAATTATGTATATAATCAAGTTCATTAGTAGATTTTATCGCAAATATCGTGTTTTATATTATAAGTAAAAAAGAAGAGCTAGATGAAAGGTATATATTTTATAATTATTTTATTTTTAGTTAAATATAACATTGCAATTCTAGTTATTGATTTTTTATAGGTTTTTAACAATTTGTCATTTTAAGTTTTTCATTTTACTATAATAATTATTTAATAAGCTTTTGTTTTTAACTTGCTGTATTTCATTTTGTTGTGTTTTTTGTTGATCTTTTTGTTAGAACTTTAAACTTTTTTATTGTCTATTGAAATCGAACCATAATTAATTCAAAAAGTATTAAAATTACGTTAAACAATTTTGTAACTTTGGACTAAAATTTAAATAATTTAACCATGAAAAAATTTCTAAACGTTTTTTTCCTTATAAGCTACTTGTGTACGTTTTCACAGGTAACAACCTCTAAGATTAAAGGGATTGTTACAGACGAAGAAGGTGAGTCTTTATTTGGAGCTAACGTTGCTGTACTACATGTTCCAACAGGTACTTTATCTGGTGCAGTATCCCAAGATAACGGAAAGTATACAATTCCTAATTTACGTGTTGGAGGTCCTTATACTATAACTGTAAGTTATATGGGGTTTACAACATTCGAAGCGAAAAATGTGTTTTTAACCCTTGGTAAAACTACTATTATTGATGCAATTTTATCCGAAGATGGTGATTCGTTGCTACAAGAAGTTGTTGTTTCAGGTTCAAGGAGTAAAACATTTAATTCTGATAGAACAGGAGCACAAACAAGTGTAAGTGCTGTTCAATTAAAAACGTTGCCAACTATTTCACGTTCAGCAGCTGATTTTACAAGATTAGAGCCGACAGCTAGTAATGGTTCTTTTGGAGGAAGAAATGACCAGTTTAATAATTTTTCATTAGATGGATCAATTTTTAATAATCCATTTGGGTTGGATGCGGCAACACCAGGAGGACAGACAAATTCACAACCAATTTCTTTAGATGCTATAGAACAAATATCTGTATCAACAGCTCCATATGATGTAACTTTATCAGGCTTCACAGGTGCCTCTGTAGATGCCGTAACAAAAAGTGGAACAAATGAGTTCAAAGGTACTGCTTACGGATTTTACAGAAATCAAGACTTAACAGGAGGAAAAATAAAGGAAGAAGATGTATTGAAGGCTAAGTTAGCCCAAAGTCAGTATGGTGTTAGTATTGGAGGTCCATTAGTAAAGGATAAACTATTCTTCTTTGCTAATTTTGAAAAGGATGAGAGAGAAGATCTTGGAACAGAAGGATGGATTCCTGATAATAATGATGGAGTAGTTGCTGTTAATGAAGCTTCCGTTTTGGAGTCGGATTTAGTAGCAGTAAGTAATGCTCTTAAAAATTTAGGATATGATTCAGGAGCCTATTCAGGATTTAATTATGATTCAGGATCGACAAAAGGTATTTTTAAGCTCGATTGGAATATCAATGAAAAACACAGATTAGCGCTAATCTATAATTTCTTACGAGCTTCAAGAGAAGCCCCTGCACATCCAACTTCTCTGGGATTAAGAGGGCCTAGTGCTAATATCCTTCAGTTTGAAAACTCAGGATATGAAATAAATAATCATATTGATTCTTTTCTGATGGAAGTGAATTCTACGTTTAATCAGAGTACAACTAATAAATTACAAATTGGATATACTTATTTTGATGATTTTAGAAATCCATTATCTTCACCAGCTCCTAGCATCCTTATAAAGGACGGAAATGGAAGTAATTATATCGTGGCAGGTCATGAGCCTTTTTCTATACACAATAAGTTAAATCAAAAAGTATTTCAATTAACCAATAATATGAATTTCTTTAAAGGAGACCATACGATTACTGTTGGATTTGCTTTTGAAAAATTTATGTTTGATAATTCCTTTAACCTTGGACTATACGGGGGGACTTTTGGTTTTGATGTTAACGGTACTCCTTCTAATTTTGACGATGACCGACATTTTACAAGTGTGACTGACTTTTTAACCTTTGCCCAACCAGGCGGATTGATAGATAACTTAATTAATGGTGCAGAAACTTCTTTTAATAGAAATAATAACTTAGAAGTTGGTGCTGTTGGAGGATGGTCTTTAGCAGAGACAAATGTAGGGCAATTGGCTTTTTATTTGCAAGATGAGTGGGAAGTTAACAATGCTTTTAAATTAACTTATGGGGTAAGATTTGACAAACCATTATTCTTTAATACCAAAGAAAAAATTCAAGAAAACATCGACAGAAAAGGAACTTATCAGCCTAATAATATTTATACTGATCCATCTACTAATCAATCGACAACTTTGAGTTCTTTAGATTTACCGTCAAATAATTGGTTAATTTCTCCTAGATTAGGATTTAACTGGAATGTGAACGATGAAAGTAAGCTTCAAATAAGAGGTGGGACAGGTATTTTTACAGGACGATTGCCTTTCGTATGGTTAGGAAATCAAGTACAAGGAGTTGATTTTTTCTTTTATCAAACGGTTGACGAAGATTTTAAATTCCCTCAAGTATGGAGATCAAACATAGGAGGTGATTATCGCTTTGAAAATGGTTTGGTTTTATCGACTGATCTTGCATACACTAAGGATATCAACGGGGCTCATGTTCAAAACTGGGCATTAAATTCACCTTCAGGTAATTTGAATTCACCAGGGGACAACAGAGCAATCTATTTAAATGGAGATAGATCAATAAATCAATTTGGAGGACCAACAAATGCTTATGTCTTTACAAATTCCGATAAAGGAAGAATTTTAAATGCCTCTTTTAAGGTAGAAAAATCATTCAGAAATGGTTTGTATGCTAATTTAGCCTACAGTTATTTAAATGCAAAAGATGTTAATTCTATAGAAGCTGAAATTACAGGTGATGCTTTTGCATCTAATCCAACGATAGGAAATGCCAATAACGATGTTTTATCATATTCAAAATATGGAGATACACATAGAATTATTGGTGTAGCTTCAAAAAAATTCACTTACGGAGGAGAAAAATTTGCAACGACAATTTCAACCTTTTTTGAGTATGCTCGTGGTGGTAGGTTTAACTATACTTATGGAGGAGATATTAATAATGATGGTTCTATTGTAAATGATCTTTTATATGTGCCAACTAGTGCTGAATTAGATCAAATGCAATTTACAGATGGAGCACAAAAAGAAGCCTTTGAAAATTATATACAGCAAGATGAATATTTGAGTTCAAGAAGAGGTCAATATGTTGAAAGATATGGTGCACTATCTCCATGGAGAGGTCGTTGGGATGTGAAAATCTTACAAGACTTTAATTTTAATGTCAAGGGAGATAAGCAGCATACCGTGCAGTTAAGCTTAGATATTTTAAATTTTGGAAATTTGATTGATTCAGATTTAGGAATTGTTCAAAAACCTAATAATATACAACCATTGGGTGTTTCATTTCCTGACGGAAATTCTGATCCAAATATTTTCCAACCTGACTACAGTCAACAACCTATTTATAGTTTTAATCCTAACTTAAAAGAAACTTTTAGTCCCGATAGTAGTTTGCTATCAAGATGGCAGATGCAAGTTGGTTTAAGATATATATTCTAATAATAAAAAAACCTGAGTAAATTTACTCAGGTTTTTTTATTACTTTTTTAAGAAAATTTAGTAGCAACTTTCTTTGCAATACCTATTATGACTTCAGTTGCTTTTAAAATACTTTCAACAGGTACATACTCATAACGTCCGTGAAAATTATGCCCACCAGCAAATATATTAGGGCAGGGTAATCCTTTGTATGATAACTGTGATCCATCAGTGCCACCTCTTATAGGTTTAATTAAAGGTGTTATACCTAGGTCTTTCATTACTTCTTCTGCAATATCAACGATATGCATCACTGGTGTAACTTTTTCTTTCATATTGTAATATTGATCTTTAATTTCAACAGTAATCAATTCTTTTTGTAATTTGCTGTTAATAGATTCAGCTAAATCTAATATTACTTGTTTTCGGTCGTTAAAGAGTTCCATGTTATGATCTCTTATAATATAATGAAGTGTTGTTTGCTCAACCTTACCTTCTATATGATGCAAGTGAAAAAAACCTTCATATCCAGACGTTTTTTCTGGTACCTCATTTTGAGGTAAACTATTTATAAATTCACTCGCAATAGTCATAGAGTTTATCATTTTACCTTTGGCGTATCCAGGATGTACTATTTTCCCATTAATTGTAATTTTGGCTCCGGCGGCATTAAAATTTTCATACTCTAATTCACCAACCTGACTTCCATCCATAGTATATGCCCATTCAGCTCCAAACTTTTCAACATCAAATAAATGAGCTCCTTTACCTACTTCTTCATCAGGAGTAAAACAAATCCGAATTTTACCATGTTTAATTTCTGGATGCTGAACTAAATATTCCATAGCAGAAACAATTTCAGTAACTCCAGCTTTATCATCTGCACCCAATAGAGTGGTTCCATTAGTTGTTATTATTGTTTGGCCTTTGTATTGAAGTAAATCATCGAAATAGTTTGGGGATAAAACAATATTTTCTTCCTTATTTAAAACGATATCACCTCCATTATAATTATTATGTATTTGAGGCTTTACATTAGCTCCCGTAAAATCAGGACTTGTATCAATATGGGCAACAAAACCAATTGTAGGTACTTCATGATCTACATTACTTGGTAATGTAGCCATTAAATAACAATTTTCATCTAGCTCAACATCTTCTAGACCAATATTATTTAATTCTTTTTCGAGAATTCGAGCTAAATTCCATTGTTTTTCTGTACTTGGAAAAGCTGGATTGTTAGGATCACTTTCAGTATCGACTGTTACATAGCTTATAAAACGGTCAATTATATGCTGTTTATTCATTATATTTTATTTATGGTTTTAAAATAATTATACCAAATTAAGAGATGGATTATTATGAAATAATATTGGGTTTAAGTTTTATTTGAACTTAATAGACTCTATTAAGTTTATTGATTTACATAATCGTTCAGTAACCAAAGAGTCTCCATATATCTCAGTTTTTGTATGCAAAGTGTTGTTAGTATTTACTATTGTGAATATGTTTAATACATGATAGTTAAATTTACCTTTTTTTCCGTGGGCAAGTGAAAAATAAGCATCCCTATCCAGGTGTTTAATATTTTTTTTCTTAATTTCATTAAGATTCATATTTTCATAGTCATTAATTAATTTTTTCTTAAAATTATTGTCAAATGACATAGTGCTGTGAATGTATGATACATCTAATAATATAGTTTTAGTTAAATCTACAGTAGTATCTGCAGCATATATAGAGGACAACCCATTATCATAGTAAAGATTAATTTTCCAGATTTCAGGAAGGTTAATAGAAAAAAAGTTTCTAACATCTTCAACGTTAGATAGATTATAATTTATGCGATTTTTACAAGAAAATTCCTTTTGTAAGTCGGTTGAATTACAAGAAATCATAAAAAAATTTAAAGAAATAAAGATTATAAATGTGTTTTTCATTGATTTTTAATGATTTATTACTTTGAGTATGATTGTTTATAATAAGCTATTAATAAGTCTACAACATAGCTGTATGAATGAATTCCTTTTGCTTGATTATTTGCTTTTAAATATGAATTATACCCTCTTTTTATGATAGGTTCAATTGGATTTTCATAGGATTTCCAAAACAAATTACTGTCCTTATAGTCTTTATAAATACCTGTATTTACTTTCTTTTTTATTTTATTCGCCAAAGTTTTATCTCTTCTAAATAATTCTCTTATACAATACTGATATGCCATTCTGTAACCAGCATATCTAAAATATATATCCTCATTGTAAATAGATGTTAGAAAACTTATAAAATTAGCTTCATTTTCAGCAGCCCAACCAATTTGATGAGCCATTTCATGACATACTGTTGCAGGATATCCAGTTTTAGGTATTAAAGAATTAATTTGAGCCTCACCAGTAATAGGATTAATGTATCCAGAAGTACCATTATAGGATTGGACAAAGCTTACTATTGAATTTTTAATAGATGGGAAACGATAAGCAAATTCGGGATATATTTTTGAAAGTTTGTTAAACCCATTGGGAGCAATATCATGTATTTGATCAATAGTATATGGGATATCAATTTTTGACGTATCATTTTTTGTAATGATAAGATGGCTGTTATTAAGAAGTGAAACAATTGTATCAGTTGTTTTTAAAAGATCTTCCGTGGTATAATCTGAATGCTTCAATCCAAGTTTATGAGACAGGGGAGACCTAAAATAATTAAACCCCCAAAAAAGGTAAAAACAAAAATATAAAGCAGATAAGAATAAAGTTAAATTAACTGCTTTTTGAATCCAATTCGTAAATTTAGATTTTATGAGTAAGTAGATGTTTTTTAAAAAGTAAAAAAGGAGAAAAAAACCTAGTAAATCACCAAAGGAAAAAGGTATCCACCCTAAAAAGAACCTGAATGTTTTTGATATAAAAGGATAGAGACCCATACTGTAATATTTTTCTATTAAAGCAGGTTCTCGAGCTAAAAGTTGTACAAATGTATATTGTATTGGTATAGCTAATATAACTAATCCTATTTTTTTAGAAAGTTTCATAGTCCCCAAAAATAAGAAACATTAAATGGTATCAATATGTTAGCAACATATTTTTTACTAAAAAAATATATGAAGTTGGATGGTTTTAATCTTCTTTTTTGATTATTAAAGAATTAATTTGAGTATAACCAGTAATTAGTATTAACGTAGCAATAAGTCTCTTTTTTATGTCTCTGAAAGTTTATTTAACGCATTAAGATTATTATTTACGTATTTGATTTTAAGCGTAAAGAATATTAATTTTTGAAGTATTGCTTTTGATAGTGTCAAGATGCCTCCTAATATTTAAATATAATTCAATTGTACTTAGTCTTTTTAAGAGTTCTTTTGCAATATAATTTGAATTTTGAAAATCAGTTTTTTACATAGTTGAAAGCAAAAATAATTGACTTTAAGATAAGGCGATACTAAAAATGTAAAGTAGTTAAAAAGAAGCTTAAAATAATTCTTTTTTGAATCCAATTTGTAAAAATGTATTTTATTATTGAGCAGATATTTTTTAAAGAAAAATAGTATAAAATTTAGTTAATTACGAAAGTAAAAGGGAGCTTTTTCTAAAATAATCCGAACGTTATTGAATAAAAGTACAGAAACTTCTGCTGTAGTATTTTTCTGCTAAATTTGTTTTTTTAGCAAAAAAGTTAAATTAATGTATTTTGAATTGGTGTTACCGATATATTCACGTCTATTTTTTCAGTAATCTTTATAGCCCTAAAAAAGAAAGAAACATAAAATGTTGTTAACAAGTTAGTAACATTTTTTTTACTAAAAATGTGCAAAAAGAAAACGATACGAAATTGAATAATTTTGAACTTAAAAAGTTACATTTGCCTTCATGGAAAGAACGCATTCACTAAGAGGCAAAAAAGTAGATAAATCACGTATCATTAATCTTGAAAAAGGAAAATTACCGCCACAAGCAATCGATTTAGAAGAGGCAGTTCTTGGTGCAATGATGATAGATAAAAAAGGAATTGATACTGTAATAGACATACTTCATCCAGAAGCTTTTTACGATAAGCGCCATCAAGAGATTTATGAAGCAATTTATACGCTCTTTCAAAATTCTGAACCTATTGATATTTTATCGGTATCAAATCAACTAAGAAAAAGTGCAAAACTTGAGTTAGTAGGAGGTGACTTTTATTTAATTGGTCTTACACAGAAAGTAGCTTCTTCTGCGCACATTGAGTTTCATTCAAGGATTATTCTTGAGAGATATATCAAAAGAAAGCTAATTACAATTTCTTCTGAACTAATAGAAAGTTCTTATGATGAAACAATAGATGTATTTGATTTATTAGATGATGCTGAAAGTAAATTATTTGAAGTTACACAAGGAAATTTAAAAAAGGGTGCTGAAAAAGCAGACTCTCTAGTTCAACAGTCAATCAATAAAATTCAAGAAATTTCAACAAAAGAAGGAATGAGCGGATTGGCAACAGGTTTTACTAAATTAGATGCTCTAACTTCTGGTTGGCAGCCAACAGACTTAATCATTATAGCAGCTCGTCCAGGTATGGGTAAAACAGCTTTTGTTATTTCTATGGCAAAAAATATGGCAATTGATTTTAACCATGCGGTAGCTGTTTTTTCTTTGGAAATGTCTTCAGTTCAGTTGATTACAAGAATGATTTCTTCAGAAACTGGTTTGACTTCCGAAAAACTACGTAAAGGAAATCTAGAACCTCACGAATGGGAGCAATTAAATGTTAAGGTAAAAAAATTATCAGATGCTCCGATTTTTATTGATGATACGCCAGCACTCTCGATATTTGACTTAAGGGCGAAAGCACGACGTTTAGTTTCACAACATAATGTTAGAATATTAATTATCGATTATTTACAATTAATGACTGCAGGAGGATCTGGTGCTGGAAATAGAGAACAAGAAATTTCTACTATTTCTCGTAATTTAAAAGCTTTGGCTAAAGAATTAAATGTACCTGTTATAGCATTGTCTCAATTATCTCGTTCGGTAGAAACCCGTGGAGGAAGTAAAAGGCCGTTATTATCTGATCTTCGTGAATCAGGAGCTATAGAACAGGATGCTGATATTGTATCATTTATATTTAGACCTGAATACTACGGTATGACAGAATGGGATGACGATGATCATTCGCCATGTGAAGGTCAAGGGGAGTTTATAGTAGCAAAGCATCGTAATGGAGGACTTGATAATATTCGTTTAAAGTTTACAGGACACTTAGCAAAATTCTCTGATTTAGAAGAAGGTTTTAGCAGTGAATTTCAATCAAGTATGAATTCGGGTTTTAATGAAGAAGTTTCTTCAAGCAATTTTGCTTCACCTGAAGACGCTTTCGGAACCAATGGAAATTCAGGGATAGATGATGTTCCTTTTTAAATAAGTTTGTATTAGTTTACTCCAAATAGTTGATTTGTTTTGTGCTTATTTTGGGTTTGTATTTTTGAAATATAATAATTATGTTGGACTCTCTTAAAGAAATTGTTGTTGAGTAATTAATTATAATCGGATAAATACGTATTTTACACTCAAATTCACTAATAATTAAACTTTTGAAAAAACAAATATATATTCTAGTTTTACTGATGTTTACAAATTCATTGTGTGCTAATTTTATTTATTTGCCAATGAGTTCTGAAAATCAAAAAAACCATTTAAAAGCTTATGGTATTGTTTACTATGCATTACAAAATGGTTTAAAAGCAAAATGGTTATTAAATTATGATGGTGGAGCTTTTTTAGTAGAAAATAATAACTTTTTAGAAAAGGAGTGTAAGATTAGAGGTATTTCATATCAAATAATTTCAGAAGCAAAAGCACAGTTAATTTTAGAAGAAATTTCTTCTCCTTCGAAAAATCAAGAAGCTGTTCCTTTGGAAAAAGCACCAAAAATAGCAGTATATTCACCTAAAGATAAAATGCCATGGGATGATGCAGTTACCATGGTTTTGACGTATGCAGAAATTCCATTTGATGTAGTTTACGATGAGGAAGTGTTAAATGATAAATTATTATTATATGAATGGCTACATTTACATCATGAAGATTTTACAGGTCAGTATGGACGATTTTATGGAGCATATCGTGCGGCTCCTTGGTATATAAAACAAAAAAAAGGTTCAGAAGCTTTAGCGACAAAATTGGGATATTCGAAAGTATCTAAGGAAAAAGGCGCTGTAGCAAAAAAAATTAGAGATTACGTCGTTGGGGGGGGGTTTATGTTTGCCATGTGTTCTGCTACGGATAGTTTTGATATAGCACTTGCGGCAGATGGAGTTGACATTTGTGAGAGTATGTTTGATGGAGACCCATCAGAACCAAATTACCAATCTAAAATAGATTATACTAAAACCATGGCTTTTAAAAATTTTGAACTCATAAAAAATCCTACTACTTATGAATTTTCATCTATTGATATGACCAGAAAAAGAAGAATTAATAAAGAAACAGATTACTTTACTTTAAAAGAATTTTCTGCTAAATGGGATCAAGTTCCTACAATGCTTACTCAGAATCATACGCAATTAGTAAAAGGATTCATGGGACAAACAACCTCATTTGATAATAAATACGTTAAGTCTAATGTTATGATTTTGGGTGAAAGTAAGAACCATGGCGAATCTCGTTATATTCACGGAGTTAAAGGTAAGGGAATGTTTACTTTTTATGGAGGGCATGATCCAGAGGATTATCAGCATAGAGTAGGAGATCCAAAAACAGAATTAGATCTGCACCCTACATCACCAGGATATCGTTTAATTTTAAATAATGTTCTGTTCCCAGCAGCTAAAAAGAAAAAGCAAAAAACTTAGTATAATTGCTTATATTTCTTTTTCCAACTGCAAGTTTATTTTAGTTAGAATAATTTTCATAATTATCGTAAAGAAAATTAATTGATAATTAATTTTCCATTCTGTATTTTAGTTTCTGTTTCAATAGTGTAAAAATAAATTCCAGAGGGTAATGAGGGGGTTTTTAAAGAGGTTTTACTTTTTATAATTTTTTTGAAAATTTGTTTACCGTTTTGGTCATGTAGTATTAATTTGGTGGTACCCTTTACATTACTAAAGTAGAGATAATCTCCTTTATTTAGTGGATTAGGAAACAAAATAAACTTACTTTTATTTTGATCAATTATATTAAGCGTTTCTTTACTACCAATATAAAACTGTCCAAAAGAATTTAAACCACCTGTGTTAGAGAAAGTAACACTAAGATCAGCAGTATTAATATCAGTGGCATTTTCGATACTTGATCCCCAATCTGCTGTGCCATCCGAATTAGAGTTCCTTTTGAAGAGTACAATATCACCAGCATTCGAATTGTTAATGCCATTAATATCTGAAAAAGTAATGGTTTCTAAAGCATCAAAAACTTGATTTTCTCCGTATGTATTAATAATCCAAAAAGAGGAATCTATAGTATTAATATTAGGGATTGAAATAGGATCTAAATTGATTTTAGAAACAACTACATTTCCATCAGGGTTGGTTCCATTACTATTAAAAGTCATTTTGCAATTTGCGTTTATAAAGTTAGCAGTTTCTACTGAGTTAATATCCAATAAGCTACTTTTTCCAGAACCAACGGGGGCGTTGGAATCAACCAAAATAGCATTCCCGTTCAATTTAAGGTCATTGCTACCCTTTTTATCATAGATTGTTCCAAAGGCATTATTATTGAATTGATAATATGCTATTATATCATTATTATTATTTACATTGTCTTTGGTAAGGTGTCTCGTCAATCGTACTTCTTCCTTTGTAAGTGTTTTTTTCCAAAAAGTAGCCTCTTCAATTAATCCTTTATAGTTTCTTGATTCCCATTGGTAATATGTGCCTAAGTTTATTTTTGTTAAGTTAAAAGGGGCAGTGGTTAGATTCCAAGAATGAGAATCTTCATTCAAATATAAAGTTATTTTTGATGGTGTAACGGTAATTGCCACATAAGACCATTCGTTTGCAGGAACTTCAAGGTTAGAGTCCCACCACCAATATGATCCTCCTTTCCAATGAATCCCTAATGTATTGTTTGATTCTCTAAAGTTTAAAACGCATCCTTCTGATAAACTAAAAATTGCTGAATAGTTAGGCTGTATGCCATTGGGCTTTATCCAACACGTAAAGCTAAAATTGGATATTTCAGCTTCGTTTACGGAGTTGTTTGTGGCATAATCATTGTTTTGTGAACACACTAAAGCTTTTTTCGGCTCTGATTCCGTAGCGCAATAATCGTCGCCAACAGTTATTAATTTTGTAACTATTTTGCTACTAATATTTCCTTGTTTATCAGTTACTTTAAGGCTAACATCATATTCTCCTGTGGAAGGATAAATTACTTGAGGATTTCTTATATTATTGGTTGTAATGAGGTTTCCTCCAGGAAAATTCCATTCCCATGAAGCTTGGTCATGGTTTAGAATAGAAAAGTCTTCAAATTGCACTATATACCTATTGCAATTAATTGTTTGTTTAATTACCATGGGTTGTGCTTTGGGTAACGAACTCTCAAAAAAATCGGTTTCCCAAATTCCACGATTGGAAGCGATTCGAAGCTTTTCTTTTTTGTAGAAAGGAAGTATTTTAATAATTCTCAGATGTAGAGGAAGATTGTCTGAAAAAGTTTGCCACTCAGTATGTCCATTATTTCGATACCAGATCATTTTGTTAGAGGTTATGTAAATGCCTCCATCTGTTCCATCTTGAACATTAATATTTGTTATCTTTTCTCCATTTAATGCTGAGGTGGTTAAATTATTCCATGAGCTACCCCAGTCACTAGATTTGAAAATTTTGTTAGCGTTATTACCACCATTATTCAAACCAAGAAAGAGTTCATCATTTGTATTAAGTGATAAATACATGGTTTGATGGTTAGCTGGTATCGATATTTCTGTCCAATTTTGTCCGCTGTCGACAGACTTCCATAGTTTTCCAGAGTTACCATGCTTCTGAGTTATAAAAATAATATTAGGATCGTTTCTTGAAATTTCAATTGCTTTTACCAAATTGTTTGTGTCTGATCCAAACTCTTTTACTAAAGAAAAAGATTGACCTCCGTTATTACTTCTCCATAATTTATTTTCTTTTCCTAGATATAGGGTGTTCCAATATCTAGGATCATTAACAATTTCGCTTTTTTCTGAATGAACATAGCTTTCATTAGGGAAAAGGGAGTACTTAGCTATGTCAGTTATGTTTCCATTGATTTCTTTTGGGATTTCTTTGCCGGAAATATCACTATGATATACTTTTCTATTTTCACCTTTATTGACGTATCCTGTCGCGGATTCACCACCACCCAATGATAAGAACTTTCCAAAAGGATAGTTTTCGTAGAAAGTGGCATTGCCATTATGGTATCTTCCCCCAACAAATACATCATGATTCCACCCTTGATCAAAACCCCAATAATCAGCGCCATTGATACCATTATTTCTAGATTCAATAAAATCCAAATTAGCATCATAATAGTCAATTCCACCATCACTACAAACCCAAATATCATTTCCATTCATTTCTATCTCCTGAATGTCAGGATGTCTATATTCGCTTCCACATCCTGTACATCCATAGCCTCCCCATTGTGTATAAGTAACACCTCCGTTTTCAGATTTAAATAGGTTTAAAGACCCCATCATGATATGATCTGGATTGATATCAGAAACTTCAATATCTAAGTCATAGTATCCTTGATTGTATCCTGTTGTAGTTACCCCAAAGTGTGTAAAGCACCAATGGTTATTACTGTAAGGTCCTCCTGGTTCATTATCAGGAGAGCCATCATTATTTCCATCATAAGGCGTGGTCCAAATTTCTCCAGCATTATCACTTCGATAAATGCCGATATAATTATTATCATCAACATCGTCGTTTTCTTCTCCCAGAAGAACTACATAAATTCTGTCAGGATCGGCGTTTGTAACTCCTATTCTGGCTCCGCCGTCACTAGAAGCTACACCACCAATAGGAGAAAACCACCCGTTATTTTTTACGTTAAAAGTAACCCCGTTGTCCGTTGATTTTAATAGTTCTGTAATATTCTTATTAGTGTTTCTCTTTGCTAGGAAAATAGTACTTGGATCATCAGTTTTTAGTTTAATATCCCAGCATCGATCTGTAAATAATGTAGTCCAACTAGCACCACCATCCGTACTTCTTTTAAGTCCATTGTTCCCCGCTATTAATACTATCTGCGGGTTGCTACTATTAATGGTGATAGCTGAAATTTTTGAATTCCACTCACTAAGTATAACATTCCAAGTACTACCTCCATCAATAGTTTTATAAACTTTATTGCTAGTACCTATATAAACAATATCAGGATTCGTTGGATCAATTTCTATTGATTGAATCGCCCCGTCGTTAAAAACAAAATCACCAATTGAAGTCCAGTTTAATCCCTTATCAATAGATTTATAAACTCCTGCAGTTTCTGCACCTGTATATAAAATATTTGGGTTTGCAGTTGATTGGGCAAAGGCATAAGCATTAACCTGCGAACTCTTTTGTTGTACACCTCCATTTTTAAAAGTTTCAAAGGGACCAAGAGGAATCCAGTTTGCAACAGCTACTTGATTTTTGGATATATTTCGCGATTTTAAAACTCGATAACTATTTTTGTTTAGTTCATCTAAAGAAGGAATATGAATACTTCCATCATCTTTTAGATAATCCTGATCATGAATAATTTTAGAGAAATATTTAAAATTTTGTGTATGAATATTTTTTTTAAATAAATGATTTCTATAATAAGTGTTAAAAGCTTCTACAATTTTATAATAATTAGGATTTGAACTGTATAATAAATGAATCCATTCTGGTGCATCAGATTCTATCAATGGTATTATTTTAAAAAGCTCATGATATTTAGGGGTTGGTGAATTTTTGTTTTGGGAGAATAAATTGATACTAAAAAGCAGGGAAAAAAAGAAAATATGCAACTTTTTTTTCATTGTTGAAGTTTTTAGAGGTTTGGTTACTAGTAATATAAATATAAAGATAATAATGTAATTTTTTTTGAAAAATGATTTAGACTTTTATTGATCAGATAATAAACTGTCAATGATTTTACATTTTAATTCGTGAGGTAGCAATTAGGTCAATACTAAAGAGAAAACAAAGCAATGACATTTCTTTTATGAAGTGTAGAATTTTTATTTTGACTAATTCATTTAAATTTAGTGTACGGAACAGGTTTTTATATTAAAGTTTTAATTTAAAATTCATTTTTTGATGTGTAATGTAAATCCTAAATTTAAATAAGAAATAAAAAAGTAATTGCCCATTTTTATTTAAAGAATTACATTTGCTATACAAAACATAACACGAATGCCAACAACACAACAACTTCAAAATTTTACGCAGCAAGTTCGTAGAGACATTTTACGTATGGTTCACGCCGTAAGTTCAGGTCATCCAGGAGGATCATTAGGATGTGCAGAATTTATATCATGCCTATACCAGGAAATTATGGAATATTCCACTGATTTTAGTATGAATGGGGATAATGAAGACTTATTTTTCTTATCCAATGGCCATATTTCTCCTGTTTTTTATAGCGTTTTGGCGCGCAGTGGATTTTTTCCAGTATCTGAATTAGCTACCTTTAGAAAGTTGAATACACGTTTACAAGGTCACCCGACAACTCATGAACATTTACCAGGTGTACGCATCGCCTCTGGTTCTTTAGGACAAGGGATGAGTGTCGCTATTGGCGCTGCTGAAGCTAAAAAGTTAAATAACGATGCTAAAATAATTTATTCTCTTCATGGTGATGGAGAATTACAAGAAGGGCAAATTTGGGAAGCAGCAATGTATGCTTCGGCTAAAAAAGTTGATAATTTAATAGCTACAGTTGATGTTAATGAGAAGCAAATAGACGGTACAACAGATGAAGTTCTTGCTATGGGAAGTTTAAAAGCTAAATTTGAAGCTTTTGGTTGGGATGTTCTAGAAATACAAAAAGGAAATAATATAGAGGCTATTTTAAAAGGAATGTCAGAAGCAAAATCTAGAACAGGAAAAGGAAAACCTGTATGTGTACTGCTACATACAGAAATGGGGAACGGTGTAGACTTCATGATGCATACCCATGCTTGGCATGGAAAGGCTCCAAATGATGATCAATTAGAAAAGGCATTGGATCAAAACCCAATAACATTGGGAGATTATTAAGAAAGTTATACCTTAAAATTAATAATAAAATATAAACGCTATCATTAAAAGTGATAGTGTTTTTTATTTAACAAAATAAAAAACGAAATCTCTTAAGTAAAGCTGTAAATTTACACTTGTGGATAGTCATTAATATTGTTTAATGAAAACTGATTTTTTGATGCATCATTAAGTTTAATAAGATTTGGATTAACAAATCTTTAAAAAAACTTAATTATTAAAATGATATTTTTGAGAACACTAACATAAAAACCCAATCAAAATAAATATGAAAATAGGCATTGTATGCTATCCTACTTTTGGAGGAAGCGGTGTTATGGCAACAGAATTAGGGATGGCTTTAGCAGACAAAGGACATGAAGTGCATTTTATAACTTATAACCAGCCTGTTAGACTTGATTTCATATCGCATAGATTACATTTTCACGAAGTAGTATTAGAAGAATACCCACTTTTTCAATATCAGCCATATGAACTGGCATTATCAAGTAAAATGGTTGAGGTTGTAGAAAAGCACCATCTAGAAGTACTGCATGTTCATTACGCAATACCTCATGCTTATGCAGCTTATATGGCTAAGAAAATGCTTATAAACAAAGGCATTCATGTAAAAGTGGTAACAACATTGCATGGAACTGATATTACATTAGTAGGAAGCCACCCTACATATAAAACAGCATTAGAATTTAGTATTAATAAATCAGATGAGGTTACTGCAGTATCAAATAGTTTACGAGAGGATACATTGCGGTTATTCAACATAGAAAAGGATATAAAAGTAGTGTATAATTTTATTGATGGTAAGAAGTATAGTAATGAAAATGAGGTGGAGTGCAAAAGAAGTGCACTTGCAAATAAAGAAGAACGAATTCTTACACATATTAGTAATTTTAGGCCTGTAAAAAGAACAGAAGATGTTATAAAAATATTCTTTGAAGTTCAGAAAGAGATCCCCTCTAAACTACTCATGGTTGGAGATGGACCAGAAAGATTAAAAGCTGAAAATTTAGTTAATAAATTGAATTTAGATGGTAGAGTATTATTTTTGGGTAACAGCGATGAAGTTGCAAAAATTTTATGTTTCTCAGATGTGTTTTTACTTCCTTCAGAAACGGAAAGTTTTGGTTTAGCTGCATTGGAAGCAATGGCAGCAAAAAATGCCATTATATCAACGAATTCAGGAGGGCTACCAGAAGTTAATATTTCTGGAAAAACAGGTTTCTTAAGTAATGTTGGAGACATAAAAGATATGGCAAAAAATGCGATTAAGGTTTTGAAAAATGACACAGTTTTAGACGAATTTAAACAAAACGCAAAAGAACATACTTCAATATTTTCTTTAGATACTATTTTACCTCAATATGAAGCGATTTACAAAAAATGTTATAGATAACGTCTTTATAAGCAAAATAGTAATCTGTTGAAAGTAGGTAGTTCTTAATAAAAAGATCCAAGCCAGATGAAATTAATTACAAAAATGGAGATTTCCAATAAATATTTTATTTGATATAAAATTGAATACTTTCGTTTATTAAAGAATTAGAAACGTTACAGTCGATCTTGAATTTTTCGTAATTTTCTAATAAAATAAAATTGATTTGACCACCTACATTCTTTTTGTCATGTTTCATTAAATGAATTATTGAATTAATATCATCTTTTTCAATAGCTGTTTTACCATAAATAGATGTAATAGCAGACTTAATTTGATAAACATGTTCTTCAGGAAAATTTAGAATTTTAGAAGAAATATAAGCTTCGCAAACCATTCCTATCGCAATTGCCTCACCGTGTGTTAGGTTTTCTTTGGTTTCACTATCCAAAAAATAAGATTCTATACCATGTCCAATAGTATGTCCCCAGTTCAAAACTTTTCTAACATTCTTTTCTTTCGGATCTTCTAAAACTACGTTATTTTTTATTTCAATGGAACGATGAATTAAATCAATAATATTCAAATTAGGGTTATCCTTTATTTCATTGAATAATCGAATATCATGTGTCATTCCATATTTAATAATTTCAGCAGTTCCAGATCTAATTTCTCTTGGGGTTACTGTATGTAAGTATTCAGGATCAATTATGATTAACTCAGGGTTAGCAAAAACACCAATCTGATTTTTTAAAACACCTAGGTCGACTCCTGTTTTTCCTCCAACGGAAGCATCAACCATACTTAGTAGGGTAGTAGGTATATTAACAAATTCGATACCTCTTTTAAAAGTTGAGGCAACAAACCCCCCTAAATCAGTTATAACACCGCCGCCTAAAGTAATTAATAAACTTTTTCTATCTGCTCCAAGCTCAGTCATGGCATTCCAAACTCCTATACAGGTTTCTAAGTTCTTATAAATCTCTCCAGCATCAATTTGAATAATTTCTATAGGCCTATCTGTTTTTAATAGTCTTATAAATCTAGGATAACAATGCTCAAAAGTGTTTTCATCGACTAAGATAAAAATAGAGGAGTATGCTCTGTTTTTTATATAAGAAGCTAATTCAATATATGCTTTTTCTTCAAAGTAAATAGGGTATGTTGAGGCCTTAATAGATTTCATTTATTATGTTTTTCTAAAAATGCAAATTAAATAGAAAAAATGGAAATATTTAATACCATACAATTATATTTGTTTCGAAGATTAATTATTAAAGTATTTGTTATGGGACTATTTGACAATACGGAAACTGCGTTTAAATTAAAATCAGATTCAGAATTAGAAAGAGCTTCTTTCTTGTTTAAAATGATTCAAAATCAACCAATGGTTAGAATTGGTACAGCTGTTACAAATTTTGCTTTAAAAGCTCATTTACCAGTAGAAGGTTTAATTAGAGCTACAGTATTTGATCATTTTTGTGGAGGTGTAACAGAAGACGATTGTTTACCCAATATAACGAAAATGTATGAAAAAGGTAATGTTCATAGTATTTTAGATTATTCTGTCGAAGGAAAAGAAGATGAAGAACAGTTTGAAAATGCTTTAAGAATGACCTTAAAGACCATTGATTTTGCAGCAGAAAAAAAATCAATACCTTTTGCAGTATTCAAACCAACTGGATTTGGGCGTTTTGCTCTTTATCAGAAGTTAACTGAGGGTAGAGAATTGAACCAACTAGAGAAAGTTGAATGGGAAAGGGTAATTGAGCGATTTCACACTGTTTGTAAGTCAGCTTCAGAAAAAAATGTACCTTTACTAATTGATGCTGAAGAAAGTTGGATGCAAAAAGCCGCAGACGATTTAGTCGAAAGTTTAATGGAGATATATAATAAAGAAAAAGCATTAGTTTTCAATACATTACAGATGTATCGTCATGATAGAATGGCATATTTGAAATCACTGCATCAAAGAGCTCATCAAAAAGGATATCACATCGGAATGAAAGTTGTTCGTGGAGCTTACATGGAAAAAGAAAGAGCCAGAGCTGAAGAGATGGGGTATGAATCTCCCATTTGTGTTGATAAAAACGCAACGGATATTAATTATAATAATGCGATTACTTACATGATGGATCATAAAAATATGGCAATTTTTGCAGGTACTCATAACGAAGAAAGTTCTTATTTATTAATGGATTTAGCAAAAAAACATAACATAGCTTCAACAGATAAACGTATGTGGTTTGGTCAATTATATGGCATGAGTGACCATATAAGTTTTAATTTGGCTAATGAAGAATATAACGTAGCGAAGTATGTTCCTTTTGGTCCAGTTAGAGATGTCATGCCCTATTTAATTAGAAGAGCAGAAGAAAATACCTCAGTTGCAGGGCAAACTTCTCGTGAATTAAACCTATTAAAAACAGAGAAAAAAAGACGAAAACTGTAATGAATACAGTTGAAGAAATAAAAGAAGCAATTCAAAAAAATAAGAAAAGGCTAGCTCTAGAACTTCAAGAAAGTAAAGAGCTAGTATTTTTAATCAAAAAATCACTTTTAACATCTTTAACTGAAAAAGAGAAAGGAAAAGTTAAAGAACAATTACTTGATATTTGTAGAGCTATTCCCGCCTTTACCGTTTTTATGCTTCCTGGGGGTGCTTTATTATTACCTTTGTTGATAAAGTTTATACCAGATATATTACCAAGTGCCTTTAGAATAGATGATTCAGAGTTAAATGATGAGGAGGAATAAACAAAAAATTATTATTGAGTTTGTTAGCTGTCAATTTAATTTTGTATCTTAAATAAAAAACTTCATATATTACATAATAATATACTATTTTTGCGCCAAATTTAAGTAGCAAAATGCAATCAATAAGAAATATCGCTATTATAGCACACGTCGACCATGGAAAAACAACTTTGGTTGATAAAATAATAGACCAGGCTAAAATTTTAGATGAGCGAAAGGAGCGTACAGATTTATTACTAGATAATAATGATCTTGAGAGAGAACGCGGAATTACTATCTTGTCAAAGAATGTATCGGTTAATTATAAGGGTGTTAAAATTAATGTAATAGATACACCTGGGCACGCCGATTTTGGTGGTGAAGTAGAGCGTGTGTTAAAAATGGCCGATGGTGTCCTTTTATTGGTTGATGCGTTTGAAGGTCCTATGCCTCAAACTCGTTTTGTTTTAGGAAAAGCAATTGAATTAGGGTTAACACCTGTTGTAGTTGTAAACAAAGTCGATAAAGAAAATTGTACTCCTGACTTGGTTCATGAAAAAGTTTTTGATTTAATGTTTGCCCTTGATGCAACTGAAGAACAACTTGAGTTCACCACCATATATGGTTCAGCTAAAAACGGCTGGATGAGTAAAAATTGGCAAGAACCAACAGAAGATATAATTCCGTTGCTAGACGCTGTTTTAGAAACTATTCCTGAAGCGCCTTATAGAGAAGGTTCTCCTCAAATGCAAATTACGTCATTGGATTATTCTTCATTTAAAGGAAGAATAGCCATTGGGCGAGTATTTAGAGGTGATTTGGAGAAAAACAAAGACTATATGCTTTGTAAGTCAGATGGGTCAACTAAAAAAGTTCGTATTAAAGAACTTCATGTTTTTGAAGGGATGGGAAAAGTTGAAGCAGATAAGGTTAGAAGTGGAGATATATGTGCTATAACGGGTATAGATGACTTCGAAATAGGTGATACGATTGCTGATTTAGAATCACCAGAAGCAATGCCAAGAATAGAGGTTGATAAACCTACTATGAGTATGCTATTTACAATTAATAATTCTCCATTTTATGGAAAAGAAGGAAAGTATGTAACTTCGCGTCATTTAAGAGATCGTCTTTATAAAGAAACTGAAAAAAACTTAGCCTTAAGAGTTGAGGATACGGATACAGAGGATAAGTTTAATGTTTTTGGTAGAGGAATTTTACACTTATCGGTACTAATTGAAACAATGAGACGTGAAGGTTATGAATTGCAAGTAGGAAGACCACAGGTAATCTTAAAAGATATAGATGGGGTAAAGAGTGAACCATACGAAACATTAGTGATTGATGTGCCAGAAGATTTAGCTAGTAAGGCAATTAATCTTGTCACTATGAGGAAGGGGGATTTGTTAGTAATGGAACCCAAAGGTGATTTGCAACACTTAGAATTTGATATACCATCAAGAGGTTTAATAGGATTAAGGAATAAATTATTAACAGCTACACAAGGAGAGGCAATTATCAATCATCGTTTAAGAGGATATGACGCCTATAAAGGCGAATTTTCTGACTTAGTAAACGGTGCAATAATATCTTCTGAAGCGGGAAAGGCTACAGCATATGCTATAGATCGTCTTCAAGATAGAGGAAGATTTTTTATTGATCCTAATCAAGAAATATATAAGGGACAGGTTGTTGGAGAAAATGCGAAGCAAGACGATTTAGCAGTTAATTTAATAAAAGGTAAAAAATTAACAAACGTAAGAGCTTCAGGCTCTGATGATGGAGTTAAAATTGCACCTAAAATAGATATGTCGCTCGAGGAGTGTATGGAGTATATTAAAGATGATGAATATTTAGAGGTAACCCCAGAAAGTTTACGTTTACGAAAAATCAATTTTGTGAAATAATTGTATATGTAATAATATCTTAAAATATTTCCTTAGTTTTACCAAGAGTTATTGACATAAAAAACCCATTATAAATGATCATTTATAATGGGTTTTTCGCTCGACATGAGCTTTTTTATAAATTTAGTAATGAGTTTTTCTATCGTAATTTTAAATCTGTAATTATATGATTTAAGTGACTTATTTATAGTGTTTTTATCCTATTTATCTATGTTAATTAACCATTTGTGTGTTATTTTTCACATTTTAAAAATTATCGTTTAATATTTTTTTTGTCGTGAAGATATTTTTGAAATAAATTATATTTGGATGGGTTTAAGCTAATATATTTATTTGTAAGTGGGTTTTCATTATTTTTTTTGTATTGATAAAGTATGTGTTTTTTGGAACAATAAAGTGAATTTACTTTTTTGTTTAATATTTTTATCTTTTAATGTTCTTGGTTTTAAAGGGGAATCAGATGTTAATGGTGATGGTGTCGTTGTAACCTATCATAAATATATTGATTCTGAGGATGAAAAATTACTCGATTCAATTTTAACAAGGTTAAGGTCTAGGAAGCTTACTTTTAAAGAAGATTCAATTAATAGTAAAATATTGTATTTAAGAGGTGTTAAAAACCTTAAGCTTTTGCGATATAAAAAAGCTATAAAATATTATTTAAAGGCATATGAATTGGCTGAGAATTATGAGGATTGTCTTTTATTGGGGTTGGTTAAAAATGATTTAGGAGTTATTTCCTCAAAAATGAATGAGGATGCTACAATTACTGAAGTTTATTATAAAGAGGCCATTGATTATTTTAAAAAATCAGATAGAAAAGTTCAAGAATTAGATACATATTATAATTTAACGATATTAAATAAGAAGAATAAAAACTGTAAAAATGTTCTTGAATACTCAGAATTATGTATAAACTTAATAAAAAAAACAAAAAAAAGATCTGATTTATTGAATACACTTTATGTTATTAAAGCAGATTGTTATATTGCAACAAAAGATTTTGAAAATGCTAAGAGATCATTTATATCTGCAGATAGTTTTATAGTGAATACAGGACCTGAAAGATTCTTATACTTTTTGAAGTATGCAAAGTTTTTAGAATCAAATAGAGAGTTTAGTAAAGCTAATACTCTTTATAAAAAGGTAGTTTCTTTAAAAAGTGAACAAAATAAAGAGAATGAAAGAAACTTAAAAGAAGCTTTTGAAAGAGAACTAAGCTTAGAAAATAAACTAAAAAAAGATAATCAAATAATAATTAATTCGCAAAGAAAAATATTATACTTGAGTAGTGTAATTATAGTTGTATTAGTTTTATCTTTAATTTCAGTTTTTTATTTAAGAAAAAAAAATAGAGAAAGAAATAAAAGCATATTTCATTTAAATGAGAAATTAAAAAAATTAATAGCTAATCTAGAAGACAAAAATAAAAAACTAGAAAACAATAAAAATGAAATAGAACAACTCTTAAAACTAAACGAACAAGCTTTGTTTTCACGTATTCTTAAAATTTCAACATATAATGATACCCTTAATAAAATAATCGAGCAAATAGATTCTTTTTATGACAACAATTCATTTAAATCTTCCTTTCTTGCTACTATTAGAAGTAAACTTATTAGTTTGGTTTGCGAAGAAGAATTATGGAAAGATTTCAAAGTTCAATTTGAAAAAATTCGTCCAAGTTTTTTTACTAAATTAAAAGAGATAGCGCCTAATTTATCTGTTAATGATTTAAAGCACTGCACCTATATTGTTTCAAATTTAAAAAGTAAAGAAGTAGCTCAATTAATCAATGTTTCTCCTAGAAGCGTTGAAACAGCCAGGTATCGAGTTAAAAAGAAAATAGGTCTTGATAAGGAAGAAAATTTATACGATTTTTTAAGCAATCTTTAAATTCTTTCAAAATTTTAGCGAATCAATACCTATTTTTTCGCTATGTTACTAAATTGTTATTTTTATAAAAAAAAACATATATATAATGATAATCATTAATTTTGTGATTCTATTTTATGTTTTTTTTGTTAAAAATATAATTTTTAAGGTTAAGTGTTTTTATATTATGACTAGAAGATTTACTTTTAAATTTATCTTATCATTTCTTTGTTTATTTTTTTATGATATTAATGTATTTTCATTCATACAGGATAAAAATGGGGCAATCAGTGTGGAGAATTATCAAAATAAGGTTATTGATATTTTTAATAATTTTAAAGAGACAGAGGATACTTCAGATATTGAGGTTTTACGTAAGTTCTTGAAAAAAAATAACGAACTTAAATTAACAGATACTATAAATAGTTATATTTTATATCTAAACGGTGTTTATGAAGCAATAACGCTACATAGGTATAAAGAGGCTGATAAAATTCTAGAAGAATCCTATAAGCTTGCAGTCAAAACTGAAAACAAGTTGCTACAAGGTTATATATTTAATGATAGAGCTGTTCTAATCAATTATATATATAAAAACTACGAAAAGTCAGATTTGTTATATCGAAAAGCAATAGAGTGTTTTGAAAAAGTCAATAATAAAAACAAGTTGATTGAAATATATTATAATTTGACAGTTAATTCTAGGGAGTTGCAAAACTATAAAAAGGCATTGAAGTATGCTGAAACTTGTCTGAATCTTATCGGTGATAATGAAGAGTTATTAATTTATTATAAGAGACTTTATTACTTAATAGCAGATACCTATATAAAATTAAATAAATATAAAAGAGCCGAATATTATATTAATATTCTAGAAAAAAAATTGCAAAAAAGTAATCATAAAAACAAAGAAAGAACATATGCTTGGTATTATGAAGCAAAAGCTAATTTAAATGCTTCAAAAGGAGAAAACAAACTTGCTGTTGATGATTTAAAAAAAGCGATTCTTTCATGGAGAAAGTTAAGTAGTTTTAATATCAAATCAATTGAAGAATCTTACAAGAGAGAATTAGACTTAGAACAAAAACTACGAATAGAAAACAAAAAGACGATAAAAAATCAAAAAAAAATTCTTTTAGTTGGTCTAACAGCAATAGTATTACTTTTCATGATCATTTTTTTATTGATTCTTTTTTTTAAAAAAAATAGCCGAAAAAATAATCAAATAACAGAGTTAAATAAGGAATTAAATAGTTTAATTATAGATTTAAAAAACAATAATATTAAATTAAATAAAAAAAATAGGGAGATTGAAGATTTACTTAAATTAAATGAAAAAACGCTCTTTTCTCGTGTTCTAAAAATTTCAACATATACAGATACAATTAGGAAAATTAGTTTAGAAATTGATGATTATATGAATAAGAACTCTTCTGCTTCTTCTTATGTTATGAAAATTAGAAATAAATTAGAATTATTAATTTCAGAAGATGAATTATGGGAAGACTTTAAGTTTCAGTTTGAAAAAATTAGACCAGATTTTTTTGATAAAGTAAAAAAGTTAGCTCCTGATTTATCGGTAAATGACTTAAAGCACTGTACTTATATTGTATCAAATTTGAAAAGTAAAGAAGTTGCTCAACTAATAAATATATCACCAAGAAGTGTTGATACAACAAGATATAGAATCAAAAAAAAAATAGGACTAAATAAAGATGAAAGTTTATATGATTTTTTATCGAGTTTATGAATTATTTCTTTAGAACATCTTTCTTATAAAACAAGATCAACAATTATGAAATTGAGCTTTATTTGAAATAATATCAAAAAATAATAATTAAATAAATAAGTGATAAAAAATATTTAAACAAGAATTCTTATTCATCATACATCTTTTATGATGTAATAACTAACTGAAGAAAGATCATGGTTAATCGTCGAAAAAAAAAAGAATTTAAATATAAAATTATTTCTTTCAGGAAATATCCATGAACTTAAGTTATAGTTAATTTATTTTCAATTAAGTAAATATGTAAATTAGAAGAGAAAAAATATTAATAATTCAGTTTTACACAAAAAAAGAAACAAAGTGCGTAAAATTAACTTTTTAAATAAGTGTTTGATTATATATTTCTTTATTCTGATGAAGAGTATAGTCCTTGGAGCTACAGCAGAT
Source organism: Tenacibaculum profundi (assembly GCF_052050075.1). Classification (GTDB taxonomy): domain Bacteria; phylum Bacteroidota; class Bacteroidia; order Flavobacteriales; family Flavobacteriaceae; genus Polaribacter. The sequence goes on from NZ_CP197225.1 coordinate 127,088, forward strand.
AAGGGAAAAACAAAAAGTCTAAGTAGTGATGATAAAATTTTAACAGCCTTTTATTCATTCCAAAAAACAGAGGATACGAGGATTCTTGATACTCTTTTTAGATATATAAAGATTAATAACATTAATGTAAAAGAAGATTCTATTAAAAGTAAATTATATTATTTACGAGGAGTCTGTTGTTATATGAATAAAAATTTTGAAAAGTCTGGTTTTTTTTTTAACAAAGCGTTGACTTTAATTCAAAATTCAAAAGATCATTTTTTTTTAGGATTAGTTAATAATGCTGTTGGAGCCAATGAGGTCTTAAAAAATAAAAATTTTTTAAAGGCCAGAGATTATTATAAAAAAGCACTATTCCATTTAGAAAAAACAAAACAAAAGCAGCATATAATTGATACTTACTATAATCTTTTTATGAATTCAAGAGATCTTTGTCAATGGGAATCATCAATAAAATATGTGATGTCTTGTCTCGATTTAATGAAAGAGATTAAATCGGAAAGAAATATAGTTAGAATTTACGCTCGAACAGGAGATAGTTATGTTAAATTGGGAGATTATGCTAATGCAGTTTCTTATTTTAAAAAAGCAGAGCAGTTTCTTGATGAAAATAATCTTTTTGATAATAGTTTAATTAATTATGTTTATGGTGAGTATTATTCTGCTCGAAATAAATTTAAAAAGGCATCAAACTATTTTAAAAAGTCTCGAAATATTAGTGTTAAAATGCACTTTAAGCAACAGGCACTATTAAGTAAATCTTTTGCTAAAGAATTAGACTTAGAAAGTAAACTTAAAAAGGATAAAGAAATCATAATAAAAGCACAAAGAAGGTCCATGTTTTTAGGAAGTATTTCGTTGATTTTTTTGGTTTTACTTGTTTCTGTTTTATTTTTCAATTCAAAAAGAGACAGGAAGAAAAAAAGAGAAATAATAGATTTGAATAAAAAATTAAGTTCGTTAATAGTGGAAATGAAAGAGAAAAATATTTTATTGAAAGACAAAAAAAGCGAAATTGAAAATTTATTGAAATTAAATGAGCAATCTTTATTTTCAAGAGTTTTAAAAATTTCAACATATAACGATAATATACGAAATATAAGTAAGGATATTGATGCCTATGTAGACACTAATTCTTCTGCTTCCAAATATTTAATAGGCATTAAAAAAAAGCTTAATATTCTTATTTCTGAAGAAGAGTTATGGGATGATTTTAAAGTTCAATTTGAAAAAAACCGTCCAGAGTTCTTTGAAAAGTTAAAAAATGTAGCACCCGATTTATCTGTAAATGATTTAAAACACTGTACTTATATTGTATCAAATTTGAAAAGTAAAGAGGTTGCACAAATGATAAATGTATCTCCAAGAAGCGTTGAAACAACAAGGTATAGGATAAAGAAAAAAATAGGGTTGGACAAAGAAGATAGTTTATACAATTTATTAAATAACTTGTAAATAGAGTGTTATTTTTCAAAAAAGAATATTTTTTAATAGAACCAAATAATTATTTGGTAATTAAAATAATTTTTAGAATATTTGCTTAATAATTTTAAATAGAATGAATTTTATTCAATTACATCACCATCATTTTCATACTTGCACTCAGGCGAGCTGAAAATGTATTGAATAAAAATTAAAATATATTTTAACCCGTTTGAGTAAATCAAACGGGTTTTTTATTTCTATACTATCAAGAAATAAACTTTCCAAGAAGATTTACTCAAACAAAAAAAACTAAAATGAGTAAATTAAAAATAGCCATACAGAAATCAGGAAGATTAAATCAAGATTCTCTACAAATTTTGAAGGACTGTGGTATTTCAATTGACAATGGAAAGGATCAGCTTAAAGCTTCTTCTAGCAATTTCCCACTTGAAGTTTTTTATTTAAGAAACGGCGATATTCCTCAGTATTTGAAGGATGGAGTTGTTGATATTGCCATTATTGGTGAAAACTTATTGATAGAAAAGGGTGAAGAAATCAACTTTATTGAAAAGCTCGGTTTCTCAAAATGTAAAGTCTCCTTAGCAATTCCAAAAGGTGAAGTTTATGACGGGATACAATATTTTCAAGGAAAGAAAATAGCAACTTCATACCCGAAAACGGTAAGTGATTATTTAAGTGAAAACAGTATTGATGCACAATTGCACATTATTAATGGATCGGTTGAGATAGCTCCTAACATAGGTTTAGCAGGTGGTATTTGCGATATAGTTTCAAGTGGTTCTACACTATTCAAAAACAATTTAAAAGAAGTAGAAGTAATTTTAAAATCTGAAGCGGTTTTGGCGGTTTCTCCAAAAATTGAAAGCTCAAAACAAGAAATACTTGATAAGCTTCAATTTAGATTACAGTCTGTTTTAAAAGGACGACAATCGAGATATGTTTTATTGAATGCACCAAATGATAAATTGGAAGAGATAATCAATATTCTTCCTGGAATGAGGAGTCCGACAGTATTACCTTTAGCTGAAAAAGGCTGGAGTTCAGTACACTCAGTGCTTAATAAGAATGAATTTTGGGAAATAATAGACGAATTAAAAAAGTCGGGAGCAGAAGGTATTTTAGTGTGTCCAATTGAAAAAATGGTGATGTAATATGGACAATCTAATGAATATAATTACAAATCCAGATAAAAGCTCTCTTCAAAGTTTAACAAAAAGAGTGCTACTAAATAATGAAGGTTTAACCGAAAAGGTTCAAAGTGTTTTATCGAAAGTTAAAATAAAAGGAGATACAGCTATTAAAGAGTATACAAAGCAATTTGATGGTGTTGTTCTTGATGGTCTTTTGGTTTCAAATGAAGAATTAATTGAAGCTGAAAACTTGGTAGAGAATTGTTTAAAAGAAGCAATTAAGTTGGCACAATCAAATATATTGAAGTTTCATACTTCGCAAATAAGTGAAGAAAGCATTGTTGAAACAACAGAAGGAGTCAATTGCTGGAGAAAAAGTGTTCCTGTAGAAAAGGTAGGATTATACATTCCTGGAGGATCAGCTCCTTTATTCTCAACAATTTTAATGCTAGGTGTACCAGCGAAATTAGCCGGATGTGAAGAAATTATCCTTTGTACTCCACCAAATAAAGAAGGAAAGGTTAATCCGGTGATTTTATACACAGCCTCTTTGGTTGGTGTTACAAAAATTTTCAAAATAGGAGGTGCACAGGCAATAGCAGCAATGGCTTTTGGAACAGAAACGATTCCCAATGTATATAAAATTTTAGGGCCAGGAAATCAGTTTGTAACAAAGGCAAAGGAGTTGGTTCAACAAAAAGGAGTGGCCATTGATATGCCAGCAGGCCCTAGTGAAGTTTTGGTTATTGCTGACGAAACGGCGAATCCTGAATATGTGGCAGCGGACTTACTATCACAGGCAGAACACGGACCAGATAGTCAGGCTTTGTTGGTTACAATTAACGAGAATTTAGCCAAAGACGTGGTAGAAGAAGTTCAAAAACAATTAAATCAGTTACCAAGAAAGGAAATAGCTGAGAAAGCTATAGCAAACAGCTTTGTTTTGGTTTTAGAAAATGAGGAAGAATGTCTTGAATTTAGCAATAAATATGCCCCTGAACACTTAATTATTGCTTCAGATAGTCCAGAGAAATTCATTGGAGGAATTGTGAATGCAGGTTCAGTCTTCTTGGGAAATTATAGCTGTGAAAGTGCTGGAGATTATGCTAGTGGAACAAACCATACTTTGCCAACAAATGGATTTGCAAGAAATTATAGCGGAGTTTCTTTAGATAGCTTTGTGAAGAAAATTACTTTTCAAAAAGTAACGAAAACAGGAATTAAAAATATAGGAAATGCCATTGAATTAATGGCAAGTGCAGAAGGTTTAGAAGCGCACAAAAATGCTATAACTGTAAGACTAAAAGATATTGAAAATGTTTAAGTTGAATTCATTAATACGACCCAACATAGTAAAGCTAGAAGTATATTCTTCTGCTCGAAATGAGTTTAAAGGAGAAGCAAAAGTATTTCTAGATGCCAATGAGAATCCTTTTGGAGAATTGAATAGATATCCTGATCCGAATCAGTCAGAAATAAAGAAAGAACTTTCAAAAATTAAAAAAGTAGATAACAACCAAGTGTTTATTGGTAATGGAAGCGATGAAGTTATTGATTTAGTTTTTCGAATTTTTTGTGAGCCAGGAGTAGATAAGGCACTAACATTTTCACCAACTTATGGTATGTATGATGTTTCCGCTTCAATTAATAATGTGGAATTAATTAAAGTTCCATTAGATGAAAATTTTGAAATTGATACGAATGCTTTGAATTCGCATATCGATAATGAAAACTTAAAACTTATTTTTATTTGTTCTCCAAATAACCCAACAGGGAATTGTTTTGATAAGTCTTCAGTTGATTACATATTAAATAATTTCAAAGGTATTGTGATAATTGACGAGGCGTACATAGATTTTAGCTTAGAAGAATCTTATACTTCTAAAGTAAACAATTATCCTAACTTAATAGTTTGTCAAACATTTAGTAAGGCTTGGGGATTGGCAGGTGTAAGAGTAGGAGTAGCATACTCGAATGCTAATATCATTGATTGGTTTAAGAAAGTAAAACCTCCATATAATGTGAGTACCTTAAATCAACAAGCAGTTTTAGAAAGATTAGATAATAAGGTACAATTCGAAATAGAAAAGAATCTTATTCTTAATGAAAAGGAGAAGCTTATAAAACGATTTGAAGCGTTGGATATGGTAAAGAAAATATATCCTTCACAAGCTAATTTTATATTGATTGAAGTAGTTAATGCAAATGAAATCTATCAAATTTTGGTAGCTCAAAAAATTATTACCAGAAACAGGAATAAGGTGGTTAGAAATTGTTTACGGATTACTGTGGGTAGCAAAGAAGAAAATGATCAACTAATCAATGCTATGAAATTATTAGTAAAAAAACAATAACTGCAAAAACTTAATATAACTCAGAAAGATGAAAAGAGTATTATTTATAGATAGAGACGGAACATTAATCAAGGAACCAGCTGATGAACAAGTAGATTCGTTTGAGAAATTGGTTTTCTACCCTAAAGTGTTTCAAGGCTTAGGTAGAATAGCCAAAGAGTTAGATTTTGAGCTTGTATTAGTCACCAATCAAGATGGATTGGGTACTGAAGTTTATCCAGAAAATACATTTTGGCCTGTTCAAAACTTTGTAATGAATACACTTAAAGAGGAAGGTATTGTATTCACCAATGAAATAATTGATAGAACTTTTGCAAAAGATAATCAACCGACTCGAAAGCCTAATACTGGGTTGTTAACAAAATATTTTTCCGATGAGTATGATTTGGCGAATTCATTTGTTATCGGAGATCGATTGACAGATGTCGAATTGGCCAAGAATTTAAATGCAAAAGCAATCTATATTAATGATGAAACTTATTTTGGTTCTGATGAAATTACAGTAAAACGAAAAGAATTAGATAGAGTCATAGCGTTGGAAAGTAATGATTGGAATGCAATTTATGAATTTTTGAAATTAGAAGACAGAAGTGCTGAAATTACAAGAAACACAAACGAAACAAAAATAAGTATCCAGTTAAATTTAGATGGTACTGGTAAGAGTAATATTAATACTGGAATTGGATTTTTTGATCATATGTTGGATCAAATAGCTCGTCATGGACAAATGGATTTAGATATTAAAGTTATCGGAGATTTAGAAGTAGATGAGCACCATACAATTGAAGATACCGCTATAGCTTTAGGAGAAGTTTTTTCAAAAGCTTTAGGTAGAAAGTTAGGTGTTGAACGCTATGGTTTTTGTTTACCAATGGATGATTGTTTAGCGCAAGTGGCAATTGATTTTGGAGGTAGAAGCTGGTTGGTTTGGGAAGCTCAATTTAAAAGAGAAATGATTGGTAAAATGCCTACAGAAATGTTTTATCACTTTTTCAAATCCTTCACAGATGGCGCAAAATGCAATCTAAACATTAAGGCTGAAGGAACAAACGAACACCATAAAATAGAAGCGATATTCAAGTCTTTTGCAAAAGCTATTAAGGTAGCTGTGAAAAGAGATACTGATAAAATGATATTACCATCAACGAAAGGTGTGTTATATTAATCAATGGTTGTCAATAATCAATAAATAATTTTAACTAATAACTGATAACTGATAATTGAAAATGATAGTGATAATAAAATATAATGCCGGAAATATAAGATCTGTCCAAAATGCGCTTTTAAGATTAGGATATAAAAGTGTTATTACAGATAATCATGCTGAGATCTCAAAAGCAGATAAAGTTATATTTCCCGGTGTGGGTGAAGCAAGTTCCGCAATGGCCTATTTGAGAGAAAAGCAATTGGATACGTTGATTGTTTCTTTAAAACAACCTGTATTGGGTATTTGTCTTGGTTTACAACTTTTATGTAAAGATTCGGAAGAGGGAAATACAAAATGTTTAGGTGTGTTTAATACTTCTACCAAGCGTTTCCCCCCAGAAGATAAAGTCCCTCATATGGGATGGAATAATTTTAAAATGAGTGCGAAATCTGATTTATTTAAAGAAATGCCATCAGAGAATGACGTGTATTATGTACATGGATATTATGCAGAAGTATGTGATGATACTATTGCAACTGGCGATTATATAAAGCCTTTTAGTTCCATTATGAAAAAGGGGAATTTTTACGCTATGCAATTCCATCCAGAAAAATCAGCAAATGTAGGAGAAAAACTATTAAAGAACTTTTTAGAAATTAAATAATGAGAATTATACCAGCAATTGACATTATAGACGGAAAGTGTGTACGCTTAACTAAAGGGGATTATAATACTAAAAAAGTGTATAATGAAAACCCCGTTGAAATCGCCAAGGAGTTTGAAGATAATGGAATTCAGTATTTACATTTAGTAGATTTAGATGGAGCGAAATCTAGTCATATTGTAAATCACAAAGTATTAGAGGCAATCGCATCCAAAACGAGATTAATCATAGATTTTGGCGGAGGATTAAAATCTGAAGAAGATGCACAAATCGCATTTGAAAGCGGAGCGAGCCAAATAACAGGAGGTAGCATTGCCGTGAAATATCCTGATATTTTTATGAACTGGATCAACCTTTATGGAAGTGAGAAAATAATTCTGGGAGCAGATTGTATTGATAGAAAGATAGCAACACACGGTTGGCTTGAGAAATCTGAGCTAGATGTTATTGATTTTATAAAGAAATATAAATCGAAAGGAGTTAAGAACTGTATTTGTACTGATGTAGCTAAAGATGGAATGTTGCAAGGTACTTCGGTTAAATTGTATAAGGAGATAAACAAAGAAACGAAAGTTAATTTAATAGCTAGTGGTGGAGTTGCAAACATGAATGACCTTTATGAATTGAAAGAAATAGGCTGTAGTGGAGCTATTTTGGGAAAAGCTATTTACGAAGGGAAAATAACATTAAAAGAACTACAAGAATTATGCTAAAAAAGAGAATTATTCCTTGTTTGGATATCAAGAATGGGCGAACGGTTAAAGGTGTAAACTTTATGGATATTCGTGATGCAGGAGATCCTATTGAATTGGCCAAACGGTATGTATTGCAAGGCGCTGATGAATTAGTGTTTTTAGATATCACAGCAACCTTAGAAAATAGAAAAACCTTAGTAAATCTTGTGGAAAGAATAGCGAAGGAAATTAATATTCCGTTTACAGTAGGGGGAGGTATAAGTTCTGTTGATGATGCGTTAGTATTAATTAAAGCGGGCGCAGATAAAATAAGTATTAATTCTTCCGCAGTTAAGAATCCTCAGTTAATAGTCGATTTAAAGGAACGATTTGGAAGTCAGTTTGTCGTTGTAGCAATTGATACTAAAAATGTTGACGGTGTTTGGAAGGTGTTTACAAAAGGAGGAACTTTTGAAACAGATTTAAAAACTTTAGACTGGGCAAAAGAGGTAGAAGATTTAGGAGCAGGTGAAATATTGCTAACTTCAATGAGTAGTGACGGAACCAAAGATGGTTTTGATATAGAAGTTACTAAGGCAGTAAGTACTTCGGTAAATATTCCAGTGATAGCTTCCGGAGGGGCAGGTAAGGTTGAGCATTTTGATGAAGTGTTTATAAAAACAGAAGCGAGTGCGGGTTTGGCTGCTAGTATTTTTCACTTTGGAGAAATACCCATACCGACATTAAAAAAAGAATTGAAACAAAAAAATATTCCCATACGATGCATATAGATTTTTTAAAAGTAAATGGCTTAGTTCCAGTAATCATTCAAGATGAAGTCACTTTACAGGTATTAATGCTTGGCTATATGAATGAAGAAGCATTTGAAAAAACACAAAAAGAAGGAGTGGTTACTTTTTATAGCCGGACAAAAGAACGTTTATGGACGAAAGGAGAAACTTCAGGTAACTTTTTGTATGTAAAAAAAATTCAAATAGATTGTGATAAAGACACTTTATTAATTCAAGTTACACCGAAAGGTCCAACATGTCACAAAGGAATAACAAGTTGTTTCGGGGAAGAAGTGAATAAAGGTTTTTTATATAAACTAGAAGAAATTATTCACGACAGAATAGATAATAATATTGAAGAATCTTATACAAATAAACTTTATAAAAGAGGTATTAATAAGGTGGCTCAGAAGGTAGGTGAAGAAGCAGTGGAATTAGTTATTGAATCCAAAGACGACAATGATGAGCTCTTTAAAAATGAAGCAGCTGATTTGTTATACCATTATCTACTACTATTAAAATCTAAGGGTATGAGATTAAATGACATTGAAGAGGTTCTGAAGGCTAGAAATTAAAATATTTTGGATTTAAACTACTATATAAGCTTTGGGTGTTTTTGTTGTAAAAATATAAAATTATAGTTGTAACACATATAGTAAATTAGTTTACAGATATTTTAAAAGCAGTAAAATTCAGAGATAACTTTTTATTAAGAGCCATTCGCTATTGTTTTTTTGTTTAATTTTTTTAACATTTTGTTAAACAAATTTTGTTTAAATTTGTTTGAATCAGTTTTTTAGGTTGTGATGATTTTTTAAATGAAGTACAACTTTACTGTAGTTTGAATAAAAATAAACAAAGTCTGAACTAACCGAATATAGACTCAAAAAAAGAAGTAGGTATAATTTAAAACAATTAGCAATGTTAACTAATAATTTAAAAATGATTGTGATACTTGGATTGGTAGTTTTTTCAACATTTATTTCATGTGATGATTCTGATGATGATTCAGTTGTTCTAATGCCAAAGAATATTGTAGAATTAGCTTCTGCTTCAACTGATTTAAGTTCGCTAGTAGCGGCTATACAAAAAGCAGGGTTAGTAGAAACCCTCTCTGCAGATGGTACACTAACGGTTTTTGCTCCAACTAATGCGGCTTTTCAGTCTTTATTAGATTCTAATAGTGATTGGAATTCATTAGAAGACATTCCAATGGACTTGTTAACAAATGTTCTTAAGTTTCACGTGTTAGATCAAAAAGTGACCTCTGATGATTTATCTGATTCCTATGTCAAAACATTGGCTGTTGGTCCAAATGAAGAGAGTTTATCTTTACAAATTGAAACTACTGAAGCCATTGAATTTAATGGAGATTCAAAACCAATTACTGCTAATTTAGAAGCAAAGAATGGTATTGTTCACATAATAGATAAAGTAATGTTGCCTCCAAATGTTGTTACCACAGCAATTAATAATTCAAACTTTTCAATGCTTGTAGCAGCTTTAACAGATAGTAGACATGCAACAGATTTTGCATCTATTTTAAATGGAGATGGTCCGTTTACTATTTTTGCTCCAACTAATGATGCTTTTCAGGTATTGCTAGATAGTAATTCAGCGTGGAGCAGTTTGACAGATATACCAATTGAAACTTTAGATACCGTTTTAAAGTATCATGTTGTAAATGCTGCTAATGTTCAATCTAAGCAACTTCAAGATAATCAAGAAATAAAAATGTTTAGTTCTGATAAAATTACTGTTGATTTGACAAATGGAACTAAATTGAAAACTTCAAGTGGTCAAATAGTTACTATAAGTGCAACGGATATTCAGGGTATCAACGGAGTAATTCACGTCGTAGATGCCGTTTTACTTCCATAACTTTAATAATCTTAACTTTTTTACTTCAAATATCGGTGTAATTTTGTTGTTATGCCGATTTTACTTCTTTTAGAAAAAGCTTTTGAAATTTATTATATTTCTAAGATCTTAGTTTGTTACCTCTTTTAAGTATACTTCTACTAAAAAGAATTTTTAACATCGGTGTATTAGTAATATTTTAGAAAATTATGAATAGTATTTTGCTTGCATACTTCTTTTGAACGTTATTTCTTTAGTTAAGACTAAAGATTTATAAGTATGAAATTATTACTAAAACAAAAAGAGATTCTTTTCAGAAAAGAAGACATGACTTTCATCGCTATGGAAATATACAAACATAATTTTTATATTACCATAGAAACTGGAGTTTTTTGGAGCATGCTTGTTTTTAGATTGCTTATTTTTGCTATGTATGAATATGCTTAATTAAACATGCATAAACAATGATTAAAAGTTAAAGATTTGAAAGAAGCATTACAGAAACTATTTATAGGGCTAAAAGAAAGTTATACGAATGATAGCTTTGTAAAACTTACTCTGAGTAAAGTTACTAAAAAAGGGAATAAATTAGCGAATGTATATGTAAGAAAGGTCAGGATAAAAGAGGGACCTTGTTTACAATTCTTATATAGATACTTAACCAATGATCAAGTTAAAAATTATTCATTGGAAGAAAGTATTGAAGAGTTGGAGCTCCTTTTAACAGAGAACTTTAAAGCGGTAACCTTATTTACTTTATCGAACGATTTAATAGTTTTAATATCAAAGAAGAAAAAGGTTAGTTATAAAAGGACTAAGCCTACTTTAACCATTAAACCCTCAGAAATCCATGATAAACCTAAAGAAAGATTAGCTTCAGGAAAGTATTTGCAACTACTGGGAGTTTTGGATAAAGAAGCTATGGTGATTCCTAAAATGGCTGATAAGTATCGTCAGATAAACAAATACTTGGAAATTATAGAAGTTCAGTTGAAATCCGTGAAACTTCCCAAAACTATCCATATTGTAGATATGGGATCAGGAAAAGGATATTTAACTTTTGCTCTATATGATTACTTAGTGAATAGGTGTAAATATAAGGTAACCATAACAGGTATTGAGTTGCGTAATAATCTTGTAAATTACTGTAATGATGTAGCTAAAAAATGTGGCTTTTCTAATTTAAAGTTTGTAGCCCAACCAATTCAGGAATATGACAACGATAAAATAGATATTTTAATCGCGTTACACGCTTGTGATACGGCCACGGATGATGCTATTTTTAAAGGACTGTCAGCTAAATCAGAGCTGATTATTTGTGCTCCTTGTTGTCACAAGCAAGTTAGGCAACAAGTGAAAGGAAAAGAGCAAAATAGTCCAATTTTAAAATATGGAATTTTTAAGGAACGTCATTTTGAAATGGTTACAGATACGATTCGAGCATTAATTATGGAGAAATATAATTACAGTACAAAAGTATTTGAATTTGTTAGTAATGAACATACAAGAAAGAATATTATGTTAATTGGTTCTAAGTCTATAAAAAAAATAAATGCTAGTTTATTAGATGAAAAAATTCATGAGTTAAAGAGTTCTTACCAAATAGACGAGCATTACCTAGAAAGTTTAATTTCTTAGCGAAATACTAATATTTAATGAAGACTTTTATTAAAAATATCTTTTTTGATATTGACTTGTCGGTAAATGAACTCAAAGAAGTTGCTGCTATTTTTCATGAAACAAAACATAAAAAAGGAGATGTTTTATTAGATATAGAGGACAACGTCAGGTATCAATTTTATGTAGTAGAGGGGTGTTTAAGAACATTTTTCTTAGATGAAAAGTGTAAAGAGCATACTGTTCAATTTGCAGTAAAAGATTGGTGGATTAGTGATTATATAGGTTACTTTTCGGAGAGTAAGTCTGTTTTGACAATAGAATGTATTACCGATTCAATAGTTCTCAAAGTTTCTAAAAGAAACTTAGAAGATATTTATAAAAAGGTTCCAAAGATAGAGTGCTTTTACAGGAAAAAATTAGAAAAAGCAACGGTTAGATTTCAAAAACGAATTTTGAATAACCTGGCATTATCAGCAAAGGAACGATATGAAATATTTTTAAAAACATACCCTAATATTGAACAAATTATAAAAAATTATCATTTAGCTTCATATTTAGGGATCACTACAGAAAGTTTAAGTAGAATTCGAAAAGAAATATAATTTATTACCTTAGATCAATTTTTATGAATTAGTAGTAGTGTATTTTTGAGAAATTAAAATTATTAATATTATGAAAAAAATTGTTTTTGTCTTAACTAGTCATGAAGATTTAGGTGACACTGGACATAAAACTGGATTCTGGATAGAGGAATTTGCAGCACCTTATTATTTTTTAAAAGAGAAAGGTATCGAAATTACATTAGCTTCACCAAAAGGAGGTCAGCCTCCTATTGATCCTAAGAGTAATGAAATAGAAAATCAAACAGAGGCATCAGTTCGTTTTAATAATGACAAGGATTTACAAAAAGAGTTGTCTAAAACGAAAAAGCTAAGTACTATTAAAGAAGAGGATTTTGATGGAATATTCTATCCAGGTGGACATGGACCTCTTTGGGATTTGTCTGATAATATGGATTCGATCAAATTAATAGAAGCTTTTTATAAAAATAATAAACCTGTAGGGGCTGTTTGCCACGCTCCAATTGTTTTTAAAAATGTAGAAATCGAAGGTAAACCAATAGTAGAAGGTAAAAAAGTAACAGGTTTTTCAAATTCAGAAGAAGAAGCTGTACAATTAACTCACATTGTTCCTTATTTGGTAGAAGACGAACTTGTAAAAAATGGAGGTATTTATTCAAAAGCAAATGACTGGGAATCGTTTGTTCAGGAAGAAGGTAATCTTATTACAGGGCAAAATCCAGCTTCATCAGAGTCAGTAGCAGCCAAATTACTAGCAAAGCTATAAATTAATTTTTATCGAAAAAGCACTTACAATTAATAGATTGACTAGTGCTTTTTGTTTTAGAGCATTTAAAATAGAAAGTTTATTATATATTTACCACCTTAAGCAGTAGACATGAATAAATCAACTATTTTAGTTATTTTGGCATTCTTTTCAACATATGTTATCTGGGGATCAACTTATTTATTAAATAAAATAGCTGTTTCTGAGATAGATCCGATGTTTTTAGCGGGAGTACGGTTCACTACCGCAGGTATTTTAATAATGTTAATAGCTAAAATTCTAGGAAAGTCTCTTAAGGTAAGTAAAAATCAAATAATTAATTCAGCAATAGCTTCATTTCTGTTTTTGGTTTATGGTAATGGTGTTTTTGTTTGGGCATTGAAGTATGTTGATAGTGGTTTTGGAGCTTTATTGGCATCCACCCAGCCATTATTCGTGCTATTTCTAATGCGTTTAATAGATGGAAAAAAAATGCAACGAAGATCGATATTTGGAGTTGCTTTGGGAATTTTTGGAATGTATTTATTGGTAAGTCAAAATGAGGTGAGGACTTCAGAAGATACTATTCTGGGTGTTTTTATGATTTTTACTTGTGTTTTTAGTTGGAGCTATGGGAGTGTTTTTGTTTCTAAAGCAAACCTTCCTAAAAACTTTTTTGTAAGTACAGGGTTTCAGATGTTAATAGCAGGCATGCTTTCATTAATGGTTAGCTTTCTATTAGGAGAGCCTTGGAGTTCTCCATACCATTGGAAGTTTAGCACGCAAATGTCAATGTTTTTATTAATTATATTTGGCAGTATCGTAGCTTTTACATCCTTTAATTATTTATTGAAGGAAGTTTCTACAGAAAAAGTATCAACATCAGCGTATGTTAATCCTGTAATAGCACTTTTATTAGGTTGGTATGTTTTAGATGAAAAGTTGACTATTCAGTCTGTCATAGCTTCTGTTGTTTTATTGACAGGCGTTTATTTTATAAATACTAGAAAAAGATTAGGAAAGAATAAGGTTACCACCAAACCACAAAAAGTTTAATAAGTTCACCATTATTTTTTTTTATCCAACAAAGTGGTGAGCGTTCTTGCTTAATAAATTTAGTAATTTCGTCATGGGCTTCTTTATAATTGCGCCATGTTACATTTTTATGTGGTATTATAAGCCAATCATGTTTATTAGGAATATAGAACTTGTGTTTTGAAAATTGAGATAATTCTATGTAATTACAATAAAAGCCAATGATACAATTATTGTTAATGATAGAAAAATTATATTTTTCATAAGTAAAAGGGATGTAAAGTTGTGCTTTGAAATAGACTTGTTGCTTAATGTTTTTTTTAACTAAGTTTAGTTTTTCCAAATAATGATCACTTTGCTTTGAGAAAAGTAGAGGGAATTGTTTGTCTTTTAATTTTTTTAACTTTTTAACTAGGGAGTCTTTTAAATTAGGACCAACCCATTTATGAAGCTCAGATTCATTTACTTTAGGGTTATAAAGATAGAATTTATAAATTATCTCAATATGTATTGGAGTATTATTTTTAACAAGTAAACAATCAAATTCACCTAAGGTAATTTTTCCATTTTGAATTTGTATATTTTCTGCTATGATTTTAATATTTGGAGTGTTCTGAAAATCAAATGAGACAAATCTTTCAACAAGCTTTCCTAATCTTAAGTTTCTATCAACAGCTAAATTAAAGGAAATACTTGATCTATTTTGAGGTTTAAATTGATTTAAGTCAAAAACTTTTTTGTCTTTCCATAGAAATGGTGTTTTAGAAAAGCCAGTATATTGCAGTCCTATGTTTCCTTCATTCTTCTGCATTGTGATTTATTTTTAACTATAATTATTAAAATACAGAATATTAAATTATAGAGCATTAATTACAAAACTTAAAAATCATTATTTTTTTATATCATTTAAAATAAATTTTGCTTTTGTTATCTTAAACGATATTGCTTTCTATTGCCGAAACTATACATTCCAATTTCTCTTTAAAATCAAACCAAATAATTTCTGAATCTTTCCTAAACCAAGTTCCTTGACGCTTTGCAAACCTCCTTGTATTTTTTTTTATTTCTTCAATGGCCTCTTTCATAGGAATTTTTCCTTCAAAATAGTCAAATAATTCTTTGTAGCCTACAGTTTGAAGAGCATTTAACTCTTTGAATTGATGTAATGATTTTACTTCATCAATTAAACCATTTTTGATCATGATATCAACGCGTTTGTTAATACGATCATAAATTATTTCTCTATCAGCTTTTAAACCTATTTTTATTGACTTAAAGTTTCGCTTTAATTTAGGTTTATTTTTAAAAGAAGAATACTTTTGATCAGTCCCAATGCATATTTCTAGAGCCCTTATTAAACGATGTGGGTTGTCTATAGCTATTGTATCATAAGCCTCAGGATCGTATTTTTTTAGTAATGTTTGTAGAGAATTTATTCCTTCTAATTTCATCTTTTTACTAAGATCTAACCTGATACTTGAATCAACCTTAGGGAAGTAGTCTAGTCCTTTTAAAACAGCATCTAAATAAAGTCCACTACCACCCACCATTATTTGTATAGGAGATTTTAAAAAAAGTTCATCTATTTTTTGAAGAGCCTCCTTTTCGAATTGACCTACATTGTAGCTCTCAGTTATGCTTCTATTTTGTATGAAATGATGGTTAGCGGCATTAAGTTCCTCTTCACTTGGAACAGCAGTTCCAATAGTCATTTCCTTATAAAATTGTCTTGAGTCGCAAGAAATGATGTCACAATTATAATGATTAGCTAATTTTATGCTAAGTGCAGTTTTTCCAATTCCAGTTGCACCTACAATGGAAATAAGTAGTTTATTCATCAAATGTTTAATTTAGTTCCGCAGTGATTACAAAAAATAGCATCATCATCATGCCCATCTTCACCACAGTTTAGACATACCTGAGTATTTAAATGTAAATCTTGTGTTTTTACCATTTCAGAGGAGACAATACCAGTTGGAACAGCAATAATACCGTATCCAAGAATCATAATAATACTCGCGATTAATTGACCAAAAGGAGTGTTTGGAGCAATATCTCCGTAACCTACTGTTGTGAGTGTAACAATAGCCCAGTAAACACTTCTTGGAATACTAGTAAAACCATTATCCCCTCCTTCTATTAAATACATAAGTGTTCCAAGTATAATACATAATATCAAAACAAAAAATAAAAAGACAGCTATTTTTGCTCTACTTGCTTTAAGAGCCTTTATAAAATTATTACTTTCACCTATATACCTGGCTAATTTTAAAATTCTGAAAATTCGAAGCAACCTTAATGCTCTGAGAGCGATTAAACTGTGGGTTCCTAAAAAGAAAATAGACAAATAGTTTGGAATAGTTGACAAAAAATCAATAATGCCATAAAAGCTAAAAATATATTTAGTCGGTTTGTTTATTGAAATAATTCTAAAAATATATTCAAAAGAAAACAAAATAGTCAAAAGCCATTCACCGATATTTAATAATGTACCATATTTTAGTTGAATATGATTAACGCTTTCTAGCATGACAAAAAGAACTGACGACAGAATAGCGATTAAAAGAATTACATCAAATATTTTGCCTTCTTTGGTGTCAGCTTCATATATAATTTCATGAAGTTTTTCCTTCCAATTATTTTGTTGACTTTTCACAAAAAAATATTTTATTTAACAAAAATAGGCTTTAGAATTTTGGTTGCCAAATTTGAATAATATATGCATAGTTTACGTATATAAATAAAAGAGAGGCCTCATTATAAACTAGATGTCTTTAATTGCTATCAAAGGTTAAATATCATCAATCTTTAGTACTTTATTAGGTATAAGGATAAGATTTAAAGGTTAATTTTTACATTATAGAATTCTAAATCTTTAATATACTTCTGGATTAAAAAGTTCTCTCCATCAAATTCATCTTGCCGCTTTCTTTTCATTTCAATTCGCTTAGTAGCTTTTAAAAATCTTCTCATTTCAATTTCACTGTTTATGATTAAGCCAGGTACTTGTTTACCTATTCCATTTTGATCTTTAGCAACCATAGTAAAATATGAAGAATTACAGTGGTTTACTTTTCCAGATTGAATATTTTGAGATTCTACACGAATACCCACGACCATTGACGTTTTACCAACGTAATTTATGCAAGCTTTCATAGTAACAAGCTCGCCAACTTCTATCGGATTAAGAAAATCAACGGTATCTACAGATGCTGTCACACAATAAGTGCTTGAGTGCTTGGAGGCACAAGAAAAAGCTATTTGATCCATCAAATTTAAAACATACCCACCATGTATTTTTCCACTAAAATTAGCGTGTGAGGGCAGCATCAATTCAGTTATTGAAATACGAGTGTCTTCTACATTTACAAATTTATTTTTCATCTTTCTTTGTTGTAGTACCTCTAAAATGAGGTGATTGTTCTTCTTCTACTTGTGTTACAAAATATTTAGTATCTCCTAACCAAAAAAAAGTACCAAAACGTTCTTTATAGTGAACTTTTACATATCTTCCTTGATATTTTTGAAGATCATCAATAACCTTTTTATTCTTGTCTTCAACTGAAAAGGAAAAAATTTGAGCACCAGAAATCCCCTGGCTAATTTCGCCTTCCCATGTTTTTACAGCAATACCTTTATTACTAATTTTTATTAATTCTCCAGATCTAACACCTTTACTGTAGGGTACAAAATAAATAAATGAATAATATAGGCCTGCTGTTAAACTAATAATAACTAATATTAAAACTAGTATTTTTTTCATGTGTTTTTTTTATTTATAATAACAAATGTAAGTTTAAAATTTTGACTTGTAAAATAAATTGAAATTGGTATGTTTGTCCTGCTGAAAAAATAAAAAAATGAATTACATTTTATTTGATGGGGATGTTAGAAATGCCTTGTTACCATTTACCTATACAAAACCTGTTGCTGATATTAGGGTTGGAATTCTGACAATTAGAGAAAAGTGGGAGAAACTTCTTGGTTTTACAACAACTTCAATTACTGAAGATTACTTAGAGGAAAAATATCCAATGGTTGAAATGGAAAACAATGTTCTTCTGAATGCTTCTTTTTTACCAACGGAAAAACTTGTTGAAATGGTTCGAGATTTAAAGGTTAACCAGGCTATTTTTAAAGATGAAGATGTAATAGCTTTTTATTCAAACAATTCTCAACAAGAAGTTGACTTTGACACGTATGATCAAATAGAGTTTGATAAAGATCTGATTCAAATTAAAAACACATGGGATATATTTAGTTTTAATGATAGCGCTATCAGGTTTGACTTTGATCTTTTAACAAAAAATAGAAAGTCTCAATCAATTCCAGATACAGTTAATTATCTTAATAAGGATGATATTTTTATTGAGGAAGGTGTTGAAATTAATTTTGCTACACTTAACGCATCAAAAGGACCAATATATCTTGGAAGAAATTCAATAGTAATGGAAGGTTGCATGATTAGAGGAGCTTTCGCTTTAGGAGAAAACGCTGTTCTAAAAATGGGAACAAAAATTTATGGGGCTACAACAGTAGGTCCTCATTGTAAAGTAGGTGGAGAAGTAAACAATTCTGTTTTATTTCAGCATTCAAATAAAGGGCACGAAGGGTATTTGGGAAATTCAGTTATCGGAGAATGGTGTAATATTGGTGCTGATAGCAATAACTCTAATCTAAAAAACAATTATGCTGAGGTTCGCCTATGGAATTATGAAACCGGTGGGTTTTCAAAAACGGGATTACAATTTTGTGGTCTAATGATGGGAGATCACTCTAAATGTGGCATTAATACAATGTTTAACACAGGTACAGTTGTTGGAGTATCGGCAAATATTTTTGGAAGTGGATTTCCAAGAAATTTTATTCCCTCTTTTAGTTGGGGAGGCTCTTCAGGCTACAGTGAATACAAAACTAAAAAAGCTTTTGAAGTAGCTGAAGTTGTTATGGCGCGAAGAAGTATACAACTAGACGATAAAGAAAAACAAATTCTAGAGCATATATTTGAAGAAACTAAAAAATATAGGGTATTTTAAAAACCTTTTATGGTAAAATGCTTTAAAAACACATTGATGATATAGGTTTTTGGCATAAAACAAGAACATAATCTTATCATTAGGAAAAAATTAACGCTTTATTTTTATTTAAATGGTTAATTTTGAGAGTAAAAGCTGTTGTTACAAAGCTACCTATTTAAATAGTACTTTTTGGAAAGCAGAATTTATCGATAAAAATGACTTTTATGACTTTTAAAAAATACAGGTGGAAGCTAGAATATAGTCTTGTTCTACTAGTGAATATTGTTTATTTTATTTTCTTTTATATAATAACAAACTTATATAATTAAAAAAAATATGCAGAGTCTTGATTGGTTAGTATTGTCCTTCACGCTATTGTTTATTGTAGTATATGGAGCATGGAAAACAAAGGGTCAGAAGAGTGTCCAAGAATATATTAAAGGAGGAAATGATACAAAATGGTGGACTATTGGCTTGTCTGTAATGGCGACGCAAGCAAGTGCAATTACTTTTTTGTCAACACCTGGACAGGCTTTTAATAGTGGTATGGGGTTTGTCCAATTTTATTTTGGTTTACCTGTTGCAATGGTGATCATTTGTTTGGTATTCATTCCAATTTATCATAAACTCAAAGTATACACCGCTTATGAGTATCTTGAAGGAAGATTTGATAAAAAAACAAGAATATTAACAGCTATTTTATTTTTGATTCAAAGAGGACTCGCTGCAGGAATTACCATATTTGCGCCAGCGATAATTTTATCTGCAGTTTTGGGCTGGGATTTAATTATTCTAAATATTATAATTGGTTTTTTGGTTATTGTTTACACAGTTTCAGGAGGAACAAAAGCTGTTAGTGTTACACAAAAACAGCAGATGGCCGTAATTTTTGCTGGTATGTTTATTACTTTCTATATAATACTTCAGTATTTGCCTAAAGAAATTACTTTTTCGAAAGCTATCGCAATAGCAGGGGCAAGTGGTAAAATGCAAATTCTTGACTTTTCATGGGATTTAAACAACCGTTATACAGTTTGGACAGGAATTTTAGGAGGTACATTTTTAATGCTTTCTTATTTTGGAACAGATCAGAGTCAAGTGCAACGATATCTATCTGGAAAGTCTCTTAAGGAAAGCCAGTTGGGGTTGATTTTTAACGGGATATTAAAAGTTCCTATGCAATTTTTTATACTATTGGTTGGTGTTATGGTATTTGTTTTTTACCAATTTAATAGTTCCCCTTTGAACTTTAATCCAAAAGCGGAAGAAGCTGTAATTAAATCAGAATATGCTAAACAATATAAAGAATTACAACGTAATCATAAAAGTATTGAAGAGGAAAAAAAGGTTCTTTTTTTTAATAAATTGACAAAGGAATCCAAAAAACAATTGATTTTTTTAAATAAAAAAGATCTTGAACTAAAAGAACAAGCAAAATCACTTATAAAAAAATCAAATACAAAAGTAGAAACAAACGATAAGGATTATGTATTTATAAGCTTTATATTAGATTATCTTCCTAAAGGTTTGGTTGGTTTGTTGTTAGCTGTAATTTTATCGGCTGCCATGTCTTCGACAGCATCAGAATTGAATGCACTAGCTTCTACAACTACTATAGATTTGTATAAAAGAAATGTTTCCCAAGAGCATTCAGATAAACATTATGTTAAAGTTTCTAAATGGTTTACTTTTATGTGGGGTATCATAGCCATATCAGTGGCTTGTGTAGCAAATTTATTTGATAATTTAATTCAATTGGTGAATATAATAGGATCGATTTTTTATGGGAATGTCCTTGGTATTTTTTTGTTGGCTTTTTTTATAAAATTTGTACGTGGACCAGCTGTATTTCTTGCAGCAATTATAACACAAGTACTAATTATAGTAATTTGGTATTTAGAGATACTTCCTTATTTGTGGTTAAATCTCTTAGGATGTGTTATTGTCATGATTTTAGCTAGCCTAATAGAGTTAATTAGTGAAAAAAACAAGAGAAGTTAAAATGAAATATTATCGATAAAAAGTAAGTATTCATTAAAATTATTCGTAATTGTTGCGCATTATATCAAGTCTGTTATAGTTTTGAAAATCAAACCTATAAATTTTACGATAAGTTCTTTTAAAATATCTGTAGTTTTTCCTTTTGCGTATTTTTCTAACCCGATTCTATAATTTTTTAGTTTTATTGTTAGTAAATCTATGTTTTCAATATCTCTGTCAAGGTTTTCATAGAAATAGCGGTATGATTTTTTTCAAAAAGATACGCTAGCATTTTATTTATTTTTGCAAAATCATATTGACTATGATATATAGCAAATATTTTTACTTAATGTTTTGATTTACAGAGGTTTTTTGTTGGGTGTCACCAGAGGCGTCAATTTTTGTTTTTTCGATATTTTCAAATTAATTAGGCAAGTTATCAAAAAAAGTAAATGGATAGATAAACATTTCTTCAATTAATTATATAGGCTCTTTTATTTAATAAAAGCTTTGGTATTTAAAATGATCTTGAATATTCTCTTTACCTCTTAATGTGTAAATGATTTTTATAAAACTTATAATTTGTTAGCTTTTTAGTTTTTTTTGATAATTCTCATTAATGTTATATTTGTAGCGGAAATATATACAATTGTGTATATCCGCTAGTTATGCACAATCCCCCTACTAAAAATCAGTTGAGTTTTTTCGACAACGATTTTGAAAGGGAAATATTTAAGAAGCTGATAATCAATCAGTTGATTTTGAAGTTGTTTAGAATAAACTAATAGAAGAAAACTGGAATAATGGACTTAAATAAGTCGATAGAGCAACTTGAGAATGATATTTGGATTGAAGATGGAGAATTTCCTTCTGGACTTGTGGAAAGGTGTTTTAAATATCGAAAAATACCAATTGGCTCATTGACAAACGAACAATTGAGAACACTATTGAGTCAAAGGATTGGAACAAAGCACTTACTCCCAATTGTGATTAAAAAATTGGAAGAAAACCCACTAAGCGAAGGTGACTTATATGAAGGTGATTTACTTGAGTCCACAATTAAGATTGAAGAAGCTGTTTGGAAAATTAGTCCTGACTCATTCTCCAGATACGAAAAGATAATAGAGGAATATCATTCCATAATTGCTAATGAACTTGGAGAAAAAACGTTAAATAGAATAAAAGAAGAAATAAGTAAAGTGCATAACAAGGTGTAAAAATGCATTAAAACGCATTTTACACGAACCGTTATAAGCCATAAAAGAAAACAACTTAAAAACAATTATAAATTTAAATTATTATGAAAACAAAAATTAAAATTGCCGTCATTGCTATGATGGGAATGAGTATGGGAGTTAATGGGCAAGATCAAATTAAAGATAGATTAACGATCACTAATTCTAATAACGATCAAGTTTTGCATTTACGACCTAATTCAGGAAATTCTGGCTATATTTATTGGGCAGAAAATGGAGTGGCAGAAAGAGGAATTTTGGGCTTTAAAAAAGGAAGTCGAGATTTGGTTTACGCTTCGGGAGGTTTTAATTTTGATAACTCTATTGAGCGTTTTAGAATTAAATCAAATGGAGATGCTATTTTTGGAGGATATGTAAATGGTTCTAACTTTGTTGCTGTGAATAGTAATAACTCAGCAAGCACCTCTCTTCAATCCTATGGAATAGACTTTAATAGATCTTTAAGTTACTTGCAACCTATGGAAAACAAAACCAGTAGACTGTTTATAGGTGGTTATACATCTAATGATAAGGACTGGAAAGAGGTAAATGTTAGATCAAGTATATTTAAAGTTTTTCATAAAGGATATTTTGGAGGAGATGTCGGAATTGGAACAACAAGTCCAAACGCTAAGTTAGAAGTAAAAGGTTCAGAAACGAGTTATCATCAATTGATTGTAGGCGGTGGTGTTGGTGCTGCTATACAGTTGGAGTCAAGAAACAATACAACACAAAGACCTGTTTTAAGTGCTAACAACGGTAATTTTTCTATTCAAATGTGGAAAAATCGAGGTACTTGGAAATCTACTCCTTTTCATATTGATTCAAATGGAATGATTGGAATGGGAATTAAAGATACAAAAGGTTTCAAGTTAGGGGTCAATGGAAAAATAGCTGCAACAGAAGTTAAAGTTGCTACTTATTCAAATTGGGCAGATTTCGTGTTTAAAGAAGACTATCACTTACCAACCTTAATAGAAGTAGAAAACCATATAAAAGAAAAAGGACATTTAAAGGATATTCCAAGTGCTAAGGAAGTTGAAGAAAATGGAATTTATCTTGGTGAAATGGATTCTAAATTACTACAAAAAATAGAGGAATTGACTTTGTATACGATTGAGCAAGAGAAAAAACTAGATGTTCAACAAAAAGAAATAGAAGAGTTGAAAAAGCAAAACTCTAGAATTAAGGATTTAGAAATCTTAGTTCAAAAATTACTAAAAGATAAAAACTAAGCGTAACGGCTTATAACAGGGTATATAAAAAATAGCAGTTTAGAGCTAAAATAAAAGTTCGTTCTTTTCTGCTATTTTTGTATTTAAATTGAAAAAGTACTAGTTTTTTATTCTGCTACTTTTCATATACAAATACGTTAGGTTTCATTAAATGACGAAAGAAGAATTTTTAATATTAATCAATAGGACAAGTTTTGTCTCTTTTAAGTTCGCTGAGCGTTATTTGAAAAATAAATTGGTTCCAGAATTCCGATATGATGTTCATTTGAATTCATCAAATGATAATCCTAAATTAACTCAATTTGACATCTATCCTGAAGACAATGATAGAATTGAAAATGGACTAACGGATAAAGAAGTACGAGATTTGATTTATAGAAATGGAAAAGTACCAGTATGGATTGATGTTGCTGTCCACAAATCAGACAGACGAATTACTACTTTTAAACTTCCAGTAACAATTTCAATATTAGCTTTCTTTTTAAGTTTTTCATTTGATTTTGAAGACATAGTTATAACACTATTTCCATTTTCAATTAACACATCACTAATTTTTGCTCCTTGAGCACCTGTGGCACCTAATACAAATATTTTATCATTCATAATATTTTGTTTTTGATACAAAGTTCTCTATTTACATAGTATTAAACAAGTACCTGCATAAAAGTAAGGTACTTACATTAAGGTTTAAGTCGTTTATTACAAGTGTTTTATTGGTTTAAAGAAGAATAAAATTATTTGTCCAGTAAACAAGTCACTAACAATTATTAGTGTTACATAGAGACTAAGAGTTATACACGAGATTGGTAACAGCAAAAAATGTTTTGTGAATTAAAGGATTGATTCCGGAGATAAGTGAAAAAATGCTTATTCGAGAATTAAAAAGTTTAAAAATACATAAAGTAGTAAATAGAAAAGCTTATCCTGAAATATCTTCTAAAGTTGAATATTCGCTTTCGAAATTTTTGGAAAAGAATAATACCATAACTCAAGTTAACAAAATCTAAACTGCATTAAAACGCAACTTAGCAAAAACGTTATAAGCGATAAATAAATAAAATTTATCAAAGCTTATTAAGACAATTAAAATTATACCAAAAAATAGCCATGGCAACCTTTTGAATAGGTATTGATAGTGTTTTTAATACGGTAAAAAAGAATTTTTTATAATTTTCAAGAAGTATGAAATCTAAATAAGAATAAATTTTTATACTATTTATTTTCTTTATGATTATTTTCATTTCTATTATATTGGATTTGAATACATAGAAATTTTAAAAATTAGTTACTATTATTTTTAAAGCAAAGCCATTAACAATATTGATAAGGGCTTCGCTAAGCTAGAAAAAGTCACTATAGTAGCTGTACGTCTACAGCATGTGGTCCTTTTTTGCCTTCCCTAAGTTCAAATTTTACATTATCACCTTCGCTAATTTCATCAATTAACCCAGAGATGTGTACAAAATGTTCTTTTTTAGTACCTTCTTCTGAGATAAATCCAAAACCCTTCGTATCATTGAAGAACTTTACAATTCCTTTTTTGTTCATCGTAATTAAAATTTTTATTAAATGTTTGGTTTACTCACATGCTTTTCATGTGTTTATCAATATTACGGAAATACTTTTTGAAAAAAAAAGTTAATTGTATTGAAATTATTATTTTTTGTTAGGAGGCTTTCATGTCATTAAGGAACTTTATAATTCATTTTTCATTATCTTCCAACGTTCATTTAAACGTTCATTTATTCTTTTTATATCAAGCTCACCATTGCTAGATATACAATGAGAAAACTCGTTTTTACGTAGTACCTTTACTTCAATAGCATGTGATTTTTTTTCTATTTCTTTGGTATTAAACTCTACAAAATCACCTTCGCCAATTTCATCATTTGAAGAAGAAAAGTGTACAAAATATTGTTTCTTAGTAACTATCTCCCAGATAAATCCAAAGCCCTTAGCATAATTGAAGTATTTTACAATTCCTTTTTTTTTCATTATAATTAAATTTTTATTAAACGTTTGGTTTGCTCACTTGCTCGTTAAGTGATTGTTAATATTACTCAAATTATATCTAAAGTAAAAGTAAATTGTATCGAATTTATTTTTGGTATATGCCATTATGAAATCTTTTGTTGATTGGTATTAAATAATGTAATCAAGTAGGAACAAATAATTCGATAAAATTAAAAAAGGAGCTTTCAAGCTCCTTTTTATAAACGTAATATAAACTCTACTAAAAATCTAAACATTTTTTTTGAAATACGACGAAACGAACTACCATAAGTAGTACGGACATTATAATTCGAAAATGCTTTACAAAAGTCAATAAATAAAATGGTGGAGTAAATAGATAACAATACTGAAATTAAGATTAGTAGAAACCATTAAAAAATAAAATGTAATACTGCTTTTTTATAAAATAGTTTTAGAGTTCCTGAAACTAGAAAATAATTAGCATAAATAGGCTAAAATAGGCTAAAATAGGTTAAAACTTAGTTTATTGACAATTATGTGTTTTATTATAAAAATAGTATTTTAAACATAGTGCTTTAGTAATAATTTTGATATAAAGAAAAGACAATTGCATTATAAAAAGTAATATATATTACAATACAATCTAAGTTATAGAGCTTAAAACTATTGAATTTTATAAGTAAATAGATTTTTAAAAACAAAAATCCCGTTCTAAATTGAACGGGAAAAACTAATTTAATAAGAAAAAACTTAGTTCGTTCTCTAAGCTAAAGCAAAGAAATTAATATTTCTTGAGACAAGAAATAGGTGATAACCCTGAACTTGCATTAAGGGTATTAATTTGAAATAGTATTCAGTTTCAATTTTAAATAAGATAATTTTTTGATTAAGTAGTTGATTTTTAATTTTAAAAAAAATATGTTGACTGATTTTTTGTTTCAAAAAAAAACACTTTAATAAGTGTAATAATAAAAAATTAAAAATGAAGTTATTATACTGGAAAAGAAATGCCTCAATACAAATAATAAATACTGCGCACTAACAGGTTATTCAAATAATTACGCAACGAAAGTTTAGTTAATACGCAGCTAAAAGTTTATACCCAAAATTAATAAAAAAAATGAATTTAAAAAATTGTAAACCAGTTTTTTATGTGTTTATTGAATTGTAGGTCAATTTAATTAGAAAGCTTTACCGTAATTACCCTTTATAACACAATATTATTTATTATTAATTATCAAGATAAAGTTGTGTTAAATTAAAAAATGTAAGGTAAAGTGTATTTTTTTAAATGAACAAGCCTTTAATTGTAAAAAAACTTCTTTACTAAACGGATGTAATCTTAATGTTTCAAGAAAAATTTATGTAAATTAGAAATATTTAACAATTGGAATAATAAATTATTGTTCGCTGTTTTATTTTTAAGTTTTAAAAACATCAAAAAAAAACATAAAATTGTAAAAATTGAAAAAAATAAATTAACAAATCTTTAAGAGGTTGTAAAATAATATTATTTTTGAGGTTAAAATAAGAAGAAGAAATTAACCCCTTAGAATTAAGTTATGCAAAAATTGTTTTTACTGCTATTGATATTTAGCTCTTCCTTTATATATTCAAATGATTTATTTAACGAAATCTCAGTAAAGAAGCTTAATACAGAGCTTAATGTATTGTCAGGCTTAGATGATTTTAACGAGGATTATCTAATAAAAAACTACATTCAAAATCCGAAAGTAGATTCCTTAATAGCAAAGGCAAGTTCCATATTTAATAAATTAGAAACTAACGGTAGTTATGTTGATGTTCTTGGATCGGATGATATGATTAGTTTACCTATCGGCGTTAAAAAAAAAGTAGGAGGATTAACGACAGTCTTAGGTATTAGCAAAGCAAAATTTTATCCAAGTTATACAGAAGTAACAGCATTTGTTAAACTTGTAATTCCACAATCTAGAAAAGATGGAAGTCAGGTTGTTTTATTTTTCGGAGCAGACAATCTAAAAATATCACATAAAGGAGGCATTGTAGGAGATACTAATATTTCCTTATTAGGGAACATTCCAATCCCTATTAATGGGAATAAAGCTTTACTTGAGTTAAAAGGAGGGTTTAATATGCAGACAGGAGCGATTGATAATAAAACTTACGTTACCATAGATTGCTCAGGATTAAAAGAAATCGGAATCGCCGCTGATGTGCTTTTTTCACGTGATTTAATAGAGCCTGTTAAAAGAGAAGGTGAAAATTACAAGAGAGATGATAGTAATGGAGGTACAAATAGAGTAAAAGGAAGTTTTCAAACAGTTGTTGAAGATTGGAATGACATTATTGCTGAAGTTAGCCTTAGTCCATTTCAGATAACTAATAAAAATCGAGGGGATGGAAAAGGAAAGGCTGGACTTGTATTTGAAGTTAATAAAGCTGTTTTCGATTTCAGTGATATTAGAAACTCCGAGAGTGTTGAATTTACTGAAAGTTATAAGAGCAAATACTTAGTAGCAGGAAATGAAGAATTATGGCGAGGTGTTTTTATAAAATCCTTAAAAGTGGCGCTTCCAAAAGAATTTAAAGAAAACGGAAGTAATGAGAGAATCTCCTTTAAAGCCATGAATTTATTATTAGATAATGAAGGGGTTTCGGGAAACTTTTCTGCAGAAAACATACTTTCTTTGGATAAAGGAAATGCTTCAGGGTGGCAATTTTCAGTGAAGAATCTCCACGCAAATCTTGAAGCTAATAAAATTACAGGAGCAGGCTTTGGAGGTAATATTGTATTACCCGTTTCTAAAAAAATAAAGAAAGAAGAACTCACGAATCTTTCTGAGGAAGCGTTAGCAAATAAAACGGTTAAGTACGAAGCCATAATTGATGTAGCAAAAGATGAATATATCTTAAGCTTAGCACCTCTTAAAAAGCTTGCGTTTAATGTTTTCAAGGCAAAAGCGACACTTCTAGAGAATTCAAGAGTTGAATTAAAAGTATCAAAAGGAAAATTTAGACCCAAAGCAGTTTTACATGGCAGTTTAAATATTAATGCAAGTAATGCCGAGTTAGAAAATGGAAAAAAAGGAATTATAGATTTTAAAGGAGTAACTTTTCAGAAACTTCAACTTCAGACAGAATCACCTTATTTTTCAGTGGATTATATGGGGTATGAGGGAGATGTTAAGTTTGCACGGTTTCCAGTAACAATTTCAGAAATTGGAATTACAGCGAACGAACGTAAAACTTCTTTAAGTTTTGCTATAGACGTAAACTTGATGGGAAAAGGTTTTTCTGGTGGAACAAAATTGGATATCGTAGGGAAGTTTTATGAAGAAAATGAGTTACAACGCTGGAAATTTGATAGAGTTGATATTCAAAGAATAAAGGTTGCTGCAGATCTTGGAAGTGTAAAGTTTAAAGGACACGTCGATATTAAAGATGACGATCCTGTGTATGGTGATGGTTTTTATGGAGAATTGGAAGCAGATTTTAATGACATAAATGTAAAAGCAACTGCTTGGTTTGGAAAAACAGATGTTCGATACTGGTACGTAGATGCCTATGCAGATTTATCAGCTATGGTAACAAAACCCACAATTGGCGTTCTTGAGGTAAACGGATTTGGAGGAGGTGCCTATTACCATATGACAAAAAAAACAAATCCACCAGTTTTGGTTTACGAAGGGAAGCCTGTAAAGACTCCAGGTCCTCCTTCAGGAATGGATTATGTTCCGGATGCTAACTCAGGATTAGGGTTTAGGGCAATGTTGGGATTTGCTATTGGTAATGAAAGGGCATTTAATGGAAAAGTAGGGTTTGAGATGGCATTTAATAAGCATGGAGGGCTAAATAGAGTTCTTTTCTTTGGAGAAGCCCATGTTATGAAATCTATTGACTTTAAGTTTGGCGATAAATTCAAGAAAAAGCTAACAGCAATGCAAGACAAGGTAAATAACCTTGAAAACAATGCTGCTATTGAAAAAATTAAAGAAACAAAATTAACAGAGTACAGTAAATTAGCCTTTCCACAAGATGGTTTAACATTTGATGTTGGAATAGATGCGCATTTTTCTATGGAAATGGATTTTCAAAATAGGTCTTTTCATAGTGAAATGGAAGTATACGTAAACACACCTGGAAACTTTTTTAGTGGAGTAGGGCCACGGGGTAGGGCTGGTTGGGCAGTTTTTCATTCAAGTACTCAAGGTTGGTATTTGCATATGGGAACACCTAAAGATCGTATTGGATTGCGTGTCGGGATAGGTAGTTTTAGTGTAAAGGCAACTACGTATTTAATGATAGGAGATAAAATTCCAGGAAGCCCGCCTCCTCCACAGGCTGTAGCTGACATCTTAGGTGTTAATTTGTCTAATCTGGATTACATGAGAGACTTAAATGCTTTGGGGGATGGTCGAGGATTCGCAATAGGTATGGATCTGAGTGTGGATACAGGAGATATGAATTTCTTGATTTTTTATGCTCGCTTTAGAGCTGGAT
The DNA here is from genome assembly GCF_052050075.1 of Tenacibaculum profundi. Classification (GTDB taxonomy): domain Bacteria; phylum Bacteroidota; class Bacteroidia; order Flavobacteriales; family Flavobacteriaceae; genus Polaribacter. Next base: position 157,059 of record NZ_CP197225.1, read on the forward strand.
TAGGATTTGATATCATGATCAAAGATTATGGCGAAACAGCTTGTAAAGGAAGTGGTCAAATAGGTGTAGATGGATGGTATGCAAACGGACAAGCTTATGCGTATTTAGAAGGAGAATTAGGAGTTAAGGTAAATCTGTGGTTTTATAAAGCAAAAATTCCAATTATTAGGGCAGGAGCTGCCGTTTTATTACAAGCAAAATTACCAAACCCATCATGGTTTAGAGGCTATGTTGGAGGGCATTTTAGTGTTCTTGGAGGGCTCGTTAGTGGAAGGTTCCGATTTAAGATTGAACTCGGAGATGAATGTGAAATTATTGGAGGAGCACCTTTAGGCGGACTTAAAATTATATCAGGCGTAACTCCCGATGACCAGGCTTCTGAGGTAGATGTTTTTACAGCTCCACAAGCAGCTTTTAATATGAAAATTAACGAAGCATTTGAACTTGAGGATGATCAAGGTGTTAAAACGTATAGAATTTTACTCGATGAATTTGTAGTTACCAAAGAAGGAAAGCTAATAGAAGGCGAGCTGGAATGGAGCGATAGCAAAGACGTTGCTAACTTTATTTCTTTTGACGTATTACCACCAAAATCCACCTTAAAAACAAAAGTAGTTGTTAGTTTTCAGGAATTGAGAGGGGGAAGTTGGGTAACGATATTATCAAAAGGAAAGAAAGCACAGGAAATAGAGGAGCGAACTTTTACAACGGGTGAAGCTCCAGATTTTATTCCACTGAAAAATATTGTATATGCGTATCCTGTAATTGATCAAAAATATTTTTTTCAAAAAGAGTCTAAAATAGGTTTTGTAAAATTAAAAAGAGGACAGCCTTATTTATTCAAGCCAGAAACAAACTGGTCTCAAAATGTCAGATATTCTAATGAAGATGGGCATTTGGTAACGAATACAGTAAGTTATCATAAAGGAGATCGTAAGGTTAATTTTAACCTTAGTCAACTTCAAAATAGTAAAAAATATACCTTGGAATTAATTAGCATGCCTGAAGGAAAAGAAAGGGAAGAGAATACTACCTCTTATACAGAAAAAGATACAGGGCAGGAAGGTAATACGATAAAAGTTAAGAATAAAAATGTTCAAAATGTGGTGAACACTGAGGTTGAAACAGCATTGTTAAAGTATGATTTTAATACCAGTAAATACAATACCTTTGAGAGAAAGATAAAAGCAAAAAATGTTGTTAAACACTACCTAGATCCTATTTATTCAGATGTTCATGCAATACAAACAGATATGAAGGCATCGGAGAGATTTGATGAGGTTGAACTAGAAGGAAGTGAGTACTCAGGATATAAGCCATTAATAGCAGTAGAGGCAGTATTAGATGATTCTTATTATAAAGATAGAATTTACAACTTGATATATGAGGGATATCCTTTAGAAGCTGATTTTACCTTTAATAGGAATACGGATAAATTAGGTTTACCACCCATAAAAGGGCTTGATATATTAACTTGGTATGTGCCGTATTTGCGACAAAAACCAAATTTTTCATTACTGGATAAAAGAATGCCATTTCGATATAATTTACCATATCATTATAAGAATGATTTTATCGATTTACAATATAAAGTGGTAAATAAGTATTTAAATTATCCTTCTCAATATGCCACACAAATTCAAAAGTATAATTTTATCATAAATGGTATCTTTCCAGCCATTAGCTCTGGAAAGTATAAGGTTAAAATGCAGTATGTATTACCAGGAGGTAAATTAGGGACCAATGCTATATTTAAATATAAAAACCCATTTTAAAGCTGAATGAAAAGGATTGTTAAAATAACCATATTAATATTGTGCTCAATTGGCGCTGCTTATGCACAAACGATTACTAAAAAAGCAGAAATAAAAGTTTTAGGAAGAGCGCAAACGGATCCAAAAATAATGCTTCGCTGGGCTCCAGATACTCCAAGAGCATTTAGAAAGCTAGCTAAATACGGATATAAACTCAAGAGATATACTATTAGTATTGATGGACAAACTATAAATAAACCTATTCTTAAAGAGCTTGGAGAATTTAAACCTGCATCACCTGAAGAATGGATGAAAGTTATTGAAAAAAATAACAATGCAGCTGTGATGGCACAAGCTTTATTTGGCGAGAATTTCAATGTTCAAGGGGTCGGCAGTTTACAAGGAATCATCAATATGTCGCAAGAGCAGGAGCAGCGTTTTACATGGGCACTTTATGCAGCAGACCAAGACTTTTCCGTAGCTCAATTAGCAGGGCTGGCATTTGAAGACCATGAAGTTAGACCGAATGAAAAATATGTTTATAAGGTGTTTTCTTTGGTTCCAAAAAATGAAATGAAGATAAATGATGGAGGTGTATTTATTGGTATGAAAGATTATGAGGAGTTACCTAGGCCACTTGATTTAGCAGCCATCTTCGATGACCAAAAGGTAATGTTAAACTGGAATTATAAAATATATGCAAATCAGTATAATAGTTACTTTATAGAGCGTTCTGAAAACGGACAATTATTTGAGCAAATTAATAAATTACCATATACTACCTTAAATAGCGGTGGAAGGGTAGATACGAAAAGAATTTATTATATAGATTCAATAACGAACAACAAAACTTATTACTATAGGGTTAAAGGAAGAACACCCTTTGGTGAGCTAAGCCCTCCTTCCGAGGTAATTTCTGGAAAAGGACTAAAAGTATTAGCATATGTGCCAAAAATAAGCTCAAAAGAAATTGTTAATACTAATAAAAGCGTATTGCTGGAATGGGAATTTTTAGAAGAAGGGACTAAATTTATAACTGGTTTTCGCCTCAATAAAAGTAATAAAGTAGATGGTATTTATAAACCTGTTATCGAAAACATAGCGCCAAAAGAGCGATCTATTCAATATGATGATATTGATCCAACAAATTATTTTACCATTACTGCCATAGGTAAGAATGGAAGTAATCGTGATTCTTATCCTGTTTTAGTACAGCCCATAGATTCAATTCCACCGGTAAAACCTGTTGGGCTAGAAGGCAAGGTAGATAGCTTAGGTGTGGTAACTTTAGAATGGAAAGCAAATACAGAACCAGATATGCTTGGGTATCGCGTATTTAGAGGTAATAATCAAAAGGAAGAGTTTTCTCAAATAACGGTAAGTCCTCACAAAGCAACTATTTTTTATGACAGTATTGCGGTTAAGAATTTAAATGATAAAGTATATTATAAAATCGTTGCAGTAGATCAACGTTATAATATGTCTGAATATTCGGATAGGTTAACACTAAAAAAGCCAGATTATATACCACCAACATCCCCTGTGATTACATCTTACGAGGTAAAAAAAGGAAAAGTACACTTAAAATGGGCCAATAGCCAGAGTAGAGATCTCCTAACACACGAGGTTTATAGGCGTGTAAAAGATTCTGTTAAGTGGTCATTATCAGCTTCCATTCCTAAAGATAGCTTAAAAGTAGCATACACCGATTGGGTAGATTCCAATGTGGATGGAGGTACCGAGTATCAATATCTGATAAAAGCGGTTGATGATAGTGGGTTAAAGTCTGAAAATGAAAATTATTTAACGATTGAGGTACCTAAAACAAAGCTTAGATCTGGCATAAAAAGCCTTGGGAGTTATGTTGATAAAATAAATGGTTTCATTGAAATTTTTTGGAAAATAGTAGATAAAGATAATTTGCTAGAGGTTATGATTTATAAAGGTGTTAAAGATAAAAAAGTGACTTTGTTAAGAAATGCTCCTCAAACGATTACCAGAATTGTTGACGAAGACGTACACCCAAACAATAGTTATATCTATATGTTAAGACCTGTTTTTAAAGACGGTAGTTTAGGAGAAATGAAACAAATGGAAGTTAAATATTAGGTATGAGAGTAGCAATGTTTTATTGTTTTTTATGTTCCATTGTTTTTAATATAAATGCACAATCAGAGCTATATGTTTTAAAAAAAGAAATTTTGATAGACCCTGAAAACTGCCCAATAGATAAAGTCAGTTTGTTGGTGAGTCATCAGCAGGGGAAGTATGATATTTCTGAAAGAGATGTAAAAGTTTATATTGATTTTACACAAATTATTGATGAGCGTGATGGTAATGATTGTTCTGGTAACTGTGGAGGAACTCTCTTTGATGAATGTCCAAATACAGAAGTTGATAAAATACTAAATCATTTCGACAGAATTGATGTTTTATATACGGGAAGTAATCCAATTTATTGTGTTGCACCATGTCTTCCGCTTTCATATTATGCAGTTTTACTACCCAAAATAAATGTTCCAAACGGTAAGATTTGCGAAAGGGAGGCAATTTTTGCAAGGTATTCAGATGGATTAAATCATAATGTGAACGGTTTAGTATGGGAATATTACAGTAACTCAGGTTGGAAAGAAATACCAAATCATAAAAATAGGTATCCTTTAAATGTGAGTTTACTAGATGTTTTTGGAACCTCTTGGCAGTCTCAATTTTCCGGAAACTTACAACTACGTTTCAAGTTCACTGCACCATTTACAAACGATGTAATATACTCATTGAACAATTACACCATTAGTTTAACAACATGCTCACCAGAGTTTAGTGCAATAAATCCTATTAAAACAAAATGTAATTACTCTGATGATGGTAGCTTTAAATTAAAACTAAAGAGGAGCTTGGATACCAATGAAAATTTAGTGATGACGCTTTACTATGAATACGATACAGGCTATGATTTAGCAGCAAATCCGCAGGAGAGTACTTTTAACTTATTTAATGAAAGTGATGGTACTTACAGCTACACTTGGGTAGGTGATTTACCTGCGGGTAATTATAAATTGAAATACCAGACAAAACTAGGCAATGGTGGCATTGTTTCAAGTGATCCTACATGGGCTACTTTATCGGAGCATCTTTTTACGATCGGGAAGGCCAAAAAAGTAGCGTATTTTGCAGAAAAAATAAACGATGAATCATGTTATGCAGTAAAAGACGGTAAAATTCGTCTTTATAATGTCTCATCTGAAGGGAATAGAACTTTTTCATATATAGTTTATGAGGTTCAAGGAACGAATACCCTTACTGTTCTTAAAAACTGGACATCATTTTCGGGGAATAATGTAGTGGTTGATCAATTAAAAAGAACAAAACTAAGAGTAAAATTAAAAGATGACCAAGGTTGTTTTGCTAAAGGAATTTAATGGATAAAATTAAATCAATATTGTGTGGGTTTTTAACGTGCTTTCTTTCAGAAGGAAATGCACAGAGCTCAGAGTATGCTTATTTAGTGGAAACTGAAGTAACCAAAGGATTGCATAGGAACTATGGACAGGTTAAATTGTCTATTGATTCAGGACAAAATACTCAAACTCCAAGCCATGCAGGGCATGCTTTTCTTGATAATGTTGGGGAGGTGTTTTTTGATTTTTTAACCTTACCAAATACATGGAGTTATATCGATATAAGTGTTGAAAATCATGAAATTAGCCTCTTGGATCCAACAAGTCAATGCGATACATTCAATGATTCACGTTATAAAAGAAGGGTAAGAAGCAATAATTTTACAACGGAATTTTTTCGGGAAAGTTGTGGTTTTAAGCAAAAGCTTTATGCATTGCATCTTGAAGGTCCAACTAACTCAGATGGAACTAATAAAAACTTATGCTATAACGAAACGATTGAATTAAAAGGAGGCTATGATTGGGATTATCAAATAAATACAAATGGGTGGGAACCTTTGGAGTCGAAAAAAACGACAATTAATATAAATATAGAAGACTTATATACAAGGTTAGGTCTTCCTACCAACGGGCAAAGTATTTTAAGGTTTAGAACAGGACATAGAGCTTTAGACAAATTTGTTGCCATTAAAGATTATACAGTGACAACATGTTCTCCCAAATTTGAAGGATATTACAGTAAAAAAAATTATTACTGTTCTTATTCACGCCCAGATCTTGATGAGGGTAAAATTTCAATTAAATTAAGTAGAGCGATCGAACCAACAGAGCAGCTAGTAGTAACGTTATTCTATGTAGACGATACAGGTCTTAAAGTGCTAGTAAATCAGTTAAGCACCGAACCGATAGTCTCAACGGATCCCGAAATAAAATTAAATAATTTAGGCGGAGGAAAATTTGGTTTTGAATGGCCAGAGGAAATTCCATCTACTGCAGGGGTTGGTGATCATTATTATTTCAGGTATCAGACTTTAAATCTGGGAGAAACGCCTAATCAACCATCAGAAACAGATGTTTTTTGGGATTCTTTAGAAAAGACAGATTCTTTTCGAATGGATAGACCAACAAATGTAGTTTTTTCAGCAAAGTATAAAAAAGACCAGTCATGTTTTGATGTGAATGATGGACAAATTGAAATATACAATGCTGGAGGAGGAACAGAAGAGGGGTATGAATACGAGCTAAATGGTAACGGAACATGGATTTCTTTTGACGCTTCTAACAGTTCAGTAAGAACGGTAGTAGTTGGAAGTTTACCCAAAGGAAAGGTTCGTTTAAAAATACGAGATAAAAATAAATGTTTATCCAAAGGGAATTAGTGGGATTTCTTTTGATATAAATAAAAAAAATAAAGGATATAGATAGGCAATTCATAAAGACAGGGTTCTTTAAAAATAAATAACATGAAAAAATACTTCTTCATAATGCTTTTATGTAATTATGTGCTTTACGCACAGGATTATAACTACAAAGTAGATATAATAGATTATGATTATAATTTTCTTGCAAATAGTGGACTCTGTGGAGAAAATAAACATGTACGACTTACTGTAACGGATGTAAATAATGTTACGCATACTGTTATTTTTACTCGTGATCCTAAAGTAGAAAAGAGAAAAATACTAACGAAGTATTTTGAGCATAAGCCAAAACAAATTCAGTTTTCATCATTTATTCATGAAAGAAGCTGGTTTAGTTGTGATGGCTACAGTGCAAGTGTGGGTAAAACAGATATACTCTCCTTTAATGCATCAAATATAGCATCAGGTTTTATGGATTTATATGATAGTAATGGAGGACAAGCAACTATTGACGTTAGTTTTAAATATAGCGCCGAAAAATTAAAGAAAGGGTTTAACTATAAAGTTGAGTATAACTTTGATCTTTCTAACAAGTCTAAAGAGTTATTTTTTCCATTTGATAGATATAAAGGGAGTTATTACTTAAAGTTACGTTCTTCTTTGCAAAGTAAAAGAATATATCTTGATAATGTTCAAATTACAAATATTACTGATCCTGAAATAATAAGAAACAAAAAGTATGATAGTATCATAAGATTTATTAGTCCTATGGAGTTTGCAGAGGCAAATTCAAAGATAAATTACAAAGCAACTTCTTCTTTTATATGTGACGGAGCAGTACAAGATGAAAATGGTTTTGTAAAAATGGATAATACTAGAAAAACTGTTATTTCAGAAGTATCTGGATGTTTGAAACATAATTATCTTTTTCCATATTGTGGTTCTTTAAGTATTAATTATGTTAACATTTATAGAATTTACGACGACCCTAGAATTTATAGTAGTAATTCTTTAGAGAAAGATCAAAAAGAAGCGTTTGATAATCTTTTGCTTAAAGATTGTCAGCCACTTAAATTTTATGTTAATGATTGTAATGAGGAATCCAGTTATGCTGTTGAATATAAATTAGAAACCAATGCTGATTGGAAAACTTATTTGCCCTATGAACGCAGAGCTAGTTTTTTTGAATTAAATACGGCGAATATCTCAGGTGCAACTATAGGTAAATCTTTGAAAGTTAGAATTAAGTACTATAATGAAGATTGCGAAAAATACTCTTATTTATGTAACGAACCACTAAGCTTTAGTATTATATCGTGTTCTCCAGAATTTTTGGCACTCTACAATCAGAAAAATTATTTTTGTTCTTATCAACGTGCAGATCTTGATGAGGGCAAAGTTTCGGTGAAATTGAGCAGGCCTATTGAATCTGCAGAGCAATTGGTGGTAACTTTATTTTATGTCGACGGAATGAACCGTAAGATTTTAGTAAACCAATTAAGTTCAATTCCTATCAATACATCAGATCCAATCATTCAATTTGATGATTTAGGAGGTGGAAATGTTGGTTTTGAATGGCCCGAGAAAATTTCTCCCACTAAAGGAACAGACGATTACTATTATTTCAGATATCAAACCTTAAACATAGGGGAATCTCCTCAAAAACCAGTAGAATCATCTCCTTTTTGGGATTCTTTGGAGAAGACAGATACGTTTCGATTGGATCAGCCAACAAATATAAGCTTTTCAGCAAGGCACAAAAAAGACCAGTCTTGCTATGGTGTAAACGACGGACAAATTGAAATCTATAATGTTAATGGGGGGACAGGTGAAGGATTTGAATATGAGCTTAATGGAAATGGAACATGGGTTCCTTTTAGTACTTCTGTTAATACAGCCAGAAACGTGGTAATAGGTAGCTTACCAAAAGGAAAATCAAGAATACGAGTACGGGATGGAAATAAATGTTTGGCTAAAAAAGAATAAGTAATATGAATTATCAAGGGAAAAATAAAAATACAATGAAGTATAAGTTTTTAGTAATAATGTTATTAATGATATCATGTAGCATTTTTTCTCAAACAGTAATAGTTGACGGGGATAATAATAAAATTATTGAATTAGAAATAAAAGGCCCCTCGGAAAAACTATCTGTTACCATTGTAAAAGCACAAGAAATAAAAGAGTATAATACCAATACAGGAATTATTGAGTTAAGTGTGGTGAAAGGAGGATGGGATACAGATTTAAATCCCTATACATATACCTGGTATAAAAACGATGTTCAAATGAGCCCGCAGCCTATTTTAGATCAGAATAATAAGATTAACGGGCTTTCGCATGGAGAATACCATGTGATAGCTAAAAGTAGAACCTGCCAAGCTACAAGTAATAAAATTAACTTAACCAATCCGCCAGAATTGAAAATTAGCACTTCTGTACATTTACCAATAGCTTGTTTTGAGGGAGAAGGACATATTAGAGCGTTAATAAAAGGAGGTTTTTCACCTAGTAGTGGAAATTACACAGTAAAACTTTATAAAAATGGTAACACTTCTATATTGCCTATTAAATATGTTAGTTATTCGAGTGCTACTAATCAAGTTGTTGATTTTGGACCCCTATTGGCTGGAAATTATAGAATAGAAGTTTCAGATAAATATATAAAAAAGAGTGCTACAGTAAATCTTGTAGAACCAACAAAACTATCGACACCAATAATTACTCCCAGTGATATTTCATGTAATGGAGGGAATGACGGAAAGATAAATGTGTCAATAACAGGAGGTATGATACCATATACTTTAATTCTTGATGGTATTGAACAATCAGTAAATTTCAATTCAACAAAAACAATAGCTAATTTAACTGCAAAAAATTATTCAGTACAAGTAAAAGATGCAAATGGATGTTTGTCGACTATTGTGCCAACCAAGCTTGAACAGCCTAGTGCCATAAAGGTTTCTAAGGTAAGCGATGGAAATCCAACTTTCGCAGGCGCAAGTGATGGATTTATTAATGTATCGGTTTTAGGTGGAACAGGAGCGTACTTTTATCAATGGTTTAAGAATAGTAGTTCTACTCCTTTTGCAACTACTCAGAATGTTTCAGGGCTAAAGGAAGGTTCGTATAAAGTAGTTGTAACTGATTCTAATAATTGTAATGAGGAGCTAGCAAATATTATATTGACAGATCCCGAACCACTTATCATTAAATTAAACAAGAGTGATGTTAAGTGTTTTGGAGAAGCATCAGGTACGATAACAGCCAATGTTGAAGGAGGGGCTAGCTCTACTTATCAATATGAATGGTTTAAAGTAGAAGGTACCAATACAACTTTTGGTACCAATACAGCTTCCGTTTTTAATTTAGGCATCGGAACTTACAAGGTTAAGGTTACAGTACTTTTAGCAGGAGTTCCTGTAGAGCAAAAAGAAAAAAGTATTGTTATCAACCAGCCAATACAGCCCCTTTCAATACAAGAAACAGTAGCCAATGTATTGTGTAAGGGAGGAGATACGGGAAGTATTGCATTAAATATTACAGGAGGAACCCCAGGGTATACCTACGAATGGTCTAATGGTGCAACAACGAAAGACATTGGAGGTTTAAGAGAGGGAAACTATACGGTTAAGATAACGGATAACAATCGCTGTTCCTTAGAAAAAACGATAACCATAGTGGAACCACTACAAGAGCTATCTGTTGGAATCGTAAATGCTCAAGATCCATTAGCATATGGTGGCACAGACGGAAGCATAAACATCAATGTTACAGGAGGTACTTTTCCTTATACATACGAATGGTTTAAAGATGGAGCAACAATTTCAATCGCATCAACCCCAAATTTAACGAATATAGGTAAAGGACGTTATGAAGTAAAAGTTAAAGATACAAATGGATGTTCAGAAACGTTGATTCATATTTTAGATGAACCAGAACAATTGGTGGCAGCTATTACTATTCCAAGCGATGGACGTTTATTTTGTTTTAACGATACTGATGGAAAAATGGAAGTAGCTGTTTCAGGAGGATTGCCTCCATATACCTATCATTGGTATGAAAAAGAAGCAGGAGGAGGAAAAATATTTATATCTGGCGCTACTGGAACAACATTGACAAATATTGCTGCAGGAGTTTACGGTATCGAGGTAACGGATAGAAATGGAAACGGTGTTAAAACGACCACTGAGTTAGAAATGATAAATCCGGCCTTGGTAGAAATTTCTTCTTCAAAAGTTACTAATGTGGCTTGTTTTGGAGATACAACTGGCGCAATAGAGGTAGCCTTAAGTGGAGGAAGTAGCTCGTATTTGTATCAATGGACTAAACAAGGGCAGGCTGATGTAATTGGTACAACTAATAAGCTCTCAAATATTCCTGTTGGAACCTACAAATTAAAAGTTACAGATAATTTAAATTGCCCTAATCCAGCAATTGAAAAAACATTTACGATTACGCAACCAGAAAAAATAGAAATAGAGAATGATACTCAGGTAAATTTATCAGGTTTTGAAACTAATAATGGAGAAATTAAAGTAGTAGCTGTAAAAGGAGGTGTTTTGCCCTACGCATATACGCTTAGATTAAAAAATAGTGTTGCTATCATTGGTACAACAAGCCATGTAACAGGATTGGCAGCAGCTACCTATGTAATGACTATTACAGATGCTAATAATTGTATCCTTCAAAAAGAATATACAATAACACAACCTGATAAATTAGAGGTAACATTAGCAATTGCAGATCCGATAGATTGTTTTGGTGGAAGAGGAACGATTAGGTCAAACGTTTCAGGAGGATTTTTAAAAATGAATGAAACCTACACATATCAATGGTTTGATTTGAACAACCCTACTACAGAAATAGGTAGTGCCTTTAAATTGACAAACTTTTCTGGAACCTATATGGTAAAAGTAACCGATTCTAATGGAAATACTGCACAAGCACAAATTTTATTACCTCAGAACAATCCACTCGCTATTAGCTATACTAAAACAGCGGTTAGTTGTTATAATGGAAATGATGCGAGTATTACACTTTCGGTAACTGGAGGAACCAATGCATACCGCTACGCGTGGAATAATGGAATGACGACTTCAACAATAACAGCATTAGCAGCAGGACGTTATACAGTGGTTGTGAAAGATGATAATAATTGTGAAATTTCAGCAACCATACTAATTTCTGAACCTAATGAATATAAGGCTACACCTACAGTATTTAACACACCAACAGGAGCAGGACTTAGTAATGGAAAAATAGCAGTTGATGTAATTGGAGGAACAGCGCCATATCAATTGGAATGGAGAGATGAGGATCTAAATCTTTTAGGAAATACGAATGCCATACAAAATCTTTCAGCAGGAAATTACACTTTAAAAGTAACAGATCAGCTTGGTTGCGAGCTTGTTGAGGTATATAATCTAGGAGAACCTGAACCTCTTACTGTCACTATTGAACAGAATGAAGAAATACAATGTAAAGGAAATAGTCAAGCATCCTTAAAAGCAGTGGCTAATGGAGGCGTCGGAGGAAATACCTATGTATGGTATTCCGCAAGTACCAATAACGTACTAGGCAACGGTCAGTTTATTTACAATTTACCATCAGGAAATTATTATGTAGTAGTTACCGATTTTAATAATAATGCAAGTAACAGCCAATCTTTTTTTGTTGCAGAACCTGAAATTTTAACGGCTACTCTTCAGTCCAATGCTACTGGATGTGGAATGAATAATGATTGGGAGATTACTCCCATAGTTAAAGGAGGAACACCGCCTTATTCGTACGCATGGAGTTCTGGAGAAACTAGCGCTGAACTGACGGATGCCTCATTAGGAACGTATTTTGTGTTAATAACAGATGCCAACGGATGTCAAACAACAGCAAGCATTACGTTAGAGAACAATTCTCCTCTCATAATTAACGAGACAATCACTGATATTAAATGCTACAATCAATGTAGTGGAGCAATCAATGTTGATATAGAAGGAGGAGAAGCACCTTTTACATTTCTTTGGAATAATGGAGCAACAACAAGTAGTATTGCTAATATATGCTCAGGAACCTATACTGTAACAGTGACCGATCAAAAGGGCTGTCAAATGAAAAAAGAATTTACGCTTGAAAACCCAGAAGAATTTGCTTTTGAACTAGTACCAAGCGAAGTTACCCTGTGTTCAGGAGAAAGCATTGAATACAATGTGGCACAAAGTAGCATTGCATCGTATAAATGGACATCTTCCAATGGGTTTAATAGTACTAGTAGCAATGTTATTTTAAGTGAGGAAGGCGTGTATACATTAACTGTAAAAACCAATGAAGGATGTGAGATATCGAAAAGTATTACTATAAACGCTTCCAATGCTATTATTGATGCACAGTTTATACTTACTTCTCAGGCATTTGTTGGGGAAGATATTGTTATTATAAACGTATCCAACCCGATCAGTGATACTATTTCTTGGCGTATACCTACCAACGTTAGTTTAGTTCAAGAGACAACGGAAGGTGTTGTATTGCGATTTCCAGCTCCAGGAAGCTATGAAGTCTCAATGATTTCTGAAGAAGGAAATTGTAGAAAAATGATAACTAAAGTGGTACAAGTTCACAAAGCAAGAACTATAGAAGATATTGGTGATATTGAAGGTCCATTAGTAAAAGAATTTAGCGTTTTTCCTAATCCGAATAAAGGAAACTTTAAGGTAACGATTACCTTAGAAAAAGAGGCTGAAATTTCTTTACGTCTTTTTAGTCTTTCTGCCAATACGATAATTGAAGATCAAATGTTATCTGGACAAAAAGAATATGAAGTTGATTATAATATTAATGTTCCTCCTGGAATATATATTATTCTTTTAGAATCGGCAAAAACAAGAAGAATTGCAAAAGTAATTATAGAATAAATGAAAAGAATAGTTATTTTATTGACATTGATAAGTGCTGTTTTTGCTTGTATTGATGAGGTAGCTTTACCAGTGAAAACAGCCTTTACTCATACCATTTTGAATAATGATTTAACGGCACCTGTAAGCGTTAAATTAGCCAATTCTACAACGGGAGCAGATACTTATAAATGGACATTTCAAGGAGGAAAACCCAATAATTCTAACCGCAAAAATCCGGGGGTAATAGTGTATGATGAACCAGGAGAATTTGTGATAAAACTTGAAGCATCTAATAGGGATGGAAGTGTTGACATACAAACGGACACTATAAGTATTAACCCAACAATTCATTTGGATTTTGACGTACAGGTTATAGAAAATAATTTTTCGCCTGTAGAAATTGCGATTACGAACAATACAACTGGAGCATTTTTCTTCGATTGGTTTTTTCAAGGAGGTTCTTTGCAAACTTCAAGAGAACAACATCCAAGTACGATTGTATTTACTACCCCTGGTGAGCATACAATACGATTAAGAGCAGGAAACGGATCGGAAGTACATACACTAGAGAAGACAGTTGAGGTATTTCCTTACTTAGAAGCTAATTTCGATTATTCTGTGGTTACGGAAGATGATGATTTTCAAATTCCAGTAAAAGTTAGTTTAACAAATCGAAGTATAAGCGCTACTCAGTTTAATTGGACCTTTGAAGGCGCTACAATTAATTCAAGTACCGACGAAAATATGGAAATTACGTTGGTAACACCAGGAACACATGCAATTAAACTGAAGGCTTCTAATAGCAAACAAGAAAAGGAAATTGTCAAAACGATTTCCGTTTATGAAAATACCAACATCAGAACATTTGAGAACTTAAAATTAGGGATAAATACGGCACATAATAACGGTAATATTGGTGCTTTCTTTTCGGCAGCGGATAGAAAAGTATATACTAAAAATGAAGTTACAGATGCAATCGGGTCTAAAATAGATATTGTATACTTCGGACTTAATGATAGTTTTACATTTAACAAGTTTGTAAGTCCAGATAAGGCACAGTCTACCGCTTTTTCTGTGATCCCCAATTCAGGAACTACCAAAATTATCAATTCTCAAGAACATTGTAATTGCCAAACTTCCATGTCGGTTTTAGAATTTGATACACTTAGGAATGATGTATTTTTTCAAAATACAACGATTCATGAAACAGCAGCAGGGCATCAAGAGTTTTCAGAGGTAGGTTTGCCAAGAATAGTATTATTTGAAACCGCAGATCAAAGAAAGGGCGCAATTAAAATTAAAGAGTTTGTAAAGCAAGGTGTCAATTCTTACATTGTAGTAGATATAAAAATTCAAAAAGAAGCTAAGTAATGTATTTTAAAGACGTAAAAGCATATAAAGAGTATTTGTTTTAGCCATGAATATATTTGAAAAAACAAAAAAATATCCAAAGGAAGAACGTTCTTTTTTAAGAAATCAAATGAGAAGAAGTTATAGAAAAATATGTCCAAATAGTGCAGAAGGCCACAGAAATTATTTATATGCAATACTATTTCTAAATAAAAATTTCGCATATAAACAGTTTCTTTTTACATCTTTCGTCGATAACATAAGAAACCGTAGCAATGTTATGCTTTATTTTTTTGCCTTGTTAAATGAAAAAATAATCCAGTTTAGTAGTACCAAATTTTCATTAACCGATAATATAAAATATATTCTTATGAAGTTGTCAGATGCCGATATGAAAAATAGCGAAACGCAAGTTTGGATCAATTTTTCTTTGGCTTGTGAATATATAGAGAATGAAACACATGGTATTTTGATGAAAGAGTCATTAGATGCAAGAAAATTGCTAGGATGTATGATTCAAAACCCTCAAAAAATTAAATAGTAATGAGAAAATTGTTAGAAATAGTACATTTATTTAATTGTTATTTTGTTCTGTATTTTGAAGGTTGTTTGAACAATTTAAAAAAGTTCAGCTTAGCAACTCATTGGCAACAAAAAACAAGTCTACTAAATAATAGAAAGATTAAAAATTGCTTTTTGAAAACCAGTTTGCTATTAACCATTCTGGTAACCTCCCTTCAAACCAATGCACAAACCTATCCAGTGCAAGTAACACCACAAATAGTACCTCCGTACAGCATTAAACTATCTGATTATGCAACCACAACAAGTGAAAAGCTATTTGTTAATCTGCTACTAACAGATATTAATGAAATAGGAAGGCGTGTTCGATTAAAAATGCAAATCAAAGGGCAAGGACTGACCATTATATCCAATGATTTAATTATAGGAGAAGCTCCTATATTTTTAGACGGAGGTGTTAATTTAAGGCTATCAAATCTTGACTTACAAGCTTATTTTCGTCAAAATAATCTAACAGGAATTACGCCACAACGATTCAATACGCCATTACCCAACGGACCTTACGAATTTTGTTTTGAGGTATATGATTATTTTACCAATAGAAAGATATCTAACAACGGATGTACTACTATTTATCTTATTCAAAATGATCCGCCCATTTTAAATTTACCTTTCAGAGATAATGTTGTTACGGCGATGAATCCACAGAATGTAATTTTTACCTGGACACCCCGCCATACAAACGCTCCAAACGTTCAGTATGAATTTACTTTAAAAGAGCTTTGGGACATACAAAACCCTCAAGCAAATTTTTTAGGTTCAGTACCTTTTTATCAAACTACCACACAAAGCACCACTTTATTAGTAGGTCCGGAAGCACCACAAATGCTTTCTGGTAAAATGTACGGTTGGCAAGTAAGAGCTTTTGTAAGTGATGGTGTTGAAGAAACCGCTGTATTTAAAAACGATGGAAAAAGTGAGATTTTTTGGTTTAGATATTTAGAAGATTGTACGTCGCCTTCATTCGTCATATCACAAGCCTTAAATTCGGAATCAGTTCGTGTTAACTGGCAACTATCAGATCATATAAAATACCAAATTCAATACCGAAAAAAGGGATTTGGAGAAGCAGATTGGTTTAGCACTGAGAGTTACACCAACGAGGGCACGATTTACAATTTAGAACCCAATACCATTTATGAATTTAGAGTGGGAGGAGAGTGCACACCGTTATCAGGATATGCATATTCAAACATTCAAGAATTTACGACACCGTCTAATGATGAAGCAGCGTATTACAACTGCGGATTCACCCCAGAGATAGACATTTCTAATACCGATCCATTACCAAGTTTAAAACCGAATGATACCTTTACAGCGGGTGATTTTCCTGTTGTAGTAAGAGAGGTTTCGGGAGGAAACGGTGTTTTTTCGGGTTGGGGCTATGTAACCTTGCCTTTTTTAGAAAACATTAAAGAGATTATTGATGCGGTAAATATTGCAACAGGTGATTTGATAGATGAGAATGATGATTTACAGGATGTTAATTTAGGTAAATACACTAGGATTAAAGTGTTTTTTGAAGGGATAGAAATAAATACAAGTAAGCAGCTTATTCAGGGAGTAGTTGTTACAGATTACGATCCAACATGGAGTGGTATAATTGATTTAGATGAGTCTTTTGATGAAGTTTTAGAACTTATTGATGATGTTTTTGGAGATGATCCATCAGATGATCCTTCTACTTCGGATAATTCAGACGCAACAGATAATGATACTCAAATTGAAGGTTCGGGCGAAAATCAAGAAGAAACACCGCCATCAGACACACCTGATACACCCGATACACCTGATACACCCGTTACTTCAGAAGATCCTCCTCCACCTGGAGGTGGAAATCCACCTCAAGATACCTCCGATGATCCTCCTCAAGAGGGATCTAATGATGATAATAACGAACTAGTCATAGAATATCAGAATAAAGATTATTCTGATAAGGACATCATTACTATTCCCTTTAATAGAAAATTAGAAAAGCAAAATTTTATTTTAAAAAATGTTAAAGAGGATTCAAGGATAGAATGGAGTTTTCATAAAAGTTTTAATGCAGTTTCCGCTGAAAAGTCTTTAGGTCAGGGAAAATCAAAAAAGATTGATGTGGTCAATGATATAAATGAAACAATTGTTTTGCAAGCTGAATATTGGGAGGAGAAATCGGATTACCCTAACGATAATTCAAAAAAAATAAGAATAAAATTAAATATACCACGTAAAAAGTTTAAGTTTGAGGGTTTACTTGCTAGACACAAGAAGTATAGATTGGCAAAATCAGGACAAGTTTTATATTTAGTCCAAAAACCTACGTTACCCGAAGATTTCCAAGAAGTTAATTTCGAAATAAAAACTTCGCCTAAAGTATATAAAAATCAAATCAGAAGAACTGATATTAAATGGAGTTTTGATGGTACAAATTCATTTGATAATTATGGAGAGAAAAAAATAAAACGAAATTTAAGAGCTAGAGAAGCAGAATATGAAACCAGTGTAACTACAGGGTATCAGAATCAAACAGAGAGAAGTGTTGATATAAAATGGATAAAAGAGGATAAACAAACTCACAAAGTAATCCCACCAGCTATACAGTCTCAAGTAGAAGATATATTTGAAAAAGTAAAAACAATAAAAAAAATTATTGATAGGTATACAAGTGACAGAATAAAGATAGAACCAAAAATCGAAATAAAAGGTACTCAGCGAAATAAAGAAGATAAAGAAACTAGATTTTATAAAACTATAAGAGACGGTAGTATTGAAGCTAAAGTTGATGTTAAGTATAAAGTAAAATTGCCTCCTCCTTATTCATGGGAACTAAAAATACCATTTAGTAACATTAATTTGGGGAAAATAGGAGCTTTTATAGATCTTAAAGCGAGTATAGGAATTTCTGGTGTCCTGACATACGAAAAGAGAAATGATAAAGATTACTTTAAGAAAACAAAAAACACAATACAAGCGAAAGGGAGTGGTGGCGCAGAGTTTGGAGTTAAAGCAGATATTTTATCGAATGTAGAAAATGTAACGATTGAGATTAAGGCTTATGGAAAAGCTACTCTAAACGTGGCAGGGAAATTAGTAATTAAGAGCAATGATGATATTGAATTTAAACCAACTATCTATTTTGATCCTTTAATTGGGGCTTTTAAAGGAAAAATTATGGCTGGAGGTATTACAGTTTTTGACCAAAGTCATGAATGGCAACTATTAGATAGATTTACTATATATCCTAAAAGAAATGATTAATGGAAAACAATTTTATATATAAAAAGACAAAAAGGAAATCATTAATTTTATTTCTATTTCTTTTTACAGGAACATTACCCGCTTTTTTGTTTTTGTACATGGGACTTTATTCATTAAATATTTTTAAAAATGCTGGCCTATATAAAATTGGGCTATTTTATATGAAAAAAATTGAATGTGGAGATGGTCATGGAACTGACGATTTTAATTGTTACGGGTATGGTACGATAAATGAAAATAAAGAAAAAGTCATGGTCAATTTAGGAAAAACTCCAGGGGTAAGTTCTTTCAGTAAGGAAAATTATGCGGATTTATCTTCTGATACCATAATGGTGTTTTATCGTCCAGATTTTAAGCAAACCATATTAAAAAAAGAAAATGAGCAAAAGTTGGATAAAAATAGGTATTTAAGAAAAGGGTTAATGGAACTAATTTATCCAATTTTAGTATATCCATTAATAGTATTTTATTTCAGAAAAACAAATAGAAAATTAAAGCAATTAGAGAATGAATAAATTATATTTTAATTTTTGTGTGGTCTTATTTATGATCCACTTTTTTTCCTTTGGGCAAGAGAAAAGTTTAGGTGCTAGAATTATTTTAAGTACGAATAACATTACTGAAACTAATTTTTACGTTTATAAACCGAGTTTTAAATCGAAACCTATATATAATAGTATTAATGAAGTTAAAAACTCTTATCCAGAAGAATTAATGAGTTCTATTTTAAGTGCTAATTCTCAGGAATGGGTAAATTATAATACGTTAGGAGGAGAAAAGAATGCCGATAAAAAAAGTGAATCTCATTTTAATAAAGTCAATAACTACAATAAAGATAAAACTTATTTTGAACTTCAAGCTAAATTAGAATTTAATTCTAATGGAAGTAAAATTGCTATTGTCAAATTTTATTTTCATCAACAAGATAAAGAGAAACCCGTGGCTGGTGCTTTAATAATGCAAAGGTCAGAAGAGGTATGGAAGGTTACATCAAAGCCTTATTTAACTCAGATTGCGATGGCTTTAATGGTTTTTAAACCAGACGTAATGGAAAGGTTATTGTCAAATAATCCCAAGAATGAGTTTGAAAAGGAATTACTAAAAAGTGTTTATAAAGATGGGTTTAGTTTTGAATTATTATTAAAACAAAATTTAACAAATGAGCAAAAAGAATATTTCACGAACCCTTTAAATTGGTAGAAATGTTAAAATACTTAATATTTATTCTATTCCCTATATGTTTGTTTTCACAGAATGTTGATTACTCAAAGTTCATAGGGAATAAAGTCAAAATTAATAAAGTTGGAGAATTGGATAAGCCTTATTTACTTTCTTACAAAATACTAAATAATGATAGAGACTCTATATTATATGATGTTATAGGTAAACAAGATTTAGAATCTAAATTAATACTTGATAAACAGAATATTTTTCTTAATAACATAGGTGAATCTAATAGTAATGGTATTAATTTAATTTTAAAGTTTTCTTTTTCTCATAATGAAGGTTTAATTTCTTTTATAAAATACAAAGAAATTTTAGATGGAATTAAATCTAGGCCTAAAATTCAAGGATATATAAGAAGGGGAGATACTTGGTTGAAATTGGAGAATGAAAAATTTGAAAATGTTATATATGTTATAAAGAATTTAAAAATTATTTCTTTTTGGGAATTTTACAGTAAAGAAAATAATGAAAACTTTCCGAAAATAAATAAACTAAAACCATTAGTAAAAGATTCAAATGGAGTATTAAACATAGATAAACTTGCAAAGGTTATTAAGGATAACAAAAGTTTATTATTTGAATATTTGGACAATTGAGTTGCTAAGAAAGAGAGAATACATAATAATCCGATAGCGCGGATTTGCAATCCGTGCCGATAACGAGTAAGCAATACCAATAAAGTTATTGTAAAACTGTTAGATAATTTGGTTAAATAGTATAACAGAACAAGAAGTAAGAATGTCAACAAAATATAAAGTAACCGACATAACACAAGCTTATTTTATAACAATTACAACAGTAGGTTGGGTAGATAAATAGTAGTTATGTAGCTTATGAAGAAGATAATAAAGAAGTGTCTAATGTTAATATAGCTCCACTATGGTAGATATAAATTATAAAAATAAAATAGGCACTCGTTGCAAAAGAGTACTAGAAGGGTTTAAAAAAATGAATTTTTTTGGAGGTAAATATATAATTTTTAGTAATGATTTTAATTTATTGAATTGTATAAGCAAGATGCCTGTATTAACTGTGAATGATAAAATGAAATTAGTCGTACATGTAGTTTTATTTCTATATAGTTTTGTTACTTTTAGCCAACACACTTATTTATTACAGTATGAAGCTACATTTACTACATCATCCTCACAACCTACTTGGCATAATACAATTTATTATGTCAATAATGGTGTAGATAAAGAAATATATGATGTTACTTCAATAGAAAAAGAAGCTTCAGTAAATATATTTTATATTTTTACAACAAATAATCCTATAACAAGCTTAAAGGCTAAATCAGTATCAGTCTCTGGAACCTTAACTTCATGTACATCGATTGCTTCTCTCAGTCCAATACAAACATTTGATAGATGCTCTTCAAATTCGAGTTTTATTATGAAAGCCGTAAATGGAAACCGGTGTAATAATGCGTTGATCACAAAATTTAAATTGATTGAAATAGAGGATTTTAAGGTTGTGAATAATTTTAACACGGTAAATAATGATATAAAGTCTTGTGAAACTAAAAGCCTAATTATGCCAACCAATTGTAATTATGCCTTAGAGTATAATATACCAAATAATTTAGATTGGGAGGAACTTTTAACATATGGGAATAATGCAAGTATAGTTAACATATCACAAGATGATTTTTTGGGATTACAAGAAGGTGAAAATCTTCAATTAAGAGTTCGATATTCTTCATTAAAGGGTGAAATTGATATCAATGCATATTCAAGTACACTAACCTATAAATTGGTAGGTTGCTCCCCCCAACTCCAAGGACCAGTTGTACCTCAAAAAACCTCCTGTAGTTATAAAAACGATGGTTCCTTCACCCTAAATTTTGATAGAGATTTAAATTCAGGAGAACAGTTAGCAATAACCCTGTTTCAGAAGAATACTATTAATGGAGCGTTTGATATTATACCAGCGGGAGGGCAAATTTTAGATATTTCAACATTGAGTAATAAAAGTTATACTTGGCCAAATAATTTAACAGCTGGGCAATATAAACTAAAATACCAATCACATACCGGAAGTTTATCGGGAGACGATCCTTCATGGACAGGAAATAGCTTGGAAACGGTAGATTTAACTATTGGAAATGCTGCTCCTGTTAATTTTTCTATTACTAGCAGCGCTACTGAAAGTTGTTTTGATAGTAATGATGGCTATATAGAACTACAAGGGAGTAGAGAGTCTGATAGGTCTTTGTTTTATCAATATTCAACCAATGGAGGAATTAGTTATAGCAATTGGCTTCCATTTTTAAATACGAACACCACGAGAATAAGTGGTTTGGGAAAAGGTAATTATAGAATAAAAGTAAGAGATAGTCAAAATTGCATGGCAAAAAAATAAGAAAAAGAGATTAAAAATATGTATAAGAAATATAGGATGATGAGGTGTTTGTTGATTAAAAAAATTACTATTATCTGTTGTGGATTTCAATTTGGTGGACAGTTGATGGCACAACAAATTGATTTTGGAAACATTGGAAGGGGAAAACCCTTTAAGGTAAGTGGTACAGTAGCTGCTAATACAGTTTATTATAACTCAAACCAAAACAGTGCTAGAGCGCCGTTTACTTATTTTTTGCAAGGTAGCTTAAACTTTAATATATATGAGTTTTCTGTTCCTGTGACATACAGTTATTCTAACCAAGGTGGAGATCTAGAATACCAACTACCTTTCAATTTTAACCGACTAAGTTTACATCCTAAGTACAAATGGATTCAGGCGCACATAGGTGACGTAACCATGAGTTTTTCTCCATATACATTAGCAGGGCATCAATTTACAGGAGGAGGAATAGAGTTAACCCCTAAAGGAGGTTTTAGTTTCTCTGCAATGTATGGAAGACTTTTAAAAGCTACTGAGGATAACGATGATAATAGAACACAGCCTGCCTTTAAAAGAATGGGGTATGGTGCAAAAGTGGGCTATCAAAAAGAGAAATACTATGCTGAAATTATAGGGTTTTATGCTAAAGATGAATTAAACTCAATCAATAGAGTGCCAGATGAAAAAAGAGTTTTACCAAAAGAAAACTTGGTGTTGAGCATAGGAGGAGGCGTAACAGTAATGGATGGGTTACAGTTTAAAGGTGAGTTTGCTTCTACAGCAATTACACAAGATTTAAGAGCAGAGGAAGTCAATACCAGTAAAGGAATAGCAGGAGTATTATTTAATAATCGAGCTTCAACAGAGTTTTACAAAGCATTTAGAACAGAAATGGAATATACTTTTTCTAAGTATAAATTTGGAGTGGGTTATGAACGGATTGATCCTGGTTATCAAACTTTAGGAGGCTATTTCTTTAATAATGATTTTGAAAACATAACTTTAAACGGAGCGACCTCTATTTTTAAAAATAAAATAAACCTTTCTTTTAATATAGGTTATCAGAGAGATGATTTGGAGAACCAAAAGCAAACGAATACTAGCAGAACTGTAGGGAGTGTTAATGCGACGTATGCTATGAATAAAAAAGTTAATATTTCAGGGAGTTACTCTAACTTTACAACATTTACAAACAATAGGCTAGATCAATTTGATAATATCAACGATGATAATTTATTAGATAATCAAGATGAATTGTTTAATTACAAGCAATTATCCCAAAATGCTAATATAAATGTTGCCTACATTATAGAAAACACAAAAAAAAGAAGGCAAAATTTAAATACGAATTATTCTTTGGCAACGGTAGCAAATGAAGAAAATGGTGTCGTAAGGGTAGGAAATGGGTCTACGTTTCATAATTTTAATACTTCTTATACTCTAGGGTTACCGAAGAAAAAGATAAATATAACATCAGCTATTAATACAACTTATAACACCATTGGCAGGGAAGATGCTTTCACATGGGGGCCTACTTTTGCAGTAAACAAGCGCTTTTTAAAAGATCAAGTAAATACCACAATAAGCACATCGTATAATCAGAGTAAAAATAAAACCAGCAACACAAGTGCGGCAAATATTCGAGCAAATGCGAATTATGTTTATAAGAAAAAGCATAATTTTAATTTAAGTGCTATTCAGCTTTTTAGAAATAGCCGTCAAAGAAATACACAAGATTTAACCATAACTTTTGGGTATAATTATGCCTTTGACCTGTCTGCTAAAAAACGTGTGAGTGATCAGAGTAGTAAAGGAACAAAAACCTTTGGTTTTAAGTATAAAACACACGTATTTAAGGGAGAGCCAAATGAAATTACACCAGAAGTTTTAGCTGTTGCAAACGATGCTAAATTTGAAGAAATTAATAAAGTAACTGAGATTTCTGAGACGTTAAGTCAACTTAAACAGGAAGTACAAAATGCTGAATTAAAATCAAAATCGAAATATAGAAAGCAAGCTGTAAAATATTTAGATTACTTGTATGAAAATCAGGATTACATAGATACTTATTACAACTTGGCTTTTAATGGTCTTAAAAAATTATACAATGAAGCAAAAAAAATAGAATGGCTCGTTGAAAAAAGATATGATAGAGCAAGAAGTGTTTATAATAATAGTCATAGAAAAGAAAGTAAAAAAATGAAGCAATTTCTTTCAAAAAGAAAAAGCGCCTATAAAGCAAATAAATTTATGTTAGCAAAATTGGAAAATTTTAAAAAAATAGATTTGTATGCCTCAGAAGGGATGCTTTACGATTTTAAACATACTCATCTAAATACAATTCTAGGAATGTTAAAAGAGGGTAAAACAAAAACGGAAGTAGCTATATATTTAGAGATAGCATTTGCCAAATTCTATCATAAACTTAGTGATACGTATGAAGTACAGAAGTGATGAATAAAAATTATCGAAAATGTTTACAGAAAAACTGCGCATCAACAATTAACAGAATTAAGTAATAGTTAGTATAGAATGGTTAATACGCAGATAATAAAACTAAATGATACTCAAAGTTAAATAAATTATTAAATAAAAGGACATTTTTATTCATTTATTTTTGATAATTATTGAGGACATTGTTTATTTTATTGGAGTAGGTAAATTATTGATAAATAATTTTTTGTTTCGCGCTTTTTTACCTTAATAAACGTTTTTTAGTTGATTATCTGATCGTTTTGGATAATTTTAAAACAACGTTCTTCACCTAAAAATTTGGGATCACCAAATTCTTCTGACCAAAAGCCATCCAAAATAGTTGCCGTAAGACATTTATAAAAGACAACCCCTTTATAAACAAGCGAATCTTCTCCCTGATACCAAAAATTGATAACTAAAACAGCATTCTTAAAAAAACCATTACCGAACTGAAGTTGATTTCCAATAATCCATTTTGCATTAATTCTTTTGTTCTCATCCAAAGATAAGTTTAGAGTACCCTTGTAACTACTTTGCTCAATATTTTGGTTTTTACCAATGATTGAATAATCACCCACCAAATTTTCTAGTTGCATCATATAGCAGGTAAAAATAAAGTAAATTTTATTTTGAAGGTCTATTTTGTACAATTTAATGTTGAAACTATTTAAAAGAAAAGAACGTTTTGCTGGATGAACTTTTAAAGTAAAAATAAATTATTAGAATTTATGAGAAATAATTTGTAAAAAAGTTTTTTTTATGTTTAATCTATTTTTTTAACAAAAAATGCAAAAATTATTTTATTTTTTAATATAAAAATATGATATATTCGCCTCGGTTTGAGTTTATTAGAGTGATATTGTATCTCAGACCCAATTAACTAAAATTTGAAATTATGAACTTGATTTTCGAAAATGATCGACTTTTCAAAAGAAATAGGCAATGTACCTTATCCTTCTTAGTAAAAAATGCACTGTTATTATTAGTTGTCCTAAATTACGCGTGTAAAATAGAAACGTTACCAGATAATTGTAACATATCTGTAAATATTGTAGAAGACAATAAAGATGTCCACAATATTCATGACCCTACTATCATAAAGGAAGGCGATACGTATTATTTGTATTCTTCAAGTAAATATTGCACGTTCTACACCTCAAAAGATATGAAAGATTGGAAAAAATCAGGTACTGTTTTTAAGAATAAATATCCTACTTGGCTAACAGACCACTTACCCAATGCAGATCATATCGGAGCACCAGATATTAAGTATTACAATGGTAACTATGTTTTGTTTTATCAATCACATATGGGAGGAACTTGTAATTCAGTAATAGGTTTTGCTACTAATAAAACATTAGATCCACAATCACCAAATTATAAATGGATTGATCATGGTCCTGTTATTAAATCAAAACAAATAGGTCCTTATGGAATTATAAATTGCGGCGATGGTAGGTCTACATACAATGCTATTGATCCACATTTATTTATAGACAATGATAATACGCCGTGGCTATCATTCGGTTCTACTTGGGGAGGAATTAAGCTAGTTAAATTACAAGCACTTTCTCTAAAGGAAGGATTTCTTAAAATACCACAAAAAGAACCTTACAATTATATGACATTGGCGAAGAGAAATATTGTGTCTGAGGCAGATCCAGTAGTAGAGGCTTCTTACATAGTATATAGGTCAGGATATTATTACCTATTTATGTCTCACAATAAATGTTGTCCAGGGGAAACTTCTAAATATAAAATAATGGTAGGTCGCTCTGCTCGTATTGAAGGACCTTATGTTGATAAAAGCGGTGGTCAGTTGCTATTTGGAGAGGGAAGCTTAGTTATTGATAGGGATGGAAAATATATTGGAACAGGGCATGCGGATGTTTTTTATGAAAACAACTCTCATTATCTTGTACATCATGCATATGATTCAGAAAATAATTATGTTCCTGTACTAAATATACGAAAACTAAAATGGGATAGTGAAGGATGGCCAACCATATGTATTCAATAGATAGAAAACGGATTAATTAACTTTAAATAGTTATAAGGGGCATGAGAAATCATGCTCTTTTGTAGTTTATGTAATTACATAGCAGCTCTATTTTTACAGTAAAAGATTCATAATTCGGAATTATTACGCCTTAAAATTTTGATGTTTTCAATGAAATAGGTTGAAAATAAAACTTTTGGTCAAATAGTTTGAAACTTAAAAAGCTTTTCTCATTTTTGCCGCGAAAAAAAAGATATTTAAAATAAACAAAGCTTTATAAATTATGAGTTATTCTAGGGTAAAAAGGTTTGGACTGATTGCAGGACCGTTACTTTTTGTTATCATTAATAATTTAAATATCGAGTTTATTTCAGAAAAGGCAGATGCTGTAATTTCTGTAGCAACTTGGATGATTACATGGTGGGTAACCGAAGCGGTCTCCATTTCAGTAACAGCCTTATTACCGTTAGTTTTATTTCCCTTGCTCAAGGTGATGAGTATAAATGATGTAGGTGCGAATTATGGAAGCCCTATAGTATTTTTATTTTTTGGAGGCTTTGTGTTGGCACTAGCATTGGAAAAAGTGAATCTTCATAAAAGAATTGCGTTAAACATTATTAGGTTAACCGGAACCTCACCAAATAAAGTTGTATTGGGTTTTATGATTGCTACAGGGTTATTAAGCATGTGGATTAGTAATACAGCTAGCACAGTAGTAATGCTTCCAATAGCATTATCTGTAATTCATCTTTTAATAAATGATAATGATGGATTTACAAAAAAAGATCAAAATTTTGCACTATCCGTAATGTTAGGAATCGCTTTTTCTGCAAATGCAGGAGGAATAGCAACAGTGATTGGAACACCTCCAAATTCAGTACTTATAGGACTATTAGAAAATGAATTTCATACGGAAATATCGTTTATCAAATGGATGGCTTTTGGCCTACCGTTTTCTATAATTATGATTTTAGCAGTATACATTACATTAGTTAAAATTATGTATCCAAGTAAAGGGCTTACTTTTAGAACTTCAGAAAATATTATTCTTGATGAAATAGATAAACTTGGTAAATTAACTAAAAAAGAAAAGCATGTTTTAGTTGTTTTCTCTATAACAGTTTTTTTGTGGATTTTTAGAGGTTTGATAAATAGGTTTTTACCTTCTTTAGGACTGACAGATACCATAATAAGTATTATGGCGGCTCTCACTATATTTGTAATTCCTCATAATGTAAAAAAGGGAGAGTTTATTGTTGAATGGAAAGATACAGAAAAGCTTTCTTGGGGTATACTTATATTGTTTGGAGGAGGATTGGCTTTGGCTAAAGGAATGTCAAGTAGTGGTATTGTTGGTTTAATTTCAATGACAATTTCTTCTTACAATATAGGAATAGTTTTTACGGCTTTTGTTCTGATTACGCTAATGTTATTCATGACAGAATTAATGAGTAATGTCGCGTTGGTAGCGGTATTGGCTCCTGTGATAGCGGGAATTGCAATAGGTTTAGATATTCCTTTAATTCATCTTCTAATTCCAGTTACTATGGCAAGTAGTTGTGCTTTTATGCTACCAATGGCAACACCTCCAAATGCTATTGTATTTGCAAGTGGTTATATAAAGGTAAAAGACATGATGAAAGCAGGTGTGGTTTTAAATTGCATCGCTATATTTTTGTTAATGCTACTTTTTATATTTGTTATTCCGTTGTTATTCTAACAAGAAAGACAATTTAAGGCAAATTAAAAGAGTCTTTCAAAAATAATTTATTTTTGAAAAGTATTTTCATTATAATCAAATACACATTTTTTTCAAATTAAAAATATGAACTTAAGGTAATAAGGTAACTTTACAAACATATAAATGAATATAAGTCATTTTATTACGTTTTCTTAGAATGAAATAACTTTGAGTGTGTTTGATATAACATTATTATCAGTATCATTTTTAAATATTTAAAGAATTAAATTGTAGCTTTTTGCTTTTTAATAAACTAACAATATTAAATTAAGTATTTCATTATCAGTATTTACTATATCTCTTAGCTTAGGAATTACAATTAACACTTAAAGAAATTACATAATTATAAACTATAATAGCATAAATAAATATAATTTTAAACATTATGAAAAAAAGTTTTGTTTAACTATATTTACACATAGTTAAACAATAATAGTTATGGATATAGTTAATGAAGCTTTAGCTTTTGAACAATCAAAAATGAAAAATATGTCAACAAGTGACAGGGTTGTAGCTTCAAGAGAAGCAAAACGATTAGTATTAGCACTCAACGAAATCTACAAGAAAACTAAAGATGCCAATTTAATGGATATAATGAAACGACTTACTACCAAAAAGAAAAGAATTGAATCAAGATTAAAAGGAAGACCTTTAATTTAGATATTAATTTTAACAGTAATACCTTCAGTTGAAATAGTTGACTGAAAAGAGGTCATATTTACAGGGAATTTGGCCTCTTTTGTTTATTTTTATGGAAATTTAATTATTGTTGTTCAAGAACAAATAATTACAGTTTAAATCAAAATTATTCAATAAAATTTCTGATTATCGATATTATAAAAATATCTTGAATATCAAGACAATTATATACAAATTATTTTTAAGTGTATCTATTTGTGAATTATAAGTTTCTAAGCTATTGCCAATTATCAATCCTTAAACGTTTTTGTAAGTAATAACTATTTACTTGTTTAATTTAAAAATATTACCAACTAAATTCTTAACTAAAAGATGCTTACCTCTAAACAAGTAAGCATCTTCTTATGTTTATTTATTTATAACAGTATTGAGTTTCGTTTTTGATTTAATAAGGGAAATAGTTTCTCCAATAACAAACCAGCAGAAATATCCTATCCCAACAGAAAAAACGAGATCACCTATTATCCGCATCCATTTTATAGTTTGTACGGCAGGATCATATAATAGTTCAGCGCTTCTAGCGTATGAATATCCTTTAGTAATTGATGTGTATGCTTGAATAACACCTAGAGGAAGAAGACTAAGAAGAACCATGAGCATAAGTCCTAAGTTAAGAAGCCAAAAAGCATTCTTTAAAAGTTTTTCATTCCATGTTTTTTTAGAATATATTCTAAGACATATGATAATGAATCCCATTCCTAGCATTCCATATACACCAAACAAAGCAGTATGGGCATGTACAGAGGTTGTGTTTAACCCTTGTATGTAATACAGTGCAATTGGGGGATTTATTAGAAAACCAAACACTCCGGCTCCAATCATATTCCAGAATGCCACAGCAATGAAAAAAAAGATAGGCCATTTATAGCGTTGTATCCATTTATTTTTGTTTAATAAATTCCAATTTTCTCTAATTTCAAAGCCCATTAATGTGAGAGGTACAACTTCTAAAGCACTAAATGTAGCACCAAGAGCTATAGCTTGTACGGGAGTTCCCGAGTAATACAAATGATGTAAAGTACCTATAATGCCACCAGCTAAGAAAATAGTCGCTGAAGCAATAGATGTTTTACCAGCCGTTTTCAT
This sequence comes from Tenacibaculum profundi, assembly GCF_052050075.1. GTDB lineage: Bacteria > Bacteroidota > Bacteroidia > Flavobacteriales > Flavobacteriaceae > Polaribacter. The sequence continues at coordinate 187,207 of NZ_CP197225.1, forward strand.
TGAAATAATTTTCATTCTTGAAAATAAGTAGGCAATTGTAACAGTGGCAAAAACCTCAAAGAAACCTTCAACCCATAAATGAACTAGCCACCATCTCCAATAGTTGATAACAGGTAAGCTACTATTTTCACCATACATTAATCCTGAAAAGAAAAACATTCCTATAGCAATAACAGCAATGAGTAGTATGATAAGTAGATTTTTAGAGTCATCTTTTTTCTTAATAGCAAATAAAATATGTCTTCCCACCATAAACATCCATAATATCAAACCTATAGCTAAAAATATTTGCCAAAACCTACCAAGATCCATGTACTCATATCCCTGATGACCGAAAAAGAAGTTTGTAGATAATTCTAGAAATTGATGTACACCCAACCATTCTCCAAGCATAGAGCCTAATACAATTATTAAAGCAGCAACAAATAAGAAATTAATACCAAATATTTGATACTTCATTTCTTTTCCACTAATCATTGGGGCTAAGAATAATCCTGTTGCCAACCATGTAACAGCAATCCAAAAAACAGCTAATTGAGTGTGCCATGTACGGGTTATTGAATAGGGTAAGTATTGAGATAATTCAAATCCAAAAAAAGCTTGTCCTTCTACGGTATAATGAACAGTCAGTATTCCTAAAACTACTTGTAGACCAATTAAAAGAGAAACTACAAAAAAATATTTTAAAACAGCTTTTTGTGAATAAAACAAAGACATTTCAAGAAGAGGATCGTTGCTCGGACTTGTAACGGCATCACCTTTTTCATGATTTCTGATGTAATAATAAGTGAGAATACCTATAAATAAAAGTAAAAGTACTACAGAAAAACCAGACCAAATTTGCGAGTCAGGAGTTATTGTGTTGTTAATTAGAGGTTCATGAGGCCAGTTAGATGTATAAGTATAATCTTTGTTAGGTCTATTAGTACTAGCTGCCCAAGAGGTCCAAAATAAAAAAGCATTTAATTGTTTTAATTTTTCGCTATTTGTTAATGCGCCTTTTTGAATGGCATATTTTTCATGTCCATTTAAAAATATAGCGCTGTAATAATCGATGTTATTTTTTATAGCTTCCAGCCGATCTTTAGAAATAGTAATGGTCTTAGAGACCTTATTATAAGTATTGGTTCTTATTTCTTTAACTAACCTAGCTTTTAGAGCTCCTTTTTCTTCTACATCTAAAGTGTTAAAACCTGAATTATAGTCTTTCAAAGACCAATGGTTAAGTAGAAATTCAGCCTCTCTATGAATCCAGTCAGCGGACCAATCTGGAGCTACATAGCTTCCATGTCCCCATATAGATCCAACTTCCATACCACCAATAGATTCCCACACATTTTGGCCAATTTGTATATCTGATTTGTTATAAAAAATTTCATTAGTTTCTTTTATTACCACTTTCTCTGGAATGGGAGGTTGGGTTTGATATATTTCTGTACCAACCCAAATAAGTGCAGCGAAAGAACTCACTACAACAAGTATAAATATGCTCCAAACTTTTTTCATTTTCTTAATTTTTTTTCTAGTAAAATTGCTTTTTTGAATAAAATATTATTTTCTATATGCATATGCTTATGCAAATCATCTTCAAATTCTTTAAGTAATAAAAAGGTAATTTTATGCTTAGTACAGGCATCATTTGGAGGTTGATAATTATTTGATAGTTCAGCAATTCTTCTAAATCGAGTCTCTTCATTTTCATGGTCTAAATGCATGCTGTCAATTGGATTACTAATTGAACCAAAAGGAGGTTCTTTAAACGTCTCATTATTTTTATATGCTTTTGCAATTTTTTTAATGAAAGGAAATAAAATGAGTTCCTCTTTTTTCATATGTATGGTCAAATCACCAAGAGCTTTTTTGAAAATAGTTGTTATTTCATGTAGCTCAGGATATTTATGTCCCTTTATATCACATAGTTTTTCTAAAAGACTAATTATTTCAGGTCCTTTTTTTTCTATATATAAGTGATGATTTTGATATACATAATCACTCAAATGGTCAAGGTTCCAATCAGGAGAATCATTGCCGAAATAGAAAGTATCTCCGATACGTGTTATTTCAGATGCTAATTTTTTGTTATTTATATTCATGTTTAATTAATATTTGTATTGCTATAATTATTAATGCTATAGTTTTAAGTATTTCAAGAAAAATATATATAAAGTGTTCATAATTATTGCTTACAGGCATAGCAGCAATAATTAATTGAGCTCTTTGATCTAGTCTTGGTAATAAGTAAATACTTTGATATGTAAGTATGGTAAAGGGAATTATTAGTTTTTTTAAGTATATTTTTACTGGTGATTTTTCACGAAAAAACAATACTATAAGAATTATTATAGAGATAATAATTTCAACTTTATTTAATGCGTTGAATATTGTACTACCAATTGCTAGACCAATTTTTTTTGTGACTCCCACTACAGTAAATTTTAACCAGGCTTCCATAAAACTTATAGCTCCAATAAATCCTACCCAAATAAAAAGTAAGGCTATAATAATAATTCGTTTTATTTTCATTAAGTTCATTTTTATATCGGATATTTTTATCCTTTATGTTTTTATAAAGGATGTTTTTGTCTTTTATTATGTAAAATTTTTTTAAAACTTTTCAACGCTATCTTTTTAGTTGAATAGCTTTGCTTTTACCTGTATTTGATTTAATTAAGTCGTAAATAGATGTACTTTGAAGCATGGATTTTAAATCACTTCTTATATTAATAAATTTATCATGCATCGGGCAGGGGCTGTTTGCATTACACTCCTTTAAACCTAAGCCACATCTCGTATATATATGATTTCCATCTATAACCTTTACTATTTCACTTAGATTAGTAGACTTTGTTTTGTCTTCATCTATTAAAAATCCACCGTAAGGACCTTTAATAGATTGCACTATATTATTTTTAGTGAGTTTCTGAAGTATTTTACCAGTAAAAGCTACGGGTGAATCAGTTGCTTCTGCTATCTCTTTAACACTCGTCTTGTTACCTAGAGAAGTCTGCTTTGCAATATAAATAATTGCTCTTAAACCATATTCACAAGACTTTGAAAACATAAAAATAATTTGAAACAAAGATACTATATTTTAATAACGGATAAAAATATCTTTTATAAAAAAATAAAAAATAACACATGGGTAGAAAGTCATTTACTTCCCAATACAAAAATTCCCAAAAATATGACCTAAAATATCCTTGTCTACATCATATTCTCCAGTAATATTACCTAAATGGCGTAAACATTCACGGATATCAATAGCAAATAAATCCGAAGAAATATCCAGCTCGATTCCATTTCTTACCGATTCAATACTCTCCAAAGCCAGTGTTAGGGCTTCAAAATGACGAGAGTTCGTTACTATGGTTTCATTATTACTTAATGCACCTGTATTTACCATAGAAGTTAGCTCATTTTGTAGCCTATCAATACCAATTTTTTGTTTTGCGGATAATAGCAGAGCATTTGAAATTTGAGTTGCTAATTGGTTTTTCTGTTCAGTACTAATCATATCCATTTTATTAGCAATCGTAAGAAGTCTTTTTTGAGGGAAACGATCTTTTATGTCTTCTATTTCTTGTAAAAAATCAGTTGGATTTTCAATAAATTTTTTAGCATTAATTAAGAAAATAATCAGTTGTGCTTTCGTCGCTTTCTCATAGGTTTTTTGAATACCGATATTCTCCACAACGTCTTCGGTTTCCCTGATTCCTGCCGTATCAATAAAACGAAAAGCAACCCCGTCAATAATTACTTCGTCTTCAATAGCATCTCGAGTTGTGCCTGCAATATCTGAAACAATTGCTTTTTCTTCGTTTAAAAGAGTATTTAAAAGGGTAGATTTACCTACATTTGGTTCTCCTATAATAGCAACAGGAATTCCATTTTTCATAGCATTACCGAAAGCAAAACTTTCAATTAATCTTTTTAAAACAGAGGAAATACTAGTAACCAATTCTTTAAACTTTGTACGATCGGCAAACTCAACATCTTCTCCAGAAAAATCAAGTTCCAATTCAATCAATGCAGCAAAATCAAGTAATTGACCTCTTAATTCTTTTAGCTCGTTGGTAATACCACCACGCATTTGTTGAATTGCTATTTGATGAGATGCTGCAGAATTAGAGGCAATGACATCGGCTACAGCCTCTGCTTGACTTAAATCCATTTTACCGTTTAAAAATGCTCGCATGGTGAACTCTCCATTTTCAGCCATTCTGCAACCATTCTGTAAAAATAATTGAATAATTTCTTGTTGAATAAAACTAGAACCATGACAAGAAATCTCTACAATATTTTCACCTGTATATGAATTAGGGTTTTTAAAAATTGATACTAAAACTTGGTCAATAATTTGATTTTCATTAATAATATGCCCTAAATGAAGTGTATGTGATTTTTGTTTTATCAGAGACTTATTTTTTTTAATGGATTTGAAGAATTTATTGGCTATTGCAATGGCATCTTCTCCCGACAATCGTATTATAGCTATGGCGCCTACACCAGAAGGGGTAGCTAGCGCGATAATGGTATCATTTTGTATCATATTGCAAATATAATGAGTATGCATTATATGAGATTGCAGTGTAAATATTATTTAAAGCTACTATTAACTTTCCTTTAGAAATAAGAAGAAAAATTTAAACTTTAGACCAAAAGATAAGTTAAGCGGTAGTCTTTTATTTGGGAGCTTCACTAATTGAAAAATGTAACAAAAATGAGTTTAATTCGTCAAAATAGTATAACCAACAAAAAAAGATTTTATGAAAATAAATAGACAATTAATAGTCGTAACACATTTAAGTCAATTGTTAGATTTTGTAACAGGAATTGGAGGATTACTAGTTCCATTAATTATCTGGATATTAAAGAAGGATGAAATAGTGAATATGGATGTACACGGACGCTCTATTATTAATTTTAGAATAACCATGTTCTTATATTTGTTAGTTTGCGTTCCTCTGGTAATATTTTTCGGTTTAGGTTTACTAGGAATGCTTGTTATCGGTATTTTTTATTTTATTTATCCCATTATCAACGCAATCAAGGCAAGTAATAACGAAGAGCCAACATATCCATTGAGTATTAAATTTATATGATACTATATTTAAAAGCTATTCAAACCATATGAAAATTTGTGTCATTTTCAGTTTGAATAGCTTTCTTTTTTAGAAGGGTTATTTTTAGTATGTTATATATATAAATGGTAATTAATTATTTTCTTATAAAAATATTCGTGTAGTACCAGTAGCCATTTTGATTTTGTTTCGCTGTTAAATTAAAATGAGTATAGTTACCTTCAATGTTTTTTCTATGCCCTTCGCTTTTAATCCAACCATCAACAACTGCTTTTGCAGATGTATAACCACTGGCAACATTTTCTGCAAAACCAACTGCATTTGCATGTGTTTGTAAATATTTAAAACGATCGCCAGAATTATCATGAGATATTTCCTTTTTTATAATCATATAATCATTGTGCTTATCGGTTTGCGATTTTATAACATCTAAAATCTTTAATTCCGAAAGCCCGATATCTATTCTATGTTGATTAATTAATTTCATTATTTCAATTTCATAACTTGTATTGGAGTTTGAGTTATTACCTGTATCTGTACCAGTGTCTGTATCTGTACCAGTGTCTGTATCTGTATCAGTGTCTGTATCAGTGTCTGTGCTTGAGTCTGTACCTGAGTCTATATTGGTGTCAGGCTCATTTAAGTTAATTTCATTAGAATCAGATGAGCAAGAAATGATAATACTACATAGCATAATTAGTATTAACTTTAGGGGATAAAATTTCATATTTGTTTAGGTTTATAGTTTAAATGACTTGTTTTATAAATTCTTCATATTCGTAAAAAAATAATTCGAACTTTGTCATCTTTTCAACAAAAAATTCGTAACATTCGAGCCAAGTATCCTTATTGTGAATACTAAATTTCTTGTTAAAAGGAACATAAATACGCCTTATTATTTTATGACTTTCTAATTCAAATTGACTATCGTAAATTACCTCAGGGAGGTATTCAGAAATCAATATTTTATTCAATGAAATTAATTGATCATATAATAATTCATTAGCTATTTCATCAGGATGATCAAAATCAAGACAAACCGAAGCTTTTTTTCGATCAGCTTGAAATTTAAACGATAATCCTTTTATTTTAGTATTATACAGTAACCATTTTCTTGGAAAAGATTTTCCAAAACTAGTCCAAAACTCTTTTCTAAGTTTTGTAGAGTCTTCTTTACTAAACATTTATGTTGTGTTGGTGAAAATAATTAAAAAAAAGATTGCTTTTATGATATATAATTATATTGATAAAAATTTAAAAGTTACAGATAGTTAGCTATCCATGAACTTTGGCTATATTACCTCTATTTTTCATCATTCTTGCCTCGAAAGAAAGAAGGTCGTTCCATTTCTTATCTACGATATCTCTTTCCAGATATTTTCTTGCATATCCTAAAAATAATGTATAGTGATTTGCTTCTGATACCATTAAATCAGTATAGAATTTAGACAATTCGTTATCCTTCATATGGGTAGCAAAAACTTTAAAACGCTCACAACTTCTCGCTTCTATAAGAGCAGCGACTAAAAGCCTGTTTACTAAAGCTTCTTGTCTGTTTCCAGTATTAGTAAAGAATTTTTGAAGTTTTAATGCGTAGTCATTTTTTGTTGCTTGGCCTAATACCATCCCTCTTTCAATCATAAGGTTGTGAACCATTCTAAAGTGCTCCATTTCTTCAATGGCAATATCACTCATATCTTTTACTAGTTCAGTTTCCTCCGAATAATTTATAATAATAGAAACGGCATTAGAAGCTGCTTTTTGTTCAGCAAAAGCATGGTCAGTTAGTAATTGTTGCAATCCATTTTTGGCTACCTCTACCCAAGAAGTTTCTGTTTCAAATTTTAATCCAAGCATATTCTGTTGTTCTTGTATATATGACGTCCTCTTTTTACGGGGAAGCCTGATTATAATCTATAAAAACAAAATTATAAAATATCCTTATTTCGAGCTTTATAAATAAACTAAAATTAATTAGTTTTGTTAACTTAGGAAGTTAAACATTTTTTGTATTAAAATAAATTGCATTTAAACACCACTAATAAAATTTTATTTGACTTATTTGATATTTTAAAGTTAGTTATGGTTAAAAAATAGAAAAGTTTTTATATTGTATTCAGGTGACGCATTAGTATAACAAACAAATATATTTTTTATTTAAACTAGGATAATAAAGTTTTTTTGCTTAAAATTTTAATATTTAAAATAAAAAAAATAAATTATTGTATGAAAAAATGCATTCTCATGCCTAGATTCCAGCTATTATTATTAGCCATATTTTCAATTTTTTTTTCAACCTGTAAAAAGGAGTCAAGTAAAGAAAGTAATTTTAATGCTTATAGCCAGTATATAAGTGTTTTTCCTGAAAGATTAATTTCCAGCTCTGAAAATATTCAATATCAATTGAAAAAAATACCAAACACAACTAAAATAAATGCCGATGTAATAAGTGTTCATCCAAATGTAAGAGGAAAAATTAGTTTGAAAGACAATGTACTAATATTTGATCCATTAGAAAGTTTAGAAAATGATAAAGAGTATACAGTAACTTTACATTTAGATAAGCTGTACAATAATGTTCATAAAAATTTAAAAGACTTTATCGTAAAATTTAAGACCAAGAAGTTAGTTTACAATGTTTCATTTGAACCAGTAAAAGTATATAATAAAGATTGGTACTTTGTGGAAGGAATGCTTACAGTAAGTGATTTAATAAATAGCAAAATGCTTTCAGGTTTAATAGAAGCTAATTACAAAGGTAAATCAAAAGACATCAAATTTGAAACTATTGGCGGTTATATTTCAAAAGCTTATTTTAAAATAGATAGTTTGAAAAGGTTTGATGATGATGAGTTATTAAAAGTGTCATGGGATGGAAGTCAGCTAAAGTCTACTACAACAGGTGAAAAGGAGCTTAGTATTACAGGAAAAAATAATTTCAAAGTACTCAATGTAGAAGTAATCAATGGCGATAATCAACATATTGAAATTAGTTTTTCCGATGCTATTGATAAAGAACAAAATTTAGAAGGACTAATTCAATTTATAAATACCCAGAAACGAAAATTTACATATAAAATTAATAAAAATACAATCTATGTATTTCCTTCAACTGAGTTTAAAAATATGGTTGAGATTGAAGTTTTTAAGGGGGTTAAAAACGTTCAAGGTTTTAAATTAAAACAAAATTTTATAAAAAAGGTATACTTTGAACAAATTAAACCTTCGGTAAGTTTTATAAACAGTGGTATAATTCTTCCAGATTCTGATAATCTTAAAATTAATTTTAAAGCAGTTAATTTAAGAGCTGTAGATGCTACGATTTATAAAATTTATGAAGATAATATTTTACAGTTTTTACAAAATAATAATCTCAATAATAACGGAAATATAAGATATGTTGGAAGACCTTTAGCAAAATATACGGTAAATTTAGAAAATAAAGGATTGGATTTAAGTAAAGAAAATGCTTTTGCTTTTAATTTAACAGATTTTATTAAAGTAGATAATGGTGCAATGTATAGAATTGAATTTAGTTATCTAAAAGAATATTCAAATTACAGTTGCAACGGTGATATTAAGAATCATACTATTGTTTTTGGAAAAAAGGAAGTAGACACAAAAAAGTATGATACTAATACTTTTTATTATGATAATTATCAATATGGTGAATATATTTGGAGGGATAGAGATAATCCTTGTACTAGCTCCTATTTTTACAATAAAAAAATTAGCACTAATATTTTGGCAACTAATTTAGGTGCTATTGTCAAAAAAAGTAACAATAATAAAATATTTTTTGCTGTAACTGACATTTTAACTACAAAGCCTGTCTCGAATGCTAAGGTAACCTTGTATAATTTGCAGCAACAACCAATTACAGAATTAGTAACTAATGAAAATGGAATTGTTGAAATTAAAGGCGAATACAAGGCTTTCTTCGCAACCATACAAAAAGAAAATAACACTACTTATATAAAACTTAATGAAGGAAATTCGCTGTCAATGAGTAAGTTTGATGTTTCCGGTGTTAAATTACAAAAAGGGTTAAAAGGATATATTTACGGAGAACGCGGTGTTTGGCGACCAGGAGATCAGTTGTTTTTAACATTTGTTTTAAATGATAAAGAAAACCCTATTCCACAAGGCCACCCTATAACGTTTGAATTGATCAATCCTAGAGGTAAGATTATAGATCGAATTGTGTTACAAAAAAATAATTCTAACCTCTATGCTTACTCACCAAAAACAGAAAAAGAAGCAATTACAGGTATATGGAAAGTAAAGGTTAAAGTAGGAGGAGCTAATTTTTATAAAAATCTTAAAATAGAAACCATAAAACCAAATCGTTTAAAAATAAAAATGAAATTGAACAACGAAATCATTAAATCAAATTCATCTATCACAGGAAACATTAAAGTAAATTGGTTGCATGGTGCCATAGCAAAAAAATTAAAGTTTGATATAACAGGTAAGTTTACTCAGTCAAACACTTCATTTCCGAAATTTACTCAATACAATTTTGATGATATAACAAAAAAATTTAAAACAGAAGAATTTAAAGTTTTAAGGGGTAGCTTGAATAATGATGGGACATCTAGTTTTTCAGTTAAACCTCAATTAGACAATAAGGCTCCTGGAATGTTAAAAGCATCATTTATTTCTAAGGTGTATGAAAATGGAGGAGGGTTTAGCACTGATGTTTTTAGTCAAAAAATATCTCCTTATAAGAGTTATGCAGGTTTATTAGAAGCCAAAGAAAAGCAATCAAGAAATTATTTATATACGGATAAAAATTATACTTTTAATGTTGCCGCAGTAAACGAAAATGGCAATGGGATTTCGAATGATATAGAAGTAAAAATATATAAGCTTACTTGGCGATGGTGGTGGAGTAGTACTGAAAATGGATTATCCAATTATGACGGAACGAGACATCATTTGCCCTTCAAAACATTATCTCTAAAAACCAACAGTTTAGGAAAAGGAACTTTTGATCTAGAAATAGATGAAAGTGATTGGGGACGTTATTTAGTCAAGGTTATAGATAAAAGTAGTAATCATGTAACTTCATCCATAGTATATTTTGATTGGCCTTCATGGTATGGTGATAAAAAAAGAAATCAAGATAAGACAGATGCGACCATGTTAGTGTTTACCTCAGATAAAGAATCATATGAAGTAAATGAAATAGCTAATTTAAAGTTTCCCTCTTCTGAAGCAGGGAGAGCTTTAATTACTATAGAAAATGGGACAGAGGTTTTAGATCATTTTTGGATAGAAACAAAGGCTAAACAAACAGAATTTTCTTTTCCTATTTTAGAAAATTATACACCAAACATATTTGTAAATATATCGTTATTACAAAAACATAATCAAAGTATTAACGACTTACCAATAAGAATGTATGGAGTAATACCTATAATGGTAAATGATCCTTCCAAAAATATAATTCCTCAAATAGAATTACCTAATGAGCTTCGACCCGAAACAACAGCTATAATAAAAGTTTCTGAAAAAGAAGGAAGGTCAATGAATTATACAATCGCTGTTGTTGACGAAGGACTATTAGATTTAACTAGATTTAAAACTCCAAATCCATACAAAACGTTTTATGCTCGACAATCTTTAGGAGTTAAAACTTGGGATGTTTTTGATGATGTTATTGGAGCCTATGGGGGGAAAGTAAATCAAATTTTAAGTATTGGAGGGGATGAGTCTGAAGCGGGAAGTAAAAATAAAAAGGCAAATAGATTTAAGCCAATGATTACTTATTTAGGTCCTTTTAAGTTAGACAAGAAAAGTATTGGTAAGCACGAAATAAAAATACCAAAATATATTGGTTCTGTGCGTGTAATGGTCATAGCGACAGATGCAGATAAGGAAGCTTATGGAAGTGCTGAAAAATCTGTATATGTTCGTAAACCATTAATGGTACTGGCGTCTTTACCACGAAAAATAACACCCCAAGAGACGGTAACGTTACCTGTTACGATTTTTGCAATGAAGCCCAGTATTAAAAATGTTAAAGTAAAAGTTTTACCTAATGAATCGTATTCTATAATTGGTAATAATTCTGAATTAATATCATTCAATGAGCCAGATGAAAAGATGGCTTATTTTACTCTTAAAGTAAATGATTTTAAGGGAGTAGGGAAAGTCCAAGTAGAGGCAACTTCAGGGAAAGAAAAGGCTAATTATGAGGTTGAAATAGATGTATTAAACCCCAATCCAGTTACTACAGAGGTTAAAGATTTTGTTTTAAAAGATAGAGAAGAAAAAGAAATTATACTAAACTCTTTTGGAACAACAGACACGAATACAATAACGATTGAATTGTCAAGTTTACCGCCAATTAATTTTACAGAACGATTAGATTATTTGATTAAATATCCACACGGATGCGTTGAACAGATAACATCTAGTGCTTTTCCTCAATTATATTTTTCAGATATTTTTGATTTATCATTAGATAAAAAAGAGAAAATAGAAAGGAATGTAAAAGCAGCAATTCAAAAATTATCTAATTTTCAATTGCTGAATGGAGGTTTTTCTTATTGGAAGGGAAATAAAAGGGCGGATTACTGGGCAACTTCTTATGTAGGGCATTTTTTGATTGAAGCAGCTAAAAAGGGGTATGTTTTACCGATAGGGTTTAAAAATAAATGGATTCATTTTCAAAAAGAACAATCTCGAAAATGGAGAAATAATAAAGATTATGCTAATGATGATCTGAGCCAAGCTTATCGCTTATATACACTAAGTTTAGCTAATAGCCCAGATTTAGCTTCAATGAATCGATTAAAAGAAGCTAATGACATCTCAAACGAAGCAAAGCTTCGTTTGGCAACTTCCTATGCTTTAATAGGTAAACATTCTATTGCGAGTTCAATAATCACAAAAAATTCAAAAGAAAAACCTAACCAGAATTTCTATAAAAATTATGGTTCTAAAATTAGAAATGAAGCAATGGCTTTAGAAACATATATGTTGCTGGGAGATGGTTTTCAAGAAGGTAAACTAGTCAAAAAAATAGCAAAAGCTTTGTCGAGCGATATTTGGATGAGTACTCAAACTACAGCTTACAGTTTGTTTGTAATAAGCAATTATATATTAAAAAATAAAGGAAATCAAGGAGGTATTGTTGTTAATTATAGTTTAAATGGAGTTTCAGAAGAAGTAAATACAAGCAAGTCTTTATTTAATAAAGAAATAGCGATTGAGAGAAAAAAGAATACTATAAGCATTATAAATAAAGGAGAAAATACATTGTATGTTAGAGTTTTAAATAAGGGGGTTTTACCTGTTGGAGAAGAAAAGGCATTTAAAAGAAATTTAAAAATGGACATCTCATATAGAACGAAAAATGGTGAGAGAATTAATCCTGAAGAAATATCCCGGGGAACTAATTTTGTGGCTGAGTTAACTGTTAAAAATGAAACTAATTTTAATATTAATAATATTGCATTAACACAATATATTCCTTCTGGATGGGAAATTATAAACACTAGGTTTACAGATTTCGGAAATCATACAGTTTCTTCAAAAGTAAATTTTACAGATATAAGAGATGCAAGAGTAAGCCATTATTTTTCGTTAAAAGAATTTGAAATAAAGACTTTCAGAGTGTTATTAAACGCATCTTATTTGGGTAATTATTATTTGCCAGGAGCGCAGATAGAGGCGATGTATGATAATGATTTTACAACGAGAGTTAAAGGAAAATGGGTAAAAGTAATTAAGTAGATAACAGGTAGAATAATCTAATTAAAAAGGATTAACAATACCCCTAATTTTTTTAAAAATAAAAAAATTAGGGGTATTGTTTAACGATGTACTTTGCAAAGTAATCTTTGATAAAGATTATAATCTATTGTATTTAAAAGTATCTTTTCCTTTTAATAAAATTGCTTTCCATTGATCAAGACTTACATTCTTAACTTTATGATAGGTTATTTGATGTCCCTCTTCTAACATAGACTTTGTATAAAATCGAGTATTAGTTCTACCTACTCTTGAGTTAATAGCCCATCTTGATTTCTCGGTAGAGTTTGGAACAGAGCCATGAATAACTCTTTCTGTAAATAAAAAGAATTGTCCTGCTTTTGCTTCGATAAGATGTTCTTTTGAGTTTTCAAAAGGGAAGTCTATTGTTCCTTTATCATATCGATATAATTCGTTTGTTTTTGAAGTTTCTCTCTCAACAATTAAAGGGTATATTTTTTTATGACTTCCTGGAATTACACGCATACAGCCTCTAACTTTATTTGCATCTGTTAAGGCAATCCAGCAAGTTAATTGGAATAACTCTTCGTTATTGGGTGGGTTAACCACTGACTCTCTCATATTATGTAATAACCAATTACTTGATTGATGCCATGGAGTACCTGGTGATTTTCCTGGTACTTCAAAACAATCAGTTCTCCATAAAAGTAAATCTTCTCCAAGTAATTGAGCACAACGATCTACAATTTCTGGTTTTTTAAAAATATTGAGTAATTCTTTTGAGTCGAAATGCCTATTTGTTTTGTTTACATGTGAAAGTATCTTTTTTTTATACTCTTCTGTAAGTTCTTCTTTTTCGCTATCAGGGAAAAGTTCGTCTGCTAGCCCTGAGCTATCTTCAAATTCATACTTCCAAGTTTTTGACTCGTTATTTAAAATGGTATTGGTTAAATGTGATTTCAGTTTTTCAGCTTCATCTGATGAAATTAAATCAAAAGGTCCCACATAACCATTTTCATAAAAGAATTTAATATCTTTTTCACTCAGAGAAAATGATGAATTGGTAGTTGTTTTAGGGGTAAATGACGAAGGCATTTTCATTTCAGAATAATAATCGTTATATATTCTTGTTCCACCTGTTTTAAAAGCTTTCCAAAACATATGGAAATTCCATCCTATAGGTAATTTATTTTTTAATTTCTTTGGCAAAAGTGGGTGTAAAACTTTTGCTTTTCCTACGATGTAGTAATACCCTATTTTAGCTGAGAATTTAAATTTTTTGTTCATTTTAATAAAGTTTGATTTGCTTATCAAATATGTAATTTTTTAGCTACAAATCAAATGCGATAAGTGTTATTTAATAGGATATAAATTATTAAATGTTTAATAGAACTGATTATCAAATATCAACTAAAGAAAGAAAAATGTAAATCATAACAGGTTTAATTATTTAATTCTTTAAATCGAAAAGTTATGAAGGAGAAAAGGAGTGATTTTAAGTGTTTGTTTACTAGATTTTAAAAAGTGAAGAATGATTACTTAAATTGTTTTAACTATTTAAATTAATATTATTTAATTGATTAAACCGGCTTCAATACCATCTATCTTTGCAAAACTAAATTAGTTCAAAGATATGACAGGAAACTTAAAGAAAACTCAAAAAGATATTTTAGTAAAGTTAAATATCGATGAATTAAATAAAATGCAGAAAGAGGCTACTTCTGTAATTGATAGCACTAACAATACTATAGTATTATCACCAACGGGAACTGGTAAGACGATAAGTTTTTTACTTCCAGTTTTAAAAATGATTGATGTAAACAAGAAAGAAGTTCAGGTACTCATCTTAGTACCATCAAGAGAGTTAGCTATTCAAATTGAACAAGTGGTTCGTGAAATGGGAGCTGGCGTAAAGGTTAATGCAGTATACGGAGGTAGGGCCATGGCAAAAGATAAAGAAGATTTGAAACATATGCCAAGTATTTTAATAGGTACTCCTGGTAGAATTTCTGATCATTTTATGAATAATCGGTTCAATAAGAGTTATTTAAAAGCTTTAGTACTTGATGAGTTTGATAAATCGCTTGAAGTTGGTTTCGAAAGTGAAATGAAAGATATAATTAGAGAAATACCTACTTCGATAAAAAAAGTTTTAACCTCAGCTACGCAGGAAATTGAAATACCTGAATTTGTAGGACTGAAAGATCCGATAATATTAAATTATTTAACAGGTAAAATAAATGAAAGATTAGTACTTAAACAGGTACTATGGTCTTTTAATAATAAGGAGAAAAAGTTAGTAGAACTATTGCAACATATTGGTAACGACTGCCAAGGTATCATATTTGTTAATTTAAGAGACAGTATAGAAAAAGTAAGTAATTTTCTTACCAAAAAATCCATTTCGCATAGTTGTTTTTCAGGAGGAATGGAACAAAGAGATAGGGAAAGATCGTTGATAAAATTTAGAAATGGTACTAGTCGAATTTTATTAGCCACTGATCTAGCAGCAAGAGGGATTGATATCCCTGAAATAAAGTACATAATCCATTATGAATTGCCATTTCGTATTGAAGAGTTTACCCATAGAAATGGTAGGACAGCGAGAGTTAATAAAGAGGGGACAGCATACGTTTTTAAGTCGGAAGTGAAAGAGTTACCTGAATTTATAAAGGGTATTTCAAATGCTGATATATCTCAGAAAAGAATAACTTTAGAATCAGACTGGGAAACGATTTTTATATCTGGCGGAAGAAAGGATAAAATATCTAAGGGAGATATTGCAGGTTTGCTATTTAAGAAAGGAAATTTAAAAAGAGATGAAGTTGGAATTATCGAGTTGAAGCAAGATTGTGCTTTTGTAGCAGTTCCCGTGAAGGAGGCAAAAAAACTAGTATCAAAATTGAATAATATTAAATTAAAAAATAGAAAAATTCGTGTATACATTATATAATGATTTGTATAGATGGAGTTTTCAAAAAATATAAACTTTTTTGAGAAAGGTAAACTCAATATTTATGGTTATTTAAATTAGTTTAATTAGGGATAAAGAAGGTCACTTTTTTATTATTTATTTTTGTTAAAATTTAAATACGTGAAAAGAATAAAAACCTATCTGAAAAGCAATAAAATAAAAAGTATCTTATTCTTTGCTTTTTTGGTATCATATTATTTTTGTTTGCCCAAGAACTTGTTTTTTTTACCAACTTCAACAGTTGTTACTTCAAGTAATGGAGATTTATTAGGAGCAATTATAGCAGATGATGGACAGTGGCGTTTTCCTGATTTAGATTCTGTTCCTTTCAAGTTTAAACAATGTATTCTGGAGTTTGAAGATGGTTATTTTTACCATCATATGGGGTTTAATCCTATTTCCATAGCTAAGGCAATAAAACAAAATTATCAGGCAAATAAAATTGTAAGGGGAGGAAGTACAATAACGCAACAAGTTATTAGACTTTCCAGAGGAATTCAAAAAAGATCGTATTATGAAAAACTAATAGAGTTAGTTTTAGCAACGAGGTTAGAACTTATGTACTCAAAAAATAAAATATTAAATCTTTATGCCTCAAACGCACCTTTTGGAGGAAATATAGTTGGTCTAGAAATGGCTGCATGGAAATATTTTGGTTTACCTCCGCATCAATTATCATGGGCTGAAAGCGCTATGTTAGCTGTTTTACCTAATGCCCCATCTTTAATTTATCCAGGTAAGAATCAGGAAAAATTGAGATTAAAACGGAATAGACTTTTAAAAAAAATGATGGCTAAAAAGATTATTGATTTTGAAACCTATGAATTAGCAATTGAAGAAGAATTACCGGACAAGCCCTATCCTGTGCCAACAATAGCTAACCATTTCATTCAAGAAATTGCAAAGGTAAAGAAAGGTCAAAAAGTAAAAAGTTCAATAGATATTCAACTTCAAAAACAGGTTAACTTTCTTTCAAAACAGCATTATTTAAAAATGAAACAGAATGAAGTTTATAATTTAGCTGTTTTGGTAATTGATGTAAAAACACGAAAAGTAATATCATACATAGGAAACTCTCCAACAGATAAAAAACATCAAAAAGATGTAAACAATATAATTGCTCCGAGAAGTACAGGAAGTACTTTAAAACCATTTTTATTTGCCCACATGCTCCAAGAAGGAGAATTATTACCAACCCAGCTAGTACCTGATATTCCTACAGAAATAGCAGGTTATACACCTAAAAATTTTGATTTATCTTATGATGGTCTTGTACCTGCAAATGAAGCGCTTACTAGGTCATTAAATATTCCTGCTGTTAGAATGCTTAAGTCCTATGGTTTGGAAAAATTTAGACATGATATTAATGCTTATCATATTAAGCATATCAATAAATCGTCAGAGTATTATGGTTTGTCATTGATATTAGGGGGGGCAGAAGCAAGTCTTTGGGATTTATGTAAGACATTTGCGGGGTATTCTAGTATTGTGAATCATTATGAAGAATCATCAAATAAGTATTATTCAGATGAATTTATCCAGCCAATTATACTAGATAATGAAAAAACTGATTTTGGCATACGTAAAGAAGAGTATACCACAATTGATGCGGGTACAGCATACATTACTCTCAATACGCTAACTGAGGTTAATAGGCCTCTTACTGATCAAGCTTGGAAATATTATGATTCATCTCAAAAAATAGCTTGGAAAACAGGTACAAGTTTTGGAAATAAAGATGCGTGGGCAATAGGCACAACACCTAAATATGTAGTAGGTGTTTGGGTTGGTAACTCAGATGGTGAAGGAAGAGCAGATTTGACTGGTGTTGGCAGTGCAGCTCCGTTAATGTTTAATGTATTTGATGTATTACCAAAATCGAACTGGTTTTCTAAGCCATATGAAAGCTTATTCGAGGAGAATATTTGTATTAAAAGTGGTTATTTGGCATTACCTATTTGTCCTTCAGAGAAAAAAATGATTTCTAAAAACGGTAAAAGAGCAAATTCGTGCCCATATCATTTAGAAATAACAGTTGAAGATTCAGGTAAATATAGAGTTCATGGTAATTGCGAGGCGATATCAAATATTAAAACAATAAAATGGTTTGCGCTACCACCGCTTATGGCAAATTATTACAAGCAAAAAAATATCGACTATAAACCATTACCAAATTTTAGGACTGATTGTTTAATACAAGAAAATAATTCAATAGAATTTCTTTTTCCAACAAAATATAAGTCGGTCTTTTCATTAACCAAAAATAACGAAGGAAAGTTAGGTTCTCTTGTTTTAAAACTTACTCATCAAAATCCAAATGTAAGAGTTTATTGGTATATTGACGATAAATATATAGGCTATACAGAAGACTATCATGAAAAAGAAGTAAAACCAAAGTCGGGGTCTCACGTAATAAAAGCAATTGATAATTTTGGTAACGAGCAAAAAAGAATTATTATTATTAAAAATTAAAACTTAAAAACTGTATTTTTAAAAAATTTAAAAAATTTTTATGTTAGAGTTAGCAGGAATTATCATTTTGGGAATATTAGCCCAATGGGTTGCTTGGAAGTTTAAAATACCAGCAATATTACCTTTAATCCTTATAGGTTTATTTGTTGGACCTATCGCCGCTGGTTTTTTTAGTGATGACGGTAATAAATGGATTGAACCAATATGGAATGGTACTAAAGGTCTTTTTCCGGGAGAAGGTTTATTTTATTTTGTGTCTTTAGCGATAAGTATAATTCTTTTTGAAGGAGGCTTAACGCTCAGAAAAAGTGAAATAGCAAATGTTGGTCCTGTAATAACAAAGTTAATAACTATTGGGGCAGCAGTTACGTTTATTGTTTCAGCTGTAGCAGCTAGATACCTTTTTGAGTTACCATGGGAAATAGCAATGCTTTTTTCTTCCCTTATAATTGTTACTGGACCCACTGTTATTTCACCAATACTAAGAAATATACCTTTGAAAAAAGATGTTGCAGCTGTTTTAAAATGGGAAGGAATTTTAATAGACCCCATTGGCGCTCTAGCAGCTGTACTGATGTTTGAGTTTATTAGTGCTGGTGGAGGAAGTGGTTTTACTAAAACAGCTTTAATGGAATTCGGTAAGATCGTTTTATTTGGCACTACTTTTGGTTTTACGTTTGCTCATGGTTTAATTTTCATTGTGAATAAAAAATTAGTACCTCATTATTTATTAAATGTTGTTTCTCTATCCATGGTATTGTTTGTATTCGTTCTCTCTGATTTATTAGCACATGAATCAGGTTTATTGTCAGTAGTTGTAATGGGAATGGTAATTGCAAATAGTAATTTGAAAAGCTTTGATGAACTGCTTTATTTCAAAGAGTCCCTTTCTGTACTATTGATTTCAATACTTTTCATACTTTTAGCTGCTAATATGAATATTAGTGAATTATTACTTGTTTTCAATTGGAATGCAGCTCTCTTGTTCGCAGCAATTGTTTTCGTGATAAGACCTTTAGCAGTATTCTTGAGTACATATAAATCAACACTAAAACTTAATGAGAAATTATTTATAAGTTGGGTAGGACCAAGAGGAATTGTAGCAGCAGGAATTGCTTCATTATTTGGTTCTACGTTAATGAAAGAGGGAATTGAAGGAGCTGAGTACATTACTCCTTTAGTATTTATGATTGTGTTAGGAACAGTGCTATTAAATGCAACTACAGCAAGAATGTTTGCAAAAGTTATTGGAGTATTTTTAAAAAGTTCGGAAGCAATTGTAATGATAGGGGCTTCGGATGCAGCAAGAGTAATTGCAAAATATTTAATGAATAATGGAAGAAGGGTTGTATTATTGGATCAAAATAAAAGCTATATCGAAGATTCTAGAGAGTTAGGTATTGAAGCATTTGACATTGATATATACACAGAAACACTTGATGATTCTGCCGAATTAAATGATGTTGGTTATTTAATAGCCATGACAGGAAGTGATGAAGTAAATAAGTATGCCATAACTCAATTTTCTGGTATTTATGGGGAACGTGGAACGTATAGACTTGCGACTTTGAATGAAGTAAAATCAAATATTCCTGAAAATGGTGATATGATTTTTACACCAAAACACGATTTTATCAATTTAAATGAAAGTGCAAGGGATTATCCAGAAATGAATGAAGTAAAGGTGAAATCTCCAGAAGATTTTGAGAAAAAATTGAATTTGCTTTATGAAGAGGAAAAATCAGTGCCTTTATTTGTTAAAAATAATGGAAATATTGAAATTATTCCAGAAATAATTTCTTCGTCTATTAATGGAAACCATAGTATTGTATATCTTGGAAGAAAAATTAAATTTTAATTATTTTTTAGGTAATGATTTTATGTTAAACTAAAAACGGTTGATTCAGGATAAGAGATGATCATTATTATTAAAAATATGGTTTGTAGTCGCTGTAAAATGGTTGTTAATTCAATTTTTATAGAAATAGGATTACATCCTAAAAAAGTTATTTTAGGTGAAGTTGAGATAAAAGAAAAGGATATTAGTTCTGTCAGAAAAAGGTTAGAGGAAAGGCTAAATTATTTTGGTTTCGAGATTTTAACTGATTCCAAAGAAATGATTGTTGAGAAAGTTAAAATTACCATTATTGATTTAGTTCAAAATCAAAATAGTAATCTTAACGTAAAATTATCTGAATATCTTAAACAAGAAATTCATAAAGATTATAGTACTTTGAGCAATATATTTTCTGAATTTGAAAAGATTACAATTGAAAAGTATTTTATTTTGCAAAAAGTTGAAAAAGTAAAAGAATTATTAGGTTATAATGAGTTTACTTTGAGTGAAATAGCGTTGCAGCTCAATTATTCATCTGTAGCTTATTTAAGTAATCAATTCAAAAAAGTAACGGGGCTAAGTCCAAGTCAGTTCAAAAAAACGAAATTTATCAAGCGAAAATCCATCGAAACCTTATAAATCTTACAAATTATATCCAAAATTATACAAGCAATTGAAGTCAGAAAAGAAGTAATTTTATTTATTAATTGATAATAATATGACTCAGAACTATAACTTAAAGGGAATGACTTGTGGAAGCTGTGAAGCTAAAGTTAAGACCTCTCTTTTTTCTTTAAATGGTATTACGTCGGTTGTGATTTCAAAAGAAAACGGTACAGCAATTATAGGAATGGATAGAAATATTCCTACAGCTGATTTGCAAAGTGTTTTAAATAGTAAATATAAAATATCTGATAAATCAGAAAGTATATCAAATGATAAAAGTAATTCTTTTTTTCAGACATATAAACCAGTTTTATTAATCTTTTTGTACATATTTTGCTCTACAGGCTTAATTGAAATTATATCTGATAATTTAAGAGTAGACAGGTGGATGAGGCATTTTATGGCTTGTTTCTTTTTAATTTTTTCATTTTTCAAGCTGTTAAATTTAAAGGGTTTTAAAGAGAGCTATGCTATGTATGATATCGTAGCTAAGAAATTTCCCAATTGGGGATATATTTATGCATTTATCGAATTAATAATTGGAATAGCATTTTTAATAAATTTTAATATACTTATAACGAGTAGTATTACTTTTTTAGTGATGTCTATTAGTATTGTAGGAGTATTACAAACTGTTTTAGATAAAAAGACAATAAAATGTGCTTGTTTAGGAAATGTTTTTAATTTACCAATGAGTACAGTAACGATTGTTGAAGATGGAATGATGATTATAATGAGTGCGGTAATGTTGATGAATGAATTATTTTAAAATAACAATATTTATAGTTATAACTGAGAAAAATCTTCTAAAGATCCAAACCAAAAGCCGTTTTGAACTTTTCTAAAAGAGGGTTTTTTTCTTTTAATTTCGCGAACTTTTCTTGTGGAGTATAAGCAAACTTTTTTTCTACAGTTTCATTCAAATTTATAATAATCTGAATGCCATAGTTGTTTAATTTTTCCCTCAAAAAACGTAATAATTTAGGTTTTCCTTTGTTTAATTGATTAAACATTAATTCATTAGGTACTGAAATTCCGATTTGATAATTTTCGTATAATTTAGGCTCATCTGACGCGATGATAGAAGCCATACTTCTCTCACCAATATCCTGTAGATTAAAATAGTATTTTTTCCAAGCATCTTTCAGTTGTTTATGAGTAAAATTTGTTCGAGGATGATTATCATAGTTCTCTTCTTCATCAACTTTTTTATATTCTTTTTTTTGACTAAGACTTTTGAACGAAAGAGCAGAAGTTCTTCTTTTTACATCTTTTAATAAAGGTTTTGAATCTTTTACTTTTAAAACTTCATTTACTTCTTGTTTAGATTGCTTTAGAATCTTTTTATTTTGTTTGGTGACTTTTGGTGTTAAAGTTGTAAAAAACGTAGCTGGTATTATGTAGTTCCTAGATTTTTTTTTTGCTCCATCGAATGTGATAGAGGCAATTTGCATTAAGGTCAGTTCAACAAGCAATCGCTGATTTTTACTAGTTTTATATTTTAGATCACAATCATTAGCTTTGTCTATAGCTTGTAATAAAAAATCCATTGTAGCTTTTATGGCTTGCTCTTGGTATTTTTTCTTAGCGGAATCACCAACCTCTAATAATGAAATTGTAGAGGAATCTTTTGAAACAAGTAAATCTCTAAAATGTGAAGCTAAACCACTTATAAAATGATTTCCTTCAAAACCTTTCGACAGAACATTATTATAAGCTATCAAAATTTCAGGAATTTTGTTTTCTATAAGCAAATCGGTTAATGAAAAATAGATGTCATAATCTAAAACATTAAGGTTTTGATTGACAGCTCCTCTCGTTAAGTTATTTCCAGAAAAGCTTACTACTCTATCAAATATAGACAAAGCATCACGCATTGCTCCATCTGCTTTTTGAGCAATTATATGAAGTGCATCATCCTCAGCGTTAATATTCTCCTTAGAACAAATAGTTTTTAAATATTCTTTAGCGTCAAAAACACTAATTCTTTTAAAATCAAATATCTGACATCTTGATAAAATTGTAGGTATAATTTTGTGTTTTTCTGTAGTAGCTAAAATGAAAATAGCATGAGCAGGAGGTTCTTCAAGTGTTTTTAGGAAAGCGTTAAAAGCAGCTTGAGATAGCATGTGAACTTCATCAATAATATAAACCTTATATTTTCCTGTTTGTGGAGGAATTCTAACTTGGTCAGTTAAGTTTCTGATATCGTCTACTGAATTATTCGATGCTGCGTCTAATTCAAAAATATTAAAAGCGAAATCCTCATCATCTTCATTACTTTGAGACGCTTCTTCATTAATTCTTTTAGCAAGAATTCTAGCACAAGAAGTTTTCCCAACACCCCTTGGCCCTGTGAACAATAAAGCTTGGGCTAAATGATTATTCTTAATGGCATTTTCTAGTGTATTTGTAATCGCTTGTTGACCTACTACATCTGTAAAGGTTTGAGGGCGATACTTTCTTGCTGATACTATAAAATGTTCCATTAAGCCTTGAATTAAACAAGAGCAAAAATAGAAAACCGAATGCCAAGAAACAAATAAAACTTTTTTGTTGCAGCATTTAGCTATGGGAAAAATAACAAGCAAAAACCTTAAATTTGTTAATATTAATTTAGCTAAAAAAATGGATCTTTTTTCTCAATTTAATGATATTTCTGACAATTTATTACCAGAAGATGGTAGGGTCTTCTATCATGGTATGATTCTAGAAAAAGAAGAGACTAAAACGTATTTTGAAAGGCTAATGAAAAATATTGAATGGATAAATGACGAGGTTTTAATTTTTGGAAGACGAATTGTAACTAAAAGAAAAGTAGCTTGGTATGCTGAAAAGCCTTTTAAATATTCTTATTCAAATATGACAAAAGTAGCAACACTTTTTACTGAAGATTTATTGGAATTAAAAGAACTGGTAGAAGAAAAGACGAAAGAAACATATAATTCATGTTTGTTAAATTTATATCATAGTGGATCTGAAGGTATGGGATGGCACTCAGATGATGAAAAAGACTTAAAACAGTTTGGAACTATTGCATCTTTGTCATTAGGAGCAGAGCGTAAATTTGTTTTTAAGCATAAAAAAAATAAAAATACAGTTTCTCTAAATCTACAAAATGGGTCACTTCTTGTAATGAAAGGAAGTACACAAAAAAATTGGTTGCATAGTTTACCATCTACAAAAAAAGTACAACAACCAAGAATAAATTTAACATTTAGGACAATTGATGAGGAAAGGTTTTAAAAGGAGTTTTTTTAGTTGTTGATAAAACAAACGTCACTGTTTTTTTTAAAATAATTGAAATTTTATTGTAAATTTGATCAAACTAAAAAGCCAAACTATTATGAAAATTGCAAACAATAAACGAAAACTTAAGAGGGGGTTTGTTTGTAAGATTAATTACAATAAAAAAGAAATTTTTTCTAAAAAATTATTAACGGGATGGGAGAAAAAATACAATTATTTTTTCAATGTTGAAGCACCCCTAAATAAATTTAACCTTATTTTTCCGTGTAAAAATACGTTCGAATATTTAGTAGAAAAAGGGAGACAAAATGACTTCCTCAATACAGAACCCTCACTTTATGCAATTATTGATTCTATTACTACAGACATTTTAAATAATCAAAATACAAATAGAAGTTCAAAAATTGATTTAGGAACGGCTATTCTATTTTCCAATGCAGCTAATTAGAAAACTACTTAGTTTATTTTTTTTAGTTTATTTTTCTACCTATTCTAGTGGAGCGACAAATTTTTTAAAGTATGTAAATGAAATTGAAGAATTTCCTCATATTAAAATAAATGATCGTTTTATAAATTTAATAGATTTAGAAATTCCTCGTTTAGAGTTTATTTCAATTGGTGTAGTTAAATCAATAACACAGGTTCCATCTAGTATTGAAGGGGGTATACTAAAAGAAAAAGAAATAAAATACAGAAAAGATAGATTTATTAGCAATGGTTTATTCGAAGTTACTAATAATTTAAATTCTTTTAATGTTGTTCACGAGCTTTCACCTCAAGAAAAAGAATTAAAAAGACAAAAAAATATACAAAAAATATTACTTTTAGGAGCTGCTGTGTTGATTGTTTTTATAGGAGTTCTATGGAATTTATATCACAAACTAAAAAAAAAGAACCAATTAATTACGTTACAGAAAGAAGATTTAAAAATAGCAAATAATACGAAAGATTATTTATTTGCTGTAGTTTCTCATGATTTAAGATCTCCGATGAATGCTATTAAAAAGCAACATTTAATTCTAAAATCTTGTATTGAATCAAATGATTTAGCTGGAATTAAACAAGCGAATGACAAGGCGATCTTTGTAACGGATAGTACAAGCCACTTATTAAATAATATACTCCATTGGTCTTTAGAACAAAGTAATCAATTGATGTTTAGTGCTAAAGAATATTCTTTAAAACCACTTATTAAACACGTATTGCATGATTATTTAGTTTTCATAGAAATGAGGCAAGTTAAAATTGTAACCGAATTAGATAATGTTTTGGTTTACATAGATAAGGAATCTATCAAAATAGTTTTAAGAAACCTATTAGATAACTCTCTTAAATATATATTGAATAAAGGCGAAATTAAAATAAGGGCTGGGGTTTTTACTGATGATAAAGTAAAAATAGAAATTAAAGATACAGGTCAAGGTATTTTGCCTCAAAAATTAGAGAAAATAAACGCATTAAAAGATCTTAGTATTGAAAAAATTAATCGGTCAAAAGGAGTCGGACTAGGAATTTTATTATGTCAAACTTTAATAAAGAAAAATAAAGGAAGCATTAATTTTGAAAGCGAGTTAAATAAAGGTACTAAAATAACTATTTTATTGCCAAAAGCAGTAGGATAGGAGGATTTAGTTTTACAATAGTGTTTATGCTAAAATATCTTTAATTTTATTATAAACAAAAGAATAGTAATTTTGGTATTCAGGTAACAAAATACCTTCGTGTTTACTTATTTCATTTAAAATAGTCAAATCAAACAGTTTTACATCATCTACTTCAAGTTTTTGAATTCTTAAATTTTCTATATGATCAGTTAGTTCAGAAATAAATACATGATGAAATTCATTATCAATTATGCCATTTCTGTGCGTAACCTTATGCCTACGAACATCAATTTTATGTAACTTTTCTGGTTTGATAATAAAATTAATTTCTTCTTTAGCTTCCCTTATTGCAGCTATTTCTATTTTTTCACCAGCAGATACATGTCCAGCAACAGAAATATCCCATATACCTGGATAAACTTTTTTGGTTAAAGCTCTTTTTTGAAGTAATATTTTTTTATCTAATGTGTATAACCATACATGAGCGGTAATATGATAATATCCATATTTATGTGCCTCAGATTTCCAACATGTTTTTCCTGTATAATTACCTTTTTTATCAACAATGTCAATTAATTCATCCATACTGTTGTTATTTAAATTAACGATAATATATTTTAAGTCAAATACAATTTTTAATAAACTTTTGACGTATTTTTTATAAAAGGCTAATTATAGCTAGAAGTAAAAAAAACGCTACTGACAATTTTACAGCAACGTTTTTTATTTATTATTTGAAATACGAGAAATTCTCGCCTTCTTTAATTTTTAGAAGGCTCTCATATATCATTTTAATAACATTTTCAACATCCTCTTTGTGAACCATTTCAACGGTGGTGTGCATGTAGCGAAGTGGTAAGGATATAAGTGCTGATGCTACGCCTCCATTACTATATGCAAATGCATCAGTATCGGTACCAGTTGCTCTCGATAAAGCAGAACGTTGAAAAGGTATTTTTTTCTCTTCAGCAGTGTCTATAATTAAATCTCTTAGCTTTTGTTGAACTGCAGGAGCATAAGCTACAACAGGTCCTTTACCAAGCTCTAAATGTCCTTCTTTTTTTTGATCAATCATTGGTGTTGTCGTATCATGAGTCACATCTGTGACGATAGCAACATTAGGTTTAATTGTTTGCGTAATCATTTCGGCTCCTCTTAATCCGATTTCTTCTTGAACGGAGTTGGTAATATATAGGCCGAAAGGAAGTTTCTTACCATTTTCATGTAATAATCTAGCTACTTCAGCTATCATAAAGCCTCCCATTCGATTATCAAGTGCTCTACAAATAAATTTGTTTTCGTTTAGAATATGAAATTCATCGGGATAAGTAATAACACAACCTACATGAATACCTAGCTTTTCAACTTCTTCCTTATTAGAGCATCCGCAATCAATAAAAATATTATCAGGCTTTGGTGCTTCTTCTTTAGCTCTATTCCTTGTATGTATTGCAGGCCACCCAAATACACCTTTTACGATTCCGTTTTTGGTATGAATATTAACTATTTTACTAGGAGCAATTTGATGATCACTACCTCCATTTCGTATCACATAAATCAAGCCGTTATCAGAAATATAATTAACGTACCAAGAGATTTCATCAGCATGCCCCTCAATGACTACCTTATATTTAGCTTCAGGGTTTATGACTCCTACAGCGGAACCATATGTGTCTGTAATGAATTCATCAACATAAGGTTTCAGGTAATTCATCCAAATTTTTTGACCCTCCCACTCGTATCCTGTAGGTGATGCGTTATTTAAATATTTTTCTAAAAATTCAATAGATTTCTTATTGAGAATTGATTTTGAATCCATTATTATGTATTTAATTAGTTTGAATAAGTGTAAGATTTATAATTAAATTAGCACCAAAACTTACGTTTCTCATTAAGTTCTTCTTGTTCTTTAATTTGCAAAGGAGTAAGAACTTTTAGAAAAGAGGGATGCTGCTCAATTGCATATTCAATTTTTTCTACAATACTTTGTATGTTTTCATTTTCATAATCAATTTCTAAAGGTTCTTTTATAATCATTGATTGCAATACATTACGTTTTTTGATTTGTAATCCTTTTTTATCAAAAGATCTTCTAAATCCATCAATAACAATAGGTACTACAATAGGTTTATAAGTTTTGATAATATGAGCAGTACCTCTTCTTATTGGTTTGAAAGCGGTAGTTGTACCTTGAGGAAATGTAACAACCCAACCATCATCTAAAGCTTTTCCTATATTTGAAATGTCAGACAACTTTACTTGACGATTAATATTTTTTCCACCACTTCTCCACGTTCTATCAATTGATACGGATCCAGTATATGCAAATATTTTTGGTAATAATCCTGATCTCATGGTTTCTCCAGCAGCTATATAGTATATATTAAGTTTCGGATGCCAGATATATCCAATATTTTTGATATTATCAATTCGCCCCTTTAGAGCAGCATTAAATACATGAAACATTGCAGCTACATCAGCAAAATAAGTTTGGTGATTAGATATGAAAAGAACGTTCTGATCTGGAAGTTGACGTATAATTTCAGAGCCCTCTATTTGGAGTTCGTTAAATCTTCGATACCTTCCATGAGAGATGATACCTAAGATACGAATTAACCATTTTTTTATCCATAAAATATGTCCAAACGGATTCCTTTTGAATAGGGGCATATATGTTGTTTTTGTTAGTAAAATGCTAAATTACAAAAGAAAAAGAAAAATGTTATAATTTAATTAAATCTTTAATTTCAGATAATATCATTGCCGTAGCTCCCCAAACAATATAACCATTTAATTTAAAGCTAGGTACTTCAACATTATCCATATATGAAGTACTCATAGGTGTATATATGACATTAGATTCATTTAATAATTCCTTTACTGAAACCTCTATTATTTCAGCAACTTCATAATTTGGTTTAAAAATTGGTTTCCGATTACAATAACCTATAAAAGGAGCAACTAAGAAATTACTAGGTGGTATATAGGTATCGGATAGCCTACGAATAATTGTTATTTCATTATGATTAATACCGATTTCCTCATTAGCCTCTCTCAAAGCTGTGCTTTTTAAATTTAAATCAATAGGATCAGGCTTTCCTCCAGGGAAACTTACTTGCGCGGAATGAGTTCCTTTGTAACTAGCACGTTTTGTTAATAAAAATGTGGTATCATTATTTTCATTGGGATAAAACAATGCTAAAACAGCTGCCTCTCTGGGGTTTCTATCTAGTATCATTGCTTCTGTATATCTTAGACGAATTTCAGGAGCTAACTTTAATTGTGAAGTAACTCCCCCGAGAGAACGTTGCTTAAAATGACTAATTTGATTTTGAAAATCAGAGAAAAACATAATTCAGTGGATATAATTACAAACATATTGTTTTATAAACGTTAAAACAATATTTAATTTCAATTTTAACTTGAGCCCAGCTTAAAATAACAAACTAATGATAAAACTAAAATAAGATATTCTATAGTTAGTTACTTGTTAATTTTTCATGCTTAAAAATGAAAATTTATAATTAATACCAAGGTTAAAGATAGAAGTATCTAAGGCGCCTCTTTTAGCTTTTATAAATCCTGTTCCAAGCCTAAAACTTAACATTCTATTTAATTTGAAATCTAAGCCTATACTGGGTTTAAGAATGAGTCCTTGACCAGTACTAATACCACCACCACCAGCAGCACCTCCTAGCATTTGAGTGAAGATATATGTTGAATTTCTAAAGAATCGATTGGATTTTATACCAAGCCCAACAATTCCTTCAGCATAGGCTCCCGCATCTCCAAAATTAGCAAAAGCGGCTTGACCTGCTACAAATATATGCTCGTTTAAGAAAAAATTAACTTGAAAAGATATTTGATGTAAATCCTGTCTTTTGTTCTTATCTCTTTGAGCATCAGTGTAAAAATCTTGTTTTATGATGGCTTCAATGCCTTTAAACTTTCCTAAGGAATAAGTACTCTGGTTAGAAGATGCTCCATCTTTATCAACATAATATTTTAATCCATATCCAAATGAAGATGCTGAAAAATGAGTATTTGGACTTAATACATAGCCTTTGTTTAAAGAAAAATATATATTGTCAAAAAGTTTTTGTTCTAGAGAAATATCGGGATAAAGCAAAAAGCCTCCTTGCGTATCTACACCACCACCACCACCTGCACCAATACCAAATTTAGTCAGAATATTTGTGCGTTTTTTATTAAAATAAAGTTGATATCCAGCTCCTATAAAAAGGTCCATATATCCTGCTTTAATACCTTTATACGCACCATCTGATTTTATAAAATAGAAAAAGTTATCATTTAGGTATGAATTAAATTCAAAACCAGCTAAATGAATTGTTTTTCCGTTATAGTTTCCTTTAGTTACATTCATATTATTTAAATGTACAAATAAGGAGTTTTTATTTACAGGGATGTTTCCCCAATCAGTTGCTTTTAATTTTTCTATTGAACAACTAATTTCTTTATTATTAAATGTAGTGTAATTGAATGAAAGAGGTATTTGAAGAGCTATATTAAACTGATTACTTTTTATGAGTCCTTCATCAAAAAAGTTAATATAACTGTAACCAGCATTAATTGAAAAATAGTCAAAGTTATAGCCAAGATTTATATGAGGAAGAATAAAAGCACCGCCACCATCAGGTGCGGATGCACCGCCGCCGCCGCCAAAATGAATACCAGAATCTAAAAATAGTTTATTTGTTAATTTTTTTTGAATTCCTGCATTAACGCCTAGC
Organism: Tenacibaculum profundi; assembly: GCF_052050075.1. Taxonomy (GTDB): domain Bacteria; phylum Bacteroidota; class Bacteroidia; order Flavobacteriales; family Flavobacteriaceae; genus Polaribacter. Next base: position 217,566 of record NZ_CP197225.1, read on the forward strand.
GTAAAAAAACCACCTCTAATACCACTAATGGAACTATACATACCTAATCCAGCATAGCTCCAATCATTTATTTTTAAGTTATAATGAACTCCTGAAAACCCCATATTAACTTCTTTTTTAGGCATATTTACCGATAAAAAATCTATTTGGCCGAATGCGTTTTGAGTTTTAAAAAGAGGAATTTGGTCTTGTCCTTGCAACAAATAAGCACTCAATCCTAAACTAAAGGTGAGTGCTTTTTTTATTAAATTTTTTAACATGTATATTAATTAAGTCAATTTAATGATGTATTTTCTGTCGTTCTCCGTTAATGTAAGAAGCGACAAAAGCATCTTGAAACCCTATTTTAACTAATTCAGTTTTCATCTTTTTTGCTTCACTAAGTGCTTCAAATAAACCTATTGAGTATTTAAATAATTCATCATTTTTTGATGCGATTCCAACTAAAGTGTTTTCTGATATCAAAGGATGTCTATTTTTGGAAAAAATTCCGATTTGAACAGAATATACAGTTTGTCCATTATAATTCTCTTCAATGTTGCTAATATCGTCATCAATACTTGTATTTTCTTGATTTAAGTCTTCATCTTCATAAGAACTAGTAGAATTGGAAATACTATCTATAACTCTTTTTGCTTCTTGTGCTTTAATTTTAGTTACATCAATTTTTTTATTACCCTTTTCACCACCGATTCTTGGCATAAAAAATATAATTCCTATTGCAAGACCTAAAAGAAGCCCCAAAATAACAGCAATTGTTCTAGCTTTTTGCTTTTGATGCTGAATATTTTCTTGCATATCGCTTAATTCCTTTTCTTTTTCTTCTAGTTTTAATTTTGCATTATCAATGTCTTCTTGCATTAATTGGTACTTTGATTCTTCGATAAAAGGCATACTTTGTTCTTTAAAGTTGGTTTAGGATACAAAAATACAAATCTTTTTTAATTTGACTTCTCAATACTGATGATAACTCCTTTAGAGGCAGGTGTGTTACTAATTCTTGCTTTGTTTTTTATAGGTATTAAAACGTTAGCTTCTGGAAAGTAAGTAGCCATGCAGTTCTTAGGTATATTATAGGGTATGACTAAAAAGTATTTTGCAATCCTTTTTTCATCTTGAAAATGACTAATTAAATTAATCTTATCTAATTTTTTAAGTTTAAATTTTTTCACATCTTCTGGGTTCATAAAAACAACTCTTCTTTCATTATACACCCCTCTATATCTATCATCTAAACCGTAGATTGTTGTATTATATTGATCGTGGGTTCTTATCGTCATTAAAATGAATTGATCATCACGTAAAATAATATCCGAAGTTTTATTTAAAGTAAAATTAGCTCTACCTGTTGAAGTAGAAGAGAAGTCTCCTTTTCGAGCATTATTAGGAAGATAAAAACCTCCTTTTTTACGAATTCTTTCATTATAATTTTCAAAACCATTAATAGTTGCTTCAATTTTATTTCTTATCAAATCATAGTTTGAAGACAGCTTTTTCCAATTTACCTTAGTGTTTTTTAATGTTTTTTCTGCTATACCAGCGATAATCTTAGGCTCACTCAATAAAAGAGAAGAACAGGGAGGAAGATGCCCTTTCGATTTATGTACAATTCCCATTGAATTTTCAACGGAAATAAATTGTTCAATTCCATTTTGAACATCTTTTTCAGATCTTCCTAAGCAGGGTAGAATTAAAGCTTGTTTACCATGTATCAAATGACTTCTATTTAATTTTGTAGAAACATGAACAGTTAAATTACAATTTCTCATTGCTGATGCAGTAAATTCGGTGTCTGGAGCTGCTGAAATAAAATTACCTCCCATTGCTATGAATACTTTTGCCTTTTTTTTATGCATGGCTTCAATAGCTCCAACAACGTCATATCCATGTTTTTTTGGCGTGTTAAATTTAAATTCTTTTTCCAACGCATTTAAAAAGGATAACTTAGGCTTTTCCCAAATTCCCATAGTACGGTCGCCTTGAACATTAGAATGACCACGAACAGGACATGTTCCTGCACCTTTTTTTCCAATACTCCCTTTTAAAAGAAGTAAATTAACGACCTCTCTTATATTATCAACTCCATTTTTATGTTGCGTAAGTCCCATAGCCCAACAAATAATAATATTTTCATTATTAATAATAAGTTCAGAGGCTTTTTTGATTTCTTCAAGTGTTAATCCCGTTTGGGGTAAAAGTTGATCTATGGAATAAGAATCAAGATTTTCCATGAGATCATCAAAACCATGAGTTTGATTTTTAATAAAATCATGGTTAAACACGGAACCTGGACGCTCTTCTTCTTTTTGCTTCATTAACTTCATTATAATTTTTAATAAGGCAACGTCACCATTTATTTTTATTTGAAGAAAATAATCTGTCAATTTTTGACCATTTCCGAACCATTTTAAAGGATTTTGAGGGTCGACATAATTCATAAGCCCAACTTCAGAAAGAGGGTTTATGGTTATGATTTTACCACCTTTTTTTTTTGTTTCACTTAATGCAGTTAACATTCTTGGATGGTTTGTTCCTGGATTTTGTCCAATGACAATTACTAAATCGGCATGATTAAAATCATCAAGAGTTACTGACCCTTTTCCAATACCTAGGGTTTGTGATAGCCCACTACCACTACTTTCATGACACATATTAGAACAATCAGGCAAATTATTTGTGCCATATTGACGAGCAAAAAGCTGGTATAAAAATGCAGCTTCGTTACTTGTTCTTCCTGAAGTGTAAAATATTGCTTCATCGGGAGATTTTAAATTATTTAAATGATCTCCTATTAGAGTGAAGGCCTTTTCCCATGATATTTCTTCATAATTGGCATTTCCTTCCTTTAGTAACATGGGTGCAGTTATTCTGCCACTTTTTCCAATTTCAAAGTCAGACCATTCAGAAAGCTCTTGTACAGAATGTGTTGCTAAGAACATTGGACTAACTTTATTTTTTGTAGCTTCTTCAGCAATTGCTTTAGCTCCATTTTCGCAATATTCAGCTAAAAAAGCTCTCTTTTCATCTGGGTCAGGCCAAGCGCAACCTGGACAATCGAAACCATAAGTTTGGTTCATGTTTTTTAATAAACTAGCCCCCTTTGTAATACCCACCTCTGAAATAATATGTTTTAGAGCTGACTTTATAGCAGTTGCACCAACCGCTTTTGCAGGTATTTTTTTTAGATTAATTCCAGTATGCTTTTCTGGAGGTTGTGCATTTGTTTTTTTTGTACTCATAATGAATGAATAGTATGAGGATGTGAGTAAATTGTCATTTTTTTATTTCTTGTAAAACCAATTAAACATATTCCAAATTCTTTAGCAAAGTCAACAGCCAAAGAAGAACAAGCAGAAACAGCAATGATAATTGGAATTTTAGCAAAAAAAGCTTTACTAATAATTTCATAAGAAACTCTTCCACTAACTAAAATTATGGTAGCTTCATTCAGTTTATTTGATTGTATTAGGTATCCTATACATTTATCAACAGCATTATGCCTACCAATATCTTCCATTGAAGTAAGTAAGTTTTTGTTTTTATTGAATACAGCACTTGCATGACTACCTCCTGTTAATTGAAAGACCGTTTGAGTAGAATTCATTGTAGCGAACATTTGCTTTATTTCAGAAAAAGTTAAATGAATTTTTTTTGTAATTGGAGTTTCTTTAATTTTTATATCATTGATTTCCTTTTTTCCACAAATACCACATGATGAGACAGAAAGCAATGTTCTTTTATTTAAATACCCATTTCCTAAATCAATTTTTGCTATAATAACATTAATGATAGTGCCAAAACTTTCTTTATTGTTAAAATTTTCAATTTTTATTGGAGAAGGTTTTTTGTATATATCTTCAGCAAAGAGTAATCCTTGTATGAGGTATTTATCATTTCCAGGTGTTCGCATAACAACTGTATAGGGTTGACTATTAATATTGATCTGAAGAGGCGCTTCTACAACTAAATTATCCTCTAATTCTGAAGAAATATCACAGGAAATTTTAATGGCATCATATGTTTTAATTTGTACCATAGAAACAAATATATGTAATAAAAAAGTTAAAATTGAAATTTTATAAAATTTAAAATAATTACCTTTGGTTTATTAATATTTTCTTTTGAAAATGGTTTGTCCACTGTAATGAAAAGTATTTTAATTTTATATGTTCTATTATTCGGTTTAGTCGCAAATAGCCAAACAAAAGAAGAAGACTTTCTACAACTTGAAAATAGTTACAATTATTTACAGGAAGCGGATTCTCTTATGATTCACCTTAACGAGGTGTCAATACTGCCGAAGCATAAGTTTAAATCAACAATAGATCTAAGATATTACATGTGGTTTAAAAGAAAAGTACATAGGGCATACCCATATGCTGTATTAGCAGCCAAAAGACTAGATAGTCTAAATTTACGACTAGAGAAAATAAAATCGAAAAGAAAAAAAAGAAGATATATAAAAACTGTCCAGGAATATTTAGAAGAAGAATTAACTTCCAGGTTAAAAAAGCTTACACGGACTGAGGGAAGAATTCTACTCAAACTTATACATAGACAAACAGGTAGAACTGCTTTTAATAATATAAAGTCTTTGAGAAGTGGCTGGAAAGCATTTTGGTACAACACTACAGCAAATTTGTTTAAACTATCTTTAAAATCAAAATACAAACCTGAAACTGAAAATGAAGACTATTTAATAGAGGATGTAATTCAACGTTCATTGATTAATGAGTCTTTAGTTTATCAAGAGCCTAAGTTAAACAAGCCATATAGGCATATAGTTTCAGAGCGTAAAGGAACGATTGATGTAAGTTTTTATAAGAAGATGTTTGGGAGGAGTAGGGGTAGAAAAAAGAAGTAGCGATTAAAACTGAAAAAGGTAATTAACTCAGGTTAAGCTATTTTTTTGTTTGGTTTAAAAAAAGGTTAAAAAAAGTCTTGTTAGAATAAAAAATGGTTGTATGTTTGCAACCGCTAACGCGAAAAACGCATAGTAAAAGGGTTAGCAAGTTCATTGATTTAGCGTGTTGTTTTAGAGTTATAAAGGGGGTAAGATAATTAGTAATTGTCTGCTTTTTTTTAGTTTGTTTGAGGTTTTAATTTGACTTCGGCTGTTCTGAAAAAAAACTAAAAAAAACTTTCAAAAATGTTTGTTATTTTTAAAAAAGTTTTTAGTTTTGCATCCGCTTACGGAGAGCGACACGATCACAGAAATTTTGGAATGATAATTAGTTTATCAGTTAGTTCGATTCTAGCATTTCTACAAGAGTTTAATTTGAGATATTGATTGAGATTATATTGATTATTTTGGGTTAACAAGTTCATTGAAAATATTGAAATTGACAGCGTAATTAGAGTAGAATTACCACGGTAAGCTTTAGGGTTTACCACTTGAAAATTCTTTTGAAGACTTGACATTAAATAATATTAAAGATTATACAATGAAGAGTTTGATCCTGGCTCAGGATGAACGCTAGCGGCAGGCTTAACACATGCAAGTCGAGGGGTAACAGGAGTAGCTTGCTACTTGCTGACGACCGGCGCACGGGTGCGTAACGCGTATAGAATCTGCCTTGTACAGGAGGATAGCCTTTAGAAATGAAGATTAATACTCCATAATATATATGATTGGCATCGGTTGTATATTAAAGATTTATTGGTACAAGATGACTATGCGTCCTATTAGCTAGATGGTGAGGTAACGGCTTACCATGGCAACGATAGGTAGGGGGTCTGAGAGGATTATCCCCCACACTGGTACTGAGACACGGACCAGACTCCTACGGGAGGCAGCAGTGAGGAATATTGGTCAATGGGCGCAAGCCTGAACCAGCCATGCCGCGTGCAGGAAGACTGCCCTATGGGTTGTAAACTGCTTTTATACGGGAAGAAACAGTCGTACGTGTACGACCTTGACGGTACCGTAAGAATAAGCACCGGCTAACTCCGTGCCAGCAGCCGCGGTAATACGGAGGGTGCAAGCGTTATCCGGAATCATTGGGTTTAAAGGGTCCGCAGGCGGTCAATTAAGTCAGAGGTGAAATCCTACAGCTTAACTGTAGAACTGCCTTTGATACTGGTTGACTTGAGTTATACGGAAGTAGATAGAATGTGTAGTGTAGCGGTGAAATGCATAGATATTACACAGAATACCGATTGCGAAGGCAGTCTACTACGTATATACTGACGCTCATGGACGAAAGCGTGGGGAGCGAACAGGATTAGATACCCTGGTAGTCCACGCCGTAAACGATGGACACTAGTTGTTGGATTTAGATTCAGTGACTAAGCGAAAGTGATAAGTGTCCCACCTGGGGAGTACGATCGCAAGATTGAAACTCAAAGGAATTGACGGGGGCCCGCACAAGCGGTGGAGCATGTGGTTTAATTCGATGATACGCGAGGAACCTTACCAGGGCTTAAATGTGGAATGACAGGGCTAGAGATAGCTTTTTCTTCGGACATTTCACAAGGTGCTGCATGGTTGTCGTCAGCTCGTGCCGTGAGGTGTCAGGTTAAGTCCTATAACGAGCGCAACCCCTATCGTTAGTTGCTAGCAGGTAAAGCTGAGGACTCTAGCGAGACTGCCGGTGCAAACCGTGAGGAAGGTGGGGATGACGTCAAATCATCACGGCCCTTACGTCCTGGGCCACACACGTGCTACAATGGTATGGACAATGAGCAGCCACTATGCGAATAGGAGCGAATCTATAAACCATATCACAGTTCGGATCGGAGTCTGCAACTCGACTCCGTGAAGCTGGAATCGCTAGTAATCGGATATCAGCCATGATCCGGTGAATACGTTCCCGGGCCTTGTACACACCGCCCGTCAAGCCATGGAAGCTGGGGGTGCCTGAAGTCGGTTACCGCAAGGAGCTGCCTAGGGTAAAACTAGTAACTAGGGCTAAGTCGTAACAAGGTAGCCGTACCGGAAGGTGCGGCTGGAACACCTCCTTTCTAGAGAAGATGGTGTTAAGTTACAGAAGGAAGTGTAATTTTACTCTGCTGTTAATTTTAAAATAAAAAAGACTAAGATCAGATCTTAAATAGTCTTGTAGCTCAGCTGGTTAGAGCGCTACACTGATAATGTAGAGGTCGGCAGTTCGAGCCTGCCCAAGACTACTTTTTTTTGTTTGGTATTTAGTTAAAGGAAATTCTAGAAGCGGGTTATGTTGAGAATGTTTAACGACTCATAACTCAATAGTTAAGCCTCATACTAGAAGTACATGGGGGATTAGCTCAGCTGGCTAGAGCGCTTGCCTTGCACGCAAGAGGTCATCGGTTCGACTCCGATATTCTCCACTAGATAATACCTATAGATAATTATTATCACAAGGTATTATACCAGGTTGGTAACTGAAATATTTATCAGTTCTGACTCGGCACAAGTTCATTGACATATTGGTAAAATGATATCGTAAAGAATCAAGATAGAGCGTTAGATTTAAGTATCTAACGATATATTTTTATAAAAATATAATTAAGAATTATAAAGAGCTCGTTTCCGATTAATATCGGAAGCAAAAAGTACAATAAGCTAAATAAGGGCGTATGGAGGATGCCTAGGCTTTCAGAGGCGAAGAAGGACGCGATAAGCTGCGATAAGTTACGGGGAGTGGCACATACATTATGATCCGTAAATTTCCGAATGGGGCAACCCGGTATATTGAAGATATATCACACCGCAAGGTGAGCAAACCCGGAGAACTGAAACATCTAAGTACCCGGAGGAGAAGAAAACAAAAGTGATTCCGCTAGTAGTGGCGAGCGAACGCGGAATAGCCCAAACCAATATTGTTACGGCAGTATTGGGGTTGTAGGACTACAATATTCGAATTTAAGAGAACTAGAATAGTTTGGAAAGACTAACCAAAGAGAGTGATAGTCTCGTATAGGTAATCGAAGAAGAGATAGTAGTATCCTGAGTAGTGCGGGACACGTGTAATCCTGTATGAATCTGGCGGGACCATCCGCTAAGGCTAAATACTCCTGAAAGACCGATAGTGAACTAGTACCGTGAGGGAAAGGTGAAAAGAACCCTAAGTAAGGGAGTGAAATAGAACCTGAAACCGTACGCCTACAAGCGGTCGGAGCCATTCGTGGTGACGGCGTGCCTTTTGCATAATGAGCCTACGAGTTACTGTTACTAGCAAGGTTAAGAATTTAAGGTTCGGAGCCGAAGCGAAAGCGAGTCTGAATAGGGCGGTTAAGTTAGTAGTAGTAGACGCGAAACCGAGTGATCTACCCATGGGCAGGTTGAAGCTGTGGTAACACACAGTGGAGGACCGAACCAGTTGACGTTGAAAAGTCTTTGGATGACCTGTGGGTAGGGGTGAAAGGCCAATCAAACTCGGAAATAGCTCGTACTCCCCGAAATGCATTTAGGTGCAGCGTTGATTAAAAGTTTTATAGAGGTAGAGCTACTGATTGGATGCGGGGGCTTCACCGCCTACCAATTCCTGACAAACTCCGAATGCTATAAAATGTTTATCAGCAGTGAGGGCATGGGTGCTAAGGTCCATGTCCGAGAGGGAAAGAACCCAGACCATCAGCTAAGGTCCCCAAATATATGTTAAGTTGAAAAAACGAGGTGAAACTGCTTAGACAGCTAGGATGTTGGCTTGGAAGCAGCCATTCATTTAAAGAGTGCGTAACAGCTCACTAGTCGAGCGGTTTTGCATGGATAATAATCGGGCATAAACATATTACCGAAGCTATGGACTTTTAAAAGTGGTAGGGGAGCATTCTATATGTGTTGAAGGCGAACTGTAAGGTTTTCTGGAACGTATAGAAAAGAAAATGTAGGCATAAGTAACGATAATGCGGGTGAGAAACCCGCACACCGAAAGACTAAGGTTTCCTCAGCGATGCTAATCAGCTGAGGGTTAGTCGGGACCTAAGGCGAATCCGAAAGGAGTAGTCGATGGACAACAGGTTAATATTCCTGTACTTCTTATAAATGCGATGGGGTGACGGAGTAATGAACCCGCCGCGAGCTGACGGAATAGCTCGTTGAAACATGTAGGTATTAGGACTGTAGGCAAATCCGCAGACTTAGCTGAAGTGTGATAGTACCACAACTCTTCGGAAGCGTGGATAGTGCGGTTAAGAACTTCCAAGAAAAACCTCTAAGCTTCAGTTTATAAGAACCCGTACCGTAAACCGACACAGGTAGTTGGGATGAGAATTCTAAGGTGCTCGAGAGATTCATGGCTAAGGAACTAGGCAAAATAGACCTGTAACTTCGGGAGAAAGGTCGCCAGCAGTAATGCTGGCCGCAGTGAAAAGATCCAGGCGACTGTTTATCAAAAACACAGGGCTTTGCTAAATTGAAAGATGATGTATAAGGCCTGACACCTGCCCGGTGCTGGAAGGTTAAGTGGAGGGTTTAGCTTCGGCGAAGATCTCAAATGAAGCCCCAGTAAACGGCGGCCGTAACTATAACGGTCCTAAGGTAGCGAAATTCCTTGTCGGGTAAGTTCCGACCTGCACGAATGGTGCAACGATCTGGATACTGTCTCAGCCATGAGCTCGGTGAAATTGTAGTATCGGTGAAGATGCCGATTACCCGCAGCGGGACGAAAAGACCCCGTGAACCTTTACTATAGCTTCGTATTGACTTTGGATAAGTAATGTGTAGGATAGGTGGGAGACATTGAAGCGGCCTCGCTAGGGGTTGTGGAGTCAACCTTGAAATACCACCCTTTGCTTATCTAGAGCCTAACTCAGTGATGAGAACAGTGCGTGGTGGGTAGTTTGACTGGGGTGGTCGCCTCCAAAAGAGTAACGGAGGCTTCTAAAGGTTCCCTCAGCACGCTTGGTAACCGTGCGTAGAGTGCAATGGCATAAGGGAGCTTGACTGAGAGACATACAGGTCGATCAGGTACGAAAGTAGAGCATAGTGATCCGGTGGTTCCGAATGGAAGGGCCATCGCTCAAAGGATAAAAGGTACTCCGGGGATAACAGGCTGATCTCCCCCAAGAGCTCACATCGACGGGGGGGTTTGGCACCTCGATGTCGGCTCGTCACATCCTGGGGCTGGAGAAGGTCCCAAGGGTTGGGCTGTTCGCCCATTAAAGTGGCACGCGAGCTGGGTTCAGAACGTCGTGAGACAGTTCGGTCTCTATCTGCTGTGGGCGTTAGAAATTTGAGTGGATCTGACTTTAGTACGAGAGGACCGAGTTGGACGAACCTCTAGTGTATCAGTTGTCTCGCCAGGGGCACTGCTGAGTAGCTACGTTCGGAAGGGATAAGCGCTGAAAGCATATAAGCGCGAAACCCACCACAAGATGAGATTTCTTTAAAGGGTCGTGGGAGATGACCACGTTGATAGGCTATAGGTGTAAGTGCAGTAATGTATGTAGCCGAGTAGTACTAATAACCCATAGGCTTATGTACGTTCCTCCCGAACTTTTAGGAGTTCGGGAAGGATACTCTTTATGTTCAAATAGTTTTATAAATATTTGAATAAGCGATATGATTTTAGCAATATGTTAACTTATACAGTTGAAATATACTGAAACAATTTAAGGTGATTATAGCAATGGGGCTCACCTCTTACCATTCCGAACAGAGAAGTTAAGCCCATTAGCGCCGATGGTACTGCCACAGGTGGGAGAGTAGGTCGTTGCCTTTCTTTTAAAACTCCTCATTACATTTTGTAATGAGGAGTTTTTTTATACGTTACTTTTTACTTCACGAAATACAATAGCCTTATTATAGAACTTACCAATATTTACACACTGTCATGTAAAGAAAAATCTAATTATTAAAAAAGCCCAAGTTACCTTGGACTTCATGTAAAGATTTATCAATAGATATTTTATGCAGAATTTCTACTTGCATTGATATTTCCAAATAATGATCGTGTCACTATTTTTTCGAAAATTTCTTGTGTTTTTGAGTTTGAATTACCCTCTTCTTCGAGTTTTTGAATCTCTTTTAAAGAATACTGTTGAATTGTTAATAATGGTAGTACAATTTGTTCTCTAATCCCGATAGAAGCTTTACCTGATGGCTCATTCTCCATTAAGGTTGTATAACCTGTAAGTTTTAAAATTAAAGAGAATTTAATATTAAAAATAGTTTAAAATTTTAAGTAATTAATTCATTTATTAGTAAGCTGGATTCTTTGAATATTGTTTTTTTTAAGTTATATTTAATTAATAATAAGTATCGATAATGGGAAAATTGCCGGATTTATCAAAGTTTGATGAAATATGTAATGACGACACTGATTTTAAAAAGCAAATGATTTCAATTATAAAAAAAGAGTTTCCAATAGAATATAATCTTTTTGAAGATTCTTTTGAGTTAGGAAATTACAAAGCTACAGCTGAAGTTGTTCATAAACTGAAACATAAAATTAACCTTCTTAATTTAGAGGATGATTATTTAGTTGCTGTTAAATTTGAAAAAGATCTATTAAATGGGACTATCGAGTTATATGATAGTTTTATCGATATTTTGAGTAAAATCGAACAATTCCTTAAAAAAATATAGATGATTAATTCAATTATAATAGATGACGATGAACTAGCAAGAGTAATTATTGAAAATTATTGCTCAAAGCTAGATTATTTAAATATTCAGTCCACTTTTGATAATGCATTAGACGCAATTGATTTCATTAATAACAATAGTGTTGATTTAGTTTTCCTTGATATACATATGCCTGAATTGAGTGGATTTGATTTTATAGATAGTCTGAATAACCCACCTAATATCATTTTAACAACTTCTGATGAGAATTTTGCTTTAAATGCTTTCGAGTATAAGTGTATTATAGATTATTTAGTTAAACCAGTTAAATTACCTAGATTTATAAAAGCTGTAACTAAATTAGACACCAAAAAGAAAGAGTTAAGTAATGGAGAGGAAAAGATTGAAGAAGAAAAGAGTGAATTATATGTTAATATAGATAGAAGGTTGGTAAAAATTCTAATTCCAGATATTTATTTAATTGAGGCAAAAGGAGATTACATAAATATAAAAACAGAATATAAAAATCACATTGTTCATACAACAATGAAAAAAATAGAAGAGAAGTTACCTGAGGAGTTATTTTTAAAAATACATAGATCTTATATAATAAATTTGAAACAAATAATTGATATTGAGGATAATAGTGTGTTGATTAAAAAAGAGGTAATACCTGTTAGCCGTTCTAATAGACCTGAATTGATGAAAAGGTTAAATTTGTTGAATTAGCTTGTATAAGCTTATTCAAGCTATTTTATTAATAAGATTTAATCATCTTCAATATTTGAATTATTTCGATTACCAGGACTATCGGTATACCAATCTTCATTTTGTGTGCCACCAGATGTTGCCCATGTATTAAAATTGTTATATGCACTTGTTATAGGTACCGTTTCTTTGGGGACTTTAAAATCATGTATAATACTTATGGCCCATGGGTAACCTGTATTAGCTATAAAATTACCAGCACTTTGGTTACCTAAGGTACTAGATGTTTTATAGGGTAAATGAATTTCGTTATTTCTTACTTGATTCCCAATAATAAATGTATTAAAAGGTGCTGTTCCAAGTAAACTCGTATTAATTGGTTCTGTAAATTCAACAGTAACAGTTAAATCATCCGGCATCTTGTGCGCATTATCTGTTAATATAATAACAGCTTTATCTTGACCAGCTTCTGTACCATTAGAATTAAAACTCAAATAATTCTCAAATATTTTCGTATTCGTTACGCTTTCTATTTGTGATGACAATACATTATCAAATTGAAAACCAATGGCATTAATGGACCCCGATCTATGTGATTTTGCAGTACAAATAAAATCTAATTTAACAGCCAAGTTTTGACTATTAGTATAAAGAACAGCTCTGTAGTTTAAGGCAACATCATTGAAATCATAATCTCCTGCTGATGGCCATAAATCTTCGAAAACAACAGTTCCTAGTCCATATTTACTTGGGGTATATGTTTTGAATGAAATATCAGGGTCATTGGGGGCGCAATCGTCGTTATCTAGTGTTGTGTCACCATCGGTGTCACTATCAACATAATCGTTATCAACAACGGATAAAGTTGAAAGATCATTGATGGTTCGTCCCATATCGGTGCCATTATCTGCATTTATTCCATATTTATATTGCCAACCTCCTGTTATAATATCCATTATAATAAGATCAGAACTACTTCCGTTATCAGCTAACCATAATTCTTGATTGGAATCAAACGACATAGATGTTGGAGAAAAAGGAAGATTATCAGCACTAATTCGAGTACTTTGATATTTACCATTACCGTCTAAATCTAATTTATATAAACCTGAAAATGTACATATGTAAAGATCCCCATTCTCTGCAAAGTCTAAATCACCTCCGCTAGCACTGTCCAACCCTATTATATCCCAGCTATTTAATTGATTACCGTTGGAGGGATCAAAGGTGTACACTTTATCGTTTTTTGAAAAATATAGTAAGCCATCGTTTGAATTAAACCCAAGCCTAGGTCCACCAATTCCTAAATTTGCTATTGTTTCCCATGTATCATTACTTATTGTATATTTCATCAAGGGGAATGGACTTGATTTACCTATTGAATATAAAACATTGTTAGTTGGATCAATTGCACACGTAAAGCTTCCCATTGGCATGGAAGCAAGTAGCGTTTGATTACCGTTTAAAGGATCAACAGTAAATAGTTCGCCACTACCATTAACACAATAGAGATAATCGGTTGTTAGAGGTTTTAGTTTATTACTTTTATTAAAACTAGTTTTAGCTTCTTGATGTGTATAGTTAATTTTATTGTTTGTTATAGAAATAACTTTTGATGTAGAAATAAATCCTTTTTTTCTTCGAATGTAAAGTTTACTTAAATAATTAGGAACATTTATGGTTAATTTAGCCTTTCCGTTATTAGAGGTAGCGGTTCCCAATTGATTTCTAATTATATTATTTGAAAAAGTTTCTTCAGAAACCGTCTGTCCGGATTCGTTTTCGAAGGTTTCGACCCCATTTGATACAGGCTTGTCAAAATATTGAAAAATATCGTATTTTGCATTTTTGTCGTTATCATTTATGGTAACTTCAATATCTCTGTGTGTACTATAGTCAAAACCAGCAGGGATATCAATTAAAATATTGTGATTATCGGTATTTTCCTCTTTATTTAAATTTTTTATATCAGGAAAACAAGCCATCAATAAAAAAACAAATATTATTAAAAATTGGTTTCTCATAGTTCATGGTTTGTTTAAATTTAGTCAGTAATTAATTAGATTTTACTTAAAATCTTTGAAATATTTAAGATTTAAGATAATTAGTTAAAAAATGTAGATTATTGGATTTTCTAATAAATTATTAATATTTAAAATAAAGCTCTCGTATTTCTGTAGCCATTAACTCCCAAGAAAAAAATGGATACCTGTTCAAACCTTGTTTTATCAAATACTTTCTATATTCTGTCTCATTGTATATTTTATCCATTCCTTCTGAAATATTTTCAGCATCATTTGGGTTTATCAAATGAGCAGCTGTACCTGATATTTCAGGCATGGAAGAACAATTTGAAGTTATAACGGGTGTGCCGCATGACATGGCTTCTAAAATGGGAATACCAAATCCTTCTCTCATGGATGTATAAAGAAATAGGGTACTCAATTTATAAAGAATTCTTATTTCTGAATTGGAAACGTAGTCTATTAATATTATACTATTCCATAATTTTTCACATTTAATAGCTTTTAATAGACGCTTAATTTCTGATTTTTTATGATGAAGAATAACAATTTTTACTTCGTTATCGTTTCGTTTTTTAAAAGCATGAAAACCGCGTAATGTGTTTTTTATATTTTTTCTTGGATCTTTACCGCTAATAAAGAAAAAGTAATTATTTGAAAGGCTAAATTTAGCGATTACCTTCTTAATTTTAACGGAAGAGTCTTTTTTTTGAAAGCTTTTATTTACACCATTGTATATTACTTTTATTTTTTCTTGTTTTAGCATAGGGAAGAATAGTTGAATCTGTTTTTTTTCAAATTCAGACACTGTAATTATTTTATGGCTTTTTTTTACACTAAACGGTGTAATTATTTTTCTATA
Organism: Tenacibaculum profundi; assembly: GCF_052050075.1. GTDB lineage: Bacteria > Bacteroidota > Bacteroidia > Flavobacteriales > Flavobacteriaceae > Polaribacter. The sequence continues at coordinate 232,648 of NZ_CP197225.1, forward strand.
GATATTTCCAAATTTGTTGTAATACCTGCTACTTTCCAATAATATTTTTAAATAACTTTTTTCAAGAAATATTACGTCATGTAATGTTAATAAAATAGGAATATTACATTTTAAGGGAGCAGTACCACTTGTACAATGTAAAATATCACATTTATATTTTAATACAGCTTTTGGAAGGTATAATTGCTCCCATATAGGGTAGCTTACTTTTGGCAATGTTATTATTTTAAAGTTTGATTTCTCTGTAATTACATTATTGTCTGGTCCAGATTTAACAAAAATATAATATTGATTAGTATGATCAATTTTTTGAAGATAATTTATTAAAGCAATGCTTACTCTGTCAATACCAAATTTTCTTTTTCTGAAAATTCTTTGAGCTTCTATTCCAATCACCATAATATGAACAATTATTGAATTATGTTATACTATTAACAATTTAAAATTTTGTAATTTCAAAGAAAAACAATTTTATAGTTTTTGTATGGGTAAATTTATAAAGTAATGAATTATCAGGTAGAGCATTTAAATTTTGCATTAACGTTGTCTAAGCTACAAACAAGTTTGGAATATTCATTTGGATTTAAATCTTATAGATTATGAAATATAAAAAAAGGGAAAATATATCTTTTATTTTATAGCAATAAATATATCTTCATCAATGTTAACACCATATTTTATGTATTTATTTGAGATGTTTATACGTTTCACTTTTAGTCCAACTGATTCTAGTTTATTAACATAATCTTGACCATAGATTCTTACATGATCGAATTGACCAAATGCATTTTCTCTTTCCTTAGGCGTTTTAATAGATGAATCCTCAAATGTTTCGTATGTGTTTTTAGCAATAGGTACTTGTAACAAAGCTTTTCCGGATGATTTTAGAACTCTATAAATTTCTTTCATTGCTTTAATGTCATCGGGAATGTGTTCTAGAATATGATTACATATGATAAGATCAAAATAATCATTTTCAAAAGGAATGTTTAATAGGTTTATATTTTGAACATAATTTGGATAATGGTAACCTTTCGTGTGTAAATCTCCGCACACGTATTCTTTAAAATTACAAGTTTTTAATAGTGATGATATATTTTTTTCTGGAGCAAAATGTATAATTCTATAATGTTTTTTATTTAATATATTTTCTTCATACTTTAAATATGTATAAATTAATCGTTCTCTATCGTTTGAATCACAATTATAGCATCTCGCTTTTCTTCTTCCTGAACCCACAACTTCTTTTTCTTTTAATATGGGGATATCAAACCCTATAAAATCAAAATCTTTTGATTCAAAATTACAAACAGGACATTTGAATTTCTTACCAGCATAAATATTAGTTTCAATTTTTCTTAAAATGGGTTTAATAATACTTTTTATTTGTCTTGGAATAATTCTTTTGAACATTTTAAATATTTTATTAAAAAAAGGTAGTTAAAGTAGGTTTTGATACGACAGATTTTCGTTAAATAGTTTATAGATTAAGTTGAGCTGAAATTATGGTAGAATTGTTAAATTTATATACTTAGATAAGATTATTTTAAACATCAATATTAAATAATATTTTGATCTCGATTTACTTTTTTCCATATGGCGTATTTTTTATTTTGCAAGTAATTAATAAATCCGAATAATGCGGATACGTTCATAATGAAAAAGTAATAAGGGATAAATATGAATCGAATTTTAATTTTTACAGCCTTTAAGAAGAATCCAATTAATATGGCTATGTAAAATAATATTTGTAGTACATAAAAAGTGTAAAAAAATGATTTGTAAGAGTTTTCATGATTAATTATAATAATATTTATAGGTATTATGGCAAATAAACAAAGTGGAGTAATTGTCCATCTAAGAACCCTGTGTGAAATATATTGGAACGAAAGTGTTTTATATTTAAAAATATTTAAAAGTGATTTTAGTCTGACAATAGCCTGAATGCCTCCAGCGCAAATACGAACTTTTCTTGCGAATTCATCTTTTATAGTGGCAGAGGCATTTTCAAGAGCATAGGCTTTTGTTGTGTATGCAATTTTGTAACCTTTTAAAGCAATTCTTAATGAAATAACAAAGTCGTCTAAAATAGTATCATCTTCAATTTGATCAAATAGTTGAGTTCGTATTGCAAATAGTTCTCCAGCCGCTCCAACAACCGAGAATAATTTGTTGTCCAATTTTTTTAAGAAGGATTCATATTTCCAATAAAAGCCTTCACCGGATCCAGATGCTTTATCCTTAGTTCTTACTTTAATTCTTTTTTCACCAGACACACATCCAACTTGTTTGTTTTTAAATTCATTTATTATTTCAACGATTGAGTTTCTATTTAATATTGCATTGGCATCTGTAAATATGGTTATTTCTGTTTTTACAAACGGCATGACTCTATTTATAGCATTTGTCTTTCCCCTACGTTCTTTCTTATAAAAAACACTGATACCATCAAATTGTTTTAAGGTAGTTGCACTTTCATCGTCAGAGCCATCAATAACCCAATAAACACTTAGCTTATCTTTTGGATAATTTAGATTCATAGTATTATCCATTTTTTCGTCTATAATATCACATTCATTGTAAGCAGGAATTATAAGGGTAACTTCTGGTTGGTAAAAATTAGTGTCAATCCTATTTTTAGATATGTATAATTGTTTAATTTTTACTAAAATAAACAAGATGATACCATAACCTACATAGGTATATAATATTATAATTAAACAGATAAAAAATAAATATTCAATTTTATTCATTTTTTCTAAACTTTTTCCCAGGAATTACTTTCCAAATTATATTGTTTTATAATTTTTGCTGGGGTACCAGCGGCTATTGAAAAAGGAGGAATATTTTTAGTAACTACACTTCCTGCTGCAATTACAGAATTTTTACCAATGGTTACTCCCGCAACAATTACTGAGTTAGCACCTATCCAAACATTATCTTCTATAACTATTAAATTTTTAGTTACTCCCTGTTCAAGAATAGGTTTAGTGACATCTTCATAATTATGGTTAAGCCCAGCAATGACTACATTTTGTCCCAACCCTACATAATTTCCAATAATCGTTGGTCCTATAATTGTGTTAGATAAACCTATTCGTGTCCTATTCCCAATAATAACATCGCCAACTCCATTATTAACAGCAGTAAAATCTTCAATATTGGTTTCATACCCAATGTTAAATTTATTCCAAGGGACAACATCTAATCTAGTATTTTTTCTAATACATGATTTTTTTCCTTTTTTATGAATAAAAGGATTGACGAACCATTTAACCCAAACTCTAGGTCTAGCTTGATTTTTTACTAAAATGAGACTGTGAATTCGAGATTTTAATTTAGGGTTGTTTTTAATTTTATCTTTAATTCTATGAATCATAAATTTTGTTTTTTTTATTAATAAATAGCTCAGATAATATCCTTTCGAATTTTTGAGCTCTATTTTTCCATGAATTATTTTTAGCGAATTCAATTCTCCTATTAATGAGATCTTCTGAATCATTTGTTATTTCGCTATATAAATTAGCAGCAAATTCATTTTTGTTTTTTGAGATACTTATAACGGGTTCAAATTCTTGCAATGGTGCAAAATTTGTCATAATAACGGGTAATCCAACAGCAAGATATTCGTTTATTTTAAGAGGGTATATCCCTTTATTAATTTCTAAGTTATTATAAGGAATTATTCCTGCATCGTACGTTGCTAGTATTTTTGGTACATCGTGAGGACTTATAGCAGGAAGAAATTCTACATTATCAAATTGTTTTAGTTTTTTGACTACTTCATTTCTTAAGATAGATCCTGTAAATTCAAATATTATTTCTGGATATAAATTAATAATGTACTCCATCAATTCAATATCGAAACGGTAGTCAATACTTCCTATATAACCAACTTTTTTTAGGCCTTTTTTTGAATTTGAGAAATTTTTCTTTGCTTTTGAAAAAAGATTAAAGTTCACTCCATTTCTAACAACAAATGTATTTTTGTTAAGTTTAATTTTTTGATTTTGTAGGAAAGTAGAAGAGCATATTATTCCATCGACACCCTCACAATAAACTTTTTCAAGTTCTATAGTCATCCAGTGATTTCTTAAGTTATCCATACCGTCATAGCAATAGTATACATCTAAAGTTTGACCTATTTTACCTAGTACAGGTAGTCCGTATACTGGATTGTATGCTGAAATTATAATGGTATCTGATAATTGATGCTTTTTTATTAATTTTTGTAATTGACGTTTATAAATACTCGTATTGATTTTGTTTAATATTTTAAACAACCTTTTCGTCTTAACAAAATTAATAGGTAACATTGGTGGCATTATTACATGTTTTACGATGCTTTTATAACTTGTAGAAATATGGCTAATTCTCTTTTTTAAACCTAACATTCTTTTAACAGGAGCTTTTCTTTTACCTAAAATAGAGTTAATAATATCCTTATATGTACGAGGGTATTCAATAAAAAATATATTATTATCTCTTGCTAAAATTGATAAAATTTGAACAGTTGATTTGGTGTATTCACCTTGCCAAGTTGTAAATGAAATGCATATGATATTTTTGTTTTTTGTCATAATTGGAGTTTTAGGTGATTACTTTATAGGTACTGTTTTTTTACGATACTTTATATAAAATCTTAGCGTATGTTATATTAAGTTTACGTATCATTTTTTGAATTGAGTATTTGGTTTTGATTGTATTTTTAGCGTTTATAGCCAGCTTATCTCTCAAATTCTTGTTGAGATGTAAATTCAAAATCTGTTCTGATAATTGACGATGATTTTTAGGCTCTATTAAAATACCGTTATAATTATGTATTATGACTTCTTTATTGCCGTCTACAGAGGTAGCAATACATGGTTTTTCCATACTCATAGCTTCCAATAATCCAATAGGAAGTCCTTCCCATAATGAAGGCAAACAATAGATATCAGAGTTGTTTAGTAATGAAGCAATATCATGACGAAATCCAAGAAAAATAACAAAATCTGTCAAATTTAATTCCTTTACAAATTGCTCACATGTGTTACGCATTTCACCATCACCAACAATTATAAGGATAATGTTATTGGTAGCTTCAACGATGTTTTGCATTGATTTAATCATTGTTAAAGGGTCTTTTTGTTTTGTCAATCTCGATAGATATATCACAATACTCTTTGTTGTATCAATTTGTAATGATAGCTTTAGATTTCTATATTCCTTGTTAGGATTAAATTTGTTTAAATCAATTCCATTTTCGATAACTACAGAGTTTTCTAATTGAAAATTTTTTTCACCTTCTTGTTGATTGGACTTGGAAACACAAATAGTAAGGCTAGCCTGCTTTGTTAAAAAACTTTCTATTATTGATTTAATTTTATAAATCCAAGGTTTATCTGTTTTATGGAAAGACCATCCATGAACTGTATATATAATTGGAATTTTTAAAGCTTTAGAAGCCCAAAAAGAGTTAGACATTGCTCTGCTTCCGTGAGCATGAATTAACTCTATGTTTAGTTTCTTTGCAAGTTTTTTGACTTTTTTCCAAATTCGAATATCAAAGGGTTTTAATGTTTCGATGACATAGCAGTCTACATTGATCTTTTTCAGTTCATCAATCATTTCACCAAAGGTAAAACTTAAGACAAATAAATTAAATTGGTTTTTATCATAGTTCTCCACTATTTGTAGTACATGGGTTTCTCCGCCACCAATTTTTCCTTGTCGTATTGTTATCAGTATATTTTTTTTTGTATTCATAAATTATCTTAAATGTTTCCATGATGTCATAAATCCACTAGCAAATGAACGAGGTAACCTGTCAGCCAACCAGCAATCAAATTTTTGAAGTGTTATGCATCTTTTGTAAATTACTGATAATGGAAACACACCTTCTATAAAGTTGGTAACCTTAAATTTTTGATTTATTAAAAGTTCAGAAGTAACTAACCTATTTAAACTTTTTTGTGTAAAAAACTGTATGTGAGATAGATCGTCAGCATCTGATTGAATAGTAGTACCTTTAAATCCCATAATTGATTTAATACGACCTAGTAACTTTTTACTAATAATATTGTTATTTAATATATATTGAACGGGTTTTGTTATCAGCAGTTCTCTTGGACCAAAACCATTGGGCACGGTAATTATTATTATTCCTTGTGAGGATAATAGTTTTTTTAAAGCGTTGACTACTTTTTTCGGTTGTTCAAGGTGCTCAAGTACCTCGCTACAGATAATTATATCAAATTTTGAAGTGTATTTAATGTTTTCAACAGCTATATTTTCAAAACTTACATTTTTTAGTAAATTATTTTTTTTAGCTTTTTTAATTGATTTTTCGGAAATATCGATACCCAAAACTTCATGACCTAATGCTCCACAATGCTGAGAAATATTGCCATTTCCACAACCGACATCCAATATTTTTAAAGAAGACACATTCAATAACTTAATGTTTTCTTCAATAAATTTTAGCCTTTTTATATCTTCTACTCTAGTGTATTTACTATAATTGATAAATGCCATAATATTTAATTAAATTTTGAGGAATGTGGTGTGTGAATAAACTTTTTATATGCTTTTTTTAAGGATAGCATTGATACAATCATTGTTATAAATGTTACAGGTAAAAATACGATAGCATGCAAGTATTTTTTTTTGAAAAAACTTTTAGGCGTTGAAATAATTATAGCTGCGGAGCATGTAATAAATATTAATATCCATACGCTAGAAATCCAAAATTGATTTCCAAATGAATAGAGTAGTAAGTATATAACTGAAAATAAAAAAGAGGTTCCAAGTAGTATTATACGTGGAGGAGCTAACATTTGATATATTTTATCGGCAAACGTAATGTTCCCCTTATAAAATAATTGGTAAAATACCTCTGGAGCATATTTCTTGAAGAAAGTAACTTTAGATGAAAGCCACCTTCTTCTTTGGTTTTTAAAATCAGGAGTTAATTGGGTTTTTTCATCATATAAAATGGCATTTTCTAAATATTCAATAGTTATTTTTTGTTTTATGAGAATAAATTCTAATTCTTTATCAAATCCTGAAATAGCATTTATTTGTTTTAAAGTTTTTTTTAAAAGTTGATAATTAAACGCCATTCCTGATCCAATTAAAGCGGAAGATAAACCCAAAGAACGATGTCCTTGTCTAAATATATTATTATTTACTTCTTCACTAATAGCATCAAGGATTGCTAAAGGTGTATTTAAATTTTTTGCTTTACGATGTCCTTGGATAACGTTTATGTTATTGATGTATGAATTGTTTATTTTTTCTAAAAAACAAGGCTCCATTATATTATCTGCATCTAGTATTAATGCAATATCATAATCACTACTTACCATTTTAAGAGCTTTTTTGAGAGCCTTTACTTTAGTACTATTCTTAAATGAAACATTTACAATTCTTACAGGGATAGCTTGTAATTGTTCTAGAGTTGACTCCTGAAAAGAGTCTGCTATAATAATAACATCAAATTTATCTAGAGGATATCGTTGTAAAATTGCTGATTTTGCAGTGTTTAAAATAACTGCGTCTTCTTTATAACATGGTATGAAAACTGCAATTTTATTAATTTTTGAATTTTTCTGATATGTATTTTTTTTTCTTAAAATACTAGAAATAGCGAAAATTAGTATGTAAATACTAGACATTCCGAAATAGATCAAAATAAAATATTGAAAATAAGTGAAAATTAATTGTGATAAACTCATAACATAAAGCTTAATTTTGGTATAATAACTTAAACCTGCCTTTTAGTTTTAAGGCTAATCTTCTCAAAAGTGGGAGGTATTTTCCTCTTTTAATATTAAATACTACTGATTGTGACTCGTAAATCATTTTAAAATTTTCTGTACAAAAAACTGGCTTTTTACAAAGCATATTAATTTTTCTTGCTTGTTTAAAGTTACTTTCAATAAATAAATTGTATTTACTTGATTTGTATATGCTTGATTTAAATTCAGCATGGTTGTTTGCTTTTTGCCGAGCTTCTTTTGTGGGAAGATTTAACATTTTTAAATCTTTATATTTAATTTGATGCTTTGCAAGCCATTTTTGGGTAGGTACTCTATATTTTTCTAGTCGAGATGTAACAATACAGCCAATGGTTTGTCCAGGAAGATATAGGGGAGGGGTATTTTTAACGAATTCAATATATTCTTTCCCATCATCATTTTGAGATGACGTTGGATCAGGACATAAAACACCATCAATATCAAAACAAGTTTTTTCTAAATCAGGATGATTAAAAATATTCCATTGAAAGTATCTTGGCATTGGAACAATTTCAAAAAAGTAATCAACACTGTTCTTCTGTTTAAGCGAGGCATAAATAACACAATATTTTAACGTATATTCTTTTTCTAAATTCTTTAATTTTTCTTTACATTTTCTTAACGCTTTTCCAGATCCAATACTATCATCAACAACTAGAATATTTTCAATGTTTTTCTTTTTATAATTGATTCTTTCGCCTGTACCATAGAGAGATCCTTTTACGAATGTATCTATGTCAACATATGGAAGATTTAAATATAGTGCTAGTAAATTTGCTGGTAACATACCACTTCTAGGTATTCCTACTATTAAATCAATATTCCTTGGTATCAGGTGTAATTTTTTTATAATTATATTATTAATATCGTTAAAATCGCGATAGTTCATTTTCTATATTTTATTATTTATGTAAATATTCCTTTTCTATTTTTAAAGCATTTACTATAAAAGCAATACTTATATACATTATTATAGCTGTAGGCATCTGACTAAAAACACCATTACCATAAGAGGCAACAAGTATTCCAGCCATGCCACAAGTGATAGCCATAATTTTGGATCTAAAATTTGAGTTTTTTAGTTTGAACATTACATTATACATGCCTACAAATAAAATAGATAGAATCATTATTGAATAATATACTAAACCAACAATACCTGTGTCTGCCCAAATGGTGACATACCAGCTATCAGTTGCTGTATTTGCTAAAAATGTGTTAGGGGTAAATCTTTTACCCCAATTCCCGGTAGCACCAACCCCACCACCGAAAGGGCGCGAAGCTAAATAACCTACTAATTTTCGTTGATTACTTAAACGAACCTGAAGAGAAGGATCATTACCATCAAAGGCTGTTCTCATTCGTCGTATTTGATAGTTACCCTGTCCTATAAAGGTATGTGCGAAAAAAATATATGAAGCTAGGGCTATAATAGATCCAATGATCAATGTAGTTTTATTTTTATGAAGTACCATCAGTAATAGCCCCCCCATACCAGGAACTGAAATAGCCCCACGTGTACCTGAAATAAACATCCCATATAAACCTAAAAGAGCAACGATTGCATAAAAGTATTTTTTTAACTTATTTCCTTTAACATACATTGTTAATATGCCGAATACTACGAAACTTAGTGCTTGTGATGCACCAAATTGTCCAGCATCTGAATAAAATGAAAAAATTCTTAGCTGACCAAATAGAATATGTGTTTGAGCTCCGCCACCGTCTAACCATCTTTGTTCAAAAGGATCAACACCAATATATAGTTGCATAAGTCCTTTTAAGCTACCTAAGATTGATAACGTTCCCCATAATAGAAAAAATCTATCTAAATCTTTAGGTGTATTGAATAACATGAATATTAATGGAATAGAGAGCCATTGATACAATGCAAGTCCTCTCATAGAATAAAACCAAGCTAGCCTGCTTATCGCTTCTGGGTTTAAAAGCTGTATAAATATATAAAACATCCAAAAGCTGATAAGTATGGTAACGAATGATCGGCTTTTTTTCCATATTGATCGTTCATAATAGTTTTTAAAAAACATAGCAACGTATGTTAGTACCAATATAAAATCAATACTTAATCCCCAAGGAGCAGGTATATACCTCGCCAATCCGGTAACAAAAAAGCTAGCTATCAAGGAAATAATTATACCTAATTTCGGGTTCTTAAATAGGTAAACGAGTAAAAAAGTAATAGCTATTGATGCGGCAAATAAGGATATACCAAAAACCTTTAATTTGTAAATTAGAAAAACTAATACTAAGATCAATATAGTGTTTAAGGCTAAAAAATTATAGCTTGATAGTTTTGGTGATTTTAGGAACTCAATATTTTTATTTTTAATATTTTCTATATCCATATGTTATTTTTTTATTATTAAACATGTATGCTTTGAAATATTTAAATAAAACTTAAGTCCATAAAATAAAATATCTTTTATTGAGATCTGTAATTCTTTGTTTAAGCAGTAAACCCCAATATAAGATCCTAAAAGGGTAAAAAGTATTGATGTAATGGCTACTAGTTCGAGTGACTTAAAAATAAATACGGCAATGATATCTCCTAGTAAGTTTGTAATTAACATAATCAATACTTTGATAGAGTTTATTTGAGGCTTGTTCAAACTATCCAATGTTATTCCCGTCATTTTATCTAATGGTAGAATTAAGCAGTAAATGGTTAAAATTTGTGTGATTATGAGAATATTTAAATGTTCAGAACCATTATTTATATAGGAGTGTCCTGAAATAAGTATGATTAATTCTCTATCGAATATTAATATGAATATAGCGATAAAAACGAAAAAAATAGAGATAGCACCTGTGTAAGTATTAAAAATGTATCTCACTTTTTTTAGGTTTCCTTGAGTATATGCTTTTGAAATTTTAGGAAATGCAGTTGACGCAAAACTTCTCAATGGTATTTGCATGATTTCAGTTAATTTTAGAGGAATACTATAAATGGCTATCGCATTTGACCCTAATGCTCCTAGTCCAATTATAAATATATCTGCATTTCTTAATAGGTTGGAACTAAGTAAAGTGAATACACTAAATTTACCGAAATTAAGGATTCTGTTAACCTCTTTATTACTTGAATTTTTATAGGAAATTAAATAATCCCATTTGAGTACAATGCATAATCCAGATAAGAAAATTTGGATATACAAATAATATAAAATTAGCTCATTTAACGTAATACCCCAATACAGTGTACCTATTAATATTACCAAAAAGAATAGAAAGTTATTGAGTATACGAATGAATAAAATTTTATTGAATTTTATATCGGCTTGAAAAATTGTTAAGGCGTTATTGAAGGGTATACTTGCAATTAAAATATACGGATACCAATTGAAGAATAACACAAAAGATGAGTTTTTGATGTGGTCATATAAAAATGACTTTATTAGAAAAATAAAAAATGCTAATGCAAAAGAGGTTAGTAAATTAATTTTTACGAATGATCCAATAATTTTCTCACGTTTTTTTTGTTTGGTTCCTGGTAAAAAGCATATGGTAGCATTACTTGTAATTCCGAACCTTAGCATTTCAATTAAACTAGCACCTGTTACAAAAATGATATAATTAGAAAAATCTTCCGTATTTAATTTTTTGGCCAATAAACTAAAACTTACTATGCCAATTAAAGCAGTTATTATATTGCTTAATAGACTTTGAAAGTTGTCCTTTTTTAAAAGTTCTATTATTCTGGCTCGAATCATAAATATTAGATTTTACTTGATGAATTAAATTGAAGTCTAAAGAAGTTTTTAATTCTTTTTCTAAATATTGATTGGTTCTTTTTTATTTCTCCTAATAAATATTCCACTTCATTAATTTCAGTTCCGTTGACAAAAGAGAAAATTTTGTTATCCAAGTCATTCTTTATCGATTTAATTGCATTTTCATCAGCGTCTTGCCAAACACGATTTGCTCTACAAACAAGAAGTATTAAGTCAGATTTATTTATAATATCTCTTGAATAACTATTCTCTAATAAATTAGGATGCTCAATTATTAAATAGTCAACACCGGGTTTTTTAATAAGTTGTTTTACTATACTATGATACCTATGTTTATTGATACCCTCATCTTTTGGGGTAGGAACTATATATTCATTTTCATCGAAACGATATATCGGATTTTCAAGTGCGGGGTCATTATAATCAGGACGAGAATCTGGATAACCTAAAACAGTATTAACATTATATTTTTTTTGATATTTTAATTTAATGTATTCTCTACTATGGTTAGTAATAATTGTAGATTTCTTGTTGCTTTTTAATCGTTCGGCAATATTTGCAATAACTACAGTTTTACCTTCTTGCTTTCGAGTACTTATAACAGATATTATTAATGTTTTTTTATATTCTTTATTAACTGATAACATCTGTTCATTTATACCTCTTATTGCTAGATCGGATAGTTTTTTAATGATACCATTAAATCCTATTTTTCCATGATTTATATAAATTTTAGGAAACATTCCTATTACAGGTATCTTTATAACTTTGGATGTGTTTTGAACATTTTTTAAAGTATTATCAAAAAAGTCTGATAGAAATATACTGCTGATTATTAAAATTAAGCTTAAGATTACTGCACCAATGATTAAAAACGATCGACCAGAAGGCAAGGCTTTAAAGGGATAAAATGAGGGGGCAACTAATTTAAGTTTTGAAGCAATTTTTGAGTCTTGAGCTTTGAGCTTAGCCAAATTCAAACCATGAAGAATTTCGAGATATTCTTGCTCGGCGATTTTAAATTCTCTTTCGATTTTTTTTAAGTTTGCTCCTGCTGGTGCATATCTTTTAAATTGTTGGTCGTAATTATTATTTCTATCACCAACAGTTTTAAATTTAGCTTTTATGTTTTGTACTTCTACAGATTTCTCTAGCCACTCATCAAGAACAGTTTTTATTGGAATACCTTCTATAGTATTCTCCAACCTAAATAATTCTTCTATGTTTTCTTTGAGTTTCTTATTTTGACTAATAAGTTTATTTTTTGTTAGATTAACATTTGTATCACTATTTTTGGCTTCATGAAGAGATAGTTCTAGCTTCAGTTTGTCAAGAATTCTTTTTATTTCTACGACATTATTTCTTTTCTTTTTTATCGAGTCTATTGTTTTGAGTTTCTTCTCTAGTATTGAAACTTTGGCTTTGGCTCCTTCAAATTCACCTTTTGTGTTAAAAAAGTCTAATGTCATATCTTCTTTCATTATTGCTACAGCTTTACTTTGTTCGTAGTAATTGATGATATTATTTTTAATGTTGAAGGATAAAAGCTCTTTTTCAATGGATTTTAGTTTTTTTCTGCTTCTCTTTAATTCATTTTGAAAATATTCAACAATATCTTTTGAATTGGACTCTTTAATTTCTGTATACTTTTTCTCTATGATCTCATATAATATGTCTAGCGTTTCCTTGCATATACTAGGATCGGAGTTTTCATATAATATTTTTACTAAATCACTGCTATTGACACGATATGCGCGAATGTTTGAAATAGATTTTAGGGAGAAAAATTTTGAATCTGAAGCTAAAAGTTCATGGACAAAGTTTTTTTCAGTTTTATTTTGCATGAACTTTAATTTTTCGAACACGATATTTTTAATTGTATCAAATTCTAGATATACTTGACGTTTTGTTTTTAACTCTAGTTTTAATGAACTTAGAAAGTTTAAAGGAACAGTTTTATTGATCTCTTCTTTGATCATTTCTAATTTTATATCATTATTATTCTGAATGTTTACGATGTTATGACTTAATAATCTTAACGCAAGTTCTTCTTGAGTTTTTCTTGATTTAATAATGTTAATTAGATTGTCAAAAGCAATATTTGTTTTGAATAAGTTAAATGATTTATCTAGTTGAATAGACCCGTCCGACCCAATTCCAGTATAAATAATTGAATGTGTCGAGTAATTAGAAGGTATATTTTCCGTTATACAAAAAGTTAAAATACCCGACAAAAAAGGTAAAATAATTAGTATTATTTTATTTTTAATAAGTAATCTTATGAAATTAATAATACTCATATCATTTTTATTTTATTTTGTAACCGATCATATTTTCAATAAGCATCTTTGAGGTTAAAAACCTACTTTTCCATTTTTCATATTCTATTTTTATTGTTGCAATTATATTTTTCAATCTTGAATATTCATTTAAGTCTAATATTCCATTTTTGTATTCAATATCAATCATTTTTGATTGAATTTCTGCGTCGTTAAGGTTGTTAATGGCTATTTTTAAAGCATTCTTATTTAATAATAATTGATTATAATTTCTTATAATCGTTTCTTTAATAACTTGTTTTTCGTACTCTAAAAAATCTTCAGCTTGTTTCATTTCAATCGTAGCTCTTTGAACTCGTTTCTTTTGAGTAAGAATATCTTCAATGGGTAGTCTAAAATAAGCTCCGATATTATAGTTGAATTCGTTTATTAAAGTTATTGAGTTTACAGGTTCTGTAATATTGCTATCGTTAGCTGAGAACTTATTGAATGTGCCATATACACCCTCACCTCTAAACCCGAAATTTCGGGTCCAGTATTTTTTCCATCTTTTATGATCAATTGATTTAGCTTCTATTTCTTTTTCTCGAAATTTCACCATAGAATTATAGTTTATGGCGTCCTCAATAAGTACATCAATTTTAGGAATGATTAGATCTACTATATCTAACTGATTTGTATTACTATTGTCTTCATCTTGGGACCAAGTAATAATGGTGCTGAAAAGAATAGGAATCAGTAATATATGTGTTTTATTTAATATCATATTCATACGGATGCTTTTTGAAATAGAGCAGGAATTGTTTTAAAGATGATTTTTAAATCAAACCATAAGGAATAATTATTATCAGTAAAGTATTCTGAATAAATATTATCAAGTTTTATTCTGTCTTCTTCAGACATATTACCTTTTTTACCTCTTAATTCAACTTGCCATAATCCTGTAATTCCTGCTGGAGCTAAGAAGCGTTTAGACATATGGTCATTGGTTAACAGTTCTGCCTCGTATAAAGGTAGAGGTCTGTTTCCAACAATCGACATATCACCTTTTAGTACATTAATTAATTGAGGTAATTCATCGATACTTGTATTTCGAATAAATTTACCTACAATGGTGACTCTTGGATCATTAGGGATTTTTATGAACGTTGATTTTTGATTCAAAGTCCTTATTCTGTTAATATTGTTCCAATATTCACAAATCTTTTTTTCATTGATATACAAAATTGCAGAGCAACTATTATTTCCTTTTAGTTTTTTGCATCTAGGGCACTCGTCGTTAGGTTTTTCAATTTTTCGATTTTTATTATATATATTTTTCTTTTTTGATAATTTTTGAAGTAACGAGTCTGATCCAGTTCTCATGGATCTAAGTTTATAAAAATTAAATGTTTTTCTACCAACCCTTTTTGTTATATAGTAAAATTTACCTCTTGATTCTAATTTGATAGCGATTATGACTATTATTAAAATGGGAGATAACAAAACCAATAAAATTATAGAAAAAATAACATCGCAAATTCTTTTTGATAAAGGAAGTTTATATACTTTAGAATTTCTTACTGAATTTAAATTGTTTTTTGTAGTTATCTTTTTTTTTGATTTATAAAATAAGGAATTTACTCTTTTTAAAATATCTTCTGTTGTATTCTCTTGAAGAACAAAGTAGTCTGTAAGTTTCATCTCAAAGGCTTTTAAATAAGTTGATCTATCAAAGATTTTGGTGACTAAAATGAAGGGAATTGCATTAATAAGATTTTCTTTTTGGAGTGTTTCATAAAAGAAAAGGCCATTATTTCCTGCTATTTCAAATTCACAAATAATTAAAGAATATTTTTTTTCATTTTTTAGTAACTTAAGAGCCTGCATACTACACTTAACATACTCTAGGTTGAAAGTATATTTTTTAGAGGCTTTTAGAAATCTTTTCCCATTTTCGCCAATGTATAACACTCTTAGATTACTTAATTTTACCATGAGCTACAATAGTTTAAAGGATAAAGATTTTTTTTAATTACTTCTCTTAACTCTTCAGGGTTAAAAGGTTTTGAAATGTAATCTTGAGCACCAGTCCTGTAACATCGAATTCTTTCAGAACTTTCAGTTTTACCTGATAACATAATAACGGGGGTATGCTTTAAAAAACCTATAAGTCTTATTTCTTCTAGTAATTTAAATCCATTCATTTGAGGCATTTGAATGTCACTTATTATTAAATCAGGAATAAATTCTGTGAGTTTTTTTAATGCTTCTAACGCAGAACTAACCGTAACCACATCATATTCTTTTTTTAGAAAATTTTCTAATAAAACACAAGTTGTTAATTCATCATCAATAACTAAAATAAGTTTTTTCATAAGAATTCTTAATTTGTTTATGTATTTACTTTATTGACTGGCAATTCTTTCGAAAAAGGTTGTCAAAATATGTAATTGTTTTAATCAAGCCAGTTTCTAAATTTATTTTGGGTTCCCAATTGAGTTCTTTATTTGCTTTTTCAATATCAGGCTTTCTTCTTAAAGGATCATCTGACGGGAGAGGTTTGAACACTATTTTAGATTTTGAATTAGTTAATTCAATAATCTTGTTAGCTAAATCTTTGATCGTAAATTCATTTGTATTTCCAATATTTACGGGACCAATGAATGTGTCTTTCGAATTCATCATTTTTAAGAGCCCTTGTATTAAATCGTCTATATATTGAAAACTTCTAGTTTGTGCACCATCTCCAAAAATGGTAATTTCTTGGTTGGTTAGAGCTTGAATGATAAAATTAGATACTACTCTTCCGTCATTTGGCAACATTTTTGGACCATAAGTATTAAAAATTCTAATAATTTTTATTTTAATGTTATTTTGTCTGTGGTAATCCATAAAGAGTGTTTCTGCAGCCCTTTTTCCAACATCATAGCATGATCGTAAACCAATAGGGTTAACATTTCCCCAATATTTCTCATTTTGAGGATGTATCTTAGGATCTCCATATACTTCACTGGTTGAGGCTTGCAATATTTTCGCATTGACTCTTTTAGCTAAGCCTAGCATATTTATAGCCCCCATTATTGAAGTTTTCATTGTTTTTATGGAATTATATTGATAATGAATCGGTGAGGCAGGACAAGCTAAATTATATATTTCATCGGTTTCAATTAGAAAGGGATCTACAACGTCATGTCTAATTAATTCAAAATAATTATTATCCTGAAGGTGAACAATATTTTCTTTATTTCCTGTGAAAAAATTATCAAGACAAAATACTTCATGCCCTTGTAATAATAGAGTTTCGCATAAATGAGACCCAATAAACCCAGCTCCACCTGTTACCAAAATTCTTTTTCTAATCATAATGTATCAATGGTATTTGATTTTAGAATTTTCCCATTTAATACAGAAGGTCTACCGATTGAGATATAACTAAATCCAAATTTTTTCAATGAATCAATTTGAAAAATATTTCTTCCATCAAATATGGTGTTACCTTTCATTAATGTTTTTATTCTTGTCCAATCTGGATACTTAAACTCTTGCCACTCAGTCATTATTACTAAGGCGTCAGAGTCTGTAATTGCTTTGTATTCATCATTACAATAGTCAACGGAATCAGATAAATATTTATAGGCTTCTGACATTGCTACAGGATCATAAACCTTAATATTTACATTTTGTTCACATAGTTTTTTAATAAGAGATAGGGAGGGAGCTTCTCTCATATCATTAGTTTGAGGCTTGAAACTTAATCCCCATATTGTAAGCGTTTTATTTTCAAGGTCGTTGTTGAAAAAATTTAAAATTTTTGAATATAAAATTTCTTTCTGGTCGTTATTGATATTTTCAACGGCTTTTAAAATTCTCATTTCATAGTCATTATCATTTGCCATTTTAATAATGGCTTTTATATCTTTAGGAAAGCAAGATCCCCCATATCCAACACCAGAGTAAATGAATTTATTACCTATTCGAGGGTCAGAACCAATTCCTTTTCTTACTTCATCAATGTCAACACTTAGTTTTTCACATAAATTAGCGATATCGTTCATGAAGCTGATTTTTGTCGCTAAAAAAGAATTAGCCGCGTATTTTGTCATTTCAGCAGCATTATTATTCATAAAAATAATTGGATGGCCATTTAGTGTAAAAGGCTTATATAATTTTTTTAATATTTCTTTGGCCCTATCACTTTCAGTTCCTATTATTATTCTATCGGGCTTAAAGAAGTCACTTATTGCTGCTCCTTCTTTTAAAAACTCAGGATTAGAGGCAATATCGAATTGAATAGGCACACCTCTTTTATCTATTTCTTTTTGAATGATGTAATTTATTTTTTGTGAAGTTCCTACAGGGACAGTACTTTTAACGATTATTAATGAATAATTTGTAATACATTTACCGACGTCTTTCGCAACTTTGAATAAATTATCTAAATTAGGACTACCATCACCTGTTTCGGGAGTACCGACACATATAAATATAATATTACAGTTATTTATTACTTCAATGTCAGTGGAGAAGTGGAGTCTATTTTTTTTGGTATTTCTCCTAATAATCTCACTTAAGCCTGGTTCATATATTGGAATAATTCCATCTTTTAGATTTTTAATTTTAGATTGATCGATATCAATACAGGTTACATCAATACCTATATCAGAAAAACAAGTACCTGTAACAAGACCAACATAACCGCTTCCAATAATTGCTATTTTCATTTTTTAAACTTTACATTTAATTTCTAGTAACAATTTAAATGCCTTTTAGGTTAAGTGTCTGTTTTTCAATTACTTGTGATGTTTTTTTATTTTTTTATTTTTCCAAATTATGGAATATTATTTTAGAGTATTGATATTATTGTTCTAAATATTTAAGACAAATGAGTCTAATCATCGATAATTTAAAACTGTTCATCTACAATATTACATTGCTTATCGACATTAACTCCAAATATTAGAGTATTTCCATAATTTGGAGTAAAAAGTTAAAAATGAGTAAAATAATTAAGTTTAGTATTTGTTTATTAGAAAAAGATGAATGGTATGGAAAAGTGTTAAAATATCATTTAGAACTTAACCCTGATTATGCCGTAACTGTATACAATAGTTTTTTTGATTTTAAGAAGGTATCTATTAAAAATTGGAATTTAATTGCAATTAGTATTCCTATATTTGATAAAGGTATAGAGCATTTAATAGGTGAAATAAGAAGAAAATACCCTAAAGTAACCTTATTGGGGTTTAATTTAGATAACAACAGAAATTTAAAAGAACAGTTAATCCGTTTAGGAATTACATATTTTTTACATAAAGGAGAAACAACGAAAGAAAGTCTTTGGGAAACGGTATTAAAAATAAGAGAAAACACAAAAATAAAATCATTAAAGGAGAATAAAAAGTTAAAAACTAATAATATTGATATCATTGGAGAGAGTAAACCAATTAAAAAAGTTTTTGATTTGATCTCTAGAGGGGCAAGCTCAACAATTAATATTTTCATAACAGGAGAAACAGGAACAGGTAAGGAGTTAGTAGCAAATAAAGTTCATTTTAGTGGAAGTAGAATGAATGAAAGTTTAGTGAGCTTAAATATGTCAGCGATCCCGTTTAACTTAATTGAAAGTGAACTTTTTGGTTATGAAAAAGGAGCTTTTACCGGTGCAAATAGAAGAAAAATAGGAAAATTAGAGCTAGCTAATAAAGGGACTGTATTTTTTGACGAAATTGCAGAAATTCCTTTAGAATTTCAAAAAAAATTATTGAGAGTACTTGAAGAAAAAAGAATAACAAGGATAGGAGGAAATGAGTACATCGATTTAGACATTAGAATAATTAGTGCTAGTCATAAAAATTTAAAAGAAGAAGTTTATAAAGGTAATTTTAGAGAAGATTTATATTACCGGCTTATGGGGCTAAAGATAGATTTACCTCCTTTAAGAAACAGGATAGAAGATATACCATTATTAGTTAGTTATTTTATAAAAAATAATCATAAAAATAAGTTTTCAATTTCAAATAAGGCTTTGAATAAATTATGTACTCATAATTATAATGGAAATATCAGAGAGTTGAAATCTATAGTAGAATTGGCAGTCGTTTTATCTGATGATAACAACATAACTGAAGATAACATTATTTTTAATAATTGCGAGTTGACAAAAAAACCTGAGTATTTAACAGATAAGACGTTGAAAGAACATACAGTTGAAATCATTAAGACTTATCTTTTGAAATATAGAAATAATGTTTCTTTGACTTCAAAAGCCTTAGGTATTGGGAAAAGTACAGTATACAATATGATAAAGAGAGGAGAAATTCAGATATAACTTACCTCGAATTTTATGTGCTTAACCGTTATTCATTTTACATTCAACGATTTTAATTTAAAATGGAAAAGCATTAGTTTTAAATTTGTTGCAAACATTATAAATATGAAGGTAGGTATCATTATTCCATGCTATAATGAAGAAAAGAGATTGAATGTAGAGACTTTTAGAAGATGTTTGACAGATTTTAATGAGATACAGATATGTTTTGTTAACGATGGAAGCAACGATGGTACATTAAATATTTTAAATAAATTAAAAAATGAGTTTTTCCAAAGGGTAACCATTATTAATAAAAAGAAAAACCAGGGGAAATCTATGGCAATTAAAGCGGGTGCTAGATACTTTTATAGTATTTCTGAAATACAGTATGTGGGTTACATTCATGCTGATTTTAATTCCAACTATGGAGATTTTGAAGGACTTATTAAAGAATTAAAACATAATAGAAAACTTGAAATGTATTTTGGAAATAAAATGGAAATACTTAATAAAATTACAAAAAATATCACTTCACTAATAAAATTAAATTTAAGTAGTAGGATTATTTTTAGAATCTTATTTATATTTAAATAATATATTATAGGTCTATAACACTAACCTTAGTAAATATTTTAGATTACAAAACATGAAAAAGAAATAGCAAGGATATTTTTTTAACAATTATAAAAAATAAATATCAGTAATGCTTATTAAATAAGAAACTTCGTTACTAATTATAGGTATCGAAGTTTTTGTGTTAATGTTATTAATATGAAAAAAGATGTTATTAATAGATCAAAACTGTATGCTTAGCTATTTTAGTCTTGAAAAATTAACTTATTTAGTAAATTTATTGTATTGGAATAATTAAGTATTCTTAAAAAAGTCCCTCGAATTCCTCATTAAAGTTAAATTGATGAGGTTTTTTTATGAAGTTTAATATCGCATTTTAGATAGTTCGAAAAAGAAACACGTTCCTTTATTATGTTCACTCTCAATCCAAATTTTACCTTCATACAGATCAATTATTTTTTTTACAATTGATAAACCTATTCCTGTTGAATTATCATTATGTTGGCCGAGAGTTTCAAATACTTCAAATATTTTTGAGTGATATTTTTTAGCAATACCAATTCCATTATCTTTTATTGAAAATAAGAAAGTATTTTGCTTTTCACAAACATCTATTTCTACAACTCCTTGTTCTTTATCGTTATATTTTATAGCATTACTAATTAAATTTTGAAACAATTGTTGGTATCTAAATTTATCTCCAAGAATTACAGGAAGTTTATTTTTTAATTTGATATTTATTTTTTCAGGGATATAAATTGTTTCAATAATTTCTTCAACAACTCTCTGTAAATTTACGTTGGTACTTACTTTTTCAATCTTATCAATACTAGAATATTTTAAAATACCGTTGATTAGAGAATCCATTTTATGAATTTTAGCTAATAACAGGTTACAGTTGTTAGATGTTTCTTGGTCAAAAACTTCACTATTATCTTCTTTAATCCAAGAAATTAATGCGGACATACTTCTTAATGGAGATTTTAGGTCATGCGAAACTACATGAGCAAAGTTTTTTAATTCTTCATTATTTTTCTCAAGTTTAATAAGTAATTTGTCTTTTTCTAGTTGAGTTTTCTTTTCTTTTGCTAGGCTAATAGCACTATTAAACTGCGCTGATGCTAAACTTGCGATATTTTTAAACACTTCAACATGTTCAAAATTAAAGTAATTTTTTTTGCTGTTCTCTGAATCTATTACACCAATGACTTTTCCATTAGCAATAATTGGAACAGCTAACTCAGAATATCTAAAACTATCATCAACAAGATAATCTAAGCATTTAGAAGTGTCATTTACCATCTGATACTCAGATGTTCTGACTGATTTTCCAACAATTCCTTCATTTATAGTTAATTCAAAGAGGTTTGTTTTATCATTTCCTTTGTAAAGAGAATGAGATGCTGTAGCAATTTGTGTGAGTATGCCTGTTTCCAAATTTACAGAATAAACTACACAATCTTCTAATTGTAAGTGTTCTGCTGTTGTTTTTGCTATTTCCCAACCTATTTCATAAAGATCTCTTTTACCTAATATAGATACAGAAAGTTTATTTAGAGTGTTAAGCATTTTTGTTTTCTTATTTATTTCGGTCACATTTTCTATTAATGCAACTTGATATTTTACCTCACCTTTTTTATCTCTTACAGCACTTACATTGGTCTTACATAATACATAACTACCATCTTTTCTTAAATATCTTTTTTGTATTGAAAATCTATCAATCTTATTTGTTTCTAATAAATTAGTTTGATACTCTGTTTCTTCAACATCTTCTGGATGAGTTAAATCATCACTAATTCTCATGGATAACAGTTCTTGATATGAATATCCTAAAAGATTTACTAGAGCTCTATTTATGGTGATAAGTTTCTCGTTTTGAGATAAAACAATTCCTAAAGAAGAGTTATCAACGATTAACTTTAATTGAGCATTTCTATCATCATATAATTCTTCAATCTGTTTTTGGGTTTTGTATAATTCAAAAGATTTTTTCTCTAAAATTTCTTCTGCCTCTTTTCTAGCTTTCCTTTCCCTTAAAAGGGCTCTCTCTAATATACTTATTTTGTCATTAAGCATTTTTAATTATAGTAAATAAAACTCTAGTTCCCGAATTGTTTAATAGCTTCATAATAACTTTAGCATTCTCTTTATAGTGATCTAGAGTACGTTCAATTAAACCTAGAGCAAAAGAGTACATTGCTCTTTCTGAGTTGTATTCAATAACCAGTTTACTATCAGAACTTTCATGAGTTTCAAAATAAGGTAGTTCAGCATCAGGGTACATTTTTCGTACCTCGACATGAATGTGTTTTTCTATCCCTGAAATTAATTGTAAAGCATCTTTATAATGATCAAAAAGATTTAAATAATTTTTTGTTAAGGTATCAAAAAAATAAATGCCATAAAGATGCATTAAATTTTGAGAGGTAATTTTTGTATTTTGACTTAATTTTTTGATTAAAATTTCAAGTTCCTTGAATTCATAGGTGCCAACAGAAGTATAAGCTCCTCTTGATTCTAGATTAGATTCAGTAATTATTTTATCAACTGTTTCTATTCCATATTTATTCTCTACCATTTCCAAAAATTCGGTAAAAACGATTCCTTTCATTTGTAGTGGGGGATAATGATTTTTTAATGAAGACTCATGATAAAAAGATATTATAGAGATACTAGTTCATTTATCGACCAGTAATCAATTATTTTTTCTATTTGATTTACATAATCTGAATAATGTAGAGGTTTAACTACGTAACCGGCTATACCAACCTTGTATGCATTGATCATATCTTGATGATTATTTGAAGTTGAGAATATTACAGTCGGTACAAATTTTAAATTTTCGTCTGCTCTTAAAATGTCTAAGAATTCGAGTCCATTCATTTTTGGCATATTTAAATCCAGCAATATTAAATTAGGAAGTATATCTCTGCAAATAGATAAGGCTTCTTCACCATTTGCTGCTTTTATAACAGTGTGAGGAGAAGATATTTTTTTTAAGGCACGTTCAAATTTTAATTTTTCGATTTCGTCATCCTCAACTAATAAAATTTTTAAGTTCATAACTTTTGAGTAAGTAGGCTTTTAGTGTTAAACAAATATATTTTTTTTAAGCGATAAATAAAACCACAAAAGTTGGTAGTAGTTAAATCTACGATGAATGACATATATTGTCCGTTAAATGGTTTATTTGAAAATTATATTGATAAATTTATAATTTATTTTTATTTCTAAGATGAGGGAATTCTTAAAAATAATACATACTTTCCGAAGTTAAAAAAATATAATGATTTGTAAATTTTAATATGGTAATGTAAACCCATATTGTTAGTTCAAGACTTAGAACTATAGATATGTGAAAAGTTACACGTAATGTTATTGCAGATACAGAACAGATTTGAGGAATTCTATTAATTATTAAAATAAAAGAACTCCTCAAAGTTAAGCTCTTTTATCGAATAATTGTTTGTTTTCTATCTGGTCCAACAGAAATTATTTTTATTGGTACCTCAGTTTCTTTTTCTATAAATAGTATATAATCAAGTAAGTTTTGAGGTAGTTCATCACAACTTGACATTTTGGTTAAATCAGATTCCCATCCTTTGAACTCGGTAAATATTGGTGTTACATTTTCAGGCTCAATATTATATGGTAAGTGTTTTATTATTTTTCCTTTATGTTTATAAGCAGTACACACTTTTAATGTTTCGAAACCAGAAAGTACATCACCTTTCATCATCATTAATTGAGTTACACCATTTATTTGAACAGCGTACTTCAAAGCAATTAAATCGAGCCAACCACATCTACGGGGACGACCAGTAGTAGCGCCAAACTCATTTCCAATTTTAGCCATGTTTTTACCATCATTATCAAATAGTTCAGTAGGAAATGGACCTGAACCAACTCTTGTTGTATAAGCTTTGAAAATTCCAAAAACATCACCGATTTTATTTGGAGCAATCCCTAAACCAGTACAAGCTCCAGCAGCAGTTGTATTAGAAGATGTAACAAAAGGATAAGTACCAAAATCAATATCTAATAAAGATCCTTGTGCTCCTTCAGCTAGTATTTTTTTATTCTCTTTAATTGCTGTATTTAAAAATTCTTCCGAGTCAATAAATTTTAAAGATCTTAGTTTTTCAATTCCTTTGATAAATTCATTTTCTAATTCCTTTAAATCAAATTGAATATCAACATCAAAAAAAGCCAACATTTTAAGATGCTTATCTGTTAATAAATTGTAGCGTTCTTTCCAATCATCAAGTTCTAAATCACCAACTCGCATACCGTTTCTACCTGTTTTATCCATGTAGGTAGGTCCTATACCTTTCAAAGTTGATCCTATTTTAGCTTTACCTTTTGAGGTTTCAGAAGCAGCATCAAGGAGCCTATGTGTAGGAAGTATTAAATGCGCTTTTTTTGAAATTAATAATTTTGAAGTGTAATCAATGTTATGTTGATCTAAATTTTCAAGTTCTTTTCTAAATATAACTGGATCAATAACTACTCCATTTCCTACAACATTTAATGCTGTTTTATGAAAAATCCCTGAAGGTATTGTATGTAACACGTGCTTATTACCATCAAAAATTAAAGTATGACCAGCATTCGGTCCACCTTGAAAACGAGCAATAATGTCGTAGTCTTTGGTAAGTACATCTACAATCTTACCTTTTCCTTCGTCTCCCCATTGAAGACCAAGTAATAAATCTACTGCCATCTAGTGTGTATTGTTAAATAGTTTATATGTAATTGTTATAATTCCTTTATTTTTTTTTAGTTCCGTAGAAATAAAGAGAGTGATTGTGAATATTAATATCAAAAACCTCTTCAATTGTTTTTTTTATTATTTGTATTCTCGGATCGCAAAATTCTTTAACTTCACCAGAATCTGTTAAAATAACATGATCATGATTTTTGTCAAAATAACTTTTTTCATAACGAGCCATTGATTGTCCTTCAAACTGGTGTTTTCTGACTAATCCGCAGTCTAATAACAAATCAATTGTGTTATATAGAGTTGCTCTACTTACTCTATAATTCTTGTTTTTCATTTTGATATATAAAGATTCTATATCAAAATGCTCATCAGCATCATATATTTCTTGCAAAATTGCATAACGCTCAGGTGTTTTACGGTGCTTATTTTCTTCTAAAAAAGAAGTGAAAACTTTTTTTACAATTTCTTGATTTTCTTCCGAGTTACTCATTCTTTTGGAATTTTACGAAACACAAATTTACATTTTTAATTTATATATTAAACATTAAGTTAAAATGATATTTACAAAGTATTGACGCGATCTACTTTTTGAACACCATCAATTTTTTTCATCTTATCAATCAAATTATTTACTTGAGCTTTATTTTTAACACCTATGGTAATATTTCCCTCAAAAACGCCATCATCACCTGTTATATTGATTCCATATATGTAGGTGTCAATACTGTTTGAAACTATTCTAGTTATATTATTGGCTATTCCTTTTTTATCTATTCCAGAAAATTTTAATGTTATTTTATATTCTTGTTGAGTAGAATCAATCCACTTAGCAGGCATAATTCTATAAGCATAGTTTGATTGTAGTGAAATAGCATTTGGACAATTATTTTTATGAACTTTAATTCCTTCATTAATGGTTACAAAGCCAAAAACTTTATCTCCAGGAATAGGGTTACAACACTTAGATAAAGTATAGTCAAGAGTTTGTTCATCTTTACCAAAAACTAAGGAGTCAAAGTTACTTGTTACTTCTTCTTTTTCTGATACTATTTTCGATGGTGTTCGTCTAAAAGTACTTTTAATAAAGCTCATTAAGGGACCACTTCTTTGTCCAACAAACTCTTTAAGTTTGGTGTTGTCTATAGCTCCATTACCAACACGGTAAAAAAGATCAAAGCTTGTTTTTAATCCAAAATAGCTTGCAATTTCATGTAATGTTTTTTCAGTTGTACTAATTTTAAGATGCCTTAGTTTTCGCATTAATATTGCTTTTCCTTCCTCAGCTATTTTCTTTTCTTCTGCCTTAAGAGCAGATTTAATTTTTGTTCTTGCTCTGGCTGTTAATACAAAATCTAACCATCTAACATTTGGTTTATTATTTTGAGCAGTTAGCACTTCAACTTGATCACCACTTTTAAGTTCGTGACTCAAAGGAACAAGTTTTCCGTTTACTTTAGCACCTCTACATTTTAACCCTACATCCGTATGCACTGAGAAAGCAAAATCTAAAGCAGAAGCTCCTTTTGGAAGAGATTTTAGATCTCCTCTAGGAGTAAAAACATAAATTTCTTTAGCATAAAGATTAAGTTTAAAATCTTCTACGAAATCAATTGCATTAATACTTTGATTTTCTAATGTTTCTTTTAACTTATTGAGCCAGTCTTCTAAACCATTTTCACTTACATTACCTTGTTTGTATTTAAAATGCGCGGCATATCCTTTTTCGGCTATTTCATCCATTCTTTGAGATCTAATTTGAACTTCAACCCATTTTGATTCAGGTCCAATAACGGTGATATGAAGTGCTTCATATCCAGTAGATTTTGGCTGAGAAATCCAGTCTCTAAGTCTTGCAGGATTAGGTTTAAAGAAGTCAGTTACTATTGAATATATTTTCCATGCGTCAAATTTTTCATCTTTTGAAGTAGGTTTGTAAATTATTCTAATCGCAAATTTATCATAGACTTCATCAAATGAAACATTTTGTTTTCTCATTTTTCTCCTTATGGAAAAAATGGATTTAAACCGACCTTTTATTTCGTATAGGAAATTTTCTTTATCAAGTGCTGTTTTTAATATTTCTGTAAAACTATTGATGTAACGTTGTTGTTCCTCTTTACTATCTTTAATTTTATTTAAAATTGCATTATATACATCAGGCTCAGTATATTTTAGACCAAGATCTTCTAGCTCTGTTTTGATGTTGTAAAGTCCTAACCGATGGGCTAATGGAGCATATATATAGAGAGTTTCAGAGGCAATTTTCACTTGTTTATGTGGAGGCATTGAATCCATAGTTTGCATGTTATGGTACCTATCCGCAATTTTGATAAGAATAACACGCACATCGTCATGCAAAGTTAGTAGCATCTTTCTGAAATTTTCAGCTTGTATGGAATAGTCTTGTTCTTTTTTAAGATTTGAAATTTTAGTCAAGCCACTAACAATTTTCGCTATGTTTTCTCCAAAAAGTCTTTCTATGTCTTCTACAGTATAATGCGTATCTTCAACGACATCGTGTAAAAGCGCAGCAGCAATTGATGTTGCTCCTAAACCAATTTCGTAAGCAACAATTTTAGCCACAGCAATGGGATGATAAATATAGGGTTCTCCTGTTTTTCTTCTCTGTTTAGAATGCGCTTCAACAGATATTTCAAAAGCTTTGCGAATTAACTTTTTATCGTCATCTGTTAGCATCTGATAAGTACCTTTTAGTAGGTCTTTGTAGCGATTGGCTATTTCCTTATTTTCTTCTTCTATAGATGCATTGTAATTCATGATATAATGCTTTTAAAATTTTGGGAGTTCCACAATTGTAAAATAGTATAAACAATTATAATGCGCAAAAATAACTTTAAAATGTTAAAGACATTACTATTGTTCTTTCTTTTTGATTTGTAAATACAAACAAAATTTATGAGTTTAGCACTTTCTTAATAAAATAAAAATAGCTATAAGTATCTTTTTATGAGGTTGTTGTGTTTTTTTTAAGTGTTGTTTTAATTTTTTCTAGTTAATTACAGCTTGTGAACAAGTTTTATTTTACAAAAAAAACTAATTGATATTTAGACATGAATAATGGTAATGTTAAAGTTTTTTTCATTAATTATTGTAAATTTGCGATATAAATTAGACTCTTTAAAGATGAAAATATCATACAATTGGTTAAAACAATTTTTAAACATTCAATTAGAAGTAGAAAAGACAGGAGAATTACTTACCGATTTAGGGCTTGAGGTAGAGGGTGTTGAAAAGGTTGAAAGTATAAAAGGAGGTTTAGATGGAGTTGTTGTAGGAGAAGTTTTAACCTGTGAGAAACATCCAAATGCAGACAAATTAAAAGTTACAACAGTTAATTTAGGTACTGAAAATAAAGTAAAGATAGTTTGTGGAGCTCCAAATGTAGAAGTAGGTTTAAAAGTACCTGTGGCGACCATTGGAACAAAATTGTATGATCAAGATGGTAATGAGTTTAAAATCAAAAAAGGAAAAATACGAGGAGAGGAGAGTCATGGGATGATTTGTGCTGAAGATGAATTAGGGTTAGGCAAAGGACATGATGGTATTATGGTTTTAGATGAGAGTATTGAGGTAGGTACTGCTTGTGCAGATGTTTTTAATATTGAAACCGATTATGTGTTTGAAATAGGATTGACACCGAATCGATCAGACGCAATGAGTCATTATGGTGTTGCTAGAGATTTACGAGCAGGCTTAATACAGCAAGGAACAAATTTAGAATTAATTACGCCTTCTGTGTCTGATTTTCATGTAGATGAAAGAGTTTTAAAAATTGATATTGAAGTTTCTGATAAAGATTTAGTTCCAAGGTACGACGGAATAACAATAACAGATATAGAAGTTAAAGATTCTCCTAAATGGATTCAAAATAGATTAAAGGCTATTGGTATTAATCCCAAAAATAATATAGTAGACATAACAAATTATGTGTTGCACGAGTTAGGTCAACCGCTTCACGCTTTTGATGCTACAAAAATAAGAGGTAATAAAGTTCTAGTTAAAACTCTTGATGAAGGAACATCTTTTAAAACTCTGGATGGTATTGAGAGAAAATTATCGGCTGATGATATAATGATTTGCGATGTTGATGAAAACCCTTTGTGTATTGCGGGGGTTTTAGGTGGTTTAGAGTCAGGGGTTTCTGAAAATACAACTTCGGTTTTTCTTGAAAGTGCTTATTTTGATCCTGTTTCTATTAGAAAAACAGCAAAACGTCATGCTGTAAATACAGATGCCTCATTTAGATTTGAAAGAGGAATTGATATTAATATGACTAAATACGCCTTAAAAAGAGCAGCTTTATTAATAGAGGAATATGCAGGCGGTAAATTATCTTCAGATGTACTTGATTATTATCCAGAAAAAATGGAAGATTTTCAGGTTTTTTTATCTTTTAAGAATACCTATAGGTTGATTGGTCAAGAAATTCCAAAGGAAACAATTAAAAATATCCTAGCTTCTTTAGATATCAAAATAAATAGTGCAACTGAGGCTGGACTTGGTTTAACAATTCCATCATATAGAGTTGATGTGCAGAGAGAAGCGGATATCATAGAAGAAATTTTGAGAGTATATGGATACAACAATATAGAATTCTCACATAAGTTAAATACATCAATATCTTTTGATAAAAATGTAGATATCAAAATTGAAAATATAATATCAAATCAACTTGTTTCTCTTGGTTTTAATGAGACAATGTCTAATTCTTTAACAAAACCAGAGTATATTGAACTCACTGAAAGTTTCAAAGAAGATAATAATGTTGAAATGTTAAACCCTCTTAGTAATGATTTAAAAGTGATGAGACAATCGTTATTGTTCAGTGGGTTGGAAAGTGTTAGTTATAATTTAAATAGAAAACAAAACTCATTGAAGTTTTTCGAATTTGGCAAAACATATTGTAAGTATGAAAAAGGTTATGAGGAACAGAAACACCTTATGCTACTTATTACAGGAAATAAAACTAAAGAAAATTGGAAATTAAAAACAGAAGCATCAGATTTCTTTTACCTTAAAGGAGTTGTAAATTCATTATTTTCAAGGTTGGGTTTAAATGATTTGAAGACTTCTCCTGTTAAAACGGATGTTTTTTCTGAGGGAATAGGTTTGAGTCTAGGTAAAATAAAACTTGTTGAGATTGGAGTTGTGAAGAGAAGTATTCTTAAGAAATTTGCAATAAAACAGCAGGTTTTATTAGCTGATTTTAATTGGCAAAATATCTTAGATATTGTCAGTACAAAAAGTAAGAAAGTAAAAGACTTACCAAAATACCCCTTAGTTAAAAGAGATTTAGCACTTTTAATTGATAATAAAATTCAGTTTAAAGATTTACACGATTTAGCTTTTCAGTCTGAACGACAATTGTTAAAACATGTTGATTTATTTGATGTTTATGAGGGAGATAAATTACCAGATGGTAAAAAGTCTTATGCATTGAGCTTTATACTTCAGGATGAGAACAAGACATTGAATGATAAGCGTATAGATAAAATAATGAAAAAGCTTCAAAATTCTTTCGAGAAAAACTTTGATGCGTCGTTGAGATAAGTAAAAAAACTCCATTTATTATGGAGTTTTTTTTAAAAAATTATTTATAAAAATGTATAAGAAGTTAATCCGTCCAATATTTTTTCTTTTTGATCCAGAAAAAATACATTATTTTACTTTTTCAATTTTAAAGGTGGTATCGAAGATCCCATTATTACCTTTTTTCTTAAGAAGCTTTTATAAAGTTAAAGATAAGAAGTTAGAAAGAAAGCTTTTTGGACTAACTTTTGAAAATCCCGTCGGATTAGCAGCAGGATTCGATAAAAATGCAGTTTTATATAACGAGTTAGCTAATTTTGGTTTCGGTTTTGTTGAAATAGGAACAGTAACTCCTTTAAGCCAAATAGGAAACCCTAAAAAAAGGCTGTTTAGATTAAAAGACGATCAAGGTATTATTAACAGAATGGGATTTAATAATAATGGTATAGCATCAGCAGTAAAAGAGTTAAAGAAAAATAAAGGTAAGATTATAATAGGTGGTAATATAGGTAAAAATACCACAACAAAACCTGAAAATTATACAGCTGATTATTTGATGTGCTTTGAAGGTTTGCACCCTTATGTGGATTACTTTGTCTTAAATGTAAGTTGTCCAAATGTTAGTAGTCATGCAAAGTTAGAGGATGCAGAGTACTTAAAAGAATTAATTTTGGAAGTAAAAAAGATGAACAATAAACAAGCTGTCCAAAAACCTATTTTATTAAAAATTGCTCCGGATTTAAATAAGAGACAATTAGATGAAATTATTCTGTTAATGTCAGAGACAAAATTAGATGGAGTGATAGCATCAAATACATCTGTAAACCGCAAAGGGCTTATAGAATCAAAAAAAAGGTTAGAAATAATTGGTAATGGAGGTTTAAGTGGTAAACCAATTAAAAGTAGGAGTACTGAAGTGATTAAATACTTAGCAGATAATTCAGGAAAAAAATTTCCAATTATTGGTGTTGGAGGTATTCATTCGGAAAAAGACGCTTTAGAAAAATTAGATGCAGGGGCAGATTTAATACAAATTTATACAGGTTTTATATATGAAGGTCCTAGTTTAGTAAAACGTATTAATAAAGCAATTTTATCAAGAGTTTAGTTTTTATGATTACAACTTTAATTTCCTTTGTTTTTGCTACTGTCACTTTGGCATTTTCTCCAGGGCCTGATAATATCTTTGTTTTAACCCAAGGGGTAGTTAATGGTAAAAAACATGGTTTTGCAACTGTAGCAGGTCTAATGTTAGGTTGTTTAGTACATACTACTTTTGTAGCATTTGGAGTTTCAGAAGTTATTAAAAGAAATTCAAGTATCTTCATTATAATTAAGCTAATAGGTGTTTTTTATATGCTTTATTTAGCATACAGTATATATAAAAGTGATGCAAGTATTGCTTTTTCTACTGAGAATGTTGAAAAAAAAAACACAATAGAATTATTTAAAATAGGATTTTGGATGAATGTACTTAATCCTAAAATAACTATTTTCTTTCTTGCTTTTTTACCTCAATTCTTGTTTTCGGATAAAATATCTAGTTTAATTCAGTTCTATGTTCTTGGTGGTATATTTATTTTAACCTCATTTACTGTTTTTTCTAGTATTGTCTTATTAGCAGATTCTTTATCAGGTTTATTAAAAAAAAATAAAAAAATAGGAAGTTATTTCAAGTGGGCTCAAATTATTGTCTTTGTAGCAATTGCAGTTTTAATATTATTTTGATGTAGGGTTTTGATAAGCTAAATTTACTTCAATTAATTCGATAAAAATATTTATTATGTATACTAAAGTTTTAATAAGTATTTGTTGTAAGAATGACAATTAAATGTATTTTAGTAAAGCTATTCAAGAAAACTACTAGAAACAGAACTGTTGGCATAAGAATTGGAGTATTATATTGACTACTTTTTATATATACCTATATTGTGTTGATAATCAGTAGGTTTAATTTAAAAAAATAGGCTTCATATTTAATAATTTGATTTGTGAGTGCCAAGATGACAGATAAAATATGAGTAAATCAAAAATAATACATTTAGACAGCTTGTCGCTTCAAGATGTTTTTAACGAGAATTCCGAACTTATTCCATTGTTAACTCCTGAAGATGAGGAAAGTATGAATAACGAGGAAATTCCAGACGAATTACCTATACTTCCCCTTAAAAATACTGTCTTGTTTCCAGGTGTTGTTATTCCTATAACAGCTGGAAGAGATAAATCCATCCAGTTAATCAAAGATGCGAATAAAGGCAACAAAGTTGTTGGTGTAGTCGCTCAAAAGAACAGTGAAATTGAGGACCCAACCATTGAGGATATTTATTCTACGGGGGTTGTGGCTCAAATTTTAAGAGTATTGAAAATGCCTGACGGAAATACAACGGTAATTATTCAAGGTAAAAAAAGATTTGAGATTGATGAAATTATTCAAGAAGTTCCTTATCTAAAGGCTAAAGTAAAAGAAGCTGTAGATGAAAAAGAAATTGATGATAAGAAAGAATTCGATGCTATTATTGATTCGATTAAAGATTTAGCTCTTGAGGTTATAAAAGAAAATCCAATGCTTCCTTCAGAAGCTTCTTTTGCTATAAAGAATATTCAATCAAGCTCTTTTTTGGTGAACTTTATTTCTTCTAACATGGAGTTAAGTGTTTCCCAAAAACAGGTACTCTTAGAAAAAGATAATCTTAAAGAGAGGGCTTTACTAACTTTAAAAAATCTAGATAAAGAACTCCAAAAACTAAGATTAAGAAATGATATTCAGTCTAAAACTCGATCAGATTTAGATAAACAACAAAGAGAATATTATTTAAATCAGCAATTAAAGACTATCCAAGATGAATTAGGAGGAGTTTCTCATGATCAAGAATTAGAGGAAATGCTCTCTAAATCTAAAAAAAAGAAGTGGAATAAGGAAGTAGGTGAGGCTTTTGAGAAGGAGTTGAATCGTTTGAGAAGAATGAATCCTCAAATGGCCGAGTATGGAGTTCAACGTAATTATTTAGAATTAATGTTAGAACTTCCTTGGAATAAATATTCTAAAGATAAATTTGATCTAAAAAAGGCTCAAAACATTTTAGATAGAGATCATTTTGGTTTAGAAAAAGTAAAGGATCGCATCATAGAGCATTTGGCTGTATTAAAGTTGCGAGGGGATATGAAGTCTCCGATAATATGTCTATATGGTCCTCCAGGTGTTGGAAAAACATCTTTAGGTAAATCTGTAGCTGAAGCTTTAGGTAGGAAATATGTTAGAATGTCATTAGGAGGGTTACGTGATGAAGCTGAAATTAGAGGACATAGAAAAACCTATATTGGAGCAATGCCAGGAAGACTTATCCAAAATATTAAAAAGGCAGGTACATCTAATCCTGTATTTGTACTAGATGAAATTGATAAGTTAGGACAAAGTCATCAAGGAGACCCTTCTTCTGCTATGTTGGAAGTTTTAGATCCAGAACAAAATACTGAATTTTATGATAATTATTTAGAGGTAGGGTATGATTTATCTAGAGTTTTATTTATAGCTACAGCAAATAATTTACAACAAATTCCATGGGCTTTAAGAGATCGTATGGAAATTATAAACGTAACTGGTTATACTATTGAGGAAAAAGTAGAAATAGCTAAAAAATACTTACTTCCTAAGCAACTTAAAGATCATGGTTTAAGTGACAAGCATCTTAAAATAGCAAAACCTCAAATAGAAAAAATAGTTGAAGGCTATACACGTGAATCAGGAGTTCGTACACTTGAAAAACAAGTCGCTAAAGTTGTTAGATATGTAGCCAAATCTATAGCTATGGAAGAAGAATATAATTTGGCATTAACGAATACTGATATCGAAAAAATTCTTGGTCCGGCTCGTTTGGAAAGAGATAAATATGAGAATAACGATAACGCGGGGGTAGTTACAGGATTAGCATGGACAAGTGTTGGCGGAGATATTCTTTTTATAGAGTCTATTTTATCTAAAGGAAAAGGAAACTTATCTATAACAGGTAATTTAGGAACTGTTATGAAGGAATCTTCGACGATTGCAATGAAATATATCAAAGCAAATGCAAGTGAATTTGGAATTGATTCGGAGATTTTTGATAAGTACGATGTGCATATTCATGTTCCTGAAGGAGCTACGCCTAAAGATGGACCAAGCGCTGGTATTACTATGTTAACATCATTAGTTTCTTTATATACTCAAAGAAAAGTGAAAAATAAATTAGCAATGACAGGTGAAATTACTTTGAGAGGAAAAGTATTACCTGTTGGAGGAATTAAGGAGAAAATCCTAGCAGCTAAGAGGGCTAACATAAAAGAAATAATTTTATGTAACGATAATAAAAAGGATATAGAAGAAATTAAGACAAGCTATTTAAAAGGACTTAAATTTCACTACGTAACGGAAATGAGTGAAGTAATTGAATTAGCTCTTACGAAACAGAAAGTGAAAAATCCTAAAAAGCTCTCGTAAAAATATAAAAAAACAAAAGGTAGCCAATAAGCTACCTTTTGTTTTTTTATTTTAAGAATACATCTTTTCTCTTAGATCTTTAATTTTCGGATCATCTAGATAATCATCAAAACTTGCATATTTATCGATAACTCCTTTTGGAGTAATTTCAATTATTCTATTGGCAACCGTTTGAGCAAATTCATGGTCATGGGTTGTAAACAAAACAGTTCCTTTAAAATTTATTAACGAATTATTCAGTGATTGAATAGATTCAAGATCTAAATGATTCGTAGGTTCATCAAGTAGTAAAATATTAGCTCTTGTCATCATCATTCTAGAAAGCATACATCTAACTTTTTCACCTCCAGATAAAACATTACTCTTTTTTAAGGCCTCTTCACCAGAAAATATCATTTTACCAAGAAAACCTCTAAGAAATACTTCTTCACGTTCTTCTTCTGTTTTAGCATATTGTCTTAACCAATCAACTAAATTTAAATCACCGTTTTGAAAAAAATCTGTATTATCAGCAGGGAGGTATGATTGAGTTGTAGTAACTCCCCAACTATATTTACCACTATTTGGTTTAGTATTATCAGTAATCACCTGATAAAAAGCAGTTGAAGCTTTTGAATTCCGAGATATTATAGCAACTTTATCGCCTTTATTTAAATTTATATCAATTTTTGAAAATAAAATATCATCATCCATATCTGTTTTAGATAGACCTTCAATATTTAATATTTGATCACCTGCTTCACGATCTCTTTCAAAGATAATAGCAGGATAGCGTCTACTAGAAGGTTTGATTTCATCGACATTTAATTTTTCTATCATTTTTTTACGTGAGGTGGCTTGCTTTGATTTCGCTACATTCGCAGAGAATCGTCTGATAAATTCTTCTAATTCTTTCTTTTTGTCTTCTGCTTTTTTATTTTGTTGCGCGCGCTGTTTTGCTGCAAGTTGACTAGATTCATACCAAAACGTATAATTTCCAGAAAAGTGATTTATTTTACCAAAATCAATATCCGAAATATGAGTACAAACTGCATCTAAAAAGTGGCGATCATGCGATACAACAATAACCGTGTTATCGTAATTAGCTAAAAAATTTTCTAACCATGAAATTGTTTCGAAGTCAAGATCATTCGTTGGCTCATCCATTATTAACACATCAGGGTTTCCAAACAAGGCTTGAGCTAATAAAACACGTACCTTTTGCTTACCGTCTAAGTCTTTGACAAGAGAATAGTGAAAATCCTCTTTGATTCCTAAATTAGACAATAAAGCGGCAGCTTCTGAGTCAGCATTCCAACCATTCATCTCTTCAAATGTAACCTGTAACTCACCAATTTTTTCAGCGTTTTCATCTGTATAATCGGCATATAAAGCGTCAATTTCTTTTTTGATTTTAAATAACTCTTTGTTGCCCATTACAACGGTTTCTAAAACAGGTATTTCATCAAAAGCATAATGATTTTGCGAAAGAACAGACATTCTTTTTGTCGGTTCTAGATGCACTTGCCCCGATGTTGGGTCTAATTCTCCAGATAGTATTTTTAAAAATGTTGACTTACCTGCACCATTAGCTCCAATAATCCCGTAACAATTACCTTGGGTAAATTTTGTGTTTACTTCATCAAATAAAACGCGTTTACCAAATTGAACTGATAAATTAGAAACTGATAACATTACAAAAAAATTAAAATTCCGAGCAAAAGTAAAAAATATATATTCACCTATAGAATTAATTGTAAAATATTTGTTTTATCCCTTTTTTACTTTGAATTTTAGCTTTTTAACAACGAATTAACAGGGGTTTTCATAGTTTATAGCTATTTTTGAATGTTATTTAGAGAGTGAAGAAATGATAAAACAAATAATTATTTTATTAGTGAGCATCCTATGTTTAATTGGGTGTGAAAACTCTGTAAAGCGATATACCTACTTTGGAGGAAAAATAGTTCATCCTATGGATAGTGTTGTTTATGTGTCTGGTATAGATGGTTTTAAAGATACGCTTAAACTATGTAGCGATAAAACTTTTATGGGGCAATACCGAACGTTTAGATCTGGATTATATCGTTTTTCCCATGGGTTTGAGCATCAATACGCTTACATAGAAAAAAATGATAGCTTAATGCTTCGTTTAAATACATGGGATTTTGATGAGTCCATTGTTTTTACTGGTAAAAATGCAATGAGAAATAACCTTTTAATGGAAGCATTTTTACAAAGTGAGGAAGATGAAAATTACTTAAAAAGACATGATTATGCTGGTGAAAAAGTTTTTTTTCAAAAAGCAGATTCCTTATTAAACTTAAAAAAAATAATTATTGATGCATACGAAAGAAACACGAAGAAAATATCAAAAGAGTTCCTTGATTTTTATGAAATAATTTTAACCTATCCTATTTTCATTGAATTAGAAGGCTACCTACACAGAAAGATAGCCAAAAACAAATCAAACAATATTTCATTCATTAAAGACAAAGTTGATCAATATAGAGAAAAGATTAACTTGGGTAGAGATTCATTGGTTTTTTATTTACCGTATAAAGAATATTTATGTTACAAAATATACAATGATACGCGCTTAAAAATAAAAGAACAACAATCTGAAGAATATGTAATAGAATTTCTTAAAAACATCAATAAGGAATTTTCTGATGAAAAAATAAAGAATAATTTTTTATATAAAATAATTGCACTTAATTTTCTAAACAGAACTAAAGGAGATAACTATCAAAAAGCTTTTTTTACATATTTTAAATTTAGTACAGATATAAAACAAAAAAAGGAAATTCAGCGTCTTATTAATGATTTTAATTTTATAGAAAAAAACGATAACTTACCTAATTTTAAAGTTGAAGCCCCTACGGGAAGTTGGGTTGACATAAGCGAATTAACAAAAGATAAAAAGTCTGTTGTTTTTTTTAATAATCCTAAACAGTCTTACTATGACCAAGTCATTTCTAAACGTTTTAATTATTTGCAAAAAAAATACCCGAGAATTAATTTTATCTTAATTCAGCAAAATAAAAGTAATTCGGAAGGGTATGTTAAAGGTATAAATATTGAGCATCAATTTAAGCTAATTGATGAAAGTAGAGCTCATAGCTTTTTAACCAGTGATTTTCCTCGCTTGATGATTTTAAATGAAGGTGGGGTAGTGATGAACGCATTTACAGGATTTTTTGCACCTAATATAGAAGACCAAATTGAAAGTTTATTAAAAAACTAAAGTAAACTTAACTATATATCAATAAATAGGCGTATTTTTGCAAAGTCCGAAATCTCAAAGAGATCAATATAATAACAAAGAATTCATCAGATGGGCATCTATGAATTCGATTAAATTCATAGCATGTCAACATTTTTAGAATTAGGCTTGAAAGAGTCTATAATTAAGGCGTTAACTGATTTAGGTTACGAAAAACCTACGTTAATTCAGGAGAAGTCAATTCCCAAAATAATAGATTCTAACCAAGATTTAAAAGCTTTTGCACAAACAGGAACAGGAAAAACAGCAGCTTTTAGCTTGCCTATCGTTGAATTAGCTGACGAAAATGATCTTTCTACGCAAGCAATCATTCTATCACCAACAAGAGAGTTAGCGGTTCAAATAGGAAAAAATATAGAAGATTTTTCTAAATATTTACCTTCTTTAAAGGTATGTACAGTATACGGGGGTTCTAGTATTGAACAACAAATAAAACAGTTGAAAAAAGGTGCTCAAATTGTGGTTGGAACACCTGGAAGAACGGTAGATCTGATCAGAAGAAGAGCCTTAAAGTTAGGTAAGGTAAAATGGCTAGTTTTAGATGAAGCTGATGAAATGCTTAACATGGGATTCAAAGAAGAGTTAGATAAAGTTTTAGAAGCTACTCCTGAATCAAAGCAAACACTTTTATTCTCAGCTACCTTTCCTAAAGAAGTAGAAGCCATTGCTAAAAATTATATGACAGATCCAGCAGAGATTAGCTCTGGGCAAAAAAATCAAGGATCAGATAATGTTAGTCATGAATATTATTTAGTTACTGAAAAAACAAGATATCCCGCTCTTAAAAGGGTTGCAGATATAAATCCTAATATTTATGCTATTGTTTTTTGTAGAACAAGAAGAGAAACACAAGAAATAGCAGATAGTCTTATGAAAGATGGATATAACGCAGATGCCTTGCATGGTGATCTTTCTCAAATACAAAGGGATAGTGTTATGGAAAAATTTCGTAAAAAAAACATACAGATGTTAGTTGCAACTGATGTCGCGGCGAGAGGGCTAGATGTTGATAATCTTACGCATGTAATAAATCATAAACTACCTGACCAAATTGAAAATTATAATCATAGAAGTGGAAGAACTGGTAGAGCAGGTAATAAAGGAGTTTCTATAGCTTTAATAAGTAGAAAAGAAAGATCTAGACTAACCCCAATTGAAAGAATTTTAAAAAAGAAATTTGTTCATACATCAGTACCTACGGGAAAAGAAATTTGCGAAAAGCAATTATTCCATTTAATAGATAAAGTTGAAAATACTGAGGTTAATGACAGTGAGATCAAAACATATTTACCTAGTATATATGAAAAGTTAGAAGGGCTTTCAAGAGAAGAGCTAATTCAAAAATTTGTCTCAATTGAATTCAATTCCTTTTTATCTTATTATGAAAATGCTCCTGATCTTAACAATCTAACAACGAAAGAAAACTCTAGGGGAAGATCTACTAATGATAATATGACTAGGTTCTTTATTAATTTGGGGAGAAAAGATCGATTGAATCCTGCAAAGTTAATTGGTTTAATAAATGAACAAAATATTGGAGACAAAGTAGAAATTGGTTCTATTGATATACTTGATACATTTTCTTTTTTCGAAATAGATAAAAATTATGAAGGAGAGACACTTGCTAGTTTTGAAATCAATAGACCTGACTTTAATGGGAGAAATGTAAATATTGAAATAACCAAAACAGATAGAGGTAGCGGTGGACGACGTCGACGTGGAAGTTCTTCAGGAGGAGGGTTCAAAGGAAGAAATAGGAAAAAATCAACGGGTGAAAAAAGCTTTTCAAGTAAAGGTTTTGGAAGAAAAAGAGAAGATCGGAAAAATAAAAGAACAAGTAGTGTAGAAGGAGGGAGTAGAAAAAGAAGAAGAGGATAAAATATTTTACAATATAAATTAAAAGAAGAGTCTTAGTTAATAAGACTC
Organism: Tenacibaculum profundi; assembly: GCF_052050075.1. GTDB lineage: Bacteria > Bacteroidota > Bacteroidia > Flavobacteriales > Flavobacteriaceae > Polaribacter. The sequence goes on from NZ_CP197225.1 coordinate 273,266, forward strand.
TTCTTCTTTTATATCATGCCTTTTGAATAGGGCATACTTTAGTACTTTTAAGCATTTATATGTAAGATTTTTAGATTCTTGTTCTCGTTTTATTAAAGGCTTAGTATTCTTGATATTATTTTAAATAAATCTAAGTAAGTTTTTTGTAATTGAATGATTTATATATATTTGCAATATTATTAAAACTTAATCTAATTAAAATGAAAAGGCTTATATTATCTATAATAGCTGTTGTTACAGTAGTTTTTACATCGTGTTCTGATGATGATGTTCAGGAAGTAATAATTCCAGTAACTCCTGATACTCCTGAAGTAACAGCTCCTCCAACATACAAATTCGAAAGAGGTGGAGAATCAACAGTAAGTTTTAGTGGGCAAACGACTAGAATTAAAATGGCAGAGGAAATTATTGACGCATTAAAAAACCCAACTGATTTTAATGATATTACTAAGTTAAATAACATGTTTAATCATCAGGCAGGTGTAAACGATTTTTCCGAAGCAGATTTAAATGCCTCATCGAAGAGCGTTCGAAGTAAAACTGCTGCTTCAGCTGATTATTTTTCGGGAACAGCAGAGGCTGTGTCTATAAAAGAAGTTTTCGATGGTTATATGTCAAAACAAGTTAGTGAAGTTTTTCCTAATTGGGAAGTTGATGCAGTTGAGGGTACTGCAGGAAAAATCCAAGAAGTAGGAGGATCTACGCGCTACGTTAATGCCAAAGGTTTAGAGTATAACCAAGCGTTTAATAAAGGTTTAATAGGTGCTTTAATGGTAGATCAAATGTTAAATAACTACTTAAGCCCTGCTGTTTTGGATGGCGGAACAAATAAAGAGGATAATGACGCAGGAACTTTAGCACAAGACAAAAATTATACAACAATGGAACATAAGTGGGATGAAGCTTATGGTTATTTATATGGTAATGAAGTAAATCCAGAAGTTCCTGTATTAGGTGCAGACAGCTTCTTAAATAAATACTTAAAAAGAGTAAATGATGATACTGATTTCTCAGGAATTAAAGAGGAAATATACGATGCTTTCAAATTAGGAAGAGCTGCAATTGTTGCTAAAGATTACGAGTTAAGAGATACACAGGCAAATATTATTAAAGAAGCAATTTCTAAGGTAATTGCAATTAGAGCAGTTTATTATTTACAAACAGGAAAGAATAATTTAACAACAGATTTGGCTTCGGCTTTCCATGATTTATCAGAAGGTTACGGTTTTGTTTACGCGTTACGCTTTACTCGAAATACCACTACACAACAGCCACATTTACCAGTTGCTGAAATAACTGAATTCGTAAATGCATTGCAAGCGGGTACTGGATTTTACTCTTTCAAGGATGATGCTAGCCCTTTAGATGAAATGTCTACTAGAATTGCTAGTGTTTACGGTTTCACTGTGGATCAAGCAAAATAATTAAATAGATAAATAATGATTTATTTATTTAAAATATATAAAGGTAGTCCTAGTTAGGGCTACTTTTTTTATATTTGTAAACTGTTTATTTAGAACAAATAAAACATATATAATGAAAAATAATATTTATTTAATATTGCTTACTGTTTTTTTGGGAGCATGTAATTCCAGTTCAGATGGGGGAGGGAATACATCTGATGACAATTTCGACAGAAGTGCACTTTTATCAAATGTTGCTAATAATATTATTGTACCTGCATATACATCTTTTCAAACGAGGTTAGCTACATTAAAGCAAAAAACAGAAGTTTTTACGGCCTCGCCGAATACCTCAACATTGATTGAATTAAGAACAGCATGGTTTGATGCTTACAAGGCTTGGCAGCATGTTGGAATTTATAATATTGGAAAAGCAGAAGAGTTAGTATACGATTCTTTTATAAATACATTTCCTTTAACGGCAGCAGACGTTAATGATAATATTGTAAGTGGTACTTATGACTTAGATCATCCGAATAATCGTGATGCCCAAGGGTTTCCAGCTTTCGATTATTTATTACATGGTGTTGGAGTAAATGATACTGAGATATTAGAAAAATATACTACTGATCCGAAAGCTGAAAACTATAAAAAATATTTGACAGATGTTATTACTAAAATGGTAGGCCTTACTGATATCGTAGTTGCTGATTGGAATGGAGCTTATAAAGATGAGTTCATCAATAGTACTGGTAATACAGCGACGAGCTCATTTAATAAATTGGTAAATGACTATATTTTTTACTATGAAAAGAGATTAAGAGCTGATAAAATAGGGATTCCTGTGGGTATTTTTTCAGGAGGAACATTATTTCCTGAAAAAGTAGAGGCCTATTATAAGAGAACAGTTTCAAGGGAGTTAATGTTGGAATCTCTGAGTTCAGTAAAGAATTTTTTTAATGGGACTCATTTTTCGAATGGAAATTCAGGAGTTGGTTTGAAAGGGTATCTAGATGCCATTAATAATGAAGATTTAGCAACAAAAATAAATAATCAATTAGATGCAGCAACAAATAAAGTTACTACACTAAATGATAACTTGAGTGAGCAAATTACTAATGATAAGAATACAGTATCTGCAGTATATACAGAGCTACAAAAGGCTGTAGCAATGTTTAAAGTTGAAATGCTTACAGCAATCAATGTTAACGTTGATTATGTTGACGCTGACGGCGATTAATAGTAATAATTAAATAAAAAAACTGTCTGCTAATGCAGACAGTTTTTTTTATCTATCTCCCTTAAAATATCTTCAATTAATTAGCAGAATATCACGATATAATGAGCCTAAGCAAAATTTTAACGATAGTTTTTCTTGTGACAGGTGTCTTTAAAGGACTATCCCAGTATAAAGTTTCAGGAACGATTACGTCAGATACTAAGAAAGTACTGAATAATGTAAAAGTTTTTGATAGAAATGGAGGTGAACTTACGAAATCAAATACCAACGGATTATACTCTTTTACTACTGATAAAAATAGTTTAGAACTCATTTTTTATGTAGACAATTACCAATTTGTAGAGAAAAAAATTCTTTTAAAAGAAGAAAGTAACATTTTAAATATTGAAATGAATGCTTTTACTGAGAGTTTATCGGAAGTAGTAATAAAATCTCAAAGAAGAAAAGTATTTGAGTTAGCTAGACTTAAAGATGTTGAACAAACTGCTATTTATGCAGGCAAAAAGACTGAAGTTGTTCTTGTTAATCAGTCGACCGTTAATTTAGCTTCAAATAATGCGCGTCAAATTTACAGTCAAGTTGTAGGACTAAATATTTTTGAAAATGATGATGCAGGACTACAGCTAAATATCGGAGGACGCGGATTAGATCCTAATAGAACATCAAATTTTAATACAAGGCAAAATGGATATGATATCAGTGCAGATGTATTGGGATATCCAGAGAGTTATTACTCCCCACCGGCCGAAGCTCTTGAACAGATTCAAATAGTTCGTGGTGCGGCCTCGTTACAATATGGAACACAGTTCGGAGGTTTGGTAAATTTTGTTTTCAAAAAGCCAAATCCAAATAAGGAATTAGAAATTATTACAAGAAATACGATTGGGAGCAATAATTTATTTACCAACTTTACCAGCCTAAGCGGAACATCAGAAAAGCTTAGTTATTTTACATATTATAACTACAAGAGAGGAGATGGATTTCGACCCAACTCTGAGTTCGAATCTAAAAATGCATTCTTTCATGTTGGATATGAATTCAATTCAAGCACAAAAGTAGAGGCAGAACTTACCTATTTGCACTATCTGGCACAGCAAGCAGGAGGACTTACTGATGTAATGTTTAACGAAAATCCTTACCAAAGTAATAGAGCTAGAAATTGGTTTGAAGTAGATTGGTTATTGTACAATTTAAAATTGTCGCATGCCTTTTCTGAGGATACAAACTTTACCTTTAATTTTTTTGGTTTAAATGCTAGTAGGAAAGCCGTTGGATTTAGAGAAAATAGAGTTAGTCAAGTAGATGAATTAAAAGGTAGAGACTTAATAATTGGCGATTTTAATAATTTTGGATTTGAAGCAAGGTTATTAAGTAAGTATAATTTATTCAATAAAAATGCAACCTTTTTAATAGGAACTAAGTTTTACAAAGCAGATAACACTTCTGTTCAAGGGCCAGGAACAGATGGGGACGATGCTGATTTTTCCTTAGCTTTAGATAAATTTCCTAATTATAGAAATCAATCAGATTATAACAATCCAAATTTGAATATTGCGGTTTTTGGAGAGAATATTTTCTATGTGCACGATAAACTATCAATTACTCCTGGATTCAGATTAGAGTATATTAAAACGGAAAGTGATGGTTATTTAAAAAAAATAAACTTAGATGGAGCTGGAAATGTTATTTTCAATGAAACGATAACCAACACTGATGATAGAACACGTTCTTTTGTCTTATTTGGTTTAGGTGCTAGTTATAAACCGAGTTCGAAATTTGAGCTTTATGGAAACATTTCTCAGAATTATCGTTCAGTAACTTTTTCTGATGTAAATATTGTGAACCCTTCTTTTCAAATAGCAAGTGATTTGGGTGATGAAAAAGGTTTTACATCAGATTTAGGAGTACGTGGAAATATCAATAGAATCGTTTCTTATGATGTAGGAGTTTTTGGCCTTTTTTATAATAATAGAATTGGTTTAATTCAAAAAGAACTGGATGATGGTAGAGTTGTTCAAGAACGAAGAAATGCGGGAGATGCAAGAATTTTAGGTGTAGAAAGTTTGGTAGACTTTAATGTAAAGAGATTGCTTAATATTTCGAATGATTTTGATTTTAATTATTTCGTAAATACATCATTTATTCAATCAGAGTATGTCCGTTCACAGGTTCCTGGAGTTAAGAATAATCAAGTTGAATTTGTACCTGATGTAAATATTAAGACAGGAATTAGGTTTGGTTACAAGAATTTTTCATCAAATATTCAATATACTTATCTTTCAGAACAATTTACTGATGCCTCTAACTCAGTTAATGCTGGCCTTAGTGGTGTTAATGGAGTAATCCCATCATACGATGTTTTAGATTTTTCAACTTCTTACAAATACAAATATTTCAAGTTGGAAGCAGGTATTAATAATGCTTTAAACAATAGCTATTTTACAAGAAGAGCAACAGGGTATCCAGGACCAGGTATTATTCCATCCGCTCCAAGAACGTATTATGTAACTTTAGAATTTAAAATTTAGAATAAATCTAAATAGTTAGTTACTCTTGCCAAATTTTTATTATGTTTGTTTTATCCTTATTTTTATAAAAAACATGATACTATGTTGAATTCAGTCAATATTAAGAATGAGTTGATCAAAATACGTGAGCGAGAAATAGGAGAAAAAGAAGTAATGTCTTGGGTTCATGATATTTTTGAAAAATTAGATACTCAAAGAGAAAAAATAAGACTAAAATTAAGTTCTTCGACTAACGATGGAGATGTAAATAACTTTGATTTAGATAAAATTGATCATCAAGCGGTATTCCATATCAGTCAGATAAAAAAAATATGTGTTAATTACAGACTTAGATTTTTAGATACTAGTTTATTTAAAGGGGAATATCCAGAGGAAGCGATAAGTGAAATAAATCGATTAGAAGCTACTCATAATACTTCATTAAATGGATTTAAAATTATAGCTCCTTCCAAACTTTTTAGGTTAAAAGAAACGGACGATCCATTACTTTTTGTTCCTATTGGAAATGGTTATTATTATTTAATATATCAATGGGGTAATGATTTACATTCATTGAGAAAGTTTAAATTTTGGCCTATAAAGAATGTAGGTAATCTATCAATTTTTGTTTTTACATTTAGTTTTATGCTAACGGTATTAACACATTCTCTTTTTTTTAGGGAAAGTACTAATTTAGTTTATGGGTTAATGTTATTCATGTTCTATTTGAAAGGTCTCATTGCTTGGATTCTTTTTGTAGGAATTTCATCAGGGAAAAATTTCAGTGAATATTGCTGGCAAAGCCCTTATAACAAGATATCATAAAAAACTTACGCTTTTGGCTACTAAAAAAGCGTAAGCTGTAATTTGTTAATTAATCTCCGTCGTTATCTGTAACCGTAATTGTTACAGATAGAATATTTGCGACATCAATTTTCATAAGGAGCAGAAGGTTCTTTATATTTTCATATAATTTTTTAACCTTTTCAGGTTCTCGAGTTATAGCAACATTTAATGGGAATTCTTCGAGTTTCTTAATACTTGTAGCTATGTTATTAAAGATTTGTTCAGCACGGGTATTAAGGTCATTATGTTTCGATTCAGCAAAAATATAATCGTCTAAACCATTTTCTTTTCCAAAATAAATTTGTTTTATACTTTCAATATTTTTGGCTATGATTTCCAAAGAAAATGAACTTTTTTCTGCTTGTAAAAGTTCTTCATTTGGAATAATTGTTTTTTCTATTGATGCAGGTTCTCCAATTTTAAGACTTTTGATATCTTCTAAAAGAGCATGTATTTGATTTATTATTTGGTTGATACTCCCATTAATACCCTCTCTATCATTATTTATAAAATCAATTCTGTTGTTTTCCCATAGGCTTTTGTAGGTGTTTGATTTTGATACTAAATTATTTCCTAAAGCTGTTAAATAGTCAATTTTTCGTGTATTTGAAAAACTTTGTAGTGTTTCATCTTCTGTAAGTTCAAATATCAAATACTCAACTGCACTTAAGCCTCTTTGGGTTGTAGGTAATAGATTAATAGTTTCTTCATTGATTATTTTATTAGAATTTATATATTCATTTATAGAAATATCATCCGCTCCCCAATTGTATATTGCTTTTAGAATATTTACATCTTTTACTTTACCAAAATTAAATGGTTCGATAACCGAAAAAGCTTCCGCAGCTTTCTTCCAAGCTTTTCTTAAAGATTTTAAATTTGAATTAGAAATTTCATTAGAGAAGGTGTCAATTGTATTTTTCAATACTTTTATATTATCGATTAACTCGTTTGTTGCTGGTTTTTCAATAAGGTCTATAAGATCTTGTCGAAGTTTTTTAATATTAAAATTTTCTGATTGATCTGATTCGCTATTACACATTATAAGAATCATTGAGAGCATAAAAAGAAATATCAGTTTTGTTTTCATAGTTATAATGAGTTAATGAAAGCTAGAACAGCGGTTCTATCTTCTTTTGTTAAATTTTTATAAGCTTCCTTACTTTTGTCGGCCTCACCACCATGCCATAATATGGCTTCTTCAATATTTCTAGCCCTACCATCATGCAAGAAAAATGTATGATTATTTACTTCTTTAATCAATCCAATACCCCAAAGTGGTTGCGTTCTCCATTCTTTGCCTGAAGCAAAAAAATCAGGTCTATTGTCAGCAAGTTCATCACCCATATCATGTAAAAGAAAGTCAGAAAAAGGTCTAATTTTTATATTTTCTAATGCGCTATTAAAAGAATAAGATCTTGTTGTAAAACTTTCAATATGACAGCTTGAGCATTTCATTTCTCTAAAAAGATGTTTCCCTTTTAAAACCTTCTCATTATTATAATTTCTTCTTATTGGAACAGCTAAAGAAGTTGCATAAATCATTACATTTTTTAGGGCATCGTCTGTAACTTCGGGACTACCTCCATTTACGGCATTTAGACAATCTTGTTGAGTGGTTGGGCAGTTCTCACTTGGAAATAAAGAAGATGTTAGCCCCATATCACCATGAAAAGCGCCTGCTACTTGCTGTTTTAAGTTCGGTTGATTAGCTTTCCATCCAAATCGGCCTAATTCATGTTTTCTGGTAATTACATTCCAAACGTAATTAGCTTTTCCAGATATACCATCTCCATCACGATCATTTTCATCAATGTTCGCAAGAAGATCTTGTTCACTTAAAGCGTCAATAAAGCCAAGGCCAATTACTTGCTGACCTACTCTGGGAGATGTTAAAATATTTTGTAAGCTACCAAATTGCTCATCTGAAATAGTATAAATAGGTTTTCTGAGTTCATAGGTTTCACCGTCGTTAAATTCTCCTTTTAGATATTCAAATTTTACTGAAACTTTTGCCTCATAAGGAACCCCTATATTTGCATGTTCTTGAATTTGATCACCATAAAATTCTATTGGTTTGGGTGCTCCGTTTGAATTACTTCCGAAGGTACTTATTCTCATCAAAAAGCCTTTTGAAAAGTTTTGCCCTTCTTGCAATGGAACTCCTCTTCCGTCTTTATTGTGACAAGCACTGCAAGAACGAGCATTAAAAGTAGGGCCTAAACCATCACGTGCCGTTGTTGATGCAGGAGAGGATACCCAATTTTGACGAAATAATGAATTACCAACAAAAAATAACCTATTATCAATAATTGATAAATTAGGTATTGGTTGATCGAAGGCATTAGCACCTAATATTGTAGTTGTCAATTGACCCACAGATAGTTCTTCACCTTGTTCATAAGAATATTTAGGAAGGTATTCATTTTCTTTTTCAGCGCATGAAACCAAAATAATAAGTATTGCTGAAAAATAAGTTATCTTATTCAATTTTGTTTGTTGTTTGTTGTTTCTACGTAAAAACCAAACCAAGATTTTCTTGATTTGGTTTGTTATGTTTTTAAGTATTTATTCAGTAGTTTAAACTGATGGATCAATATTACTATTCGTAATTGTTTTTCCAGCTTGAGCTAGTTCATCTCCTTGTTTTTCTAATGAAGATACAGCCGACATAACTGGTTTTGAAGTATTATCAATTGTCTCACCCATTATTTGATAATCAAAAAACTTCGTGTCAGAAATTATTTTGACCTTACTCATTACTAATGTAGCTGTTATTTCTAATGCATTACTTTCTTCTAGGTTTATAAGTTTTAATACATCGAGTAATGACGTTCCACTGATTTCAGATCCATCAACTTTTTTATATTTGCCCATAATAATATTGTTAATAGATTGTGCATTTAAATAAATATCTCTGTGCGTATTGTCAGAAAAACATGAGTGCTCATCTTCCTGATTGTTGTTCTCAACAGCAACAGTCATTCTTTCTCCTGCCAATTCACCTTTACTTAATTTTGCGATACCGGTTAAAATATTTTTGATTGCAGAGTTGTTATCTAATGCTAAAAATTCTTTTCTATAAGCTCCTCCTTCTTTCCATTGGTCTACAACAGATTTTAGATCTTCCACAAGAATTTCAGTAGCTAATTTTAAATATAACCCTCTTCTATCTGCGTTGTCTGCTGTAGTATAGTCAGTAAATGGTCGTTGCCCAGCTATTTTATCGGCAGGAACACTAGTATCTTGTCCCCAAAGTAAAAACTCTATAGCGTGATAGCCAAGTGTAACATTTGATTCATTTTCATCGTATCCTGAAATTTCTCTTAATACATCTTTACTCAATGTAGGGTATTCCGCAGTATTATTAACAATATTTTGTCTGTTATCAGAACTTTGCTGACCTCCTGTACCACTGTCAACATAATCAATTAAAGCCTCATCAAGGGGCCAAGCATTAATGTACCCTTCTGGCTCACCACCATCACCATCAATAGGACCGTCATAAAATCGATAGCCCTCTGTTTGTCCATAAGGTTCTCGGGCTTCTAACCACGCTTTTTTCGCATTATTGAATTTCACTTCACTAGGAGATGCTACAAAGTCATTTATAACATTTTGTAAATCTATAGTTTTTTCTAATGCATCATTATAACTTGCATCAACAATAGCAACATAATTGCTTACAAATTCTCTTTTTCTAATTTCTAGTATTGTAGTTGAAGAGTTATTAGGATCCAAAACAGTATCACTATTATCGCTAGAACAAGAAACTGTAACTAAAAGAACAGCAAATAAATAAGTTAAAATGTTTTTATTCATTTTTATTTAGATTAAATTTATTTTAGGGTGCAATTTAAATATTTTTTTTAAAATTTTAAGATGCTTTTTTTTAAATTTTCTTAGGGATTAAGTATATTATTTTACATCATAATTTGGTAAGATTTTTTGTAGTATATTTGTTCGTAATTAATTTTTAATAACAAAAACTCTAAGGAGTAAAATTGATTACATTTATGAATGCCCACCAATCAAAATTTGTAGGAGAAGGATTAACTTATGATGACGTATTGTTAGTTCCTTCATATTCAGAAATACTTCCAAGAGAAGTTAATATTCGCACAAAATTTTCAAAAAACATCACGATAAACGTTCCTATTGTATCTGCAGCTATGGATACAGTAACAGAGTCAGCAATGGCAATAGCAATTGCCAGAGAAGGAGGGATAGGTGTTTTACATAAAAATATGACCATTGAGCAACAAGCTAATGAAGTAAGAAAAGTTAAAAGAGCAGAAAGTGGTATGATCATCGATCCAATTACGTTGCATGATTCAGCTGTTGTCTTAGATGCTAAAAAGGCAATGAAGGATAATAGAATCGGTGGAATTCCTGTCGTAGACGAGAATAGGAAGTTAATAGGTATTGTAACTAATAGAGATTTACGTTTTGAAAGTAATATTGAGCGTCCTATTAAGGAAGTAATGACTTCAGAAAATCTGATAACTGTAAAAGAAGGAACTTCATTAAAAGAAGCAGAAGTTGTTTTACAAGAAAATAAAATTGAAAAATTACCAGTAGTAAATGGAGATAAGCTCGTAGGACTAATTACTTTTAGAGATATTACAAAAACTACACAAAAGCCAATAGCGAATAAAGATCAATACGGTCGACTTAGAGTAGCAGCAGCTCTAGGGGTAACTGGAGATGTCTTAGAAAGGGCTAATGCTCTAGTAAATGCTGGGGTAGACGCTGTTATTATAGATACAGCACATGGACATACAAAAGGGGTAGTTACTGTTTTAAAAGAGGTAAAATCTAAATTTCCTAATTTAGACGTAGTTGTGGGTAATATTGCAACCCCTGAGGCAGCTAAATATTTAGTTGAGGCTGGAGCAGATGCTATTAAAGTAGGTATAGGTCCTGGGTCAATTTGCACAACGCGTGTTGTCGCAGGAGTTGGATTTCCTCAATTTTCTGCTGTTTTAGAGGTAGCAGCAGCCATTAAAGATTCAGGAATACCAGTCATCGCAGATGGAGGGATTCGTCATACAGGAGATATTCCTAAGGCAATTGCAGCTGGTGCTGACTGCGTAATGCTAGGGTCATTATTAGCAGGGACAAAAGAATCTCCTGGAGAGGCAATAATATTTGAAGGTCGAAAATTTAAGTCATACAGAGGAATGGGATCCGTTGAAGCTATGAAAAAAGGGTCAAAAGATCGTTATTTTCAAGATGTAGAGGATGATATTAAAAAGTTAGTTCCTGAAGGTATTGTGGGTAGAGTACCTTATAAAGGAGAACTATTTGAGAGTATTCATCAATTTGTAGGAGGATTACGTGCAGGAATGGGATATTGCGGGGCTAAAGATATTGAAACCTTAAAGAGTACTGGTAAATTTGTAAGAATAACAGCTTCAGGAATTAATGAAAGTCATCCACATGATGTAGCTATTACAAAAGAAGCTCCTAATTATAGCAGAAGGTAGTATAAGATCAATTTATTGAAAGTTTTTAAACATTATAATAAACCGTTGAGAAATCGGCGGTTTTATTGTTTTAAATAATATAAACTATTTATGTAACTTTAAATTCTTAAACTCGATTCAAAGTTTGAAAAGAACAATATACAATATGAAAAAAATATTAATAATCAATGGCCCTAATTTGAACCTATTAGGAAAAAGAGAACCTGGTATTTATGGTAAAGCTAGTTTTGAAGTATATTTTAACGATTTACAGGAAAAATTCCAAAAAATAAAATTGTATTATTTTCAATCTAATCATGAAGGCGCGTTAATTGATAAGTTACACGAAGTAGGCTATAGTTTTGATGGTATAATATTAAATGCTGCGGCTTATACCCATACTTCAATTGCTATTGCAGATGCCATAAAAGCAATTGAAGCGGCGGTTATAGAGGTGCATATATCTAACGTATATGCAAGAGAAACTTACAGACATAAAAGTTATATAGCACCAAATGTCAAAGGTGTTATCACAGGTTTTGGTTTGCAAAGCTATGAATTAGCTATTCGTAGTTTCTTATAAACTTTAAGAATTACCCAATACCTAATGCTTAACAATAAAAACAGTGGAATTAAACTATAAGGTAATAATTGAATATTAAGTATCCAAACAATAGGAATAAAACCAAGTAAAAAGAATAGTAATATTTTGACGTAGTGAGTTATCCATCTAGAAGTTTTATTCTTATATAATTTCCATGCTAAAATTAAGTTTGTAGGAACAGCCCAAAGCATGTTGAAATTATAAGGAGCAGTAGAGTGATTAGTAAAAAACCACAAAAAAATTACTAAAACTCCAAAAATACCTGTAATTAATAGTAATACTATATCTAGCCATTTTGTATGTTTAACTTTTTTAATATCTTGAAAACTGATAAAAATTCCGATGAAAAGCAATATTGAGAATACTAATAATGGGCTAAACTTATCAGAGTTAGCTTGTTTTTCAGGATAATTTAAAAGAATATTTGTTTTCGATACTAAATTTTCTTCTTTTCCATCTTTTGAAATACTAGATTTTTCAAGTGTTTGATAAACATAGTCTGGTAAGTACATGCATTTGTCTGAGTTGGCTATTTTATCTAGTTTATTACCTAGCGCAATATTTATACCTAATCCTCCCCATGTATTCGTGTTTATCTCTCTATTCATTAGTTCCCTGATAGTACTATTGGAGTTGGTATTATTATTCTTGTAGATGACGCTTTTACCAAGAATTTCTTTTATTATATCTCTAGGTTTTGTTGAGCAATTATTGAAAAAAGGATCATAAAGATAGCTAGCATTTTCAGGTTTAGCATTATTTTCTAGATACTTAAAAAAGTTATTGACTTGCTGAGTATTTAAATTTAATATTTGTTCTTTTACCCATCGTTTATTTTTATTGTATGATTTTAAAGAAGGAGGAAAGTGATATCTTGCTAAACGATACTTCATATAACCTTTTATAAAGTTCAAATAGAAATTTTTCTCTGTGAAATCAAAAATCCCATAATTATATATTAAATCAAGTTTTAACATTGGATCTTTTATTCTTATTGCTGTATGTCCGAATTTTTCATATAGTACATCTCCTGGTCCATAGGTTATGATACTAATTTTAGCATCCCCAGATAATTTTATATTTTGAGAGAAGGAGAATATTGAAATAAATAGAAGTAGAATAAAATAAAAAAGTTTTTGTATCATAATCATTGTGTAAAAGAATGATAGTTAAATTTAATAGAAAAAGTATTTGAAAATAAGACGTTACCTACATTTCCAATATTAGTTAGTGCATAATCTATTTGAAACCCTTTGTAAGTAAAACCTAGGCCAAAACTCGGTTCAATTGATATGGAGCGAGAGTTGTCAAATTCAGTTACTTTCTGAATATTCCCGGCACCAAAGCGCAGAAAGGCCATTTTTTCGTACCCTAATTGTAAACCAATAGCAGGTGTAAAACTAATGAAAGTAGTTGAAATAATATCATTAGTTTTTGCGAAACGCATATTTAAATCAATTTCTGTTAGAAGATTAAAATTTTTATTCATCTTAAAAATTTTTGCTATTCCCATTTGTGCTTTCGGTTTTGTAATTTCGGTAGCATTAGGCAACTCTTGGTTTTTATCAGGTATTGAACTCTTAATTTTTTCAAATTCATTTTTGTTAATAGCCCAACTATTAAAAGTTGTCGTAATATCGCGAAGTATAACACCTAATTTCCATGAATTTCTTTCAAATTGAATTCCTGCATCAAAGCCAAAGCCCCATGATGAGGCAAAATTACCTATAATTCGTCTAATTATTTTCGTGTTTACCCCAAATTTAAGTCCTTTAAGTTTAAGCCTTTTAGAATATGTTATATAAAAAGCATAATCAGCAGCAGAGAAAAGGCTTATTTTATCATAATTTATATTCCCTTTACTATCTATTAATTTTGTAGTATTTAAAATGTTATCAACGCCAAATCTGATAAGAGAAAATCCTACAGCACTTTTATTGTCTAGAGGCATTGCAAAGCCTACAAAATTATATTGAGCAATACCTGCAAAATATGAAGAGTGCATTAAAGAAATTTCATAATTTTTAATGGTAACTAAACCACTAGGATTCCAGTAAATAGAATTTACATTATTACTGTTTGCTACAACAGCTTTACTCATACCAAGTGCAGCTGCATCCACACCTATATTTAAAAATTCGTTGGAGTAATTTCTAAATTGAGCATGAACTGAGGTAATGACTATGTAAAAGATTAGTAAAACATGAATATTCATTTTTATTTTAAAATTAATTTCATAATTAGACTCGAGATTTATGTTTATGACCTAAGAATTAATTTATAGAATATTCATTTTTTATAGAAAGATAACTTTTTTTAAAAATTAAAAACTACGTATATTTTTTTCATTACAATGTAAAATCGAATATTACTATGATAGATTCTCTTATTAAAAATATAGATTTATTTATGAATTAATCAAGGTCAATTTTTTCTTTTATGAATTGTGTTATTTTATATTCGAGCCAATTATTTTGTGTATTTGAAAAAGATGATAAAAAGCCAACATGGCCTCCATAATTGGGAGTTATTAAATAAAAATTATTTAATTTTTTTGCCTCTTCGTAAGGAAAACATTCTTTTGAAAGAAAACTATCATCAAGAGAATTAATTAATAAGGAAGGAATTTTTATTTTTGAAATATAAGGTTTTGAACTTGCTTTAGCCCAGTAGTCTTCGGAGCTTTTAAAACCAAAAACAGGAATAGTATATTGTTTTTCAATATGCCTAAACTTACTTGCTTTAGCTAATAGTTTTTTATCAATATTAAATTCAGGAAATTTTTCCGCTTTAGCTAAAATCTTGTTTTTCATTGTTTTTAAAAACTCTAACAAGTAGATTTTATTTTTAATTTTTAGTAATTCTGCTTGTGAGCTTGTTAAATCTATGGGAACCGAAACAGCAACAGCACCTTTTACAAGGTCAGGTATATTTGTATATTCTCCTAAATATTTTAATGTTAAATTTCCCCCCAAGCTAAACCCAACTATAATAAGGTTATTATACGAGTAATTTTTATCTAAATAATTGATAATAAAACTCACATCATCTGTTTTACCGCTATGATAAGTACCTAACAATAAATTATCTTCTCCACTACATCCTCTTAAGTTCATGCTTACAGTATCAAACCCATTATTATTGAGATAAATGGAGGTAGTAACCATATAGTTAGAAAAAGAGCTACCTTCTAAACCATGTATTAATAGCACTAGACTTTTTGATTTAGTGATAGAAAAATCAAGATCAATAAAGTCGTGATCCCAGGTTTGAACTCTGTCTCTTTTATAATTAATAGAAGCTTTAAGGAACAATGGACGGTAAATAGTATTAAAATGCCCATTCTTAAAAGGTAAACTAGGAGTAAAATTAGAATATAATAATGGCATATGACATAGAATTTAGCAACGAAAACAAATATATATTAAAAATGATTACAGAAGGTTATTAAAATAGACGACTTCAAATAAGAATTTTTGAATTTACATTATAAGATATTTTTAAAATTTTATTTAATAAGATTGAAACATGTAATAGATTTTTTTACTTTCGTCGTTGATAAAATTAAAAAATGAAAATTAAGAAGCATATACCTAATTTCATAACACTAGGGAATTTATTGAGTGGAACAATTGCTACAATTTTAGCAATAAAGGGAGACTTTTATGGTACTTCAATAATGGTTACTCTTGGAATTTTTCTTGATTTTTTAGACGGTTTCATAGCAAGAATTTTAAAAGTTCAAGGAGAATTAGGTAAACAATTAGATTCTTTAGCAGATGTTGTTACAAGCGGGGTCGTACCAGGAATTGTAATGTTACAATTAATTGTAAATGCTATTGATGTGGATCCAGTAGGATATTTTGGAATTGATGCGTATGGTAGATCGGGGAGTAATTTACCTTATTTGGGTTTAATTTTAACTTTATCAGCGGGATATAGGTTAGCAAAGTTTAATTTAGATAAAAGACAGAGCGATAGTTTTATTGGTTTACCTACTCCTGCAATGAGTTTATTTATAATCTCGTTGCCCTTAGTTATTGAATATTCTGATTTTAATATTTTAAAATCTTTTATATTGAATAAGTATACACTAATTGTCATAACAATTGTATTTAGTATATTGATGCATGTTGATTTACCTTTATTTTCGTTAAAGTTTAAAAGCTTTTCATTGAAAGACAATATTGTTAAATATTTATTCTTGATAAGTTCTTTAATTTTGATAGTAATATTTAAAGTGGTATCAATACCTCTAATAATTATACTATATATTTTATTATCTATTTTAAAAAATCAATTTAAAATACCGATAAAGTAAAAGCACAAGCGTATTTAAAACTTCAAAAGAAATGATTTTTATTAATGTTGTAAACAATCATTTCAATAAAAAAGTCACTTTTTTAAACACACAGGTTTTTAAATAAAATTATAGAAAAAAAAAGGAGTTTCAATAGATAGCCATTAGCTATTCATCGATAAAATTATTACAACCGAGAAATCATAATGTATTTTCAGAAAGAAAGTGGAATTGTAAGTTATGTGTAAAACCCGTTTATTTTTGATAAGTTAAGGAGTATACAATTTAAAGAAATTAAAATTTCTTCTTTTTTAACTCAAAATCTTTTCCTAGATATACTCTTCTTACAGTTTCATCATCAGCTAATTCTTCTGGAGTTCCTTCTTTTAAAATACCACCGTTGTACATTAAATAGGTTCTATCCGTAATGGCTAGTGTTGCTTGTACATCATGATCAGTTATTAATATGCCTATATTTTTATTTTTTAGCTTTGCTACAATGCTTTGAATGTCTTCTACAGCAATTGGATCAACACCAGCAAAAGGCTCGTCAAGTAAAATAAATTTTGGATCAGATGCTAAGCATCGTGCAATTTCAGTACGTCTACGTTCTCCACCAGATAATAAGTCACCGCGATTTTTTCTAACGTGGTCCAAGCTAAATTCTTCTATGAGCTCCTCAAGTCGTTGCTTTCTTTCTAATTTAGTTCTATCAGTAAATTCAAGAACAGACATAATATTATCTTCAACTGATAATTTTCTAAAAACAGATGCCTCCTGTGCTAAGTAGCCAATTCCTTTTTGAGAACGTTTGTACATAGCGTCTTCTGTTATTTCTTCATTATCAAGAAAGATAGTCCCTCCATTGGGTTTAATCATTCCTACTATCATATAGAAAGAGGTTGTTTTACCTGCTCCATTTGGACCAAGAAGACCAATTATTTCACCTTGTTCTACTTGCAAAGAGATGCCTTTTACTACTTTACGCTTACCGTATATTTTTTGTATATCGTTGGCTTTTAATTTCATACTAACAACAAGTTTAATTTTTTAAATAGTTTTAGATGCTATTCAAAGTTTAGTTTCTTCTAATGCTTCCCAAAATTCAACAGCTCTTCTTAAATGGGGAATAACAATAGTTCCTCCAACAAGTGTTGCTATTGACATTGTTTCCATTATTTCTTCTTTAGTTACCCCATTTTCAAAGGCCGTTTCTAGGTGATAGGCTATACAATCATCGCACCTAAGTACAGTAGAAGCAACTAAGCCTAGCAATTCCTTCGTTTTTACAGGAAGATGTCCTTTAGAGTAGGCGTTTGTATCGAGATTAAATATTCGTTTTATAACTTTATTATCTGAGGATAATATTTTATCGTTCATTTTAGAACGATACTCATTAAATTCTTGGACTTTTCGAGACATTTTTCTGTTGTTTTTTTATGACAAAATTAGCTACATGTATACTTATTTCATATAAAATCATGATGGGGACGGATACTATAATCTGACTCGCTACATCTGGAGGTGTAATAACAGCAGAAAGTATTAAAACTATTATTAATGCATGTTTTCTATATTTACGTAAAAATAGTGGAGTAACGATACCAATTCTTGCTAAGAAAAATATAATAACAGGTAATTCAAAGAAAACAGCAACTCCAATAAGCGTGTTAGTTATAAGACTTATATATGCATCTAACTTAAAATTATTTTCAATTGCCGTAGATATTTCAAAGTTATAAAAGAAATATACAGACATGGGGATAATAACAAAGTAACTAAAAGCAATTCCTAGAAAAAATAGAAAAGATAAAGTAAATATAAATCCTTTAGATTTTTTCCTTTCATTATCATGTAGTCCTGGAGCTATAAATCTCCAAAATTCCCAAATTACATAAGGAAATGAAATTACAAAGCCTAATATCAAAGAAGACCAAATAGCTGTCATTAGTTGTTGCGTTGGATTTAACGCTTGTAAAGTCTGTTTAAAATTAATATTACAAAAACTGCTATCTATACCAATTGAAGTAAAGGTTTTACAAAAAAAAATATAAGTAGAGAAATCGGGTCTTAAGTGTGCTAATAGAATATTTTCAAAAACAAAATTTATATTAGCAAAAATAAAAATACCTGCTATAAAAACAGCAATAAAACTCCTTACTAAATGCCACCTTAGTTCCTCTAGATGCTCTAAAAAGGACATTTCTTTTATCGCCATAATTAAAATATTCCTTCTTTAATTAAATCGTGTAAATGTATAACTCCAACGTACTGATTGGCATCATCGGTAACTAGTATTTGAGAAATACTGTTATCTTCTAATGAATTTAAAGCATCAATAGCCATTTCGTTAATATTGATTGATTTTGGATTTTTACTCATCACATCACTGGCTGTTAAACCATCGATAATAGTACTTTTATTAAGCATACGTCTTATATCTCCATCGGTTATGATACCTTGAATTTCATTATCTTTATTCACAACAGCAGTTACCCCCAATCTCTTTTCCGATATTTCAACAATAACTTTTGTAATTGCATCAGACGAAGCAACTTTAGGCAATTCATTATTTTTTATAAGATCTGATACTCTAAGATATAAACGTTTACCTAAAGAACCTCCAGGATGGTATTTTGCAAAATCATTACTTGAAAACCCTCTTAGCTCAAGTAGGCATACAGCTAAAGCGTCGCCAAGTACTAGTTGCGTTGTGGTACTTGTAGTAGGAGCTAAATTATTAGGGCAAGCCTCTTTAGGTACATAAGAATTTAAAATAAAATCAGCATTTTTTCCTAAAAAAGAATTTGGGTTTCCTGTGATAGCTATAATTTTATTTTTAGAACTTCTAATGAGTGGTATTAATACTTTTATTTCAGGAGTGTTTCCGCTTTTAGACAGACAAATGACGGTGTCATCTTTTTGAACATTTCCTAAATCTCCATGAATAGCATCTGCGGCGTGCATAAAAACAGCAGGAGTACCAGTAGAATTCAATGTTGCAACAATTTTTGTTCCAATATTAGCACTTTTCCCTATACCAGTAAGAATGACTCTACCTTTTGAATTTAGTAAGTAGTTTACCGCATTAGCAAAAGAATCGTCTAATAGTTCTGTTAAATTAGCTATTGCTTCACTTTGCAATCTAATGGTATTTTTAGCTGATGAAAGAATTTCGTTAAGATTTTTCAATGCTTAAAATTTAATTATGAAATAAAGTTGTAAAAATAGAAATATTTTACCGATCATTGCTCATACAAAGATAGAATATAACTTTTTGTCGAGAGTTTTTTTAATAAATTAGAATTACTTATTAATTTTGTTTAAAAAAAGATGGATATAGAGCAGTCGGATTTATATAAATCATTAAAGAAAATTTTTGGATTCAGTCAATTCAAAGGTTTACAGGAAGATGTTGTAAACAACATATTAAATAATAAAAATACTTTTGTTATAATGCCTACTGGTGGAGGTAAGTCCCTTTGTTATCAGTTGCCTGCATTAATGAAAGAAGGAACGTCCATTGTGATTTCTCCTTTGATCGCTTTGATGAAAAATCAAGTGGATGCTATTAGAGGTATTTCTGAAAATAAGGGCATTGCCCATGTATTGAACTCCTCCTTAAACAAAACAGAGGTAAGCCAAGTTAAAGCTGATATTGAAAATGGTATTACAAAATTACTTTATGTAGCACCAGAATCATTGATTAAAGAGGAGTACGTTGAGTTTTTAAGAGCCCAAAAGATTTCTTTTGTGGCAATTGATGAGGCGCATTGTATTTCAGAGTGGGGACATGATTTCAGACCAGAATATAGAAATCTAAAAAATATCATAAAGCAGATAGATAATGTTCCTATAATTGGCTTGACAGCAACAGCAACAGAAAAAGTTCAAGAAGACATTCTAAAAACACTAGGAATGTCAGATGCTAATGTTTATAAAGCTTCTTTCAATAGACCTAACTTATTTTATGAGGTAAGGCCGAAAACAAAAGATATAGAAAAAGATATAATCAAGTTTATAAAACAACATTTAAACAAATCAGGTATTATTTATTGTTTGAGTCGAAAAAAGGTAGAGGAAATAGCACAAGTTCTTCAAGTGAATGGAGTTAATGCAGTACCATATCATGCCGGATTAGACGCAAAAACAAGAGCAAAACATCAAGATATGTTTTTAATGGAAGATTGTGATGTTGTAGTTGCAACCATAGCATTTGGTATGGGGATTGATAAACCTGATGTTAGATTTGTTATACACCATGATATTCCGAAAAGTTTAGAAAGCTATTATCAGGAAACAGGTAGAGCTGGTAGAGATGGAGGTGAAGGTTATTGTTTAACTTTTTATTCTTATAAAGACATAGAAAAGTTGGAGAAATTCATGGCTAATAAACCTGTTGCCGAGCAAGAGGTAGGTCATGCCTTATTACAAGAGGTTGTCGGATATGCAGAAACTTCAATGAATAGAAGAAAATATTTATTACATTATTTCGGTGAAGAGTTTGACGAAGTAAATGGAGAAGGAGCTGATATGGATGATAATATGCGTAATCCTAAGAAAAAATCAGAATCACAAGAAGAAGTTATTAAACTACTTTCTGTTATTCAAGATACAAATGAAATGTATAAGCCTAAAGAAGTAGTAAACACTTTAATAGGGAAAGAAAATGCACTCTTAACTTCTCATAAAACACCTTCGCAATCATTTTTTGGTATCGGAAAGGAAAAAGATGTTCATTATTGGAATGCATTAATTCGACAAGTGTTGGTTGCAGATTTAATTAGAAAGGAAATAGAACAATATGGAGTTCTAAAAGTCACTCCAGAAGGTAGAGCCTATCTCAATAATCCATCATCTTTTATGATGACCGAAAATCATGTATACAATACGGATGATGATGGAACTATTATAGCGAGTATCAAAACAACAAAAGTAGGTGTTGATGCTAAGTTAATAACGATGCTAAAGGATCTAAGGAAAAAAGTTGGTAAAAAATTAGGAGTTCCTCCTTTTGCTGTTTTTCAGGACCCTTCAATTGATGATATGGCATTAAAATATCCGATTAATATAGATGAATTATCAAAAGTTCATGGTGTTGGTGAAGGAAAAGCCAAGAAATACGGAAAAGATTTCGTGAAATTAATTTCAAATTATGTTGACGATAATGATATTATTCGTCCGGATGATTTGATTGTAAAGAGTACAGGAGTTAACTCAGGGTTGAAGCTATATATCATACAAAATACAGATAGAAAACTTCCTCTTGAAGATATTGCAAGTTCAAAAGGTCTTGAAATGCCTGAATTAATTAAAGAAATGGAGGCTATTGTTTTTTCAGGAACAAAATTAAATATAGATTACGCGGTGGATGATTTGTTAGATGAAGATCAACAAGAGGAAATCTATGACTATTTTATGGAAGCAGAAACTGATAAAATTCAAGAGGCTTTAGATGAATTTGATGGAGATTATGATGATGAGGAATTACGATTAATGAGAATTAAGTTTACGAGCCATATAGCGAACTAAAAAGCTGGCTATTTAAATCAAATTTATTAATAAATAAGAGCAAACGACAGGTTTTTTTATAACCTTGTCGTTTGTTTTTTTGTAAAGATATTATAGATAGAATTATTCATTAAATAATATACAGGAACAAATATTTTATTCTAGTTTATTAGATTAATTAAATAGATAGGTATGATTTGTTTAAAGAAGAAGTCCAAGAATATCTTAAAAATTTAAATGCAAAGCCTTTTGGTGTCTTATACGATATTATAAGATTACAAGTTAGATTATCGTTAATTATTTATAATTAGTAGAAAAAAGTTAACTGCACTTAAAAAGATTGGTGAGATAAGATTTAAGGGAAATTTGAATATTGATTGTCATATTGCTTAATATTGGCAATAAAAAGTCAATCAATTTTTAAAGTAAGAAAACTACTAATAATGATTATATATGTATATATGTGTTTCAAACTTTTCTAATCCCAGAAAATATCCTTAATCGTGACTATAGAATCACATCTTTTTACATATATGCTAACGGATTTTAAACTATCTTTTCCTGTTATAAAATATTCAGCACAAGGTTTAAGTCTAGGTTTACTTTTTCCAAAATCCACATCTCCTCTAAAAAGTAAAGCATTTATAATTGAAGAGTCTTTTCCTTTTGTTTCTAGCACTTTTTTTACATCTGTTGAATAAATATGTTTTTTTATTCTTAGTGATTTAAGTGTTCTAGCATCCATTCCGTAATCGAAAGTTACTTTTTTATTTTTCCAGAAATAAAGAACACCTATTGATCCAATAGTAACACCAATTAAATAGTAACCAAAACGTTTTAGCAATTGCATAATTTAAATTTTCAACACAAAAGTAAGTGATTTTTTAATTTGAAAACTTATTTAGGTTAATAAAAAAATTAAAAAGCCAAAGGGTTGAGTATAACCTTTGGCTAATGGTAAAATGAACGAACTATTGTTTAAATAGGAATAAAAGCTTGAATTTTATAAAACTCTTTTGAGTTTAAATGATCATTTGAGACATTAGGTCCAGCAGCAAATCTAAACCAAACACCATTGTTTAATGTAGTTTTGATATATCCTCCCAAAAATTGGTATAGAGTTTTTGTATCTCCTGAATCTACTCTTGTCTGTCCAAGGTGTTCATAAAAAGCTCCAATAGAAAGTGAGTTTGATATTTTATATCCAGGAATTACCCAATTAAGCATTAAATCTTGTGAATTTCCTTCGCCTCTCATACTTTTATAGTAGGCAGTATATCCCTCAAATTCAAATTTTCTGGTATTGTAAATCATAAATATACTTGGAATAATACTTTCTGCAATTTTAGTTTCTGCTGCACCAGACAGGAGTTTTCCGTGTCCAAAACCAAGGCTAGGATTTAGATATAATTTATCATTAGCTAGCGAAAAACCAAGTCCAACACCTGTTTCTAAAAATAAATCTTTACCTCCATTACCAAATAGTGGATTTACCCAAAATACACTGTAAAAAGTTAAACTTGTTTTTGGTTTAATTTGATGTGAACCTAAAAAAACATTATTGAATCCTGCTGCGCTATTATGAATAGGCATTATAGCAAAAGTTGTTTTATTCTTTTTTGATTTTTTTTCTTGTGAGTATGTATTAAATATCGAAAAAGTAAATAATAATACTGTAATATAAATTGATTTTTTCATGATATAGATTTAGTTTTTTAGTTAAAATTTGGAATTCTTTTTTCTAGGAATGCATTCATACCTTCTTTTTGATCTTTAGTATTGAAGAGTGAATGAAATATTCTTCTTTCAAAAACAATTCCTTCATTTAGATGTACTTGTAAAGAATGATTGATAGCCTCTTTGGAAGCTATTAAAGCAGTTTTAGAGAGACAGGAAATTCCATGTGCATATTCAATTACATTTCTTAAAAAATTATCAGAAGGAAATATTTTTGAGACCAATCCTATTTCATCTGCTTCTGAAGCACTAATATTTCTTCCTGTAAGAATGATGTCCATTGCTTTTGATTTTCCAATCAAATTAGTTAAGCGTTGGGTGCCTCCAATTCCAGGAATAACACCAAGTTTTATTTCTGGTTGACCAAAAACAGCATTTTCGGAAGCGATGATTATATCACACATCATAGCGAGTTCACATCCACCTCCTAATGCATATCCAGACACAGCTGCAATAATTGGAGTTTTTATTTTAGATAGTAATTCCCAGTATCCAAAATAATTTTCAATAAACATTTCAGAAAATCCTTTGTTATTCATTTCTTTAATATCAGCTCCAGCACAAAACACACGATCACTACCCGTTATAATAATGCAACCTACAGTTGTCATCTGGTCGTATTCCTGAATTTCAGAGATAAGTTCATACATCAATTCTGAATTCAAAGAATTAAGGCTACTAGGTCGATTTAATTGAGCAATAACAACCCTTTCTATTTGTTTAAATAGTATGTTCATAATTATTAAATTTTATTGATTTTTTAAGAATCCCAAATAGCTCCATAAGCAGGAATTCCAATAGCTTCCATGCTATGGACAACTTTTTCAGTAAGCTTTTGATTTGAAATGCATATAATAGCTTCCGCATTATGATCACAGAAGGCTTTATATGCTATTTTAACAAGATCAGGTTTCCCTTTTGTATCGGTATCCCAAATAACTGCATTGGGTTGTACAGATTTTATTTCATTAACTAGTTTGCTTCCATATGTTTTGTTGGGGTCTCTAGTTGACCATACTAAAACCGATGGTGTTTCATTAAGTAACAAATGCGGTAGGCATGGGCCAATGCCGCTTCCGGTTGCTACCCAAATTACTTTTTTAAAAAGTTTATCAATATTTCCAACACCGGCTGTAGGAATCCCTTTAACCCAAATTTTTTGAGGTTTTTCAGAAATAAATTTTCCTGTCCAATCTCCTGCTCTTGAAATAGTAAGCCTAAAGCCATTTTTCCCAGGACTAGGAACATTTGCGAAAGAGTGCCATTCTAATAAAGGATTTGTACTAAGTGCTGTTGAAGAGCCAGCAAAAGGGGTAACACCATAATCAAAAGAGGTTAACGCTACATGGTTTGAAGGTCTATTGATATCAATATTAACTTTTTTTAAGTGTAACCAAGGAATAATAACACTTATTGTAACAGTAAAAAGAATCCAAAAATTGACACTTGTAAAAATAGAAACACTTTTATTTTCAATGTTTAAAAAAAGAACCATTTGAACCCAAAATAAAATCAGTACTGTCCATCCACCAAGTCGGTGTGTAATTTCAAAGTGATTGTGGTATTTAGATCTAATGTTAGGTAGTGCCATTATAATGATAATACAAAGCAGTATCAAAATAATAGAAGTTACGATTATTATTGTTAGATTTACTCCGGGTAAATTGTGTTTGTAATGATAATATAAGGATCCAACAAATATAAAGTACCACAGGGTACCCATACTAGTGCTTGAGCTATGAATACCACCAAAATGATATACTTTACCAGCAATTCTTCTTACAAAAAGAGGCCAACTAGTAGGAATACTTGTTGCAATGCTAAAAAGTAAATTTATAATATATTGCTGTCTTACTAAAATTCCAACAGTAAAATTAATTAATACAACTTGAGCAATCGTATTTATCTCAATTCCATCAGAATCAAACCAATTCCATTCAAAAATAGATTTATAAATGATGTGTAGATTTATCAAACTAACCAAAATAAATAATCTATTGTAAGGGATAAGTAAAGGATGTTTTCCTAATCTATACAGCATATTTTTCTTAGGAGGTAAAACAATATTTTCCATTTTTTATAATATTAAAGTTTGTTTTAAAGCTCTCTTGTCTATTTTACCTCTTGATGTTTTCGGAAGCTCTTCGAGAAAAATAAAATTACTAGGTGTATAATAATAAGGGAGTTCTTTTTGTAGTTGTTTTTTTAGTAGCTCCAAAAGATTTTCAGTTTGATTGTTTGTACTAACAAAAGCAACTAAATAATCTTGATATTTTATGGTGGCAGCTCTTTTTACATCATTGAAGCTTTCAATTATTTTTGAAATTGAATCTAGCTCAACTCGAAAGCCTTTTATTTTTACTTGATCATCTATTCGACCGAAGTGAATAAGTTCACCATTTTTATTCCACTTTCCTAAATCGCCCGTATTAAACATATGACTCCCATCATTTAGGAAAGGGTCTAGTTTGTATTTTTTTCTTGTTAAACTTTCATCATGAAGATAGCCTTTACTTACACAATCTCCGCCTCCCCACATAATACCGATTTCTCCAATTTTTGTAGGTGTCATATCTTTATTAAGAATATAGACAGTATTATTTGGTGTCGGTTTGCCAATTGAAAGTTCTGAGCTACCAGGAATACATTTTTTCATGGTATTTACAATTGTTGTTTCTGTAGGACCACAAGAATTATAGAAGTTGCATAACTTAGACCATCTTTCTGCAAGCATTACTGGGCATGGTTCACCTGCAACAGCAACACTCTTAATTTCCTTGCATTTTTCAGGTGGTACTGTAGTTAAAATAGTAGGTGTTGCAATAATAACGTTTGCCTTAGTCACCGTTTCTAAAATATCTTTACCTCTAATTAATAATGTACCCCCATTACCTAAACAACCTAATATTTCCCATGCAGCCATATCAAAAGAAATATTTAATATTTGAGCAACCTTGACTCCTGGAGCAATACCTAAATTTCCCGGAGCACTATATAATATATTACATAAATTTTTATGACTTACTTGAACTCCATTAGGAGTTCCTGTTGTTCCAGAAGTAAATAAAATAAAGCAGGTTGAGTCAGTTTTTTTGTTTTGATGATTAATCAGCTTGATATTTCCATATAAATTTCTGTAGATCTTTTTATTAATTTCTTTGTCAATTAAAATGATTTTATTTTTTTCGTAAAAAGAGATTTTCTCAGCATATGTTGATAATGAAAGAATTATATTCTGTTCACTTTTTGTACTTATTTTTTCAAGCATATCAATGGGGACAATCCTTGGATCTTGAGGAACATATGTTACTTCTAATTTTATACATGCTATTATACTGATTATAAGATCTATAGATCTTGGGATGTATAAGCCAATAACATCTCCATTTTTTATTCCCTTTTGTTTTAATATTAAAGCTAATATTGTTGCTTCATTATCCAGTTCTTTGTAGGTTATATTTTTTGTTTTGTACTCTGCAGCAATATTATGAGGAGTTTTAGATACCCAATATTCAAAAGCATCTAAAACATTTTCAAAGTCAGGTAATATTTCATCTCCTAGGCCATATTCAATAAAAAGTTTTTGATCAATTTCTGATAAATTCATCAATTTAATACGCTTTATATTTTCTAAAAGTCTAGACTTTTTATTGAGATATATTTGGGGATTAGTTGATTTTTCTTTTAAAGCTGTTTTCTTCATAAATTAGTTATTTAAAGATTTTCAAGGGTTTTAAAATGCTGCAGCGAATTTTAATATGATAAAGAACTATTTTAAGTATCACAGAAAAATCACAAAAAAATCATTTTTATATCACATGTTATTTTTTTAAGTTCGCCTCAAACCTTCTAAAATTTTTTCGTTCAAATGAAAAGAGTACTTATTGTTGAAGATGATATTTCAGTAGCGAAGCTTCTAGAAATTCATTTAATAGATCTGAATTATTCTATTACTACTATTTATCAGGGAGATACCGGGCTTAAGTTAGCTTTGAGTGAAGAATTTGATTTGATTATCTTAGATATTAACCTCCCAAGAATGAGCGGGATTGAAGTTTGTAAACATATACGTTTGATAAAGCAAACACCAATTATAATGCTCACTGCGAAGACAGAAGAGCTTGATAAGGTGCTGAGTTTAGAGTTAGGAGCAGATGATTATATCACGAAACCATTTAGTGTTAGAGAATTTATAGCAAGAGTAAAAGCAGTTACGAGAAGGTTTCATAAAACTTATCCTGAACAATCTGTGCGGATTAAAAAACTGGAATTTAAAGATTTATCAATTTTTATAGATAAAAGAAAAGTAATACTTAAAGGTAAAGAAGTTAATTTGTCGCCAAAAGAATTTAAATTATTGGTTTTAATGGCTTCAAATCCAGGTCAAGTTTATAGTAGAGAAAAATTACTTGAAATAGTATGGGGTTATGATTTTGATGGTTATAAACATACTGTAAATTCACATATAAATAGATTAAGAATTAAGTTAGAAGAAAACATGATCAAACCAAAATTTGTATTGACTTCATGGGGTGTAGGGTATAAGTTTAATGACGAACTAAAAATCCCTTCATATGAAAGCAAAGCAAGAAGCACTGTCTAGTAAATTTATACTAAAAATAGGAATATCACTTTTAATTACAGTCGTAACGATTGGAGTTGTATATATTTTACTGACGATATTTTTTGTTAAAAAATTTTATAGTGAAACAACTCAGAAATTAAATTGTAATGTAGCGAATCATTTAATTGATGAAAAATTTAAAGAAGCTTCTCCTTTTTTGAAGGATGGGGCTGTAAATAAAGTGTTATTTGATGGAATAATGCACGATATGATGGCTGTAAATAGGGCCATTGATGTTTATTTATTAAGCGAGACAGGGAAAATATTATATTCTGTGGTTCTTGACCATTCAAACCCTCAAAAGCAGTTAGAAAAAGTTAATTTAAACCCTATAAAACAGTTTATAAAAAACAAGAAAAAGTATGTTCTCGGAGATGATCCTCGTGAATCAGGAAGTAAAAAAATATTTTCGGCTGGATATTTTACAAAAGGGGGACATAGTGGTTATGTTTACATAATACTTACAAGTAAAAAATACCAAGAAGTTTGTGAATCACTTTTGGAAGATTATTTTCTAAAATTTAGTATTAGATCAACAATTGTTACGATGATATTCGCTATTTCAATTGGTTGGATTAGTATTTGGGCTCTGACCAAAAATTTGAGAACAATTATCTATTATGTTAATAGATTTAAGGAAGGAAATTTAGAAGCCAGAATTCCAAATGCTTATAAATCTGATTTATCTATATTAGCAGTTACCTTTAATAATATGGCTCAAACAATTTCCGAAAATATAAGAGAAATTCAGTCAATTAATAAGTTTAGAAAACAATTGATAGCTAACGTATCACATGATTTACGAACCCCCATTACTTCTATTAGAGGTTATATAGAAACACTACAGATGAAAAATGATATTCTTGAGTATGATGACAAGAGAGAGTTTATGAAAATTATAGAAAATGGAGCCAACTATTTATCTAGTTTAGTAAATCATCTTTTTGAATATTCGAGATTAGAAACTAAAGAGTTAAAGTTAAGTAAAGAAGTGTTTTTTATTTCTGATTTAGTTTATGACATGGCTTCACGTTATAAATTGTTAATAGAGAGAAAAAATATTAATTTATCTGTTATTGTAAAAAATGATTTATCTCCAGTATTTGCAGATAGTGCTCTTATAGAAAGAGCCATACAGAATATATTAGATAATGCCATTAAGTTTACTGAAAAAGGGGGGAGGGTAACAATCTATTTATCATGTAAATTAAATAATGTAGTTGTTAAAATAAAAGATAATGGAATGGGAATTAGAAAAGAAGACCAAGAAATTATATTTAACAGAAACATGCAAATAACTAATGATTACAAAGAAAAAGGGATAGGTTTAGGGTTAGCAATAGCAAAAAAAATAATAGAACTACACCAATCTAGCATAAAAGTAAGAAGCCTGACAGATAGAGGAAGTACTTTTGAATTTCACCTGCCCTGTCATAAAAAATAAACACTTTTATGCCTATAAGAATAATAAATTAATATCTCTGTATGGAAGATTAAACCAATCAGCAACAGATTTATTTGTTAAAATCCCATGGTAAAAATACATACCATTTCTTAGAGTTTTATTAGATCTCGCAGCATTTTCAAACCCTCCTTCTTCTGCTATTTGTAATATATATGGTGTGAAAATATTACTAATAGAGAACGAAGCTGTTCGCGCATATCTTGAAGGAATGTTAGGAACACAATAATGAATAACTCCATTATGAGTAAAGGTTGGAGTACTATGAGTTGTAACTTGAGAAGTTTCAAAGCATCCTCCTCTGTCAATACTAACATCTACTATAACTGCACCATCCTTCATTTGTTCAATCATTTGCTTTGTCACAACAATAGGAGACCTATCTTCGCCTCTTAAGGCTCCAATGGCAACATCACATCTCCTTAAAGCTTTTAATAATGTCTTTGGTTGAATAGTAGAAGTGTAAATAGGTGAATGAATACAGTTTTGAAGTTTTCTTAACCGAGCTATTGAATTATCAAAAACCTTAACTCTAGCTCCTATTCCTACGGCAGATTTAATAGCGAATTCAGCTACAGTTCCTGCTCCAATTATAACAACGTCACTTGGTGGGACACCTCCTATATTTCCGAGTAATAGGCCATTACCTCCATTTGCGCTGGACATTAACTCAGAAGCAATATGTATTGTTGCAATACCAGCAATTTCACTTAAAGACTTCACGATTGGATAGGTTCCAAGTTCATCTTTAATATAATCAAAGGCAATTGCAGTTATTCTTTTTTTTGCAAGAGCTTCAAAGTATTTTTTCTTTTGAGTTTTTAACTGAAGAGCAGAAATTAAAATAGCTTGTGGAGTTAACATTTTAACCTCTTTTAAAGAGGGGGGTTCTACCTTAAGTACAATGTTACAAGCAAAAACCTCTTTAGTGTCATAAGATATTTTTGCACCAGCGTCGGAATATTCTTTATCGCTGTAATTGGCTCCATCTCCAGCCCCTGTTTCAATAACAATTTTATGTCCATGAGCAACTAAGGCAGATACTGCATCCGGAGTCAAACTAATGCGCTTTTCTTCAAAGTGAGTTTCTTTAGGAATTCCAATAAATAAATCTCCTTTTTGCTTTTTTATTTCAAGCATTTCTGGTTGTGGTATTAATTGCTCTTTTGTAAACGGAGATGATATTGAACTCATTAGTTAGTTTTTAATTGAATGTTACGTTTTCCATCATTTAATAAAGTGATTTCTATAATAACCGAATCTAAAGGTAATAAATTTTTTATATTATCTGGCCACTCGATAAAACACCAGTTATTGTTATGTAAGTAATCTTCAATTCCTATATCATATGCTTCATCTTCATTTTCTATTCTATAAAAATCGAAATGAAAAATTGCAGAAGAGTCGTTTGCTCTATATTCATTTACAATTGAAAAGGTAGGAGAATTTGCTGTATCCTCCACACCTAATAATGAACAAAGCTCTTTTATTAGGGTTGTTTTTCCTACTCCCATTTCACCATAAAATAACAGTGTTTTAGTTTTTATGTTCTCAAAGAGCATTTTTGCTATTGAAGGTGTTTCGTCTAAAGAATAATTTACATTCATAGAGACAAAAATAGTTAACTTAAAAGATTTTTTAAAATTTAGTTTTACTTCATAAAAAATATAAATTAATAGTAATATCAAAAATAAGATCACTAAGTAAACCATTAATTTCGGAGAAACATTAAGCTTATTTTGGAGAATATATAGAACAAGGAATAATCATTTCTTCCAAAGAAATTCCACCATGCTGGTATGTGTTTTTATAATATTTTACAAAATGATTATAGTTGTTAGGATATGCGAAAAATAAATCCTCTTTGGTAAATATAAAAGGACTATTTATTGTAATACATGGTAAAAATATATCACTAGGATCTTTAACAGCATATACATCTTTTTCTTCATAGGACAAGCTTTTACCTGTTTTGTAACGTAAATTAGAACTAATATTTTTATCTCCAATAACTTTAGTTGGAGTTTTACAATTGATAGTTCCATGATCTGTCGTGATTATAAGTTTTTGACCAAGTTTTTGTGCCTTTTGAATCATTTCAAATAAGGGGGAGTTTTTAAACCAACTTACTGTTAAAGATCTGTATGCTTTATCATCACCAGCTAACTCCTTAATGACCTCCATTTCTGTTTTAGCATGAGAAAGCATATCAACAAAGTTATAGACTATTACTGTTAAATCATTTTGTTTAGTAGCATTAAAATTATCGACTAAATCTTTACCATTTTTAAGAGTAATAATTTTATGAAAACTATGTTTTATATTCAATTTTAATCTTTTTATTTGAGAGTCTAAGAACTCTGCTTCAAATAAATTTTTACCTCCTTCATCGGTGTCATTTTTCCAGTATTCTGGATGAATTTTTTCCATTTCAGAAGGCATTAATCCAGAGAATATAGCATTCCTTGCATATTGAGTAGCAGTAGGTAAAATACTGAAATACGAATTTTCTTCCTCTTTTTTAAAATATTTATTTATCAAAGGTTCTAAAACTCTGTATTGATCAAAACGTAAATTGTCAATAACAATCCATAAAACACCTTTATCTTTAGAGAGGTTAGGAATTACATAATCTTTAAATAAAGTATGAGAAAGCGTTGGTTTGTCTTCGCTTCGTAACCAGTTTTTATAATTTTTTTTAACAAATTTGAAAAATTGTGTGTTAGCTTCTGTTTTTTGAGATTCCAAGATTTCTAACATACCTGTATCCTCTATATTCTCTAATTCAAGTTCCCAGTGCACAAGTTTTTTATACATTTCAACCCAATCCGTATAAGAATTTACCATTGCTAAATCCATGGTGATTCTTCGAAATTCTTGTTGGTAATTTGAGGTTGTTTTTTCTGAAATAAGTCTAGAGTGATCAAGGTTTTTCTTTAAACTTAATAGAATTTGATTTGGGTTTACGGGTTTTATAAGATAGTCTGCAATTTTTGATCCAATAGCTTCCTCCATAATATATTCCTCTTCACTTTTTGTAATCATTACGACAGGGAGGTTTGAATTTATTTGTTTTATAGAAGATAGTGTTTCTAAACCGGTAATACCAGGCATATTTTCATCTAAGAAAACAATATCAAAGTTTTGTTCAGTAACAATATCTATTGCATCAGCTCCATTATTACAGGAAGTTACCCTATAATTCTTTTTTTCTAAAAATAAAATGTGAGGTTTTAGTAAGTCAATTTCATCGTCAACCCAAAGAATATCAATTTTTCTCATGTAAGTTTATATAATAATATGCTAAGTAAACGTATAATATTTATTTTCTAGTATGAATAAAAGCTAAAAATAAGTTAATAATGCACAGTATAATTTGCATTTTTTGAATAATTGTGATTTTTTTGCTTAAAATTGAAGCATTTATCTAAATTGAGTAGTACAAAGACAAATAAATTGAAGATTTTAAATGATCCAGTTCATGGATTGATTTCAATACCTAATAGTTTAATTTTTGACATTATAGAACATCCATTTTTTCAAAGATTACGAAGGGTTACTCAAATGGGGATGTCTAATTTAGTTTACCCTGGAGCAAATCACACTAGATATCATCATGCGATAGGATGCATGCATCTTATGCAGAAGACTATTAGAGGCTTGCAATCAAAAAATGTTTTAATTTCAGAAGATGAACTGAATGCAGTATGTATAGCAATATTACTTCATGATATTGGGCACGGAGCTTTTTCGCACGCTTTAGAGCATAGTATTGTAAATGGAATATCTCATGAGGAAATATCTTTAAAGTTTATGCGTGCTTTAAATAAAGAGTTTAATGGTGAGCTAGACTTGGCAATTGAAATCTTTGAAGGGAATTATAAAAGAAAATTTCTATGTCAGCTGATTTCTAGTCAGTTAGATATAGATCGGTTAGATTATCTTCAAAGAGATAGTTTTTATACAGGTGTTACAGAAGGAAATATATCTGCAGAAAGAATTATTACTATGATGAACGTTGTTGATGATGAATTAGTTTTAGAACAAAAAAGTATATATTCAGTAGAAAAGTTTGTGATCGCGCGAAGGTTGATGTATTGGCAGGTATATCTTCATAAAACGGGAGTAGTCGCAGAAAACATTTTAGTTAATATACTAAAAAGGGCAAAAGAGCTTGCTAGTCAAAAAAAGGATGTTTTTGGAAGCCGTGCTTTACGATACTTTTTATACAACGAAATTAGTCCCAGTAATTTCTCGAAAACAACACTCAATAATTTTGCGAAACTAGATGATTATGACGTCTTGTCTGCAATAAAAGAATGGACTCATCATGAAGATTTTATTTTGTCTTCTTTAGCAAAAATGATTATTGATAGAAAATTGTTGAAAATTGAAATACAAGAAAAACCATTTACTGAAGTATATATAAATAAATTGAAAACAAAATATAAAAAAGAACTAGGTTTAACTGATACAGAATTAGAATATTTTGTGTTTGGTGATCGTATTTCCAATCAAGCATATAATACAGATAAACCAATTATAATATTTACTAAAAAAGGAAAGTTGATCGATTTAGCAAAAGCTTCTGATCAATTAAATGTTCAGGTTTTAACAAAAAAAGTAAGTAAATATTACATATGTTATCCTAAATAATAAAGTATCTATTATGAAACTTTTGCTTTTAGGAGGTAATTAAACAAAATTAATTACTTTTGCCAACAATGAAATTTACAGCAAAACAAATAGCAGAAATTTTAGAGGGAGAGATTGTCGGAAATCCGGAAACAGAAGTTTCAAAATTATCTAAAATAGAAGAAGGAAAAGAAGGATCATTAACTTTTTTAGCAAATCCTAAGTATACTCCTTATATATATACAACAAATGCCAGCATAGTAATAATTAATAAAAGCTCATGCTTGGAAAAAGAAGTCGATAAAACTCTTATTAAGGTTGAAGATGCATATAAATCTTTTTCAAAATTATTATCATTTTATAATGAAGTAAAAAATAATAAAAAAGGTAGAGAAACACCTCATTTTGTAGCTGATTCAGCTTTGATAGGTGAAGATGTATACATAGGCGCATTTTCATATGTTGGTGAAAATGTAACTATTGGTAAAAATGTAAAAATATATCCGAATACCTATATCGGAGATAATGTTTCCATAGGTGATAATTGTTTTTTATTTGCTGGGGTGAAAATTTATTCCGAAACAGAAATAGGAAATAATTGTAAAATTCATTCTGGATGTGTAATTGGGTCTGATGGTTTTGGATTTACCCCTGATGAAAACGGAGACTACAAAGCTGTTCCGCAGATAGGTAATGTCATCATAAAGGATAATGTAGACATTGGATCTAATTGTACTATTGATAGAGCTACTTTAGGTTCAACTATTATTCGAGAAGGAGTCAAATTAGATAATCAAATTCAAATAGCCCATAATGTAGAAATTGGTAAAAATACTGTTATAGCATCACAAACAGGTATTGCTGGTTCAACAAAAGTAGGAGAGTATTGCATGATCGGAGGCCAAGTTGGAATTGTTGGGCACATTACAATAGGTAATAATGTGAAAATTCAAGCACAATCAGGAATCGGAAGAAATTTAAAAGAAGGAGATGTTGTTCAAGGATCGCCAGCTTTTGGATACTCTGATTATAATAAATCATACGTTCATTTTAAAAATTTACCTAATATAGCAACAACTATTCATAAAATTCAAAAAGAGTTGAATGCTCAACAAAATAAAAATGAGTAAAAAGCAAACAACAATTAAAAATGAAATATCATTGTCTGGTGTAGGATTACACACAGGTAATGACGTTACAATGACCTTTAAACCAGCTCCTGAAAATAATGGTTATGCATTTGTAAGAGTTGATTTAGAGGGAAAACCAATCATTGAAGCAAGAGCAGAGTATGTAACTAATACGCAAAGAGGTACCAATTTAGAAAAAAAAGGCGTGCAAATACAAACATCTGAGCATGTTTTAGCTGCCGCTGTGGGATTAGGTATAGACAATTTAATAATTGAGATTGATGCTTCTGAACCTCCTATAATGGATGGATCTTCAAAATATTTTATAGAAGCGCTTGAAAAAGTAGGTGTTGTAGAGCAAAAAGCAACCGCAGAGGTTTTTGTGGTTAAGGAGATCATCTCTTATAAAGATGAAAACACAGGAAGTGAAATAATATTAGTTCCTTCAGACGAGTATCAAATTACAACTATGGTAGATTTTGGTACAAAGATACTAGGAACTCAAAATGCAACTCTAAATTCAATTTCAGAATTTAAGGAGGAAGTCGCTAATGCTAGAACTTTTAGTTTCTTGCATGAAATTGAAATGTTATTAGAAAATGATCTTATCAAAGGGGGAGATTTAAATAATGCCATTGTTTATGTTGATAAAGAATTATCAAGTGATACAATGCAACGGTTGAAAAAAGCCTTTAAAAAAGATAATATTTCAGTTAAATCAAATGGAATTTTAGATAATTTAACGTTGCATTGGGCCAATGAAGCTGCGCGACATAAATTACTTGATGTTATTGGGGATTTGGCCTTGGTAGGAACTAAAATTAAAGGTAAAGTAATAGCGAATAAGCCAGGACATTCTGTTAATACTCTTTTTGCAAAAAAATTAGCAAAAATCATCAAGCAAGAAAAAAGAAACTCTATTCCTACATATGATTTGAATAAAGAGCCTTTAATGGATATTCATGCTATCATGAATATACTTCCGCATAGGCCACCTTTTTTGCTGGTAGATAGGATATTAGAGTTGTCGGATAGACATGTTGTGGGAATGAAAAACGTCACAATGAACGAAAACTTTTTTGTAGGACATTTTCCTGGAGCTCCTGTAATGCCTGGAGTTTTGCAAATAGAAGCGATGGCACAATGTGGGGGTATTTTAGTTTTAAGTACCGTTCCTGATCCTGAAAATTATTTAACTTACTTTATGAAAATTGATAATGTAAAGTTTAAACGAAAAGTATTACCTGGAGATACTTTGATTTTCAAATCAGATTTAATAACTCCTATTAGAAGAGGTATTTGTCACATGCAAGCATATGCATATGCTAATGGAAAGTTAGTATGTGAAGCTGAATTAATGGCTCAAATTTCAAAAGTAAAATAAATTATATGAATCAACCTTTAGCTTATGTACATCCGCAAGCAAAGATAGCTAGAAATGTAGTTATAGAGCCTTTTACAACGATTCATGCAAATGTAGAAATAGGTAAGGGAAGTTGGATTGGATCAAACGTAACTATAATGGAAGGAGCAAGGATAGGAGAAAATTGTAGAATTTTTCCAGGTGCTGTAATTTCTGCAATACCACAAGATTTAAAATATAATGATGAAGATACTACGGTAATTATTGGAAATAATGTTACAATAAGAGAATGTGTTACAATAAATAGAGGTACAAGTGATAGAATGAAAACTGTTATCGGAGACGATTGTTTGATAATGGCATATAGCCATATAGCTCACGACTGTATTGTCGGGAATAATTGTATTTTCTCAAATAATACAACTTTAGCTGGGCATGTTAATATAGGTAGTAATGTTGTTTTAGCAGGAATGGTGGCTGTTCATCAGTTTGCCTCTGTTGGGAGTCATGCTTTTGTTACAGGTGGTTCATTAGTGAGAAAAGATGTCCCGCCCTATGTAAAAGCTGCCCGTGAGCCATTATCTTACGTAGGTATAAATTCAGTAGGTCTAAGAAGAAGAGGTTTTACTACTGAGAAAATAAGAGAAGTTCAAGAAATTTACAGAATTTTATATCAAAAAAATTATAACAACACTCAAGCTGTTGAAATTATAGAAGCTGAAATGGAAGCAACTCCAGAAAGAGATGAAATCTTACAATTTATTAAAGAATCTCATCGAGGAATTATGAAAGGTTATTTTAAATCTAATTAAAAATATATAAAATGGCAACAACATCAGACATCAAAAAAGGACTATGTATTAAATTCAACCATGATATTTATAAAATTATAGAATTTTTACATGTAAAGCCAGGTAAAGGCCCTGCTTTTGTTAGAACAAAATTAAAAAGTGTAACCTCTGGAAAAGTTATAGACAATACGTTTTCAGCAGGTCATAAAATTGAAGATGTTAGGGTTGAAACACATAAGTATCAATATTTATATGCTGAAGGAGATGATTATAACTTTATGAATACAGATGATTATAATCAAATTACGCTTCAAAAATCGGTATTGGATGCACCTGATTTAATGAAAGAAGGTGAAGTTGTTACTGTTTTAATAAATACGGAAGATGATTCTCCCTTATCTGTTGAAATGCCTTCACATGTTGTTTTGGAAGTAACACATACAGAGCCTGGTGTTAAGGGTAATACAGCAACTAATGCTACAAAACCAGCTACGGTTGAAACAGGAGCAAGAATTAATGTTCCACTGTTTATAAACGAAGGTGATAAAATAAAAATAGATACTGAAAAGGGAGCTTACTCAGAGCGAATCAAATAATAAGAAAATAAGATAGATTCATATTTTTAAAAGGGTTATTTTCTCAAATGAAATTTAAGCAAACGTATACTTTAAAGCAAATAGCAGATATAATAGGATCTGAGTTTATTGGTGATGAAAACTTTACAATAAAAGGGATTAACGAAATTCATGTGGTGGAAAAAGGAGATATTGTTTTTGTTGATCATCCTAAGTATTATAACAAGGCTTTAAATTCTGCTGCAACTACGATTCTTATTAACAAGAAAGTTGATTGTCCGAAAGGCAAAACGCTTTTAATTTCAGAAGACCCATTTAGAGATTTTAATATTTTAATAAATCATTTTAATCCATTTATCGCTTCTAATACAACTATTTCAGATTGTGCGGTGATTGGTGAAAATTCTATTATTCAACCTAATGTTTTTATTGGAAAGAATGTTCGAATAGGAAAGAATTGTGTGATTCATGCCAACGTAGTAATAAACAACAATTGTTCAATAGGAGATGGTGTTATTATTCAATCAAATACAGTTTTGGGTAGTGATGCTTTTTATTATAAGAAAAGATCAGAGGGGTTTGATAGACTCTTATCTGGAGGTAGTGTAATAATTGAAAATCAAGTTGAGTTAGGTGCTTCTTGTACTATTGATAGGGGGGTAACTGGCGACACTAAGATAAAGGAAGGGACTAAAATAGATAATCAAGTTCATATTGGTCATGATACTGTTATAGGAAGAAAATGCTTAATTGCTGCCCAAACAGGAATAGCTGGCTGTACAGTAATTGAAGATGAAGTAACCATTTGGGGGCAAGTAGGAATTATTAGTGGACTTACCATAGAAAAAGGCACAGTATTAATGGCACAGACAGGTGTCTCAAAATCTTTAAAGAAAGGGACTTATTATGGAACACCACAAAGACAATATAGACAAACCCTAAAAGAAATTATTTATCTGAAAAATGCAACAAATAAAGATAAAAACTAATGTAATTTATATTGTTAAAATCAATTAAAAGATTATTTTTGTCTTACTTTTTAAAAATTAAAAAACAAACCAATGAGTGTTTTAGTAAATAAAGAATCAAAAATTATAGTGCAAGGTTTCACTGGTAGTGAAGGAACTTTTCATGCTGGACAAATGATTGACTATGGTACAAATGTAGTTGGAGGTGTTACACCAGGAAAAGGAGGTCAAGAGCATTTAGGAAAACCCGTTTTTAATACGGTTGCTGATGCTGTTAAGGAGGTTGGAGCTGACACATCTATCATTTTTGTTCCACCTGCATTTGCTGCTGATGCTATTATGGAGTCTGCTGAGGCAGGAATTAAAGTGATTATTTGTATTACTGAAGGGATACCTACGGCTGATATGGTGAAAGTTAAAGCATACATAGATTCGAAGGAAAATTGTACTTTAGTTGGTCCTAATTGTCCTGGTGTTATTACTCCTGAAGAAGCTAAAGTAGGTATCATGCCAGGCTTTATTTTCAAAAAGGGAAAAGTTGGAATTGTTTCT
Source organism: Tenacibaculum profundi (assembly GCF_052050075.1). Classification (GTDB taxonomy): domain Bacteria; phylum Bacteroidota; class Bacteroidia; order Flavobacteriales; family Flavobacteriaceae; genus Polaribacter. The sequence goes on from NZ_CP197225.1 coordinate 312,982, forward strand.
AAATCAGGAACTTTAACATATGAAGCTGCTGATCAGGTGGTTAAGCAAGGTTATGGTATCACTACTGCAATTGGGATTGGTGGAGACCCTATTATTGGAACAACCACAAAAGAGGCTGTTGAGTTATTGATGAATGATGATGAAACTGAAGCAATTGTTATGATTGGAGAAATAGGTGGTAATTTAGAAGCAGAAGCAGCTCGTTGGATTAAAGCAGATGGAAATAGAAAACCTGTAGTTGGATTTATAGCAGGACAAACAGCACCTGCAGGAAGAACAATGGGACATGCTGGTGCTATTGTGGGAGGTGCAGACGATACTGCTCAAGCAAAAATGAAAATTTTAGCTGAAAACGGTGTATATGTAGTTGAATCTCCCGCTAAAATTGGAGAAATGATAAATAAAGTTTTGCCTAATTAACTATTTTTTAAACAGTTAATTAACAAACAGTAAAAAAATCCATTAAATTTTAAAATTTAATGGATTTTTTGTGTTCTATTTATTTAGATCATTTTTGCAAATGATTTGATTATCGCATTAATATTATAAATACAGAAAAAGTTAATTCAAACCACATATAAAGATCGATATAAAGTAAGAGTCAACAATAATTTTTAAATTTTGATAGTGATTGGCTTAAAAAATATAAGAGGTAAATTTTATATTATATCGATTACGGATTATAAAAAAGGCATAGGCCCTATAACTCAAAAGCTAGAAAAAATATAGAATTAGAGTATTAATTTTATGCTTTTTAAAATGATAAAAATAGTTAATCTTATTGCTGTTAATATCACTATTGTACTATATTTGTCAGGATGTTAAAATAATTAATAACATGAAACTTTTAGAAAATAAAACAGCTATAATTACAGGCGCAACTAGAGGAATAGGGCGAGGGATAGCAATTGAGTTTGCAGAACAAGGTTGCAATGTAGCGTTTACATATAATTCATCTGTTGAAGCTGCTAATATATTAGAAAAAGAACTTACGGAATTAGGAGTTAAGGCCAAGGGATACCAATCAAATGCTGCTGAATTTGAATCAGCACAAGATCTAGCAAAAAATGTTTTAGAGGAATTTGAGGCTATAGATATTTTAGTAAATAATGCCGGAATTACTAAAGATAATTTATTAATGAGGATCTCTGAAGACGATTTTGACAAAGTTATACAAGTCAATTTAAAATCTGTTTTCAATCTTACAAAAGCTGTAATTAGACCTATGATGAAGCAACGTTCAGGATCCATCATAAATATGAGTTCTGTTGTTGGTTTAAAAGGAAATCCAGGTCAAACAAATTATGCAGCTTCTAAAGCAGGTATTTTAGGCTTTTCGAAATCAGTTGCCCTAGAATTAGGTTCAAGGAATATCAGGAGTAATGTTGTCGCCCCTGGTTTTATAGAAACTGAAATGACTGCTAAATTAGACGACAAAGTTGTTGAAGGTTGGCGTAGTGAAATTCCTCTAAAAAGAGGAGGCACACCAAAAGATATTGCTAATGCCTGTGTGTTTTTAGCATCTGATATGAGTTCTTACATAACAGGACAAACTCTATCAGTTGATGGAGGAATGTAATAAAAAAATATAACAATAAAACAAAACCTGTCAAAGAGCAGGTTTTGTTTTATTGTATGTTTAGTAGTTATTTTTTGCCAAACAATCCTCCTAACACATTGCCTATAATACCTCCTGATGATTTATTTGATCCGCCAAGAACCATTCCAGCAACATCATCAATAACACTACCGTCTCCATCAGCATCCAATATTTGCTCTAGAAAATTTTGTTCTTTCTTAGTAGATTCGCCACCAAGTAAATTACCCAAGAATCCACTTAAATCATTTGAGTTACTAAGTCCATTTTCTTTTGTCTGCTTTCCTAAGAGTCCCATAAGAAGAGGAGTAGCAGTTTTAAGAATATTAGTTACAGAGTCATTTGTTACACCAGTTTTTTGACTGATGACTTGTTCAATCCCACCTTGCTTATTTCCTAAAATATGACCTAAAATTTTACTTCCATCTTGCATAATGTCATTATTTACTCCGTTTTTTAATAAATTACCGAGATTATCTAAAACACTTCCATCGTGTTTTTGAGTTAGCGCATTCATAAGACTTTCAGCACCTTCTTTAGACGAAGAGTTTCTCTGCATTGCTTTCATTAATACAGGTAAGGCCATTGAAAGTACATTACTTGTTTTACTAGAGTCTTCTCCAGTAGACCCAGCTACTCCAGAGATTATATTTTTACCCAAGTCACTATTTAATAATTCTAATATGCCTGCCATTTGTTTTTTTAAATTTAAAATAGGTTAGAAATTGTGTATTACGTTAATATGACACAAATTACAAATTTTAAGTCACACTTATTTAAATAATTATTATACATTTATCAATTATTAAATAAACAAACTAAAAATATGAATAGATTAGCGTTACATTGGCAAATTTTAATTGGTATGCTTTTAGGAGTGTTATTTGGCTTATCAATGACCTTTGTAGATGGAGGAGGTGCTTTTGTAGGAAACTGGATAAAACCATTAGGTACTATTTTTGTCAAATTACTGAAGCTAATCGCTGTACCCTTAATTATAGCATCTCTTGTTAAAGGAATATCTGACTTGAAAGATATTTCAAAATTTAAAGAGATTGGTCTTAGGACCATTGGAATATATATTGGAACTACTGTTATAGCCATAACTTTAGGTTTACTTTTGGTCAATATAGTAAAACCAGGAAATGGAATTTCTGAAGAAACAATTAATAAACTTACAGAAACGTATGCCGGCTCCGGAAATATCCAATCAAAAATAGCTGAAGCAACAAAACAAAAGTCAAGTGGACCTCTTCAGTTTATGATAGATATGGTACCTGATAACGCAATAAAAGCTATGGCTAATAATAAATCAATGTTACAAGTCATATTTTTTACCATTTTTCTAGGAATTTCAATGTTACTCGTTGGTGAGAAAAGATCAAGCCCACTAAAAAGTTTTTTTGACTCTTTAAATGAAGTGGTCTTGAAAATGGTTGATTTAATAATGCTTTTCGCTCCATATGCTGTATTTGCTTTGCTGGCAAATGTAATTGTTTCATCAAATGATCCTGATTTGTTATTTGCTTTATTGAAATACGCGATTACTGTTGTTGGAGGATTATTGTTAATGATCGTTTTTTATATGCTATTAGTTGGAGTCTTTGTTAAAAAGAACCCTTTTTGGTTTCTCAAACAAATTAGCCCAGCCCAGTTATTAGCTTTTTCAACAAGCTCAAGTGCAGCAACGTTACCTGTAACTATGGAAAGAGTTGAAGAACATGTAGGTGTTGATAAAGAGGTTTCAAGTTTTGTTTTACCAGTAGGGGCTACCATTAATATGGATGGAACAAGTCTTTACCAGGCTGTTGCAGCTGTGTTTATAGCTCAAGCTCTTAGTTTTAACCTTACTTTTGTAGATCAGTTAACTATCATTTTAACAGCATTACTAGCCTCAATTGGATCGGCAGCAGTACCAGGGGCAGGAATGGTTATGCTTGTAATTGTTTTAGAGGCTGTTGGTTTTCCAGAAGATAAGCTAGCTATTGGTTTAGCACTCATATTCGCTGTTGATCGTCCATTAGATATGTGTAGAACTGTAATCAATGTTACAGGCGATGCGACAGTTTCATCTTTAGTAGCAAAATCTGTAGGAAAATTAGGTGATCCCAAACCTAAAAATTGGGATGATGAATATATTAAAGTAAAATAATAAGTACTTATTTGTGAAAGTTAAGAAGAAACTAATTAATTGTTTCAAAAAGAGATGTCTGTAATTACTTGTAAAGAGATTATTTAAGTGCTAATTAATATAAAATGAAATATCATGAAACTAACAATGAAGACACCATTAGTAAGTACTCATTGGTTAAATGATCGATTAGGCGTTGATAACTTAATTATACTGGATGGGACGATTGGCAAGAATAGTTCTCTAGATAATTCAGCCAAGAATTATATTCCTGGCACAATTTTTTTTGATATTCAAAATAATTTTTCTCAAATGAATTCCAACTTGCCAAATACAATACCAAGTAAAGAGCAATTTGAGAAAGAGGTAAGAAAATTAGGAGTAAACAATGATAGTTGTGTCGTTGTTTATGATTCAATCGGTATTTATTCATCTGCAAGAGTTTGGTGGCTCTTTAAAACTTTCGGATTTCATAATATAGCGATTTTAAATGGAGGACTTCCTGAGTGGAAAGCTGATGGATTTCCATTAGAAAATAAAGTCATAAGTTTTAAAAAAGAATATGGTGACTTTAAAGCAAAAAAGAATTCAAATAACATTCGATCTACTGCAGATGTTTTAGGTATTGTCAAAAGTAGAGAAGCCTATATTTTAGATGCAAGATCTGAAGGTAGGTTTTATGGTACTGAACCTGAACCAAGGGCAGGATTAACTAGTGGTCATATTCCAACATCAATCAATTTACCATATTCTGACCTACAAATAAAAGGGAAAATGAAATCTAGACCTGAATTATTAGAAATTTTTGCTGATTTGAAAATTGGCGATAAGCCACTTGTATTTTCCTGTGGATCAGGAATTACAGCTTGTGTTCTAGTATTAGGAGCTACCATTGCAGGATATAAAAACATAAGCGTTTATGATGGCTCATGGACTGCATGGGCTAGTAATAAGGAACTGCCCATTGATAATAAAAGACAGGGGTGAAGTTTTAACTACATTAAAGACTTTTTTTTTAGAGAGTTATCACATAGAATTAAGTTAGAAAATTGCATAATAAAAAGATTAGACTTTAAAAATTTTCAATTTAAAACTTTACAAGAATAAGTCATTTTGTAAAAAATGAAAAGAATATTTATTTTTTACAACTATTAAATTTAGATAAGTTTTCTTACCTCTTGTTTTATGAATGCAGCAGCAGTATCAGTGGGGTTTTCTTCTTTAGAATAATAAACTAGAATTTCTTCACGAAGTATAGAGGCTTTTTCACTAGTTTCTGCTATTTTTCTAATTTTAGAAATTATAGCTAATTTCATTGTCAAAATAGATTTCCAACTATCATCACTAATATATAGCTGTTGAACAAGATTGTGTTCAAATTCTTGTTCTATGTTAGCAATTAATAAATGCAGATAACTAGTAACATCTTCACCAATAGGAGAAACTCTTACTAATAATTTGGCTGGATTAATACGTTCGCAAAATAAGAGCATTCGTTCGTAGGCTTGAAGTTTCACAGGAAGAGATTCTTTTTTCTTATTTATAAATGCTTCAAACTTTCTTTCATTATTTTCTTTTTTTGTGAATACGCTTAGCATATAATAGGCAACACCTCCAGTTACAATAGCAGGTAAAGCGTATGCAAGTCCCTCAATTATTTTTTCTTCCATTTATTAAGTTTAATAATTTTATATAAAAAATGCTAAGATACAAGTCTCGTAAGTTCTAAAGCATAAATATTAAATAATAAACAGAGAAAGTTGATTTAAATTATGTGTTAAAAAAAAAATGTCAACATATTTTATAAAACCTAAAAGAATGGTTAATTTCACATTTTAAAATTCTTTCAATTTAAATTTCTTTGAGTACTTATTTAGAACAACTTAACGAACCCCAAAGAGCTGCCGTATTGCAAAAAGAAGGACCAATGATGATTATTGCAGGGGCAGGTTCTGGTAAAACTAGAGTGCTAACATACAGAATAGCACATCTTATGAAACAAGGTGTAGATTCTTTTAATATTCTTTCCTTAACATTTACTAATAAGGCAGCACGTGAAATGAAAGAGCGTATTGCTTCAGTAGTTGGTCACAGTGAAGCAAAGAATCTTTGGATGGGAACGTTTCATTCTGTATTTGCTAGAATTTTGAGATCCGAAGCAGATAAGTTAGGCTATCCTTCAAATTTCACTATTTATGATACGCAAGATGCGGTTAGATTACTTTCAGCTATCATAAAAGAAATGAAGTTAGACAGAGAGAGGTATAAGCCTAAACAAATTTTAGGAAGAATCTCTTCTTTTAAAAATAGCCTAATAACAGTAAGGGCTTATTTTAATAATTCTGATTTACAGGAAGCAGATTTACAAGCAAGCAGACCAAAAGTGGGAGATATTTATAAGGAATATGTTGATAGATGTTTTAGGTCTGGGGCGATGGATTTCGATGATTTGTTATTAAAGACAAATGAGTTATTAGCTCGTTTCCCTGAGGTTTTAGCAAAGTATCAAAATAGGTTCAGATATATCATGGTGGATGAGTATCAAGATACGAATCATTCTCAATATTTAATCGTTAGAGCTCTAGCTGATAGGTTTCAAAATATTTGCGTTGTAGGAGATGACTCTCAAAGTATTTATAGCTTTCGTGGAGCAAACATAAACAATATTTTAAATTTTCAAAAGGATTACCCTGATGCAAAAACTTTTAAATTAGAACAAAATTATCGTTCAACAAAAAATATTGTTCAGGCAGCAAACAGTGTTATTGATAAAAATAAGACGAAATTAGATAAAGAAGTGTGGACTGCTAATGACTCTGGTGAAAGCATAAAGATTATGCGTTCCATATCCGATGGAGAAGAAGGTCGTTTTGTAGCGCAATCTATTTGGGAAAATCAAATGAATCATCAATTGATTAATAGCGATTTTGCTATTTTATATAGAACCAATGCACAATCAAGAGCCATTGAGGATGCGCTAAGAAAAAAAGATATAAAATATAAAATTTATGGAGGTATTTCGTTTTACCAACGTAAAGAAATTAAAGACTTACTATCCTATCTAAGGTTACTTATAAATCCTAATGATGAAGAAGCATTAGTTCGTGTTATAAATTATCCAGCAAGAGGTATTGGAGCAACAACTATGGATAAGCTTGTTATTGCTGCTAATCATTACAAAAAATCAATATTCGAAATCATAAAAAATATAAATCGAATAGATATTAAAATAACACAAGGAACGAAAAGTAAATTAGAAGGTTTTTTAACAATGATTCAACGTTTTCAAGTTGAAGCACAAACCAAAAATGCTTTTGAAGTGGCTGACTTAGTTGTCAAACAAACTCAACTAGTTAAAGATTTACAAAAAGATGGCACTCCTGAAGGAATTAATAAAGTTGAAAACGTTCAAGAGTTACTTAACGGGATAAAAGACTTTATTACAGATAAAATAGAAACAGGTGAAGATGCATCATTAACTTCGTTTTTAGAAGATGTTGCTTTAGCTACGGATTTTGATAGTGAAAAAGATGATGTACCTAAAGTATCTCTTATGACCATTCACTTATCAAAAGGATTAGAATATCCTTATGTATATATTGTAGGTTTAGAAGAAAATCTATTTCCTTCAGCAATGAGTATGAATACTCGTAGTGAGTTAGAGGAGGAGAGGCGTTTATTTTATGTAGCATTAACAAGAGCTGAAAAAGTAGCTTATTTGACTTATGCACAAACGAGATATAGATGGGGAAAACTTGTAGATGGAGAACCAAGTAGGTTTTTGGGAGAAATAGAAGATGAGTTTGTCGAGTATTTGATGCCAAAAACTCCAGAGTCAAGTAGTAATAGGTTCATTGATGCTAGCTTGTTTGAAGAAACTCCTTCAAAAATTAGGTTTCAAAAACCAATTCAGAAAAAACGTAAAGACTTTCTAAACAAAAAAGAAAAGACAATAAACAAGCCAGAGAAGAATAAACTCAAAAAGCTTTCTGAAACTACTGCTTTTATTTCTAAAACGAACCTGTTTGATAATGAATTAGTTGTTGGTAGTATTATAGAACACAATAGGTTTGGAGAAGGCAGAGTTTTAGCAATAGAAGGAAAGGGACCAAATAAAAAAGCTGAAATTGAATTTGGTACCGTAGGAAAAAAGAAATTATTATTACAATTTGCAAAATTAAAAGTAATCGGGTAGCTAATCGATATTTATTACTATTTTGCATTTTCATAAAAACAAGATCATGTTTGATTTAGAATATAACTCAGAAAGAGAAACATTAATTATACCAGAATATGGACGTCATATTCAAAAACTAGTCAATCATTGTATTGATTTAAAAGAAAAAGAGGAAAGAAATACCATGGCAAAAGCAATTATAAATGTTATGGGAAACTTACAACCTCATTTACGAGATGTACCTGACTTCAAACATAAGCTTTGGGATCAATTGCATATAATGGCTGATTTTAAATTAGATGTTGATTCACCCTATGAAACGCCTTCTAAAGAAGAATTAACTGCAAAGCCTACAAAGTTAGATTACCCCAAATCTGCTTCAAAGTATCGTTTTTATGGCACCAATATTCAAACAATGATTGATGTAGCTTTAACATGGGAGGAAGGAGATATGAAGGAAGCTTTGATTTTCACGATTGCTAATCATATGAAAAAATGTTATTTAAATTGGAATAAAGATACAGTTGAAGATGGTGTAATATTAGACCATTTATATGAATTATCAGAAGGTAAGATTGATATGAGAAATACTTCAGAGGAATTGGCTGAAAGTAAAAACTTACTGAAAAAAAGAACTACACAAGGAGGTCATAAAGGAAAATCTATAAACAAAAAAAACAGAAAGAAATAAATGGCATCATTCAAAATAGAGGGAGGTCACACTTTAAAAGGATCTATTACGCCACAAGGGGCAAAGAATGAAGCTTTACAGGTTTTATGCGCCGTTCTTCTTACTTCAGAAAAAGTAATACTTAATAATGTTCCTAATATATTAGATGTGAACAAATTGATTTTTATTTTAGGTGAGCTTGGAGTAAAAATTGAAAAATTAACTACTAATAGTTATAGTTTTCAGTCTGATGAATTAAATTTAAAATACCTTGAAAGTGCAGCTTTTAAGAAAGATGGAAGTTCTTTGAGAGGCTCCATTATGATTGTAGGGCCTTTATTGGCTCGCTTTGGTAAAGGATATATTCCAAGACCTGGAGGTGATAAAATAGGGAGGAGGCGTCTGGATACTCATTTTCAGGGCTTTATAGATTTGGGAGCAAGTTTCAGATACAATAAAGAAGAATATTTTTATGGTGTAGAGACAAAAACTGGACTCAAAGGAACGAAAATGCTTTTAGATGAAGCCTCGGTAACTGGTACAGCTAATATAATTATGGCGGCAGTGTTAGCAAAAGGAGTTACTACTATTTACAATGCTGCATGTGAGCCTTATATACAACAGTTATCAAAAATGTTGAATGGTATGGGGGCCAAAATAGATGGAGTAGGTTCTAATTTATTGACTATTGAAGGTGTAACAAAATTAAAAGGAACAGAGCATACTATTTTACCTGACATGATAGAAGTAGGTAGCTGGATAGGAATGGCAGCTATGACACGATCTGAACTTACTATAAAAAATGTGAGTTGGAAAAATTTAGGACAAATTCCAAATGTGTTCAGAAAATTAGGAATCCAAATACAAAAAAAAGATGATGATATTTTTATTCCTAAACAAGAAGGATATGAAATTCAAAGTTATATAGATGGATCTGTTTTAACTGTTTCAGACGCACCATGGCCTGGTTTTACTCCTGATTTATTGAGTATTATTTTAGTAGTAGCAACACAATCTAAAGGAACTGTTTTAGTTCATCAAAAAATGTTTGAAAGTCGTTTGTTTTTTGTTGATAAATTGATTGATATGGGGGCTAAAGTTATTTTATGTGACCCACATAGAGCTACGGTTATAGGGCATGATTTTAAAAGTCAATTGAAAGCTACTAAAATGACTTCTCCTGATATTAGAGCAGGTATATCTTTATTAATAGCAGCGTTATCAGCTAAAGGAACTAGTATTATTCATAATATTGAACAAATTGATCGAGGTTATGAAAATATTGAAGCTCGATTAAAAGCATTAGGTGCGAAAATTGAAAGGATTGATGTTTAAAAATAAATTCAATATTATTTGATTTTACATAGAATATTTTAAAAGCCTTCTTTTGATTTTTATTTCTGTTTAATTTACAATAAGTACTTATTATATGTTTTACATTAATATTTTTAAATTAATATAAAACATAAGTAATTTTAGTGTTTTAAGCTTTAAATGTGAAATCCTTAATGATTTATTTATTAAATAAGTAAAAGAATTACCAAAAGTGTCAATTTGACATTATTTGATAGATGGCAATATTCTTGTTATATGATATAAAAATAAAAGATTAAAGATTTACAATGAGTAAAGACCAGTATACAAAGGGAGATGAAATAAAAGATTCAATAGAGAATTCTGAATTAGATGATAAAACTATTGAAGATATTGATAATCAAGACAAAGAGATTGTTGAAGAAGAAGTTAAGTCTGAAGAATCGACGAATGAAGAAAAGTTACAAGCTGAAAAAAACAAATATCTAAGACTTTTTGCTGAATTTGAAAATTATAAAAAACGAACGTCAAAAGAGCGAATAGAGCTATTTAAAACAGCAAGTCAGGAATTAATGACAGCATTACTGCCAATTATGGATGATTTTGATAGAGGTTTGGCAGAAATTAAGAAAAATGAGGATTCAGAACTGCTTAAAGGTATGGAGTTAATTAGTAACAAACTAAAAAACACGTTAACTCAGAAAGGACTAACCGAAATGGATGTTAATCCAGGTGATATTTTTGACTCAGAATTACATGATGCTATCACTCAGATACCAGCACCAAGTGACGATTTAAAAGGAAAAATTATCGATTGTGTTGAAAAGGGATATAAATTGGGCGATAAAATTATACGTCATCCAAAAGTGGTTATAGGACAAGCTTAAAATGATATGATAGTAATTACCAATTAATTATTTATAATTAATTGTCAATTAAAAATATATGGCAAAACAAGATTATTACGAGATTTTAGGAATTTCAAAATCGGCTTCTCAAGGAGAGATAAAAAAAGCCTACAGGAAAATGGCTATCAAATACCACCCTGATAAGAATCCCGATAATAAAGACGCAGAGGAAAAATTCAAATTGGCAGCAGAAGCATATGAAGTTTTAAGTGATGAAAACAAAAAGGCTCGTTACGATCAATATGGTCATGCAGCATTTGAAGGAGGTCAAGGATTTGGCGGTGGTGGTATGAACATGGATGATATCTTTAGTCAGTTTGGAGATATTTTTGGAGGTGCTTTTGGTGGCGGTTTCGGTGGCTTCGGAGGTGGAGGTCAACGCCAGGCTAGAGTTAAAGGAAGTAATTTAAGAATACGTGTTAAACTCACCTTAGCGGAAATAGCTAAAGGCGTAGAGAAAAAAGTAAAAGTAAGAAGAAAAATCCAAGCAACTGGAGTAACTTACAAAACATGTTCTACATGTAATGGTACAGGACAGCAGATGCGTGTAACCAATACAATTCTTGGACGAATGCAAGCAGCTACAACTTGTAGCTCATGTCATGGAGCGGGAGAAATTCTTGATAAAAAGCCTTCAGGAGCTGATACTCAAGGAATGATTGTTAAAGAAGAAACAGTATCAATTAACATACCGGAAGGTGTGTCAGAAGGAGTTCAATTAAAAGTAGGAGGAAAAGGAAATGAGGCTCCAGGTAAAAATTCAATACCAGGAGATTTATTAGTAGTTATTGAGGAGATACAACATGATAATTTAAAAAGAGAAGGTAGTAATATACATTACGATTTATATGTAAGTTTCTCTGAGGCCGTACTAGGTGTTTCTAAAGAAATAGAAACCGTTACGGGAAAAGTAAAAATAAAAATAGAACCAGGTACACAGTCAGGTAAAATTCTACGTTTAAAAGGTAAAGGTTTACCAAGCATTGAACATTATGGTACAGGAGACTTTTTAATACATATTAATGTATGGACTCCACAAGAGTTAACAAAAGATCAACGTAAGTTCTTTGAATCAATGCTCAATGATGATAACTTTAATCCAAATCCTCAAAAATCGGATAAATCATTTTTTGAAAAAGTGAAAGACATGTTCTCTTAAAATTGAGATAAAATAAACAAAATAAAAACCTACTTAATGAAATAATTAGTAGGTTTTTTATTTAATTTAGATTATGTTTTAAATATTTTAAACAAAATAAAAAAATTATATTTGTGAAATCTACTAAGTAATATTAGTATTTATTCATAGTAATTGTCCACTCTTTTGAGTGAGTTTTTTATAATAAAATTAAAAATAATAAGTAGCTCTATCTTATCGACTTAGTTATTTTAACTAAGTAGGAAAGTCCGGACACCGTAGAGCATACATAGCGGATAACGTCCGTCCGATGCAAATCGAGGACAAGTGCAACAGAAAGAATGTACAGGTTATGCTGTAGTGAAATCAGGTAAACTCTATGTGGTGCAATGTCACGTATATTAGAGCTTGAGTGCTGCTCGCACGATTCTAAGGGGTAGGCAGATTGATTTTAATAGCAATATTAAGACTAGATAAATGATAAGAGCCTCTTAATAGAGGAACAGAATCCGGCTTATTGAGCTACTTTTATTTTTGATAAATGTTATTTAGAACGAGTATAAAAAAAAGTAAGTGTAAAATTTACTCTTAAATTATTATATTATTAAATTAATATAAAAATAAACACTCATGTGTTGTTTAATTCTTAAATAAAGGTATGTTTTTTGGTTATTTGTTATTAATAACCATATTCTGTTGTATATTTTTAAATTATTAAGTAAAATCGTACTTTTGTGAAGCAAAAACTAACATTAATTACTTATGTGCTTTACGGTTACTGGTATTTAAATGTAAAATATTTATAATAGTACAAACACCTAAATATCTGTTGTGAATCACAAGGTTTTATGATGTTCTGTTAATATGCAATTAGGTTGAATTATCAACGATCAGAAAAGACATTAACATTTTAATAAAAGTATTAATAAATACGACAATCACTAACTTTTTCAAAAAGAAAAGACTTCTATATTTATGAACACATACAAAGATTATTTAAGGGAGATTGAAGAACGAAAAACTCAAGGACTTCATCCAAAGCCAATAGATGGAGCTGAATTATTAAGTGAAATCATTACACAAATCAAAGATGAAAATAATATTCATCGAGAAGAATCTCTTAATTTCTTTATCTATAATACATTACCAGGTACAACAAGTGCCGCTGCTGTAAAGGCAAAATTTTTAAAAGAAATAATTCTTGGAGAATCTGTAGTGAAAGAAATTACACCTGATTTCGCATTTGAGCAATTATCACACATGAAAGGAGGACCTTCTGTTCAAGTGTTATTAGATTTAGCTTTAGGTGATAAGGATGAAACAGCCGAAGCCGCTACAAAGGTTTTAAAAACTCAAGTTTTTTTATATGAAGCGGATACAGAGCGTTTAGAAAACGCTATGAAAGAAGGAAATACTTTAGCGAAAGAAATTATCGAAAGCTACGCTCAAGCTGAATTCTTTACAAAATTACCTGAAGTACAAGAGGAAATTCAAGTAGTTACTTATATTGCTGGGGTTGGTGATATTTCAACGGATTTATTATCTCCAGGGGCGGATGCTCACTCAAGATCTGACCGTGAATTACATGGACAATCTATTTTTGAGCATAATAAAGATATGCAAAAGGAAGTTCTTGCTTTAAAAGAACAACACCCAGACAAACGCGTAATGTTAATTGCTGAGAAAGGAACAATGGGAGTTGGTTCTTCTCGTATGTCAGGTGTGAATAATGTAGCATTATGGACAGGTATTTCTTCAAGCCCATATGTGCCGTTTATAAATATTGCACCAGTAATTGCTGGTACAAATGGAATCGCCCCAATTTTTTTAACCACAGTAGGCGTGACTGGAGGAATTGGAATCGATTTAAAGAACTGGGTGAAGCAAAAAGACGAGAATGGAAATACCATTGTTGATGAAGAAGGAGATCCAATTTTAAAAGAAGTTTATTCTGTTAAAACGGGAACAGTTCTTACAATTAATACCAAAAAGAAAAAACTATATAACGGAGATACAGAGCTTAAAGACATTTCAACTGCATTGACTCCTCAGAAAATGGAGTTCATTAAAGCAGGAGGGTCTTATGCGGTTGTCTTCGGAAAGAAATTACAAACATTTGCTTGTAAAGTATTAGGAATTGATGTTCCACAAGTATATGCTCCTTCAAAGGAAATATCTATTGATGGACAAGGGTTAACTGCAGTAGAGAAAATTTTTAATAGGAATGCTGTAGGAAATACACCAGGAGTTACCTTGCATGCAGGCTCAAATACGCGTGTTGAAGTAAACATCGTAGGATCTCAAGATACAACAGGATTAATGACTTCCCAAGAGTTAGAAATGATGGCAGCTACAATAATTTCTCCAATCGTAGATGCTGGGTATCAATCAGGATGTCATACAGCTTCTGTTTGGGATGATAAATCTAAGGCTAATATTCCAAGATTAATGAAGTTTATGAATGACTTCGGTTTAATTACGGGTCGTGACCCCAAAGGAATATATCATTCAATGACCGACGTAATCCATAAAGTATTAAATGATATTGCTGTTGATGATTGGGATATTATTATTGGTGGAGATTCACATACAAGAATGGCTAAAGGGGTTGCTTTCGGAGCGGATTCAGGAACAGTAGCTTTAGCACTAGCAACAGGTGAAGCAACTATGCCAATTCCTGAGTCGGTTAAAGTAACTTTTAAAGGAGATATGGTTCCTTATATGGATTTCCGAGATGTAGTTCACGCAACGCAACAACAAATGTTAGATCAGTTTGAAGGAGAGAATGTTTTCCAAGGACGAATTATAGAGGTTCACATTGGTACATTAACCTCTGATCAAGCATTTACATTTACAGATTGGACTGCCGAAATGAAGGCAAAAGCTTCAATTTGTGTTTCTGAAGATGCAACATTGATTGAATCACTAATAATCTCTAGAGATCGTATTCAAATTATGATCGATAAAGGAATGGATAACGAAAAGCAAGTTTTACAAGGTTTAATAAATAAAGCTAACAACCGAATTGCTGAATTAGAATCAGGAAGTAGATCGGCTCTAAGGCCAGATGCTGATGCTAAATATTATGCTGAAGTTGTAATTGATTTAGACAAGATTGTAGAGCCTATGATTGCCGATCCAGATGTAAATAATGAAGATGTTTCAAAACGTTATACACATGATAATATTCAACCATTATCTTTCTATGGAGGAACTAAGAAAGTTGATTTAGGATTTGTTGGATCTTGTATGATCCATAAAGGAGATATGAAAATTTTAGCCCAGATGTTGAAAAATATCGAAGCTCAGCAAGGTGAGGTTAAATTTAATGCGCCATTAGTTGTTGCACCTCCAACATATAATATTGTGGATGAGTTAAAAGTTGAGGGAGATTGGGATGTGCTAGCTAAATATTCAGGCTTTGTATTTGATGATAATGCACCAAAATCAGCAGCACGAACAAAATATGAAAATGTATTGTATTTAGAGCGCCCTGGGTGTAACCTTTGTATGGGGAATCAGGAAAAAGCTGAAGCAGGAGATACTGTAATGGCAACTTCAACTCGTTTATTCCAAGGTCGTGTTGTAAGAGATTCAAAAGAGAAAAAAGGAGAATCACTACTATCGTCAACTCCGGTAGTTGTACTATCTTCGATTTTAGGAAGAACTCCAACATTAGAAGAGTACCAAGCTGCTGTAAAAGGAATTGTATTAACAAAATTCAAACCTTCTCAGAAAAAACTTGTTGTTTAAAAAAATAAAACATAAAGAATTAAAAAGTCTGAACTATACTGTTCAGACTTTTTAATTTAAAGACTCTTTTAATGGAATTTCATTAAACAATAATAAAAAAATAAAATATACTTTTAGATTTAGTTTACTTTTTTTGTAAATATTGCAACAATCATATTGTATAATTTATTTTTAATTTTTTCCTTTTCATATTTTTATTCTTTTACATTTCTGAAATTATTCGGAAATAAAGTCTAGTTTTTTATTAATAATAGATTAAAGTTAAGTTTATGTCAAAAGTTAGTGGTTTGTATATATATCCTTTAAAATCAGCAAAAGGCGTGCATATAGATTCTAGTTTTGTTGAATTTCTAGGGTTAAAAAATGATAGACGTTTTATGGTTATTCATAAAGATGGAGCTATGATAACATCAAGAAAATATCCTGAATTACTTCAAGTTAAAGTGTTGATTAACAATCAAAAAATCACATTAAAGCATATGAAATTTGGTGAAATAAAGGTTAATTTTGATTCTTTTTCATTAAAGGAAAAAAAGACAAAAGTATGGGATGATAAGTTTGTTGCATATGAAACAAATAAAGCGTTAGATGAATTTATTTCAAAAGTAATAGAAATACCCGCGAAACTTATTTACATTTCAGATGATCCAAAAAGAATAGGTAAACACACCAAATCTAAATTATCTTTTGCTGATGGTTACCCGTTATTACTTATATCGGAGGCATCCTTGAGAGAGCTTAATAGAAGAAGTTCAATAATCAATAAAATGGAGCAGTTTAGACCAAATATTATTGTTTCGAATGATATTGCTTTTGAGGAAGATTATTGGAAAATCATAAAAATAGGAGAAGTTCTTTTCGAAGTAGTAAGTCCCTGTGCAAGGTGTATTTTGACAACAATTGATCCAATAACATCTATTCCTAATACACTTAAAGAACCAATGAAAACGTTAAGTAAATTTAGATCTAATGGTGAAGGAGATGTTTTTTTCGGTCAGAATGTCATTGCCCTTAATGAAGGTAATATCGATGTTAATGACCCAGTTACGGTTATTGAATTTAAAGAAGTTGAAGACTATCAGAACAATATGGATGTCATCAACGAACTTGTACTTATTAAAAAAGAAAAAATTAGTCGTGATTTTATTTCTTTTTATTTTAGGAAAAAAGAAGACTTTAGTAATTTACCTGAATTTTCAGCAGGTCAATATTTACCAATTAAATTAAATATAGAAAATAAAATACAGTGTCGGAATTATACGATTTCTTCAAGTCCAATGAATAAGAATATGTTTTCGATTTCCGTAAAAAGAATTAAAAATGGAATTGTTTCGAATTATCTTCATGATAATTTAATGATTGGAGATTGTATTTTAGCTGATAAACCTGACGGGAGGTTTTATATTCAAGATGCACATAAACCAATATTATTAATTTCGGCAGGAAGTGGTATAACTCCAATGATTTCAATATTATCTTATTTAAATGATATAAAAACACTTAATGATGTTGTATTATATCATCAATGTAAAGAAGAACAGGATATTCCTTTTCTTAACTTCTTTTATAATTTGAAAGAACAGTATAAAGGTTTCCATTTCTATATCTCTTTAAGTAGGCCTTCTAAAGATTGGGGTGGATTGAAGGGAAGAATTTCATTAAATCATCTTTTAAAAATACCCAAAACAACAGAAAGGGATGTTTATGTTTGTGGACCTAACGCATTCATGAATATTGCTTATGAAATACTAATTTCTTTAGGTTTAACAAAAGATCAAATTTTTAAAGAACAGTTTACTCCCAAAGAAATTGTTTTGAGAAAGAAGAAAGAAATTTTCGTTAGAGTTAACGAAAAAAAACAATTTACAGGCGATAACCAATCTTTCTTGCTTGATCAGCTAGAAAATAATGATATCATTATTCCAAGTAAATGTAGAGTAGGAATATGTGGTAAATGTAGAGTCCTATTAAAATCAGGTGAGGTGGACCAATCGAATTCGGAAGCTCTTTTAGAAGAAAATAAACAAAAAGGGTATATATTGTCTTGCTGCAGTATTCCTTTAACAGATATAGAAATTAAAGTTTAATAATAATTGTTAAAAAAAACATAAATTTTGTTATATTTGGTAAAATTCATAATATCAATATGTTACTTTCTTTTATCTAATCCCCTAAAACAAAATTTATGACACATTTTTTTAAAAAGACAATTTTTATTGGTTTATGCTTTTTAGTTTTTTTTATTCAATGTGATGACGAAGTTGTTAAAGTCTGTTCAATTTCAGGTCTTACGGTCGAGTCTGGCGATTGCATTGATGAAGAGAATTATTATGTAACAATCGATTTTGATTATGAAAATACTTCATCGGATAGTTTTTCTATTTCAAACAGAGACACTATAATAGGAAAATATGAATTAAATAAACTACCTCTTAAAATAGTATATAAATCTAAACAAAGTCAAACATCTGAGTTTATAAAAGTATCTATTGATGGAATGGCAAAATGTGAATCAGAAATTGAGTGGAATCGTTTGAATTGTTCTGATGATGATTGTGGTATCACTAATTTAACTACTGATTTTGAGGTTTGTAATGATGATGGTACCTATGGATTGGGTGTTAATTTTGATTTTAATACAAGTCAATATAGTGACCCTACTGCTTTTAAGTTTGATGTTTATGATAGAAATACGCATTTAGGTCAGTACAAGTTATCTGATTTACCGATTTATATTCAAAACTATCCTTTTAATTCACAAGGTCAAGGAAATCAGGGGATGGATTATATAAAGATCAAAATGGCAGATAATGCGAACTGTTATTTAGAAAAAGAATGGCCAGTACCTAATTGTTCTGATGATGATTGTGGTATCACTAATTTAACTACTGATTTTGAGGTTTGTAATGATGATGGTACCTATGGATTGGGTGTTAATTTTGATTTTAATACAAGTCAATATAGTGACCCTACTGCTTTTAAGTTTGATGTTTATGATAGAAATACGCATTTAGGTCAGTACAAGTTATCTGATTTACCGATTTATATTCAAAACTATCCTTTTAATTCACAAGGTCAAGGAAATCAGGGGATGGATTATATAAAGATCAAAATGGCAGATAATGCGAACTGTTATTTAGAAAAAGAATGGCCAGTACCTAATTGTTCTGATGATGATTGTGGTATCACTAATTTAACTACTGATTTTGAGGTTTGTAATGATAATGGTACCTATGGATTAGGTGTTAATTTTGATTTTAATACAAGTCAGTATAGTGACCCTACTGCTTTTAAGTTTGATGTTTATGATAGAAATACACATTTAGGTCAGTACAAGTTATCTGATTTACCGATTTATATTCAAAACTATCCTTTTAATTCACAGGGTCAAGGAAATCAGGGGATGGATTATATAAAGATCAAAATGGCAGATAATGCGAACTGTTATTTAGAAAAAGAATGGGCAGTACCTAATTGTTCTGATGATGATTGTGGTATCACTAATTTAACTACTGATTTTGAGGTTTGTAATGATAATGGTACCTATGGATTAGGTGTTAATTTTGATTTTAATACAAGTCAGTATAGTGACCCTACTGCTTTTAATTTTGATGTTTATGATAGAAATACACATTTAGGTCAGTACAAGTTATCTGATTTACCGATTTATATTCAAAACTATCCTTTTAATTCACAGGGCCAAGGAAATCAGGGGATGGATTATATAAAGATCAAAATGGCAGATAATGTGAACTGTTATTTAGAAAAAGAATGGCCAGTACCTAATTGTTCAGATAATGTTTGTGCAATAACTAATTTAACTACTGATTTCGAGGTTTGTAATGGCGATGGTACTTATGGACTGGGGGTTAATTTTGATTTTAATACAAGACAATACAGTGACCCTACCATTGTTAAGTTTGATGTTTATGATAGAAATACACATTTAGGTCAGTATAGGTTATCTGATTTACCGATTTATATTCAAAACTATCCTTTTAATTCACAAGGTCAAGGAAATCAGGGGATGGATTATATAAAGATCAAAATGGCAGATAATGTGAACTGTTATCTAGAAAAAGAATGGCCAGTACCTAATTGTTCAGATAATGTTTGTGCAATAACTAATTTAACTACTGATTTCGAGGTTTGTAATGGCGATGGTACTTATGGATTGGGGGTTAATTTTGATTTTAATACAAGACAATACAGTGACCCTACCATTGTTAAGTTTGATGTTTATGATAGAAATACACATTTAGGTCAGTATAGGCTATCTGATTTACCGATTTATATTAAAAATTACCCTTTTAATTCACAAGGTCAAGGAAATCAGGGAATGGATTACATAATGATCAAAATGATAGATAATGTTAATTGCTATTTAGAAAAAGAATGGGCAGTGCCTAATTGTTCTGACGATGTATGCGAAATTACTAATTTAAGTGTTTCTCCGGCAGGATGTTATAATGATGGTTCTGGAACCTATGATTTAATAGTAAATTTTGATCATACAAAAAAAGCAAGTGATAAATTTGAGCTGTATAATTCTGAAGAGTATATAGGAACGTATTATTTACAAGACTTACCACTTAAAATAAAGCGATTCAATATAAAACCTGATTCAAATGGTAATATTATTGCTTTAGTAACTGTTTCAATAAAAGGATCAAATGGTTGTAGTAAAAAGATAGAATGGTCGATACCTAATTGTAATTAAGAGTAATAGAAACAAAAAAATTATTAAGTGTATATAAAAGTTCGAGTAAAATCTTGAACTTTTATATTTATAGATACTATTGTGTAATTAAAATTCATAAGTTTTAACTATATTGTTATAACTTTTACAATTAACTATTTCTACTATTTCAATACTATTTTTTTTAAATTCGTGATGTAACGAAAAATAATATACTTATATGGCTTTTGATATTCAGATGATTAAGAAGGTTTATTCAAAATTTCCCGAAAGAGTGGAGGCAGCTAAAAAAATAACAGGTAAGTCTCTTACTTTAGCAGAAAAAATCTTGTATGCTCATTTATGGGATTTTAATATAAATAAAGTATTTATTAGAGGTAAAGACTATGTTGATTTTGCTCCAGACCGTGTTGCTTGCCAAGATGCTACAGCACAAATGGCTTTATTACAATTTATGCAAGCAGGTAAAGATAAAGTAGCTGTTCCTACCACAGTACATTGTGATCACTTGATACAAGCAAAATTGGGAGCAACAAAAGATTTACAATCAGCATTAAATAACAGTAATGAAGTTTTTAATTTTTTGGAGTCTGTTTCAAATAAGTATGGTATTGGTTTTTGGAAGCCAGGTGCAGGAATTATTCATCAGGTAGTTCTAGAGAATTATGCTTTTCCAGGAGGATTGATGATAGGTACTGATTCTCATACAGTAAATGCAGGAGGTTTAGGTATGGTTGCTATTGGTGTCGGTGGAGCAGATGCCGTTGATGTTATGGCAGGAATGCCTTGGGAGTTGAAGTTTCCGAAATTAATTGGCGTCAAGTTAACTGGAAAATTATCAGGATGGACAGCACCAAAAGATGTTATTTTAAAAGTAGCAGAAATATTAACTGTAAAGGGCGGTACAGGGGCTATTGTTGAATATTTTGGACCAGGAGCAACTGCAATGTCATGTACAGGAAAAGGTACTATTTGTAATATGGGTGCAGAAATTGGAGCAACCACTTCTACTTTTGGTTATGATGAAACGATGGAGCGTTATTTACGCGCAACTGATAGAGCCGATGTTGCTGATGCTGCAAATGAAATAAGAGAATATCTCACTGCAGATCCTGAAGTATACAATAGTCCAGAAGAATATTTTGATCAAGTAATCGAAATAAATTTATCGGAATTAACACCTTTATTAAATGGTCCTTTCACGCCTGATTTATCCTCGAAAGTTGGAAAAGAAATTAAAGAAAAGGCAACTGATAATGATTGGCCAATAAAAGTAGAATGGGGGTTAATTGGATCTTGCACAAATTCTTCTTACGAAGACTTATCACGTGCTTCGTCAATAGCACAGCAAGCTTTAGATAAAGGATTGGTAACCAAAGCTGAATTTGGAATTAATCCAGGATCAGAACAAGTACGCTATACAGCTGAAAGAGACGGTATTTTAGAAATTTTCGAAAGATTAGATGCTACTATTTTTACCAATGCTTGTGGACCATGTATTGGGCAATGGGCTCGTTATGAAGACCCTAAAGAAGCACCTAAGAATAGTATTGTACATTCATTTAATAGAAACTTTGCAAAAAGAGCGGATGGAAACCCTAATACGCATGCTTTTGTAGCTTCTCCAGAAATAGTTGCAGCCATTGCCATTGCGGGAAGATTAGACTTTAACCCAATGACAGATAGCTTAATTAATAAAGAAGGTAAAGAAGTAATGCTCGACGAACCAACAGGGTGGGAGCTACCACCAAAAGGGTTTGAGGTAAAAGAAAATGGTTATTTTGCCCCTGAAGAAGATGGAAGTCATATTGAGGTTATCGTTGACCCGAATTCAGAGCGTCTTGAATTATTAACACCCTTTGTTCCTTTGGGTAATAAAATTGAAAAAGCTAAGTTATTGATAAAAGCATATGGAAAGTGTACCACAGATCATATTTCTATGGCTGGTCCATGGTTACGCTATAGAGGGCACTTAGATAATATATCGAATAATATGCTTATCGGTGCTGTTAATGCTTTTAATAAACACACTAATTTTGTTAAAAATCAAATAACAGGTGAGTATGACGCAGTTCCAAAAGTACAAAGACATTATAAAGCTAAAGGTATTAAAACAATTGTTGTAGGTGATCATAATTATGGCGAGGGGTCTTCTCGTGAACATGCGGCGATGGAACCTCGTCATTTGGGTGTAGCAGCAGTTTTAGTTAAATCGTTTGCTCGTATTCATGAAACAAACTTGAAAAAGCAAGGCATGTTAGGCTTAACATTTGCTAATGAAAATGATTATGATCTTATTCAAGAAGATGATACATTTAACTTTATAAATTTGTCTGAATTTGCTCCGAACAAACCTTTAATTATTGAAGTAGTCCATAAAGATGGTTCAACAGATTCTATTATTGCCAAGCACACCTACAATAAAGGTCAGATAGATTGGTATAAAGAAGGTTCTGCATTGAATTTAATAAAGAAGCAAAACTCTTAAAATTCATCATTTTAATTAAATACAAAGCACTGCTGATTATCAGGGGTTTTGTAATGATTTTATTGTATCTTAGACTAGATAGTTAAATAAAAATAATTTCTCTTTGTAGCTTTAAACGATTTTATAAAAATCAATAGAAAAGTGTCAATAAAAAATTGTTGTATTTTAATCATAATCTTTTGATAATTAAAACTATGAATTATGAACACATTTTGGTACTTTGAAAATATAAATCTATTTAAGATACTTTGTCCTCATAAATATCCTGCTTATAAAAAAAAGCATGCATTCAATAATTATAAAAAGAGTGACTATATATACTTCGAGGAAGATGCCGCAAATAAAATTTATTTGATTGATAGTGGCAAAGTAAAAATAGGATACTATACGGAAGACGGTAAAGAAATCATAAAGGCAATTCTTACCAAAGGTGAGATGTTTGGAGAAAAAGCTATTTTAGGCATAGAAAAAAGAAATGAATTTGCTCAATCAATTGATAATGAAACACTAGTTTGTCCGGTTTCAAAAGATACCATGTATAATCTAATGAGAGATAATGTAACTATAAGTTTTAAGGTATATAAGTTTATAGGCATTCGAATTAAAAGATTAGAGCGTAGGTTGCAATTACTTTTGTTTAAAGATACTAAAACACGTTTGTTGGAGTTTTTTGACGAACTATGCGAAGATTATGGATATGAATGTGAAAAAACAGGAGATCATATTATTAAACATCCGTATACTCAAAAAGATATAGCTACATTAATTGGAACTTCTCGCCCTACCTTAAATGCTCTTATGAATGAGCTTAAACAAGAAAATATAATTGATTTTAATAGAAAAGAATTAAGAATATTAAAAAAAACTGCTTAAATGTAAGCTAGCTGACATTTCTTTAAAAAAGTCTAAAATAACTTTGTTTAATGTAATTTTAATACAAAATCAATGAGGAAATTTTTTTTAGGCTTATTAGCCATAGCAGCAGTTACTTTAACTTCTTGTAGTGATGAAAATGATAATAATCTAGTACCAATTATGGGAAATCTAAAGCTAGATATTAATGGTTTAGAAAACCTTGGTTCAGATTATAAATATGAAGGATGGGTTATCGTTAACGGTGCACCTGTTTCAACAGGTGTATTTACTGCAGACGATCGAGGAGCCTTATCACAAACTTCTTTCCCAATAGAGTCAAATGTATTGGCTTCAGCAACAACATTCGTATTGTCAATTGAACCAGCAGACGATCCTGATCCTGCACCAGCAGCGACAAAACTTTTAGCAGGAGACTTTTCAGGTAACTCGGCAGGTCTTTCCTCTACTGGAATCGTTGGAGATTTCTCTAATTCAAAAGGTAAATATATCTTAGCTACACCAACCGATGGAGAAAATAATAATGAGTTTAGCGGTGTGTGGTTTTTAGATTTAACAAGTGGAAGCCCTACTGCGGGGTTAACGTTACCGACACTTTCAGCTGGATGGAAATACGAAGGATGGACGGTATTGAACGGAATTCCTGTTAGTACAGGTACATTTACAGCTGTAGGTTCAGCTGATGATAACGCCGAAATATCAAATTTTAAAGGAGATTTAAATAATGGTCCAGGGTATCCAGGAGAAGATTTTATTCAAAATGCTCCTGTAGGACTTACCTTTCCAACCGATTTAAAAGGATCTACTATTGTGATTTCAGTTGAGCCAAGTCCAGATAATAGTTCAGCCCCCTTTACCCTAAAACCGTTAGCTCATAAGGTACCGACAGATGCTAATCATCATGAAACATTAATTATGGGAACAGGACCAGTAGCTGCTATTTCTGGAACGGTAACACGTTAGTTTTTTGTAAAAGTTCCCTTAATTTTAAAGAGCAATCGATTATCTTTGGTTGCTCTTATATATGTTAAGAATGAAGTATAGACAACTGACTAAAGAACAATTTGAAAGTTTACATAGAGAGTTTGCTCAATTTTTAGCTTCTCAGAGTATCGATGTAAATGAGTGGAATCAAATCAAACAAGAAAAACCTCATGTTGCTGAAGAGGAAATGAATATTTTTAGCGATATCGTTTGGGATGATGTTTTAAAAAGAACTGAGTATTTAGAACACTTTTCATCAAATAGCATCAATTTGTTTAAATGTGAAGATAAAAAAATTTACAGAATTGTTATACAAATAAACAATGATAGCATTAACTTAATGGAAAGTAAAGGTTATCAATGGTTATTGAAAAATTCGTTAGATTCCACTGTTGATATTTTGCAAGGTAATAAAATATATCAAAGAGAGCGTAATGCTGAAATTTTTGATTTAATTGAAAAAGGAAGCAATATTTCAAAAGGTGAACTATATGAATATTTTAAAGGATTGATTACAGCTTCGTAATCATTTTACCTGGTTAATACTTTAACTAACTGATCAGTACCAGAACTAGCAATGTCTTTAATAATTGTTAAATTATCAAAGGTGTTTCCAGTTATTGCAGGATTTGGGTCAATGAAGTAAATAGGAGTAGAAGGATCTACGTATTCTATTAAACTTGCTGCAGGATATACTTGCATTGAAGTTCCAATGATTATTAAAATATCAGCCTTCATAGTAATTTTTAAAGCTTTTTCCAGTAAAGGAACATCTTCTCCAAACCAAACAATATGTGGTCTCAGTTGTGATTGTTTTTCACATAAATCACCTAAAATGATATCCTTGTCCCAATTATATACTAGGTTTTTATCTATAGTACTTCTTGCTTTACGTAATTCTCCATGAAGATGTATTACGTTAGAACTCCCTGCACGCTCATGTAGATCATCTACATTTTGAGTAATAATATGAACATCAAATGTTTCTTCCAACTTCACTAAGTTTTTATGTCCTTTATTTGGTGAAACCTCTAAAAGTTGTTTTCTTCGTTGATTATAAAAATCTAATACCAATTCAGGGTTCTTTTGAAATCCTATCGGGGAAGCTACTTCGTAAATATCATGACCCTCCCATAAACCATCGGTATCCCTAAAAGTATTAATTCCGCTTTCGACACTTATTCCAGCACCCGACAGAATTACTAATTGCTTTTTTTTCAAGATATAATTTATTATATTATTTTTTTAAACTAGACGGTAAAAACAAAAGAATAAAAATAGGAAAATTTATTATGTTTGTATCATGGTGAATAATGATTTATTGAGATACTTAGAAGGCTATGTTACAAAAAAAAGAAGAACTTTATTCCATCAAGTTTTAGATCAAAGAACTAACCATTTCACGGTCGTTTTAGAAGATATATATCAACCTCATAATGCAAGTGCGGTTGTTAGATCGTGTGATATATTTGGAATTCAGAATATTTATGCTATTGAAAATAAGTATACTAATAAAGTTTCGAGGCATGTAGCAAAAGGGAGTCAAAAATGGCTTAATATTCACCGTTATAAAGAGGATGGAGATAATACACAAAAATGCTTAGAAGATCTTAAAAGTGAAGGATATCAGATAATAGGAACAACACCACATAATGAATCCTGCTATCTATCTAATTTTGATATTACTAAAAAATCAGCTTTTGTTTTTGGAGTAGAAAAAGAAGGAATTTCTGATTATGTGAAACAAGAGGCTGATGGATTTCTTAAAGTTCCAATGGTAGGTTTCACAGAAAGTTTAAATATTTCGGTAGCAGCTGCTATTATCTTACAAAATGTTACAAGTAGGCTTAGGCAATCGAATATAGATTGGAAATTGTCGGAAGAAGAAAAAGTAGACCTTTATTTTGAATGGTTACAGAAGTCAATAAAAAATGTAAATAAAATAGTAGAGCATTATTATTCAGAGATGAAAAAAAAATAACATATTTATTAAAAAAGAGAAAAATAAAACTTTAATTTTTGTCAGAAAAAAAAGCACCTTGAAACCAAGGCACTTTTCGATATGCTGTTACTTTTATAACTCCCCTAATAATAGCATATCATGATGTTGACACTTATCGGTTAGATAACGTTATATTAGAGAATATATTATACTTTATTTCATTTTTCACACTCAATAACAGTTAATTTATTGTTAATGTTTTTAGTGAAAAATAAGTAAGTAGAGCCTCCGTCTTTTAACTTGGTTTCTTTTCTTAATATTTCAACTGACTTAGGAAAATTTCTTGTTGTTATGTTAGCTTTATCAGTTTTTAAATACTTTTTTATGGTTTTTTTATGATATTCAAAGAAATTAATAATTTTAAATTTTCGTCCAGGAAAATTAAATATTTCATTTTCGGAAGTATATAAATGAGAATGTTTATGTAACTTGGTTAAGTTATAAGTATCTGCTATTTTGCTAAAAGCTCCAGACTTAAAAATTGCGGAGTTTGGCTCATACAGATAATTAAGAGGCATCCCGTACTTTGGCTCGACATATACATCAAGTTTAAAATTAAATTCTTGATTTTTTGTTTCACTTATTATATTAACTGTATTGATAAAAGTATCACCATTAAAGTTTCTTTCTAATAAAAATAAGAGCTCTTTTACTTCATTTTTAACAGCAATAATATAAATTTTTTTAACAAATTTTAATTCTTTAAGTGATGCAGTAATATCAAGAATGGGCGAATTTTTAATTAAAATGGTGTTTGATTTAGAGAAAAGAAAATCTAAATTGATAGGAATATTAGGTTTACAATCTTTTAATAGAAAAACTTTTCCTTTAATGTTATCTCTTCTTGATGGGTCTACATAAATACAATCAAACATTTCGTTGTTTTTTTTTAA
Source organism: Tenacibaculum profundi (assembly GCF_052050075.1). Classification (GTDB taxonomy): domain Bacteria; phylum Bacteroidota; class Bacteroidia; order Flavobacteriales; family Flavobacteriaceae; genus Polaribacter. The sequence goes on from NZ_CP197225.1 coordinate 340,609, forward strand.
GTATGATAAGCCGTCATCATTTACAGTTTTTATATTTAGTAAATTCAGTTGTTTAAAATTATGATTAGCTGTAATAGATAAATCATGATTAATTTCACAGTGAATTATTTTTTTAAAACTTTTTGAAAAATAAAAACAATCTACTCCAAATCCACCTGTAATATCAATTAATGAATTACCAGAAAGTAATTTGGACTTATAATAAGCAGTGATTTCAGAGGATGTTTGTTCTATATTTAATTTTGGTGGATATAAAATATTTTTAGTTGTATACCATGTAGGCAATTTTTTTTTAGATTTTTTTTTAGAAATAATTTGATGAATTAGTTCTTGAATAGGAATATTCTTAAAAGGTGAACCTTTAAATAAAAGTTTACTTGTATCGCTATTGATATTTTTATCTATAAACTCTTGTATCTTCGGTGAGAGTAACAATGTATTCATTACTTACAAAAATACATATATTATGCTTTTGAAGAAAAATGAACAAAATTTATTTAAATATTAAACACTTTTCATGTTTAAAAAACACCTCTCTGAGAATCGCGTATTTGGATAAGTATATGCTTATTGTCGGTATACTCAATTTTAAGAAAACATATAATTCGATAATTTATATAGAAAAGTGTGTTTTTTTGTTTTTTATCTTAAAACAATATTTTTCGTTTGTTTTTTTAGTACTTATAACAACTATTTTTTATGCTTTATATAATTTTAAAATCTGTAATTTATTGGTATATTATTTTATATCATGAAATTATAGAAATTTAAGTGAATTATTTAGGTATTTTATAACTTAAACTTTGGTAGTACCAAAAATAATATATAAAAGATAATAATTTTTTTCGGAAAGAAGCAACCTAATAGAGTTTACAAGAAGAAATATAACTTATTTCAAAAATTATGATCTATAGCATTCAAATAAAATTTTTATTTATTGAATTCATCAAAGCTACCATCGTTGTAAAATAATATAACTTTGATTAGCTTTTTAGATGTTTTGGTGTTAATTTTTTTCTGCTGAGTATCGTCTTTAGGAGTATCATTATTTTTGAATTCGGAAAAAAGAGAAGGGGAATCTATAGCTTTATTTATAGAAGAAGAAATCTTCGTTTGTGGTAAATTATTAGAGACTTCATTTTTTGATTTAGGAAAAACTCCTTCACCATTTAGTAACCAATAGAGATCTACGTCAGGAAATTTATCAATTACTTTAAGCACGAAATCTAAACTAGCCTTATTGCGACCAGACATTAAGTGCGAAATACTAGATTTGGGCACATTTATCTTTTCAGCAAAAGTTGACGATGTTAAACCATAATACTGTATAATGTCTTTAAGTCTGTTAATAAATAAATCTCTATTCACAATTGTAAAGTATTTAATTCATACACAAATGTAAAAAAAATATTTAACTCAAACTATTAAAGGAGTTATTTAATTTTTATATACACTATTTAAATAAAAACATTAAATAAAGACAATTAAAAAGCTCTAAAACAGTTATTTATGTATTATATATAGTTTATATCTATAACTCAGTGATCTAGATTAAACATAGTTGGTTTACAAAAATAACAACCTAAAAAAGACGCGTGTTTTTATTTACTATTGTAAAATCAATTATAAAGAGACTATTTTTTCTAAGATTTAGAACTATTAAATACAAATTTGAAAGTTTATGCTATGTATGGATGTAAAAAAGGTGTTTAATATGCTAATTAGAATTTAGCAAATTAAATATTATAGTTTGATATCGACATATTAAGTGTTTTAATAGCTTATGACCAATAACAAGAATATTCAATCGGCCTTCTTCTTTTCTCTGTTTATGAATATATAATTCAATAGCTTTCAATATACATAGCTATGCTAGAAGTATATACTATAGTTATAACTGTTAATGTTTTTAATTTTTTCTAACACTAAAATTAATTTAGGTAATTTTGTAAATATTTAGCAATAGCCTCGTTAAAAGAGTTCATAAATTTATTCAATTCCATATCTAAATTATTCATGTTTTGTATTTGATATACTTTATCTACAGCTATTTAGATCTTTTGTAGCATTTAACTTAATGCTCAATGATAGTTACTTTTTCAAAGGTATCATAACTCAATTATCTGTACAAAGTATATCTACTTTACCTAATTTTCTTTTAAGTACTTTATCTAAACTTTTCTTTATTATTGTGAACTATTGAAATTCTTCTATCGAAACACTAGAAAATGAAGCGAATAATTTGTGACGCCAATCAAAAGAAGTTTGAACCGAAATCCTTGATTCTTTTGTAATTTAACTTATTATATTATATTATATCGAGAGAGTATACAGTATTATAAATAACGGTTAGGTTTATCTTCTTCCTTAATATTGTATTAAAACTTTCCAGAAGTCTCAATAAAATTTTCTTACAACTTTTGTAAATGTAATACTGAAAACTTTTAAGCTTAACTTTAATAAGTATGCGCTTGTCTGAGAAATGAGGATAAATAGTTGCTTTTAATTATTAGTTTTTCTATTCAAGTTGTTTATATAGAGTCGAATAATAATAATAAGTTTAATATTTCTTGTTGAGTAAAGCTTAAATTAAAAACGAAAATATAGCTAAAATTGAATTGAAGTATAAATCAATATTTTTTAAACTAAGAAGTAACATATTCATAATCAAAGGTAACCTGTTTATTTTAAGTAAATAAAATATCAGCAACAAAGCAAGTTAAAGAATTGTTACAATTGTAAACTATTTAAAAACAACTTGAAATTCAGTAAAACAATCATTACTAACAAAATAAATGGATCCTTTATGGGCCTCTATTATACTTTTACTAAGTGTTAATCCTATTCCTGCACCACCTTTTCTTGTAGTATAGTAGGGTATAAATATTTTATCTTTTATTTTGTCTGATATTCCAATACCATTATCTCTAACAAATACATGTGTACGGCATTCTTTTTGTTCAATTAAAATCGTTATTAATTTCTGTTTACATTTGTGAACAGCGTGAATAGCATTTGAAAGTAAATTAATCATTACTTGTTCTATCTGACTTTTATCTGCTATTAAGTAATAATCATCTGAAGAGGTAAATTCAATTTTTATATTTTTTCTTTTAAAATCTGAATCAAATAAAACAAGAACATTTTTAATGAGCTCTGTAAGGTTTAAATTACTTTTTTGTGGTTTTGGCAATTCTGCTAGTTTTCGATAATTATCAACAAATATTGTTAAGGCTTCAGATCTTTTTTTTATAATACTTAATCCTGTATATACTTCATCAAATGTTTCTTCAGGTTTGCCTTCATTGATTAAGGAACTTAAATTTTCAGCTAAACTACTTATGGGTGTAATGGTATTAATGATTTCATGTGACATAACATTCATCAGTTTATACCATGATTCTTTTTCTTTTTTATCAATAAGTTGTTGTATGGTTTCTAAAGATATTGTTAAGTATTCATGACTATTAGTTTTTGTAAAGGATGTTTTTAAAAAAAAGCTTTCTTTCTTTTGGTTTATACTAATAGTGATTGTTTGTTTTATTTCTTTCCATTCTGCTACAAAATCTTGAAGTCGACCAATTTTTTTTTTAAGTAAATTCCATTTATGATATTTAGGTATATTCAAATATTCAACAAAGAGACGATTTAGCTGAAAAACTTCTATTAATCCAAGATGATCTTTTCTTAATATAAGCACCCCAAAAGGTAAACTTTCAATAATATTTGTGAAAACGATCATTTCTGAACTATTTAATAAATTTTTCTTTTTTTGTTTTTCAGCAAGTAATTCGATTTTTTTGAATAAAGAATTTTTTTTCTTGTATGATGAAAATGTATTTGAATAATCTTCAAATAATAAACAATTTATTGAATTTTCAATATTATTGATTACAGAGTTAAAATAATTAATGAATAAGAAAACCTGTAAAGTTAAAACTAACGAAAATCCAAAAGTACCAATAAAGAAAAATTTAGAAAATACAAAAAAGACAACGATTACATTAATAATAATGAGTAACATCCTTATTATAATTTGTATCAAATATGTTTTTTTCATTTATAAATTATATTTTTCTAAACGCCTGTATAAAGCTGCTCTCGTTAATCCTAGATCTTTTGCAGCTTTAGATATGTTTCCGTTATGTTTCTCCAGTGCTTTCTGAATTAGTAGTTTTTCCGTTTCTTCAAGATTTAAATTATTATCTATTGAAACCCCCAACTTTTTTTTTGAAAACTGTAAATCATTAAGTTGAATGGTGTTTTCTTCTGTCATAATAACAGCTCTCTCGATAATATGTTCGACTTCTCTTATATTTCCGGGCCAAAAATAATTACTAAGTTCGTTTGTTGCTTCCTTTGTAAAGCCTTGAATATTTTTTCTATATTTTTTATTTAACCTCTTTAAAAAGTATTTGGCTAGTATAAGTATATCTTCTTGACGCTCTCTTAGAGGAGGGAGGTTTAGTTCAATAGTATTTATTCTAAATAATAAATCTTGTCTAAACGTTTTTTCTTCAACCATTTCATGTATTGGGGCATTCGTAGCACATATTATTCTAACATCTATCTTTCTCTCTTTTCCTTCACCTAAACGGGTTATTTTTCTATTCTGAATAACGGTTAGCAATTTAGCTTGTAAATGAAGAGAAAGATTTCCTATTTCATCTAAGAAAATTGTTCCTCCTTTAGCTAATTCAAATCTTCCTATTGAATCTTTGTGAGCATCTGTAAAAGCACCTTTAACATAACCAAATAATTCACTTTCAAATAAATTTTCATTTAATGACCCCAAGTCGACATGAATAAAAGGAGCATTTTTACGATTTGATTCAATATGAATTTCTTTTGCAAATACATATTTACCAGTTCCATTTTCTCCAAGTATTAAAATATTTGCATCAGTAGGGGCCACTTTTTTAACTAGTTGAATAGCAGATTGCATAGCAACAGAGTTACCTATTATATGTTCTGACCTTTCATGAAATTCTTCATTATTTTTATCGTGTACAGTTTTCCATTGTGTTGTTTTTCTTTTAGAACGTGCTAATTCAACACCAGCACTTACAATTCCAAAAAGTTTTTCTGTATTCCATGGTTTTAGAATAAAATCTGAGGCACCTTGCTTAATAGCTTCTACAGCTAAGTTTACAGAACCAAAGGCGGTCATTAAAATAACAGTGGTTTCAGCACTAAGTTCTTTAATATATTTTAACCAGTACAAGCCCTCTTTACCATCTTCAAAACCAATATGATAATTCATGTCTAAAAGAACAACATCAACAATTGAGTCTATTAGTATATTACCGATCTTCTTAGGGCTATTAATAGTAATAATCTCAGTAAAATATTTTTTTAAGCTAATTCTAGCAGAAAATAAAATATCATCATCATCATCAATAATTAAAATTGTAGCTTCTTTTTTTCTCATTTTACATAATTACTCTTTTGTTAGTATTTGAACAAATAAGTGTTCGATTATGAACATTTTAAATTTTAAAATAAACAATAAGTGGCTTATTATCAGTTGTTTGTGTTTTTATTGTTTTATGGCATATTTATCGTCATACTTGGTGTAAAAGTAATATATGGATAAAATTATTAAACAAAAAAATAAGAAAGTTAAGAAAATGTTACTCATTAGCATACCTGTTATCTTAATAATTGGATTAAGTTTTCTCAATCTAACCCGAAAAAATCAGATTAATGTTAATAGAAATTCTATAGTTATAAGTAAAGTAGAAAAAGGAGACTTTGAAGATGTAGTTATATTTAATAGTATCGTTGAGCCGAAAACATCAGTTTTAGTAAATGTTCTTCAAGGGGGAGCAGTTGCTGATATTTTTTTGGAAAGTGGAAAGGAGGTAACTGAAGGAACTCCTTTATTAAAAGTTTACAATCCCAATGCAGAACTAAATTACCTTACTCAAGAAACTGCCATCGTTGAACAAATTAATAATTTGAGAAACATAAGAGTAAGTATAACGAATCAGCAATTAATTTTAGATCAGCAATTAGTTGGAATAGAAAACGATTTTAGAAAAGCAGAGCGTCAATATAAGTTAGATACTAATTTGTATCAAAAAGGAGTAATTGCAAGAAATGAATATGAAAAATCAGCGCAAGAATTGAACTTTCAGAAAAAAAGAAGTAATGTAATAAAGAAAAGTGTCAAGGAAGAAAAAACTAGTCGTATTAATCAATTATCAAGGATAAACACCTCATTAGCACAAATGCAAAAAAGTTTAAATCTTTTAAGAAAAAATAAAGAGAATTTTATTGTAAAGGCTCCAGTTAATGGCTTTTTATCTTCATTTAATCCTGTTCTTGGAAAAAATTATAACCAGGGAGAGTCTATTGGAAAAATAGATGTTCTTGATGGTTATAAATTAGTTGCTAAAATAGATGAATATTACATTACTAAATTAAAAGAAGGAATAGAGGGGGTTGTTGTTATAAATAATCAAAAACAAAATATACGGTTATATAAAGTTTATTCTGAAGTTATTAATGGTAAATTTTCAGTAGAGTTATTATTTACTAACACGACTAAAATAAATCATATCAAAAGAGGAATGTCTCTTAAAAGTAAGGTTTTTTTATCAAATAACAATGAAGCGATATTATTACCAAAAGGGAAATTTTTTCAAGAAACCAATGGTAAATGGGTATTTGTTCTTAATTCAGAAAATAAAGCTGTAAAGAGAGTGATCGCCTTAGGTAGAGAGAATCAATTTTATTATGAAATTAAAAGTGGCCTTAAAGAGGGGGATAAAGTTATAACTTCTAGTTATGAAAATTTTGAAAAAATTGAAGAAATAAATATTCAAAATTAAATTAGAGATCATCTATTATTTAAAATTAGGATTTTCTAGTAGTTTATTATCTTTTATTGAGGATTATAAAGGAAATGCTACCTGGAAGGAGAAATTAAGTAACATGGATTTATCTATAAAAAAAAATCAAATGAGTTTAGTGGGAAAAAATACTTCTGGTAATTTTTTATCTACATTAAATTAACAAATAATTAAAAATATGATACGCATAAAAGATTTAGTAAAAGTTTATCAAACTGAAGAAATTGAAACAACAGCTCTTGATAAACTATCATTAGAGGTAAAAAAAGGTGAATTTGTATCTATCATGGGAGCTTCTGGTTGTGGAAAATCAACATTGTTAAACATTATTGGATTATTAGATTCAGGAAATAATGGGAGCTATCTTTTTGATGGAGTAGAGGTAACTAAGTATAATGAAAAGCAGCGGGCTAATGTAAGAAAAGCCAATATTGGATTTATATTTCAAAATTTTAATTTAATTGAAGAACTTACTGTATACGAAAATATAGAATTACCTCTAATTTATAATAAAGTTAAGGCTTCATTGAGAAAAGAAAAGGTTAATAAAATATTGGAAACGATGGGTATTTCCCATCGAGCTAAGCACTTTCCATTACAACTTTCTGGGGGGCAACAGCAAAGAGTTGCTGTGGCAAGAGCTTTAGTAACAGACCCTAAAATAATTTTAGCAGATGAACCAACAGGAAATCTGGATAGTAAGAGTGGTAATGATGTAATGGAATTATTAAGTGAACTCCATAGCTTAGGAGCAACTATTATAATGGTAACCCACTCAGCTTATGATGCCAAATTTTCATCTCGAATTATAACGTTAAAAGATGGCATAATCATATCAGAAAGGACGAATGAGTCTAAAATTGATGTGTTATTAGAAAATGAATAAAAAAATTAAAAATAAATCTTATGTTTCAAACGTGGTTTAAAATATTTTTCAGAAACCAGAAAAAAAATTGGTTAAATGGAGTAGTAAATGTATCTGGACTAACCTTAAGTTTAACCGTATTGATGTTGGTACTACTTTATTTAAATGAGGAAAGAAAGTATAATCAAGAGAATTCAGGTAGAAATGAAATTTATCGTGTAGTTCATTCAATGTCAGATGGAGAAATATGGGGGGTGAGTACAAGTGTTGAAGGTCCGAAATATAAAGATGAGATACCAGAGGTTATTGAAACGTATCTAAGCGAGGGAGGGTATAATCCTAATTTAGTTTATGTTGAAGGTAAAAAATATTACACTAAAAAAATAATTACAGGAGAGGCCTCTTTTTTCGATTTTTTTCCTTTTGAAATTTTAAAGGGCTCAATAGATAAATTTAAAGAAACTAGTGACAATGTAGCTATTTCTGAAACTTTGGCTAAACGATACTTTGGTTCCGTTTCAGCTATAGGTAAAACATTAGAATTTGGTAATAGAGTTTTTATCATTACAACAGTGTTTAAAATTAAAGGTAAACACTATTTTGAACCTGATTTAGTAACTCAGTTTAAAGAGTACCCTAAAGAAGAAGGCTGGGGTAGTTATAGTTATGACCTCTTAGTTAAAACAACGAAAGGCAACCTAACTAAAAGCTTAGAAAATAAGATGAACGAACTGTGGTATAAGAATTCTACAGTACCATCAGCAGAGAAAGAAGGAATGACGCCTGTTGAATGGGATAAAAAACATGGAACAAAAATTTTACTAGAAGGTTTAAAGGATATTAGATTAGAAGGCTATACAAAATCAGCAAGTCCTGAAGGAAAAGGTAATTATAAACTAATTAAAATATTATTATCTCTTGCTGTTTTACTTCTAATTATTTCCTGCGTAAACTTTATTAATTTATCAATTTCTTCAGCAGAGCAAAGAGCAAAGGAGGTTGGCGTCAAAAAAACTTTAGGTATCTCAAAGAAATCATTATTCATTCAATATACTACTGAAATATTACTTTTAGGTTTAATTTCTTTTATTTTCTCGTTGATTTTAGTTGAATTAATACTCCCTTATTACAATCTTTTCTTAAAAAAAGATATAATTTTAATAAATGAGAAAGGAATTATATTTGAAACTTTTATTGTAAACATACAATTATCTTTAATTGTTGGTTTTATAACTGCTTTTAAATTGGCTGGTTTTAAACCTTCGGAAGTATTGAAAGGAAATATAACGAGAAGTAAAAAAGGTTTAATTATTAGAAATATGATGCTTGGGCTTCAATTTGTAATTTCTGGATTTTTTTTAATTGCATCTCTTGTAGTTTATAAGCAAGTAAATTATATGATGGAAAAGGATCTTGGGTTTTCTGGGGACAATATACTTATCGTAAAATTAGGCCATGGTCAAAATAATTACCAAAATTATTTAATAGCTAAAAAAGAATTAGTGAAGCAGAATTCTAATATAATTGAAGTTACCAGTAACTTCTTTGTACCTAATGGCAATAATTCGAGCTCTACCAATGCAATATATAAAGAAAATGATGTACAAACTAACATAAATCCAATAGATTTTAACTATTTTGATATTCTTAAAATAGACATTCTTAAGGGAAGAAAATTACAAGAACGATTTGCTTCCGATACCATAACAAATATTTTGATTAATGAAAAAATGGCAAAAGGATTAGGCATTTACAACGATCCAATTGATAAGAAAATACATATACCTGTACCTTATATTAAAGGAGATAGAATATTTAACGTCGTAGGAATGGTAAAAGATTATCATATTTATGGGCTTGATAGAGAAATACCTCCCATAGCTTTTTTTCATTGGAGCGTCTTTAAGTTAATGAGGGATCATTCATTTTATAATTTTCAAATTAAAATTAAAAATGAGAATATGGAAGAGACTATAAATTTCATTAGAAAATATTGGAAATTAAATATAGAACAAGATTACCCGTTTGATTATCAGTTTCTCGATGAGAAATATCAAAAAACTTTTAAAAACCATCAAAAACAAAAAACACTTTTGACAATTTTAACATTGATTGTAATCATCATTTCTTTATTAGGTCTATTCGCATTGGCAACTTTAACAATTCAACAAAGATTAAAAGAGATAGCTATTAGAAAAGCTTTAGGGGCTAGTACGAAAGAAATTATGTTTCAATTAATGAAAGTATTTTTAAAAATAGCGATATATGCTACCTTAATATTGATTCCTTTTAGTTTTTATATTATACAAGAAAAATGGTTAAATGATTTTGTTTATAGAGTTGAAATGCCGTTGTATCCATATATCATGACACCAATTATTTTAACAATATTAATATGTTTTGTAGTCGGTATAAAAGCCTATTTGGCGACAAAAATAAATTTAATTAAATACTTGAAATTTGAATAAATTAAGAATCTGTATTTTAAAAATTATGATTAATTTATTTTAAAAATAAATATTAAATAGTATAGTTTTGTTTTAAAATTAAAGTTTGGTATCTTTTTTGAAAATACCAGGTAAACAAAACTATACTATTTATGAAAAAAATTACGTTTTTAATAGTTTTTATCTCATTTATCTATGCTTGTAGTACAGCAAAATATGCACAAGAAGCGACCAATAGAGGAAACTATAAAGAGGCAATAGAATTGTCAATTAAGAAACTAGCAAGTAATAAAACTAAGAAAAGAAATCAACCTCATATAACAATTTTAAAGAATGCATTTGAAAAAGCAACTTCTAGAGATCTTTCAAGAATTAAATTTTTAAAAAAAGATCGTAATCCTGAAAATCTAGAAGAAATTTTTGGAATTTATAATGACTTGAAAATAAGACAGGAAAAAATTAAACCCTTATTACCTTTAAAGTACATAGATACAGGTAAAGAAGAAATATTCAATTTTACTAATTATGACAAAGACATTATAGTGGCAAAAAATAATTTGTCAGAGTACCTCTATATGAAAGCAAAATCTGTTTTTCAATCAAAAAATAAACTAGATTATAGATTTGCGCATAAAGAATTTGCTTATTTAGATGAAATTAATCCAAACTATAAAGATGTAAGGAGTTTAATGGATAAATGTCATCAAATTGGAACTGATTTTATTTTTGTTTCTCTCAAAAATAAATCAGATAAAGTTATTCCTAAAAGGTTAGAAGAAGATTTATTGAATTTTGAAGCGTATCATTTAAATGATTTTTGGACTGTATATCATAATAAAAAGCAAGCGAGTTTAAATTATGATTTTACATTAGAATTAATGTTTAGAGACATTATGATTTCCCCTGAGCATGTTTATGAAAAAGAATTTGTAAAAGAAAAGCAAATTAAGAGTGGATTTAAATATGTTAAGGATGATAAAGGAATTATAAAAAAAGATAGTTTAGGAAATAAAATTACAGTAGATAATTTTACAAAAGTACAATGTAATTTTTATCGATTTACACAAACAAAGTCAGTACAAGTAGTTGGACAAGTACGATATTTTGATAATGTTAATGAGCAATTATTAGAATCTTTTCCATTGCAAAGCGAATTTATTTTTGAACATAGTTACGCTACTTCTGATGGAGATAGGAGAGCTTTAGATGAAAGCTTTATAAGCATGCTAACCATGAGATCTGTGCCTTTTCCCAGTAATGAACAAATGATATACGATGTTGGTAAAGATATCAAGAAAAAATTGAAGGTTATTGTTAGGAATAATAAAATGAGATAATTAAAAATAAGTAGGGTATGAATATCATACCCTACTTCTAAAATATTATTAATCTAAAACCCTTCTAAAATAGACTAATATTATTATTTATACAAAATAAGAATTTTTATCAAAAAACGCCTAATTTTCTTAAAATTATTTTAAATTTTCAATCCATTTTCTAGCATTGACAAAAGCTTCTAACCATGGAGATACTTCATCTTTTCTTCCTTCTGGATAGTTAGCCCAATTCCATTGGAAAGTAGAGCGCTCAATATGTGGCATTGTAACAAGGTGACGACCTGTTTTATCGCACATCATTGCTGTGTTATAATCTGATCCATTAGGATTGTTAGGGTAGCCTTCGTAACCATATTTCGCTACAATATTGTATTGATCTTCTGATTCTGGTAAATTAAATTTACCTTCTCCATGAGAAATCCATACACCTAATTCTGTTCCAGCTAAACTTGATAACATTACAGAGTTATTCTCTTGAACTTTTACAGAAGTAAATGAACTTTCGTGTTTTTTAGAATCATTGTGAACCATTTTACCATGAACTTTATGTTCTGGGTTAATTAATTCTAACTCCATCCATAACTGACATCCATTACAAATACCTACAGATAAAGTATCTTCTCTTTCGAAGAACTTTTTAAGAGCAGCATTGGCTTTCTCATTGTATAAAAATGCACCAGCCCAACCTTTCGCTGAACCAAGAACATCTGAATTAGAGAAACCTCCTACAGCTCCAATAAATTGAATATCCTCTAGCGTTTCACGCCCCGAAATTAAATCTGTCATATGAACATCTTTAACATTAAAACCAGCTAAATACATGGCATTAGCCATTTCTCTTTCTGAGTTCGATCCTTTTTCACGGATAATGGCAGCCTTAGGTCTGTTAGAAACATTGCCTACAACATCTGCTAATTTTCCAGTGAAATTCGTAGGAAAGGTATATTTTAATGGTTGATTCTTATAATTGTCATAACGATCTTTCGCTAAATCGTTAGCCGTTTGTTTGCTATCTAATAAATACGAAGTCTTGTACCAAGTATCTCTTAATTCAGAAACGGATAACGCAAATACATCCGCATTGTTCTTAATATTTAAACGATCTGACTCAGTAACCGATCCTATTTTAAAGAATTCAATGTCATTTTCTGATAAAATAGCTTCTACAGAATTATCAGCAGCTTGAAAAACGATTCCTGAATTTTCAGCAAACAATACTTTTATACTGTCTGATTCACTTAAAGAAGTTAAATCTATATTAGCTCCAACATTTACATCAGCGAAACAAAGTTCTAATAAAGTAGTGATTAAACCTCCAGAAGCAACATCATGACCAGCAACTACTTTTTCATCTCTGATTAGCTGTTGTAAAACATTAAACGTTGTTTTGAACTTAGCAGCATCTTTAATGGTAGGTGCATGATTTCCTATTTTATTAACTACCTGAGCAAATGAACTTCCTCCTAATTTAAATTCGTCTTGAGAAAGGTTGATATAGTAAATATCTCCTTGATTAGTTTTTAATACAGGTTCAACTACTTTAGTAATATCATTACAATTTGCAGCTGCTGAAATTACTACAGTACCTGGAGAAATAACTTCTTCATTTGGATACTTTTGTTTCATTGATAAAGAATCTTTTCCTGTTGGAACGTTGATTCCTAAATCAATTGAAAACTCAGATACAGCTTTTACAGCTTTATATAAACGCGCATCTTCACCTTCATTTCTACATGGCCACATCCAGTTTGCAGAAAGAGAAACCGATTTTAAACCATCTTTTAAAGGGGCCCAAACAATGTTTGTTAATGCTTCAGCGATAGAGTTTTTACTTCCTGCTTCAGGATCAATTAATCCAGAAATAGGAGAGTGCCCAATAGTAGTTGCTATTCCTTCCTTTCCTTTATAATCTAAAGCCATAACACCAACGTTGTTCAAAGGAATTTGAAGACTTCCAACACATTGTTGTTTTGCTACTTTACCCCCAACACAACGGTCAACTTTGTTTGTTAACCAATCTTTACATGCTACAGCCTCTAAATGAAGAATTTGCGATAAATATTCTTTAAACTTTTCCGTTGTATAGTTTAATTCAGCATATTTTCTATCAACTGAATTATCAGTCATAACAGTTTTAGGAGAGCTTCCGAACATATCTTCCAGTGCTAAATCCATTGGTTTATTGCCATTGGATTTAGATTCGAAAGTGAATCTATGATCACCAGTTACATCTCCTACCGTATACATTGGAGAACGCTCACGCTCTGCAATTTTATTCAAAGTATCAATATGTTCATCGGCAATTACTAATCCCATTCTTTCTTGAGATTCATTACCAATGATTTCTTTATTAGATAGGGTAGGATCACCAACAGGAAGTTGATCTAAATCGATATTTCCACCCGTTTCTTCTACTAATTCTGATAAACAGTTTAAATGCCCTCCAGCACCGTGATCATGAATAGAAATGATAAAGTTTTCCTCGCTTTCTACCATTCCTCTTACCGCATTAGCAGCACGCTTTTGCATTTCAGGATTCGATCTTTGCACTGCATTTAATTCAATTCCTGTAGAAAACTCACCAGTATCCGCTGAAGAAACTGCAGCTCCTCCCATACCAATTCTATAGTTTTCACCACCAAGAATTACTATTTTATCACCTTCTTTAGGGGTATCTTTTATAGCTTGATCTTTCTTACCATATCCAATACCACCAGCTTGCATAATTACTTTATCGAATCCAAGCTTTCTAGCATCTTCTTCGTGTTCGAAAGTTAATACAGATCCACAAATTAAAGGTTGACCGAATTTATTTCCGAAATCAGAAGCACCATTTGACGCTTTGATTAAAATATCCATTGGTGTTTGATATAACCATTTACGCTCATCCATTGCTTGCTCCCAAGGACGATTTTCTTGCAAACGAGAATAAGAAGTCATATACACAGCTGTACCCGCTAAAGGAATAGATCCTTTACCGCCAGCCAATCGATCTCTAATTTCACCTCCTGATCCCGTCGCGGCACCATTAAAAGGTTCAACAGTGGTCGGGAAGTTATGTGTTTCAGCCTTTAATGAAATTACTGATTCAAAATCTTTTGTCTCGTAGTATTCAGGAATATCAGCACTTTTAGGAGCAAATTGTTCAACTTTTGGTCCTTCAATAAAAGCTACATTATCTTTATAAGCCGAAACAATATCGTTAGGATTTTGCTTTGAAGTTTCTTTAATTAATTTGAATAGGGAAGTAGGTTGCTCTTCTCCATCAATAACAAAAGTACCATTAAAAATCTTGTGGCGACAGTGCTCTGAATTTACTTGTGAGAATCCAAATACTTCAGAATCTGTTAGCTTTCTTCCAGTTTTTTGAGATACTGCCTCTAAATAAGAAATTTCTTCTTCATTTAATGCTAAACCTTCTTGCTCATTATAAGCAGCAATATCGTCAATCTCTAAAATTGCTTCTGGCTCAATATTAATAGTAAAAGTTTCCTGATTTAACCCGTTAAACTTCTGAAAAATCATAGGGTCAAAATCGGAATAATTTTCAGAAACTGCTTCAAATTCTTCAATTCTAACAATTCCAGAAATCCCCATGTTTTGAGTTATTTCCACAGCATTAGTACTCCAGGGAGTAATCATCGCTGCTCTTGGCCCAACAAAAAAGGCGTCAAGTGACGCCATGTTTATTTTAGATTGGTTTCCAAATAACCAAGTTAGTTTCGAATTGGTTTCAGTTGTTAATTCTTCTGTTGTTTGAACAGCAAAAATTTTACTGTTTACGTTTCCAAAGAAATGAATCATTATTAGTTGTGTTTGTGTGTATTTAAAACCGTAAATTTAGTTTTTTCCTTTAAATAAAAACATAAAAAATGCAGTAATTTTTGAAGTTTTATATAAAAATAAACACAGAAAAAGCGTAAAACAAAATAATTAAAATTAGGTGTTTATTTATCAATATTAATTCTGTCTCTGCCAATTTTACCCTTTTTGATAGCTTTATAATTTTCATAACAATTCAAAATAGCTTCAATAAGCTGAAGATCACTGGCTTTTTTAACAAAATATTCAGAATAATTACAATCAGATAAAAGGTTATGTAGCTCTGTTCGATCCATTTCTAGGTATTCCATCATAACTTCTCTGTCAAATTTACCTGCTAACATCTTTCGTAAATCATCTTCTTTTTTAAGTTTTTTAAGTTTTTTCAATTGTTTTGGTTTTTTTCCAAATAAATTATAAACTAAATCTACAGGGTTTAAAAGTTGATTAAGCGGAGAGCTTATTTTCTTTGGACGTCCGATCTCATAAGTCTGAGGTAAACCATTGATATGAATTCTTGTAAATTTATCTTTGGGAACCTGTTTTATATCAACCTCCAAAACACCAATCAATTTGGTCGATTTAATAACAATTTCCTTAATCTTTTCTGGTTTTTCTGATAAAGATATTTCAACTTCATTTCCACGCAAAAGATCATTTGTTATTTTTAGCTTTATAGAAGAATAGCCTAAAAAAGATACTAGAACAGTATCATTTGCTTTTGCCGTTAACTTAAATAAACCATTTTCATCAGTTATTGTTCCTTCAACTGTATTTAAGTTTAATATGTGTGCAGCACTTAGTGTTTTTTTGGTTTTAGCATCTTTTATTTGACCTTTCAAATTTTTTATTTCAATTTCTTGAGCTAACGTTATAAATGAAGTTACTAACATTAGTATAAGAATTATGTATTTGTTTTGCATATTGCTAAATTAGAGTATTAACTGTTTTTTTAATACTCGTAAATATGATAACAATTTTTAAATAAAAAAAGCCATCTATACAGAATATGATGGCTCTTGTTTAATTTAATTATTTAAGATTTTACTGTTTAAGTTTTCTAATAGAAGATTTCTTTACTTGAATTCACTGAATTCAGTTTGTATAAAGTCCTCTACAATTTCTTTTAAATCAGTACTACAATGTTCGTTAGGGTAAATCATTCTTACAATCTTTTGATCTTTAATCGTATGATTCCATTGAACAAGATTTCTAATTCCTTCAGAATTTAATTCATAATCAATATTATATAAATAATTTTTGATACTACTTTCCAGTAAATTGATTTTGCTATCAAACTCCTTCTTCTTTAAATAACTATTAAATGTCATATAGCTGGAAATTTTAAGATTAATAATATTAACATTTTTAAATGTTAGTTTTTCAAAACTAGGATTTTAATTTAAAAAATAAAATAGATATTTCTACTAAATATTACTTAGGGGTAACACTTTTTATGATCAGTAATTTCACTGTTTTTTACTTTTTAAAATACAAAAAGATTACAAAAAAAAACAGAATAATTTATGAATAAAACTAAATTAATTTAAAAGAATAAATAGAAAACATAAGTTCTGACTTATTTAATCTCTTTAATAAAGTAGAATTTTATTTTCTTATAATCAATTATAATTTTCTAATTTACAATAAAATATTAAAAAAAAAAATACCTAAAACCCCTAAACAATAAGCTTCCTTTTTTCCATAGAAAAATAAGAAAAAAATACCGAGAGTTCTTAACTCTCGGTTTGTGCGCATAAGAAGATTCGAACTTCCACATTCAAAAAGAATACTGCCCCCTCAAGGCAGCGCGTCTACCAATTCCGCCATATGCGCATAAAATAAAAAAAGTTAAGCATATGTGGCTTAACTTTTTGTGACCGGGCTGGGGCTCGAACCCAGGACCCTCTCCTTAAAAGGGAGATGCTCTACCAACTGAGCTACCCGGTCATTGTTTACACATCTACGTGTTTGCGGGTGCAAATATACAATTGTGTATTAATTAAAAAAACTTTTTTTTGTTTTTTTTTGTTGATATTTGCACCCAACAATTTTACGTTAAAATGAAAATAATAATTCTTGGATATATGGCTAGTGGTAAGTCTTTTGTAGGTAGGTGTTTATCTGAAAAAATGGCTTTACCTTTTATTGATTTAGATAATTTTATAGAAGAAAAAGAAGATATGTCTATTCAAGATATTTTTAAAGAACAAGGTGAAATTTATTTCCGAAAGATAGAAAATAAATACTTGAAAGAACTTTTAAGTGGTCAAGATGATTATGTGCTATCACTAGGAGGAGGAACACCTTGTTATGCCGGTAATATGGAACATATAAAAAATAGAAAAGACGCCATTTCTTTCTATTTAAAAGCATCTATAAATACAATAGTAGAAAGAATAAAAAAAGAGAAGGATCAAAGACCTCTCGTATCTGATTTAGAAGATAAAGATTTAAACGAATTTATAGCAAAGCACCTTTTCGAAAGAAACGGTTTTTATAATCAAGCTTCACAAACGATAAAAATCGATCAAAAAGATATTAAAACAATTATTGAAGAAATTGTACAAATATTAAATTAAATATGCGGTTGTATTTCCTTCTTTAAATTCTACATTGACGTGCTCTTTAATTGACGTTGAAAGCGATATACCTTTAAAATCGGCTTTAACTGGATATTTTTTATGATTTCGATCAACTAATACTGCTGTTTTAAAGTTTTTTAGAGGGACTTCTAAAAAATGATTTACTGCATAAATCAATGTTGTGCCAGAGTTAAGTACATCATCTACTAAAACCACTGATTTATTTTCATATTTTTCTTTTTTTAATGAAGTATTTACAGAATTGATAGGATGTTTTTTATTCATGAAAACTTCACAAAGAACTACCTTAATAGAAGATATTTCACCTATAATCTCCCTTAATTTTTTGGCTAAAATAAATCCGTTTTCAGAAATTCCTGCGATCACAATCTCATTCTCATCATTATTTGTTTCATAAATTTGATAAGCAATTCGTTTTAATTTTTGCTCAATCTGCTTACTATTAAGTATTACATTGTTTTTTGCAATCATAATTTTATAAATATTACGTTTTTTGGTTTAAAGGTTAGCTAATCGTCATTATCATTGTTATATTCATCAATATCTCTACGATCTTTTTTAGTAGGTCTACCTGTACCTTTTTTTCTATAGTAATCCTTTGAATATTTTAGTAATTCTGTACGTTCAAACTCTTCTTTTGGAGTCAGATCTTTTCTATATAAATCAACTAACTTAGCTCCAACTCTGTTTGGAGGTATGTCTAAAACTTTTATTTTATAATTAATTTGGTTTTTTCTAACCAAAAGCTCTTCATTACCAAATAATTCTCTTGAAGGTTTAACAGAAGTATTATTAACTTTAATATGCCCTTTTTTGCAAGCATCTGTAGCAATACTTCTTGTTTTAAACAATCTAATACACCACAAATATTTGTCTATTCTCATTTAAAATATATTAATAATTTTTCACAAAGGTATAAAAATGGTAAATTGCGTCTCAAAATTATAGTATTAAATGATAAAATTAAAACATTTCCTATATGCTTTCATCTTTGGTATCATTATGTATTCTTGTGGGGATAGTGATGAAAACCAAATAGTTGATAATTTTGATCATGTACAACAGGCAAAGATTGATAATGATTCTATTTTAAAGTTTTTAAAAAATAATTATTTCGATGATACACTTGATTCAATTGTGCCTTTAAAAAGTGGCAAAACTGCTTTGTCTGAAGATGATAGGCTATTAACAAAAAAAGTAAATGAGTTTGATATAGATTACACTTACTATGTATTTGTAAAGCACGAAGGAGCACCTGATGTAGATAAGGGATTTCCAACAGTAATAGACTCTATTTTGCCCGTCTATCGATTAAGAACGTTGACTAATGCTATGGAAGTTAAAAAGGAGCAAGATTTAATTTTCCCTAGTTGGTTTAATCAATTGAATGTTATTCCTGGATGGAGGTATCCATGGGTACATTTTAAGGGAGGTAATAATCTTTCTACAGTTGGTGAACCGCTTAAGTATGAAGATGGGGGCAAGGGCTTTTTTATTTTACCATCAGGCTTATCTTACAGAAATTCATCAAATGCATTAGCTAATAAAATATTATTATACTACATAGAACTGTATGATTTTGTTGATGGTACTGATCATGATGGAGACAATATACCGTCAATAAAAGAGGATATAGACGGCGATGGAAAACCTTGGAATGATGACACAGATAACGATACAAGGTTTAATTTTCTTGATGATGATGATGACGGTGATCGTATTTTAACAAAGGATGAGGATGCTAACGGAAACAATGATCCAACAGATGATAAGAGCGATCCGAATCAACCTGACCTCCCTGATTATTTAAATAGAATAATAAGAGTAAAATATTAAAAAACTATTAAGCCCATTCCTACAATAGTTATAAGAAATAATTTTCTATAAATATTTGATTTATTTGGGTTTTTAATTTTTGGGTATTAGTCTATATATTTTACTAATTCAGAGCTAGTATCACATGTTATAGACGTTAAAAACATACATATCATAAAACACCTTAGTTAAGGTGTTTTTTTATGTCTAATATTTAGTAAGTGAATTATAGAGAAGGAGTAGGAGATAATGAGTATTCAAAAAAGTGAAGAATATTGTGAGAGAATAATTTATAATTGAGATTTAAGTCATAAAAATAAATATATAATCATGTGTCCTCAAAAACGTGAAACAAAGTACGTGAAAATAATATGTATTGCTCAGATAAGACTCAAAACAGGTGATTTTGGTAGCGATAATATTTTATTTCGTTTTTGTAATGAAGGGGCAACAGAGCATACGAATTAGTATTTATGGTTAAAATTCGACAAATCTAAGTTTCTTATCCCGATTATTTTTTAAACTACTTATTTATATGATTTAAATGCTCACGATTATATTTTGAAGGAAAATTAATTTCCTTAGAAAAGTTTTATTATTCTATCAATAGTGAAGGACTATTAAAGAAAATCTATGAGGAAATTAGAGTAGCGTTATCATCTAATTTAAATGAAGCATTAAAACTGTAGTACCCCTGATACCGTGAGAATATAAGAAAAATTAACGTATTTATATTGTGTAAGTTAGTGGTTAATTTTTATAGTAAAGATAAAATATAAAATGTTAACTATCGTTTAAAGGTAAGGGAAGCAGTTGCTTTTGTTAGTTTTTATATTACATTAATTTAAACAAATACATACATCTTATTCGGAACCTTAATATACGTAATTCAGTATATATGCTAAACTAATTTTAGGCAATTGATCAAACCTAAAATCAAAAAATAATACATAAAACCCTAAAAAATGAAAGATCAAAACTTCAAACCAATTAATAATCTTACAGAATTAAATAAAGCGTTGTCTAAGTTAACTTCTAATGTAGGACCTATATCACTAGGTATGTTTAAAGTACCTGGAGCAAATGAAGCATTGTTAAATAATGTCATTGAGCAAAGTCATGAGTCTTTGTATGAAGGTATTTCATTGGAAGATATAATAGAAGCCCTTGAACCAGATCTTGCAAAACGAATAGATACTGCTACAACAAAATTTATTTATGATGAACATGGAGATAAACACTTTAAAACATCAGGACCAGGGACTAAATTTGTTCTTAATGGAAGTTCAAAAGATGCCATAAATAGAAAAATAGTTGAATTTATCCAGCCACATATTGGAAGAATTAGACGAGATGCAAATAGACAAAAGCAAAATTATTATTTAACACGTGAAGCAATTCCTGAGTGTGGAAATATTAAACATCTTGTAATACAGGTTGATTTTATTTTTCAACCAGAGAGTATAACTTATCACGCTTATCCTGATAAGGATGTCAAGAATTATAGCCTTTCAAGAACTAAAGGAGGTGCAGAAATTCCTATGTAAGCTAGTAAGACAAGGGTTTTACTAGTTTATCCACTGTAATTACTACCTATACATGTTTTAGATATGTATAGGTAATAATATATTTTAAAAAATTTAACTAAATTCAGTTAAATTTAATTAAATAAATATGAAAAATGTATTTTGGTTTGTCATTATATGCTCTATTATATCTTGTAATAAACAAGAAGTTTTTCAACCTATAAAAGATGTGATTTTAATTGAAAAACCAGATGAGCGAACAACATCTAATATTATAAAAAGAATTGAATTTAATGGATCTTGGTATTGGTTAGGAATTCCAGAAACTAAAACCAAGAAAAGATTTCCAATTATTATAGTGTTGCACGGAGATGAAGGACATCCAAACAATATGAAATTCTATTGGGAAGATCTATGGAAAACTAAACAGGATTTTATATTTATAGCACCAGAATGTCCTAGAGGTATAATAATTAAGGGGTAAATACTTGGTGTAAAGCAGGCTGTGAGGGTTCAGAGCCGCAGGGGTTATGGATTAAAGAAATACTTAATCAAGTAGTCTCAAAATATAATGTTGATAAAAAAAGAATTTATGCTGCTGGATATTCAGGAGGATCTATTTTTTTAGGTTATCAAGGATTTAAAATGTTTCAAGATGTTTTTGCTGGCATACAATGGTTTTGTGGTGGTATAAATGAAACTGAAGAACAAGTGTATCAAGCACCAGAGAATCCAGATTGTAAAGTACCTGGTAGACTGATTATTTCGAGAAGTGGAGATTTTACTTATTTAGTAACTGCGGCAGATAGAATAAGTGAAATTTTAAAAAATAATGGGCATCAAAATGACTATTTAGATACAGGCTGTCAAGGGCATTGTTGTGACGCATATAAATATTCCGAAAATGCATATGATTGGTTTATGTCACTTCCACCAAAATGTGAACCCCTGAAAAATTAAAATATAATAAGAACAGTTATAAATTTGATAGTCTTTATTTAATAGAAATTATAAAGATATAAAGAGGTAGTATTATTTCATTGTATGTAAGTCAAAAAAACTAACAGATAAATAGAAAAGGTTTTTCGAGGAGTATAATATTGTTATTAATTGAAAATAAAGTGATTATGTGTTTAAAATACTTAAGAAAATAGTTTTCGTTATAGCAAATTAAATACGAATAAAACCTGACAAAAAGGAATATATTTAACGTTTTAGAAAGATATTAAAGAGAAAAATAAAATAATCGTAGATGAAATTTATAAATATTTTTTAAAACAGCTAGATATGGCTAGCAGAGTTTTTTGAGTCAGATGGTAAAGCAAAATTAGTATATGATCAGAGGTATGAGAAGAATAATAGTTAAATGAAATTACTTATTAATTTTACCACGTTTTAAACTAGAAAAATTGATGCAGATATTAGACCCCCATAAATAAAGATTGATTAAATCTAATTAATTGATATTACAATTCAATTATTTAAAGATTAAATGTTTGATTTTATTATAGCTTTTAATGGTAAGAGATTCATAAAAAATAGAATAAGGTATTAATCAGTTTATATTTATAAAGAAATAGGGTAATTTAATTAAATAAACATTAAGTAAGTAAAACCCGTCTAAGGTCTAGATTCTCTTACTAAAAATAAATATTTAAAGATCTCTTGTTACCAAAAGAAATTATTTTTGCTCTAGGTAGTCATAAGTGTTTTTTATTTTTTACCACTTATCTTTAAAACACTACCAATTAACTGTATAAAACCCCCAATCACCTCTTTTTCAGTAAAATAACTTTAGCTAAATCGTATATTTAAAGTGTAGTAGTAAGTTAATTTTTTGATTAGCGATTTAAAGGTTTTTTTCATTCGAAAGAGTAGGAAAAAACCTTTTTTAATTAAAATAAGTGTATTTAAAAACTAAGTTTATTTTTTTAGTTATTAATTTTTGATAAAAGTTTTTAAAGAAATTAATATAACCCTTTAAGATGTATGGTAAAAACCATAAGCAATTTATAGGGTTTTTACTTATTGTGAAGTTACCTTGATAATCATATTATTGCAGTATGATTTATCAATAAAATCATATTGTTGGGAAGAGTTTCTAACGATAAAGAGAAAGAAGCATTTTTATGCAAAAAATCCTTGTTTTTGTTAAAAAACAGGATTTTTTTATTTATAATATAAAATTAAAAATACACCAAAAACAATACCTGTTAAAGGTACGAGCTTTTTTCTTTTATTTTTTTCTTTAAAAATGATCCCACCTATAACAACAGCAATTACAATTTGACTTCTTTTTATGGCTGATAACAACATTATCATAGCATGTGGATCCTCTAGTGCTTTAAAATAAAAATAATCAGCAGCTTGTAATAATATTCCTACAGCAGGAATTGACCATCTAAAAGTAAAAGATTGTCTTTTACTTGTTTTTGAAAGCTTTATGATTGTGACAATAATGAACAATATGACCATCGTGTACCAACAAAACCAAAACTGTAATGTTTGAGGAGAGAAATTAAGCTTTTGGATTAAAAATTTATCATATAATCCACTGGAGGCCCCAAAAAAGGTAGCTATAATTATAGCCAAAATCCATTTATTTGATTTAAAATCGACACCTTCTTTTTTTCCAATACGTGAATATAGTAGTACGGATAAAATAATTAAGAAAAAGCCAAACCATTGAAAAATATTAGGAGATTCTCTGTAAATCACAATAGCACCTATAAATGTAAAAAACGGACCTGCTGATCTTATTGGAGTCACTATAGTTATAGGAAGGTGTTTTAATGCTTGATATGCCAATACCCAAGAACAAGTCATTATTAAGGATTTAATAGAAATAAAACCATGGTTTTTCCATGAAATATCATCAATAAAAAGATTCATTGTTTTTAATATACTGGGGTAGTATTTTGATCCGATATATAAAGGAATTAACAACAAAAAACCAGTAGTTACAGTTCCCAATAAAACAAAAAAAACATCGTTTCCTCTTACAGCATGTTTTTTACACAAATTATGCAATCCTAAAAACAATGCAGCTAATAATCCTAAGTACATCCACATAGGATGCGAATATACTTTTTATTAAAATAAATTATAAATTTAATGATCTTATATTCTATATTTTTAGATATATTTTTTGAAAGATTTTTTATTTAGTTATTTATTTAAAAATAGTATTCTTTTTTTTGATTTAAAAGCTTTTAAATAAGCTTATCAAAAGTTATTCAAAAGATGTCTGTATGCTTTTATTAAAACTAAACATTTCTTAGATTTACAAAGAGCATATTATGTAAAGAATGTTTTTTATATAGATGAATTTAATACAAAAACGTAAAAAACAAAATATAACTTAAATAGGGAGAAATATTGGATGTTTTTTTATACCCAAAATGGTGAAAAGATCAAGTTGAAATACTATACTTTAAAAGATTGTTTCTGTGAGGTAAAATACCTTATCAATCACATCTTAACAAATAATATTAAAGGAAGCCTTATACCTGTTTTTTTTGATATACCATGACTTTTATATCAGAATTGTTTGATTAAATTAATAGAAATAAAATCAATATAATTCAACTCAATCACTATGATTAATTCAGTCATTTCTTATATCTCAGATATTAAAAGTTATCGGTAATATTGTAATTTTTTTTTATAGATCAATATGTAAAAACAGCTATGTAGCCAATTGACTACATAGCTGTTTTTTATACATATTATATATAATTAGTTTTACTTAATGTGGGTCATTTCATTCAGTGTAAACTGTTCTACAGCATCTTCTGTAGCTTTCATATACTCAGTTAAATGAGTGTTTTCCATATGCTTTTTCCATAACTCTTTACTTTCCCAATTTTCATAAAATAAAAACAGGTTTTCATCTTCATTATCTTGGTGTAAGTCATAATTGATACATCCTTTTTCAGCTCTTGTAATATCGATTAATTTTAGAAGTTCATTTTTTACTAATTCTCTCTTTTCTGGTTTTGCCAAAATTTTTGCTACAATTGTTAACTTTTGATTATTCATAATTTTTGTATTTATATTTTTTTCTTGATTGGTACACTTTATAAAAAATATACTTATTCCTAGTACAATTATTATTTTTTTCATATTGATTATATTACTTTTTAGATATATCTTTTTTATTTTGATCTCTTTTTTGGTTATTTAAAATATTCAATGTTATGATAAATGAGTAAATAAAGATATCTTACAAGCAAAATAAACTTATCGATAAAAAGAACTTGATTTATTAGTTTATTTTATGTTTTAAAATAGGTTTCTGTCTATCTTGGAACTTTATTTTAATCTACTTTTCAAATCAGTCTAATTGAAAAAACAACAGTATAATTACCGAGGTTAAAAAAATCAAGTTATTATTGTTGCTTTGCCTGAAAAAAATAAATTTTAGAGGCTGATTTTATTTTAAAAATCGCAATTTTTTAGTCGTTGATTTTTTTTACTAATTTGAAAAAGTTTATAATATCATACTTTACTATACAAATTATAGTTGCAAACTTAATTATAGTATTTTATTCTTACAATAACGGTCAAAAATGATAGTAGAGGTTTTATAAATTATAAGTAATAAAAGACGGTTATTTGATATTAGAATAAGTTTATTTTTTTAAAATATTTGTTTGTAGTTTTTTATTCTAGACTTTTTAACAACCATTTAAAGATAGTAAAAGAAGTTGAAATGTACTTTTTCAAACATTTTTGTTTCCTGGAAACTATCCAGATAACTTGTTTAACTTGTCTACTATTTCTGTAAATTCAAAAGTGTTTTCATCAGGAAAGTTAGTCAATGCTTGATTTTGAAAATTCTCATCGAAATATACAATCATTTGATCATTGGTTAAATCATATATGATTTTCGTCTTTTGGTCATTTTCTTTACACTTTCCATTTATGATTTCGAAATCAATATATTCATAATCGCAGGTTTAATGATTAAAGTTGCTTTTTTCGAACACTCTAAATCCGAATAATTTTCCGTTATCATAAAATCTTTCGAAGAGTTTTTCCATTAGCTATAAAGACTCTGTATGAAATGATTTATAAATATAGCTTTTTAGTGATTCAATATCTTTCTAAACAGAAACATTTATTATTACCTGCTCATCACTAAAAGGATCAAAGTTTGAGACATTATTTGATATATCTTTCAATCTCCATATAAAGCTATTACTATTTTCTGCCAATTCATTTACTCTGTGTAAATTATTAACGAACTCTTTTATAATTGTGACATCAATATTGACTCCAATAATTCGGGCTATATTTATTTCTACTAGTTAATATTTCATCTTGTTAATCTAAATACTACTTCTTATTTTATCCTATGAAAGGCACGGTCGTTCAAATTTTAAACAGACCTAAACAAGTACTTGTTTGTGTGGAATTTTAGAACTATAACTGAACAACTTATTGATTGGCTAATGGTTTTTCTATTTTAGATAATTATCGTTATACGCGTAGTGTGCAAGCTATAAAAACTATCTCCTCTTTTATGGTATTTAAAAAGGCGTACCGTTTAGTGACGTATTTTATGGCTTGTATTGGTGAAATTAAAGAATTAGTTATTAAAACTAAAAAACAGTAAAATGGATTCAATACTGATTAATATATTTTTGAAATATCAATAGTTTTTATTTTTTAACTTTATTTTCATCAAGCATTTATATTGAAGTTAAATGAACGCAAAGCTATGTAAAAGTCATAATGTATTAAGCAGTTTTTTCAAGGTGTATTAGGGTTTCTGGATATTTCTTTAAATACGAGTTTAATATACGTTGTACATCTCTAGTGTCTTTTTGTTGCGTAATATTATTCAAATAAACATCTAAAGAAGCTTCTTCTTCGTTATGAAGATAACCAAACCCCATATAAAAACCGTTCAGTACGAGTACGTAACCGTATTGATTTTCTTTTAATCCTGATTGTTTAATTATAAAACTACTTTCTTTAAATTTAATTGATTCAAGACATTTTGTAACTCTTAAATTATAGTTTTTTACGGTTTCTTTATCTCTACAAACACCTTTACATTTTTTTAGTTGGTAATGAAAACAACTACTCACATTGGTTTGTAGATTGCAGAATTTAGGACATAGCTCAAATTTTTCACATAGCTTTTCTACAAAATAGCGAGCTTCATTGGCTGTGTAAAATTTAACAATAGGATTTGGAACTAATTTGAGTCTATTCCACGCAAGGTGTATTATTCCCGATCGATCTTCGTAGTAAAATAATCCAATACTCTCAATACTTCTTCTTTGGGCTCTATTATATTTAGGGTGATATTTTTTGATTTCAGAAGACTCTAATAATAAAGCTAGTAATTCGCTACCTGTTTCAGTATAAGAAATATTAGCTGTAACCATACACATAGATACTTCCTTTTTCTTTTTGTCATAGAAATGACTCAGTACTCTTTGCTTTATGTTATTAGCTTTACCAATATATATAATTTCATTAACATCATTTTTAAAATAATAGACCCCTGTTTTCTCTGATAGATTATCGAATACTGTTTTGGAAAGCATTGGAGGAAGGGTGGCTTCTTTAGACCGAGGGTTTAAAAAAGAAGAAATAACATCTTTTTCTTTATCTAATATTAATAATTTTTTTAATAAAATGACGGTAGCATCAGCATCACCTTTAGCTCTATGCCTATTATTAACTCTAATTCCCTCTGAAGCGCATAAATTCCCTAAGCTATATGATTTTTTATTAGGCAATAACGTTCTTGAAAGTCTTACGGTACACAATTTTTTACGAATAAAACGAAACCCTAGTCTACGAAATTCTTTTCCTATAATTCTATAATCAAAATTAACATTATGAGCCACAAAAATAGTGTTTTGTGTAATCTCATGTATTTTTTTAGCTATTTCATAAAACTTAGGAGCATTTGATACCATAGATTGGGTTATTCCTGTTAGATTAGTAATGAATGTAGGAATATTACATTCAGGATTTACTAATGATGTAAATTCATCAATAATATTTTCTCCATCAAAAACAAGAATACTAATTTCTGTTATTTTATCCCCTCCATTTGTTTCTATATCAACAACAGAATATTTCATAATTTTCTTTTTGTTACTCATTATAAACCTAGTATTATATAAAATAATCATTCATTGTTTAGGGGAAAGGTCATTTATTCTAGTTTATTATTATTTTTTCTAAAGCTTTTAATTCAATACCCAATTGATTTAACATAGAAGCAATACTACTAATCTTTAAATCTTTTTCATCATATTCTTGTGTGTTAATACTGCAAGTAAACTCCCATAATTCTAATATTTCGGTAATAGGTACATGATATGATTGATAATTTTTATTATCTGGAACTAGTAATAAAGCATCTCTTTCTTCTATTTTATTATAGACTCTTTTATAAGTCATTCCATCATTAGCAGTAACAATAATATAAGAAGTTCCATCTTTTACATCACGCATATCGTCTAAGTATTTAGCAATTACATAAGAACCGTCTTTCATGGGAAGCATAGAGTCTCCTTTAATAGGGAAAGCCCTATGTTTTCCTGTCGGTAAAAAAGGGAGCTTTATTTTTTCGAGTTGTTCTATGTATTCTGGATCATCATAACCTAATAAATATCCAGCCGATGATTTTATAGGGACCACTTCTATTAAATCTTCGTTATTCAAGTCTACTGAAATTGGAAATAAAACACGTTGATTTCCTATTTCGATAAACGAAGTATCTGTGGCATAGGATAAATCATTTTTTACTAGTACATCAATGGGAAGGGAAAAGTATTCAGAAAATCGAATAAGCATTTCTATAGGAGGGTCGGACCTTCCTTCTTCGTAAGAACCTATTTTAGATCGAGTCATTTGAACCTCATCAGCTAACTGTTCTTGAGTGTAATTTTTTAATTTCCTTAAATGACGAATGTTTTTTGCAATATGATTCATAATACTACAAATATAAGCAAGAAAAACTATTTTTTGTAGTTAAATTTGAAATATGTTTTTAAATAACCACACATATTATAGTTTAAGATATGGAACTATTTCTCCAAAACGGCTATTAGAATTGGCCAAAAAATATGATTTAGAACAGCTTGTTATTACGGATATTAACAATACTTCTACCTGTTTAGATATTGTCAGATTATCTACTAGTTATAAAATAAAGCCCATACTTGGAGTGGATTTTAGAAACGGTGCACAACAACAGTTTATAATGTTAGCTAAAAACAATAATGGCTTTGAAAAAATAAATAGTTATTTGTCTGATTTTCTAAAAAACAAGAAACTTAAAATACCTCAAAAAGCAAAAAAAATACCCCACACTATTGTAATTTATCCGTTTAAAAACGAGTTTAGTTTTCCTTTAAATACTAATGAATATATAGGAATACGAAAAGAAGAGCTGAGTCAATTTAAATTTTCAAAATGGAGTAACAAACTAAATAAAGTGGTTGTCTTACAGACGGTTACTTTCGAAGATAAAAAAGGGTTTAATACACACCGATTACTGCGTGCTATAGATAATAATACTTTATTAAGTAAATTGTCTTTATTAGAACAAGCTTCAGAGGAAGATAAAATACTTAGCCCAGATAATCTTAAAAATGCTTTTATAAAATATCCTCAGATAATTGAAAATACTAAAAATATATTGGATCAATGCAGTATTAAGTTTGATTTTTCTGGAAAAACATCTAAAAATCAAAAAATATTCGGAAAAAGTAAAGAACATGATTACGAGTTGCTAAAAAAAATGAGTTATGCTGGGATTTCTTATCGTTATCAAGAACCTTCTGAAGAAATATATAATCGTATAGAAAAAGAGTTAAATATTATTAAAGAAAAAGGGTTTATTTCGTACTTTTTAATTAATTGGAAAATTTTAGAATATGCACGAGCGAAAGGCTATTTTTATGTTGGTAGGGGCAGTGGTGCTAATAGTATTATAGCTTACCTTTTGCGTATTACTGATGTAGATCCTTTAGAGTTGGATTTGTATTTTGAACGTTTTATTAACTTATATAGAAAAACGCCTCCAGATTTTGATATTGATTTTTCATGGAAAGATAGAGATGATATCATTCAATTTATTTTCAGTAACTTTAAAAATACAGCTTTATTAGCCATTTATAACACTTTCAAATATAAGGCCGCTGTTAGAGAATTAGGAAAGGTATTTGGGCTCCCTAAATCAGAAATAGACCGTTTATCATCAAGTAATTACAATTATGATGAACTGGATAAACTTTCAAAGTTGGTAATTATCTACGCTTCTTATATAGAAGGATTTCCTAATTACTTAGGTATTCATGCAGGAGGTATTTTAATTTCAGATAAACCTATCCATTATTATACCGCTACTTTTATCCCTCCTAAAGGTTATAGTACAACTCAATTTGACATGGTAATTTCAGAAGATGTAGGATTGCATAAGTTTGATATTTTAAGTCAGCGAGGTCTGAGTAAGATTAAAGAATCAATTGAGATAGTATCTCGTAATAATGTTGATTTAAAGTCTTTTAAGATAAATAACATTAACTATTTAAAAAAAGACCTAAAGATTAAACTTTTACTTAAAGAAGCTAAAGTTATTGGTTGCTTTTATGTTGAATCTCCGGCGATGAGAATGCTATTAAAAAAGTTACAAGTAACCGATTATTTGGGACTGGTTGCGGCTAGTTCTATTATTAGACCAGGAGTTGCTAAATCGGGTATGATGCGAGAATATATTTTACGGTTTCGTTATCCAGAGAGAAGAAAAGAAGTACACCCTACATTACTAAGTATAATGCCGGAAACTTATGGTATTATGGTATATCAAGAGGATGTTATTAAGGTAGCGCATCATTTTGGAGGTTTATCTTTAGGAGAGGCTGATATGTTACGTAGAGGAATGTCTGGAAAATTTAGGTCTCGAAAAGAGTTTTTAAAAGTTAAGGATCGCTTCTTTTTAAACTGTAAAAATAAGGGGATAAGTTTACAGTTAACTAAAGAAATATGGGAACAAATTGAAAGCTTCGCAGGATATGCTTTTGCAAAAGGGCACTCAGCATCTTATGCTATAGAAAGCTATCAAAGTTTGTTTTTAAAAGCTTATTACCCTTTAGAATATATGGTGGCTACTATCAATAATTCAGGTGG
The DNA here is from genome assembly GCF_052050075.1 of Tenacibaculum profundi. Taxonomy (GTDB): domain Bacteria; phylum Bacteroidota; class Bacteroidia; order Flavobacteriales; family Flavobacteriaceae; genus Polaribacter. The sequence continues at coordinate 372,048 of NZ_CP197225.1, forward strand.
GTTTTATAATACAGAGTTGTATATTCATGAAGCAAGAATGCATGGAGGAATTATCAAACCTCCCTGCATAAATAAAAGCTATAGCCAAACAGTTATCTATGGTAAAGAAATTTACATAGGCTTTATGTTTTTACATTCGTTAGAAAGTAATGCAATCCAAAAAATTATAGAGGAACGATCAGAAAATGGCTTATTCAAAAGTTTAAAAGATTTTATGATACGAGTTTCCATCTCAATGGAACAAATAATAATTCTCATAAAAATAAACGCTTTTAATTTTACAAAAAAAAGTAAGCAAGCCCTTTTATGGGAAGCGCATATAAGTAGTAATCATAAACCTTTAAAAAAAGAGAGTTTTTGTTTATTTAATATTCAAGAAACCCCTTATAAAATACCTGAACTTCCTAATTCTTATTTAGAAGATGCTTTCGATCAAATAGAATTACTAGGTTTTCCACTTTGTAGTCCTTTCAAATTATTAGCGACAAAGAGTTATTTTCTTTTAAAAGCAACTAATTTACATAAGTATAAAAATAAATTTGTTACCATTGAAGGTTATCTAATAACAACTAAAAGAACAAGAACATCTAATGATAAGTATATGTTTTTTGGAACTTTTTTGGATAGGGAAGGTTGCTTTATTGATTCTGTTCATTTTCCTCAGGTAATACGGCAATACCCTTTTAGAGGAAAGGGAATATATCGGTTATATGGAAAAGTTTTAGAAGAGTTTGATTGCATTACAATTGAAGTGAAAAGTATGCTTTATCTTCCTATCATTAAAGATCCTAGGTACATCGATCATAATAAAAAAGGAACTTCATTTAATAAGAATACGTTTAAAAAATTATGATGAGCGAACGTTCAATAGTACATATGGATTTAGATACGTTTTTTGTGTCTTGCGAAAGATTAATAGATAGTAGGTTAGTAGGGAAGCCTATACTTGTAGGAGGGACTTCAGATAGAGGGGTGGTAGCCTCTTGTAGCTATGAAGCCCGTTTATTTGGCATCCATTCAGCAATGCCGATACGTATGGCGAAGCAATTATGTCCAGAAGCTATTGTTTTAAGAGGAAATACAGCCGTTTATACACAGTACTCAGAATCTATTACTCAAGTGATCAAAGAAATGGTTCCAGTGTATGAAAAAACCTCTATTGATGAGTTTTATATTGATTTAACAGGTATGGATCGTTTTTTTAAATGTCATCAATTTACTTTAGAATTAAAAAAACGTATTCTTAAAGAAACAGGGCTACCAATTTCTTTTGGTTTATCTATCAATAAGACAGTGTCTAAAATTGCTACAGGAGAAGCAAAACCAAACAATCAATTAAAAATAGATAAAGGAACTGAAAAAATATTTCTAGCTCCTTTATCTGTTAGAAAAATTCCTATGGTAGGAGATGTTACATATAAATCATTATGTGATTTAGGAATGAAAAAGATAAAAATGGTGCAGGAAATTCCCATCAATATGATGGCTAGCGTATTGGGTAAAAAAGGAATATCGATTTGGAAAAAGGCCAACGGAATTGACCATAGTCCAGTTATACAATACCAAGAAAGAAAATCTATTTCTACAGAACGTACTTTTGATAAAGACACAACAGATCTTCGTAAATTAGAAAGTATTATTTCAGTAATGACTGAAAACTTAATTTACAAGTTACGTACACAAAATAAGTTAACAGCTTGTATAACTCTCAAAATCCGTTATTCTGACTTTCAAACGTATACTTTACAACGTCGAATACCTTACAGTGCAGCAGACCATAAAATTATTCCATTAGTAAAAGAACTATATAAAAAACTGTATAAAAGACGATTATTAGTACGTTTAATAGGGGTGAAATTTAGTCATTTATTAGAAGGAGGTCATCAAATAGAATTATTTGATCATAACGATAAAATAATTAACCTTTACCAAGCTATGGATAAGATACGGAAGCGTTATGGCGATCGTGCAATTATGAGGGCAATAGGAATTGAGAATAAAAAAACGTCTAGAAAACACTAAATTTAGGTAATGAATCGCTTCAACAAACAAAAAAATACTCTTGTTATGATTAACAAACTAAACATTTGACATAAAAATTTAGTTTTGGTCATTAATATAGTCTTATTTTAAGTTTACAAAATATAACTTACAGATATAAACAATTGCTTTTATTCTTTACTACAATTAGAACCTTATTTAAAAAGCAAATGACAACAAAAGCTAATAATTTCGGTATAATAAGTTTATGAAAACATTTCTTTCAAAGTTTTTTATAGTTCTAGAAAATACCCTTTTATTGAAAGAACGTTTTTAGTTTTTACAAACAACTAAAACACCTATTTCACAAATTATAATTCTATTAAATAATAGAACATACTGATTTTTAGTTTAGCATAACAAAGTTTTTTTAACCCTTTTTTAATTTCCTTTATCCGTATATTTAATTCTAAGGGTAAATAAAAAATCCTTTTATAATTGTTTGTGATTGATTTAGGTATGTTTATCTAACCTTTTACAAATGCATACTTGGCATCACTTACTACTAAATTAAATATAATAATTAGAGTTTTTTGCACAAGCTGTGCATGAATTAATTGGTATATTTGTTTTAATGAAAATTTTAAGTATCATATTATCCTTGTACATTCTTATTTTATCTGCAAAAGAATGCTCTGATATATCATTACTATCCGATTTTCAAGTAATTATAGAGCAAGGTACAGACAATACTCAAAAGAAGGAAAATCATGATAGCTGCGCTTTTACTTGCGTATGTAATTGTTGTGGAATGGCAATTACTTTTCAAGAGCTAAGCACTTTTTTAAACACCTCTCCAATTAATGTAAAAATCACTTCATTAATTATCTTTTATCAAACAATTTATAGGTTTGATAATCTTTTTAATATTTGGCAGCCTCCAAAGAAAGCTTCCTACATGAAAACTTATTAAATAGATTACTGTTGATAACAGTAGTCTCTCATATCTTAAATTAGGTATGGGAAACTATGCTAGTATTAAAAATATCAATATAAATTAAATGTATAAATACGTGTTGAACATATTGTTCATAATTACATTTTGTGTATCTATAAATGCACAAAAATCAAATATTAAAATAAAAGTTGTTAGTAACCTTGTAAATGAGCCATTAATAGGAGCTACGATTTATTTTAAAGAATTAAAAAAAGGAGCGAATACAAACTTTGAAGGTATAACAGAAGTTATGAATATTCCCAAAGGAAATTATAATGTATCCATTTCATTTATTGGTTATCAAACGATTAATACCATGATAAAAACTCCAACGGATCATCTTTTAACTTTCAAATTAGAGGAAATAAGTAACGAACTTGAAACTGTAGTAATACAAACCACTAGAAGTACAAGAACAATCAAAAGAATTCCCACTAGACTTGAGTTTATTGGAGCTGAAGAATTAGAAGAAAAAGCCATTATGAACCCCTCTAATATTTCTATGGTGTTAAGAGAAAGCACAGGAATACAAATGCAACAGACTTCTTTAAGTAGTGGTAACATGAATATACGTATTCAAGGTTTAGAAGGACGTTATACGCAATTATTAAGAGATGGATTTCCTTTATATGGAGGTTTTTCAAGTGGTTTAAGTATTTTGCAAATCCCCCCATTAGATTTAGAACAATTTGAAATTATAAAAGGAAGTTCCTCAACATTATATGGAGGAGGGGCTATTGCTGGATTGGTTAATATGGTTTCTAAAAAACCTGAATTTACCCCATCTTTGGATTTAATGTTTACTCAAACACAAGTTAAAGGAAGTACTGCAAATATATTTTATAGTAAAAGAGGCGAAAAAGTAGGTCTTACAGTTTATGGATCAGGACACTATCAAAATGCTTTTGACCCAGAAGGTGACCACTTTAGTAACCTCCCAGAAACACATTCTGTTTCTTTAAATCCTAAACTTTTCTATTACCCTTCAGAAAAAACAAATATCTCATTTGGACTTAATGGAACTTACGATAATAGAATTGGTGGTGATATTAATAAAATAAATAATGGAAAAAATGGAATTCATCAATACACGGAAGAGAATATATCAAAAAGATTAAGTAGTCAATTTATATACGAGACCCAATTAGATTCTTTGAGCTATTTTCAAATAAAAAATAGTTTTTCTTTTTTTGAACGAAAATTAAGTATCCCAGATTTTCAATTTAAGGGAAAACAAAGAAATTCGTTTACCGAAATTACGTATAACAAATTGTTTAATAGAGGTCATTGGACTTTTGGAGCAAATTTATATACTTCAGATTTTAATGAGGATAAAAAATCTCAATTAATAAGAGATCAAAATGACCTTACTTACGGAACGTTTGTCAATAATATTTACGATTTATCGAGGCATTTGATTTTAGAGTCTGGATTACGAATTGATTATACTGATGATTTTGGTTTTTTTCCATTACCTAAGGTAGCATTGCTTTATAAAAATAAAATGTTTTCTTCAAGGATAGGAGGAGGGTTAGGGTATAAGATACCTAACATATTTACAGAAGAAGCTGAAAATATTAATTTTCAAAATATTGTAAGTATTAATAAAAATTTGATAAAACCTGAATATTCTTATGGTGTGAATCTGGATGTTAATTTTAACAAAAATATATCAGATAAATTAACCATATCTATAAACCAGTTATTCTATTTATCATCGATTAAAAATGGACTTTTATTAAATGATTTGAATAATGGATTTTTTAATTTTGAAAATGCTAAAGGTAAAATCACTAGTAGAGGTGCTGAAACTAACCTTAAATTTTCGTACGAATCTTTTAGGTGGTTCTTAAATTATGCATTTATAGATACCCAATTGAATTACCTTCCAGGAAATCCCCAAAAACCATTAACAGCAAAACATAGCGCAGGAAGTGTTTTAATGTATGAATCAAAAAAATGGCGCATTGGTTATGAAACATACTATTTTGGGCGTCAATTTTTATCAGATAGAACAAAAACTAAAGATTTTATTACCATGGGATTATTATTAATGCGTAATTTTAAGTTTGGTAGTTTGTTTGCTAATTTTGAAAATTTTACAGATCAAAGGCAAAGTAATTTTTCACCTTTAGTACTTCCTCCACACGAAAAACCTAAATTTCCTGAAATATATGCACCTACGGATGGATTTATATTTAGTTTAGGTATAATTATTAAACCTTTTGGAAATAACCATGAAGATTAAGTAATATGAATAAGATAGAGAGGTTATTTATATCAAAAAATATTCGTGTAACAGCTATGCGTTTGCTTATTTATAATCTACTTGAAAGTAAAAAAATAGCTGTGGCACTTGGCGATATTGAAAAAGCCTTTGATAAGTCCGATAGAACCACTTTATACAGAACAATAAAAACATTTGAAGAAAATGCAATTGTACATCAAATTGACGATGGCACTGGGGTTGTAAAATACGCTTTATGTAAACAAGGTTGTAAATGTCAAATAGAAAAAGATTTACATTTACATTTTAGATGTAATTCATGTAATCAGACAATTTGTCTATTAGATTATAAAATACCTCCAATTCAAGTCCCTATAGGTTTTGTTTCAGAAGATATTAATATGGTTATCAAAGGTATCTGTGCTACATGTAATGTATAGGACTATAAATCATAAGTTATGTTGAAATAAAAAGTTAGATTTTTTCTAGTATACATTCCGTATAACCAATTGATAAGTATAAAATTAAAATTGGAAATGAAAAATAACCACTGTCTTCTTAAACAGTGGTTATTTGATTATTATAATGTATGTGAAAGGTTTTAACCTTTATTTATGGAAAAAATAATTAATTATTATTCGAATAACTGAATCACATTTTTTCCGATATTATAACCTTGTTCCAAGCCATTATCTATAGCTTCTTGATAATGGATACCTCCATACAACCTTGAAATAGCTGCTTCTTCTGCCATTGCAATAAAATTTTCAAAATACCTTGGTGTTCCGTTAATATCTGTACGATGCTCATGTGTTTTATCTGTAAAACTATAATTTTCACCAAAAATTGAACCTAAAATTTGGGCAAGAACTCCTGATTGAACTGAGTGCCCTGAGGTGTATTCAGGAAATGGAGGGGTTATTAAAATAGGTGACCAGCCGGCATCAATATATTTATTAATATAGGTAATAGGACGAACATAATTAGTTTCGTATTTTGTTTTCCAACAAGAAATAAAAGCATCGTTAATTCCGATAGCAAGCATAGCAAATGCTTCTGAAGATTGATAAATATTGAATTCATTCTCTTCAATCAATTGATTTAGAATTGCAATAGAATGCCCAGGTGGTGTCGCTGAAGTTTCAGGATCATCTGACCAGAATTCAGCAATGATTATTTCTTCTTCTGAAACGTTGTTAACCGCCTCATAAACTGCAAAAGCTCTTTTGTAAAAAATAGAATTTACATCAGTGGAATATGCTGGTGGTGTTGAAGGTTGTACATCTTGTATGTTAGAATTAAGGAAAGGTCTGTTATTACCCCAAAAGGGTTGCAAAGCTGATAAGAAATCAGGCCCTGTCGGTTTCCAAAACTGCTCTCCCTGTTTTGGGCTATAATCATCAGTAAAATTAGAAAATTGACAATCTAGACCACCATCAGTTTCAGACCATGCTATAATCTGTGAGGTAACTTGATTTCCCAGTGCAATGGATTGATTTAAAATAGTTTTATTTGTATTAATTGAAAAAATAGAATTGTACTGCTCTCTCAATTTTAAAATACTTTTTTTGTTAACATCTGTAGCATTTTTATAAAAATAAGTCATCATATTTGCCAAAATAGTATTGGCAACGCTTGACCAATTATACAACTTTGTATTATCATAATTTATGGTAATATTTAGCTCGGTTAATTTATCAGAAAGACTATTTTTTTCTATCATTCCAAGTTGTATTCCCTCATACAGAGCAATACCTGTATATCCAAATGCCCTTGCAGCTACAGGTGGAGTATAACCGGATGTTTCTGTAGTAAGCTTTTTCATTAAATTGAACCAATCCACCACTACATTTGAACTATATTTATCGGGAGTATTATTTTCTAAATTAACATCATTTACTTCATCAGTACTACAAGAATAAAAGTAAATGAAAATGAATAGTATCCTAAGGGATGTTGTTTTTTTAAGAAGTATTTTACACCAAAATGTTTTTTTTCTTTTTGATTTCATAAATAAATATTAATTTTTGATCAAAATACCTAAAAAGTAATAGGAAATCAAAAAATATTTCGTTCAATTACTAAAAAGTTTAGATAAAGTAATATCAAAAAGTCCAGCATCAATAATTGATATTTTCAAAGTTTTTTTAAAACCTTTAAAACCAAAACCAATGACTAAATTGAAAAATACAGAAACTAGTATATTCAGCGTAATTTCTAAGATGTCTCATCAGTATAAAGCAATTAATTTAGCGCAAGGTTTTCCAGATTTTGATATTGCTCCCCGTTTAATAGAAATAGCCAAAAACTCTTTTAGTAAAAATATTCATCAATATACACCTATGACAGGCTTACCTAGTTTATTAGATAAAATAGTTGATATAACATATAGACATTATAAAAGAAAGGTAAGTGCCTCTTTGAATTTATTAATTACAGCAGGAGCAACACAAGGGATTTATACTACAATTAATGCCCTTGTAAAACAGGGAGATGAAGTTATTATTTTAGACCCTTCTTATGACAGCTATCAACCTTCTGTATTGGTTGCTGGCGGGGTGCCAGTTCGTATTTCCCTAAATAATGATTTCTCTCCTAATTTTAACAAAATAGAAAGTGCCATTACTTTAAAAACAAAGATGATTATCATAAACAATCCCCATAATCCAACAGGTAAAATTTGGGATGAAAGAGATTTTAACTTTTTAGAATTACTTTTGGATAAGTACCCTGATATTATTTTATTAAGTGATGAAGTCTATGAACACATTTCTTTTAAGCATAACCATATTTCTGTAAATACAAGACCTAAGCTTATAGATAAAACTGTTATAATTTCATCATTTGGTAAGTCATTACATATAACAGGTTGGAAAATAGGATATCTAATTGCTCCAGAAAATATAATGTATGAAATCAAAAAGGTTCACCAATTTTTAGTTTTTAGTATTAGTAGTACCTCTCAATATATTTTATCTGAATATCTAAAAGAAGTTAAATTCAATGGTATAGCAATAATGTATGAAAGAAAGCGTTTGCTTTTTAGAGAATATCTTAAAGGTAGTAGATTTAAGCTTTTACCTTCTGAAGGAACCTATTTTCAGTTGATTAATTACGAAGAGATTAGCTCTAAAAAGGATACTGAATTCGCTAGGGATTTGATAAAAAAGTTTGGTGTTGCTACCATTCCTATATCTGTTTTTTATAAGAACAAAACAGATAACAAAACACTACGTTTATGTTTTGCTAAAACAGATAAAACGTTAACAGCTGCTGCTGATATACTGTCAAGTATTTAACTTCATTCAGTAGTTATTCATAAAAATATTTTTCATTTTTATGTCTGTAACAACTTAAGACAACCTTTGATACGACGATTCAAAGACCTTATACTTCATTTCAAAAGGTTTCTTTTCTGAAAACCTACTATTTAGTTCAAATTTGCCGGGTAATTTTAAATAAATATAAATAATTCAAAACATATGACACCTTCATTAGTTTTTTCAATCGTCAGCACAATAGTAACTCCAATGTGGTTACTACTAGTTTTTCTACCCAACCATAAAATAACAAGATGGTTAATTGAAATTAAGTTTATTCCTGTTTTATTATCTTTAGTTTATGCCTCTTATATTATACCTTCTTTATTGAGTAATGGAATGATGGATTTTGGAGATTTAGCATCTGTAGTAGAGTTATTTACAGATGAAAAAAAGGTGTTGGCTGGATGGACACATTTTTTAGCTTTTGATCTTTTTCTTGGTATGTGGATGGTAGAAAAGAACGATACTTTAAAAATACACCCAGTACTTATGGCACCTATTTTAATAACAACACTTATGTTTGGTCCGATAGGTTTTTTATGTTTTATGTCAATTAAAATATATAAAGAAAAAGTATAAACAGATCTAAAAAAGTAATTTAAGGATTATAATTATTGAACCATAATAAATTTGGAAATCTATTCCTTATGTAATACGTAGCACTATTTGCACGGTGCACAAATAATTCCGTTATTCGTATCGTAAATAAGTGTAATGGTAAATATCAATAAGTAATAGCACTCGTTTTTTGATACTTTTGTTAACTTAAATTAACTTTTTATTAAAAAATATCCTATTTAAGTAATAATGTAGTAATTTTATAATTAAATCTATGGCTCTATTTAATAAAGAAAAACGTATAAAATCTCTAGGGTTTAATGATATTTGGTTTTCGTTTGCAGGTATTTTTTTTATTAGCATTATATTATTTTACTTACTCAATAAGGCATCAAACGAAACAAGCTTTCATATTATATTTATTAGATGGGGTATTTTTTTATGTTTTACCATTTTAGATTGGATTATCATTAGGACTATTTTAATCTTCCTAAGAACAAAATACAATGACTTTAAAAACGATATAAAACGAACAACTATTTTATTTTTCTCTCTTATAATTGTCATCATTTCAGTTGAATTTATAGGAGGTTTTTTACTTTCTTTAATTTTTGGACTTTTGGGTACTGAATATACCCACAGTTTAGACTTAAAAATATTGATAACGACTATAATCACGACACTCATGATAATGGCTATTTACGATGCTATTTATTACTATATAAGGCTTAAAAAATCCATTAGAGTTGAAGAGCAAGTCAAACAAATAATGGTGCAAGCACAACTGGATACTCTAAGAAACCAAGCGCAGCCTCATTTTTTATTTAATAGTTTAAATACATTGAGAGATGTTATAGATCAAGAATCCAAAGAATATGCAATCAATTTTGTTGATAATTTATCGAATGTTTATCGCTTTATTCTCGATTCTGCTGCTACCAATACAATTTCAATTAGGGAAGAGCTCAAATTTGTAAGAGCTTACGTTTACATACAGCTGGAAAGGTTTGGAAATAATTTGCAAATTAAATGGAATATACCACCAGATAAAGAGACTTGTTTAGTAGTTCCAATGAGTCTTCAGCTTTTAATTGAAAATGCCATAAAGCATAATATTATTTCTAAGGCAAAACCACTTGTTATCACTATTAACATTAAAGATGATCATTTAGTAGTTAGAAATAAAATTCAGTTAAAATCCACGAAAATTCCCTCTACCAAAATAGGACTAAAAAATATACAAAAGAGATATAAATTAATATCAAGTAAAACACCTGAAATTATAAATGAAGGCAACGATTTTATCGTAAAATTGCCTTTACTTTAATTTTATAACTAAATTATAAACAATGGAAATTTTAATTATTGAAGATGAACAACGTGCAGCGAGACAATTAGATAAGTTGTTAAAAAATAGTTCTTTTGATTTTCAAATATTATCCGTAATTGATAGTATTGAAGAAGCTGTCTTATGGTTTAAAGATAACCCTTACCCTGATTTAATTTTTATGGATATTCAATTAGCAGATGGTTTGAGTTTTGAAATTTTTCATAAAATTGAAATAAACGTTCCAATTATTTTTACAACTGCTTTTGATCAATACGCCATTCGTGCATTTAAAGTTAATAGTATCGATTATTTATTGAAGCCTATTCAACAAGAAGACTTGAATAATGCCTTAAATAAGTTTAATAAATCTAAGCCAGAAGTTATTGAACCGCTTGTTTTAAAAGAACTTTTGAATTCGTTGCAAACTTCTAAAAGAAGAAAAGGTATACTTGTGAAAGAGGGGAATAGCTTTATTCAGATACAAACTTCTGAATTAGCCTATATTTATTCTCAAACAAGTATTACATTTGGGATTACACTTGACAATAGAAGGTTTATTATTGATGAAACTTTAGACAATTTGTTTGATTCTTTAGAGCTTTCTGAATTTTATAGAATCAATCGTGGACAAATTGTTATGAGGTATGCAATAAAAAAAATAGAGCCATACTTTAATCATCGATTAAAATTACAGATTTTAAATTCAAGAGATTTAGAGTTTGTTGTTAGCAGACAAAAAACTACAGACTTTAAAGAATGGTTGAATAGTTAGTGAAATTTTTCTATTCATTTATAATTTAAATAAAAAACACACACAACAACCTGTATTAAGTTGTTGAATTCTAGCGCTATAGTGTATAAAATTTAATAAACTAAATTTATTTTGAATAGTTATTTAAAAAGAAAGACTGATTTCAATTATCAGTCTTTCTTTTTTTTAAAACAAAACCTTAATTAACTCCGTTTTGTGTATTCTCTTCGTTTTCTCTGACGGTTCTTGTTCGCTAAATTATTATTACCAAATTTAAAATTATATTTTAACGTTAAATATAAGTATCTGGAAGAAGGAGAAATAAATCTTCTATTGAAAGTAAATCCATTAACGTCTCCAATAGCGCTATTTAATCTTGAATTGAAAATATCATTTGTTCTCAAAGTTATACTACCCTTTTTCTTCAAAATATCTTTTCGAAAAGCCAGATTTATATAAGTTATCCCCCCCAATTCTTCTTGAGGGCTAGTTCTTCTCGGAGCAATAGTAATATTGGCTTGAATACTAAAGTCATCAAAAGGTTTAAATGTATTATTAATCCTATAATCTTGACTAAATGTTTCATTATTTAAAAATTGAATATTATTATATTTTCCTAAATAATAAGTTGCATTTAAATTAACATTCCACCAATTAGCAAATTTAAATTTAGAGTATAACTCCAACCCATAAATGGTACTATTACCAATATTTTGTGGGGAAATTATTCTATTATTACCTTCAATAGTATTAAAAAAACGAATTGTATTTTCTTTTCCATTAAGAAATAATGAAGAGTTTAAGTTAAAACCTTTAAAATCTTTAGAATAACTAAATTCTATCTTATTCGAATATTCTGGCCTCAAATCTGGATTACCCCTAAATTGAGAATATTGATTTATTTGATTGGTAGTATTGCTAATCCACCAAAAATTAGGTCTAGATATTCGGCGACTATAACTTAAAGAAAAATTATGCCCATTCTTTTCATAAGAGCTACTCAAGGAAGGAAATAAATTAGTGTAATCATAACTCATAATACTTTCATTAGCAGACAATCTAATATTTGTATATTCTCCGCGTAACCCCATTTTAACTTTAAACTTGCCAATATTTTTATCTAAAACACCATATAAAGCATATATTTCATCGTTATAAAAATAATCAGCATTGATATTTGTAATATTTGGATTGGTTACAACCACTCTTTGTATTTCGTTTAGGTCTCTGAAATCACCACGCAATCCAAATTCCCAAGTTCTATGATCATTGCTATTGTAATAATCAGCACTCATAGTTAAAATATTACTATCACTTTTTAAGTCTTCAATCCTAGTTCCTTCAATTCTATCTCCAGTAGTTTTTTGATCAACATCTGAATTGAAAGGTGATATAGAGAAATTAGCATCTATCTCAAAGTAATGATTAGATTTATCAAATTCTTTTCTATAATTTAAATTATAATTAGTATTCTGTCCCCCACCATTGTCAATGGTCATAACGTTTAATAATGTAGGAGAAGTTGGTATTGAATTAAGGCGTTGCTCTGTTTTGTTTGCATCAAGACTGCTATATCTAAATTTACTAAATTCTATAAATCCTGAAATTGTATTAGTTGAGTCTATATAATAATCAACTCCTCCTTTTACATAAGCAGGAGACTCCCAAGTATTCAATCTATTTAAATCTGTGAAAAAAGAAAGATTTTGACGTTCCTCTTCATTAGTACTGTCAAGCTCGTAGTATCCTTTATAATAACTATAATCCGTAAATACCTTTACTTTATTTGTGGTATAACTTGCATTTAAATTTCCATTATGTCTAGGCTTATCTCCAGTACCGGCTCCAAGAGAAATATTAATATAACCTCCTTTTAAATATGATTTTTTGGTGATTATATTGATAACACCAGACAGACCTTCTGCTTGATATTTAGCTGATGGATTATTAATAATCTCTATTTTATCAATAGCTTCAGAAGGTATTTGTTGTAAAAGCCGATCGTTGGGCAGAGATGAATTTCTTCCATTTACCAATATCTTTATATTTTGATCACCCCGGAGACTTATATTATTCGTTTCGTCAACGGTGATTGAAGGTAATTGATTTAATATTTCACCTGCTCCAGCACCTGTTGCCAATAAATCTTTACCAATATTTATAATTTTACGATCACTTTTGTGCTGAACTGTGGTTAACTCAGCCTGAATTACAACGTCTTCTAATATGGTGGCGTCCGTTTCTAATTTGATAGATAACATATTGGTATCTTTTACTGGAATAGCAATCGGTAACTCAATAGTTTTATAACCGATAAAACTTACTTTTAATTTATATTCTCCTTCGAGTACGTTATCAATTGTAAATATTCCATCTTCAGAAGTTATTACGCCTTTAATTACATTTTGATTTTGATAAAGTACAATGTTAGCCCAAACGATAGCCTCGTTTGTCTTTGCATCAAAAACGTTTCCCTCTATTGTATGTTGAGCAAACGTTGTATTGTAAACCATAAAAAAAATTAATGAACTTATTATTCTTTCCATACTCATATTTCTATATCTTTAATTTAAATTTAAAACTAGAATGATAAGTCTTTAATTAAAAACAAAGTGTACAAATATGAGATGATGATGTATAAAAGCTTTAATGGTACATTTCATCAGTTGATACATTTATAAAAAGCGTTTCATCTTAATCAATATTACTTTCATACATTTTTTTTGGAGTCAATAAAAGGATAACTACCTTTATATGTAATTTTAAGAGTCGTATTTTAACCAAAAAGTATGAATTATAAATTTTTAGTAAAACCAATAACACACTTATTTTTTTGGGTGTTGTATTTTTTTATTGTGTTCATTCTAAAACCCTATTACGGAAAAGAACCAACAAGTTGGTATGATAGAATAGACATAAAACTATTAATTATAGTATTGCCTTTAACCTACGCTAATGAGTTTTTTTTACTACCTTATTTTTTTAAGAAAAAGCGATACTTAAATTACCTTACATATTCTTTTATAATTATAGCTTTACTTTTTATAGTTACTACATTTTATTGTTATTATATTATTAATTGTTACTGTGAGTATACGATTTGCTTGGGCAGTAACTTATGGAAATTTTTATTACCACTTATTTTTTTATCATTAATTTGGTTTTTGTTCTTATTATTTGAGAAACAAAAGCAATTGGAGTTATCAGATAAAGAACGGCTTGAAATTGAGTTGAAATTTTTAAAATCTCAAATAAACCCACATGTGTTATTTAATAACATGAATACGGTATACGCTCAGGCAGTAAAAGGCAGCGATAATGTAGCTGAGATGATTCTTATGCTTTCCGAAAATTTAAAATATATTTTATACCAAAGTGAAGTTAAAACAATTGCATTAGAAGAAGAAATTGGGTTCATAGATAATTATTTAGAGTTTCAAAAATTAAGGACAGAAGGTATAAATCGAGTTATTTTTAATAAGAATATTACTTCCTATAATTATAAAATAGCCCCTTTGCTACTTATTAGTCTTATTGAAAATGCTTTTAAACATAGTACTTATAAAGAAGATGCACTGAGTGACATTGTAATAGAATTAAATGTAAATGATGGTGTACTTAAATTTTATTGTTCCAATGAGTTTGCAATGGACGGGACTACAAGACATACAGAAGGCTTTCAAATTGGGCTTAAAAATTTAAAAAAACGACTGCATTTGTTATATCCCAATACACATAGTTTTACTATTCTCAAAATAGAAAACACATTTATTGCTCAATTAGAAATTATTTTACAATGACCTGTATTATTATAGAAGATGAAATACCCGCTCAAGAAATTCTTGTATCCTATATTCATAAAATTCCTGATTTAGAAATCAAAGGGGTCTTTAATTCACCTATAAAAGCGAATACTGTTTTAAAAAAAGAAAATATAGACCTGTTATTTTTAGATATTAATTTACCAACGATCTCAGGACTTAATTTTTTAAAAACACTTTCAAATCCACCAAAGGTAATAATGACCACCGCCTACGCAAACTATGCGGCTGAAAGTTTTGAATATGAAAGTATTATAGATTACTTGTTAAAACCTTTTAGTTTTGAGAGGTTTTTAAAGGCCATTAATAAACTAGATACAAAGCAGCAATTAAATACCAGTATTATAAAAACGGATGTTCTTGAAATAACTCAGAATGAAGATGCCGTTTTTATTAATGTAGACAAAACACTTCATAAAGTAGATTTAAATTCGATAATTTATGTTCAATCAGATCGAAACTATGTAACAGTGGTTACAAAAATAAATAGCCTTACTTTTATTGATAGCCTAAAAAAATGGAATAACTATCTTAAAAAGGATCATTTTATTCAAGTACATAAGTCATTTATAATTAATCTAAACTATATAGAGAAAGTAACCGGAAACATTGTTTATATTAATCAACAAAAAGTACCTGTTGGAAAGACGTTTAAAGAAACTTTATTTCAAAAAATAAAACCTATTAATTAATTTACAAGTTAAGCCAGCTAAAAAGAAAAATATTATTGTCTATCAATAGAATAGAGGAGAGGCTTGCGAGAATTTGAAGTTTGTTATATTTTAATGTTTGAAATCACTTTTAAAAAAATAAAATAGTTGTATTATTTTTGCGTTTTAGCTTCAAAAACTAAGATTTGTTAGAAAGAAAACAGCATTTACCGGAAGAAAATTATTTACCTACAGATTATTTTATATTCTGCTTAGAGGCTGTTCGTGATATTGAAATAATAGAAACTACCCGAACGCAAAAAAAATTAGAGGAGTTAGCTATGCAATATGGAATTACAAGTGTTCATAAAACTTGTGACACCATTGAAGCTTTAGAAGGCAGTTTAAATACGTTAGTTTTAGATGATCATAATTTTAAAAATTACGAAATCATATATTTGGTAATGGAAGGAGAAGCAAATAGTATTTGCCTGAACAACTACTATTATAGCCTACAAGAAATTGCAGAAATTTTTGAAGGAAAATTAAATGGTAAGTTACTTCATTTTTCTAGCGCAAAAATTCTTGATTTAGATGAAGAAGAAGCTCAGTATTTCCTTGACATAACAGGAGCTAAAGGTATTTCTGGATATGGAAACAACTACCCTGAAGTTTCTAGTGCTAATTTAGACAAAGTTTTCTTTAATCTTTTTGAAGAAGATGATGATATGTTAAATGTAGTTGAAAAATTATATCAAAAGCACTATAAAGTATGTAAACTATTAGACTTTAGGCTTTATTATTAAAAATATAATAATTTTGTTGCGAGTTGTTTTTTATTATAAGGTTTGGGCTATAAAAGATTAGATACTAAATCTAGTATCTAAGTTAACAATAGGAAAAAAATATCAAAAGTTGTAATTTTTTAAATTTGTAAAAAACGCTACAAAGGGGACATTATTTTACTTCTCATAAAAGAAAAAGAAGCTTTAATGGATTCTTTTAACTAATTTATATACATTATAATTTATCTATTAAAAGATAATAACTGGTTTTAAAAAACAAATAGTCGTATTTTTATAACATGGTTAAACAGTACACAAAAGGGTTACGTTTTGAAAAGTTTAAGGAAAAAGAAATCCCCCCATTTGATAAATTATTTGATATCTTCAAAGAATTACTTACTTATACTTCTGGAGATTTTGATGAAGCGTTTACTTGGTTAAAACAATTAGATAAAGAATATAAGCTAACTACTCCTGAATATACATTGGATGATTTTTTGGAAGATTTAAAAAATAAAGGCTATATAAGGGAAGAATTTGGTGATAGTACCGGTAATGGAGATGACCCAAATGACAAGAAAATAAAAATTACTTCAAAAACAGAACAAGCCCTGCGACAAAATGCATTAAATCAAATTTTTGGAAACTTAAAAAAACACGGTGCTGGTAATCATAAAACAAAAAAAAGTGGTGCAGGAGATGAGCTTACAGGAGAATTTAGAGATTATAATTTTGGAGATTCCTTAGATAGAATTTCTATGACAGAAAGCATTAAGAATGCGCAGGTTAATAATGGAATAGGTAATTTTTCGTTGACGGATCAGGACCTTATTGTGCAAGAAACAAATTTTAAAGCTCAAATGAGCACTGTATTGATGATTGATATTAGTCATAGCATGATTCTATACGGAGAAGACAGAATTACTCCTGCCAAAAAGGTAGCAATGGCGTTAACAGAACTTATTAGAACTCGTTACCCTAAAGATACCATGGATATTTTAGTTTTTGGAAACGATGCTTGGATGATTTCCGTTAAAGATTTACCTTATCTAAAGGTAGGTCCGTATCATACCAACACCGTAGCAGGTTTGCAACTTGCATTAGATATTTTAAGGAGAAAAAGAAATACCAATAAGCAAATCTTTATGATAACGGACGGAAAACCTAGCTGTTTAAGGTTATCTGATGGCACTTATTATAAAAACAGTAATGGTTTAGATAGTTATATTGTTGAAAAATGTTACAATATGGCCGCTCAAGCTAGAAAATTGCACATCCCCATTACCACATTTATGATAGCAAAAGACCCTTATTTAATGCAATTTATTCAGCATTTTACGGTTGCCAATCAAGGAAAAGCTTTCTATACTGGTTTAAAAGGTTTAGGAGAAATGATTTTTGAAGATTACGAACAAAACAGAAAAAGAAATATTCGAAAATTTTAATAAGAACAACAATAAAAAAGTATTCTCTACATACTTTATTACAATATTTAACATGAATCACCAGAATATAAAAACATTAGGAGCCCTAAAAGCATCAGGTTATCAATCGCTTTCAATAAAAGACGAATTACGAAATAACCTTATCAAAAAATTAAAGCAACAAGAAACTGTTTTTACAGGAGTTTGGGGATATGAAGACTCTGTAATTCCAGAACTAGAAACAGCTATTTTATCGAAACATAACATCAACCTTTTAGGACTAAGAGGGCAGGCAAAAACAAGGCTAGCTAGGTTAATGGTTACGTTACTTGATGAATATATACCTATTGTAAAAGGATCTGAAATTAATGACGATCCTTTATACCCTTTATCAAGATACGCTAAAGAGTTGATTGCTGAACATAAAGATGAAACTCCTATTTCTTGGGTGCATAGAGAAGAGCGTTTTTTTGAAAAATTAGCTACTCCTGATGTAACTGTAGCAGACTTAATTGGAGATGTGGATCCTATCAAGGCGATGAATTTGAAATTAAATTATGCAGATGATCGTGTAATACATTTTGGAATGATTCCAAGAGCCAACCGGTGTATCTTTGTTATTAATGAAATACCTGACTTACAAGCTCGAATTCAAGTTTCTCTTTTTAACATTCTACAAGAAGGAGATATTCAAATAAGAGGTTTTAAATTGCGGTTACCTTTAGATATACAGTTTGTATTTACGGCAAATCCTGAGGATTATACAAATAGAGGAAGTATTGTAACTCCGTTAAAAGATCGTATTGGTTCTCAAATTTTAACACACTATCCCAAAACCATCGAAATTGCTAAGAAAATTACAGCGCAAGAGGCTACTTACTTAGCGGAGCAAAAAACTAAAATATATGTTCCTGATATGGCTAGAGATATCATAGAGCAGTTAGTGTTTGAAGCAAGAAAAAGTGAATATGTAGACTTAAAAAGTGGGGTAAGTGCCCGAATGAGTATTGCTATTTTTGAAAATCTTTTAAGTACTGCCGAGCGAAGAAGTTTACTGAATGAAGAAACAGAAACATCGGTGAGAGTACTCGATTTTTTAGGAACTATTCCTGCTATAACAGGTAAAATGGAATTGGTTTACGAAGGAGAGCAGGAGGGAGCTGATATTGTGGCTCATCTTCTACTAAACAGTGCTATCAAAACAATTTTTAATACCTTATTTCCTGAAATCAAGAAATTAAGGAAAGACGATGAGACCTCACCATACGATGCAATTTCAGAATGGTTTACAACAAAAGAGGCGGTGGAGTTGCTTGATGATATGGACGATTTATATTTCAAAGAACAATTAAATTCCATTGTTCCTTTGACTTCATTAATAAAAAAATATCAGCCAAATACTACTGAAAAAGACATCTCTTTCTTACAAGAATTTATACTTTGGGCATTGTCAGAATATAAAATCTTGAGTAAAGAGCGTTTCAATACAGGCTATCAATTTAATGATCCTTTTAGTAATTATATTAATGGGATTTAAAATAATTTTTCAAACAAACACACGATTCAAAATAGTAATCACAAGCATAAGCATTTTTTTTAAAATGATACTCAAAACAAATTGAAGAGGTTGTGTGATTAAGCATTAAAAAAGTAATCATTATAAAATATAATTAGAAAAAATTGGATTCACTTACCCAAATTGTATTAGGTGCTGCCGTTGGAGAAGCTGTTTTAGGTAAAAAAATTGGTAATAAAGCATTACTTTACGGAGCTATTGGAGGCACAATTCCTGATTTAGATGTATGCTTAGGTTTATTTACAGATACTATTACAGCGATAGAATTACATCGAGGTTTTAGTCATTCTATTTTATTTTCCATATTTATGGCACCTCTTCTAGGGTGGCTTGTGAATAAATTGGAGTACAAAAAAAATCTAGGTTGGCAAGCATGGACGAAACTATTTTTTGGAAGCTTAATTACACATCCTTTATTAGATGCATTTACTACATGGGGAACTCAATTATGCTGGCCTTTTGATATAAAGGTAGCTTTCAATGCTATTTTTGTTATTGATCCTTTGTATACACTACCATTACTCGTGGGATGCATTGGTGTAGCATGTTTTCAAAAAAATCTAAAACTCAGAACACGTCTCAATAAAATGGGACTCATACTTTCTACAACCTACTTATTAAGTACCCTAATTTTAAAATTTTATGCCCATCGAACAATTGAAACAGCATTAAAAAATCAAGGTATCGAATATACAACAATTAGTTCGCGACCATCCCCTTTAAATACCATTTTATGGAATGCCAATATTGATACAAAAGATTATTATCTTACAACTGATTATTCTTTTTTCGATACCCAACCTATACAATTCAAAAAATACCCCAAACTTCGTGAAAAATCAGCTGATTTAATTAAGTATACTAACATTCAGAGGCTTATAAAAATTGCAGAAGGTTGGTACATTATTGAAAAAAAAGATGGGCAATGGTACTTTAACGATTTACGTTTTGGGGTTATTCCAAGAGAGGATGGCTCTTCTTTTTTCGCCTTTTCTTATCTACTAGAAGAAAAAGAAAGAAAAATTCAAGCAACGGAAACACCAAAAAACCAACGAGATGCCAAATTTTTAATACAAACACTTTGGAAACGTTTACAGGGTAATTAAAAAGTGTAAAGTTGATGCTTTTATGGTAATCATAATTGCACGAGTAATCAGTTTCACTTATTCAACAAAGGGTATATCAATGATTTTATTAATACGTTTTTATTACTTACTAAAGATCTATATACATAGATATACCTTTACTAAATTTTAAATAAAAAAAACACCTAAAATAGGTGTTTTTTATTGTAACTTTTTTAAAACTGTTAGTTAGCTTTCGGGTATCAGAGATAATTTTCCGGAAAAATTAACTCCTTGATTTCGGTTATTCATTATTATTTTTTCCGATAATGATTCGTTTATACCTATATGTTTATCAAATATCCATATAAAAAAGGGGTGTGTTGTATTTTCATAAGATTTCGGTCTTATTGTAATAATAACATTTGGATGACTATTTAAAACAGTTGACGGTCTTCTAAGATCTAAGGGAAAATCTAGATTTGAGAATTTGCCGTTAGGATCCTCAATAAAATCTTCTCCAACAAATGGATAAACAGAATTAGCCCCCTTAAATTCATTATTAAATGAAGTACCGTAAATACTAGTGTCAGCTTGAGATATATTTGTGAATTTTCCAATGGGAAGATGAACAATGTTGTCCGCTGGGGTATTATCATCTAATAATATCCATGCGCCATATTCCCAATTTTCACCTAAAACAGGAAAGTTTTCGAACCCTCCAGTAGTAGCAGAAAGATCATTAATAAACCAGATTCCATTGTGATTTCCTCCGACGGAACCTGCAGAGGGAGCATTAAGAAAAAAGCTAGCTTTAGAATTAAGAAAACTTTCATTTTCTGAATTAAAGAGTCCATCTTCAAAGGATAAAGATATAGGGTTTGATGAAAGGTTTCCCGAGCCTTTGCATAAGATCCAATTAGATGGTTCTGATGGCTTTTTATAACTTTCTTCAACAGTTATAATAATATCTATATCTTCTTCTATCAATTCTTCTTGTTTTATCAAAATTTTTTTTCTACTGGGATGTAAACTGTCTCTTAAAAACAGAAATGATTTTAGGAAAATATACTTATTTTCTCCTTTTTTTGAAACCCATAAGTAATTTCTAAGATTTAAATCATTAGGTATATTTTTTGGGAAATTACTTAGGTTTAGATTTAAAGTGTATACTTTTTCGGTTTCAGGAGGTGGACTGTAAGTATCATCACATGATGCCATTAATAAAATCAAAGAAAAAACTATTGATATTTTTTTAATTATTTTCATTTTATTTTTTTATTAAAAAATCTATTTTTTGACAAAAATACACTTTAATTAAAAATAAAATGAAGTCTCACTCTGTTTCTAACATAAATTATAAATATAGATCATTCTCTTAACAATACAGAATGATGCTTATCATGAACCATACAAAAAGATTGATATAAAATTAAGTACTCTTTTTACAAAGGAAAATTTTAGGTGTATATAGTTCTATTCAATAGAACTAAAACAACTACACAAAACTTTAATTAAAACAAAAGGTTATTATTTGTAGGTAGTGTACATTACTAACAATGACATAAATATAGGTTCAAATGTCTAGTTATAAGCTTCTTATAAATCAAATATCAGAAGTGAAAGAAATTACAAATATTTCTTTTAAAACACTGATTATGATATATTTACGTTTTTTAAACTATTTTGATTTTCGAATAATGCAAAATATAAATAATGAATCAAGAAGAATTACAAATGTTAAAATATAGCCAATCACTATAAAGTAATACATTTGTAATACCCTTACTATTTAGCAGAAAAAATATTTTAATTTTTAAACCCTTTAATTATGAAAAATTTTTTTTTGTTAATCCTTATGCTTTGGTCCTTTATGTGCTTTTCTCAAGATCAAGCTTATAACTATACTAACATATCTTTAGATGGATGGCTGTTAGTAAACAATCAAGGAACTTCCAATGGTCTCGATAATGGCGTAGTATTTGGCACATCCTATGTTTGGGACTCTGGTGAGAGAATTGCAAGTAACAGAAAAAGTGGCGGTTACGGGCCTAAAAATGGTTTGAATTTCTTAACCAATTCTTCTATTAGAATGTGTATTGCTAACAATGGAAATATTGGAATAGGAACTAATAACCCTCAAAAAAAATTGAGTGTTAGTGGGACTATTTTGACAAAAGATATTGAAATTTCTAGTGACTCTTCGGACTGGCCTGATTATGTTTTTGAATCAAATTATAATTTAAAACCTATTGAGGAATTAGAAACCTTTATTTCTAAAAACAAACATTTACCTAACTTTAATTCTAAAAGAGCAATAAAAAAGTATGGAAGTTATAGTATTGATGATACTACGAAAAATCTTTTACAAACTGTAGAAGAATTATCACTTTACATTATTCAGCTTAATAATAAAATTAAAAAACTAGAAAATGAAGTTAAAAATAAAAACTAAATTATACTTCTTTCTTTATTATTCTATTTTAGTTTTATTCACTTCTTGTTACGACGATAAAGGAGTTTTTACCGACATAAAAAAGGATAATTTAACCAATAATGAAAAAATAATTATTGGAGAAAGCTTAGGTAATATTAACCTATATATAGATAAACACAAAGAAGATAATTTCTTAATCTTACTAGGAGATATGTTAATTCCAAAATCTTCAGTTAATATTTTAAAAATATATAACGTTAATGAATTTGAAATTGAAGATATTGATAATGATATTGCATATTTTAAAAAAAAGTACAGTACAGAAACTACGAAGCTTCGATCATCCATTAACTCTAACATATTGTATGGCGCAGAATTATGGGAAGGTCGATGGATTCATTTTGCTTTTAATGACAAAAATAATTTTAGTAAAAAACAATATGCTACAATTTTCAAAGCAATGAGCCATTGGGCTAATAAAACCAATATGAGGTTTAAAATTGTACCTGCTAATTCTCATTTAAAAAAAATAACAATCTTTAAAAAATCGTCAGGTTGTAATTGCTCTGTCGGATCAGTAGAAGGTAGTATGAATTTGTCTTTAACATGTGATTTTCAGTCAATTGTTCATGAAATAGGACACGCAGTTGGATTTGGACATGAGCATCAACGTCCGAAGAGAGATTCTTATTTAGCAAATTTTCATACTAATAAAGATTACCAATTTATAAAAGAAGGAATGAATAAACTCGGAGAAAATGGAAAATCTATAGTCGCTACTTTAAAAGCAAATCTGAGTAAAGAAAGTGTTTATGATGATTCACTTCCTTTTGACTATAATTCGGTTATGTTATATGGCTCTTGGCCCAGAAATCATCTAATTTTACGCGATTTCCTTAAGAGAAATAATTTACCCGTTTACACTCATTTAAACGGAGATCCTGTAGAAAGACCTAATTTTGGCCTTACTTCCATTGATATTAGAAAAACCTATGTAGCGTATCGTGGCTTATAAACACAAATCATAAAATGAATGAGTCTTTTCTTTTGAAAGACTCATTTTTTATTCTGCTTTTTTATTTTAGTTAGCTGGAAATCTTTACTGAAACTTCATTAAGCTAGATAAACTTAATTAATATTTATATTCTTAATAAAATATATATTATATGTATACAATACATAATGAACAACTGAATTTAAATCTAAAAGTTCATTTATATCCCATAATAAATATTAATGAACCTATATTATCTCTAGCGGTCTTTTTAATTTCCCTTTACGTTAACAATAAACTGTTTGTAGTCTAATTAATAAAAAACGGAATGTTTATTGTTTAGCAGAAAACCAAACCAATGTTAAATGATCCAAGCAATGAATAATCTTAGAAACGATAATATTCTGGGCTATTTACACATAATATAGAATTATAGCTTACGAATAAACTTAACGTATCGAAAATGGCTGTAACATAATTGTTGACGATATAAAACACTAGCGTGTTAATTATATCTATAATTATTTTAAATACACAGTATTCGCCATTTTACTCAAAACAATATATTTGTACTATAATGTACTGCGTTATGTTACTTTGCTTTGGAAAAAAGCGTTAGCAATAGACAATTTTCTCCAATTTTTTTAAACTCAAAAGTTTATTTAAGGATGTTAATTGGACATGCTTTTTGCTTAAAGGGCAGAGGAGAAGAGGTTAAATGTAAATGGAATGGGTTTAAATTGACAAATATTAATATATTTGTCAACCTTTTCTAAATCACATTATTAAAATGATAAAAAAATTAACGCTATGTTTTTTCGTCTTAATAAATCATATTTTATTTTCTCAATGTCCTACCGGAGATGTTTATTTGAATAGTCAAAGTGACGTTGAAAGTTTTATTTCAAATTATGGAACATGTGAAGTCATTACTGGTACGGTATACATAGGTGACGCTATCGATATTTCCGAGGTAACAGCTATTAAAAGAATAGAAGGATCCTTAATAATTTCCTATTCTGAAATAACGAGCGTATCAAACTTTAGTAATTTAGAATTCGTTGGTGGTGATTTTATAATTGATCAAAGTCATTTAATTGGAACTATTGAAGGAATTAATAAGTTGCAAACGGTCAATGGAGATTTTTTAATTATTGGAAATTATTCTGTTTTAAAGGATATAAAAGGATTTAATGCGTTAGAAAAAATTGGAGGAAACTTTCAAGTGTCTGAGAATTAAGCATTAGAAACAATATCTACCTTCAGTAATTTACTAAATATTGATGGATATTTTGTGATACGTAGAGCTAATGCAATGGAAAAACTTGAGGGGTTTGATAACTTGGTTAGAATTGGTGGCGGACCCGATGCTTCACCCCTTAAAGGAAATCTCAGTATTGAAAACAATGATTCACTTCTTGAAATAAGTGGTTTTAATTCTTTAAGGGAAGTAATTCGTAATATTGACATTACCGAAAATCGTAATCTATTAACTATTAATGGTTTTACAAATTTAGCAATAGTAACAAAAATTATGAATTTAAGTGGAAGCCCAAATTTAACAATGATTCCCTCATTCGAAAATCTAATTACTATTGGTAGTGGTTTAGAGATTTTTACGACAGGTTTAGCACAAATAAATGGATTTAATAATATTCAAATTATTGGAGATTTAAATCCTTCTTGGGGTAACTTATATATTCTGGAAAACGATAATCTTATAGAAATAACTGGGTTCACAGGGTTAACTAAGTTAGAAGGCGATTTAGGCATAGGTCAAAATAATAAACTAATGAATCTACAGGGATTTAGAAATCTAATAGAAGTTAGAGCTTTAGGTATTGGGAATAATCCTTTATTAACAAATTTAAATGGCTTAGAAAGTGTTTTTATAGCAGATGCACCTGGAGGAACAGCTATAAGTATTAGCGGGAATCATTCTTTAACTGATTGTTCAATTTTATGCAATTTATTAACTAATGGAATTATTAATGGTGAAATTTTTATATCTGATAATCCTTCAAAATGTAGTAGTGAAGAAGAAATTAGAGATGAATGTATCCCAGATTTTGATAATGATGGAATTTTAAATGATGATGATTTGGATGATGATAACGACGGAATTCTTGATATTATAGAACAAAATGGAGACCCGAATAGAGATACGGACTCCGATAGCTATCCAGACCATCAAGATCTAGATAGTGATAATGACGGATGTTTTGATGTTATAGAGGCAGGCTTTACAGATAGTGATCAGAATGGGACTTTGGGAAATTTACCTGATGATGTTGATGTCAATGGATTAATTATTGGCGAGACCGATGGTTATACACCCCCTTTAGATAATAATTCCGATAGTGTTTTTGATTTTCAACAAGCGAATACATTAAGTGCAGGAGAAAATGGAAGTTTAGAGATTTGTATAAATAGTAGTTCCGTCGATTTGTTTGACAGTCTAACAGGTACGCCAGATACAGGGGGAGTATGGACACCAAGTTTAACCAGTGGAACAGGTATTTTTGATCCCTCAGTAGATACTCCAGGAGTTTATATTTATACGGTTAACAATGGTGTTTGTGGTTCAGACACTTCAGAAGTTGATGTAACTATTGATGCATTACCAAATGCAGGAGAGAATGGAAGTTTAGAGATTTGTATAAATAGTAGTTCCGTCGATTTATTTGATAGTCTAATGGGTACACCAGATACAGGAGGCATATGGACACCAAGTTTAACCAGTGGAACAGGTGTTTTTAATCCTTCAGTAGATGATGCAGGAGTTTATACTTATGCGGTTACCAATGGCGTTTGTGGTTCAAACACTTCAGAAGTTGATGTAACTATTGAAGCATTACCAAATGCAGGAGAGAATGGAAGTTTAGAAATTTGTATAAATAGTAGTTCCGTCGATTTATTTGAGAGTCTAACGGGTACACCAGATACAGGAGGCATATGGTCACCAAGTTTAACCAGTGGAACAGGTGTTTTTAATCCCACATTAGATGTTGCAGGAATTTATACTTATACGGTTACCAATGGCATTTGTGGTTCAGATATCTCAGAAGTTAATGTTACAATAACGAATGTGATGCCTATTTCTGATTATGAAATTAAAATAAGAGAGTTTAGTAGTAATAATAGTCTAGAGGTTATTATCAACTCTAATTTAGAGTATGAATTTTCTTTAGATGGAGTTAATTATCAGAGAAGCAATGAGTTTAATAATCTGGATGGTGGTGATTATACCATATATGTTCAAGAAATTAACGGATGTGGAATTTTAGAAACGACAGTTTCAATTTTAGATTATCCGAAGTTTTTTAAACCTAACAATGATGGTTTTAATGATACTTGGAAACTAAAAGGGAGGACAAATAAAAATTATTCTATATATATTTATAATAGATATGGAAAACTTCTAAAAAAATTAACTTCACCTGAAAGCAGTTGGGATGGAACTTTTAATGGGAATCAGCTTCCAACTAACGATTATTGGTTTAAGGTCGTTTTTGCTAATGGAACAGTAAAAAGTGGTCATTTTACACTAAAAAGGTAAATATTAGTATGTAAAACAGCCTCAGAAAACTTTATTTATTGGCTATTATTTAAATATGAGGTCAGATGTAAACAAATAAAACAGTCCGAATA
This sequence comes from Tenacibaculum profundi, assembly GCF_052050075.1. Lineage (GTDB taxonomy): Bacteria > Bacteroidota > Bacteroidia > Flavobacteriales > Flavobacteriaceae > Polaribacter. The sequence continues at coordinate 399,616 of NZ_CP197225.1, forward strand.
ATTTAATATCGCGACCAATTATATACAAACGAACGAAATGTTTATTGTTTAGCAGAAAACCAAACCAATGTTAAATGACCCGAGTACTGAATAATCTTTAGAAACGTAAATATTTTGGGCTATTTACACATAATATAGAATTATAGCTTACGAATAAACTTAACGTATCGAAAATGGCTGTAACATAATTGTTGACGATATAAAACACTAGCGTGTTAATTATATCTATAATTATTTTAAATACACAGTATTCGCCATTTTACTCAAAACAATATATTTGTACTATAATTAATATTATGTTAAATAGAATATTTTAAAAGTGAAAAAACTTCATTTCAGGTTAAAACCATTAATGAAATACCACTTCGCTATCCGGTGTTAATTCAATAGCCTCTTTATTGGGTTGAAAACATCGAGCCGTTAATGAACCTCTTAAAGTTATCGTATTACCTAAAACTTCCAACCAACTTCCTTCGCGTAAACCTAATACAGGAGTCTCGTTAAAAATATGATATTCTTTAATTCGCATTTCACGCGTTTCACCCATGTGCGTTGAATCTGGATCTGGATCTAAATAATGTGCATTAATATTAAACGGAATAACACCTAAAGTATCGAAACTTGGCGGATATACAATTGGCATATCATTAGTATTCATCATGGTTACGCCACAGATATTGCTTCCTGCACTTGTTCCTAAATACGGAATTCCATTCGTTAAAACTTCCTTTAAAACTGTTATTAAATCATTTTTATACAATTGATTTACCAACTCAAATGTATTGCCACCTCCTGTAAAAATACCTTTAGCATTGGAGATTGCATTTTTTGCAGAATCAAACTCATGAATACCGCGTATACTGATACCAATTTTTTCGAAAGCTTCTTTGGCTTTTTTTGTGTACCCATCATAACTAATTCCTCCTGGTCTTGCATAAGGAATAAATATGATTTCATGAACACCTTTAAAATGCTTTTTTAAAGTAGGTAAAATATAAGCTAAGTAATTACTACCATGAACTGTTGATGTACTTGCTATAAGGAGTTTTTTCATTGTATACATTAATTTGAATTATTTATAGAGCTCTAAAAATACCACCAAAACTACCCAATCTAAAAGGACTAAACAATAAAATATTTAAAAATAAACATGCGCACATAAGTATTTGTTTAACAAAAAATTACCATCTCGTTAAGACAGATTTAATACCTGTAAGTGTTTATTTTGCAGTGTTTTACATCTATTAAAATAATTCTATTTATGCAACAAATATTACTTTTTATCGTATTACTTATATTAAAATTAACGTTAATACAAAAAAAAGAAAAAACAATAACAGGAATAATTAAGGATAGCAACGGAGTGATTGTATATGCACATGTTTTAAATAAGACAACACATAAAGGAACAATTACCAATGAGCAAGGAATATTTTCTATAGAAGTTTCTTTGGGTGATGAGCTTCAAGTTACTTCTATTCAGCACCAACCTGAGGTGTTTGTGGTCGACAAAAAAATATTCAAAAAAGAAACATTAAATATTAAAATGCATATCAGAACAAATTTATTAGAAGAAATTGCTATTAAAAGACATGAATTATCGGGTAACCTACTCGTTGATATGAAGAGTGTTCCCAATAAACATGAAAAAAAAGAGAAACAACTAAATAATCTTGTTGGGGGAATTCAAAAATTGGCAAAAAACATGCCTGACACAAATTCTGGTAATATTTCTATTGGAGCGGGAAGACTTAGAAGAGAAAGAGAAGACAAAAAACGGTTACAACAACGACAAGATTTTCCAGATAAATTATTACAAACACTAGGTTCTCATTTCTTTTTTGAAAAGTTAAAAATCCCTCCAAAAAAATACTATCACTTTATATCTTTCTGTGAAGTAAAAAATATTCAATCACTACATCAATCAAAAAAAACGTTTCAACTTATAGAAATTTTAAAAACAGAAAGCATAGTTTATTTGAAAGAAATAAAAAGTCAATTGGTTGACTAAGAAAGCAATCATATATAAAATAGTTAAGTATTTGATTAACTTTAACATATATTAACTAAGAGTTTCCAAATTAGATAGTATTTTTGAGAAAATAGAATAAATTATGATAAAACAAATACCGTTTGTAACACTACTTATTTTTTTAGTAACAAAAGTTTCTGTAGCTCAAAAAATTGTTCCAATTCCTTTAAACTATAAAGAAAATACTATTAACAAAGACTTAAAAGAGCAAGTCAATAAACATCATAAAAATATTGCTTTGTTTCCTATAGCTCAAGAAGAACTCCATTTGAATAAGCCTACTCATTTACCTGTATTAGATAACTGTAATGGTTTACCGCTTAGTACTAATTCAATATACGATGCCAAAGATTATCAAAAGTCTGCATTGATTTTATGGGAAACAAAAAAGAATAAAAAAAAGAATAAAAAAAAGAAAAAGAAAACAAAAATAATCCCTAACTATTCAAGTCTATCAATCGATTTACTAAATAAAATAGGTGATCATTTTTTCTTTGAAGAATTACAAATACCTAAAGACAAACTTGAACACTTCATTGAATTTTGTTCATACAATAAAGTGGAACAACTATACAACGATGAAAGTATTTTAGATCTAATCGATTTACTAAAAAATAAAAGTAATTTATACAATAGACATTAGTATAATTATGTTTTTTTACGAGAGCACCTTAAAGAATCTTTTTTTATTTGAACCCCATTCAATTTTTAACCACCTCCCTCCTGACCCCCACTCATCAAAAAAAAAGTAAAAAAAGAAAAGGAATTTGTAAATTTTATAAAATCAATTATAGCAAGCCTAATTGTATACCCCCTAATTACTGTGCAGAATAAGATGAAAAAAACAATTACTATTTTAACCCTATTTACTTTTTTGATTAGTTTTTCTCAAATTGACGAAAAAATTATTAATGGAAAAATATTAGACCGTTCAGGAATAATACCTGACGTTCATATTGTAAATACAATAACAAATCAAGCCACATACTCAAATGAAAATGGAGAATTTAAAATTCAAGTTAGACGAAATGATATGTTACGACTATCTTGTGTTGGATACAAAACGAAGTTCATCATAATAAATAAAGAAAATTTACATCTACAGCAAAATATTTTTGTCATAGAAAAAACATTATACACACTTGATGAAATTAAACTTAGGACCAGTAGACTTCTTGGTTCTTTAGCATTAGATACTAAAGAAACGCCTATAGATTTGAAAAATAAATCTTTAATGGAAACCATGGATTTTTCTGATATTGATTTTAATAGTAACAATTTAAATGAACAATCAGATCAAAATACCTATCCAAATTCTGTAACATCTGATCCTACTACTTTATTTAAAGGATTGGGAACTTCAATAAATATGCCTTTCAATCGATCTAAGAAATTATGGAAATTACGGAAAGAACTCGCTTTTAAGAAAGGAATACCTGCAAAGTTAATGAAAGAGCTTGGTACTAAATTTTTCTTTATAGAATTAGGGATTCCTCCAGAAAAATACTATCACTTCCTAGATTTTTGTGAACACTCAGGAATTGAGAACTTATACAAAAAAGGACATAAAATAAAGGTTATCAATGTTTTACAAAAAGAAAGTAAAATATATTTAGAAACATTAAACAAAAAAGAGTGAATACTAAGGAATATTAAAGTATAGTGATTAGAAACTAAAGTTAAAGTAGTTTCTTTCAATTTATCAAATTAAAGTATAAAATCTGATTTAAAAATAGTAATTTTGAGAACTGATTATTAATCAGACACATATAAAAAACAATAAATGAAGGGGCATTGAGTTTTTTTGATCATAAAATCGAGAATTACTTATTGTATTGATTACAAGTATATTTTAAGAGTGAAAAAGTTAACCATTATACTTATATCTTTTATTTGTATGTCTTTCTTAGCATTGCATAAATATTATATTGCTTTGACTGAAATAGAATACAGTAGTAAAAGTAAAAGTATCCAAATTATTATGAATGTGTTTATGGATGATATTGAGTTAGCCATAAATAAAGAATATAATACGCACTTGAATTTGGATGCAAAAACTGAAATAAAAAATGTAGATACTTTGTTTATAGACTATTTGAATAAACATTTCAAAATAGAAATAAACAACGAATCTAAAAGATATAATTTTATTGGAAAAGAATATGACGGGAATATACTGTATTTTTATCTTGAAATTGAAAATATAATTGCAGTAAGCTCCATACATATAAAAAATAATGTGCTTATAAAGCATTTCTCTAACCAACAAAATTTAGTTAAAGCTACTATTAATAAAAAACGAAAAAGTTTATTTTTAAACAAAGAAAATGATAAAGGTTTGTTGAAATTTTAACATAATAATAAGTTTTTATCAAGTATGAAGTAATTTTTACAACAATTAAATCAAATTTTAAACGCAAAAATGAGAAAAAACATATTGTTTATACTGTCGGTCTTTATGGTTTCAGTTTCTTTATGTGCGCAAGAAACTGAAAAAAGTGCTCCAAAATTAAAGCAACAAGGGCACACAGACCAAAATAAGTTTCGTCAAATGAAAGACGTATTAGCTACACCTAATGATCAACGTACTGCATCAGGCGCTCCAGGTCATGGATATACTCAGCAAAAAGTTGACTATACCATGGACATCAGAGTTGACGAGGCTACTGACAAATTATATGGTGATGAAACAATTACTTATCATAATAATTCTAAAGATCACTTAGAGTATTTATGGGTTCAATTAGACCAAAATAAACGTGCTCCGAATTCAAAATCACCTCTTGCCGAATCTAAAGGAGCAGCACCATTTTCTTCTGTAGAAGATTTTGTTGATGATAATATGTCTGAGCCGAAACAGTATGGATATAATATAGAGTCAGTTAAATATGCCGATGGAAGAGACTTGTCTCATACGATCAACCGAACAATGATGCGTATTAACTTATCTACTCCTCTTGCTCCTGGAGACACCTTTAGATTTAGGATTAAGTGGAATTTCTTAATTCCCGATTATGTCAATGATGGTGGACGCTCTGGTTTAGAGTCATTTCCTGATGGCAATAAAAATTATACTATAGCACAGTTTTTCCCTAGATTGGCAGTTTATAATAATGTTGAAGGTTGGCAAAACATGCAGTTTTGGGGACGTAGTGAATGGGCGTTGGAATTTGGTGATTATGATGTAAAACTAACGGTACCTGCCGATCATATAGTAGATGCTACTGGTGAATTGCAAAATGAAAAGCTTGTATTGACAAAAGAGCAACGTAACCGTTGGGAAAAAGCAAGAAAATCTTATAATAACCCTGTTTTCATCGTAACCGAGGAAGAGGCTAAGAATAACGAAAAAGGTAGAACGACTAAAACAAAAACATGGCATTTTAAAGCCAATCAAGTACGCGATTTTGCTTTTGCGTCGTCAAGAAAATACATATGGGATGCTATGGCTGTTAAAATTAATGATAGAACTGTAATGGCAGTATCATTATATCCTAAAGAAGGAAATCCTTTATGGGAAAAGCACTCTACAAGGGTTGTTGCGAATACATTGGAAGAATATTCAAAAATGACCTTTGACTATCCCTATTCTAAAGCCATATCGGTTCATGCTAAAGCACAAGGTATGGAGTATCCTATGATTTGTTTCAACTACGGAAGACCTAATCCAGATGGCACCTATTCTGATCGTATCAAAAATGGAATGATCGGTGTGATCACCCATGAAGTAGGACATAATTTTTTTCCTATGATTATTAACTCTGATGAACGTCAGTGGACTTGGATGGATGAAGGGTTAAATTCTTTTGTTGAAATTTTAGCAGAATTAGATTACGATCCTGCTTTTAATACAAGAAATTTACCTAAAGATATTGTTGGTTACATGGGAATGGATCAAAATAATTTATCACCTATTATGTCTCAAGGGGATTATGTTCATAATTTTGGTCCAAATGCTTATACTAAACCTGCTGCAGGACTTTACATGCTTCGCCAAACGATTATGGGACCTGAATTATTTGACTACGCCTTTAGAACTTATTCTAAACGTTGGATGTTTAAGCACCCAACTCCTGCTGATTTTTTTAGAACCATGGAAGATGCGTCAGGAATGGATTTAGATTGGTTTTGGAGAGGATGGTTTTACACAACAGATTATACAGATATCGGTATCAAAAGTGTGAAAGAAATATACATTACTGATAAACCAAACAAAAGAACTTTAGAACTAAAAAAGCAATACCCAGATTATTTTAATGGTCTTGGTAAATTAATTTACCTTACCACAGAAAAGGAAGACGTAAATGCAAAAGAACTAGAAGTATATATCAAATCATTACCTAAAAATAAAAGAGCACAATTAAAAAAACTCCCAAAATTCATGTATCAAGTTGAATTTGAAAAACCAGGAGGCTTGGTAATGCCAATTATTCTTGAAATTAATTATGCTGATGGAAGTAAAAAACGAGAAACATATCCAGCACAAATTTGGAAAAAAAATGATCATCAAGTTTTTAGAACATTTTATTCGGAAAAAGAAATCAAAAGTTTTATAATTGATCCTGATCAAGAAACTGCTGATATTGATACATCAAATAACAGCTGGCCTAAACAAGAATCTAGCAGATTCGATAAGTTTAAAAAGAGCTTGAAAAATTAATTATAAATAATTAATAATTGTTAAAAAAACGTGGTTATTACCACGTTTTTTGTTTGTATTGATATTTCAAAATATAGTACTTTTAAGGCCTTAAAAAAGAGTGAATGAAGGTTTGTATTGCCGAAAAGCCCAGTGTTGCCAGAGAAATAGCTAATATCTTAGGTGCCAAAACCAAACATGACGGATATTTTGAAGGAAATGGTTATGCTGTTACCTATACATTTGGCCATTTATGTACGCTTTTAGAACCAAAAGATTACAAACCTTACTGGAAAAGTTGGGATCTAAACAATTTACCGATGCTTCCCGAAAGGTTTAATACAAAAGTATCAGAAGACAGCGGCATTCAAAAACAATTTAAGATTATAAAATCCTTATTTGATAAAGCATCTGTTGTTATCAATTGTGGAGATGCGGGCCAAGAAGGAGAATTAATTCAACGATGGGTAATTAATCAGGCGAATTACAAAGGAAAAGTAGAACGTTTATGGATTTCCTCTCTTACAGAAGAAGCAATTAAAGAAGGTTTTAAAAGCTTAAGAAGTGAAGAACAATATAACAATTTATACTATGCCGGATATTCCAGAGCAATTGGAGATTGGTTATTAGGCTTAAATGCAACACGGCTTTATACAGTTAAATTTGGAAGAGATCGACAAGTTCTGTCTATTGGTAGGGTACAAACTCCTACATTGGCTATGTTAGTAGAGCGTTACACTGAGATTAAAAAATTTGAGCCTCAACCCTACTGGGAGTTACAAACAACCTATCGCGAAACGCTTTTCAATTGTGAAGAAGGTCGTTTTAAAAGAAAAGAAGAAGGTGAAAACTTTGCTGACAAAGTTAAAAAGGCAGAATTTGAAATTACCTCAGTTACCAAGAAAAAAGGAAAAGAATACGCTCCTAAACTATTTGATTTAACAGGTTTACAGGTGTATTGTAATAATAAATTTGGTTTCTCAGCAGATGATACCTTAAAAATAGTTCAAAAGCTTTACGAAATGAAGGTAGTTACTTATCCGAGAGTAGACACCACATTTCTTCCTAATGATATTTACCCTAAAGTACCTGGGATTTTAAAGAATTTAACAGCGTATGCAAGTTTAACACAGATTCTATTAGAAAAAAAAATAAGAAAATCGACCAAAGTATTTAATGATAAGAAAGTAACAGATCACCATGCCATTATTCCAACTGGAGTACAAATAAAACTTCAATATAACCAGCAACAAGTATATGACATCATTGTTCGTCGTTTCATTGCTGTTTTTTATCCTGATAGTGATATCGCAAATACGGCGGTAACTGGAAAAGCTGATGATGTTTCTTTTAAAACTACAGGAAAAGAGGTGTTAACAAAAGGATGGCGTGTTGTTTTTGAAACAGAAAATTCTTCAAAAAAGGTTTCAGAATCTGGCGTGCTTCCTACTTTTGAAAAGGGAGAAAAAGGCCCTCATGTACCTTCTTTTTTAGAAAAGGAAACAAAACCACCAAGAAACTATACTGAAGCCAGCTTATTAAGAGCTATGGAGACTGCTGGAAAACAGGTTGAAGACGATGAAATGCGTGAATTAATGAAAGAAAACGGTATTGGAAGACCGTCAACAAGGGCAAGCATCATTGAAACTTTATTTAAAAGAAAATATATTGAGAGACAAAAAAAATTAATTATACCAACGCAAACAGGCATTGACTTAATAAATGTAATCGATAATGAACTATTAAAATCAGCAGAACTTACAGGTTTGTGGGAAAAAAGATTGAAAGAAATTGAACGCGGAGATTACCATGCGAGTACTTTTATTAAACAAATGAAAAAAATGGTTGATAATCTTGTGTATGAAGTTAGATCAAGTAATAAAACCCAACGTATTTCGTATATGTCTGAGTCGAATGTAGCAAGAAAAAAAAGCAAAACCGTACCAAAAAAGAAAGTTGTTGTAGGAAAAGTTTGTCCAAAATGTAAAAAAGGAAGTATTTTAAAAGGTAAAAAAGCATTTGGCTGCTCTGAATATGGAAATGGTTGTAAACTTACCTTACCTTTTGAATTTATGGGGAAAAAAATCTCGGAAAGTCAAATCACTCGACTAATTGATAAAGGATGCACCACTAATTTAAAAGGTTGGAAAACAGATCAAGGTAAAATAGAAGCTTTACTCCGATTTGATGAGCATTATGTTTTAAAACTAGAGCCTAAAAAGAATAGTACAACGCAAAAAGTAAATAACAAAAATACCTCGGTAAAGTGTCCTAAATGTAAAGAGGGTAATCTCTTAAAAGGTAAAGCAGCCTATGGTTGTTCAAACTATAAGAAAGGATGTAGTTTTACCTATACATTTGAAGATATAAAAACTAAAGCAAAAGGGAAACCACTTACTAAAGAATTAGTATATAAAATCATATCAGAATAATCTTAAAAATTAGGATATAAATTAAAATGTATGTAACAAATTTATCGCATTCTGGATTACTGGATTTCGATTCTCTTTACTCCAAACAGCCGATAACGTGGTTCTTTGGGGAATACGGTTTAACTCAATAAACTGAATTCCCGTATAATTCGTTTTTGTTAAAGATTTTGGCACAATAGAAATTCCAAATCCGTTCTCTACAAGTTTGTAAATAGATTCAGCATGAATGGTATTATGAGAAATAATAGGGGTAAATTTAAATTGAGCAAATATCTCCATTACCTTTTCGTAATAAGAAACACTGTATTTTGAATCGAATAAAATAAATGGTTCATTTTGAAATTCAGTTAATGATTTAAAGTTATAAGCGTTTTTTTTGTGTCCTTTGGGTAAAACCAAACAAAAAGATTCTTTTAAAACCGTTTTTCGCTCAATACTTTTAGGTACTTTTTCCACACGCACAAAACCAATATCAATATCATTAGACAACAAACTTTTGATTTGATTATGATTATCCATTTCTTTTAAACTGAATGAAATATTAGGGTACTGTTGATTTAATCTTACTAATAAACTGGGAATAATATCTTGCATAGCAGATCCTACATAACCAAATTTTAAATTACCATCTTTACCAGTACTAATTAATTTTGCGTGATTTAAAATATTATCAAGACTCTTTAAATTTTTAGTCAATTCCTGTTTTAAATACTCTCCTGCTTTGGTCAAAGCAACACGCCTATTATGTCTCTCAAACAGTTGAACGCCTAAATGACTTTCTAATTGTTTTACCTGTTTACTCAAACCTGGTTGAGAAATAAATAATTTTTCTGCGGCCTTCCTGTAATGTAAATCCTCAGCAACAGCTATAAAATATTTAAGATGTCTATACTCTAATTGATAACCCATAGTTATTAATATGGAATAAAATTGATATTGTTGTTTATCAAAAATAACAATAAATTTGTAAAAATTAAGAGGAAAAATATGTTTAAATACGGGATAGATACCCTAACGGTAGATAAAGTAATAGCAATTGCAAATGGAGAATTAAAGGGAATTTTTTCAAATGAAGCAATAGCCAATATAACTTCTTGTAGGAAGAAGGTAGAAAAAATGGCAGAATCAGATAAAGCGGTTTACGGCATTAATACTGGTTTTGGCCCTCTTTGTGATACTCAAATCTCACCAGAAGAAACCAGTTTACTTCAAAAAAACTTATTAATTACACATGCTGTCGGCGTTGGAAACCCAATAGATAAATTTTTGTCTAAGATAATGATGATAACTAAGGTTCATGCATTATCTCAAGGATTTTCAGGGGTCCGTTTGGTTGTCATTGATAGAATTAATTATTTTATCGAAAACAACCTGTTACCCGTGGTTCCTGAACAAGGCTCTGTTGGAGCATCAGGAGATTTAGCACCTTTATCCCATTTATTTTTACCTCTTTTTGGTGAAGGTGAATTTTGGGTAGGAAATCAAATAAAAACAGCTAAAGAAGTTTTAAAAATTCATAACTTAACTCCAATTGAATTGAGTGCAAAAGAAGGACTAGGACTTATTAATGGAACCCAATTTATTTTATCCCATGCCGTTGTTGGATTAAAAAAAATGGAATACCTTCTGGATCTTGCTGATCTAGCAGGAGCGATGAGTTTAGAGGGATTTCAAGGAAGCTCTTCTCCATTTAAAGAAGCTTTGCATAAAATAAGACCTTTTGCAGGGAATTTAAAAGTAGCAGAAAGAATACGAATGCTTTTGAATGGCTCGGAAAATTTAAATTCGCACAGTGGTGGTAATTGTCAAAGAGTTCAAGATCCTTATTCAATTCGTTGTATGCCACAAGTTCATGGAGCCTCAAGAAATGCATATTCGCACTTAAAAGAATTGGCTGAAATTGAAATGAATTCTGTAACTGATAATCCAATTGTATTAAGTGAAACAGAGGCTATCTCTGGAGGAAACTTCCATGGTCAGCCTTTGGCAATGGCTTTAGACTATGCCTCAATCGCTGCTTCGGAGCTAGGCAATATATCAGATAGAAGATGTTACTTACTTTTAGAAGGACAATATGGATTACCACGATTACTTACTACAGCGGGAGGTTTAAATTCTGGTTTTATGATACCACAGTACACTACAGCTTCTTTGGTTACAGAAAATAAATCATTATGCTTCCCTCCTTCTGCAGATAGTGTTCCGACTTCTATGGGACAAGAAGATCATGTTTCTATGGGAAGTATTTCAGGTAGAAAGTTCAATCAAATACTAGGAAATTTAGAAAAAATATTTGCTATTGAGTTTATGTATGCAGCTCAGGCTATGGAATTTAGAAGACCAAATACTTTTTCGGAAATTATAGAAGAAAATTTCTCCTTAATAAGAAGCAAGGTAGACAAATTAGAGGAGGATAGAGTTTTAAAGGACGACATCTATGCCTTAATTGAATTGATAAAAAAACAAGCATTTAAAGTAGCTTAATATGACGTTTAAAGAGTTAATACTACAAGGAATTCCTTCGGAATTACCAAAAAAAAGAGAATATCCACAAAAAATCAATAGAGCTCCAAAAAGAAAAGATAGTTTATCTAAAGAAGAAAAGCAATTGGCAATAAGAAACGCCTTACGTTATTTTCCTTCAAAATGGCATGATGAGTTAGCTAAAGAATTTGCTCAAGAACTCAACGATTTTGGAAGGATTTATATGTATCGCTTTAAACCTAATTATGCCATTTATGCTAGAGCTATTAAGGAATACCCGGCAAAGTCATTACAGGCTGCTTCTATAATGCTAATGATACAGAATAACTTAGACCCAGCAGTAGCTCAACACCCTGAAGAGTTGATTACTTACGGAGGAAATGGGGCTGTTTTTCAAAACTGGGCGCAATACCTGTTAACAATGCAATATTTGGCAACCATGACAGATGAACAAACGTTGCATATGTACTCTGGTCATCCAATGGGACTTTTCCCTTCTTCTAAAGAATCACCCAGGGTTATTGTTACTAACGGAATGGTGATTCCTAACTATTCTAAACCTGATCATTGGGAAAAATTCAATGCTTTGGGAGTGACGCAATATGGTCAAATGACAGCAGGATCATATATGTATATAGGCCCACAAGGAATTGTTCATGGTACTACAATTACTGTAATGAATGCTTTTCGAAAGATATTACAAAAAGGAGATACACCTAAAGGAAAAATCTTTTTAACAGCTGGTTTAGGTGGAATGAGTGGAGCGCAACCAAAAGCTGGAAATATAGCTGGATGTATTACTATAGCTGCAGAAGTGAATCCAAAAGCAGCTACCAAACGACATGAACAAGGTTGGGTAGATCTTTTAATCGATAGTATTGATGATTTAGTAAGTCGTGTTCGTGTTGCGCAAGCGAAAGAAGAAGTTGTTTCTATTGCATTTATTGGAAATGTAGTAGAAATTTGGGAACGTTTTTATGAAGAAAATATCTTTATTCATGTTGGTTCGGATCAAACTTCATTACACATTCCTTGGACTGGAGGGTACTATCCTGCTGATATTTCTTATGAAGAATCAAATAGGCTTTTACGTGAAGAACCAGATGTTTTTAAAAAAGAAGTACAAAAAACTTTACGTCGTCATGCTGAAGCTGTTAATAAGCACACCGAGAAAGGGACTTATTTCTTCGATTATGGAAATGCCTTCTTATTAGAAAGCTCCAGAGCAGGTGCAGATGTAATGGCGGAGAATAATATTGATTTTAAATACCCATCGTATGTACAAGATATATTAGGTCCTATGTGTTTTGATTATGGTTTCGGACCATTCCGCTGGGTGTGTGCTTCAGGAAAACCAGAAGATTTAGATATTACTGATGCGATTGCCGCTAAAGTTTTACAAGAAATTATGGAAAACTCACCTGAAGAAATTCAATTACAGATGCAAGATAATATTACCTGGATCAAAGATGCCAAAAAAAATAAAATGGTAGTAGGGTCACAAGCCCGTATTTTATATGCAGATGCAGAAGGACGTGCTAAAATAGCTGAAGCATTTAATAAGGCCATTGCTGAAGGTAAAATAGGTGCTGTTGTTTTAGGTAGAGATCATCATGATGTAAGTGGAACAGACTCTCCATATAGAGAAACTTCCAATATTTACGATGGCAGTAAATTTACAGCAGATATGGCTATTCACAATGTGATTGGAGATAGCTTTAGAGGGGCTACTTGGGTATCTATACACAATGGTGGAGGTGTTGGATGGGGTGAAGTAATGAACGGAGGCTTTGGAATGCTTTTAGATGGAACTCCAGAAGCTGATGCTCGCTTAAAAAAGATGCTGTTTTATGACGTAAATAACGGAATAGCAAGGAGAAGCTGGGCTAGAAACAAAGAAGCACTTTTTGCCATAAAACGTGAAATGAAACGTACACCTTCTTTAAAAGTAACAATTCCAAACTTAGTAGAGGATTCTCTATTGGAAAATTTATTTTAATTTCAAAAACTAAAAAAGGAGGTTTTATTTCTTAGATTCTCCTTTTTTAGTTGTAAAATTCTTACGTCACTATTTAAAAAATCTATATTTAAAATATTAAATATTCACATCTTAACATAAAACAGGCTCTGTTAAACAGAGAATTATGATTAGGTACTTTGTAAATTAAGCTTGTGTATTATTTTAGTATAGATACCATGGAGATTAATTTTATTATTTTTTTAAAAAACACTCAAATCTTAAAGTCATACCAATAAATCTTTAGAATTAATTATAAGAAAAAAAGATCGTTTTTTTCTTATTTATATACAACGAAGCTAAAGCTTACTGCAACCATATTTTTTCCAATAATAAATCAGAAAGGAAAAAATATTTTATTACGACAATTTAAAGTTATAAATCGTTTTAGATCATTTTCTATTATTGCATTAATTATCTTTGAATTTGCCTTCTTTTCAAGTTTTATCTATTTTTGCAGAATGGATAGATTAAAACAACGATGGGGCATTAATAGTAATTTAGAATTAATTGCTATTTTCACTGTATTCGCGATTAATGGTTCTTTTGCTGCTTGGGTTGCAAAACCAATCACAGAATTCATTGGTTTATCTCCTCAAACAGTATCACCATGGCTTTTTTGGCCATTACGAATCCTACTAATATTTCCTATTTATCAAACTACATTACCTTTAGTCGGTTGGTTGTTTGGTCAGTTTAAATTCTTTTGGGCGTTTGAAAAAAAATTTTTAAGTAGACTCGGTTTAGGTTTTTTGTTTAGAACAAAAGAATAAAGAACACAATATGTACCTTTTTTACTAACTTAATTAAGTTGGTAATTTCCTTTTGAAAGAAATAAAGAAATTATATGTTTCTCTAACCGTTTAAGCTAAATTGCTAAACGTTTTATGATAGGAATAGGTAAGTCTACTCCCTCAACAATAAACCTTTTATGTACTGCCTCTTTTAAAGCACATTTAATTTTAAACTCAGAAAAAGGTTCACAAATCCATACATAAGCTCTTATATGAATATGATCAGGATATACATCTATAACACGAACATCTATTTGATTTATATCTTTTATTATTTCTTCAGGAGTTCTATTATCAATTACTTTAGGAAGTTTTAATGCTTCTTCTTGAATAATTTGGCGCGCCAAATTAATATCAGCTTTGATACCTATTTTAAAATTATTAAAACTCAGTATTTGTGAATCCTCAATAGTATGATTCAATACAGAATCTGTGCTGATTACCGAATTGGGAATAATTAACCTTTTATTCTCAAAATTATTAATAACCGTGTGCCTTAAAGTAATATCTTCAACAATACCTACTCTAGCCTCATCTAATTTAATATAATCCCCTACTCTAAAAGGTCTGAAAATGACAATAAAAGCTCCTGCTATTAAATTAGACAAAGCGGCTTGTGCTGCAAAACCAATTATAGCGGCTAATATACCGGCTCCTGAAAAAATAAAGGCTGCTTTATTTCTAAATGTAGGTACTGTAATTATAATATAAATAATACATAAAAGGCCTATAAAAAACTTTATTGAATTTCGAAAGAATTGAATGCTTGTTCTACCATATCGATCCATCTTGCTATGATTAATAAGAATAACCATTAGTGAACGAATAATTCTTGAAATTATCCATGAAAAGAAGATAACAATCAGTACATAACCTAGAATTCCAGAAAATGAGTCTAAATCAAATCGGTATTGAAATAGTAATTCTTTCATCATATCGATAATTGAAATGCTTTAGATGCATGAATACTTGTTGTATCAAAAATAGGAATACATACATCTTCTTGCTTTATTAATAAAGGGATTTCAGTACACCCTAAAATAACTCCCTCAGCACCTTGATCTGCTAAATTAGAAATAATACTTTTGTAGCTATTTTTAGAGCTTTTATTCAAAATACCCTGAGAAAGCTCTTTATATATAACGTTATGCACAAGTCTTCTGGCATCTTCATTTGGAATCACTACATCAATATTATATGAATTAAGAATATCTATATAAAACCTCTTTTCCATTGTGTATTTAGTGCCTAATAAAATGACTTTTGATATTTTTTTTTCTTTTATTTTCTCTGCAGTTACTTCAGCTATATGTAATACAGGAATAGACACTTTCTTTCTAACTGCCTCAATTGTAAGGTGCATTGTATTTGCACAAATTAAGATAGAGTTAGCTCCAGCTTTTTCTAAACTCATCGCTGCCTCTGCCATGAGGTCATTTAAAATATCCCAACGATCTTTTTGTGCTAATTTTGAAATCTCACCAAAATCAACTGAATTAATAATAACTTTTGCCGAATGATTACTTCCATAGTGCTTTTGAGCTAATGTATTAAGAATTTCATAATACATAATTGTTGATTGCGGAGAAACACCTCCTATTAATCCAATTGCTTTCATATTCTTTTTTACATTACGATAAATGTATTTTATTTATTTAAAAATTCAATCAAAATAAAGCTGTTTGACTATCTTCATCATCCGACGTATTCTTTTTCTTTTTTTGTAGGGCTCTATTTAAAGCTTTCTTAGCCTTATCTTCTTTAGTCTCCTCAAACTCTTTAGATTCTTTTTTTTCGATTTCTATAGGTAAAACCCCTTCTTGAACTACCTCTTCTTCTTCAACATTAATATTTTCAATATGCTCTTCAGGTTCTTCAAACGGTAAAGACTCTAATAAATTAACAGTTTTTATCTTTTCATTGGTTAATTGATTTCCTAAAGCTTTAATTCCTTTAATTGCAATAAACTCTTCAAAATTAACCTCTAATTTTTCTAAACTTCGTTTAGAAAATATGATTTCTGCTATAGGACGATAATCTGTAGTAATTATTTCTAATTTTGATTTAACATGGTCAGAAATAAACGTATCCTCTTTGTCAATAGCTTCAATTAAAAATCGTTTAACATAATATCTCTCTTTATTTCCATCAAAATAAATAGCTGAAATAGGTTTTTTAGGAGTCCATTTCTCTAGAACAATCATATCACTATCAAAATGCATTGTCAAATCAGGTATAGCAACTTTTATCTTTCCACTTTGCATAGCTATCAATATTCTATCTTCAGCTCGGAATTCACCTAAAAGTTCGCCTCTTCCATCAACATTTAATCGTTGAACAGTATCATCAAACCATATTTTTCTTGGTCGTAAAGTAGAAACACCAGCAGACTTAAATTCTATTTTTTTGATGGCGTATTTAGTAACCTGATTTCCTCTAGCACTTCTACTTTTAATTGCTAAATCTGCGAAATCAATATCCCACTTAAGCTTTTTTATACTTCCTACGGCTCTCAATAAAATAGTAATAACCTCTGCTTCTCCATTAGGATTAGCAGAAAAATATAATACTTTGGAACCTTTATTACCATTTGTTAAATCATATTCTTTATCCCTAGTTATGCTGGTTACATTAAAACGTTTCATATAGCTTGGTCCCTTGGCACCATCCTTATAAATCATATTATAAACTGTCCGCTTATCCTTTTTCTTGAATATAGCAATATGGTTAATTCCTTTACCTACAAATGTTTTTGAAGCTACTTTAGTAACAATCATAGTACCATTATCTTTAAAAACAATGACATCATCTATATCCGCACAATCCGATATATACTCATTCTTTTTTAAAGAAGTTCCTATAAACCCTTCTTCTCTATTAACATATAACTTGGCATTTCTCATAACAACTTTTGTTGCAACGATATCATCAAAAATCCGGATTTCAGTTTTACGATCTTTTCCTTTACCGTATTTTTCTTTTAGATTTTTAAAATAATTAATAGCAAAAGCTATTAAATTATTTAAATAATTTTTAAGTTCTGCTATTTGATCTTCCAAACTCTCAATAAACTGTTTGGCTTTATCTATGTCAAACTTTGATATTTTTTTTATTCGAATTTCTGTTAAACGAATAATATCTTCTTCGGTTACTGCTCTTTTTAAGTGTTTTGTGTGTGGTTTTAATCCATTATCAATAGCTTCGATAACACCTTCCCATGTTTCAACTTCTTCTATGTCTCTATATATCCTGTTTTCTATAAAAATTCTCTCAAGTGAAGAAAAATGCCATTGTTCTTCAAGCTCATTTAAACGAATTTCTAATTCTTTTTTTAACAAAGCTACCGTAAAATCGGTTGACTTTTTTAACATTTCAGAAACACCTATAAATACAGGCTTATTATCCTCTATAATACAACATAAAGGTGATATAGAATTCTCACAATTTGTAAACGCGTATAATGCATCAATCGTTTTATCAGGAGATACATTAGGTGGCAAATGCACTAGTATTTCAACCGATGCAGCTGTGTTATCTTCAATACGCTTTATTTTTATTTTACCCTTATCATTTGCCTTGAGAACACTATCTATTAGCGATGTAGTAGTAGTCCCAAAAGGAATTTCAGTAATAACAAGTGTTTTTTTATCTAGTTGGGATATTTTTGCTCTTACACGAACTTTTCCTCCTCTTTTACCATCATTATAATTTGTAAAATCAGCTATGCCTCCCGTTAAAAAATCTGGAACAATTGTAAAACTCTTTCCTTTTAAATATTTTACAGAAGCTTCAATGAGTTCATTAAAGTTGTGAGGAAGAATTTTAGTAGATAATCCTACAGCAATTCCTTCGGCTCCTTGGGCTAGCAATAATGGAAATTTAACAGGAAGGTTTACAGGCTCTTTTTTTCTGCCATCATAAGAAAGTTGCCATTCTGTAGTTTTCGGATTAAAAACTACATCTAAAGCAAATTTAGATAAACGAGCTTCAATATAACGGGAGGCAGCGGCCCTGTCTCCTGTTAGTATATTACCCCAGTTCCCTTGCATATCTATTAAAAGTTCTTTTTGCCCCATTTGAACCATAGCATCTGCAATAGAGGCGTCTCCATGAGGATGATACTGCATAGTATGACCAACAATATTAGCTACTTTATTATAACGACCATCATCTAGATCTTTCATAGAGTGCATAATACGTCTTTGAACAGGCTTAAGACCGTCTTCGATTGAAGGTACTGCCCGTTCTAAAATCACATAAGATGCATAATCAAGAAACCATTCTTTATACATTCCTGTAACTTTCGTAATAGTTTCTGTATTTTCAGGTGATGAACTTAGAGCTTCTTCTTCACGCTCGTAATTGTTGTTGTCTTCACTCATATAACGTTTCGACTTAGGGTATATTTATGATGCGGTTTGGATGGTGAAAATTAGAAAAAATACCTGTAATCACAAGGAATATAAGTGGTTTTTTTTCTTCAACTTACTATTTTCTTTAGAAGATCCGATACCATCTTTGACTTCCAAGAATAAAACCTACACTAGTCCCTGGAGGTACTAAATAATTACTAGTTAAATTGGTGTTGGCCATCCCTATAACAACATTCCAACCTGAATTTCGATTAATAATCACAACATCTCCATTTGAATGACCAGCAGCTCTTGCGTTTGCTGGAGTAGGTAAAATAAAATCCGCCAAAGTCGTATTTCCTTGACTATTTCCTGCCCAATTAGCATCAGCTAAGGTAAATTCGAGTAAATTCGATGGTAAAGTAAAAGGGAGTGAACCCGCAGTACAGCCACAATCATTTGGTGTATAACTTCGCCCGACTAATTTTGTTTTTACATCCCCAGCATTATCTACTACCAAAACATGGTGAGCCTCATTTCCTAACGTTGGTGATTGATTTGCTCGCTGTTCTCTCAATCGGATAGGAGGAGTTCCTGAGCTGTTAATTTCAAGCTTTCTGTTAGGATTAGCTGTACCGATACCAAAATTTCCTGCAGCACTCATAGTCATTTGTTCAATATTAGCTATTCTAAACCCTATTTTACGACCTGTTTCTGCATTTAATAAAGTAGTACCATCATCATGATGGATTAAGGCATATCCAGAATTAGTTGCTCTATTTCTATTTGCTATACCAAGCCAAGTGCTACCACGACCAACTTCACCTAATTCAAGACCATTTATAAGTGTATTGTTACCAGCTCCTTGAATTTCATTTCCATTCATCATGAGTGTTGTCGTTGCAATATGATTTCCTAAATTATCTGCGGAAGAAGGTACTTCATTTACAATATAATCTTTAATGTTTTCTAAAGATCGTCTTCTAAGCATTCCATCATTTTCTGTAACAGCAATATAGGTGGAACTTGTAACCGAAGGTAAGTTAGATATACGAACATTTCCTCCAGTAAAATAATGACTTCCTATTGAGCTATTATATAATAAGCCAGAATAGCCATCACCTCCATTTCTTCCTGAAAAATAACCTACCTCTTGCCCCCCTACATTAAACAACACATCTTTTCCATTGGACCCAGCAAAACCATTAGAAATTATTAGATTAGATCCCCAAAAGGCATTATTATTTGCTAATTCTAAAATTCCACCTCGTTTATTATCATCTCCGTACATTTTTACAACAGGCGTTCCTGCTGCCAAATTACCCGAACGAAAAGAGTGTCCCCCTTCCTCTGCCCGATAATTCAAATTTGTACTGTGCCATCCAATATACCCTAAACGATTTCCATCGGATTTATGAATTCCAAGATAACCTGCGTTTGAAGCATTTCCTTCATTTATTAATGCTAGTCCTTCTCCAGAAGTACCTGCTGTAATGGTACTCCCATCAATAATATCATTATTTTGCATATTTAAAAAGGTCGTAGCCGAATGGTTTCCTAGGTTATCTGCAGAAGAAGGTACCGCTCCAACAATCCAATCCCTTATGCTTGCCCAAGTCTGTTTTTTTAGAATCCCATCATTTTCCGTTACCGTTGCATAAGTAGCACTGTTTACTACAGGTAGATTTCCAATAGTAGTAGTACCAGCATTCCATAAATTTCCAGCAGTTGTTAGAGAAAGCCTATTACCATTATACCAAAGTCGAAAATTTGTGTTTTCTCTACCAAGAAACCAATCAGTTGCTCCTGCTTCAATCCATGTTCCCGCATTAATTCCCCCCATCTTCATTCTATCTGAAACTTCTAATTTAAATTCAGGAGTTGATGTTCCAATACCAAAATTACCCGAAGATAACATGGTGGCGCTCTCAGAATTTCCTAATCGAAAACTAATTCGTTGACCAGATTCTGCATTAAGATATGTAGTACCTGCATCATTTTGAATTAATGCATAGCCAGAAATAGTTGCTCTATTTCTATTCGCTATACCAAGCCAATTACCTCCATGGCCAACTTCACCTACTTCAAGACCATTAATGAGTGTGTTATTACCGGCTCCTTGAATTTCATATCCATCCATCCAAAGTCTTGTTGTTGCATTATGATTACCTAAATTATCATTAGAAGTAATTCTCCAGGAACTTCCATCAAAATAATAAATTGCACTTTCTGTAGAGTTATATACAATACTACCTGTATTAGGGCTAATAATACCATTCATTTCAGTCGTAGTCAATGAAGGTAATGACATTAACGCATATTTATCTATTTGAGCATGTATCGAGGAAAAACACACAAAAAAAATTACTAAGAAAAGCGTTTTCGAAATCCTACTTTTATTTTTCATTCTTACATTTTATATTGATTAAAGCACTTTAATTAAAGTATATGCACTAAAATACAAGTAAAATGTTAAAAAAAAAACATCTTTGGATTTAATTGGTTAAAAAGTGTTAAAAAAATAAACTATTGTTTGTAAAATTAGTTTTCACTAATTTAAATTTTCAATTTATTACTTTTAACATGGTATTGTTCAGTTTTCTTAAATACAATACTTATTTATGGTAAATTTAGAAAAACAGCTATAATACTATTTTTAAGCTATTCCAATAGGTCTAGTTCTACTTTTAAATTATTGATAATAAATTTTTGTCTATCAGGTGTATTTTTACCCATATAAAACTCAAGCATTTGTTCAATAGACATTTCTTTATCAAGCATTACAGGATCTAAACGAATATCATCGCCTATAAAATGTACAAATTCATTTGGAGAAATTTCTCCTAGCCCCTTAAATCGTGTAATTTCAGGTTTGCCTCTTAGTTTGTTTATTGCTATTTGTTTTTCTTCTTCTGAATAACAATAAATCGTTTCTTTTTTATTTCTTACTCTGAAAAGAGGAGTTTCCAAAATATAAAGATGTCCTTCTTTAATTATTTCTGGGAAAAATTGTAAAAAAAACGTTATTAATAAAAGCCTAATATGCATTCCATCTACATCAGCATCTGTTGCTATAACAATATTGTTGTAACGTAAGCTTTCCATACCATCCTCTATATTTAAAGCAGCCTGTAAGAGATTAAACTCTTCATTTTCGTAAACAATTTTTTTTGATAAACCATATGAATTTAATGGTTTTCCTTTTAAACTAAATACGGCTTGAGTATTAACATTTCTTGATTTAGTAATAGACCCACTAGCAGAGTCTCCTTCTGTTATAAACAACGTTGTATCTAAATAACCTTGTTTTTTAGTATCTCCAAAATGAATTCTACAATCTCTAAGTTTTTTATTGTGCAAACTCGCTTTTTTGGCTCTATCTCTAGCTAATTTTCTTATGCCTGAAAGTTCTTTTCTTTCTTTTTCTGCTTGGAGTATTTTTCTTTGAAGCTTTTCTGCAACCTCAGAATGTTTGTGTAAATAATTATCAAGTTTATTTTTTATGAAATCATTGATATAGGTGCGGACCGTAGGAAGATCTCCTCCCATTTCTGTTGATCCCAATTTAGTTTTTGTTTGACTTTCAAAAACAGGTTCCATAACTTTTATTGAGATGGCTCCTACAATTGACTTTCTCACATCTAATGCATCAAAATTTTTATTATAAAACTCTCTAACAGTTTTTACTACAGCCTCTCTAAAGGCAGCTAAATGGGTCCCCCCCTGAGAAGTATTTTGTCCATTTACAAAAGAATAGTATTCTTCAGAATATTGAGTTTTACTATGAGACATAGCTATTTCTATATCTTCTCCCCTCAAATGAATTATTGGATACAACATGTCTTCTGTATTGTTATTATCCTCTAATAGGTCTTTTAATCCATTTTGTGAAAAAAATTTTTCGCCATTAAAAATGATCGTTAAACCTGGATTAAGATAAACATAATTCTTTAGTAATTTTATAATGTATTCAGGGCGGTATTTGTAATTTTTAAAGATACTTTCATCAGCAATAAAGGTAACTTTTGTTCCCCTTCTTCTTGAGGTTTCGTCTAATAAAGTCTGATTAGTTAGTGAGCCTTTTTCAAACTCTGCAGAAGCAGATTTACCATCTCTTGTAGACTCTACTCGAAAATAAGTTGAAAGTGCATTTACAGCTTTTGTACCAACACCATTAAGACCAACTGATTTTTTAAACGCTTTCGAATCATATTTTCCTCCTGTATTCATTTTAGAAACTACGTCAACTACTTTTCCTAAAGGAATTCCTCGACCATAGTCTCTAACGATAACTTTATTCCCCTGAACAGACACTTCAATTGTCTTGCCTCCTCCCATTACAAACTCATCTATAGAGTTATCTAAAACTTCTTTAACAAGTATATAAATACCATCATCAGGAGAAGAGCCATCTCCTAACTTTCCAATATACATTCCAGGACGCATTCTAATGTGTTCTTTCCAATCCAATGATCGTATATTATCTTCGGTATATTTTGTCTCTTGAGCCATAAAAAAGTAGAAATTCTTTATTGAAATGCTAAGATATACTTTTTACTTTTATTTTTCAGTAATGATAAATTATAAAGTATTTTATATTTCCATGGTATAAAATTACTATCATAGTTTAACAATGACCTCATTTAACTTATGATAATACTTATTACGATAAAAATAAAATAACAGTAATTTTTATGATCTTAAAAATGCTATGTGAAAGGAATTTTATAGTATATTTAGGTAGTTAGGGTTTAAATTAATCCAAAATCTTTGGTTATAGCAACTAGCTGAGTAGGATTATTTGCATTAAAATTTTCTTTTAATATTTTTAATCTTTTTTCTACGGAACTTACGCTGGAAGGCTTCATTTTTTTATCCTTAAATTCTTTACTAATTTCTCTCTGATCCATTCCATCGGCCAAATATTTTAATAAAGAAACATCATATTCAGTAATTTCGAAAGTTTCTATAGTTCTTAATGAATGAGATAATTTAGGGGTTATAAAAAAATTATTTTGATTTACCGCTTTAATAGCTCTTTTTAAGTCTTTTTGCCCATGAATAGATTTCCATACATAAGCATCTACTGATAACTCTTTACAAAGATGCTGAATCCTGTAAGGTTTGTCCTCTATGGAAAAAACAATAACTTTTAAATCTGGTTGTAGCTCTTTAGCTTTTTTGATAAGATCTTCACCTGAAGCTAGTTTTTGTACATTAAAATTATCTACGAATGATAAATCGCTAATCAATAAATCAAAAGACTCATTACTTAAGAAAGCTTTTTTTAATTTGAGATACGCCTCATCACAATATTGTGCATATTCTATTTCAGGTATTTCTAAATTTTCCAAAGCGATTTTAATTCCACTTGACATATAGTCAGTATCCTCGGCGATCAATACTTTTTGAAACATAATTATTTTTTTATTTGAAACATCACTTGAAATCCTCTGTTAACTTCTGAATCAAATGTAATAGAACCATTTATAGATTTAATACGGGTTTCCATATTTTGCAATCCATTTTTTATTTTTATGGAAGCAGCTCCAACACCATTATCTTTGAAAGTAGCATGAATAGTGTCTTTGTCTTCCCAAAAATTAATTACAACCAAACAAGCTTGACTATATTTTTTCATATTTATTAATAACTCTTGAAAAACCCTATATAAAACTATTTGCGTTTCTTTTGGAAGTTTATTAAGTTCTATTTCATTAATTCCTTTACTTATAATTCTACATTTATTCGTTGAGAATTCGGATAATAACTGCTGAAAAAACATTTCAAACTTTTTTCCTGTTAAAACAGGACTATTTTCGTGAGAAATGTTTCTTGTCGTAAAATAAATCTTTTCTAAATAGTTTAATATAGTTTCATCATTATGATTATTTTGTTGAACTCTGTTCATAACCAAAAATATGTCATTGGCTAACTCATCGTGTATTTTCTTTGCAAGTCGTGTTTCAGTTTTATAAACCTCTATTATTTTTTCCTTTTTAGTTTTATTTTTTTTGTAAAAGAAATAGGCAATAAATCCAAATACGGAAACAAAAACAACAAAAGTTAACTGTTGTTTTTGAAGTTTTGCTTTTGACAAATTATTTTCTGCTATAATTCGTTTATTAATTTCGTCTTTGTAATTATAAATAGTAGTTGCAAATAGGTTTTTTCGCTTTTGAATACTATCTAAAATCTTAGACCGTTCAATACTTAATTCTCTTGCCCTTGAAATTGGTTCAAGAGATAAAATTTTATCAATAGCTAAAATTCTTGAATCTGTCATATTATGTTTAACAGTAAAGTCATGCATTAAATTAGCTTGCTCTTGTGCTTTTTTAATATTACCTTTTTTTTGATAATATTCAGATAAATAAAGATTATTGGCAACTAAACCGTGAATATCATTAATTTTCCTTTTTATTTTTTTTCCTTCGAAAAATGCAGACTCATCAACTTCTTCGTTGTTTAACAATCGGGAATAAGCGTAATTATCTAAATTCCTAGCTTTTGTATAATCTGTTATACTGTCATTATATGAACTTTTTTCAATAAATTTATATATAGTATTTGCCTCTTCATACTTTTTCAAATTAATTAGGTTGTAAGCAATATTACTTTTATATAAAATGATATTAACAGAATCCTTAGCAATTTCTAAAGCCTTATTGTAACAATTAATCGCTTCTTGATAATTACCTTGCATGTTTGCATTAATTCCTAAGGTGTTATAAAGTGAAACTGTTATTTTTTGTTGATCTTTATTATTTCCTAGAAGTCTAAGAGCCTGTAATGCCGTTGAATCGCTTTTAAAGAAAAATTCTTTATTGGATTCTATTTTTGCAAGACAAAACATTCTTTTTACTGTTCTTAAAGTATCATCCAATTCCACTAATAAATCTTTAGACTTGGAATAATATTTATAAGCACTGTCCTGTTGCTTCAACTTATTATAATGATAACCTAATAAATGATAAAACCACTGCAAGCTTTCTTTGTCTTCATTTTCTATTTCTAAAAGTTGTTTTTTTATTTTTTCAATTTCTTTGTAATAGTTATTTTTTTTCTGCTTCTGTCCATAAAAATTAGTACATAAAATAACAGAAAAGGAAAGGAGGACTACTTTTGCGTATTTCATTCCTCTAAAATATTAATTTCTTCAAGCATTAAGGACTATGATCGTGTTAAATTTATTTATTCATTATTTTTAACAACAAATGCAAATTGCTTTAATATCAAATTCTTTGAGTCAAAATTAAAAAAGGGCAGAAATATTCTACCCTTTTTCTAATAATAATTTGTAGGTTATTTAGATATTATAATACCTTAATTACGATCTTTTTTTCGGTCGAGGCTCTGGCTCTGGATCTGGATCGTGTGTATTCCCCCCTGAAACACCACCAGTACTCATTTGCTCAACTTCTAATTGTTGTAGTTGGGTTAGATTTTCGTCTGCAGTATCAGTACAAGACATAAATAAACCGGTTACTAATATTCCTAATAAAAAACTTAATTTTCTCATTTTTCCTTCATTTAAAATTTTGCATAAAATTGTATGATTAGTTTTTCAACTAAATCAAAGTTGTTTAAGAGATGCGCAACTCTTTCAATGGGAAGTAAAAATTAATCCTCATAACAATTAGACTTCCCCATTCTAATTGCGATTCAGATCAATTTTGTTTAATTCTAACTAATAATTTTATTTAATCTAGTTTTCTGGGTCAAAACTATATTTTTCGTAATGTCTTGTGTGGAAATTAAATAGAAAATAAATGGAAAAGATTTTCCATTTATTACGGAATTCCTTTAAGGATATATGAATCAACTTCGTACATTTGACGCAACCAATTAATAGAAACCAACCAATGATAAAGGAATTATTAGAAAAGCTTTATGCGAAACTTGAAGACGAGCCTGACAATAACAGAAAAAGCAAAACTGGATGTTTTATTTTTTTTGAAGAAAAGATTTTAACTCAACAAAAGTTCGATAAATTCAGGAATATATCTGTATCCTCTAAAACTATGAAAAATTATTATGAAAAACATGTTGAGGGAAGAAAAAATAAATCGAAGGAGCCTTCCGCAGAGTTAAAAAATTGTATTTCAGAATACCTAGGCTACAATAACTATCTTCATTTTTGTAATAACTTCAAGGAAAAATCAAAAAACAGCTCTCAAAATAATTTTGTTAGTTTAAAAAAAAAAACAAGCTATTGGTGTTCTACTTTTTTCTGTACTAATAATCTCTTCAATTCTTTTTATTCCAAATAATGTATTGACGTATTACAGGCACATTGAAATAAAAGACAATAAACAATACGTTAATACCACCATTGTACTCATGAACGTTGAAGTCTTTAAGAAAATAGAAACGGAAAATTATCCTATTTATTTTAGAGATCATTTGAAAGTTGACACAATTAGTCTTACTTCTAATACTAAAGACTTGACTCACATACAAAAAGCCAGATTATCTAAAATACGTTATTTAGATGAATAAAAGGTGTTTAGTTCACAAAACTAATTCCTTAACATACTTATGTGGTTATAAAGTTAATTTTTACTTGTCTATATTTGCAGTTCTTCAATAATAATACAATGAAAAAAAATAATATATCCATTATAAGTGCTTTTTTGTTTTTTTCATGTATTAATTACAATAATGATGCTATTACCGAAAAAAAAATCAATATTCTTTTAGAAAAATATAATAAGGGATTTCTTTTATTGAATTCTTTGATAGCTACTTTTGCTAGGGATAATCGATTTAATGATCAATTCACTGATTTTCCATCAGAAAAATATCAAGAAAAACTAAAAGTATTTTATAGTTCGTTTTGTAAAAGACTACTACGTCAATTAAATATTAAATATTTATCAAATAATCAAATAGTTATTGAAAAAATCATTAAATGGGAATGTGACACCCCTTTAGCACAAGCTAATTTCAAAAATGATATTTTAATGCTTATAAACCAAATGTGGGCAGTTAATTTAACAGTAGGTCAACTTGCAAGTGCTAACGGAGTTCAACCTTTTAATATTGTTAAAGACTACGAAAACTGGCTAAAAAGACTTGGAAAATATAATGATTGGTTACACTCTGTTGCAAAACTAATAAAAGAAGGTATTCAGTTTGGTTACAAACTTCTAAAAGAATTAGTTAAAAAAGTAATTCCTCAATTTGAGTCATTAACCAAAATAAACATTAATACAAAAGGGGGACTAGATATTAATAAGCATTTATTTTATTCTCCAATAACCAAATTTCATAATAGTTTTACAAATAACGAAAAGACAGAATTAACTAAAAAATATTCTTTTTTTTTAATTAATAAATTAATTTCATCTTTTGAACGCCTTTATAGTTTTCTATGCACAGATTATTTAAAAGCTGTAAGAAAAACTAGTGGTATCAATAGAATTTCTGAAGGAAAAAAATATTATCAATATTCTATTAAAAAGTATACCACAACAGTTACGAAAGCTGATGAAATTCATGATTTAGAATTAAAAAAAAACTCTAGAATGCTTTCTGAAATAAAAAAGATAAAGTTACATATGGAGATACAAAGTGCTATTAGATTTGCTGTTTATACAGGGTTTCATGCTAAAAGATGGACTAGACAGCAAGCTCTTCAATATTCATTAGATAATGAGGCAGAGCCCGAAGCAAGTGTTATTTCAGATATAGGTGAATATATGGCTGATCCATGTCAAGCTCTTTCGTATAAAATTGGACAACTAAAAATAATTAAATTACGAGCTAAAGCTATGGAAATAATCGAAGATAAATTTAACATTAAAAAGTCTTATAATCAAATACTAGAAACTGCTTGCATACCTTTATTCTTAATAAAAGATAAAATAAATACGTGGGTTTCTATCAAATCAAAAATAAACACATTAAACAAAATTTTCTAAAAAAGGAAATAAGTGATCATTTTAAATGATGCTGTTAATTTTTATTTATTTTCTTAACTTTTTTTATTATGGGTAAAATTTTAATCTCAGGAGGTACGGGGTTAGTTGGAAAACAACTCCGGGAATTACTAGAATCTAACGGTCATGAAGTAAATGTTTTAACTAGAAGCCCTAAAAAACAAAGAGAATTTATATGGAATATTAATAAACGAACTATTGATAAAAATGCTTTTACAGGAGTTACTCATATAATTCATTTAGCTGGTGCTGGAATCGCTGATAAGCGCTGGACAAAAAAAAGAAAGCAACAAATTATCGATAGTCGTGTTAAATCTGCAAATTTACTGTATGAGTACGTTTTAAAACTTAATGTAAAGTTGAAAGGCTTTATTTCAGCTTCTGGAATAGGTTATTATGGGGCTTATAAATCAACTAATGAATTTTCAGAAGAAAGTTTGCCTTACAAAGACTATATAGCTAAAGTTTGTATTCTTTGGGAAAGTGCAGCTAAACAATTTGAAAAGCTAAACATTCCAGTTACCATATTACGTACAGGAATTGTATTAAGTAATAAAGGAGGTGCTTTAGCTAAAATGAATACCCCTGCTTTTATTGTTGCTTTAGGAAGCGGAAAGCAATATTTTCCTTGGATACACATAAATGACCTTTGTCAAATTTATATGAAATGTATTGACAACAAATATTCAGTAATTTTTAATAGTGTTACCAATGATATTCAAACGAATAATTCATTTTCTGCTTCGTTAGCAAAAATGACTGGTAAAATTTTATCTCCCATAAATATACCCTCTTTTATCTTGAAAATTTTACTTGGTGAAATGTCTGTAATATTACTTTACGGTAATAAAATATCCTCAAAAAAAATAGAGTCGTTCTATAAATTTCAATATTCAAACTTAATACATGCGCTTAAATACATAATAAAAGAAAGTAATTAAATTCTGTAATATAACCTTCTATTAAAGTCGATTAATGAATTTTACTTGGTTTCCTTCTTTGTAACACTTATTTTTTTGAAGTTAATCAAGTAACTTTGTAAAATTATAGGTAAATCCTATTAAAAACACACTATTTGTCTTGGCCCCTACTAATAAATTAGAATTATCTAGCCTAAAAGATGTATAAAAAAAAGTATTTCTATCAAGATAATAGTTAAGACCTCCAATTAAATGAAATAATCTATATTTTCCATCATAAAGTTTATTCTTATTGTTATCTATCATATAATTAAATCCTCCTTGTATTTCAAACCTTGTTGAAGGTCGGTAAGATGAAAACAACTCAATACCTAAAGCTGAAAATGAGACTACCTTGTCTTCAGAAAGTCTTGTGAATTCATCATCATTAAATGCTGCTGTTAAACCAATGTTGTATTTTTTATTGACATATTGAGCCCCAGCAATTATATTGGTTATGGCGTCTCCTATATCTCTAAAATATACTCTAAACTCTTTCTGGATTTGAGCGCAATTGTATCCTAATCCAAACTTCAATTTATTTCTTTGATATTGTAATGATAAGCCATAATTAACATAATCTCCAAAAAGTTGTGATTGCATACCTAACTTAAAATCTCCTAAAGAATTTCTGTAAATCAATGATTTATCGGCTCTTCCTGTACCTTTCCATCCTCCATCTGTTCCAACAGCATATACTCCCATCGCACCTCCTCCAAAAACTGTATATCTATCAGTATATGAAGCTATATCAAAATAAACTCCCCATTGTTTTCCATACGTTATAGAACCTAATTTTTTATGGTTAACACCAACATAAGCCAGTCTTGATACAAATGCTTCTATTTCCTCAAATGGATGATTTATAAAATCGGCTGGTGTTGCAGCATCATTATTAAATTCAGTACCATTAATGATATGATAACGATATTCTAAAACACCACAAACTCTTGTATTAGGATTAATCCTTCGATGTATTATGACACCTAACTTAGGTGCATTCTCTTGAAACTCTAATTTATTCTTAAATACAGCTCCATGAACACTAAATTTACCATATAAAGAAATAGAATCAACAATATTATTAACATGATTATTAACTTGCGCAGTCATACTCAATGATACTGTGATTAAAATTATTGTACAGGTAAGATGTTTAATCATTATTTTTTTTATCAAATTATTTTTTCGTTTGCACTTAAACTTTCTTCAAAAATGTTAGCCATTAATTGAATACCTCTAATTTCACAGGAATTAACTTTAAAAAGATTTTTATCTAACACTTTTTAAACATAATAATCTACATTCAATTGAAAATGAATTTTATATTTACTGTGCCGATACATAGTAATTTCTTTCTTGAATTGTATTAATGAATTCAACATTGACTATTATACTTTTTCTTGTAATAACTTTTAATTTGCAATAGTTTATCATAAAATAGAATTATAAAAAATTTTTATATCAGAGTTTGAATTACCTTGTTCTGTAAAAATCATGGTTCTTTTTTTTAAAATCAATTTAGCTACTATGTTTCCCCCCTTTTGAATATATTTTTTGTTCAGACGGGGAATCCTACAATTACTATTTAAACTATAATTTTAGTTCTGTTGTTTGGACTAATCAATTATTTCTTTTTATCTTTTAAAGATGGATTACTATGTTGTTAGTATAATTTCGCTTAGAGGGTTCTTTTTTTATGTTACAACCTATAAGGAAAATAATATAAATGTAAATTAGTTTAAATAATTTCATAATATTAAACATGTATTTGACCTTACTTTTTCAAATAAGATTATATTTTAATTTCAGGGAAATTTTGACTGATTATAAAAGCAGAAAAATTAATATATTGAGAAGGGTTGATTAGTAATAAATTTATTTTTGAATCTAAAATTTTTATGAAAGTTAATGGAATTAATCACAAAAAAGTCTCGTTTTTTTAGACTACAATACATAATATCATCACTAATTAATTATAATTTTCAGAATAGTCGTCACATACGAATAACAACCTGTACTTTATTTATAATAACTATTTTCTACTTTTTATTAGAAGATAAAATATAACCGTTTTAATGCTTAGAAGAATTTAGATGTTCTAGTAAACATTAGGCTGACAAATGTAAAAAAAATGCTAAAAGATAGTTATAGATTATGTTTTTTTTTTGAAATTTTATTTTTTAAACACATTTTGTTAGTTTTAGTTATAAATAAGAATTATGCTTCAAAACCAAACAAACAAAAATAAAACATTGAATTACAAAAATATAGGATTGTCTCAAAAAAAACATTTGCAATTATATAGAAACATGCTTCTATCTAGATTGATTGAAGAAAAAATGTTAATTCTACTTCGTCAAGGAAAAATATCAAAATGGTTTAGTGGAATTGGACAGGAAGCTATTTCTGTAGGACTTACTCTTGCATTAGATAATGATGAATATATTCTTCCCATGCACAGGAATTTAGGCGTATTTGTCGCAAGAAAAATACCTTTATATCGTTTATTTTCTCAATGGCAAGGAAAAATGAATGGCTTTACCAAAGGAAGAGATCGTAGTTTTCACTTTGGTACCAATGAATTTAATATTATTGGAATGATTTCACATTTAGGTCCACAAATGGGAATCGCTTCAGGAATTGCTTTGGCCAATAAATTAAGAAAATTAAATAAAATTTGTGCTGTATTCACTGGTGAAGGGGGAACAAGTGAAGGAGATTTTCATGAGTCATTAAATATTGCCTCCGTATGGAAACTTCCTGTTCTTTTTTGTATTGAAAATAATGGATATGGTCTTTCAACACCTACTCAAGAACAATACAATTGTGTAAATCTTGCGGATAGAGGAATTGGCTATGGAATTGAATCTTATATTATTGATGGAAATAATATAGTCGAAGTTTTTTATCAAATTAAAAAACTTGCAGAAAATATTAGAATAAATCCAAGACCTATTTTAATAGAATTTAAGACATTTAGGGTAAGAGGTCATGAAGAAGCTAGTGGAACTAAATATGTCCCAAAAGATCTTATTGAATATTGGAAGTTAAGAGATCCTATTTCGAATTATAAAAATTTTTTGATGAATGAAAACTTGCTTTCTGAGAAAACAGACAAACACTTTAGAGATGAAATTATGACTCAAATTCAACAGAACTTAACCATAAGTTTCAATGAACCTATTATTTCATCAACTATAGAAACCGAACTGAAAGACGTTTACAAAAAATTTAATAATATTCCATCTTTACCCTCATCAGAAACAAGGAACATGAGATTAGTTGACGCTATTTCAGAAGGGCTAAAACAAGCAATGCAAAAAAATAAAGAACTTGTTTTGTTAGGACAGGATATTGCTGAGTATGGTGGTGTATTTAAAGTTACTGAAGGCTTCATTGATCTCTTTGGTAAAGAAAGAGTTAGAAACACGCCTATTTGTGAATCAGCTGTCGTTTCTCTTGCATATGGACTTTCTATCCAAAAAATAAAAGTAGTTATGGAAATGCAATTTGCTGATTTTGCATCTACAGGATTTAACCCAATTGTAAACTTACTTGCCAAATCACATTATAGATGGGGACAGGAAGCCGATGTTGTTATAAGAATGCCATGCGGTGGCGGAGTTTGTGCTGGACCTTTTCATTCTCAATCAAATGAAGCTTGGTTTACAAAAGTACCAGGTTTGAAAGTAGTATACCCTGCCTATCCTTTAGATGCTAAAGGTCTTTTAATTAGTTCCATTGAAGACCCTAATCCTGTATTATTTTTTGAGCATAAGGGGCTCTACAGAAGTGTTTATGAAAACGTTCCTCAAAATTATTATACAACACCGTTAGGAAAAGCTAGCGTAGTAAAGAAAGGATATGATATTACTGTTATAACATTTGGAGCTGCAGTACATTGGGCTTTGGAAATCATTAATACATTAGAGGATGATATTTCAGTAGAACTTATAGATTTAAGATGTCTGATCCCTTTGGATATAGAGACTATTTTTTGTTCTATCAAAAAAACCGGAAAAGCGATAATTTTCCAAGAGGATACTTTATTAGGTGGGATTGGAAGTGATATTTCTTCATTGATTATGGAAAACTGCTTTCATTTTCTTGACGCTCCCGTAAAAAGAGTTGCCAGCATAGAGACACCTGTTCCTTTTGCTGAAAAACTTGAAAACCAATACTTACCTAAACTACGCTTTAAAGAAGAACTTATTGCTCTTTTTAAGTATTAACTTTTTTAACACAACTTTCTGCAAAAACAACCAATAGTTTATAAAAAATTTTTCATTTCTATTGTTGATAACAATAAATTATCTATAAAGTACAAAAAATATAATTTTATTTAGATTAATTAAATATTAAATTTGCTTTAAATTAATTGAGGTTATGGTAGAAAAACAGAGATTACATTTAAATGATGTGTTTGAAGAACAACATCATTCTTTTAATAGCAACAGTGGTATTGTATCTAAAAAATGTAATATGAATCCAAAATATGGTCGTGGTTCAATTACCTCGTATTGCTTTGATGGGCTTCAAATAGAATACATAAACATGACTTTTAATGAAGACTATGCTTTTTACGAATCTTCAAATATAAATACTTTAGAACTGTGTTTGCTTTTGAGTGGAGAAAAGAAATTAAAAAATTCAACTATAAACTTAGACATAATTCAGCAAGAGCAAGAATGTTTGCTTTTCTCCTCTTATGAACAAAAACTAAAAAACATTTATTTAAAAAACACTTATATTAAAGAGTTTAGAATTAAAATGTATTACGAGTTCATAAAAAAACATCAATTAATAAATTTAATTAATTATGCTAAACAATTAGACTTAAATATGAAAAACAACAACTTTTTTATAGCTTCTACTTCATCTAAATCTTATCAAATAATTGAAGAGATTTTATTAGACAAAAGTATTGGTATTTTCAAAAAATTATTCTTTGAAGCAAAAATATTAGAACTAGTTTCTACTTTAAGAAACAGAAAATCAATAGGTAGTTCACCTCAAAGTCTTATCACAAAATTATATGATGTAAAAAAAATAATTCTATCAAACTTGAATGAACCTTTCTCTGTTAAAGAATTAGCTAAAAAAGTATTGTTAAATGATACAATTCTAAAAAAAGAGTATAAACGAGTTTTTAATACAACTATTTCCGAATTTTCATTAAAAGTAAGAATGAATAAGGCCAAGGAGCTACTATCTCATACCAATAAGCCTATCTATGAAATATCAGATATCGTTGGTTATAAAAATCCGACTCACTTTTCCGCAGCTTTTAAAAAATACATTAAAAAAACACCTAAACAATATAGAAGTCAGACATTTGATAAATAGATGTATATATTAATTTTCCCTATATCTACATAAATCTTTTACTTTTCTGCGTATTGATAATGATTTCCATTTTTCTTAAATCCGCTATTGCCATATTTACATGATTTAAGCCAAAATATTTATTATGTATAAAAACTCTTTTTAACCACTTATAATCACATTGTTTAAAAGTATAATTACTACTTATTTTTTTTATATAGACATCTCTATCGCTTCCAAACCATTTCGATAATCCTCAATTTGATCTACTAAAAATTATATTTACTCAATTCTTCTAAACTGAAAAATTTACCAGTACTATATAATATCTCAGGCATCTTTTAAAATATAATTTTCTACATAAAAACATATACGTCACCCTTAAAAAAACGCTACGTAAATAACAAAAAGGTTAAAAGTTGAGTAAGAAATCAAATACTTTAATGACATATTTTATCTCTAAAAATTGTTTTTTAATTCTTTTGAAAAATGCTTAAACCCCTTCAAACCTTTTAACGTAAAACTAGGTATCCTTTTTATTTTATATTAAATATATTATTATATTTTACAAGTAATCTTTTTCCCTTATCCCTAATGATATCAATCGCTTTTTGTGCTAAAAATGTTCCAAACGTAAATAAAGCCATTAATAGTAAGCTCATATTGATTCCTTTATCATGGTAACCTATAATACCCATTGACCAGCAAATTAATATCCATTGAACAATATAAATTGATGTAATTTTTCTACTACAATAAAAAAAGAAATCTTTAATCTTGTTAGATTTAGCTTTATTTGTTAGAATAAAGGCTAAGTATAAAGCTAATAAGTTACAACCAAGCAAGTAGATAACACCACCAAATCCAGTATGGAAATAATCTCTCATATGAAATTCATAGTTATAAAGACATAAAATGCCTCCAATTGTAAAAGTGATTATACCAGAAATGAACATTTTCTTAAATGTTTTTTCGATATTGTTTTCATGGAAGTAATAACCAAAGAACATTCCTACCAGTATATATACGAACCAAGGAAAGACAGGAAAATATATGTTCCATTCTTGCCCCCATAGTAAATCTGATACATAATCTAAAATGGGTACCCCCACTCTGATACCTCTAATATACTCCGTAGCAATTAATACAAATACTGCAATAAATAATACTATAAATTTCTGATTTTTTGCATATTTATGAACTATTCCCATAAATAAAAGGCAAGCGCCTCCAAGCTGAAGTATATCTCCTGTTAAAACAAGATAAACCATTTTATCAAAACCTATAGGGACTTCCCAATTGTAAGCATGTATAAAACTGTCAGGGAAAGCACCTAATACTAAAGGTATAATAAATTTCAAAAAATTCATTATATAACCAAATAACAATAGCATGACACCTCTCTTAATAGAGTTTTTTATTGAATTATTTCTAGATAGTGTGTAAGAAAAGCCCATGGCTATTAAAAAAATACCTGCCCACTTTCCAAAAAAATGTACTACTAAACCTAACCAGCTTTCCTCTTGGGAATAACTAGACCCATAAATTAATAAGGCATGCGCCATTGGAATAAGGAAAACTCCTACCCCTCTTGCTAAATCAATTGCCTCTACTCTTTTATTTACTGTTTTTTCCATTTTTATTTATTTTTTATTTTTTTCTTTTATTTTTTATTCCAACTTAACTTTTTTGAAATAGGCTTTCTTTTTCTATTTACTTCCGATAAATTATTTTTTAAATTTCCCAAAAAGAAAACTCCTAAACATTTTTCATTATCATCCAGTTTCAAATTGTTCTCAACATACTTTATAGTTGCTATTCCAGTATCCCAGTAACCACCAATATTCATGGCTGTACAACTCAACCAAATATTTTGAACAGCACATGAGACAGCAGCAATTTCTTCCCATTCAGGAAGTCTTGGATTTGGTTTACATATTATAGAAATCATACTAGCATTTTTAGCATAATCTTTAGTTTCCTCAAAACGCTCATCTGAAAAATCTTCAATTGAAAATACTTTTCTGTAATAGTTTGCCATGAAAATTCCCATTTCTTGCTTATGAAATCCTTCTAAAACAATAAATTTCCATGGCTGAGTTAGTTTATGAGTTGGAGCCCAAAGTGCATTTTCAATTATAGTCTCTATATTTTTTTTTGATAAAGGAACATCTGAAAAATCATTCGTATAATGTGTTCTCCTTTCTTTAATTATTTTACTTAGCTCTTCTATCATCATTGTAATATTTCTTTAATTTCAAAATTACTTTTCATATATTTTGCAATCGGGTTTTGCAATACTCCACTTAGTTTAAGACTATTTATAGGATCTGTTAGATTTAGCATTTGTTTTGTATTTGACAATTGTAATTTATTTAAACAACATCGATCAAAATAATCAGTAAATAAATCATACTTTTTATATTTTGATGCGTACTCAGGATAACACTCTTGATATTCAAGAATACTTTGTGATACAAGTTTCCAAAATTTATTTTCTGAATAATTACAATGTGTTTCTAGAATTTGTCCCAAAAACCTAAAAAAACAATCAAAAACATCAGTGAATATTGATAAAATCTTCATTCTATCTGTTGTTTTTGTAAATAGTCTATCTACATGTTCAGGTAATTTCATTTCTTCATTGAAAACAATAACCTCTTCTGTTATGTCTTTCATTAAGATTGACTTAGGTATATTATTTTCTAAAACTAAAATTATATTTTCCCCATGAGGCATAAAAACTAGTTCATATTTGTAGAAACAGTGTATCAATGGTTTTAGATAAGCTTCTAAATATTTTTCAAGCCATATAGTCATACTTACTTTAGATTTTTCAACAAGCTCACCTAAAAAGGATATATTATTAGTATCAATATGAAGTAATGAAGCCATTGTCATGACTTTTTCTGTGTCTTCAATTTTTGTAAAAGGACTTTCACGCCATAAGGCCGATAACATTTTATTGTGTGAATTTGTTTTACCTAATGTTTCATAATAATGATTTCGATACCCAACAGTAGCAATTTCACCGAGCATTTTAAAGCCGGTGCTTTGTAAATAAACATCTTCTCCGAGAAGGTTATTGATCCACTTAGTAATATGAGGAGTGCTCTTCATGTAATAAGGAGATAGCCCTCTAACAAATCCCATATTAAGTATTGACAAAGCTGTTTTCGTATAATATTTATTTGGTTTTGTTAAGTTAAATAATGTTCTTATTGATTGTTGAGCTGAATAACTATCATCACTTTCCCCTAATAATATGATATTTTTATTGGCTATATCTGAAGCAAAAATATGAACTAACTTATGATCCCATTGCCAAGGATGGACAGGTATAAAAACATAATCCGATTGTGTTACCTTAAGCTTTTCTAAAAAATCATTAAATTCATTTATTTTAGAAATTCCTAATTCATGAATGAGTAAATTAATATAATTAAGTTCTTCAACTCCTGTGTATGTAGCATATTTTTTATGGGCAGCAACCCAAAGTATTTTGAAAGGATTATTAGTTTCAGGAGCATATTTATTAAAATCATTAATACCAAACCCGATTCGTCCACTATTTGCAACAAAACATGGGTGCCCTTCATACATTGAATGTTCTATATCCTGAAAATCTTTATCAACTAATTGCCTGGATGTAAATTCTTCATTTTCAAACTTATAAGCTAAACTAATTAACGTGCTAGATATTTCTTCCAAATAGGTAGTTAAAAATTCGTTTGAAATTTGTAATGTTTTTTTAAATTCTACAATAAATAATAAAGCATCAACATTCTCTTCTTTGTTATTTTTTATTTTTTTCAGTGAATTAACATCTATGTACCAATGATCTAAATGAAATTTTTTAGCCTTAAAGTGATAGCTAATATCTTTATGATCTGTAATTAATTCATAAGAGTTCCAATCACTATCAATGTTCTTTATGTTTAGCTTTGGGGATAAAATAAGTTCGTGTGTAAATTCACTTATTGCTTTTTTTACTAATTGTTTATTAACTATCAACCAAGTTTCTGTAGTCGCAAAACTATTTTTTTGATTTTTCATTAATTTGTTATCTTTTTTACGGCATTATGATAGCTTTCTCTATTGCATATGGCTAAAGAGGCAATCTTGTAAGGTAGTTCAATTTCTTTTTGATAGACAAACCCTGCCTTTTTATTTAATTTGTGAATTTTTTCGTTATTTGCGTCAGGCTCTACTACTACTCTCTCAACATATGGGAGAGAAAAAAAATATTCCATTACTGTAGAAAAAACTTTCCATGTGAACCCAGGTATTCTTTTTTCTGCAGGAGCTACCAGAATATGCATACCATAATCATTTAGCTTTGCATTATAATATTTGGCTATAATATCTTCTGACGCCTTATATCTTTCCATTAAAAAAATAGGGCGATCATCGAGCACACCTATATAACTAAAATGATGGGGGTTACTTTCTATTTCGTTATAAGAGTTAAAAACTTGTTCTTTAGTATAATCTAACATTCCCCAATACTTAGCATAGGGCTGTTTTACCCAATTATATAAGATATCTATGTCCTCATTAATATTAAATGGGCGTAATAAAATACTTCCAATTCCTTTTATTTCTTTACTAAAAATATGCTGTTCTATTATTGACATTATTGTATTTCTTCATGTTCTTTTTTAACACTATAAATTGCTAAAGGGTTTGTTATTTCGCCTGCAAATTGCAGTAAGGCTACAGGATCGTCTAGATCAATCATCTGCTTATGGTTGTTCAACTGCAAACGATTTAAACAAGATAGCTTAAATGAATCGGCAAACAAATTGTATTTTTTAAACTTTTCTTCAAGCTGCGGATATCTTCTTTGATAAACTATAATATTATCAGCTACCAACTTCCAAAAGCTTTGTTCTGAAAAATTCATATGTTCTTCCAATATTGGAACTAGATATCTGAAAAAACCATCAAAAACATCTGTAAAAATGGATAATAACTTTACATCATCTGGAACTGGAGCATACATTCTACTCAGTTCATCTGGTAGCACTACATCTGGATTTAAAATTACCGCTTCTTCCGTAATATCTTTAAGTAAAATGCTAATAGGTTTATTGTCTTCTAAAACAAGAATTATGTTTTCTCCATGTGGCATAAATACTAAATCATAAGTATAAA
Organism: Tenacibaculum profundi; assembly: GCF_052050075.1. GTDB lineage: Bacteria > Bacteroidota > Bacteroidia > Flavobacteriales > Flavobacteriaceae > Polaribacter. The sequence goes on from NZ_CP197225.1 coordinate 439,754, forward strand.
AGCAATGAATTAAAGGACTCAAATATGCTTTTAAATAAAAACGTATCCATTCTTCTGTACTTAACCCCGAGCTTTTAATATATTCAGGTAAAAGTGCATTTCCATATTGATCAATATGAAGTAATGCAGCCATGGTTATGGGTTTTTGACCTTCTTTTATTTTAGAATATGGACTTTCTCTCCATAAAGAAGCTAACATTTTATTATAATCATTATGTGGTCCAAATTCTTGAAAGTATGGATTTACATAACTTACAGATCCTATTTCGCTTAACATTTTAAATCCAGTTTCTATAATAAAATCATCTCTGTAAAGGAGGTTTTCCAGCCAAACAGCCATTTTTGGAGCTGTTCCTAAATAATACAGAGGCAGCCCTCTCATAAACCCCATATTAAGTATGGATAATGCAGATTTAGTATAGAATTTTTTTGGATTAGTTATATTAAATAAAGTCCTTATCGATTGTTGAGCTAAATATTGATCTGGCCCATACCCCAAACAAACTAAGTCTGATTTTGCTATTTCTGGAGCAAATATCATTGCTAATTTATTAAACCATTGCCAAGGGTGAATTGGTATAAAATAATAGTCTTCCGGATTTAAATCTTTAGATAACAAAATATTATTAAATTGAAATATCGTATCATCACAAAGCTCCATCTTAATAAGATCATTATAAGGTAGTGCTTCTATAGCTGAATAAACTGCTTTTGATTTATGTCCCGCCAACCATAATAGTGAAAAAGAATTTCCTGCTTCTGGCGCATAAGAACGATAATCGCTGCTATCAAAACCAATTCTTCCATTATTAGCAACAAAACCAGGATGTCCTTCTGTCATAGACTGTTCTATAACTTGAAAATCCGCATTAGCTAGTTCTTTAACTGGAGGGTTTCCTTTAGTTATTTTAAACGCAGTACCATATAATGTACTTATGATTTCCTCTAAATAAACAGGCATTTTTCCATCATCAAAACCTAATGTTTTTTTAAATTCCTTGATAAATAAAACAGCATCAAGTCCTACATATATCTCATTTTCTTTTTTAATTAGAGTTGACTCTTTTATCATTAAATGATCTAATCCTAGTAGCTTTCCCTCAAATTCATAAAGTATATCAGATACATCAGAAACTAATGAAAATAAACACCATCCATCATCTAACTTCTTTTCAATTTTAGGTGTCAATATTCTCTCATGTGTGAACTCACAAATAGCCTTTTTGATTAATAATTTATTTGATTTAAGCCAAATACTCTGTTCTATGTGATGTACAGATTGTAAAGGTGAGACTACGTTATCTAATGTGTTCATATTACTGCGTTTTGAAAGGGTAACTTTTTTTATTGTATCTAAATAATATTGTTTGTTAAGAAAAGCTAATTGAGCTGTTTTATGGGGTAATTCAACTATTTTATCTAAATAAAATCCAATTCGTTCACATAGAGCAAACATTTTTTTATTTCTAATATCAGGTTCAACTAGGATTCTTTTTACATTTTCTTTTGTGAAAATAAAATCCATTATTGATTGAAATAAATACCAGGTAAAATTAGGAATCTTATTTTTTTGGGGTGGGGCTATGATAATATGAACACCTGCATCAAAAGGCAATGCTTTATAATATTTATGAATTAAATCATTCATAGGGTTATATAGTTCCATAAAGAAAACTATTTCCCCTTTGTACATTCCTACAAAAACATTATAATCATCAGGTTCGGTTAATTTTTTGTATTCTTTTTTTACTTCTTCTAATGAGGTATTCTGCAATCCCCAAAAAAATGCATAATCCATATTAACCCACTTATGCAAAATCTTGCAATCACTCTCTAAATTAAAATTACGAATAGTTATTTCTCCAAATTTTTTATAGTACTGTGTATATACTACTTTATCATTTATTAGCATTTAAGGTAATTTTTTTACATAATTATTTATTAAAGTATTGTTATTCAATATATTATTAAGGATTATTTGTTTTCTATGATTTTAGATTTACTCTGCTTAGTATAGTATTAATACCATTCTTTTTAAGTTTGGATGGAATATTAAAGGCAAGCAGGTATAATAATATTGTTACGACAAACCCCGTGAAAGCAATAATGAAAGGCATTTGTAAACCTAAATTATCTACAACCAAACCTACGTTCAAAGACGCTATAAGAACTCCTAAGTTTTGAAAAAAATGAACTTTACTATAATCTATCGAATAGGATTCTGGAGAGCTTTTTTCAAATAAAAACACATCAAACTTAACCATTCCTTGAAATATTGCCCATCCATAAATTATTCTACCAATAATCAAAGTAATCTCATTAGGTATTCCTTGAAGAAATAACCCTAAAAGCCCAATAAACAAAGAATTAGTTATACCCTCATAGCCTGCTTGTTTTCTTTTTCTATTAAGCCAAAGTGCAATTAATGCCACAAAACCAGGAATTGCGTATACAGTTCCAGAAATTAATTTAGTATCAATTGATGCAAAGCTTTCCCAGTATCTAGAGAAAAATGGACGAATTAAAAAATCACTGAAATATAAAATAAGTGTTAATAAACCTACTTTTAGTATAAGCTTATTAGAGGTAGCACTTTTTTTAAAATTACTAGGTGATTTAATTATTCCTGTATTGTATTTATTACTATTAAGTAAATAAGCGCTTACAATCATTTGCAAAAAATCACCAAATGCCATTATAATAAATATAGAACTAGGAGTAATATAATCAACTGTAAAACCGCCTATTACAGCTCCTAAAATACCTCCAAGATGCACAACAACAGATAACAAACCTATGGTGTTAACATGTTCTTCTTTACTTATAATTTTTAAAATATATGGATAAACTAAAAGATAACTTCCTTTGAATAAAACCATTACCAATGATACTATCCAGAAGTTAACATAGGATTTTGTATAATAACAATATAAAGCCAATATGCCCGCTATTGCTTGTGTATAGATAAGTATTTTTAGTTCTGCTACTTTTTTTGAAATATAGGCCCAAAAAGGAAAAGCTATCATTACCATAAAACAAATTGCGGCAAAATAATAACCTACATTCTTAGGGTTCGTCATTCCAAATCTTAGTTCAAAAAATTGAGGATAAAAAGGATGTAGTAAATAATCACTGACCACTGCAATGAAAGTCATTCCTATCAAAAAAGTTTTAAGTTTCATATTTATTTTTAAAATAAAATTTTCCTTGTAAGTATGCTACTTACTTATTATACTTGTTCTTTTAAATTATGAATAATTTCATCCTCTTTTGTTACCCCAAATTGTTGAAAAGCTATACTTGATTCTATTGGATAATATTCTTTACCCGTAAGTTCTTTGATGATATATGAATTTCTATAGCTTCCCATTCCCAAATCAGGAGTAACAAATCCATGTGTATGTAGTTCCACATTTTGCACAAAAATTTCATTATTATTTTTATCAATAGTATAATTTCTCTTTACATCAAACCTGCCTTTATTATCCCATTTGATTCTGTTACTAACATCATTTAAAAATTCAGGAACCTCATAATGATAGCCCGTACATAAAATCAAACCTTCTGTTTTTTTTATAAAATGCTTATCTTCCTCTACTTGCTGCAATTCTAAGGATATTTTACTTTGATCAACTGATGAATTAATTAAAGCTATATTGGTACGTAATGATACTTTTAAAGGTTCTTTGGAAAAAGTTCGTTTTGTATAAAGTAAATCATGGATTTCATTTATCAAATCTTGGTTTATCCCTTTATATAAATGTTTTTGTTTATTAATTAAATAATCTCTTTTTTCTTCCGGTAGATTGTAAAAATAATCGACATACTCGGGAGAAGTCATTTCTAAAGTTAGCTTGGAGTATTCTAATGGAAAAAATCTTGGCGATCTTGTTATCCAATTTAACTCATAATTTTTTTCATCAATATCGTTTAACAAATCATAAAAAATTTCTGCAGCACTTTGTCCACTACCTAAAATAGTTATTGATTTCTTTTCCTGTAATTTTTCTTTATTAAATAGATAATTTGATGAGTGAATTGCATTATTTTTCAAACCAGAAGCACCTTTTGGTATATACGGTTTTGTGCCTGTTCCTAAAACTATTTTTTTTGTTTTATAAATTTTAATTTCAGAAGTCTTTGTACACCTACATGTTATAATGTAAAGCTGTTTTTGTTGATCATAATTAATATTTTTAACCTCTGTATTAAATGAAATATTAGAAAGCTTCTCAACAGCCCATTTACAATAGTTATTATACTCATTACGAAGTAAAAGAAAATTTTCTCTTATGTAGAAAGAATAAATCCTTCCCTTTTCCTTAATATAATTTAAAAAACTAAACGGGCTTGTGGGATCTGCTAAAGTTACCAAATCTGCCATAAAAGGAATTTGCAATGTGGTATTTTGCATCATCATCCCGGGATGCCAATCGAACTTTTCGGTTTTATCTAAAAAAACACCATTAAGTTCTTTTATAGGAGCTGTTAAACACGCTAAACCTAAATTAAAGGGCCCTACTCCTATTCCTACGAAATCTAATATATTATTATTTGTCATTTTTTAGTTTATCGATTTGTATTGTTCTCCTTTTTGTTCTATCATTTTTAAAATCTCAAAAAGATTTTCTTCTGTATTATTTGGATTCAATAATGTAAATTTCAGATAAATATTACCATCAAGCTTGGTACTTGCAATAGACGCTTTACCTTGCTTAAAGAGTTTATTTTTTATAAATAAATTAACTCTATCGTGTACTTTGTTTTCATTAACATTTAGCGATTTGTATCTGAATACTATTGTACTTAATTCTGGTTTATGCGCAACTTCAAAAAGAGGATTATCCTTAATTTTATGATAAACAGATTCTGCTAAATAATGTACTTTTTCCAAATACTTTGATATAGTGTTTTTTCCTAATGTTTTGAGTGTAAACCAAACCTTAAGTGCATCAAATCTTCTTGTAGTTTGTGTTGATTTCTCTATCAAATTAGGCCTTGCTTCATCTCTATTTTCTTGAGGGTTCAAATAATCAGCATAATAGGAAACATATTGAAAATTTTTTCTTTCTTTCACTAAATATGCACTACAAGAAACAGGCTGGAAAAATGTTTTATGAAAGTCAATTGTAATAGAATCCGCCAAATCAATACTTTTAAAATATTTTTTATGCGTATCTGTTAACACAAAACATCCTCCATAAGCTCCATCAACATGAAGCCACATTTGATAGTCGTTTGAAATTTTTGAAATCTCAGTAAGAGGATCAAAACTACCAAAGTCAGTCGTTCCCATAGTTGCTACAACTGCTATAGGTATATTTCCTTCTTGTTTAACCTTTTCAATGGCCAATTCTAATGCTTTAGGATCCATTCGCATTTTATAATCCGTTTTTACAGGGACTACAGCGTCATATCCCATACCTAACAATGCGGCATTCTTTTTAACGCTAAAATGGGCTTTATCAGAACAAAAAATTTTGAATTTACTTACTTCGTTAAACCACCCTTGTTGCTTTATATTAACACCAAAATGTTTAAAGGCATAATCATCACGCGCCATTAACAAAGCCATAAAATTTGATTGACTACCACCACTTGTAAAAACACCATCTGAGGTTACCGGAAAATTGAATTCACCACAAATCCATTTAATAACTTCTTGTTCTATAAAAGTTGCAGAAGTACTTTGATCCCATGTTTCTACAGCTGTATTAATAGTGGTTGCAATAATTTCTGCTGCAATTGCAGGCAAAACTACTGGGCAATTTAAATGAGCTACATAATTGGGATTATGAAATGCAATAGCATTGTCTATATATAATTTGTTTAGGTATTCAATGGCCTCTTCAAATGTAAGAGTATCGCTACCATTCGTCTTAGCTTCAATTTTATGACGATTAATTGCTGTTATATCATCTCCATTATAAAAATCTTTTTTACCAAAAAATTTTTTTATTGTTTTTAAAACTAAATTTGTTTGTTTTTCTAAATCATTGAAAGATTCACGACACAATAAATCATCATGTAACGAAGAATCTACTAACAGAGGGATTTCATCTAGAGTCATTTATTTTTATTTAATCTTAATAGTTTTAAGCAAAACTAAGACCTAAACAAATTGATTAATGACGTAATTGTGATAAAAAAAGACGCTATTATTCATAATAACCGCAAAACATTTAACATAAAAAGTCAGTATTTGCAATCGACTTTAATATATAGTTTTAACCAAAACTAAGACCTAACTAAATTGATTAATGACGTAACTATGGTAAAAAAAAAAGACGTTCTTTTCATAAGAAGCTCAAAAAATTTAATAAAAAAAAGTCGGTGTTAAAAAACCGACTTTAAAATATACTAATCTTATATTAAACCATCTTATATGCTTCTAATGCTCGTTTTCTAGCCTCTTTGTGTTCTACTATGGGTGGTGGATAAGAGAAATCATTTAAGTTAGTTACCCATTTATGAATATATTTTAATTCCTTATCAAATTTTTTAATCTGTTCTGTTGGATTAAAAATTCTAAAATAGGGAGCCGCATCACAGCCTGTACCGGCAACCCATTGCCAATTACCATTATTTGATGCTAACTCGTAATCGAGTAATTTTTTAGCAAAATAAGCTTCTCCCCACCTCCAATCAATAAGTAAATGCTTACATAAAAAACTAGCCGCTATCATTCTTACACGGTTATGCATATATCCTGTTTTATTAAGTTGACGCATTCCTGCATCAATAATAGGATACCCTGTTTTACCCTGACACCATTTTTCAAATTCATCTTTATTATTTCGCCAAGGAACTAAATCATATTTTTTCCTGAAATTATTCGTGACTACTTTAGGAAAATTATATAATATTTGAATAAAAAACTCTCTCCAAATTAGCTCACTTAGAAATGTCTGATTTACTTTTAATGCCAATTTAACAACAGTTCTAATACTTAATTGTCCAAACCTCAAATAAGGAGAAATGTATGATGTTTTATCTATAAAAGGAAAATTACGTACTTCATCATACTGCTCTAACTCTTTCAAATTATAAGGCTTTACTTTGATAGGACTATTTTCGAAACCAATAGATTCAATAGAAGGAAAATCGTTAATTTGCTTATAAAAATGATTTATAAATTCTATTGAATTATTTATTCTTAAATGCGATGCTTCATCAAACAACTTCAACCATTTATTCTTGTATGGTGTAAATACTGTATAAGGAGTATGATCGTTTTTTAAAACCTCTTTTTTTTCAAAAATCACATGATCTTTAAAATCATGTACTGGTATTCCTGTTTCTTCTAATTTTGTCTTAATTTGATAATCTCTCCTTATGGCATAAGGTTCATAATCTCTATTATAATACAATCCTTTGCAGGAATATTCATTTATCAAATTACTCCATATAACTAAAGGTTTCCCTTTTTTTATAAGCACTGAACTTCCAATATCATTTAATTGTTTGTTTATTTTATATAAACTTTGATAAATAAAAGAAATACGACCATCATTGGCTGGAAGTTTATGTACGATTTCGTCATCAAAAATAAAAACAGGTACTACTTTATAACCAGATTTTAAAGCATGAAATAATGCTGTATTATCTTCCAGTCTTAAATCTCGTCGAAACCAATAAAAAGAAATACTATTTTTCATTGAACATTTTTTCTAACGTATCAGCCCTATATTGAAATATATTTTTTAACTGATTTTTTATGAATATTTTTTGAGCTAAAGATCCTAAAATACCGAAAGGTATTTCGTAGGAAACTTTGTCTTCTATAAGTGTTTTTCCTTCAATTAGTTTATAAAACCAATGTTCATGATGCCACATTTTATATGGACCTACACGCTGTTCATCAATAAAAAACTCATTTTCTTTTACCTGGGTTATTTCACTTACCCAGTCCTGTTTTACAAAAGGAAATATACCTACTTTGTAAGATATTATTTGTCCTGCATAAAGTTTATCATTTGTTTTAGAAGTTATTCTAAATCCCATGTGAGGTGGTGTTATTTTTGAAAGGTTGCTAGGTGAGCTAAAAAAATCCCATGCTTTTTCTAAAGTTATATTAACAACTTGCTTTGTTGATAGTGTATATATACTTGAATGTTTATTAAATTCAATCATTTTTTTTCGTTTCTTGTTTATTCCAAATTTTATCGGAATCTAATCTAAAACTACCTACATAATTAAATGAACATTCAAAAGGCTTTAAAATAGATAAAAAATACCCCTCTTTTGCCTCATATAAATAATAAGTCTCTCCTACAATGGGTTCAAAAGTAAACTTTGAGTTATAAACGAGCTCATTATACTTGAATTTTTCGTACAATAATTCAAATTCATTTTTTAATTCATCAAATGAAGCTTTTATCTGCTTATTAGCTATATTGACATGCCTTTTCTTCCAGCTAACAGAATTGGGAATATCAATTTTAGGTGCTGAAAAACTGGTTGCATAAGGCTTTAGGTAAGCGTCATACTTGTTCGTCTTTTCATTAAAAACTACATTATCTGGCTTTTTCATAAAATATACATTTAAATTAGTAGTTGATTATTATGATTAGTAATTAATTGCTTAGTTGATCTCCACAATTTAAGTTATAAAGATTTATTAGTTATAGTAATTTACTCATAAAAATTTAGTGATTTTTTTACTCGTCGGTTTTGTCATAGAATAAAAATAATCGATTAATCTTCCATTTTCATCAACTAAATATTTTTGAAAATTCCATTTAACTGCAGAATTAGTTTTCCCATTCCTATCTTTCTTTGTCAACCATTTGTATAAATCATGTTGTTTATCTCCTTTAACATTTAATTTTTCTGTCATTAAAAAAGTAACTCCATAGTTTAATTCACAAAAACTTTCGATTTCCTCTGGAGTTCCTGGTTCTTGATTACCAAATTGGTTGCAAGGAACACCAATAATCACTAATTTATCTTTCTGATTATTGTGTAATTGCTGAAGTTCTTTATATTGACCAGTAAACCCACATTTTGATGCAACATTTACAAATAATATTTTTTTTCCCTTATAATTACTCAGATCAATTGGCGTGTTGTTGAGATCATTAATTTTTACATCATATAATGATGTTTTTGGTTCAAGCGTCTGAGCTTTCAATCCAGTTCCGAACAAAGTCATAAGAACGAGTATTTTTATTGGTTTCATTTTTATTTTTTTACTTGATAAATACCTTTTTAATTTTTAATTTAAAACTTTCATCTTTTTTGTTTCCGAACAAAAAAGCAATCTCGTTAATTGTATTTGAATTGAAATTTCCAATATTTAATTTTTCACCTCGAAAAGAAGGATAAAAGTCTTTTAACTTCAAAACAATTCTCTGTTCTTCTTTTGTTGTCTTGAACGTATTGATATACCAGTGTCTTAACTTATTATCTGTTTTTAAACGAAACTGATAATCTTTACCATCTCCTTCAACAAATAATATTATTTCTTTATGATTCAATACATTTTTAATATTAGTTTTCAACCTAACCATTGCAAATCCCCCATTATTTTCAGTTGAAATATGTCCAGAAAAAACACCTTGTTTATTTTCATTTACCTCAATTGAAGAAGTCGAAACCCCTCCCATTACATTATCGTTTGTTATTTTCCAGTTTTTGTGATTATCTGTTGAAAAATCAAAAATTACAACGTCAAGTAAAGACATAAAGCAAATGCATATAAAACTAAAAATTGTTTTCATTATTTATTATAACTTTACACTTACTATTCCAGCATCCATTGGAATAATTTGTCCAGAAATAGATTTTGACTTAGCTGAAATTAAATACTCAGCTAATGAAGCTACCTCCTCAGGATTTAAATATTGTTTATAAGGATGTCTTTCTCTCATGCTTTCTTTTTGTTTATCGTTTCGTAATAATCTAGAAGCTAAAGGTGTTTCTGTAACTGTTGGGGCTATTACATTAAACCTTATTTTTGTTGCATACTCTGCAGCTAAAGATTTAGCTAAACCTTCTACTGCAGATTTACTTACAGCAATACTAGCATGAAAAGGCATTCCTAAATGTGTGGCTACCGTACTAAATAAAACGACACTTCCGTTTGAGTCAAGTAATTGTTTTTCATAAAATTTAATAACACGAACAGCTCCTAATACATTTATATTAAAATCGGTTTGAAAGTCTTCAATTTTTAATCTAGTTAAAGACTTTAGATTTATACTACCGGGACAATAAACTAAACCATCTAAATTTTCAATGGAAGGTAAATCATCTATTAATACATCTAAGCTATGATGCGTTACTCCATCAATGAGATTTTCACCTCTGCTTATGGTTATAACGTGATACGAATCTTTTAAAATTTTTGTTATCGCAGCACCAATTCCTTTGCTACCTCCTACTACTAGTATAGTTTTCATGAAATTTCGATTTTAATAAATGGTTTAATTAATTTAACTCTTAAGGTAATTTTGTAATTCTATTATTTTGTGTTGCTCATTAAAACTTCCTCCATAAAAACAAGTTATTGTTGATGAAGAATCATCTTTTATACCTCTAGATGAAACACACAAATGTTTTGCTTCAATAACCACAGCTACATCTTTAGTTTCTAAAATATTTTGTAAGTCCAAACCTATTTGGTTAGTAAGTCGTTCTTGAACTTGTGGCCTTTTAGCATAGTATTGAACTAATCTATTTAATTTTGAAAGACCAATTACTTTTCCTGAAGAAATATATGCTACATGTGCCTTTCCAATTATTGGAACAAAATGATGCTCACAATTTGAGTAGAAAATTATATCTTTTTCTATGAGCATTTGATTGTACTGATATTTGTTTTCGAAAAGTGCTATTTTAGGTTTGTTTTGAGGGTTTAAACCTGAAAATATTTCATCTATGTACATTTTCGCTACACGTTTTGGAGTTCCTTGTAAAGAATCATCTGATAAATCTAATCCCATTACCTCCATTATTTCAGCAAATAAACCTGCTATTTTTTTCTTCTTTTCGGAATCAGATATCTTAAATGCATCTGGCTTCATTGGGGTTTCTACACCTGTGTAAAGGTGATCATCTCCTATCTCCTCTGGAGAAAGTCCGTTCAAAGAGTTAGACTCCAAAAGGGTATTCAACAAAATTTCTTGGTGTTTCATATAGTTTAATTTTAAGTTCCAAATGCTGTGGAATTTCTTTTTTTATTACATCATAAATAAGAATTGCAATGTTTTCAACAGTTGGGTTTCTCTCTTTAAAATATTCTACTTCTAAATTTAAATTTTTATGATCGAAAGGTTCTATAACCTTTTCTTTAATTATATCTGATAAAATTTTCGTATCAATCACATAACCTGTGTCAGGATCAACGACTCCTATAATTGTTACTTCAAGCTCATAATTATGTCCGTGAAAAAAAGGGTTATTACACTTACCAAAAATTTTCTTGTTTTTTTCATCTGACCAATTTTTGTTATGCAGTCTATGGGCTGCATTAAAATGTTCCTTTCTTGTTATCCCTAGTTTTAATTCACTCATTTATTTATCTTTTGGCTATTTTATTATTGCTAATCGTCTTTTGTCTTGAACATTTAAATCTCCCTATCTGAAAGCATCGTTTTGCCGCATGTTTAGTAGTTCTTCCTTGTACTCTTTTTCTCCATCTTTTAAAACTCGTAATTTTCAAGCTCCTTCTCATCAGTGTAATAACTTCCTTTTCGCTAAGATTAAATTGGAATTTGATTGCATCAAAAGTAGTTCTATCTTCCCATGCCATTTCAATTATACGGTCTATCTCAATTTTCGTCAGTAAATTCAAACTTCTCATTCGAAAGCGTTTTTAAATTAATCATCTTTTTAACAAAATCTTTATTATTTTTACTTTTTATCATCTGAATAAATGCACCGTCAGAATGTATACTAAAAAAAGTAGCATTAAAAATAATAAGCTTATAATATGGTATAGCCCATGAATATCTTTTACCTTGACTTGTTACATGAACAATAATTCCTTTAGGTCTAAGTTCAATATTCGCATAATTTAAATCTGATACTTTATTTATAATACCTTGAAAGTTATTGCTTACATTGTTTATGATTAATCTGCTACTACCTATACCTCCTAAACGTAATTTTTGATAAAATGAGAATGGCTTTCCCAAGAGATGGTTTATTTGTCGTAAATCAGATTTTTCAGTATATGTTGTGTTAAAAATGATCATACTACTTTGTTACATGTTTATTTAAAATCCTATAACTTTCTTGTATAACATCCTTATCTTTTCTCATACCCCAAATAGTATCAGAAGCTTTTTTTCTAGTTGAACTAATATCTACAATAGGTTTAGGATAATCTTTACCTATTTTAAAACCATATAGTTTTTGCTCAAGCAATGTTAACTTAAAAGGCTCATGTCTAAAGTTAATAGGTAATCCTTTTAATTCAGGAACCCATTTTGAAATAAAATTTGCTTCTGGGTCATGCTCAATTCCATTTTTGATAGGATTATAGATTCTCAAAGTATTAATACCTGTCTCACCTGCCTGCATTTGTAGCTGTGGAAAATGTATACCTGGTTCAAAGTCTAGAAAAACTTTTGATAAAAATTTCGATGCTTCTTGCCAAGGTTGCCAAAGATTGTGCGTAAAAAATGAAACAACCATTGCTCTCATTCTAAAATTAAGATAACCAGTAAGTTTAAGACATCGCATACAAGCGTCTATTATCGGAATACCTGTCATACCTTGTTTCCACGCTTCTTGATATTTAATAGATATATCTTTTTTTAATTTTCGAAAACCTTTATTAATACTTTCACTTTCCATAATACATTCCATCTCAAACTTTTGGATAAAATGAGCCTGCCACCGTAAGCGTGACATAAAAGCATCTATAGCACGTTTGTTTTCTGCCTCTATTCTAATTTTTTTTGCATATTGATATACCTCTCTAACAGACAAATTACCCCAAGCTAGATAGGGTGATAATCTACTACAACTTTCTCTAGCTTGATTTGGTTTGGAAATAAATTTAGCATAATTTATGTACCTATCTTTAAAAAAGGAAAGCATGTACTTAAGAGCTAAAACCCTACCTCCTTTTTGAAACATTGGGTTTTCTATAACATCTAATGACATTGGTTTTGAATTCTCTTCTATTTTCATTATCTCATCCATATCAATTAAAAATTTAATATTTTCTTCTTTAATTTTTAATTGAGCACTAATCATATAATTTTCCCAATCTTCTTTCCAATTTTCTCTATTTTGTCTAGCTCTAAAGACACCATTATTAATGTTTTCGAACCAGTTAATAGAATTGTTATTGCAAAATCGTTTAAATGTTTTATCCCTATTATATGTTTTCAAGAGACCTGTTTCTTGATGAGAATATACATTTATTATTTTATACTTTGTTTGAAGATAGCTAAAAAAAGGAATTACCTCTGACGAAATACTTAGTACTTTTGAATTATACGACTGTAATGCTTCATTTATATCTAAAAGAGATTGCTTTATAAAATCCCAATGCCTCTTGGAGTAATGATCATCCCTCATTAAACTAGGCTCAAATAAATACACTATAATAACCTTGTAACCTGAGTTTAAAGCAGTATATACAGCTTCATTATCATGTAATCTTAAATCTCTTTTTAACCAAACAACAACTATTTCTTCTCTTTGAAGCATATTAACAAAATATCATACTTATAATATCAAATTTACGAATTTTGTTTAACTTAAACACATTTTAGTTAAACAAAATTATATTGATATTTCTTATTCAGATATTATAAAATCTTATTTGAAAAATAATTAATTGTAAACAGTGAATTGTAAGGGTTTTAAAATTTATTAATCATAAAAAAGTACTTAGAGTTCTGGATGCTTTAATTTATTGTAACTAAAAATATTTTCCTTTTATTTTTGAATTAGTAGAAATCACAATTATGAATGTGCCCTAACAAAAAAATATCATTTAATTTTTTTGCTACTGCATCTTTTACTGCAATATTTAACACTGTGCCAATTTTTTTCCCATTTCTTTCTCCATGAAAATAAGCGATTACAAACAGGACAAGTTTTCTGAGGAAGGTGCTGTTTTTTTATCACTTTAATTATAATATATCTTTTTAAAACTAATTTTTAGAAATTACTTTATCATCAACAATTAAAGCATTCAATATTCCACTAAACACAAAAGCATGAAATGGCAGTACCAAAAACCAGTATAATCTACCTAAAATTCCTTTTGGTCTAAAAACAGCACGTTGATACAAAATACCTTTTATAATACGAAATTCTAACCAGGCTTCCCCCGGTAACTTCATCTCAGCATACAAAAGCAGACGTTTATTTTTTTTATCCGCTAAAAGAACACGCCAAAAATCTAGCGCATCACCCGCTGTTAATTCTGTTTGGTGTCTTCTTCCCCTTCTTAAACCAACGCCTCCAAATAATTTATCAATAATACCTCTTACCTTCCACAAAAAATTAAACTTATACCATCCTGTTTCACCCCCAATACTCCATATTCGTTTCATTGTAAAATCTTCATCAATAACTTTTTTTCGTCTTATATCTTTAAAGCAACCATATTGCGGTAAATTAATATTATCTGAAAATTTAGAGTTGTATACTCCACTTATAATAGCATCTTTCCAACTTGATATAATTGTATTTTGCTCTATTTTAATAAATGCCTTTTCCACCGCCTCTGTGTAAGAGATTGGCTCAACACCAATAATAGTATTAATTTCAGAAGGCTTCCCTATTACTTCTACTTTCATACTATCAACAAGAGACTTCGCTAATTTAAAGGAGGTTGAAGTAACAAAATATAACCAATAAGAAGAAAGTTTTGGCGTTAAAACTGGCAATGTAATAACCACTCGTTTCAAATGCCTAACTTTAGCAAATTGCAAAAGCATTTGTTTGTAATCAAGTACTTCTGGTCCAAATATATCAAATGACTTATTGTATAATGCTTTTTTTTTAATTGATAAGGTTAAATAGGTCAAAACATCTCTAATAGCTATTGGTTGCGTTTTTGTTTTCAACCACTTTGGGGCTACCATAAGCGGAAGTTTTTCAACAAGATCTCTAATGATTTCAAAAGAAGCACTTCCACTTCCTACAATTATACCTGCTCTAAAAGTAGTTGTATAATATTTTTTAGATTGTATTGTTTCCTCAACTCTTAATCTAGATTTTAAATGCTTTGAAAGACTTTGATCGTTTACAATTCCACTGAGATAGATAACCTGAATACAGTTTGTATTTTCTATAAGTGATTTAAAGTTAATTGCACATGCAAATTCTAATTCCTCAAAATTAGAACTTGATGTAGACATTGAGTGAATCAAATAGTAAGCTATATCAATATCATAAGGAATGTTAACATTTGAAATATTTAAAAAATCGATTTCAATAAAGCTTATTTTTTCTTTTTCCTTTAAATTTTCTGGTATTCTATTTAAATCACGAACACAACATATTAAATCATGATTATCATTTAATAGTTTGGGTACAAGTCTTTTTGCAATATATCCCGTCGTCCCCGTAATTAAAATCTTCATAATTCATTTATTTAAAAATCATACTTTAGGTCGCTGATAGTCTAATCGCTTATTTAGCTTTGGAATAGAATAACAATCTAAGCCATTTATTGCTGCAATATTACCTTCTGATAAATTAACAAAACCATCGTCTGCTACTAATTTTTCCTGAATATATAGGTCTAAAATTTCTCCTAAAACTAAAATAGTGCCATTTGCCTTTATATTGTACTCTTCTACGTATTTTAGTCCTATTTTTATCGGAGAATTCTTTACAAATGGTGCATGAAAATCATTTAAATACTCCTCTTCCAATAAAGTTTTGTCAAATTCAGATATTTCAGAAGCATATTTTGCCGAAGTATGATGAGCATCTTCTATAATTTCCTTGTAAATATGATTTACAGTAAAATACCCTGTCTCTTTGATATTGTCATAGGTGTTACGTCTTACTGTAGTGGGTCTTAAAACAAAACCAAGAATTGGTGGAGCTGACCCGTAATGAACAACAGAGCTAAAAACAGCCACATTTGCAATACCATTTTTTGATTTTGTTCCTATTAAATTAGCTGACTTAAAACCTGTAACACTATTTATTAGGTTTATTTTATATAAATGCTCTAAACGGTCGATATGATCTCTAGTAAAATACATTATAAATTTTTAAAATTATTTATCTTTATTTTCTGCGCCTTCAAATCATGCATTAAATTATACAAACCAAAAAAAGTTCTATTTATGTATAAAAAATGCTTGGAACCTCTATTTCCGTTCATTTTTTTCAATTCGGTACTTTTTGCATACTTATAGCCTAAATCGGCTATACGGCTAAAAAAATCTTCATCTGAAAAATCAAATTCTTTTTGATGAAAAGGCTGTGTAAACAATGAAAGCATTTCATAAAACAATTCTTTGAAAAATTGTTTCTCTTGTTCAGTATCTTCTTTTTTTAAAATTTCCAATTCATACAATTTGGATTCAAAAAATACGGGATTATTTATATTTTGTTTTTCTGCTAATTGAAAATACGGAACATAAAAATCCTCTGGCACTTCCTTCATGCAACCAAAATCAATAACAACAAGTTTGTTATCTTTTGATATGAGAAAATTACCTGGGTGAGGATCTGCATGTACTTTTTTTAGAACATGCATCTGATACATGTAAAAATCCCACAAAGCCTGTCCTATTTGATTTAAATCTTTTTGAGTATTTTTTTTATGAATAAATTCAGACAAGTGTAAACCATCCATCCAATCCATAGTAAGAATTCGTTGTGAAGAATACTCTGGATAGTATTTTGGAAATTTCAGGTTTGGAATCATACTACATTTATTTGCTATTTCCTGACTTTGCTGTAGTTCTAATTTATAATTAGTTTCTTCTTTAAGCTTGTTTTCTACTTCTTTAAAATATTCATCAGATCCTTCACCCTTTATATTAAACATTTTTATTGCAATAGGCTTTACCATTGCTAAGTCAGAGGATATACTTTCAGCTATTCCAGGATATTGAATTTTTACAGCAAGTAATTTATTATTTTTTGTTGCTTTATGAACCTGTCCTATACTCGCGGCATTTACTGATTCCGTTGTAAAAGTATCAAACACCTCTGTTGGCGTTTTTTTAAAATAATTACGAAAGGTTTTCACTACTAACGGAGGTGATAGTGGGGGAACTGAAAATTGTGAGAGTGAAAACTTTTCAACATAAGCTCTTGGAAGAATATTTTTTTCCATACTCAACATTTGAGCAACCTTTAAAGCAGATCCTTTCAGCTTTTTTAATCCATCATAAATATCTGCTGCATTTGCTTCATCTAAGTTCTCTTTAGCTTCTTCATCAGACTTAACTATTTTTTCCCCATAATATTTTGCGTAATTAACTCCTATTTTTATACCCGTGGTAATCAATTTAGACGCTCTTTCTACCTTTGATGTTGGAATGCTATTTATACTTTTCATCTGTTGATCATTTCATTAATATACTATCTACTTTTTAACAAGATTAATACTTTCTTGTTCCAAACACAATTATAAAATCTAAGCTCTAGGAGTTTTTTCTTTCCATAAAAATTTTGCAAAATCAAAAACACTTTGAACAGGTGTTATATCCTTTAAATCGAAACTAGCTTTCACTGATTTTTCAATAAAAATGTCTGTTTTTTCAAAATTTGGTGATTCATCCTCTAACCAAAACTGTAATGTGAATAATAACTGGAGCCATGAAGCTTCAGAAACCCCTCTATCTCTAATTTTATTAATTTTTTCATTTTTTAAGTCAACAGAATCAATAAAAATTTCACGGTTAATAAAGTCTGTAAACTCCTTTTTTAAATGAGATAATAACTTTAATGATTGTAACTTATTTTTATTCTGTTTTAATTGATTAAAAACATAAGACCTATTAGCTGTTAATATTTCAAAAAATGTGTAATAAAAACTCAACAGTTTACTTTTTGAGTCATAAGATTGGTATTCTTGATTTTTAATCAAAAGTTCGTTAGTTTTTGTACAAAATATTGCGAAAATTTGTTTTTCGAGAGCTTCAAAACTTGAAAAAAAAGAGTAAAACTCAGTTTCATCAAACTTATTTTCTAATGCAAAAGAATATACTGATTTTGGTGTCCCATTCAAAAGAACGGTATTCATGTACAATTCAACTATTTTATCTGAAGTAATACTCTTTTTTTTTGTCATTTTTTTGATATTTAATTATTAAGGACTATATACATATTAAGACTCGTTGCTACCATCATCCAAGCTAAATATGGAATGATAAGCAAGGAATAAATTTTGAGTTCATTTTTAAAACTAATAGCAAAATATCCTATCAGTATTAATAATAGAGAAATTATTATCAGACCTATCGCTATTTTTTGTTGATTAAAAAAAACATAGTTCCAAGAAATATTAAGTAACCATTGAGCTGAATAAAGTATGACTAACTTTTGATCAAATAGATTTCGTTTAAAACTTAGTTTTGTCATAAATCCAGAAAACAATAGCATAATTAAAGACCAAGCAAAACCAAACATCCAGTTCGGTGGAGTCCAAGGAGCTTTATTTAGAGATAAGTACCAATTTGATCTAGGGCCGTTATTCATGAGTATAACACCTACATATAATCCTAAAAAACAAAGGAAAAGAAAAAACATATATCTACTTATCGTTTTTCTTAACATAACTTCTTTTTTAATTTGTTGAATACTATTTGAATAGAAAAAAGTAAATTAAATGCATAAAAGAAGTCTTCAATTGGAATTGTGAAAAAACGTGAATTCAAATTCTCTTCATTATTATACCAAACAACAGGAGATTCAATAAAACTCCCTGTTAAAATACCGTTTACAATCAGAAAGGGAATTAGTATAACACCAAAGCTCACAAAATATTTCCTTAACTCATCAATTTGATAAAACCAGGAATAAGTCATCAAAGCTAAAAAAAGTACGAAGTTTACGGTTGTATACCATTTCCCCATGTTAGTTACCAAGAGACTTAATATAAATATTGTTGCAAAAAAAACAATACTTCTGGTAACAAATTTTGATAATATAAGGTTTGGTAAATAATACTTCAATACTTCGTGTGTAAATAAACAAGCATAGGGTATACAAAAAAAGAATAGCCATTCTTCTATTGGCATTCCAAAAATGAATATTGATAAATGATAGTTGGTATTAAACCCCCATATATTGGCCATTGTGAAAATTATATCCCAAACTAAAAAAGGAAAAGCGATGATTAAAATACTAAATAATGAAGCCTTAAAATATTTTATAAAATGAAATTTTTTTTCTAAAAAACTATATAACAATGGAATACTAAGACTCCCTAAGTTCAAAATCAAATATAAATATTTACTTACCATTTTGTCTTTTTAAAATATTTAAACGGAACAAACAACATCCCGAAACACTCTCCATCTTTTTTTCCTAAGTGCTTATGATGTATTTTATGCGCTTTTCTTAATCCTCTAAGGTATCTATTTTTAGTATTCTTAAACCAATTAAAACGCCTATGTATTAGCACATCATGTATTATAAAGTAAGCTAATCCATACAATAATATTCCAAGACCAATAAAAAATAAGTAATTTAATTCTGGCCTGACTCCTAAATAAAAGAGCAACATGCTAGGCACAGCAAAAACCACAAAAAAAGCATCATTTTTTTCGAATACATTTGGATAACCTGGCTGATGATGATCTTCATGTAAAAACCAACCAAACCCATGCATAACGTATTTATGTGTACACCACGTAATACCTTCCATTATAATAAATGTTATTACTGTTATTATTGTAAATAAAATCATAAAGAAGTGTTCTTTTTTATATATATATCTAAATAGTCAGAATCGTCAATTATTTTCATTTTTTTTTGTAAAAATTTTTTATCTAATTTAATGCTTGATTTGTAATTGAGTAGTACTGGAATATTTTCTTGAATTACCAAACGAAGATATCTTAAATCCGAATTATCAGGATTTTTATTAATTAGATCTTCGAGTCTTTTTTTTCCTTTATTAAAAACTGCTAGTTTTTGCCAAGGAAAAAACTTATATTTTGCTTGTTTCATTTGTAATGAAATAACATAACCTTTTATACTTATTTCTTCAAATAAAAGATACCTATTAATAAAGGCCTCTTCTTTATCTTTTGTGTTAGCATTATGATAATCAATAACGTAACCAGGCGTTTTTTTAAAAACAGGGATAAAAACTAAAAATAGAGACAATAATAGATTCATTTTTTATACTATTTCATTCCAATAAGTTTAATTTATATCTGGCATATCCTCGCATCAATAAACTTAATTTCAACCCATTAGATATTCTTATTCTTGATTCCATTATTTCTGAAGTAGGAACTGATTTCAACTTTCTTAAAAGGCGTTTATAATATTTATATGCAATATAAACACCAAATTTTGCCTCAACAGGTAACATAGAAATACCATGTCTATAAGCATAGTCAAAATCTTCCTCAATTTCGCTAATAATACGTTCTTTGGAATCGTTATCCAATTCTCTGAAGTTGACATTCGGAAAATACGACCTATCTAATTCTTCAATATCTTCTTTTATATCTCTCAAAAAATTAACTTTTTGAAAAGCTGAACCAAGTCTCATAGCAGGGCGTTTGAGTTCATTGTATTTCTTATCATCTCCATTAACAAATACTCGTAAACACATTAAACCTACGACATCTGCAGAACCATATATATATTCGTTATATTCTTTCTCAGTTTGATAATTTTTTTTTGACAAGTCTGCTCTCATACTTTTCAAAAACGCTTGTACAAGTTCATCTTGAATTTTATATTTTTTTACAGTTTTTATAAATGAATTGAGAATAGGGTTTAAACTTATCCCTTGATAAGCTCCTAAATAATAATTTTTTTCAAACTGAATTAATAATGATTCCTTGTCATATTCATGAAAAGTATCTACAATTTCATCTGCAAAACGAACAAAACCATAAATATTATAAATAGCAGAACGTATTTCAGGAGCAAGCATTCTTGTTGCCAAAGAAAAAGAGGTACTATATTTTTTTGTTACTAGTTTACTACAATTGTATGAAACTTGATCAAATAATTCTTTCATGTTTTCGAGTTTTTAGAATTAGATCTGACACTACTTTTCCTGAAATCAATGAAGGTGGAACACCTGGTCCAGGAACCGTTAATTGACCAGTAAAAAATAAATTATTTACTTTTTTACTTTTTAATTTCGGTCTTAGAAATGCAGTCTGTGTTAATATATTAGCCAAGCCATAAGCATTCCCTTTATAAGAATTATAATCTTTTATAAAGTCATTTACACAAAAACTCTTTTTAAACAAAATACTTTCTTTCACGTCTTGGTTGGTTAGTTTTTCAAGTCTTTCAATGATGATATTGAAATATTTCTCTCTAAGCTCAGGAGTATCTTCTACTCCAGGTGCAAGAGGTATTAAAAATGTACCAGACTCCTTTCCTTCCGGGGCGAGAGAGCTATCTGTTATCGAAGGGAAACTAGCATAAAACAAAGGATTCTCAGGCCAATCTGGAACATCGTAAATTGAAACGGCATGAGTATCGAAGTCGGCGTCAAAAAATAATGTATGATGCTCTACATTTTTAATTTTTTTATTGAATCCAATATAAAACAATAAAGATGAAGGAGCAAATGTTTTTTTTGCCCAGTAAGTATTTGAGTATTGTCTATAGCTTTCCTTTAATAGCCCCTCAGTATGATGATAATCTGCACCACTTAAAATTAGCGAAGCTTCAACCTTACTATTGTTAACATAAATTTCTTTAACGTTGTTATCAGCATTTACTTCTATTTTATTTACTTCTGCATTGGTTACAAATTTAACTCCCATTTCTTTTCCGAGACTGACCATTGCTTCAACAACCTTGTACATCCCTCCTTTTGGGTGCCATGTTCCTAAAACAAAATCAGCATAATTCATAAAATTGTAAAAGGCAGGCGTCTTATTAGGTTTAGCTCCTAAAAAAAGAACAGGGAACTCTAAAATTTGAATTAACTTTTTACTTTTTATTTTCTTCCTTACTTGCTTTCTAATTGTTGAAAAAAACTGACTAACCCTTACGGCTGTCTTTGGTGTGATTAATTCAAAAACTGATAGTCCAGGCTTATAAACCATATCCTTAACAGCTATATCGTAATTATCCGATGCAGACTTAAGAAATTTCATTAAATATTTAGAGCTACCTTTTTCTTCAGACTCAAAAATTTCACAAATCTTTTCTAAATTATCTGGTATCGTTATACTTTCTTTTTTACCAAAATAAACTTGGTATGCGGGAGATAATTTTTCAAGTTCATAATAATCAGATGTCTTTTTTCCAAAATCGGCAAAAAATTTCTCAAAAACATCTGGCATCCAGTACCATGTAGGCCCTATATCAAATGTAAAACCATCTTTAGAATATTGTCTTGCTCTACCACCTAAAGTACTATTTTTCTCGTACACAGTTACTTGATAACCATACTTGGCCATGTAACAAGCTGCAGATAATGAAGAAAAACCAGATCCTATTATTGCTATTTTATTTTGTCTAATCATATTCTAACAAAGTTAAACAAAAATAAAATAGAATAAAAATTTAAAAACAAAATTTACATTTAAATTAAGTAAAAAATAGCTAAAAAATTTTTAACATAAAATTAATTAAATTTGATCTAAAAATTTAATTACTGAGGGAAACGCTTCTATATTTGATTTAAAAACACTTAAATCAACAGACATTGCTTTGTGACCTAGACTTACAAATTTGTGATTAGTATTTTTCAATACAGACTCAACTTCTTCAAAATATCCTTGTAACTTTTCATCATATGGTTTGACTGTCATTGAATTGATAAAGCAAACATCTTTTTCACTATCGAAAAAGTATTTTAAGTTATTCAAAGGCAAACTTTGTCCGAGATAAATTGTCTGAAACCCTCTTAAGGCTAATTCATAATTTAAATATAGTAAACCTATTTCATGTATTTCTCCATCAGGTAAAAACAAAACATAAGTAATATTATTATTGTTTGCTATGTATTCTAGGTTTTCAGTATTAAGTTGGATTTTTTGGATTATAAGATTTGATATAAAATGCTCATGAGCAGGCATAAGAGTATCAGTCTGCCATAGAATACCAATATGCTCTAAAAAAGGAACAAATACTTCTTTAAAGATTTCTCGAAACGTTTTTTTATGAAGAAGTCTGTTATAAGTATTATTGAACAAGACCTTATCAAACTGGAACATAGCTAACTTAAATGAATTGATAGCCTCATCATTCACAGCTAGTTTAAAAGAAAGTTCCCTAGCAGTTAAATTTATTTGGTCAGAGGACATGACTGCTATTTTAGATATCTTGTAATTGTGCTTATTTAATAATACAACGTTCAGAAGCCTTGTTAGACTACCAGCAGAATAATATCTAATATTTGTTTCAGTACGTTTAGGCTCAAGAATTCGATAACGTTTTTCCCAAATTCTTATCGTATGAGCTTTTATACCTGAAATATTTTCAAGGTCTTTTATCGTAAATTTGGTCTTAATGTTGTTCAATAAATATTTTTTTTTATTAAACAAATATACAACATATTTTTTTATCTCATAAATACTCGTATAACTACATTTGGAGTAAAACCTAAAGAGATATTGTCTACTATTTGCGATTCAAAATTTTCACCGTTATAAACTCTTTTATTTTTTCTAAATAAAATATTCTTAGTATCAAAGATATTTAATAATGAAATACCTATTCTACCATTCCATCGTTTAAGCTTGTCAAAACTAAATTCGTAACTAGATGAGAAATCAACTCTATGGTAAGAAGGTAATCGGAAAGAATTTAACGTTTCTACTATAAAAGTTCCATCATCCTCAACTGAATCAATTAAACTATAAGGTGTCCCTGTCTTATACAACCAAGCAAAAGACACATTTAAATTTTTGTATTTTAAATTATGAGTCCATTGTAAATTATTGGTAATATCTAGATTACTCAAGAAAGACCTCCCTCCATTAACTTCAGGAAAATTAAATGTTGATTTAGCATAACTATAATTTATCCAAGAAACATAACTCCCAAAGCTTTTTTTCAATAAAACATCAATACCAGTAACTTCACCGGTTCCTTCTTGCACACCTTGAATATTTCCCATGTTACCGCGAGTTTGCGAAGAAACACCTGAACTAACTTTTTTATATAAATCTATATCAAAGATATTTTTATCAGACCTATATATGAATCCTAAAGTATATTGTTTGTTTTGTAGTATTGGTAATGCATTACTGTTATCCATCAATAACCAAAACTGATTTTCTAGCCCAAAGTCGGAAGTATGAGTTTCAAAATACTGATTAACAAACTGTTGCTTGTCTTCATAAGATGTTTTAACAAATAAATTCTTTAAAAATTCTTGTTCAAAATGAATTCTAGGTGATAAAAAACTTTTATTTGAAAGTGAAGAATAATTTACTCTAACTCCTAAATTTAGTATTGTTTTACTTTTCTTATTAAAGGAATAATTTAAAAAAAATGAATGTAAATTATTGTGTTGATCATCACTAATGTCATAAAAATAACCATTATTTACAGTAGTTACTCTGTTGATGTCAAAACCTAATTTAGTATTTAAAAATTCATATCCTGAAAGAAATGCGGATTTTTTATTTAACTTTGTCTCCACAACAACTTTTAAACCATTATCTCTTATAAAATTAGTTTTTAAAGCTTTCTGAAAATAAGGCGTTCCAAAATTGAATTCTCCTTCATAATTATAGTAAGAATCATACTCAGATGAATGCATGCTTATTGTATGATTAATATTATCGCTCCACTCGTGATTCCACTTCAAAGATATTCCTAAATTTTTTATTTTAAGATGATCTTTTGTTACATATCGGTTAGAATTTATCGTATTAAAAGAATAATCTAGTTTATTTTGAATATTCAAATAACTAAAAGTTAAAATATCACGATTTGATATATCATAGGTGATTTTTGTATGAATATCAAAAAAGTTTAGATCATTTTTATTCTCATAAGTTGATCCTATTAATGGTTTATTGTTACCTATAACAGAATTTTGAAAAACTTTACTTGAAAAATTATTAAATGTAGGTGTTTCAAAAACATCAAAAAGAGACCTTCTCCCTGAAACTAAGACGCCTATTTTTTTTCCTATTGGTACGTTTAAATAGGCATCGAAATGAGTCATATTAGCCCCAATACCTCCTTTAATCTTATTGGGTATTTGTTTTTTAGTTTGAATATCAACTACACCTGAAACATGATTTCCATATTCAACACTTGTACCACCCTTATATATTTTTACATCATTTATAGTGTATGGGTTAAATGGAGATATCATACCAAATAAATGCGAAGCATTATACATTTTTAATCCATCAAAAAGAATTAAATTTTGCTCAGGCGAGCCTCCTCTAATAAAAATATCAGATGCCGTTTCATATGGACTGTTTATACCTGGTAAAAACTGAATTGTTTGAAAAATATCTGGCTCAGTTAAACCTGATATAGCTGTTAATTTTTGAGGAGAAACAACAACAGAACCATCAACCTGATTCTGTAAGCCCTCAGAAAGGTAATCGGCCACGACTACCTCTTCAAGCTCTGTAATTTCTTTACTCAAATAAATTTCAACACATTTTTTTTTCTTCAAATTTTTTAAAAAAATTGTCTTCGATTTAAAGCCCAAACAAGATATCAATAAAGTATCTGATTCAGTTATATTATTGAAGCCAAAAAAACCATGTGAATTTGAGCTAACTCCCCTTCTCAACCTTTTAACTAAAACATTTGCTGATTCAATAGGCGTTTTCTGTTTCTCGTCAAAAATAAAACCACAATATTTGTATTCATTATTTAATTTAAAATCAGTGACAATTATATAACGCTCTTTTAATATCTCATATTTGAGTGAAGTTTCTTTTCTTAGCTGGCTTAAAATAGACTGAATTTCACTATTAGACCTATCAGAGGTTACAAACTTTTTATCTACTACACTATCGCTATAAGAAAATTTAACTTTGTGTATAGACTCTATCTTAAGTAAATAGTCTTTGAGATTATATCTAATTTCTCGACTATCATCTTGAGCTATTAATTTATTTATTAATAAAAACGGTACTAAAATTAATATTAAAAAGTTAAATTTTAATTTCATTTATTGCTTTCGTAAGATGACTGTATTTTCATCTGCAAAAGTAACAGCTATTTTCATAGGTTCAAAAACTGTTTTTAAAGCAATTTTCAAATCATCATGTGTATAGCTTCCCGTAAATTTTTGTTCTAAATTAATATTTTCAACTTTAAACGTTACTCCAAATTGATTTTTCATCGAATCAATAACATATTTTAAAGCAATACTTTTAAAAGAACTTTCTCCATTTTTCCATCCTGGTTCTTGAGCTGTGATAGTCCACTTTTCAGTAACACCTGTCTTAAAACTTCTACTTGCATTCCCTCTATTTAGAATGTTTTGATCTTTGCCAGAAGTAACATTTACTTTGCCTTCAAAGCATTTAACTTCTATATAATCATTTGAAGAATGAACATCAAATTGAGTCCCTATAACAGCCACACTACCAAGGTCCGTTATAACCTTAAACTTTTTTCCTTTCCTAACTTTAAAATAAGCTTCTCCCTTTAAAAGCACCTCTCTTTTTTGACTCCATTTTTTTTTATCAAATTTTATAAAACTTTTTGAATTAAGTAAAACCTCAGAACTGTCAGGTAACATAACTGAAAGTTGTTCTCCATAATTTGTTTTATAACTTGTTGTTGACTTATTAACAAACAACCATAATCCTAAAATAATAGCTATAGAAGCCGCTACTGCGATATATTTGGTTCTAAACCTTACAACTTTAGCTTTTTTGTTTGAAATATTGATTTGTTTGTTCAATTTTTCATGCACTTTTTCAGAACGAAATTCTGGTATTGAAAACTCTTCAGAAGTACTCATTATTCTGCTGTACAGCAAATATTCAGAAGAACTTCTGAAATCTTTAAGCTCCGAATCAGTTAATTCATCATTTAGCCACCTCATTAAAAAGGCTTCGTCTACTCTTTTATTCATCTCTCGTTTTTCTATAATTATAACAAATAAAACTTCTCTAACCCTACTTAAAATTAGGACCTATTTTGTCTCTTAGACTTTTTAGTGCTAAAGACATTCTTTTTTCAACAGCTTTGATCGATATATCCAGTATTTCAGAGATCTCTCTATATTTTTTTTTATCAATTCGATTCATTAAAAAGACTTCCCTCTGTTTTGAGGGTAAATCGGCAATTGCGGCCTTTAGTTTTTTAAGAAATTGCTGCTCTTCTAATATAAATTCAGGTGTTTCATTTGTATATTCTTTTTTGTTTTCAGAAGCATGTTTCAACACTATTTTTTTATGTGCTACATGGTTCAAAAACATATTGTTGGCTACTGTAAATAAAAATGATTTTGCTTTTTCTACAAGTACTTTAGAACAATTCTCCCATAATTTAATGAAAGACTCTTGGACGAAATCTTCTGCAAGATCTCTGTCCCCGCATTTATAGTACATAAAATTATATAAAGATTTTGATTGTTCTTCATATAATTCGTTAAAAGCTTTTTTTTGACAAATATTCTTTCCGGTTTTCATTATAGCAAACTTAAGGTTTTTTAAAAAAATGGTAGGGTATTTTTATTTTTATTTGTTTTATAGTTGATTAATTAAATACGGTGCTATTAGCCATACCCTAACACCCTTCTAACTTTTACTAATAGCACCATTTTAATTATCAATATTTTTTTCTTCTCATTTTGATCGATACTTTTGTACGATGCAAAAAAATAACTACCAATCCAAATTAGAGTTTATTATATTAATGGCCTCACTAATGTCCTTAGTAGCATTATCTATAGACGCTCTTTTACCTGCTTTAAACAAAATAGGTAAAGCTATTAACTTCCCTGACCCTAAAGATTCTCAACTTTTAATTACTATGATTTTTCTCGGATTAGGTGTAGGTCAACTAATAGCAGGGCCAATTTCTGATTCTATAGGAAGAAAACCTGTTGTTTATATAGGTTTTATACTTTTCATAATTGCTAGTTATATTTGTGTTTCTGCAAGGACTATTGATCAAATGATTTTTGGAAGAATTCTTCAAGGTGTAAGTTTATCTGCTCCAAGAACAATAAGTGTTGCCATGATAAGAGATACATTTAGTGGCAACTATATGGCTAAAATAATGTCTTTTATTGTTGTGATTTTTCTTCTTGTTCCTATGATAGCTCCTGCACTGGGAAAAATTATATTAGAATTATACGGTTGGAAGTCCATCTTTTATTTTCAAGTACTATTTGGTTTTTTAGTGACAGTTTGGCTTTGGAAAAGACAACCTGAAACATTAAATTTTAAATATAAAAAACCACTATCTCTTAGGTTATTTATTAATGGATTAAAAGAGTTTTTAAAGAATAAACAAGCGGTAATATTCACCATTATTTCAGGGCTTATAACAAGTTCCTTCATGGTTTACTTGAGTTCTTCTCAGCATATTTTTGAAGAGCAATACAATTTGTCAGAAGAGTTTCCTTTGATTTTTGCAGGTCTTTCTTTATCATTAGGACTTGCCACATTTTTAAATGGTAATCTTGTTATTCGATTTGGAATGCTTAAACTTGTTAGAATCTCTACCATAATTTTAGTTTTCACTTCAATTATCTATATTTTCCTTTTTTTTGAAAAAAGTAATCCTTCAATTGAAATTCTATTTACTTTTTTTTCATTCGAATTTTTCGCTGTTGGTTTCCTATTCGGAAATCTAAGAGCGTTGGCTATGGAACCTTTAGGGCATATAGCAGGGATTGGAGCAGCTTTAAATGGGTTTTTATCAACTATAGTTGCTGTTCCTATTGCTGGTCTTATCGGTCAATGGGTTGATGAAACTGCAATGCCTTTATTTTATGGATTTTCAATCTGTGGAATTTTATCTTTAATATTGCTGGCTTATTTAAGAAAACATATAACTATTTAGCATAAAAATTATTATTACTTTGAATTTAGAAATTATTTATAAAGATGAGTTTATTGTTTGTGTTTCAAAACCAAATAATATCGTTGTTCACCATGCTTATCACTCCAGAAATGTTATTGAAGAGCAATCTTTACTTGAAAAAATTTATGATGAGTTTGGAGAGAAGATGTTTCCTATACATCGTTTAGATAGAAAAACTTCCGGTATCATTTTATTAGCAAGAAATAAAAAAGCAGTTTCGTCTTTCCAACAACTTTTTATCGAAGATAAAATAAAAAAAACGTATTTGGGTATTGTTAGAGGACATTCACCTGAGAGACTAATTATAAACTCTCCTGTGAAAGGAAGGGATGCAAAGGTATATAAAAATGCAGAAACTCTTCTTGAGACAATAGACAAAACAATTCAGAAAATTCCTGTTAAACCTTATGAAACATCAAGATACAGCCTTATTAAATTAACACCTAAAACAGGTAGGTTACACCAACTAAGAATTCATACTAATAAAATTAGCCACCCTTTAATAGGTGATCCAAAATACGGAGACAAGAATCATAATATAATGTACCAAAAAAAATTCGATTGCTATAACTTATTTTTACATGCATATTCTCTTAAGTTTATGCATCCATTGACAAAAAAAGAACTAAAATTAGTTGCTAAATTACCAGATGAATGGAATATTATTTTCAAAAGATATGGATGGAGTTTATAATGATCTTAAATTTCAACACTTCAAAACATCTTGATTAAAAATAGTGTTATTACAAGAAAATAGTTTAAAGAAAAATAGGACTATTACAAAGTAAATATAGCCCTATTTTTATTTAAGTACTTTAAAGAAAATTAAAATTCTTTAAAAATAGCGTGCATTAAGCGCTTTTTATCATTTATACTCTCCTCAAGGGAAATCATAGTTTCAGTTCTATTTACACCATGGATATCGTCTATTCTATAAATTATATCCTTAGCATCATTGGTGTTTTTTGCTCTTACCTTGCAAAATATGTTATATTTTCCAGCTGTAACATAAGCAACAGTAACGTTAGGTATTAGTCTAAGGTTATCCAACACATGTTGTGTCATTGAGGTTTTTTCTAAAAAAACACCAACATGAGCTATAAAAGAATATCCCATTTTTTCATAGTTTAATGAAAGTGTAGAACCTTGAATGATTCCTTCATCTTCCATTTTCTTTACTCTAACATGTATAGTTCCTGCAGAAACCAACAATTTCTTTGCTATATCAGTAAAAGGTGTTCGAGCATTCTCAATTAAGATGTCTAGTATTTGATGATCAATTTCATCTAGGACAAATTTTTTCATTTTTTGTAATTATTCAAATGATGTTACTAAAATATATTTTTTATAATTGTACGTTGCAAAAATTATAAGAGACTTAAAAATCAATCACTTTTATTAATTTCCTTGTGACCCAAATAGAATGATAAGTCTCCTTCTTTCTTTTTAACTAAAGTAAGTGCAAATTTATTACTTTCAATTTGTTCTGCATACTGATAAGCAATATCTTTTTTATTATTTTTTGAACGATAAATTACATCGTAAAAGTTCTTGATATTGTTTGGGATACTAAAATATTCAGTATGATTTTCAAATTTATTATTTTGAGAAATATAAAATATTCCTTGAATTAAGGCATAAAAATTAAATTTTCTAACCTCTTCTCTTTTATAATCATTGGGAAAATGACCTGCTTCAATAAGAATAGTATTATGTCCCATTTTTTGAAAATTATCACCGGTTGCCGATGGATAAAATTCATCTGTATATCTTCCTATATGATTAGGTATTATTTGTTGAAGAAGATTATTCATTGAGCCAATAACATCCATTGTTTGAATTCTTCCCGTCGTCAAACTCCTAGTTTCTTCTTCTGATGGAGCTAGGAAAGAAATAGTAGCTGGATTATGAGTTCCTTCAACACCAAAAATTGTTCTTTGATCATGTAAATTAAAACAAAAATCAGGATTGAAGCTTTCTAAAACTTTTCTTAAAATTCTACTTTCTTTAGCTACTAAATTTACTGCATCTCTATTTAGATCAATTCCATTCGAATTTACTCTAGTATAGGCAAGAGATCCATCTGGATTTAACATAGGAATTATTTGAATTTCGACTTTATTTAATATTTTTTCAACTAAATCAGAATTTGAAAACTCAGTTATAAAATTCAATAAATCGAAAATGGCTTTTGTCCCAGTGCTCTCATTACCATGCATTTGGGTCCATATCAGAATTTTCTTTTTACCTTTCCCTATTTTAATCTTATAAATAGGGATCCCTTTTTCTGAACTTCCAATCTGAATAAGCTCATTTTTTTTTTGATTTTTTAATAATAAAGATTCAATATCATCAAAAGTAATCCACCTACCTTCAATTGATTTTTCTTTTATTTGGAAATATTTTTCCTCTAAAAATTCTATACTAATGGAGCTCATAAATTTAAACTAAAAAGTAAACCATTTATCGACTAATTCTTTCTCTATTGAGATTTCTGAATTGTGAATATAATCATTTTTAATAGGATCATATTTGTAATCTTTAGACCAACTTTCAATATTATTTGCAAGAGTTCTAAGAGAGTTACATATAAAGTTAACTTCAATATCTGTTGTTGTTGGATGCACAGATAAACGAACCCAACCTGGTTTTTCAGTACTACAGCCACTTTTAATTTGGTCTTTTATTTTATGTGACGTGTACTGATCAACATTTAAAAGAAAATGCCCATACGTGCCTGCACAAGAACATCCACCTCGTGTTTGAATACCAAACCTATCATTAAGTAATTTGACAACAAGGTTAAAATGGTACTTTTCAAAATAAAAAGAAAAAATGCTTAGCCTGTTTTTTTGTTCCGGAGCTAACACCCTAATACCCTGAATACCGAAAAGACAACTAAATATTTTTTCATTTATCTGATCTTCTCGCTCCTTGATTTTCTCAATTCCCATCTCTTCTTTTAATTGAATTGATAATGCAATTTTAATGGCTTGTAAGAAGCCTGGTGTTCCACCGTCTTCTCTAGTTTCAACATCATCTATATAATCATGCTCTCCCCATGGATTAGTATAAGTTACAGTTCCGCCACCTGGATTATCTGGAATTGTGTTTTTATATAACTTTTTATTAAACAATAAAACTCCAGAACTTCCTGGACCTCCTAAAAATTTATGTGGAGAAAAGAAGATTGCATCTAAATATTCATCTTCTTTCTCTGGGTGCATATTAATAGATACATAAGGAGCTGAGCATGCAAAATCAACAAAACATAAACCATTATACTTATGAATTAAAGCCGCCACTTTATGGTAATCTGTTTTAATTCCTGTTACGTTTGATGCAGCAATAACTGAAGCAATTTTAATCGGCCTATCTTTATATTTCTTTATCACTTCTTCAAAAATATCTATACAGATCAATCCTTCATCATTACAAGGAACTACTTCTACATCTGCAATAGTTTCATACCAAGATGTTTGATTTGAATGATGTTCCATATGACTAACAAAAACGATGGGGCGTTTTTCCTTAGGGATTTCAGTATATTCTTTTAAATTTTCAGAAACTTTTATACCTAAAATTCTTTGAAACTTATTCACTACTCCAGTCATTCCTGTTCCTTCAGTAATCAATACATCATCTTTACTAGCATTTACATGATTCTTAATAATATTTCTAGCTCTGTTATATGCTAGCGTCATAGCTGCCCCAGTAGTTGATGTTTCTGTGTGGGTATTAGCCACATATGGACCAAATTCATTCAAAAGTTTATCTTCAATAGGCCTGAAAAGTCTTCCGCTTGCTGTCCAATCAGTATAAATTAGTTTTTTCTCACCATATGGTGTTCTAAAAGTTTCATTGATACCTATAATACTATTTCTATATTTTTGAAAATACCCTTCTAAATTCATGTCTTAAAATGTTAATACTTAGTTTATAGCTTGATAATAAAATTTCAATACATTCGAAAAATCAAATTATTGATCATTAATTAAATTATAAATTCTTTTATTTCTTCAATAAATCTAATTGCTAATTGATTAGCTTGCTCTTCTGATTTAGACTCAGTATAAATTCTTATAATGGGCTCTGTGTTCGATTTTCTCAAGTGAACCCATTCATTTTCAAAATCAATTTTTACACCATCAATAGAATTTACTTCTTCATTTTTGTATTTCGATGCCATTTCTTTAAGAATATTATCTACATTAATTTCAGGTGTCAACTGAATTTTATTCTTACTCATAAAATAATTTGGGTAACTATTTCTAAGCTCCTTACAAGAAGTTTTATTATTTGCTAAATGAGATAAAAATAAAGCAATACCTACTAAAGAGTCTCTTCCATAATGAGAACTAGGATAAATAATTCCTCCATTACCTTCCCCTCCAATAACAGCATTTATTTCCTTCATTTTTTTTACGACGTTCACCTCCCCAACTGAACTAGCCTCGTATTTACCTTCATATTTTTCAGTAATATCTCTTAAAGCTCTTGAGGAAGACAAGTTTGAAACTGTATTTCCACCTCCTAACTTATTCAATACATAATCTGCACATGCAACTAATGTGTATTCTTCACCAAACATAGTTCCATCTTCAGATATCAATGCTAACCTATCTACATCTGGATCTACTACAATACCCAAATCTGCTTTCTTTTCAACTACTAACTTTGATATATCCTCCAAATGTTCTTTAAGAGGCTCTGGATTATGAGGAAATTCTCCATTAGGTTCACAGTACAATTCAACACACTTGACATCTAACATTTTTAATAACATGGGCACCGCAATACCTCCTGTGGAATTAACTCCATCAACGACAACCTTAAATTTTGCTTTTTTAATTGCCTTTTTATCAATTAATTTAAGCTTTAATATCTCTTTGATATGCTTTTTTATGTAGTTTTTCTTTTTCTTATAAATTCCCAGATTATCTACAGTTGCAAATTGTATGTTATTACTTTCTGCAAGTTCTAATACCCTAGCTCCGTCTTCTCCATCAATAAATTCTCCTTTTTCATTTAATAATTTTAAGGCATTCCATTCCTTAGGGTTATGAGACGCTGTCAAAATTATACCTCCATCTGCTTTTTCTTTTGGAACTGCTATTTCAACTGTTGGCGTAGTAGATAATCCTAAATCAATAACATGAATACCTAAACTTACTAAGGTATTAGCTACTAAGCTAGTTATCATTTTTCCTGAAATACGAGCATCTCTTCCAATAATTATTTTTATACTCTTTTTATGTTTATTGTTATTTTTAATAAACATACCATAGGCTGCAGCAAATTTAACTGTATCAATGGGGGTTAAATTATCTCCTGTAAAGCCACCTATTGTGCCTCTAATTCCTGAAATAGATTTTATTAATGTCATTTTTAGTTTATAATTGACAACAAATATAGGAGTATTTAGAATATTTCACGATACTGTTTATCTAGTTTAAATGTAACATTTGTTACATTTAAATATCGTTTAAAAAAAAATAAACCCTTTTTTTTGTCGTATTCATAAAATAAAACTCGCTAATCATGATAGCTAAGAGCATCAAAATTAGTGAATAAGATTAAAAAAAATATTAATAATAAGTCTAATAATTACTTTTTAAATTTTTATAATTAAAATTAACAGGTTTTTAATTATCATACAATAACCGTATATCATCAATTAAAAAAATCTGGGTGATTTCACCGTTTGAGGTCTAAATAACTCATAACGCAATAAGAATTCATGGGTACCCGAATTATAATTACTATAATTCGATGTTGTTAAATCATAAGCATAACCTAAAGATAATGATCTGCTTACTTGAAAACCTAACAAAGCACTAATCGAATCATCCCAACGCCATGCAATACCTGCGCGAAACTTCTCATTGAATAAAAAGTTAGCTGAAACATCTAATGACAATGGTGCCCCACTAACAACCTTAGTTAGTAAAGCTGGTTTAAACTTGACACTTTTACTTAAAGCGAAAACATAACCCGCTATAAAAAAGTAATGCATACGCTCAACGGCAACACTACCTCCAGCTAAAGTGTCATCATAATGTTCTGTCCGTAAAATATTAGGAACAGCCAAACCTAAATACCATTTATTCGTATAATAATAAACACCTGCTCCTATCGTTGGTAAAAATCTATTAATAGGAACTGATAATTGTTCATCGCCCTTATCTCTGTAAATCCCCTTAGTCCAATCTATATTGAATAACCTTCCACCTAGTTTCAAGCCAAAAGATAAATTACCTTCCTTAGAAGTCCGCACTGTATAAGATACATTCGCATCTATATAAGTTTCACGTGAAGGACCTATAACATCATTTACCAAATTGATACCTAAACCAACTCCACTATAGCCTAATGGAGTATCATAACTTAAATTAAACGTCTGAGGAGCGCCTTCAATACCAACCCATTGGACTCGGCCTAATAAATTGATAACTCCATGTCCCTTAGAGCCTACATAAGCAGGATTAACACTCATCGTATTAAACATGTACTGTGTATAATGTGGATCTTGTTGACTATAAAGGGTAGCGCCTGTAAATAAAAGGCCTAGCATTATAAGGTTCTGTACTATCTTATTCATCTTCGTATACTTTAGGGGTTTATAATTATACTACACGTCTCGATTATTACATTAAAAATTAATTACTCTCTATTAATATATAACCAGCCTGTTCGTGCCTTAGCCCCTGTTCCTAGATCTAATAGATAATAATACGTTCCTGATGGCAATTGTTCCTCTATTTGAATATTAAAACGTCCATTAGACAAACCTGACCAACTATTATCGTATCGGTTTTTGCTATAAACTAAAGTTCCCCAACGATTATAAATCTCTAATCGATTATTTTTATAACGCTCTTCTCCAATACATGAAATTACAAAGTTGTCATTATTACCATCTCCATTAGGAGTAAACTCATTATAAATCGTCAAACATGGTAGCGTATCTGGATCTAAATAATCTGGAATTCCATCTTCATCTGTATCCAATGCATCCTCTGGACCTCCATCGCCATTCTGATCTGCTGACTCATCGATAGTATCAATGCCATCACCATCATCGTCCATATCTAAATAATCTGCAACACCATCACCGTCAGTATCGTCATTATTTAGATCTCCATCTCCATCAATGTCTTCTAAAATCGTTAAAATACCATCATCATCATCATCGATATCTTGGTAATCTGGCAAACCATCACCATCAAAATCTGGAACGTCGGGTAATTCTCCACCATTATCGGGGTCTATTAAATCAACCAAACCATCACCATCGGAATCAGTCATATCATCAAGCATACCATCACCATCAAGATCCAATAATGGATCACTGCCTCCTTCTTGTAAATCTGTAACACCATCACCATCACTATCTAAATCTTGAAAATCAGGTCTACCATCTCCATCAGTATCGGGAATAATAGATCTTATTCCTCCTTGATTGGGATCTACTGAATCTGCTAAACCATTACCATCACTATCAGTTTGATCGTCTATAATACCATCTCCATCACTATCTAATGATATATCTATACCACTTTCTACTAAATCTGAAATACCATCATTATCGCTATCTAAATCTTGAAAATCAGGTCTACCATCTCCATCAGTATCATCTAATATTGTTTTGCTTCCTGCATTAATATCGCTATCGTCAGCATCAGCTGTATCGATAATTCCATCATTATCAGCATCAAGCAAGCTATCTAATACACCATCTCCATCAACATCAACAATACTAGCGTTTTGACCACTTTCTATTAAATCTAGAATTCCATCACCATCACTATCTAAATCTAAATGATCTGGAATACCATCATCATCAGTGTCTCTATTCACATCACCTGCCTGTTCTACGGTATCTAAAATTCCATCATTATCAGCATCCAAATCATATAAATCTTCTATTCCATCACCATCGGTATCAATCATTAAGACATCTCCAAAACCATCTAAACCGTCAACTAAATCAGGAATACCATCACCATCAGTATCTGTTAGGTCATCAATAACGCCGTCTCCATCTACATCTAAGCTTCCTGGTAAAGCTGCATTATTAGGTTCTTGAAGATCGGGAGTACCATCATTATCTTCATCTGGTAAGGTATTACCATCAATCAAATTACCGGTATCTATTTGACCGTCATTGTTAGTATCGGCTCCGCCTGCTTCATCTACATCATTAATTCCGTCGCCATCACTATCTAAATCTTGAAAGTCTGGAACACCATCGCCATCAGTATCAGGAGTATTGGAAACTGTGCCTCCATTATCTGAATCAACCAAATCGGGTAAGCCATCATTATCACTATCTGTTTGATCATCAATAACACCATCATTATTAGTATCCAAATTAGAATCTCCTCCTCCTTCTACTAAATCAGAAATACCATCATTATCACTATCCAAATCTTGGTAATCAGGGATTCCATCATCATCGGTATCTATTAGAGAACTGCCATCCGTTCCTAGTTCATCTGAAGTTAAAATGCCGTCTCCATCATCATCTGCATCTTGATAATCAGGTGAGCCATCACCGTCAAAATCTGGCGTGTTTGGAACCTCTCCTCCATTATCTGAATCTACTGAATCAACTAGTCCATCACCATCGGTGTCTGTTAGATCATCAAGTATGCCGTCATTATTACTATCCAAATTAGGGTTATTTCCGCCCTCTTGAAGATCAGTAATTCCATCTCCATCACTATCCAAATCTTGATAATCAAATAAATCATCGCCATCGGTATCGGGAACATCAGGTAATACTCCACCATTATCTGGATCTATCGAATCGGATAACCCATCACCATCAGTATCAATTGTATCGTCTATTATACCATCTTGATTACTATCTAGATTTGGATCTGATCCACTTTCAATCAAATCCGATATTCCGTCATTATCACTGTCTAAATCTTGGAAATCAAAATGACCATCTCCATCAGTATCAAGAGGTATTGTACTGCTTCCTGAGTTGATATCACTATCATTTGCATCTGCTGTGTCAATAATACCATCATTATCTGAATCAGTAGAACTATCCAATACGCCATTACCGTCGGTATCAACTATACTGGCATCCTGCCCACTCTCTATTAAATCTGAAACTCCGTCTCCATCACTATCTAAATCTAAATGATCTGGAATTCCATCACCATCGGTATCTCTATTAAGGTCTCCAGCTTGTTCAACAACATCTAAAACACCATCGTTATCGTCATCAAGGTCATAAAGATCTTCTATTCCATCACCATCCGTATCAGTCATTAAGACATCTCCAAAACCATCTAATCCATCAACAGAATCAGAAATACCATCCCCATCAGTATCTGTTAAGTCATCAATAACTCCGTCTCCATCAACATCTAAGCTTCCTGGTAAAGCATCATTATTCGGTTCCTCTACATCTGGAGTTCCATCGCCATCTTCATCTGGTAAGGTATTACCATCAATCAAATTACCGGTATCTATTTGACCGTCATTGTTAGTATCAGCTCCGCCTGCTTCAATAACATCATTAATTCCGTCGCCATCACTATCTAAATCTTGAAAGTCTGGAACACCATCGCCATCAGTATCAGGAGTATTGGAAACTGTGCCTCCATTATCTGAATCA
Organism: Tenacibaculum profundi; assembly: GCF_052050075.1. Classification (GTDB taxonomy): domain Bacteria; phylum Bacteroidota; class Bacteroidia; order Flavobacteriales; family Flavobacteriaceae; genus Polaribacter. The sequence goes on from NZ_CP197225.1 coordinate 478,512, forward strand.
ACCAAATCGGGTAAGCCATCATTATCACTATCTGTTTGATCATCAATAACACCATCATTATTAGCATCCAAATTAGAATCTCCTCCTCCTTCTACTAAATCAGAAATACCATCATTATCACTATCCAAATCTTGGTAATCAGGAACTCCATCACCATCAGTATCGTCAGGATTCGTTCTATCATCTCCTACTTCTACGCTAGTTAAAATACCATCACCATCATCATCGATATCTAATACATCTAATATTCCATCACCATCCTGATCATCAGGACCACTGCCGTCACCATTCGAATCGTATTCATCAGCATTACTAATACCATCACCATCACAGTCTGCTGTTCCTATAGCAAATGGATCTGGCATACAAGAATCATTAGGCACAACATCCAAAATATCACAAGTACCATCACCATCACTGTCTGTATTGTCTGGAATACATGGATTACTTGGATCTGGATCAACCGTATCACAAACACCATCACCATCGGCATCTGTAGCGTCTGGAATACATGGGTCTGTTATATCGGGATCTACTGTATCGCAAACGCCATCCATATCTTCATCATGACTATTGGGAATACATGGATTACCTGGATCTGGATCTATTACATCACAGACCCCATCATTATCAGCATCTATATTATTTGGAACACATGGATCTGTGGGATCTGGATCAACTGTATCACAAACGCCATCCATATCTTCATCGTTACTATTTGGAATACAAGGATCACTCGGGTTTGGATCTATGACATCACAAATACCATCACCATCACTATCGGCGCTATCAGGCACACAAGGTTCTGTTATATCGGGATCTATAGTATCGCAAACACCATCCATATCTTCATCATGACTATTTGGGATACATGGATTACCTGGATCTGGATCAACCGTATCACAAACACCATCACCATCGGCATCTGTATTATCGGGTATACAGGGATCAGTTGGATCTGGATCAACCGTATCACAAACGCCATCATCATCGGCATCGGTAGCATCTGGTATACAGGGATCGCTTGGATCTGGATCAACCGTATCACAAACACCATCACCATCGCTATCTGGAGCTCCTACAGGACAGGGGTCAGTGACTATCGGATCAACAACATCACAAATGCCATCATCATCTATATCACTTCCAGTAGGAATGCAGGGATCATTTGGATTTGGATCAACCGTATCACAAACGCCGTCACCATCGGCATCTGTAGCATTCGGTATACAGGGATCACTTGGATCTGGATCAACCGTATCACAAACGCCATCATTATCAGCATCAACTGAATTCGGATCACATGCCTCATTTGGATTTGGGTCTATCGTATCACAGATTCCATCGCCATCTGCATCCCTGGCATCTGGAATACAGGGATCTGTGGGATTGGGATCTACAGTATCACAATAACCATCACCATCACTATCTGCACTATCTGAATCACATGGATCATTCGGATTCGGATCTATGGTATCACAAACGCCATCACCATCAGCATCTGTCGCATCTGGTATACAGGGATCAGTGGGATTCGGGTCTATAGTATCACAATAACCATCGCCATCTTCATCCATAGAATTTGGATTACATGGATCATTGGGATTTGGGTCTATCGTATCACAAACGCCATCACCATCAGCATCTGTCGCATCTGGTATACATGGATCTGTGGGATTTGGATCTACCGTGTCACAATAACCATCGCCATCTTCATCCATAGAATTGGGATTACATGGATCACTTGGATTTGGATCTATAATATCACAAACGCCATCGCCATCACTATCTACTCCATTCGGAACGCATGGATTTGTTGGATTAGGATCAACACTATCGCATATCCCGTCGCCATCGCTATCTAAATCAAGAGAGCTACAAGGTGTTACAACTTCTGGATCTACAGTATCACAAACGCCATCGCCATCGGCATCTGTAGCGTCTGGAATACACGGATCATTGGGACCTGGATCAACAGTATCACAATAACCATCGCCATCACTATCAGTCGCATCTGGTATACACGGATCATTGGGACCTGGATCAACAATATCACAATAACCATCACCATCTGTGTCAGTACTTTTGGGAACACAAGAATCACTCGGGTTTGGATCTACCGTGTCACAAACGCCATCATTATCAGCATCGGTATTATCAGGAACGCAAGGATCTGTAGGATTTGGATCTATAGCATCACAATAACCATCATTATCAGCATCCGTACTATCTGGTATACAAGGATCACTCGGATTCGGATCTACCGTATCACAATAACCGTCACCATCGGCATCGGTAGCATCTGGTATACAGGGATCGCTTGGATTCGGATCTACTGTATCACATACACCATCATTGTCAGCATCGGTATTGTCAGGAATACATGGATCACTTGGATCTGGATCAACCGTATCACAAACGCCATCATTATCAGCATCGGTATTATCGGGAATACAAGGATCATTGGGACCTGGATCTATAGCATCACAATAACCATCGCCATCAGTATCTGTTGAATCTGGTAAACATGGATTGTTTACATCATTATCTGTAATTGTTCCTCCACCAACTAAATCTGTCATAGTTATCGACTCGGGACTTGGGGAACCTATAAAAACATTACTCAATAAGACTTCATAAGTTTCTGTTGTCTCATAAACATTATTGTCAATAGTTGTTATTGGAATAATAACTATTGTACTTCCTTCAGGTATTGTATAACTTACATTGCTTTGTTGTAAATAATCGGTTCCAAATGTAGCAGTTAAATCATTGGTTGAAACATCAAACGTTACATCGTACTGCGATGCATTGCTTAAAGTAGCCGTAAAGTTTGCTGTACTTCCTTCGGCAACTGTAATATCATCGATACTAATCGTTGGCGCTGGACTGGTCGTTGTATCATCTAAAATTGTTCCATCTCCTACTAAATCTGTTGTGGTTATCGACTCTGGGGTTAGTAAGCCAATACGCACATTACTCAGCGTAACCGTATAGGTCTCATTGGTAGGTTCATACGTAGTATCACCTAGGGTTACTACTGGAATCGTTACGGTAGTACTTCCAGCTAAAATCGTATAACTTTCAATACTCTGTGAGGTATAATCTACCCCTGCTTCTGCAGTGCCATCAATCGTGGTCACATCAAAGGTCACGTCATATTGGGAGGGATTACTTAAAGTCGCTGTAAAGTTTGCTGTATCTCCTTCGGTTACTGTGATGTCATCGATGCTAATCGTTGGCGCTGGACTAGTTGTTGTATCGTCTAAAATTGTTCCATCTCCTATCAAATCCGTGGTCGTAATTGACTCGGGTGTTGGAGAGCCAATACCTACGTTACTCAGCGTAACGGTATAGGTCTCACTAGTCGGCTCATAAGTAGTATCTGCTAAAGTTACTACTGGAATCGTTACTGTAGTACTTCCGGCTAAAATAGTATAACTTTCAATACTCTGTGAGGTATAATCTGCCCCTGCTTCTGCAGTGCCATCACTCGTGGTTACATCAAAGGTCACGTCATACTGAGCAGCATTACTTAAGGTTGCGGTAAAGTTTGCTGTACTTCCTTCGGTTACTGTGATGTCATCAATGATAATCGTTGGCACTGGACTGGTTGTTGTATCATCTAAAATTGTTCCTGATCCTACTAAATCCGTAGTACTAATTCCTTCTGGTGTTGGTGAACCGATACGTACGTTACTCATCGTAACGGTATAGGTCTCATTCGTTGGCTCATAGGTCGTATCCCCTAAGGTTACTACTGGAATATTTACCATAGTACTTCCGGCTGATATTGTATACGTCTGACTTGTTTGAGAGGTATAATCTGCTCCTGCAACTGCCGTATCATCACTCGTAGTAACCTCAAAGGTTACATCATACTGCGATGCATTGCTTAAAGTCGCGGTAAAGTTTGCTGTATCTCCTTCGGTTACCGTGATGTCATCAATACTAATCGTTGGCGCTGGGCTGGTCGTAGTGTCGTCTAAAATCGTTCCGTTTCCTACCAAATCCGTGGTCGTAATTGACTCGGGTGTTGGAGAACCAATACCTACATTACTAAGCGTAACCGTATAAACTTCATTGGTAGGCTCATAGGTAGTATCGCCTAAGGTTACTACTGGAATCGTTACCGTAGTACTTCCGGCTAAAATCGTATAACTTTCACTACTCTGTGGGGTATAATCTGCCCCTGCTTCTGCAGTGTCATCAATCGTGCTTACATCAAAGGTCACATCATACTGGGCAGCATTACTTAAAGTAGCTGTAAAGTTTGCTGTGGCGCCTTCGGTTACTGTGATATCATCAATACTGATAGTTGGCGCACTATCATCTAAATCTGTAATCGTTCCTGTCCCGATCAAATCAGTTGTTGTAATTGAAGTTCCCGTTCCTGTCTGAACATTACTCAATGTTACTGTATACGTTTCATTCGCTGGTTCATACGTACTATCATTAATCGTTACTACTGGAATCGTTACTGTAGTATTTCCTGCGGTAATCGTGTAACTTTGACTTGTTTGTGATGTGTAATCACTTCCTCCCGTTGCCGTGCCATCACTCGTAGTTATATCAAAAGTAACATCACAGGCTATCGCTTGGCTTATGGTAGCTGTAAAGTTTGCGGTGGTTCCTTCTGCAACTGTATTATCATCAATACTAATCGTCGGAACTGGATCTACGGTAATTTGTACAACATTGCTTAAGGCGGTACAAGTAACTCCATTAAGTAAAGAAGATACTTCTCTTCTATACCACATGTTCTGAGTATGCACTCCTGCATCATACGTGGCATTAGTAGCTCCTCCAATGGGTGTAAAAATAGATCCATCGGTACTGCTTTCCCATTGATAACTTAAAGTTCCGCTTCCTGTTGAAGCTTCTGTTTCTGTGAAAGCTACCGGATCATCTCCTAAACAAATTGTTTGATTTGATCCAACAGTTCCACCTGTTACATCATTTATGATTAAAGTAGCTTCCGAAGTCGTTACACTCGCACATGTGTTTTTTGTACTGGTTACTAATAATCTATATTTATTATTCGACGCTCCTATTAAAGAATTTGTTAAAGTTAAGCTTGCTGTAGTCGCATTGCTATAAACTCCTCCGTTAGGAATATTAGTCCATGGCCCCGATCCTCCTTCTTGTTCTTGCCATTGATATTCTAAATCTGTGGTATTGGGTGTACTTCCACTATAATTTGGTGTGGTTGCCGGTGCTGTTCCTGTAAATATCGTTGTGCTTAAAGAGGAAGCTACTCCCGTAAAGGTTACATTATCACCTAAACAGATGGTTGCATCGCTAGGTTGGGTATCTACTTGTAAACTGGTAGCTTCTGTTTCGTTACCCGTTACTCCATCATAACCTCCTGATCCTCCAGTGACTTGTCCATTACTATCAAATCCTGTTCCGTCTAAGTCTCCATCAGAGTCACCATCGGTTCCTCCTGATTCCAAAACATCATTACAACCATCATTATCACTATCTAAATCTAAATAATCGGGGGTTCCGTCACCATCTGAATCTACACATGCAATAAGTTGTATATCTCTCCATGCGATTCCTCCCGATAAGCCAGACAAGTTCAGAAATTCTACTCGAGTAATATCTTGGTAAAGAACATCTATTTCAAAAGGATTTCCTCCAGAATCTCCATTTGGAATTGACCTACCAGCTATAACAGCTTTTAATATATTTGACGCATCATACAATCTTATTTCACCAATATAACTTATGGCTTGAGCGTCACTTAAAACTACTCCTCCATTGTTATATATTCTTATTTTTTTCATATCCGTTTCCGGAAATGTATATGATACATCCGAATAACCTCCACTTGAAGTCGCATCCGCAATATAGGTTCCCAAACTACCATCAATTGTATTATTCAATGATCCAGCTAGACCTACTCCATTAACTGGTGAATTAAAATCACTGTCCGTACTGGAAACACTAATTGGCATTACTACCTCTTCTAAAGAACATTCAACAGAATCTAAGATTCCATCATTATCATTATCTAAATCACAGGAATCTGCTATACCATCAGAGTCATTGTCTGAAAAACTAGAAATGGAAACATCACAACATACAATGCTATCAGAACTATCAGTAACTGCTGCCGTTGTTGCTTGCCCTCCTGAGGTTGTTAAAGGAATACCATTTCCATCAACTCCACTCGTAAATACTCCATCTGTTAGCTGTGTATAATTGTATGACCCTGATGCCTCCAATGCATCGAAACAACCATCATTATCACTATCTAAATCTAGATAATCTTTTACTCCATCACCATCTGTGTCTGGGCAAAATATTTCATCAACTGAAAATCTGAATCCTTCTAAAGAGGCGCCTCCTGCTGCTTTAATAGAGAATTCAGTTGCCCCTACAGGAAAAACAACATACCATCTTAATAAGTTATTACTCCAAGCACCACTTCCTTTATCTCCTGGAGCTTGAGTAAAACTTCCCCCATTTGATATGCTATGATCTCCTCCAATAATTTGGTTTCCTTGAGGATCATAAATTTTAGCATTCCCACTTCCTCCTTTCCATGTGATAGTATAGGTAGAAAATTTTGATCCGAAACTAGCTGAAAAACCTGAAGAACTTTTATCTACAAAACCAAACAGTTTTAGTTCTAAATTAACACCAGAAGGTAATGAGCTTATTTTAAAGTTAGCATCTAAATCCCAATCTGAACTACCTGTATAAACAGAGTACAACTCATTATTATCTGTTAAACCCGAGGATAGGATTGTACCTCCTGTTTGAGTAATTGACCAATTAGCAGTGCCACCAGAATTTGGTAAATTAAAAGTTCCTTTTGTGGCATCAATAATACTGAAATTTCCTGCATCAGTAAAACATTCTTCTGAATCTAAAATACCATCATTATCTGAATCTAAATCACAATAATCACTAATATTATCATAATCTATATCCTCAAAACCAGATATAGCTGGATCGCAACAAGCCGAGCCATTATCTGCATTAGTAACGGATGCCGAAGTAACTTGCCCTCCTGATGTGATCAAAGGAATACCGTTTGCATCTACACCTCCAGTAAATGCTCCATTTGTTAATTGTGTATAATTATAATTACCATTGGCTTCCAAAGAATCATAACAGCCATCATTATCGCTATCCAAATCAAAATGATCATAAATACCATCTCCATCAGTATCTTCACCAATACAGGTTAAACCAGGTGAAGAATGATCTCCAACTAAAACTTTAACTTCATCTAAAGCTGGATAATTATATCCTGTTGAACTTGCTACATGACCGTCAGTTCCTGAATGAGCATAAAACTCTAACCTTTGATTTGCCGAAGTCACTGTAAAAACAATTCGTTCTTCCTGCCATACTTGATTTCCCTCACCAAGATAAGGCTGTTCGTTACTAAACTTTGATACTCCTCCAAAAAGAACTTCAAAACGTGCTAAATCATTGATTGCAGTTGTACCTTCAATCCCTGCGTGTGTTTGGTAAAAAACTACAGTATATTGTTCTCCTACCGTTAAATTTGTTAAATCAGTGTAAAAGGATTCGCCTCTTCCTGATGCATTAGTCCACCCTCCAACAAACACACCTCCATCAGGTGATGCGGGTGTTCCATCAGCAATTCCTGACCAAGTACCTGAACCTGTAGTAGGCATAGGCGATTGCCAGGAATCTGCACTTCCAGCACCATTTACCCATCCTCCTGCGGTAACATTGCTATTATATGCATCTGTACTGGCTATTCCTGCTAAGTCCTCGAAGGTTCCATCGACACCTAAATTTATCGCTGGGTTACAATTTATCCCTTCATCTATATCTAAGATTCCGTCATTATCATCATCCAGATCTAAATGATCAAATACACCATCGTTATCATTATCAGGTGGACAAACCATACTCGATTCATCCTTAACGGCTGGAATATCTCCTGTATTATACGCAGCACCAATCACAGATCCATCTGCATTCACTTCATTTTCTGCTAAAGTCAATGGATCACCTGTTCCATATTGTTCTCCGTCATCTCCATCTGTATTAAACAAATTATAAGCCTCATCAGCATCAGAACATGAATCGTTATCACTATCCGTATCTAAATGGTTTAAAGAACCATCTCCTTCATAATCGTCAGAACATCCAAGTAAAGGAAAATATTCTGCCACATAATTATTTAAATCGAAAAATATTTCAGATGCATACGAGTTTGTTTCTGCGGTACCTGATAAACTATAAATTCTATAATATTTATAACTTGAGGCATTTTGCGTAACTGTAAATACATGATGCCAATAATTACCATAAGTTAAAACTGGATTATTAGTTAGAGATTTATTATAAGTACTTGCTACATTTAAATCAATCCAAGAACTACCATCCTGACTTCCTTGTAATTTTAATTGTGCTCCGTTAAATTGACCATAATAGTTAGTGTATGTTAAAAATAGTTGGGCTATTTCAACAGGTCTAATGAACTCAAAGGTGTATATTGCTATTTCTGTTAAATTTTTAGGATAAAATTTGATGGCACCTGTGTTGTTGCCATCAACCAGTAAATTAGCATTATTGTAAGAAGGATCCATAGTGACACCAGAGGTAATCGTTACCACATTTTGACGGTCACCTGATTGAGCTTCATTCAACGATAAAAAACAGTTAGGTGATTCTACAGAATCTTTTATACCATCATTATCATCATCAACATCATCCAAATCACTCACACCATCTCCATCAAAATCGGAACTGGCTGATGATATAATAGCTATATTGATAGGCTCATCAGAGCATAAACTATCAGAATCACAAACCCTAACTGTTATTTCGTATAAATTATTAGTATCAGCATCTAAAGGTGCAGAATAATCAGGAGGACTGTTAAAAGTTATTACTCCTGTATTTGTATCTATTGAAAAATAAGCTGCATCCGCACCTAAGAGCGTATAGTTTAATCCATTATTTTCGCTATCTTTTTCATCATTACTCTCTATATCATGAACAACCACCGTATCAAATTCAGTATATTCAATATTTATAGCGTTGGTTATTTGAGGTGCTACTAGGATACACCCTAAATAAATATCAATTTCACCATATTGATTTTTATCCACACCAACAACATCATTATCCAAATCAACTAAAACACTATTATATGGTGACTCCTCATTAACTGGTGAAAATTGTACTCCGTAAATAGCAGGAGTTGGATAATTTAGTGCATCCCCTGTGAAAACTACATAATCCTCCGCTCCATTCACCTGTCCTGCTGTAACGTCATGGAAAGCCCAAGAAGCGCCTCCTCTGGAATTTGGTCCTGTCCCATTTCCGGGATAAATACCCGTTTGATATCGATTCGCTCTTTCCCATATCTTCTGATTATTTAAACTGTAACGATAATTGAAAACACTATGGGAACCTGTATATATGCAATTTGAAGATAGTTGTATTTCTGAAAGTAATACCTCATCACCAGCAGCATTGAAATCAATGTCTCCTACGGGAAAGTTAGAGACCGAATCTACGATACAAATTTCCTCCTTATCTGAAGATACTATAAAATCTCCATTTGCATCGAGCTCTAATGATCTAATAGACTTGATATTATTAACTCCATACAAAGAATAATAAAGTTTGTTTTGCATTTCATTATACCCAACTCCAACAACGAGTTCATTAACAGGTGCCGCATTCCCATTTATTGTTCCTGCATTTAAATAATCATATGTATTTAAAATGGTACCGTTATTTAGATCAATACGATAAATTTTCCCATCATCATAATTGGTAGCAAATAATATATTATGAACTGGATCAATATCAATATAACCAACAGTTAGTGATGTGCCTGGCAGGGTAACAAACAAACTAACCGAACCAGTTATTCCATCTATTTTATAGATATTAGCATTCCCTCCTTGTCCCCATATTCGTGTAGCGGAAGTATAAATATCACCTGTGTCTCTATCAATTGCAAGTCCCATCAAAGTTTGCCCTCCAAAGCTTGATGGTGTCCATCCTTGAACCATAGGCGTTGATTTCCAATATAAACCATGATTAGAAGAACCTCCATCATGCAAAGCACCTAAACCTCCAAAGTCTTTGATTCCGATAGTCATATTATCCAAACCAGGTAAACAAGTTATTACAGCATATCCCTTTTGTAAGATCAGACCACTGGGATCAGGTTCTTGACATGTATCTTGTAAGGAATATTTATAATCATTTACAATAATTGTATTATATATTGAACCTACCTCCATTTTCCAGTCGCCGCCTTTTCCTGTGATATTTGTTGAGGCTGCTACTGACACATTTAATTTTTTTTCGAGAAAATCGATTGTTTTTCTTCCTTTTATTCCTTTAGCAAAGTTACATCCATAAAAAATAAGAGACTTTAGCTTAGACTTATCTATTAGTAAAGTATTAAACCATTTTAGTATTTCAATTCGATTAAGCCATTTTCCGTTTATAAATAACATCCCCTCCTTTGCATGACTAAAAATATGTAACTGTACAGGTGATTCTTTTTTAAATTTTGAATAAATTTCATGATTATTTAAAATCGATTTTCTGATTAGGTCTTTATCTTCAAGATTAGATTCTATAAAAACTATTGACTCTGAGTCACCTGATTCAATTTTACCTGAATTATTAAATTCTATAATTTCTTCGGCAGAAATAGTTAACGAATTAAATAAAGATATAATGAAAACAATTAATAAAAATGAAAATTTATTTCTGTTTTCTTTAAATTTGGGAATTAAAAACATAATGTGATTTTTTACGTAAAACTTTAATTATGGAGATCGCTCGAATCTAATTATTAAAACTTTACGTAAAATTATTGTTGGTTAAATCAACATTATGTAACGATTAAGTGAATAAGAAGTTACCTTGTACTTCTTATTCTACTTTCTTTGCTATTAGTGAATTGTTAATTATAACAAATAATATTTGATTTTTTATATGAAAATATCAAATAAGTACTTATGGTTTGATGATGATTAAGAACTATTGCTTTTAGTAACGGTTTCTATTTTTTTTAAATAAAAAAAATATCAGATAGATAATTCTATCTGATATTTAATATTATTGACTACTCATATATAAAGAGTAGAATATAAAAAGAAATAAATGTTGTTTTATTTTCCTTCCATTTTTTTCTTTAATTCAGCTAATCCGCCGATATCTCCTAAAGTAGTTTTTTCAACTTCTTGAGCTTTCTTTGCAGCAGCCTTAACATTCTTTTGTTCTTCCTCTCTAAAGATAGATGTATGAGAAACAACAATTCTACGATATTCTTTACTAAACTCAGTCACTTGGAACTTAACAGCATCTCCTTTTGCTAATTTACCACCTTCTTCTTTCTCAAGGAAACGAGTTGGGGCAAATGCTTCAACACCATCAGCAAAAACTACCGTTGCACCTTTATCATTCTTTTCTTTAATGGTACCATCGTGAATTGACCCTATTGCATACTTAGCTTCGTGTGCATCCCAAGGATTTTCTAAAGTCTGCTTATGACCAAGATTTAACTTACGATTTTCAACATCCAATTCTAGTACTTGAACTTCTAACTTATCACCAACCGTTACAAAATCAGATGGATGCTTTATTTTCTTAGTCCAAGATAAATCAGATATGTATACCAATCCATCAATTCCTTCTTCTAACTCAACAAACACACCAAAGTTAGTGTAGTTACGAACAGTTCCCGAGTGCGTAGAACCTACAGGGTATTTTGAAGTGATATCAGTCCATGGATCTGGATGTAATTGTTTAATACCTAAAGACATTTTACGCTCTTCACGATCTAAGGTTAAGATTTGAGCCTCAACTTCATCTCCAACCTGAACGAAATCTTGAGCTGAACGTAAATGAGTTGACCATGACATTTCAGATACGTGAATTAATCCTTCAACACCATCTTCTACCTCAACAAATGCACCATAGTCAGCTAAAACAACAACCTTACCTTTTACATTATCTCCAACTTTTAATTCTGGGTTTAATGCTTCCCATGGGTGAGCAGATAATTGTTTTAATCCTAATTGAATTCTAGACTTATTATCATCAAAGTCTAGGATTACAACGTTTAATTTTTGGTCTAATTCAACAACTTCGTTCGGATGGTTGATACGAGACCAAGATAAATCAGTAATGTGAATTAATCCATCAACACCTCCTAGGTCAACAAATACACCGTAAGAAGTTACATTCTTCACAACTCCTTCTAATACTTGTCCTTTCTCTAATTGACCGATAATTTCACGTTTTTGATCTTCTAAATCAGCTTCGATTAATGCTTTATGAGATACAACTACGTTTTTAAATTCATGGTTGATTTTAACAACTTTGAATTCCATAGTTTTTTCAACATACTGATCGTAATCACGGATAGGCTTCACATCAATTTGAGAACCTGGTAAGAAAGCTTCAATACCAAATACATCAACAATCATACCTCCACGAGTTCTACACTTAACAAAACCATTAACGATTTCTCCAGTTTCATGAGCATTGTTAACACGATCCCATGCTTTAATTACTCGTGCTTTTTTGTGAGATAGTACTAATTGACCAGAAGAATCTTCTCTTTTATCAACTAATACTTCTACTTTGTCTCCAACAGCTAAGTTAGGGTTATAACGAAATTCATTTAATGAAATTACTCCCTCAGATTTAGAGTTTATATCAATAATAGCATCACGGTCAGTAACACGAACTACAACACCTTCTATTACATCACGTTCATTTACGAAACCTACAGTTCCTTCTAAAGCTGTTTCAAATTCTTTTAATTTAGACTCATCAACTGCCTCAATACCTTCTTCGTACTTGTGCCAATCAAAGTTTGCTAAAAATTCTGCTGGATTTACAGCTTCCGCTGTTTTTTTTGTTTCTTCAGACATGTCTGAATGTTTTTGTATCTTTTTGTTAGCCAGATTTTAACAATACTAACGCTAAGAGAAATTAAACTTTTTTAAATAAAAATATACCCTTTTCAAATCTGTTATTGTAAAAAGGAGTGCAAATTTACGGATTTTTATTGTGAATCCATAAAAATTATTAGATCAATTACTTTTTCTTCATGTAAATATCTAACCATTCTTCTTATCTAAGAAAGAATAGTAAATATTTTTTCTCGTAATTTATCATAACCAAACAATACCTTGCAATAAAACACTAAAAAGCAACATTACCACTATTTTGTTGAGTATTTTTTCTTTTATTTAAACAATACAATGAATAAAATTTGACACCTATGTAAAATTAATTTAAGATTAAAGAATGAGACTGAGAAAAACAAGGGAAGAACTTTCAGCGGGATTTTACCCATATTAAGAAACTTCTTCAGAATAACGTTTGCTCAAAATAGTCTTAATCAGATTTGTCTAAAATATGTAGAATTGAAACTCAAAATAAACATTGAGACTCAAAAAAAAACACTTCAACAACAAGGGACAACTTTTTAGAAAAGGAAGGTGTAACATTTAGCTTAAAAGAGATTTTATTTCAAAAAAATTACTCTATTTTATTCTAATTCGCCTTATTTAAATCTTCCGCTAAGATATTTCTTAAATCTTTGCTCAAATTCATATATAGAATCTAAATCTTTCATTTAAGCATGTGGCTTTATTGTAATCAATTTTTTAAGGATAAAAAACATCACTATCAAGATTAATTCTTCAAACTCTTTTTCAGTCAAGAAATTATCAATTGCCTATTTTTTTCAGAATGATATTTTACTTTCATTTTTTGAGTTTGAGTTTGAGTTTTAATGATGTACAAGGGTTCTTGTATGGTGTCGTAGTATCCCGCAGGTTACTATGCACTATACACATTGTTATACTTATTTTTTACTTTCTATTATACCAATCTCCTTTTATCTTTCTCATTTTAATTAGATAAGGTGTAAGTGCTATCAACTCTAATCTTATATCAAAATTAACCCCATTATTATCTGATAAAAATGGTAATACTAGCATTACAATTGAGCAAGTGACAATTCCGATAATTGCGTCAATTATCGCAAGGTTAACCGCCCAATCTTTCTCAGTCCAAAGGCCAAAAGACACGGTTCCTTTAATTGCCAAAAATAGAATTATTAATAATCCTGTAATAGATAGTGTATTAGTTGTTTCTAAACCATATAGTGCAAGATTAAAATCAAGACCTATCGCCCCTAGTATTAAACCAACTGGTACTATTGCTCCGAAAACCATAAATATCCAAAGGAATATTTTTATCCAAACTGGCAGTAGTTTACGTCTTCTTTCTTTTGTAGATGATAAATCGCTATCTATTATTTCCGATTCTGTCATTTCGTCTTAATTAAGTATAACTAGCGGGGACACAATTGTGTATATTTCCGTTGCAAATATAAACGTTTACAGATGTTTAGGCCTAACAATAAAAATTTTCAATTTTTGATCACCAGTTTCAATAAATTTAGAACATAAAAAAATACGTCTTAAAAAATGCTTTTTGTAAATATACTTTTAACATTTCGTACAAAATATGTTTTAATGTAGTTTATTATTGTGGACTGACTGTTTTTATTTTTTTAGTCTAAATTGATTAATTTCGATTTCAAAAACCAATTCATCATTCCACTCAATTTATTCCCCCTTTACTTTCATAAAATTCAGCAAATACTTTATCCTTGTCAATTATTTCCAGAACAACACCTTCTACCCCAAATTTTAATTGTTTATTCAGATTTACAGTAAGTTCAATATTTTTATGGAAATACCTCCTTATTCAGAATTTTAATCAAGTCATTAGTTTTTTAATTCTTGAAAACAAATCTCCAAGTAAAATAATTTACTTTGTGTATCTCCTTTTTAAATAGTTACCAATTCTTTACCGAGTTCTTTTGTGTTCGTTTCAAAGCTTTTTGGGTCACTATACTTATCCTTATAATCTCAATCCCCGCAAAAAAATTGATGGCTTTTCTGAATTGAACCGACACAAATTTAACTTTCTAACTATCAACAAATAAACATAAAAAAACTATATTTCTATAATGAAAAAAAGTAACTTCTTTTTTGAATACATTTTTAAATTATTAAGACATTTATGGAGAATTATTTTCACAGTTCAATTACGTTAAAATAAATCTTATTAGTTCTATTTAAAGAATAGTATCTAAAATTATCTTATCTAATTAACTTTTTTTATGTCGATTTTAAACATGTTATTAAAAATATCGAAAATCTGTGCTGAATGTTTTTTTCGAACAGCTATTATGAATTTACAGCTAATTTCCATAGTTTGAGTAACAATTATCAAGTTACGTTCTTTGATGATTCTTTGAACTCTATTCATCATTTCATATTCAAACTTTAACTCAAAGCTTACATTGATTGTTTTATCTACAACTTGAGATGCTTCCAATGCCAATTGTGCAGATTTTCTATAAGCACTTATTAAACCTCCTACTCCTAATTTGGTTCCTCCGAAATAGCGCACTGAAACAATTAAAATATTAGTAACTCCAAAAGCTTGAATTTGACCATAAATCGGTTGCCCTGCGGAATTATTAGGCTCTCCATCATCATTTATTCTAAACTGTTTTTTCTCTTCTCCAATTTGCCAGGCATAACAATGGTGTCCAGCCGTAGGATGAACTTTCTTTAGTTCTAAAAGCCTCTCTTTTATATCTTTTTCCGTTTTAACAGGAAAAGCATAACCAAAGAACTTACTATTTCTATCTTTGAAAAGTGTTTCTTCAGAAGGAGCTTTAATTGTCTTATATGTATCGTCTTTTAAATTACTACTCATTACGCGATTGTGACAAGAATAATCCCTATAATAGCAAGAACAACTCCTATTTTATTTTTTAAACTAAAATTTTCCTTAAACATAAGAAGACCTAATAATGTTGAACATAACACTATCCCTACATTATTAATAGTGAATAAAGTAGAGCTCTCAAAATTCTTATTTTGAAGTGCCTTTACTAAAAATACTATTGAATAGTAGTTAGGTATACCTAGAATTAAGCCTGCATATAAACTTTTAAGTTCTAATTTTTCTTTGAAAACAAAATACCTTATTAATAATACTATTGATCCAAATAACGCTGCAAAACCAAATAAGCTCCCAGAAAAAAAATCGACATCGTTTTGAGAAACATAATTGGTCTCTACATATTTTAGAGTCGTGTCAATAACGCCTGATCCTAAAAACAATAGAATAGGAAATAATAAATTTCCCTTTTTATTATTTTCTGTTTCCTTAATTGAAGATAAGTATACGGCTAATAACGCTATGGCAATGCCTGCTATTTTTGATATAGAGGTACTTTCATTATATAAAATTATTCCAAAAGTTACAGGAATCACGACAGACATTTTTCCTGCTATTGATGCTACAGAGACACCATTATATTGAGCTGTTTTAGCCATCACAAAAAAAACAGTTATAAATAATGCCCCTAGCAAAAAAGCTCCTTCTGTCCATGGTTGATTTCCAATAGTTCCGATACTGCTAATAGTATTTGCGGAAAACATTCCTAGAAAAAATGCTACAAAATAATTAATTACAATTGCTTGGAGTGTTTTAACTTTATAAATATCAAAATACTTGAAAATTGCAAAAAGTGATGTGGAAAAGACTATACTTAAAATAATATGTATCATTTTATTATAATTATTTATTTATTTTTTAATTTATATCTTTCAGATTTAGGTAAAAAATCTATTACATATCGAGATAATTACACAGAATTAAATATTTCTATAAATCCGTAAGATATCATTTGACTTTGTTTTTTCTTCTTTTACTTCGCTATTTAAATAAGGTTTTTGTAGTCCTTCTTTAAACTCAATTTCTCCTGTAAATACTCTTGCTTCATCCCATAAATCATGATCAATAAACTGTTGTAATGTTTTTCTTCCTCCTTCTATAATAATAGACTGAATTTTATGTTTATTTAAAATCTTAATAATCTCAATCAATAGATTAGCAGAGAAATCAACAACTTCATAAACAATTTTTTCAGAATTATTATTCATAGATTTTTCGCAAATAACCACTGTCTTTTGGTCTCTAGAAAAAATATTGCTATTTAAAGGCAACGCAAGCTTCTTATCAATTACAAACCTTATGGGGTTATTTCCTTTCCAACTTCTAACACTTAATGATGGATTATCTAATCGTACTGTACTCGTTCCAACTAGAATAGCATGCTCTTGACTTCTCCATTTATGAACTAACTGTTGAGAGTATTGATTTGAAATCCAAACTGGCTTCAATTCATCTTTTGTTTTGGGCGCTATAAAACCATTTTTTGTTTCAGCCCATTTTAAAAT
Organism: Tenacibaculum profundi; assembly: GCF_052050075.1. GTDB lineage: Bacteria > Bacteroidota > Bacteroidia > Flavobacteriales > Flavobacteriaceae > Polaribacter. The sequence goes on from NZ_CP197225.1 coordinate 495,830, forward strand.
TATATAAGGCCTTTGTTTGTTCTGCACCGTAAAAAATCGCTTGTGATGATCAAAGCAATCACTTTCAAGAATCCCTACGGTTACATTACAACCTGCTTTTTCCAGTTTTTTAATTCCTTTGCCTGCAACAAGTGAATTTGTATCAATACAACCAATTACAACATTAGGTATTTTCTTCGCTATAATTAAATCAGCACATGGAGGTGTTTTTCCATAATGAGAACAAGGCTCTAGTGTAACATATATTGTTGAGTTTTCCAATAAAGATAAGTTTCTGACTGAATTAATTGCATTCACCTCTGCATGCGGTCCACCATAAGGAGAAGTAACTCCTTCACCTATAATGCTATCCTCAAAAACGATGACAGCTCCTACACTAGGATTAGGTCTTGTATTACCAATTCCAATTTTAGCTAGTTGTAAACATCGATGCATGTACTTTTCGTGATCCAATTGAAAAATTTTTATAGTATAATTTTAACCTCTTTTTCTTCATCAACATGATAATTTGTTGAAAAATCAAATAATTTATAGATTATATCTCCTTTAAAACGAAGATTTATAGTTTTCTTTAAAAACGAATTTATAATGCCTTCCATTAATTTTCCTTTTTCAACTTTATGAATGTCTGATAAAGGAACAGTAACTCTGAATGGGACCGTAAACTTATCCATAATAGGTACTTTAAAATCTTCCGATTCGACTTTTCCTAATTTTACTTGATTTAAACTCACGTCAATTCCTTTAATAACAAGTTTACCTCCTACAAGGTTTGGATTATTAAATAATGCTTCACCTCCTAAAATAATATGTTTCGATGTTGATCGAATTAGACTTAAATTTTCTATTTTTATAAAAGTTGGAGCCTCATTTATTTTACAACTTGTAAAAATCAAAAAAAATAAAAAACAAGTAATTTTTATACCGTTCATAATTGTATTTTTTTAGGTAATTTGCAACGCAAAAATACTATATTCTTATGACTCCTTCAGATTTTATTATAAGAGAAATAAAGCCGAATGATAATATCGAAATTGCTCAACTAATTAGATCTGTATTAATTGAGTTTGGTGCGCCCAAAACAGGCACTGCTTTTGAAGATAAAGCAACAGATAAAATGTATGAAACCTATTTGAATTTAACAGGACACTATTATGTTATTGAGTATAATGGTAAAATAGTGGGAGGAGCTGGATATGCTAAACTTGAAGGAACAACTAAAAACATTTGCGAACTCCAGAAAATGTATCTATTACCAATTACAAGAGGTAAAGGGCTGGGAAGTTTATTAATTAAACATTGTTTAAATCAAGCAAAAAGAGATGGCTTTGAAAAATGCTATCTGGAAACAATGCCTTTTATGATTGCAGCACAAACACTTTACAAAAAGAATGGTTTCAAAAACTTAGATAATCCCATGGGGAATACAGGACACTATTCATGCAATGTTTGGATGATCAAAGATTTGAAATAAATGACTGTTAAAGAATTAAATTTATTATTCGAAGAAGAACTTTCTTCCATATATCCTAAAAACGAAATAAAAACCTTTTTTTTCATCGTTTTAGAAGAATTCTTAAACTTTCAAAGAATTGATAGTATTCTTCGAGCTAATGATATCATAAATAAGGAAAAACAACCCGTAATTCTATCCATAATAGAAAGATTGAAGCACGAAGAGCCGATACAATATATACTTGGTAAAACTGAATTTTATGGACTTCCTTTTAATGTAAATAACAAAACCCTAATACCAAGACCTGAAACAGAAGAATTAGTTGAATGGATTATTGAAGAGACTAAGAATATTGATACAGAATTAAATATTCTAGATATCGGCACTGGATCGGGATGTATTCCCATAAGTTTAAAAGTGAATATTCCAAAAGCCATCGTTACTACAATTGACGTTTCCAATGATGCCATAACTATTGCAAAACAAAATGCTGTACTTAATAATGTAGAAATTTCTTTTTTAAATATGGATATACTTAATAGTAAAAAACTTCCAGGCAACTATGATATTATTGTTTCTAATCCACCTTATGTAAGAAATCTTGAAAAAGGAGAAATGAAAAACAATGTCTTAAATAACGAACCTCACCTAGCGCTGTTTGTTGAAAACGATAATCCCCTTATTTTTTACGATAAAATATCAAAGCTGGCTTCAGCGTACTTAAAAAAAGAAGGAATGTTATTTTTTGAAATTAATCAATACTTAAGCAAAGAAACTTCTTCTCTAATAAAAAATAATGGTTTTCAAAATATTTCTTTAAAAAAAGACTTATTTGGCAATAATAGAATGATTAAAGCATCCTTTTAATCTACAATATTAAAAGGAGTAACAAAACATCTATTTTATTTGAATAAAAATCTGTTTCAACTTTTCTATTAATTGATGAATTTCTTCTATAGTATAACTAGCAAACCCCATTCGCATGGCGTTATGTTTTTTATCCGCCATATCGTAACGTTTCCAATCTCCCAATGAAAAATTATACTTTACCCCTTCTTTTTTAACCTCCTCTTAGGAAAAGTTTGAATTTAGTTTTACCCAAATAGCCATACCTCCTTTTGGAACATCAAAGGACAAATAATGTGAAAGCTCACTTTTGAGTAAGCTACAGAATAAGTTTCTTCGTTCTTCATATATCTTCAAGATTTTTCTAATATGTCTATCCAAATCTCCAGACTTAATAAATTCTGCAAATGTTAATTCAAGTATTGCATCACCTTGCCTGTCAACATAACCTCTAAATTTAGAAGCTTCTTTCACAAAAGCTTTAGAAGCTATTAAATAACCTATTCGAAAAACTGGAGCTACAGTTTTGCATACAGATCCTATATAAATTACATTTTTTCTATCATCATGACTAGCTAGAGGTAAAATAGGAGCGTGATTGTAGTTAAAATCGTAATCATAATCATCTTCAATAATAGCAAAACGATATTTTCGTGCCAAATTTAAAAGGTGTAGCCTTCGTTCAGCAGATAATGTAACCGTAGTAGTAGGATGATGATGTGAGGTAATATAAACCGCTTTTATAGATGTAGTTTTGCAAATTCTTTCAATTTCGGAAATAACAATTCCCTCAGCATCTACTAATACCTTTTTTAATGTAGCTCGAGTTTGCATAAAAGTGATATGCGCTGAAGAATAATTCGTCATCCCTACAACAACTGTGTCATTTTCCCTGAGTAATAATTGCGCGCTTAGCCAAATCCCCATTTGACTTCCTCTCGTTATTAAGAGATTATTCTTGGTTATTTTTAAGCCTCCTGAAGAATTTAAGTATTCTACTAATACCTATCTTAATCTTTCGTTTTCATAGGTAGAACCATAGGAAATATCTTTAAATATGTTTTTCCGTGCCGAAATACGTCGGTAAATCCTTCCTAGTTCAACGGTTGGAGCCAATCTTGTGTCGGAAACGCCATGATTTATTTTAATACATCCTTCATCATTAACACTTTTCTTTTCTGTTAATAATGGGTCTTTATAAAAAATAAAATCGGATCCTTCAGTAGTACCACGCTCTTCTTTTAAATTAGTAAATTCTTGTTGATTTAAAATGGGAAGATCTTCTTTAACAAAAGTTCTTTTCTTGGACATACTTATCACCCATCCTTGCTCTTCCAATTCTTCATAACATGACACTACTGTTTTTCTATGCACATTTAACAAATCACATAACAACCTAGTTCCTAACAGTTTTGTACCACTAGGCAAACTCCCTTTAGTTATTTAGAATAAACTAGTTTGCTAACTGTAAATATAGAGGTTGATTCGTGTTCTTTTTAAGTATAAACCTAGTTTTATATGGGGACATCTGGACTGCTTAATCTATTAATACTGGGCTAAACAATATTCCTTAAAAATAGTATTTTTGTTAACGAACATGAATTAATAACTAATCTTTTTAAAAAGCATGTCTAAACAACACTATTACAACGCAACTATAAAATGGACTGGAAATAATGGAACAGGTACCTCTGGTTATCGAGATTATGAACGTAGTCATGAAATTATTGTTAAAGAAAAAACAGTAATAAAAGGATCATCAGATCCTAGTTTTAGAGGAGATATAACAAAACACAATCCTGAAGATATGCTCGTTTCCTCTGTTTCCACTTGTCATATGTTATGGTACCTTCATTTATGCTCTGAAGCTGGTGTTGTTGTTATGGAATATTTAGATAACGTAACTGGAACTATGATTGAGACGAATAATGGAGGAGGAAAATTTACGGAAATCATACTACAACCTATGGTAGTTGTTCAAAAATCATCTATGATTGAAAAAGCAAATAATCTGCATCATAAAGCTAATGAGCTCTGTTATATTGCAAACTCCCTCAATTTTCCTGTTAGCCATATTCCAAAAACAAGCTGTTTAGAAAGTTAATGAAGCCTTAAGATTATAAAAATAAGCTATTACAGGTTTTAGACCTTTTGCAATTTGAAGTTAACGTATATACATCTTGTTGTGGTAATTTTGTAAAAAGACCTATTAAACCGAAAAGATATCTAAAAAACAATCCTCTTTCAACAATAAAAGTGTACTTACCAAAAGACCTTGATAAACTTAAAGAAACAATAAATCTTTTCAAAAAGATCAGGCCTAACGAAAGGTAAACAATATTTTTTTTATGTTAGAAATAAAATTAGCCAATCAATGAAATACCGAACTAGTCGCTTTATTAGGTAGAATAACCTACTCTGTGAATCTCATGGTCATTTCATAGAGAATACACAAGACCTATTTGAATAAAATAACGTGACTTCTCTATTGAAAAAATCGTAAAAGACCTCGTAACTAAAAACAACACCTACTTCATGCTTTACAATAATACTTTCCCTGTCGAATTTGCTAAAATAGTTTTAAATAAAAAAATGAACATGTTAACTCAAATAACTGTTGTAGATTGGAAAGAATATATACTGAATGAATTTATTCCTTAAAAACTAGGTCAACAAACCCTAGCCACTATTTTGAATAAAGCTTAAGAACTAAAATTCGACACTATCTGGTTAACAACTTATATTAATAATCATCGAACTGTTAAATTTTATCAAAAAAATGGGTTCTTGCAAGTCTGAAATTATTCTTTTCGTGTTGGAGAAACCGACTATGACAATTTCGATTTTTCAAAATCTTTGTAAATTAAAGAGTATTATAATTCATAAATTAAACAGGGTAAAAAGAGGCACCAAAAGAGCTGTACGCAACCAAGGTGAAATTAATAAAATAATTTATACAGAATTATTTTTTGGTTATGTAAGTTATACCTACGATGGCGTGACCATTAGCACCCCAATAAACTATGAAAGAATTGATTATAAAATTTATTTACATGACTCTAACGGTAACAGAATGTTACAATCATTACTTTTATTAGAAGTAATGAGTATTATCATTATCCATTTGGACGACCTGGTTGTTGCTCCTTAAATATTTAATCATTCGGTAAACTATCGCTCTGTCACAATTTTCAGTAATTCGAAAAAAATAGAGGATAATGAAAAGAAAGAGATTGCCTTAAAATACGTTCTTGATTGTGTGATTCCTGGAAAGTAAGATAGCTTGTCAGATTATCAATGTGGGTTGGAATTTTTCCTATAGTTCAAAAGGAAGTAGACCCAATCTCTGACGTGAAATTAATTCAAAACATTACCATTCCAACGTATGTCATAGAGTACTAACAAAAGCACAAATAATTTGGTATCTTAGCTGTAAAATATTTTTTAGTTAAGATGAAAAAACTATTGAAAATAATAGGGCTTTTACTATTAATTTTAGCAGTTGCTCTGGGTATTTATACGTATAGTAAAAATGAACCAATTCCAGAAGGTGAAGAAGGTAAAAAAGCTGATGAGTTAGCCCAAAAAATGTTGAAGGCTCTAAATTATGACGCTTATAAAACGACTCGCTTTATTGAATGGAGTTTTAGAGGAAAACATTTTTATAAATGGGATAAAGAATTGGATACGGTATCCGTTATGTGGGATGATAAACGCGTTTCTCTGCATACAAAAAATCCTAAAAGTAGTATTGTTTTCGTGAAAAATGAGAAAACAAATGCTCCTGATATACTTCAAAAAGCTATCGATTACTTTAATAACGATAGCTTTTGGTTAGTTGCTCCTTATAAAATTTTTGAACAAGGTATAAAAAGAAATCTCGTTAATTATAAAAACAACAAAGCCTTACTTATAACCTACACCACAGGAGGTTCAACACCAGGAGATTCTTACTTATGGATTCTAGACGAAAAAGGAAAGCCTGTTTCTTTTAAAATGTGGGTATCTATTATACCTGTTGGAGGTATGGAAGCTACATGGAACGACTGGATTACTTGTGAGTCAGGAGTCATACTCCCTTCGAAACATGATCTTTCTATTGGTAGTCTTGACATGGGGAATGTTAAAGGCTTCAATTAGTCAATTTAAAGGCAAAATCAAAAAAAACATCTTTAAAACACTTATATTCTTGGCTTTAGATGAAATCTATATTTCATTTCTCCCCCCCCCTCTCTTTCAACAACAAGAACTATTTTTTTATTAGGTTTTGTATGGAATAGTTCCGAAATAGACTCCAATGTATATTCATATCCAAATTTATTATTGATTTTTTTAATAATATCACCCGATTTAACTCCTGCTAAGTCGGCTGGAGAATCTTTTACAACACTCTGAATCCTAAAGGAAGGTTTAAATCTATATATATAATCACTTGCTAAAGAAACGATTTGTACACCATTACTTTTACTTCCATATTGGTCATACCCACCTCTTTCTTTTTTTTCCCTTACTAAATCTAGTCCATTATATTCTACATGTATGCCACTCATATTGTAATAAAAACCCTTTTTCAATGATCCCGTTTTTTTAAGAATTATTTTTTTATTAGGATAATCTATCCAAACCTTGAATCTTTTCAAAATCCCCCCACCAATACTACCATTTCTTTCTTTGAAATTTCTTGCATTATAAGTAGATAATGTGTCCAGAAAAGATGCTGTAGGTTTTTCTATTACATATTTTCCTATTTTTACTTTGTTAACCCTACTCCTTTTACCATAAATTATACCGCTCAAACCTTCTCCTAAAACATCAGAAAAATACTTTTTTGGTGTAATAATATTTTTATCAGTTCCTTCAAACATCCAAATTGCATCACTCCCGCCAGAATCAATTAGCATCTTAACAGGAATATTTTTATTAACACTATCTGTACTTACATAAATATTTATAAACGGTTTTTTTCTGTAAAATTCAATATCTAAACGCTCACAGGATCTGCATTTTGGAGGTTCATATTTTTTAGGATTGATAAGTGTTAATAGCCTATTCTTATAATTTATTTTTAAAATAATATCCTGTAAAAGGTCATAACCAATAATACCATGTATAGTTGTCCCCATTTTAGAAGATAAATTAAAAGTGTCATTGAGTATAACAAAAATATTCTGATTAAATCCCAAAATCTTATCTGTTCTAATTTCATTTCCTTTGGAATGGATTGCCTCAACAGGTTGTCCTGCTCCTAATCCCCGTATAAGAATTTTTTGAGTATTTTTTAATTCTAGGCTATCTCTTTGATTAAGGTTAAAAAGAATTGTTTTTCTAACACCTGTATCCAAAATAAATGAGAGATTCTTGCCATTAACTTGAAGAGGGAAGACAATTAAGTTATTAATCAATCGAAATTCAATAACCTCTTTTTCAGAGTTATTGATAAAATTAAATTGAGAACTGGCATTAGATACTGTAGCTAATATCAATATCAATAGAATTATTTTTTTATTCAAAAGTCTATAATTTAAGGATCTAATAAAGATACGATGATATTTTAAGATAATTTTAGTATGGTTCTTGTTTTGTCTTCTATTTTTTTTAAATAAAACACTATACCATTATCGAATTATTTTTGCAAATTTGCCTTTTAAACAACTAATTTTTTGAAAAATGCCATCTATTTCTAATAAAGGAAACGCAATGCCTCAATCACCTATAAGAAAACTAGTTCCTTATGCAGAGGCAGCAAAAAAAAATGGTACTAAAGTTTACCATTTAAACATTGGGCAACCGGATATCAAAACACCACAGGTAGCGCTTGATGCTGTAAAAAACAACTCTATTGAAGTCTTATCGTATGCTAGATCAGAAGGATCTGATACCTACAGAGCTAAATTGGCTAATTATTATAAAAAGAATGGAATTAATGTCAATGCAAATAATATTGTAGCTACTACAGGAGGGTCAGAAGCACTGCTATTTACTATTGGAAGCATTACAGATCCAGGTGATGAAATTATAATTCCTGAGCCTTTTTATGCTAATTATAACGGTTTTTCAACAGCTTCTGGAGTTACAGTAGTTCCTGTAATTTCTAAAATTGAAAATAATTTTGCATTACCTGCAATTGAAGATTTTGAAAAGTTAATTACAGCAAAAACAAAGGCTATCTTAATTTGTAACCCTGGAAATCCTACAGGCTATTTATACAGTAAAGAAGAACTTGAAAAGCTAAAGGAAATTGTATTAAAGCATGATTTGTTTTTAATCGCTGATGAAGTTTATCGCGAATTCACATACGATGGTGAAAAACACAACTCTGTGATGTCTATGGATGAATTGGACAAATATACAATCATGATTGACTCTGTATCTAAAAGATACAGCATGTGTGGAGCTCGAATAGGTTGTATTGTTTCAAAAAATAATGAATTTATTAATACTGCACTTAAATTTGCTCAAGCTCGTTTAAGCCCTCCAACCTATGCTTTATTGGCTAGTGAAGCAGCTCTAGACACTCCTGAAACATATTTTAAAGAGGTAATTGAAGAATATCAAGATAGAAGAAATATTTTAATTTCAGAATTACAAAAAATTGAAGGAGTTCGAGTGGCGTCTCCAAAAGGAGCTTTTTATTGTATTGTTGAATTACCTGTTGATAATACAGAGGACTTCGCTCAGTGGATTTTAGAAAATTTTAATCACAATAACGAAACTTTAATGGTAGCTCCTGCTGGAGGGTTTTATTCAACAAAGGGCGAAGGATTAAATCAAGTTCGCATTGCTTATGTTTTGAACAAAGAAGACTTAAAACGATGTGCAACAATATTAAGAGTTGCTCTTGAAAAATATAAGAATCAGTAAGTTTGGAAATACAAAAAAATATATCTCTTAAAAATTTTAATACGTTTGGTGTTCATGTGAATGCCAAACGTTTTATTTCAGTTAAATCATTATATCAGTTAAAAGAAATCTTAAAATTCGAAAAAGATATTTTTCTGATTAGTGGAGGCAGCAACATTCTTTTAACAAGGGATATTGATCAGCTTGTTGTTCATATAAACATAAAAGGACTTTCAATTGATAAAGAAAATAGTGATTTTGTTTATGTAACTGTTAATGCTGGTGAAAATTGGCATGATTTTGTATTATGGTGTATTTCTCAAAACTATGGAGGGGTTGAAAACCTTTCTTTAATCCCTGGAAATGTAGGGACATCACCAATTCAAAATATTGGTGCTTACGGATCTGAGGTTAAAGATGTTATAACTAATGTAACTGCCCTGGAAATAAGTACAAGTAAATTACATTCTTTTTCTAATGAAAGCTGTAAATTTGGGTATAGAAATTCTATTTTCAAAAACGAAAAAAAAGGAAAGTTTATCATTACTTCCGTAACTTTCAAGCTAAGTAAAAAAAAACATAGACTTAATACCCAATACGGTATTATTGAACAAGAATTAAACTACAGAAAAATAAAAGAACCTACAATTAAAGATATTTCAGATGTTATAATTAGCATACGAAAATCAAAGCTACCTGATCCTAGAAAAATCGGAAATAGTGGAAGCTTCTTTAAAAATCCAATCATTTCTTCAGATCAGTTTTATAAACTTCAAAAAAAACACCCAAATATTCCTTTTTTTGATATATCAAAAACACAGATAAAAATTCCTGCTGGATGGCTAATTGAGCAAATTGGTTTTAAAGGTAAAAGAATCGATAATTATGGAGTTCATGAAAAACAAGCGTTAGTATTAGTTAATTATGATAATGCCCTTGGAAAAGACATTTACAATCTAGCGATTACTATACAAAAAAAGATATTAGATACCTTTTCGATAAAATTAGAAATTGAGGTAAATATTATATAGATTACTTCTATAAATTTCTAAATTTAAATTGATTTAATAATATTTACTTATCTTTTAAGAGACTAAATATTGTTTTTTAATATGTACTACTTTGAATCCTAACAACTTGTATGATTTTTTGATCAGTGAGAAAATTCAGCTTGATAAATTATTTCTCTTTTTTCAAAATATCTATATGCTTAATAAGTCTTTGCATTTCAAAAGCTAACGTTCCATTATATACACCACGAATTCTTTTCTTTTTATCTACCAAAACAAATTTTTCTGTATGTAAGAACGTATTTTCACCACCACGCATCATAAAATTTTCATCTACAAAATATCCTTTTCTCGCTATTTCATATATATGGTCTTTTTTACCAGTAACTAAGTTCCATTTATAATTAATAACATTATTTTCTTCTGCATATTTTTTAAGTACGGAAACTGAATCGTGAAAAGGAGTTACTGAGTGCGAAATTAATAAAACTTCATCATCATTTATAAATTTTTTCTGGAGAACCTGCATATTTTTAGTTAACTTCGGGCAAATTCCAGCACATTTTGTAAAAAAAAAGTTAGCTATATAAATTTTATTATTATATGTTTTTTCCGTAATTAACTTGTTTTCTTGGTTGAAAAACTTAAATTCCGGTACTTTATGAATACTTTTATATTCATAACTTTCTTTAGAAATCCATTTCGGAGTCATCTCTGCTGAATTAAAAAAAGGTAACTTCGTTGTTTCTATTTTTTTGGTTCTTTGACAACTAAATACAACGATAAAAACGATAAAAATCTGTTTCTTAAGTCTATTCATTTATCTTATTTCTTGTGTAACATTCTTTTCTACCAATCATTCCATACCGCTGTCCATCTTTTACAGAATAATTTGCTTTTATTTCTCCATTAAATCCCCAAGACCTTTGACACCCATCTTCCTTACCATTCACAAAATTAAAAATACTTGCCTTTTGACCGTTGAAATACCATTCTTTTACTTTCCCATTGTAAATACCTGAAGCATTAAAATGATACTCAAATTTCTGAAGTCCATTTCTCCACCATCCTCTATGAATACCTGTTTTAACGCCTTTTGTATAAAATCTTTCTTCTGCCACTGTATTATTTTCATACTTGACAATTTCTTTGCCGTTTTTTTTACCTCTACAATACTTTGTAATAGTATACGTCAAATTCACTGAATCATATCTATTTAGCTTCCCTGAATACTTTTTTTTATTTAGAAATAGGAATCCATTTTTAATTACAAAATTATCTCTTGAATATTCATAAATCAAATTATTTTTATTTTCAATATTATGGAAAATAAGGAAGCAAGATATCAATACAACTAAAATTAAATTATGTACTCTCATTGTTTATTCTGTAACACTTCCTGGGGTTCCATAAAAGCCATTCCCATTCAAATACGGAGGCTCTGTAGTAATATTATAATGATAGATTCCTTCGGGAAAATCATCTGTAGCTGAAATATGGCCATGATATATATCTAAATCTTCATTAGTGATAGTTGTTTCTCCTTCTAGAGGCCCATATACAGGAAAGCCATCTAATAATAACCCCAGAAAAGCAGACTTCCCATATCGTTTGGTTAAGTATAAAGGTTCTATATGATAATGATATTGACCAAAATTTTGTGGATGTCCTTGGTATTGATCAAAAGAATTAATTTCATTAGTTAATGGTTGATTGTTAGGTCCTGCATATTGATTGTAAAAAACAACTCCATTAATTGATATCCCGATAGGTCCCAATAAAGTAGCTTGCTTATCTTTAGCCTCTTTGGGGTTTAATGGTATTTTCAATGTTATATTTTGTCGTTGTATAACATTTGGATTTTGATCCCAATTAGGATTTGTTCCATTATAATCCTCATACATAGGGCTGTTTTTATCCCAATAAGGGCTTTTATGATCTGGTAAATTATCGGTAGTGAAAATCACAAACTCTCCATCAATTTCATAACTTAGTCCTTCTACGTTATCAAATTTTGATAATATGGATCTTATATCATATATAGTTGGGTTAATATTCTCTGAACCTTCATTTATTGTTGAATTTTTATCTGTACTACAAGCTAAAAAAAATGTTAAAACAATAAAACTGAAAATGAATTTATAGTTTTTCATATTCCAAAGAGTAATAAGTTTTTAAAAAATTTGATTAGATACCTTTAAGATATAAAAAGTTTAAATTACTTTAAAAAAAGATTCATTTTATTTTACAGAGATAATGATTTTAAGTTTTATTATCTTTGCTTTTTAATTTTTTTAAAATGGAATTATTCTTTGTAACAATTGGTTTGCTAGCTCTTGCTTTTGCTGGTATCGCAATAAAAATATGGGCGAAAAAAAACGGAGAGTTTGCTGGAACATGTGCTAGTCAAAACCCTGTTTTAAATGAGTCAGGCGAAGCTTGCGGTTTTTGCGGTAAGACCCCAGATCAATTTGATACCTGTAGCGAGCCTCAACACAACTAACTATCGTTACATAGTATGTTTATTACTTCGTTGTACTGTATTTTAATAGCAGCTCTACTAGTTCAATTTCTGTTTTATTTATTTTTTTTCAAAAGTTTCTTACTTAAAGAAAAAAATAAAACTAACTCAAACAAAAAACCTATTTCGATTATTATTTATATTAAAAATAACGAAAATGACCTAAAATTAAATTTACCTTCAATTATAGATCAAGAATATGATGACTTTGAAATTATATTAATTGATCATTCTTCTACAGATGATAGTGTTGAATTAATTAAAGATTTTCAAAAAAAACACTCAAATATTAAGTTAGTTAACGTAGAAAATAAAGAAGTTTTTTGGGGTAATAAAAAGTATGCTTTAACACTTGGTATAAAAGCAAGTAGTAATGACTTTTTACTATTTACCAATATCAGATGTAAGCCCTTAAGTAAATTCTGGATAAAAGAAATGGCTTCAAAACTAATTACACATTCTGATATCGTAATTGGCTATAAGTCTATAAAAAGTAACATTTTAATACAATTTTACAATACAATAATTTCACTAAAGTCATTTACATTCGCAAAATTAAACCTACCCTACAAGGGATATTCCGAAAACCTTGCCTATAGTAAACAACTTTTCTTTAAAACGAAAGGCTTTATAAATCATATGAATATTTCAAATGGAGAATGCGATTTATTTTTAAAAGACTCTATTGAAACAGCAAAGGTTAAAGTACAAATAACACCTCATAGTCATGTAAAAGAACAACATAGCAGGAGTTTTTTAAATTTTCTTACAATACTAAAAGAGCATCAGTCTTTACGTTCATTTTATTCCAAAAAAATAAAGTTTATTTTACAAGTTTTTAATATTACAAAATTATTTTTTTGGGCACTTTTCTTTTATTTCTGTTATTATGACCCAATATTTAGCTTAATTATTATTTCTTTTTATTTGTTTTTTCAATATGCATTCATGAGTAAATATATTTTGAAAATAAAAGAATATAAATTATTATATTTTTTACCAATTTTAGATCTAAGTTATATGCTTTTTGTTTTTTTTATAAAAGTAAGCAGCTTATTGTCAAAACCTAAGACATGAAAAAAGATACTCGATTAATTTCAAAACATATTGCAGGTGCAAAAAATGGAAAACAAGTCTCTTTTAATTTTTTATTGGATGAATTTTGGAGTAACGTTTATTATTATTTAGTAAAAAAAACTAAAAATGATAACGATGCCGAGGATATAGCAATCCAAGCATTTTCAAAAGCTTTTGAAAAAATAGAATCTTTTAATGAGAAATATCATTTTAAAACTTGGTTGATAGCCATATCTAAAAATGTTTATTTAGACTTTTTAAGGAAGGAAAAAACTACTATTTCGATCACTGAAGAAAAAGAAGAAGAAGCTTATGATATCATCGACGATTCTCCTAGTCCTGAAGATAAAATAATAACTGAACAAAATTTAGCAAAACTTTTAAAAGATATTAAGCAATTAAAACCGAAATATCAAGAAGTAATTAATCTTAGATATTTTCAAGAATTAAGCTATAAAGAAATAGCAGAAGCAATAGACGCTCCAATTAATAATGTTAAAGTAAAAATATTAAGAGCGAAAAAGCTTTTGGCTGAAATTATCAAAAACACAACCTAAACCTTACAAAAAAGAAAATATCACAAAAAAACAAAACTTGTTTCATAATTTAAGTGTTTTAAGAATAATTAAAATACATTTTTATTACATTTAATGTATGAAGAAAGCATTTTCAAGTTTAGGCCCTGGACTACTATTTGCGGGCGCAGCAATTGGGGTTTCACATTTAGTTCAATCTACAAAAGCTGGTGCTGAATTTGGTTTCGGTTTACTCTGGGCATTGTTTTTAGCTCATATTTTCAAATACCCTTTTTTTCAATACGGTCCAAGATATGCATCAGCAACAGGTGAAACACTCCTTGATGGCTATAAAAAATTAGGAAAAGGTGTTTTACTTAGTTATTATATTTTAAACTTTGCAACGATGTTTACTATTCAAGCTGCTGTTACCGTTGTTACAGCTGGTTTAGCTGCAAATTTATTTGGTTTCACTAATGATCTCGTGCTTTGGTCTGGCGTTATTTGTACAATAAGTTTTGCTATTTTATTATTTGGCAAATATAAAGTTCTAGATAGCCTTATGAAATATATCGTTATAATACTTACAATTAGTACAGTATTGACTGTTTTGGTTGCGATTTTAAATACAAATAAAGGGTTTACTTTTAATCAAATAGTTCCTTCAGGAACTGCTGAAATAACGTTCTTAATTGCTTTTTTAGGATGGATGCCAGCTCCCTTAGACATTTCAATATGGCATTCGTTATGGTCCGTTGAGAAAAATAAAAATATTTTTGAGAAAATTTCTCCAAAGCAAGCAATTTTTGATTTTAATGTAGGCTATATTGGTACTCTTTTTTTAAGTGTTTGCTTTGTCATTTTAGGAGCTATGGTAATGTTCAAAACAGGGCAATCTTTTTCTAATAAAGGAGCAGTTTTCGCCGCCCAGCTGATCAATCTGTATACTAAGAACCTTGGAAACTATGCTAATATTTTTATTGGCATTGCGGCCTTTACAACTATGTTTAGCACAACGTTAACGACCATGGATGCCTCTCCACGTGCTATGGAAAAAACATCTTTCTTAATTTTTAACAAGAAAGCCATATTTTCGTATTGGCTTTGGCTGGTTATATTAGCTTGTGGTACTTTTATCATTTTAAAATACTTTTTATCTGATATGGGGTTTTTAATTAAAATAGCCACTATTTTATCTTTTTTAACAGCTCCATTTTATGCTATATTAAATTACGTATTGATAACAGGAAAACACACTCCTAAAAAATACAGACCCCGTTTAGGGTTAAAAATATTAAGTATTTCTGGAATTGTTTTTCTAGTTTTATTTAGTCTTTGGTTTTTACTTAATTTCTAAAACTTTTCTTCGTAAATTTGTATTTTGAATTTAGTTATAAGAAATGGCAAACGAGTCTTTAGTTTTACCCCAAAGAACAAAGAAACCCAAGTGGTTACGTGTTAAATTACCTGTTGGTAAAAAATATACGGAATTAAGAGGATTGGTTGATAAGTATAAATTAAATACAATTTGTACCAGTGGAAGTTGTCCCAATATGGGGGAATGCTGGGGCGAAGGAACAGCTACTTTTATGATTCTTGGAAATGTGTGTACTAGATCATGCGGATTCTGTGGAGTTAAAACTGGTAGACCTGATACTGTTGAGTGGGACGAACCAGAAAAAGTGGCTCGTTCTATTAAATTGATGAACATAAAACATGCGGTTATTACATCTGTTGATAGAGATGATTTAAAGGACGGTGGTTCTATTATTTGGAGCGAAACTGTTCAAGCAATTAGGCGTGCGAACCCAAACACCACATTAGAAACTCTTATTCCAGATTTTCAAGGAAATAACAAGCTCATAGATCGAATAATAGCAGTTCATCCTGAAGTAGTATCTCACAATATGGAAACTGTAAAAAGATTAACAAGAGAGGTTAGAATTCAAGCAAAATATGATCGTAGTTTGGGAGTATTAAAATACCTAAAAGACAATGGCATGAGAACAAAATCTGGAATTATGTTAGGGTTAGGAGAATCTGAAAATGAAGTTATTCAGACCATGACTGACCTAAGAAATGTTGGTTTGGATATCATTACTATTGGACAATATTTACAACCGACGAAAAAACACTTACCCGTTAAACAATTTATAACACCCGATCAATTTAAAAAATATGAGGAGCTTGGTTTAGAAATGGGGTTTATGTACGTTGAAAGCGGTGCTTTGGTAAGATCTTCTTACAAAGCTCATAAACATGCCAGCTAATCATTACACTATCTTTAACTTTTTAACAACAACATGTTAATTAAATGTAAAATATTCAAAATTTAAAATCTATCTTATTTAGATTTTTTAATTTTGGCACAGAATTTGAAATTAATTTTGTTGTAAACAAATTAGTTTTGTTTTCATTGTGTAAATTATTTGAATTAGTTAATCAAAGCCCACTATCATAAGTGGGCTTTTGTATTTTTATTTACTTACTATTTCTAATACAACTAAAGATCTTTTTAGAAAGGTATTAGATGCTTTAATTATAATTCAACAAAACCACTCAAAAATCTGTAAAACAAAACTTTAATACGTTTATTGTTTTTAAAGATACAATTAAGTAACACTATGCTAAAAAAAGACTCCTTTATGTGAATCATTTATAACAGATCCATCACATAAAATTAAAACAATAAAAAAAGACTAAGAATACTTTTATCTAATAAAATTAAACCCTGATAAAATGAAAGTATTATTAAAATTAAGTTTTTTATTTACCTGTTTTCAAATACTTGCACAAAATTCATTTGAATTAACGAAAATAGAAAGGCACAAATCATCACAGAAAATCATTAGTGAGTATAATTATGATAGAAGTAAAGCTCCTTTTCTTCATGGTGTAGCTTCAGGAGATCCTTTACCAGATCGTATTATCATTTGGACAAGAGTGACAGTCGATAATCCAGACAAGAATATTAAAGTTCATTGGGAAATTTCTTCTGATATAGATTTTAAGTATATTGTTAATTCAGGCTATGTAACAACGAATGAAAATAAAGATTATACTGTAAAAGTTGACGCCGATAAACTGCAAGAAAGTACAACGTATTATTATAGATTCAAACTATACAATACATATTCTGTAATAGGAAAAACAAGAACATCGCCAAAATCTAGTGATGAAATTGAAAACCTTCGTTTTGCTATTGTTTCATGTTCTAACTATCAAGCAGGTTATTTTAATGCTTATCAAAATATTGCCAATCGCTCTGATATTGATGCTGTAATTCATTTGGGAGATTATATTTATGAATATAAAAAAGGAGGCTACGGATATTCTAGTAGTAGGCCTGATAGAGGACATGAACCTCAACATGAAATTGTTACCTTGGAAGACTATAGAGTTCGGTACTCTTTTTATAGATTAGACCCCAATCTGCAAGATATACATCAACAACATCCTTTTATAACTGTTTGGGATGATCATGAATTCGCGAATGATGCTTATATGGATGGTGCAGAAAATCATTCAGACGATGAAGGAGACTGGAATTTACGTAAATCAAATGCTAAAAAAGCGTACTTTGAATGGTTACCTGTAAGAGAAAACAAAGAAGATAGTAACCGAATATACAGAAAAATATCATATGGAAAATTAGTTGATTTATTTATGATTGATACACGTATAGAAGGAAGAACAAAACAAATGAATCATGATAAGAATAGTAGTTCGAAAAAATTTTTAGAGTTTTCAAAGTCACAAAAAAACAAGCTAGATTGGGCTGTTAATCATATGGTTGAAAATTCTTTTCATGATAATCTTGGTTATAATGATAAGATCAAAATCTCTAATTATATTTCAAGAGCATTAAAAACTGAAACTACTCACTCAGTGGTAAACTCAAAAATACATAATCCTTTTTCCGTAAGAGAATTGAATGAAATTAAAGGAATTTTAAATAAAGCTGAGAAAAATTTAAAAAAGAAATCCTTAATTAAAAATCGTCAAACACTCTCTTCAAGTTCTATTCTTGGCGAGCAACAAAAAACATGGTTAAAAAATAACCTAAAAACAAGTAATGCAACATGGAAAATCATTGGAAATCAAGTAATGATGACTCCTTTTGGGTTAAAAATTGATCGATTTAGTAAATCTTGGTATTCTTTCTTAATTCCTAAGTGGATGAAAAAATGGCATCAATTAAACAAGGATGACTGGAATCTGTATAATAATGATAAAAATGAAATACTCGACTTTATTCAAAATAATGTAAACAATGTAGCTATATTAACTGGTGATATTCATATGATGTTTGCCTCTGAAGTAGAAAGAAATGGAAGTTGCATTATTCCTGAATTTACCACACCTAGTATTACTTCACCTAACCTTGACTTACTTCCAGATTGGGCCTTATGGTTACTTGAAACTCTAACAAAAACAACCGCTAATGATGAGCTTATTGAAGACAATAAACATATAAAAAAAGCATACACTCAATTTCATGGATATTACATTTTAGATATTCGAAAAAATCAAATACAAGCCGATTGGTATTTCATTAATACAAAAGAAAAAATTGACCCTAACGCATATTTTAAAATAGGATTTAAAAATAACATAAACCAATGTGGCCTTTCCGAGGCTAAACAATCGATAGGTAAAGATAGAGGTACGTATGTAATTGATAATTTATCATCAAAAGAAGATGTTTCAATAAACCAATTAGATTTATTAGGCGTTTATCCAAGTGTCGAAGATAAAAACATTAACATTCATTATGGTGTTAATCGTAATGACTTACTAAACTTAAAAATATATAATATTCAAGGACAAATAGTCAAAAATATTTTACAAGATCATTATCATGATAAAGGACTTTATAACCTACGGTTATTTTTAAATGACTTAAATTCTGGAATCTACGTAATAAAGATAACAAATGGACATCAAAAATTGATACGGAAAATCAAACTAGGATAAAATAAAAAAAGCGAACAAATAGAGTTCGCTTTTTTTATTTTATAGGGTTATGCCATTGCACTGATAATATCATATTTGGTAATGATATGATACTTTTCATCACCTAGACTTACTAGAACAGCCTGATTATCTTTAGTAATAAGCTTTGACACATTATCAATAGAAATATCCTTATTAACTATTGGATACTTATCCCTCATAATGTTTCTTATGGGTTTTTCAGCTATATTTTTATCCTCTAAATAACTGTGCAATAAAGTTGATTCATCCACTGAACCTACAAAACCATTAATATCTTTGACAGGAATTTGAGATATTTTGAATTCACGCATTCTTTCAATAGCATGACTTACTAATTCTTCTGTTTGGACGGTTACTAAAGGCTTATCGATGTGTGATTTTATCAAATCCTCTGCTGTAGTAATTTTTTCTTCTAAAAACCCTCTATCGCGCATCCAATCATCATTAAACATCTTACCCACATACCTACTTCCATGATCATGAAATAAAACAACTACAACATCATCTGATGTAAAATTATCTTTAAGTTGTAATAATCCTTTTATCGCAGCTCCAGCAGAATTACCAACAAAAATACCTTCTTCTTTAGCTATTTTTCTTGTATAGACTGCGGCATCCTTATCTGTAACCTTTGTAAACCCATCAATTAGACTAAAATCTACGTTTTTAGGAAGTATATCTTCTCCAATACCTTCTGTAATATATGGATATATTTCATTTTCATCAAAAACTCCTGTCTCATGGTACTTTTTAAAAACAGAACCATATGTATCAATACCCCAAATTTTTATATTTGGATTTTTTTCTTTTAAATATTTAGCGGTCCCTGAAATTGTTCCCCCTGTTCCTACACCTACGATAAAATGGGTTATTTTACCCTCTGTTTGTTCCCAAATTTCTGGACCTGTCTGTTCGTAATGTGCTATTGCATTTGATGGGTTATCATACTGATTTACATACCATGAGTTAGGAATTTCTTTTCCTAATCTTTTTGAAACAGAATAATAAGATCTTGGATCTTCAGGCTCAACATTTGTTGGACAAACAATTACCTCTGCACCTACTGCCCTTAAAATATCCATTTTTTCTTTAGATTGCTTGTCAGATATTACAAAAATACATTTATATCCTTTAACAATTGCAGCTAAAGCTAACCCCATTCCAGTGTTTCCTGAAGTACCTTCAATTATCGTACCTCCTGGTTTCAACCTACCATCAGCTTCCGCGTCTTCAATCATTTTTAAAGCCATACGATCTTTAACTGAATTACCAGGATTGAAAGTCTCTACCTTTGCCAAAACTAAAGCATCAACAGCTTTGGTAACACTGTTCAACCTCACCATAGGAGTATTTCCGATTGTTTCTAATATATTTTTTGAATAGTTCATTATAAATTATCAGTTTACGATTACAAAGTAACAAAAACTTAATTTGAACTTCATAACATTTTTTTAATTCAAGATAATTTTTTATGCTCTAATCTATGTTTACGCAAATTTAATAGACTTTGATGGTTGAATTTTTGTTACGATGTACGAAGGTATTATCATCATAAAAAAGCATAAGATTAAGGTACCAACATTAAGTAAAATAATTGATAAAATTTCAAGTGAAATAGGTACCGTTGACACATAATAATTCTCAGGGTTAAGCTTTAAAAACTTTCCATATTTTTGAGCTAACAAAAATACCATAGCTATAATATTACCATATAAAAGACCTTTTAAGATCAAATAAGAAGCATTGTATAAAAATATCTTTCTAATACTCCAATTAGGACTCCCTAAAGCTTTTAAAATACCTATAACCTGAACCTGCTCTAGAATTAAGACTAATAAAGCTGTTATCATATTTATTCCAGCTACTAAAATCATAATTCCAATAATAACCCAAACATTATTATCAAGAATATCTAACCAATTAAATATAATCGGGTAATTTTCAGCAATAGTGGCACTATTTAAGGTAGATGGAATTGAATTATATATTTCATTACCTTTTGATTCCAAATTTTTAAAATCATCTATAAGCACTTCAAAACCTCCAACTTCATTATGTTCCCACTTATTTAGGCGTTGAACTTCTCGAATATCACCTATTAACATTGTTTTATCAAATTGTTCAAACCCTGTATTATAAATCCCAACAATAATAGGTTTTCGTTGAGCAAATTTATTCTTATGCTTTTCGGAGCTAAAAACTATCTGAATGGTGTCTTGAAGTTTTAAATGCAATCGATTCGCTATTGCTTGTGAAATTAAAATTTCTTTATTTCTGTCAAGCTTAAAATTAGGTAACCTCCCTTTTTTTAAATATTCTTTAAAAAACGTAAAATCATAATCGTCAGACACCCCTTTAAAAACAATTCCTTCAAAATCTTTTTCGGTTCTTATTACACCAAATTTATTTGCAAACACCTGAACATTTTTTATTCCTTCTATGTTACCGAAACTTGGATAAAATTTTTGATTTTTTTTTATGGGTATTAAAGAAATATCTGAGTTATTATTATCATAATTTACAATTTGAACATGTCCTTTAAAACCTGACATTTTATCTCTTATTTTCTTTTGAAACCCTGAACCAATAGAAACTGTTATTAGCATAACCGTTATACCTAAGGTAATAGCAATAGTAGCTATTTTTATAATTGGCGATGATATCCGATTTTCGTATGTTTTTCCTGAAATTATGCGTTTTGCTATAAATAATTCGAAATTCAAAAGCGATGGTTTTAATGAATCAAAAGTATTAATTCTTATTTAAATTTTCTTGATAAATAAATAAGCCTATCATTTTTCTTTAAAATAATTAACTATAATTTTGATTTTTAAAAAAGCTAATCATATTCGAAACACAAATATTCCCTTTTAATTTTATTTTCATTTTGATTAAATTAAACTTATATTCATTTTTTTAAAATATTCATTATTATCTTTTTTGTTTTTCTTTCATAAACTAGCCTCTAGTTTGGTTTCCGATGCTAATATTGAAAATTACCTAGGTATCAATATAAATTCACAAATAATTATAACATCTACTGTAGAGAATTATAACTTCAATTTTCTTTTTGTACTTTATTTATTCTTCTTTAAAAGTTAAACCGCTAAGCTTTATTGTCATTAAAACGACTACTTTAATAATTTTAATATTTTTTATTTTAATTTATATTATTCAATAACTATTAATCAAAAAACATCAAGAATTATTTTTTTAATCACTCCTTCAATAGTTGCTTTTTTATCACTCTTAATTTATATCGAATACTGTTTTAAAAAAAACAAACATAATAACAACCCGAAATTTATGTATTTCTAATTTTAAACTGCATTATTATTGCAACCTTATTTTTATTTTCATTAATAATTTTTAAAGAAATTGAACTTATCGAACATATAGTTATCAATACTGGTTATACCGCACCAACGATTTCATTTCTCATAGTAAAAAATTCACCTTCAACTATCGTTAGTAAAACAAATTTAAAAAATATGACCATATCTAATTTAGAGAATGGAAAAATATAATAAAGAGTAAAATAAACCTTTTTAATTTAACTCCTAGAGAAATTGAAAAAGATTCCATATTAATTTAATTATCAATATTTTACTCATATACGTATTAAAATTCGCACTATTTTTTTCATGTAATTCATAAATATTCGGAACTTGCAGGTACAATGCTTAAGTAGAAAGAAAATAATGATAATGGAGCAATTGCTATTAATAAATTTAGCACTAAATTTGACGAAACATTTTAATATGAAAGTTAAATTAAGTGCTAAATTTATTGTATTAATCTTTTCGCTTTTTCAATTTATTTCTTGTGCTCAACACACCACTAAAAAAATTCAACCAGAGAAAAAATCTTCCAAAATACTAAATACTGGTGCTAATAGGACTGAACTATACCTTAACTTACTGCAAAATAAAAGAATTGCCATTGTAGCCAATCAAACTTCTATTATTGAAATCCAACAGAATGAAAAAAAAGTAGAAAACAAAACACAACATAAAACACTTATTAAAAAACATTTAGTTGATTTTTTATTCAATACTAAAACCATTCAAATTAAGAAAGTTTTTGCCCCCGAGCATGGTTTTAGAGGAAAAGCAGATGCTGGTGAAATCATCAAAGATAGAGTTGATACTAAAACAGGATTACCTATCATATCATTATACGGAAAAAACAAGAAACCCACTCCTAATCAACTTAAAAACATAGATGTCGTTGTTTTTGATATACAAGATGTTGGAACACGTTTTTACACTTATATTTCAACATTACATTATGTTATGGAAGCCTGTGCTGAATCAAATATTCCATTAATTATATTAGATCGTCCAAACCCAAATGCTCATTACATTGATGGTCCAGTTTTAGAATTAACACATAAAAGTTTTGTTGGAATGCATCCTGTTCCTGTTATTTATGGGATGACAATCGGTGAATATGGCAAAATGATCAATGGTGAAAAATGGTTAAACAATGGTATTCAATGTGATTTAACGGTCATACCACTAGAAAACTATACACATAATACAAAATACAGTTTACCAATTGCCCCATCTCCAAACTTACCAAATGAAACATCAATAAATTTATATCCAAGTTTATGTTTTTTTGAAGGTACAAATGTATCAATTGGAAGAGGGACTTATTCTCAATTTCAGATAGTCGGTACACCTTTTTATAATTTAAAAAAATACAACTATCAATTCACGCCTATTCCTAATGAAGGTGCTAAATATCCAAAACACGCTAATAAAGTTTGTTACGGTTATGACTTAAGAGAAATAGAACCTTTAGCTAAAATAAATTTAAAATGGCTACTCGATTTTTATAAAGAACATCAAACGCATTCTAAAGAAGAAAGGTTTTTCAATAATTTCTTCACTAAACTTGCTGGAACAGAAATGCTAGAAAAGCAGATTAAAGAGGGTTTAACAGCAGTACAAATAAGAAATTCATGGAAACAACCTATTGATCAATTTAAAATTAAAAGAGATAAATATTTATTGTATGAGTAATACAGTATTAATTATATGACCATAAAAAAAGCACTATTAAGTGCTTTTTTTATGATCATATAATTAGTTATTTTTTTGGGGCTTTATTTTTATATTTTCCAATTCAATATCTGAAACATGAATCAATTCTCCTTCTTCATACAAACTATCTATCGCGTAAAAATCGATATCCTTTGTCTTTGGCTTAAAATTTTTGTAGTCTAAAAATCGTATTCCGTTAATATTGTGTTCTTTTTTTATATCTCTAAAACGTATACCTCCACCATCAGTATGGTATTTATATGCCAAATACTCTAGCAAAAATGTTTCCTTACGAAACCAATATAAAAACACATCATCATGATCATCTCCTCCTCCATTTTCATTGAAAGTAATTTCAATCTTATAAAAATCATCTCCTTTTATTTTAACCGTACTTACCAGCTTCTTTTTAACAGCCTTATCATTTAAACCATAGGGTAAAACTGAAAAATAATGAACTGAATTAACCGCATTACTTAGTTGATTTACTTTTTTTTCAGATAGCTCAACTTTATTTTCTCCGAAAAATCGTTGAAAACCCTCATTTGATAAAACATCTTTTACAACAACGCTATCCGTCGGTATAATTCTATGATATTGATAACTACCATTATTTCTTAACGCTGCATAGGTGTTTTTTCTAAAATCAAATGTTAATTCACTTTTATCAAACACATCTAAACCAGCGTTCTGAATAGCTTTATCTATAATTTCTTGTGCTGTATACTCTGGCTTGCAAGAAATAAAACCAATAAAGAATATAACATATCTAAAATGTCGCATACTATTTTATTTTAATTAGTCTCCATACTTAAACAAAACTATCAGAAAGTATTGCCTTCAGAATAATAAAGTTATGTTAATAAAAAACATAAACACTTATTAATCAGTCAATGTTTGCATAAAAGATACTAAATTATTTACTTCCGTATCACTAAGCATTAAATTGTCAAAGGGTAACGTTTGATTATTTAAGTAAAACCCTAAACCTATTCCTCCTCCTTTGTTATAAAAATCAACAACTTCTTTAAGATTTTTGTAAGTACCATTATGCATATAAGGGGCTGTTTTAGCTATATTTCGTATGGTAGGAGTTTTAAAAAAATGCTTTCGCTCATTTGTTTTAAAAAGTTGGAACCTTCCTAAATCATCACTCAATTTGTTCTGTGCTAAATTAGGGCTTCCAATAGCTTCCATTTCTGTGTCGGAGTAATTAGGAGGAACAGTACCATTAAACAAAGGCGGAAAATGGCAGGTAGCACACAACGCCTTTCCCATAAAAATATTAAAACCTTTGCGTTCATTTGATGTTAGATTATGTTCTTCACCCCGTATATTTTTATCAAACTTAGATTTAAATGTATTTAATGTTCTTATATAAGAAGCTATTGCATGCCTAATGTTATAAGAAATTCTCTTATTTTGATAAAGTGTATCCATACGAACTCGGTAACTACTATTCTTTAAAACTCTAGTAACAAGCGTATCTAATGAAGTGTTAAACTCTGCGTGATTTTTCACCACACCTATTACCTGGCCCTCTAAACTTCCTGCTCTAGAATCCATAAAAAAAGCTTTTTGATAAGCTGCATAGGTAAGTGTTGGTGTATTACGAATTTGGCGTTGATCAAAAACTCTTTTACCATCTGTAAAAGCTAATCGTTCAATATGGCAACTTGCACATGACATATCATAATTTTTTGATAAACTAACATCATTAAACAACTCTTTTCCTAAAACCTCTTTTGCCTTTAATTGTGAGGTATCATTTTGTCTATCATAAAAATGTTCCATATTCAATGCGGAAGCGTCAAATAGTGAACTCATTGTGTTTGAGAGTGCCATTTCAAATGGAAAGCGAACTTTCCAATCATTTTGAACCGCTAACAATAATTTTAATTGTGGATCAATATATTGTTTTATAAAGTTAAATCGATCAAAATCATCAAATGGTGTATTTAAAGCATTTTGAGCATTTTCAAAACTCATTAGTATACTATCTAAAATAGTTTTGGAACTGAATTTACGCTTACATAGATAAAGTAAATTTTTTAACGTTTCGTATGTATGGGAAGATTCTAACAAAGATTGATTTAATACAGGTGAATCAAAACCTGTAATGCCTGTAGTTGCTATTCTTACAATTTGCTCCCTAAGGATCCAAATAATGTGATAATCTTTTAAATTTAGATTCAAATTATTTAAAATCAGCTTCAGTCTAGCACTGGTTACATTAAGCAATTGTTTTAGTTTTAACGTATCTAATTTAGACTCGTAAAGTACTTCTTCTATTAGCTGAAATCCAAAAGGCTTTAATACCTTTGTATCCATATGTTCCTCTCCTTTTACGATTAACAAATTAGGTGCATTAAGCGATTTATAATTATGCTTATCGGTATGTGCTAAAATAGGTTCAGAAAGCTTAAACTTCTTTCGTGCCTTCAGGTATAATTCTTTTTTATGAATTAAATTGGATGTTTGGTTAATACTATCTAAAAAGCTTGCTGAAGATGTGAGCTGTTTTTTATAAAAATTTAAAATGTTATTTTGAATGGAGTTTATTAGCTTATATTTCTCCTGCTTTTTGTCACAAGCTAAGAAGAAAAGTAAAAGACATACAAAAATGCATGTCTTTAGTATTTTATAAAACTGTTTCATAAAATATTATCTTTCTAAACCTGTTATTAAGTGTAATACAGAACCTTCTTTTCTGCTATTTGATACATCTGCATTGGCTTTGGAATCTGTAAAAGCTGTTCCATCAGAAGGTTCCCATCCGTGATTTTGAGTAATAACCATAAATGTGTTTTTACCGTTATTTACAACCTTAGTAACATCAATCATACCTGTAATTTCCCATGCTTTATCAACCGTACCATACCCTTTTGAAGCTGCTACTTCTTGATTGCATTCCAATACTACCTTAAGTGCTCCTGTAGTTAAATTATATTGATATAAACGAGCCCAGTGGGTTTTATCTGCTGTATCAAAATATCCATTTGGATCCTCTTGAATGTATACATAGTTTTCTGTTACACAAATATTATCTGGACTGTGAAACGCTTTAGCTTTTCCATCTATTTTATCTCCATCTAGTATGCATGTAATTGTTGCAGAACCTGTTGGGTCATTTTCATTCAAAACAACTTTGTAAACACGTCCATAAATAGTTCCTTTTCCTACTAAACCTGGTTTGTTTCTTCCCGTAACTGCAAAATACAACTCTCTATTATTAACAGCTGATCCCCTTCTCCAATCAATATCCTCTAGTCTTGAAAACCCCATTACCCCTTTGGTTTTACATTCTGTATCCAAGGCCGTGATTTCTTTTTCTGTTAATTCAACAAATTCAGCTTCGTATTCTATTCCTTCAGACATATCCATTTCATAGGTAACTCCGGGGGAGGTAACTTTCAATCCATATAATTTTCCTCCTTCTAAATCTCCTTTATTTCCAACATACATTCCCAATTGTCCTGATGGTACATTGTTATCGCTATTATCATCTCCAATAAAAACAACTGTTTTATCCAGATAGGCTTTTTCGCCAATGGCAACTGCATTTTCAGTAGACCATTGCCCCATATTAGTAAGCATTTTAGCACTTCCTGCCTCTGAGGAACTCTTATTAGGCTCTGTTAAAAAAACGCCTTTTGAAGAACCTCCCCACTCACCTCCTGAAAGATAGTAAGGACCAAACCCATGCTCGTCAGGCGTAATTAAAGACCCCGAACACTGCGCTGTATTTGCTGTAGCTACTGCATTTAAAATGTATTCACCTGAAACAGGTCTTAACTGAGCGTTTAACTGTATTCTTGCAATAGAATAATCCGCCTCAATATTATTGATATACGTAAATGTTCCGTCTGCCGCTGCTAATAAGCCTCCTCCATCAGCCATAGAACCATACACAAAATCAGGAGAATTTGGAATAACGTCTTCAGAAGATAAAATAGGATGTATTTTTAAATGTGAAAAAGCATTTGTAACTTTTAAAAAATTAGGTGTTTTTGAAGTAGATAAATAAAGCGTTGCGTCAGATCCATTTGTCCCATCAGCACCGTCCATTCCGTTTTTACCATCAATACCATCCTCACAAGCTATCAAACCAACTAAAAGTACTGACATTGCCTTTGTAAAATAATTTTTTTTCATTATTGCTGTTTTAGTTATTTGTAATGCTACAAAACAACAGGCTTAAAATTACCTTATGTTTAGATGAATGTTAAATTGTGATAATATAAAAGGTATCCATATTACTAAATTATAAATAACTAGAATCTTTATAAATAACATTTTCCCCATATAAAATTTTAGTAAAAAAGACCATTAATTATTTTCTTCATATCCAAAAAAAATTAAGACATAGACGATTACTAAGATTTCTTCATTATTAAAATAAAAGGAAAGAATTATTTAATACGAATAACTTTACAAAATAAATTATAATCCTACTTTTTAATAAAAAAGTATGTTGTAATAAGAATACCTATTTATTTAGATATATAAAAAAAACGCCTATATCGGCGTTTTTTGCCCCATTGAATGAATGGCAATAGTTAAAAAAAAAGAATCCCCCTGTAATACTCTGCAGTTAGTTTAACTCGCAACCAATAATAAACAATAATCCCCATTAAGATTCTTTTAGTGTTTTTTCATAATAATTTTCCCCAACGACTCCCTGTATTATACTATCATTGTTTATGTTTTTGTATACTATTTTGTACGATGCAAATATAGTAGGGCTCTTTTTTACAGGGGTAAGTCATCGGCTTACTTTTAGTAAGTCATTGACTTACTTTTTATGGTAATTGTTAATTTTTTTAAGATATTTAGAAAAATGTTAGTACATAGATTACAAAACATATATATTCGCGCCATAATGGTATTCATAAAATTACATAAAGCTTATAAAGTCCTAGAATTTTTTGGGATATTTTGTTCACAGGATAGTAATCTAGTGTGCAAAAAGTGGCGTTTTGTAAGTAATATTAGTAAATAAATAAACTAAAATTTCGAATACATGAGGCGTCCAAAAATAAATTGGACGCTTTTTTTTATATTTTTTTTAATAATTGACAGGAAATTAAAAACATATCGAAACATTGAGTTTAAAAAATAGACTACTGATTTTTAACAAATTACTCTTAAACTCGAATCTAGTGTAAAACTGGGCAGGATTTCTACTGCCTTAAAACCAACTCAAACAACTGACAAGCAAGCATTTAACACTTATTTTAATTTGGTTTTTTGAAAAAAAGTATTCATCTTTGCCCCATCAAATGAAATCAAATAAATAACCATTAAAAACAAAAAACATGCAGTTACACAGAAAGTTAGAAAGTACGTTTATGATAAAAGTAAGCTCGTATGACTGTTTTAAAAAGGATGCTATTTGGAAAGCACTGTATAGGAGGCAATAAAGAACTTCGTAAAAAGTAATATTTCCAAGGCATCTTCATGAAGATGCCTTTTTTTATTGAAAGAAAATCAACTTTAAATAGATTAATTTAAAAATTAACTATTCTAAGTGTTAAAACCAGTGAAAAATTTGGAAATTACGCAAAATATTGGTATATTTAAGTATATGAAAAAAACCAATATTATGAAAAACTTGAAATTGCACTTACTAACTGAAAGAGTACGTTTACTCACTTCTTTTGAACGATTACTAAAATCTAATACACCATAAGATTATAACCCGCTATTTTAGGGTAAGATCAACTGGCGTTCAACAAAAATCACAAACGCTTTCTGAATTACTATGACAATGTAGAATTTCCTGAAGTCTATTAAACTCAATAGGCCTTAGTAGTAAAATTGTCTTCAATGTTGTTGGGCTAAGTCTGCCCGTAAAATTCTACTAACATACCCATTGCTATGGGGTGTATGACTATATCGCTATGTCAAAATAAAGCGATTTAAAATGAATCTGAAAGGATTCAATGTTGCAAAGCTGCTCTTATGCGGCCAGGGAAATTATTGTCAACTATTAAATTATTTAAGTTATGAAAACGCTAAAAACTATATTCGGACTAATTTTATTATTAACGCTTACAACAGCGTGTACAGATTTAAGTGAAGACTTAGAGCTACGTGATAAAATACAACAAGAAGAAATAACTACCAACACCAATGCTCGCTATTTCACTGGTGATGATGATGGTGGTACTGATGATACAGGTAAAGATTGGTAAGTAGCCTTCTTTATATATTTAAAAGTCTTTGGATAAACCAAAGACTTTTTTTTAATTTGCAATCCATGAAAACCGTACCCTTCCGTAAAATTTACCTTTTTATTTTTCTCTACTTAATTCAAACACCTTATTCTTTTGGTCAGAATGAACTGGATAGTATTGAGCAGTGTATTCAAAAAGCTAGAAATAGAAAACTAGCTTTAAACATCCGTAAAAAAAATCTTAACAAAGCCTATCTATTCTCTCAAAAACTATCCAATGACTCTATTAAAGCAGATAAACTTTTAAGTATTGCCTACGGATATTATATTTATAAAGATTCTACTCTATTTTTAAAAATCAACAAAGAAGCAACAGCTATAATAAATACGACAAATAGCAGCTATTTAAAAGGACATTTGCATTGGAGCTATGCTTATTATAACAATAGACAATCCTTATTAATAAAGGCCTACCAACACTACGATGCCGCGTACACTCATTTTGAAAAAATTAAAGAAAAAAACAACATGGGAATTATGCTACAAGGAAAGGCTGAAATAAAAGGCAAATACAAAGATTACGCAGGTAGTGAAAAATTAGCTGTTAAAGCCATTAAAATTTTTAAAGAAATAAACAATAGTTACAAATTATATGTTCTTTATAACTACTTGGGGCTATTACAACGAGGAATGAAAGAATACGATAAGGCAATAGAGTACTTTCATAAAGCCATAGCCTATTATCCTAAATTAACGAAAGAAATTCAACAAAAAAAGTATGTAGAGGTATACAACAATATTGCTAATGCGTATTTTGAAAAAAAAGCATACCACAAAGCATTGGCCTTCTATAATAAGGAACTTACCAATAAAAATTTACGAAAAGACCAGTATGCCCGCATTATTCATAACAGAGCATATTGTAAATTAAAAATGAAAGATACCGTTGGGATTCTAAAAGATTTTAAAAAAGCCTTAGCTATTCGAGCAAAAGCAAATAATAAAGCTGGAATTGTATATAGTAAAAAACACTTATCTGACTTCTATCTATATCGAAAAGACTCGGTAAAAGCCTTGCAATTGGCACGGGAAGCCAATGCACTAGCCAAAGAAATAAAAAATGGACGGGATTATTTAACCTCTTTGAGGCAATTATCAGTTTTAGACCCTACCCATGCTAAAAAATATTTAGATCGCTACATTGCCTTTAACGATAGTTTGGTAATGAATGAGCGTCGTATGCGTAATAAATTTACCCGTATTGAATTAGAAACCGATGAATACATAGAAGAAACAGAACGTTTAACAGAGCAACGTATCTGGATAATTGTTACAAGTGTTAGCGGGTTACTAATACTAAGTTTGCTCTACTTTTTGCGGGTGCAAAAGGTACAAACAGAAAAGCTGCGGATTGATGCAGAGCACCAAAAAGCAAATGAAGAAGTATATGTGCTTACCTTACAGCAACAAGCCAGGGTTGAAGAAGAACGTATTAAAGAACGAAATAGAATTTCAGAAGAGCTACACGATGGCATTTTAGGAAAATTATTTGGTACCCGTTTTGGGTTAGGATTTTTACCTTTAGAAGGCGATACTGAAACCTTAGAAAAACATCAACATTTATTAGAAGAGCTTCAAAACATTGAAAAAGAAATCAGAGAAGTATCACATAAATTAAGTGATAATTTTAACGACACCGACATTAATTTTACCTCTATCATTAAGCAATTATTAGCAGATAAAAGTATTATTGGTAACTTTACCCACCAAGTTTATTTTGCTAAAAATATTTCATGGAAAAGTATTGATGCGGTAACCAAGGCTAATGTGTACAGAATCATACAAGAAGCCTTACAAAATATTATAAAGCATTCAAAAGCTTCTATGGTTGATATAAGTTTTAAGCGAGATAAAAACCAAGTCTTCATTATAATTAAAGACAATGGAATTGGATTTGATGTGAAAAAGGGTAAAAAAGGAATTGGTATAAAAAATATAAAATCAAGAATTGAAAAATTAAAAGGAAACTTAAGTATCAAATCAGAAATTAACGTAGGTACAACCCTACATATAAAAATCCCTTGTTTCAAAAAAGATGGACAATAAAAAACTTACTGCTTTAATAATAGACGACCATCCGTTAATATCAGAAGCTTATAAAAGTGCCTTTACATTTTTAGAAAATCAAAACAACAGTTTCGCTTTTACTATTCATGTAAAACACAATTGTGATGATGCGTATTCTTTTATCCAACATTGTGTCGCCATGCAACAAAATATTGATATTATTTTTCTAGACATGCGCCTGCCTCCATCAGCGGATGGCAAGATAGTATCTGGTGAAGATTTAGGTATAAAAATTAATGAACAGATCCCAAATGCTAAAATTATTGTTTCTACTACGTTTAATGATAACTACAGGGTTCACAGTATCCTAAGAAGCTTAGATCCAGACGGTTTTTTAGTTAAAAATGATATTACTCCCAAAGAATTAGTTACGGCTATTGAAGAAGTTTTAATAGCCCCTCCTTATTACAGTAAAACAGTAATG
Source organism: Tenacibaculum profundi (assembly GCF_052050075.1). GTDB lineage: Bacteria > Bacteroidota > Bacteroidia > Flavobacteriales > Flavobacteriaceae > Polaribacter. The sequence goes on from NZ_CP197225.1 coordinate 528,873, forward strand.
AAATTAATTCGTAATGAGGTGTCTAATGAATTTACGTTAGATGATATTGACCGAAAAATATTATATGAACTATCAATTGGAAACCGGATGAAAAAATTACCCGATGTTATCCCGCTTTCCTTTGCTGGTATTCAAAAGAGAAAAAGACATTTAGCTAAAATATTTGAAATTGACAGTAATGATGATCGTGAATTAATTTTAGTTGCAAGAGATAAAGGTTTCTTATAAGAATATACAACGGACAGTGTTTAAGTACGCTGTCCGTTTTTATATTTTGTAAAAATATTGCTAAAAGTTGTATCCTATAAAAACTTAGAAAACGCTATTTATAGTGCTACTATCATTTATAGTAAAGTCATTTTCTTTCTATTTTCTAGAATCAAGTAATACCTTACAATAAAGCGCTTAAAACTAATGTAATCTTTATTTTACTGAGTGATATTTGCTGTATTTAAGTAGTATAATGAATGAAATTTGACACCTATTGTGACACCTATATATATAATTAATTTATTTTTGCTTTATTAAAATTGACCACTATGAGTTTCATCTTAAAAAGTAATAAAGCTGAAAAACCTACATTGATTTATTTCAAATATTTTATATCAAAAAAAGAGGGAAGATTTGTTTATTCTACTAAACAAAAAATACTACCCGAAAATTGGGATAAAGAAACTCAAATGCCATTAATCAAAAGGGGACGTTCAGACTTAAGCTTAATAAAAAGAAACTTGAATAAATATTCTGATTTCTTTGAAAAGACTATATCTAATTTTGATTTAAATAATACTTCTATTACCAAAGAAAATTTAAAAAAAGCTTTCGTTAAAGAATTTGATAAAGAAAAAGCTACTAAGGCTTTTATCTACTTTTCTGATTATGCTACTGACCTCGTTGAAAGAATGCCTAATATGATAAACAGAAAAACTAAAACCAAGTTTAGCAAAAATAATATTACTAATTATTTTGTCACAACACAAAAAATAAGTGAATTTGAAAAATACAGGAATAAAAGAATCAGATTGGATCAAATTTCTAGAGAACTGTATAATGAGTGTGTTTATTACTTCAAAGAGGTAAAAAAGTACTCCATAAATTATGCTGGACTGACAATTAGAATTTTTAAATCTATTTTGAATAAAGCACATGAAGAAAGATACCCCGTAAATAAAGAAGAACTTTCATATTTTACTGGTTTACAAGAAAGTGTTGATACTATTGCATTAAATGAAGAAGAACTATCCAAAATATTAAATCTAGACTTATCTAAAGACAAGTCTTTACAAAATATAAGAGACCTTTTTATTATTGGTGCATGGACAGGGCTTCGCGCAGGAGACTTTTTAAGCTTACCTGAAATTAATATAGCTGATAGGTTTATTGAAAGAAAGCTAGAGAAGACAAAAAACAATACAGGAAAGACAGTAATGATTCCAATTCATCCACATATTAAACAAATTATTAAAAAAAGAGGGATGCCTAAAAGTGTAAATAAAACTCTTTTCAATGAGAAAATTAAAATAATTTGTAAGAGGGTTGGGTTGACCGAAGAATTGAATGGAAAAATAATAAAAAGTTTTTCAAATGAAGTGACTGGCCAAAAGCATAAGAGGAAAGTTGACGGTACTTATCCTAAATACCTTTTTGTTAGTTCGCATACGTGTCGTAGGTCTTTTGCTACAAACCTATACAAAATGAAATTCCCGCATGTTTCCATAATGCAAATTACTGGCCATAAAACAGAGTCAAGTTTTTTAAAATACATAAAAGTTACGCCTTCTGAACATGCTGAAATGCTTGAAAGCTTCTGGAATAATTACTATCAAAAAGATTAAGTTTAGCGGTCATTATTTCTTTTGCAATATTAATTATTTCATGGTTTCTATTTTTCTAACAATAATTACGACTTACCGCACCAAAAATAGCGGTAAACCGCAAACGTGATTTTTAAGAAAATTCTGTGAGTTTATTATAGAAAACACCGAGTAAAAAATCTTTTAATTTACTAAATTCGCAGTAGCGATTTTACTATTGACATTGCTCTTCCATAAAAAGAAGAAGATATTTTAAAAGCCTATAATTTGCTAAAAGCTAACGGGCAGATAAAAGAAAAAGTCAATAGGTGGCACTACTGACTTTTATTCGTTAATTAGGCTTAACTTACGTTAGCATTTTGAGCGATGAAATTAGAAACCATTAAAATCGCTACTACTTTTTTGGGTTTTATTACAGCTGTACTAAAGCTTATAATTACCTTAAAAAGCAAAAAAAAATAACTTTTATAGTTGTCCACTCTTCGGAGTGGTTTTTTTTTGTCTTTACATTACAAATATACAACTTATTTTAATAAAAAACCCGCTCACAAAAGGAGCGGGAAAATTGCTATGAAAAAGAATCTCAAAACGTCTTTTGAGACACAACAAAGCTACTCTATTTTTTCGTAAAAAAATGCAAATAAACATCAAAAAAATATTTTTTTCATCAATTTCTGAACTAAGTAATTCTATATAAATATTTTGAAAAAAATAAATTATTTTTTCAATAAAACCTCCTGTAAACACTAGCCATATTGTGTTTTTTTACATAATTTAGCCACCGAAAAAAAGAATAAAAAATAATGCTATGGAAAAGAACTCGCTCCTCTTTTCCCAGGTATTGTTTTGCGTTTTTTTAAAATCAATGTAATACTTATGAATACAGTAAAAAGAAAAATTATTTCGGCTATATGCCTTTTGAGTATTTTCAGTAATGGTTACTCACGACAGCGAATCGATATTGATTGCCTTTGTTACTTTGAAGATAACGAATATCATGAAAAAAATCACCAGAAAGTAACTCACCATCTAACTCCTTGTTTAAATGCAAAGTTTGCCCCTACTCCTTTGATTTTAGAACAAGCTGAAGATATTTCAAGTTTCTTCATCTACCCCAACCCTTTTCGTTTAGAACAAGGTATCAAAATTCATTATCAGTTAAATAGCCCACAGGTAACCTCTATATATATTCGACGATGTCTCTTCGACCCCCTACGATCACCGAAAGGAGTAATTATAAAACCAGAAAGTACTGAAAATGAAGGAAAATACACCTATACTTTCACAAAAGAAAACTTTGAAGAATACGGCTTAATAACCCCCATTCCACGAAGTAGACAACAATATTTTTACGAGATAATATTAACTGCAGGTGATAAAAATTACATAAAAAAAATCATGCGAAAACCTTAAAAGTTGAAAATAATGAAAAAAATATTTTATTTATTACTTGTATTAGGGCTTATAATTCCCTTAAAAAGCAAAAAAAAATAACTTTTATAGTTGTCCACTCTTCGGAGTGGTTTTTTTTGTCTTTACATTACAAATATACAACTTATTTTAATAAAAAACCCGCTCACAAAAGGAGCGGGAAAATTGCTATGAAAAAGAATCTCAAAACGTCTTTTGAGACACAACAAAGCTACTCTATTTCTTCATAAAAAAATGCAACTAAATATCAAAAAAATATTTTTTTTATCAGTTTCTGAACTAAGTAATTCTATATAAATAGTTTGAATTTTAAAAAATGATTTTAAGCTAAAAAAGACGGTAAACACTGGGTTTATCACATTTTTTTTACATAGTTTCGCCGCCGAAAAAAAGAATAAAAAATAATGCTATGGAAAAGAACTCGCTCCTCTTTTCCCAGGTATTGTTTTGCGTTTTTTTAAAATCAATGTAATACTATGAATACAGTAAAAAGAAAAATTATTTTGGTTATCTGCCTTATCAATATTCTAAGCAGTAGCCATGCACAACAACTAATCGATTGTCATTTTAACATTAGTAAAGCTCTAAATTATTTTGAAGGCGATGAATATCATGAAGTAAACCATCAAAAAGCAACGCGCTACCTTACCCCTTGTTTAACAGCAAAGCACCCACATGCGCAAATAATTATGGCTACTATCCTATTAGAGGAAGAACAAACCTCTTCCGACAAGAAAGCTTTTAAACTATTAAAAAGTGCTGCTAATGCTGAGGATCATATTGCAATGAATGATTTAGCAGATCTCTACAAATATGGTATTGGATGTAAACTCAGTTTTAATAAAGCCCGAAAATGGTATCTAAAAGCCTATAAACACGGCAATAAAGAAGCGGCATATGGCTTAGGATATTTACACCTAAAAGGAATGGGAAGTAGTCAGCAAAACTATAAAAAGGCTATATATTGGTTTCGTAAAAGTAACCATCCTATGGCGCGTTACTGGCTAGGTGTGTGCTACTATTATGGCTATGGCGTTCCTAAAAACAGAACAATAGCTAATGAATATTTCAGCACAGAATTGGATTATCAGAATCCTCAAAAACCAGCCTCAGATCGTATCGAACAGCAAGAACTCCTGCTACAGCAATTCAAACAACAGCAAAGTATCCAAACAATACAGGAGAAAATAATCGAAGATCAACAATTACTAGGAAATTGGGAAGGTTCTCTTTTTGTAATGGATTGGTCTGATAATCAAATTGAACAAGAAATCCCTATTAAAATTAACTTTACAAAAAACGAAGACCTATTGCAAAGTACCTGGGAAATCAATAATAACTCTCATCAAAATGACTTTACCAGAATAGACAACACCTTGTTTTATGATGATTTCTTTGCCTCTATTGCTCACACATCCTTTAAAAAAGAAATTCCTTCAACATTGGTACATCAAATTACCGAAACAACCTTTTCTATTCAAAAAAAGGACGCCCAAACATATTTAACAGCCAATATAAAAAGTATTATAAACCAATGGAATGAAAAAGGAGCTCCCATAAGGTTGTTACTAACAAAAAAGGCAACTACAAAAAAGCAACCAAAACAAGAATCACTTGCCCCTATGGCATTAGAACAATCGCAAAACTTTTTGCAGTTGTACCCCAACCCTTTTGAAAAGGATCTTACCATTAGTTATGAGTTAAACCGCCCACAGTACACCACCTTGTTTCTTGAAGGATCTTTTATTGAAAAACAAATGATAAAACCTACAGGTTTACAAAATGAAGGTAGCTATACCTACACTTTTAAAGGAGAAAATTTACAAGTAGGAACCTACATACTCACCTTGATTACAGACGATAAAAAACACACTAAAATTGTTATAAAAAATTAAAAACGATGAAAAAAATATTTTATTTATTACTTGTATTAGGGCTTATAATTCCCTTGCAAGCGCAAAGACAAAGCCGAAGTGCTGGACACCTAAAAAACGGTGAGTATAAAGCTAGAAGAACAGCAGTTCGAAATCCAAATTTTCCAGACACCCGAAATGTTGAAGGACTTGACAATATAAGTTTCAATTACAGTTCTAGCCTTCAAACTATAGCCAATAATGAACACCTCATTCAAATGGCGGCCAAACGTAAATTACGACGATGGCTAGAACATCAAAAGAACAATAGAATTAAACCTGAAATAGAAGGAGTACTAGGCAAAAGATTTAGCAACTTTAACGATGCCAAAAACACCTTATTTAATTTTACAGAAAAGAAAAACCTTAACACGTTAATTTCAAAAACAAGAAATCGGTATTCTGGTGAAAACAAAAGAAACCATACCACCCAAAACAACCTGCTAAAGGAGTTAAAAATTCTTCAACACAGAGAAAATGAACTCAAAGGGGGCAATAGAAACAATCCTTTATATGCTGATAGAAGAGTCAATAATATTCCCGTACAAAGAATTGTATCGATACCCCAATTATCTAGAATTCGACAGGAGCTAATTAAAAAAGTTGAACCTGCCATAGCTAAGTATCACGTAAGTAATCTCGTTAATAAAAAACTAAACAGCCTTAACAGTGAAGATCATACCCGTATCTTAAATAGTGCTGTAGGGCAGAAACACCAATATTACAATCATCTCAATGATTGGTCAAAATTAGATTATATACAGTCTCTTATATTTAAAATAAAAGATAGTAGAAGGATCGGACCATACTTATCGCGCACCAATTCAAAATTTCAGCATGAAATGCTTAGTGTTGCGCAAATTCAGCAATATGCAGAGCAACACAGAGAAGGAGGGTTTTCTGTTTTTGATTCTAGATCTTATAGCCTTTATATGTATAATATAAGAGATTTAAATAACAAATGGATTAGTAAGAAAAACAGAGAGCTTGCAAACATATTGAGTAAGACTGCTATTGGTGCAACTTCCGAAGTCGATTATTTAATAAATACCTACCGTATCAAACAGCCTGACAGAATTCAATGGTTAAACGAAAATTACCGCTCAAACGTATTTCGTGATATGGTAGCCAAAACAAAATCGTTGATAACTCCTCAAACCATTGCAAATACCAATACTGTTTTTAATAATCATATTAAAACAGCTCTTTATGCTGGGGGTAAAACAACCAATTGGCTAAACCGCGGTAATGTAACTAACGAACTACACCGACAGTTTTTTTACACCAATGCACATGCCAGTAGGGAACTTGATAAACTTATGTTTTTTAATGACCCTGTAAGACAAACAACTATAATTATGTCTGAAAAAAATGCTACAGACTATTTAAAAAAGATACTGGCACCGTTAGACCGTAGAAATAGTTGGAGTGTTGCTGAGGCTCAACAATGGGCTCTTGGACAAATTGAACTAGACAATATACTTACACGTATTACAGTAAAGTGGCAACCCGCTACAGGAAGAATTAACGGAAAAGTAGGACAAGAATACACACACCGTTACAGTGATGGAAACACTACGTATTATAAAATGACTGACGGGGCTGTGGTTATTAATAGCGATAACACCCTTGTATTAAACAAAAACAATCAGTTAGTTAGAAAATTAAGAAGTGAAGCTGGAGGTAAATCTTGGTACATTAAACCCAACGGAGCTCAACACTGGTCTAACTACCTTATTCTAGGTCCTTCTAGCACAAAAGAAGAACTAGAAGTACTGTTTGAATTAGGTACTACAGCCCTAGCTAAGTTTATTGGAAGTGTTATCATCCCTGTGGAAGATGTTAAAGTTCTAATTGACGGGAAAGACTTTGATGGACAAACCGCTTCACGTTGGTTGGCCGCAGGATTACTAGTTGTTGAAGTAGTTCCAGGAGGTAAATTAGTAAAAGTTATAGTGAAAGCAACCAGAACAAAAAAATCTTGGAAAATTGCAACTAAAATAGGAGATAAAGTTTATATTAGACTGGTTAATGGAGGTAAGACGATATTTAAAACATTTTCTAAACCTATAGAGTTTGGTGGAGATATTATAAAAAACGCCAACAAAAAACTAAATATTTTGGGTAGGGCTTATCCGAAAAATGGCTCTATAGGTACAAAAGATCTGTATGATGAACTAATATCCATAGGTGTGCCTAAAAGTGAATTGACAGGGTTGTTTCAACAAATACCTTCAGAGTTTAAAACACTTCCTGTTTTAGGAAAAAACGGACAGCAGTCTAAATATTGGTTTACTTATAACAAGCCTCATATAGATAATATTATTGCCAATGGAGGTGAGATTAGGTTTATTCAAGACCCTAGGCTACCAATAAATAAACACAATTTAGTTTCAGAAATGCCTAACACCCCATTTAAGCAACAGTGTATTGATGAAGGAATAACTAAATTGAAGACTTTTATGAGGCAAGAGTATGAATATTTACTAGATATGGGATATGTATTACAAGAAAATGGACTTATGATAAAACCTTAAGCATATGAATATAGATTATGATTTATTTCAAATAGATATAGATAAGACAATAACTCCGCTTATGGATGAATATGGTTTTATAGAGAAAAAAGGAGCTAATACATTTGAAAAACTCTACCAAAATGGTATTTGGATGATTGAAATATCAATGACTAAATTATTTCCATATGTATCGGTTTCTTATACTTTTTTTGATTCAGAAACCAACCAAGCATGTAAAAATGAAATAATCGAGAAGATACTGGGAATAAAGAAAGAAGATCTATTATCTCATTATAAAGATTTTAAAAGTAGGATTGGATTTGAGAGTTACTACAAAGAAATGATGTATGTCTGCGAGTCTTTAGAAAAATTTTACAAACCTATCCTTACAGGGGAATTCACTTGTGAAGATTATAAAAAGTTTGAGACTTTAGAGGAAAAATAGTAAATAAATCTAAACCTCTTTCAAATGGTTTAATGGTCAAACAATAATAAAATGATAGATGATATAGGATATGACACCTTTTTTAAGGATTGTGATGAAGTATTTAAAGATTTTTTAGCAGGTTATGGGTTTGAAGATATAGGAGGAGATGAAGAAGATTATGAAAAATTCTACAAAAGCAAGTTTTGGATATTAGAAATTAATATGCTTTGTAATTTTCCTTGGATAGGTGTATCTTGTAATTTTCTTGGTTTATCAAAAGAATACACAAAACCTAATTTAATAGATAACTATATTAAAAAGACTGTTAGTGTAGAGTCTTTTACAAATCCTTTTGAATCTAGAATTAATAAAAATGATTACAAAGGTGAAATGCTCTACGAACGTGAAAATTTAGAAAAATTTTACAAACCTATCCTTACAGGAGAATTCACTTATGAAGATTATAAAAAGTTTGAGACTTTAGAGGAAAAATAGTAAATAAATCTAAACCTCTTTCAAATGGTTTAATGGTCAAACAATAATAAAATGATAGATGATATAGGATATGACACCTTTTTTAAGGATTGTGATGAAGTATTTAAAGATTTTTTAGCAGGTTATGGATTTGAAGATATAGGAGGAGATGAAGAAGATTATGAAAAATTCTACAAAAGCAAGTTTTGGATATTAGAAATTAATATGCTTTGTAATTTTCCTCACATAGGAGTGTTGCTAATGATTATAATAAGGCTTGGGATCATTTTTTTGATAATTTTCCAAAAGCAACCTATCAACAAATTAAGAAATTTAGTGACTCATTAATGGAAATACATGGTTTTTAAAAATGAACAAATTTTATTACTTCACGATAGAAAGAAAAAAGGACGAGGCTATCATTGAGTCTATAGAAGAATATGACATCATAAAATTAAAGAGAGGCAATTTTACACCCAATGAACCTTTTCAATTAAAACAGTCAGAGGGGAAGGTATTTTATGATATTGTTGGGTATCAAGATACTGCTAATTTTGCTATTTCTGAAAAGCTACACACTTTATTAAAAAAAAATAATATTAGTGGATGGGATAGCTATCAAATAGAAATTGAAGGTCAAACTAAAAGGTATTATGGCTTTCAGGTGACTGGAAGATGTGGTGAGCTTGACATGCCAAAAGAGGCAGGATTTTATACTGGATATAAATTTGATTTTGATACTTGGGATAAATCAGATTTTTTTTCTCCAAATCAAACTACACTACTTTTTTGTACTGAAAAGGTTAGAAAACTTTTAAAAGAGAATAAAATAACTAATACAGAAATAGAAGATATCAATGCTGTTAAAACGTATTCAATCGGTAGTTCATAATATAAAGATATCAGAACTTAATCAATAATCAGAAAATTTAGAATTAGAAATATATTGTAATGAAAGCTCGAAACTATTTAATTATGAATCTTTCTTAAATACTTTGATTCAAGCAAAGAAAAAGTAAATGAACAGAATCAATTATAATATATACTATTAAAGCCATCCAGTAGGATGGCTTTTAAAACGTTAAAAAAATTTGGCTGGACACCATGATAACAATAGATAAAATAAAAGAAGGTTTTTTGTCAGAGGCAATTGAACACGGTAAGGCAATTGCTATTGGAGATAATAAAAAAGCTAATAAACTGCATAAAAAGTTGCATAACTTATATAGCAAAGCAAAGAAGCAAAATGTCGTAAACGTATTTGAGGAATTTTTAAATGAAGATGACGAAAATGTAAGGTTTTGGGCAGCTACTTTCTCCCTTAGTTCTTCTCCTGAATTAGCAGAAAAATCTCTTGCGAAGTTGACAGAGTTGAGTAGTATTACAGGTTTATCTGCTAAAACAACTCTTCATCTCTGGAAAGAAGGGAAATTAAATTTACTTTAAGAAAGTTGCTGTTTAACAAAAGGTACGAGAGAAAATAAAACATCAAACAATTGGTATAATCTTGCAAGTCCTCTGTATTAATTATGAAAACATTTAAAGAGTTAAGAAATCAGGAGGTAAAGAAGTTGTTTCTTCTTGTTTGGCCTCCATTAGGCGAAGAAAAAGAATTAGATATTGATATATCTTTTGGGTTTGTTTTTCCTCAAAATCCAGACCGTCTATGTGTCATTACTACTGATAAAGAAAATATGTGGACTCCTTGTCTGCGTTTTGAAGAGACACCTACAAAAGTACATTCTTGGTCATCTTTTGAATCCAGAATGAATGCTTGGATGAAGTCAGAATGTGAAAGTGATTTAGAGACGGAATATTATGAAGTAACAGACGTTCAAGAGTTCAGTAATATAATTGCTTCCAAAATACAATCCATTGAATTTATTGGATTAAAAAATAATCCTGAACCCTTCGGAGTAAAGGTTATATTTGATAATGATTACATTCTTTCAACTCCAATATCAGATGGGAATACGGTTGAAACCTCTCAATTTAATAGGAACGATAACCTTTTAAATTTTGAACACATGGGAACTTTAGATATTAAATCCTCTGAATAGTTAAACTGATAAAAATAGATATTAGAAAGCCAAACTTAATAGTTTGGCTTTTTTTGTAACACTAATTTTCTAGCCAACGATACAGCCTTTTTTTCCTACTATCAGATAATGAAGATATATCAACACAATCGTTTTCATTAATTGGCTTTGGTATGCACTCTGGAGAAAGAACAACACTCAAATCTTGAGGCTTTTTTATTTTACGTTAAATACTTTTTCAAGCCTAGCAAACTCCAATGTTTGCCTTTTAATCAATTGGTAGTTTTCAGTCATTTTGGATAAAGTTCCGTTTAACTCTTCTCCTGCTTTTATTCCTGGTTCTAAACTTTTAGCCCACTTCTGAGCAAATTGATAAGCACTTTGCTCAACAAAACTTTCTTCTGATAATTTATTAACCTTTGACATACTATTTTACTTTGTTTTTTACTTGTTTTTCAAGTGCTAAATATTCTAATAATGTGATTTTATTGGCTTCCTTAAACCCTAAACCAAGGATGGTTAAATAACCTAATAGCACATCTTCAAAAGTGGTTTTAGATGTATTGTTATCTTTCTTTTTTTCAAGCAAGGAATTCTGCTTTTCTATTTTTAGCTTTATCATATCTGATAAAGATTCAATCTTCTTTAGATCGTCAAAAAAATTCTGCTCCGTTAATTGATAACCAACAGACCGTAGATAACGCTCCAACTCGTGATCTCTCTCTATTTTTAATAAGCAAATGATTCTTTTAATACAAAGCAATCGACTTTCTAAACTGTTTATTTTTTTGTCTAAATCAAGTTGACTATCTCTTGCTTTACCTTGTACGTTTTTCTGATAGTAAAAGAGTATAGACTCCCAAACCTTTTGTAAATCCTCTTTTTTAACACTATTATCATCACTTAGTAATGTATAATCTCCTGTGTTATCTATTTTAAAAAATAGCTTGGCTGGTATCGTCTCAATCGTGTATATCAAACCACAAACTTTTAATATTAATTCCTTAAATCTTGGACATAAAAAAACACCTTGAAAAAGGTGTCTTGTGGTAAGTGTGTTTTTTTGTATTCGCCTAAATGACAAAAACTAGAACTATTATTTCTTAAGAAGTGGTTCAATCATTTTAACCATTTTTTCTAACATATTAAGAGAAACGCCTTCTTTATTTTTGTTACATGAATCAAATAGAAAATTACTTCCATTTCCAAAATATTTCTCAGCTAATGTTTTCTTAATCGAAAGTTTTTCTGTTTCATTTAAAGATTCTATAAATGGATCTAAAGCTGTTAATTCAAGTTCAGCATTACGATTAAACACTTCCAACTTTCTATGCTTATTTGATTCTCGAATAGAATAAGAGACAGGATAAGAAAGAATAGCTACTCCAAGTAATCTGATTAATGATTTTGTCCAATCTATATTATTAGACGTCAAAATAATATAAGCGACAATAAAACTAGACAAAGACATGATAATTATTGCTAGACATCTAAAATTATTAGCAATTTTTCTGTGTCTATCAGCCTCATTTTTATAGTTCCCTGTTACAGAGTCATTTGCCAAAAGACCAACAATTTGTTTCGCCTTTTCATATTCTCCTTGTATATCTTTAACATAAATTAAGGCATCATGTTCAATTCCTTCTTTTAGCTCATTGGCATTATATTTTGTTTTTTCAAAAAATTCAGTGAAACGCTTTTCTTCATTCTTTTTAATCTCTGAAAAGACAGTATCTCCCTTTTTATCTAATATCAACTTAAATTCCCCTAATCTAAAGTTGACTTCATTTACTTCTTTTTCTTTCTGTTCCAGATTCTTTTCTAAATTAGAAATAGTTTCTTGAGCTTCTAAAATTTTCTTCTCAAGATGATCCACTTCTTTTAATGATTTTTCATTTTTTTTCTCAAATACCTTCAATATATCTTGACAAGATTTTTCAGTATCTGAGGTAATTTTTTGAAAATCCAAATTACCTTCATTTAAAGAAATAGGTAAATTTCCAAGATTTTTTAAAACACCAATTAAACGTTCTTTAATGCCACTAATATCCTGTTTAATTAGATATTCACTTGAACTACTAGCTAATTTCATCAAATCAGTTTTAATTCTTCCAAGCTGGTATGAAACTTTTTCTAAAATCCAATTACTTAAAATACCGTCATCTATTTTAAGACTCAAATTCCTTTTCATTTCAGGAATTACTTTTTCAAGGAAATTCTTATTTTCATCATTAAGATATTTTTGTATCGAAAGTATTGCTTTAGAACACCCCTCAAGTTTATTTTTGATTTCATTTATTTTATCATCTAAAGAATTTTTTGAGTTGATCATAGTATTCGTTTATCTATTTAAAAAAATAAATTATCAAATTTTATAACTATAATAAAAACGGGTTTCCATAAATAATTTTAATAAGCAACAATTTCTTTATCCTTTATTACTTCATTTAAACTTTTTCTATAATTATTTGTATCTATCCGAATGAACTCCAAGGCTTTCTCTTGTTTTAATGAAACAATTTCTTCCTCTCCTCTTATGCTTATTAGGTTTATAATAAGGTTTGCTTTTGATGATTCGCTATGATAAAAAATAGTTATTTTATTTGTTCCATTATATTTACTATCGTTTTCAAGTTTTCTTTTTAAATAATCAAAAACTGCATCTATATAATATTTATCAGAAGTATCTAAAGAATGTCCAAAAAAATAAAAATTTGAAGTTTGATCAAAAACTGAAAGAAATTTTATATCACATTCATGATATAGCTTTTGATATCCTTTAGTAAAAGGAATGTAATAACGGTCATCTAATTTACTATCAGGAACTTTATTAGTTCCAAGAACTATTTGAACAGTTTCAGATTCTGCTTGACCATGTAGAAATTCTGTTCGTAAATTTTTATTGTAAAACTTCTCGAAAGTTGGTGTGTAATTAAAAGTAAAATGATAATCTATTTTTTCGAATAACTCTATTTCAAATTCGTTTTTCAAATTATTGTATAACGGAAAAACAAATATTTCAAAATAAAGCTTAAATATTTCTCTAAAATCATTAAGCTCGTTGAATAAATCATTGAATATTTTTTCAAAATCAACACCAATATAACCACCTCCTCTTTGTATCAAATATTTTTTAGGAATTACATCCTCCATAAGAGCAACTGGCTTGCTTCTATGACCTATAATAACTTTAAATAATCTTAAAGCGGTAATTGAATCTTGTCTAACTTCATTTTCTTTTTCAAGACAAAGACCACTTGGATAATTAAAGACTGAAAAAGAAGATACTCCCATTTTTTTTTCTATGTGATATACTCTATATAGTTCATCATTAATAAGTCTTAAAACATAATCGATTCTATTTTCAAAATCGACCCAAGTATTAATTTTAAGCTCATTCGAAAAAAAATTATACCATAGGTTTTTATCTAACTTTTCCCTTAATAGTTCTATTTTTTTATCATCGAAATCAAAAGATTTATATGTGTTTTTTATTTTTTTAGACTTCTCTTTACAGTTTTCATAAACATTTTCAAAACTTATCTTATTCTCTTTTTTTGATACAAAATTTAGGATTTCAATTACATCATAATATAAAGTTGGCAAACCATGATATACATCAAAACCATTTCCTGTAATTAATACTTTTTTCGTCATGAATTCTTTTAATGTTCAAAAATAAAAAATATCATTATTATTACTTACCACAATTATGTCAAAGAACTTTTTATTTCTAGCCTTTACTAGACAATATTTTTTCTAAATAATACCCTTTCATGTAAGGGATAAATTTTTCATTAATCACTTGATTTAAATCTTTATCTGAGAGCCCAAGAATATCCTTTGTTAATAGGTTTCTCAGTACCTTATCTGTCTTGGGGTCGGATGCTTCAAAAACAAGGCTAAATGATTCTACAGATGCCGAAATACTTTTTAAAAAATCTCCTGTGTCCTCTAGGTCGTATGGGTCCCCCTCGTATTTGATCTTATTGCCTCTTCCTAAAAGTGAATTATTAAAAGAAATGTATTCAGTAGCCTTTGAATAAAAACCTAAAGGGTTACCGAATACATCTTTGCTTTCTTTGTTTAATTGTTCTTTATTGAATTCAGCTATGTAAGCTTCAAGCCCTCTTATGAAGTTAAAAAAATCACTTCTTACCTTTTGAGGTGTTAGGCTTTGTGCTTTTTGTTGAAGTTGCCTTAATGCTTCCATTTGGTACCGCTATTTTATAAGCTTCCTTTAACTTTTCCAACCTTACATCTGATGGGATGGCTTTGAAAATGTGACACTTTTCATATTGCTCAGTAAATTCTTGGAAACTGCAACATAACCCCTCTGGGAACTTAATCCCTTCATAACTCTTTGTCATAATTAGTTAGCTGGTGTTGTAATATTACCTACTCCTTCAACAAATAATTCAGTCAAATCAACAACGCCATCGATAGTGAATTTTGCTCCTTCTGGAATAACTCCTGTTATTTCATATTCATTATCTGGACTAACAGGGTTGTTTCCTAATCCTCCAACAACAGCTCCCCTACTATCATGTAAAACGAACTTATCATAAGGTATTTGTGAGATATAGCTACCTGTTGATGTGTTTTTAACCTTAAATTTTTATGTTACTTGTTGTAACCTCCAATGGCTCTAGTTCTACATCATAAATTCCTTCTAAATCAGACGGCTCACCCTCGGTAGTTAAAATAGAGTGTGTACTATTTTCATACTTAATTAAAACATCCACAAAAGGAACATCACTGTCCGTTGCTTGATTTCTGTTTCCTATTAAGAAAGATGTCATTTTTCTTCCTCTAATGTTCCCTTTGTCATCAATATCACATAACACTTCATCTAAGTCTGTTATTTCATAGATTCTTGTGTAATTGGAGTTTTTGTAACTTAAAAAAGATTCATAAGTTGTATTAGAGATATCAAAACGGTATTTAGCACCTCCTACAGCTTTTTTTAATTCATTACTTGAATAACGACCTTCTTTTATCTGAGCTTCGGTGTTATTGGATTCTAAACCTTCTATATTTGGAAAAGGAACTATACCCTTTAGCTTAATTTGATCTTTCCATTTTAAGATGTTTTTAAAATCTTCGGGCTTAAAAAACTGATTCTCTGTTGCCAAGATGATCGTTTTTACAGGAGCTTCTAATCGTTGTTTTTTTCCTCCTATGTTTTTTATCGTAGTGGTACTACCACCTATTTCGTTTCTTACCTTTTTTAATAAATTCCTTGATATTTCATTGTTCCGTTAAATCTTAAATAACAGTGTGGATGTATTTCGTTTTTACTTACTTTAAATTGTTTCAATACATCTTTACCTTTTATGATTTGAGTTAAATCAAAATACTTGCATTGCTCTATAATTGCGTAGATATCTGTTTTAACTTCTTCATCATTCCTTCCCTTAAAATCGGGGGTTAAATCATCTAAATTCAAAAGGATTATTAAACTTACAGGAGTGGTGAGCCTTGAACTGCTTTTCTTTGTTAATCCGTCCTCTAAAAAGAAAAAGCTTCCCGTTAGTCTATCATCAAAAAGAACGTCTTTATATTCTCCATTTTCAGCATAGTACTGTGGAACTTCTCGCCCATTCTTTTCATTTAAGTAAACTCGACCATAACCTTTGATAGATTCACTTTTGAAATAACTGTATAGCTTAGTTTGTAGTTTTTGGATTAAAACGTCTAAGCCTTTGGGGTTTTCTCTCAATAATAGCATTTCTAAAAATCAATAAATTCAACTTTTGGTTGCTCGTTCTTTTTCGGGAAAAGCACGTTTTTTACCGCTTCAATTGATTTTTGGTAAATAAAGTCTACACCTACAGATAATACTTTTCCTTTATCGTTTTTTGATCCGACTAGTTCTACTTTTAAATGAGGATAGGAGTCTTTTAAACTCCTTTCATTACCATTCTGCCTAACAGATGTCATCATTCCCTGAATCACTTGTATGGACATATAGTGCTTTAAAGATGTATCGAAAATACTTTGATTTGCTTCTATTAAAGAATCATAATTCTTTGTGTTATCAATAGAGGTGTTTAAATCAAAAACATCTTCTAATACCTTGTCTACACAAGCTTTGTTTAACCTTTTTAAATAGATATTAAAATCCTCCTTGCTTATTTTACTGTTTGGTTGTGTGCTATGAATATTTTCAATAGTTACCAACTTATGAGCGTCTTGATAAGCCTTATCATTTTCTCCTGCTGTAATTTCAGGATTCAGAATAGTGGCATACTCACCAAGCGGAGCATGCCATTTTATTCTTCTACTTAATATGTCGGGGGATTTATCACTGTACATTTTTAAATGCCTAAAGCTGTTTTTAATTTAGCTTCTTCTTGGTTTGATAATTGGTTAATTCTCTCAATAAGCTTTTCATCAGCTATTGAAATATTTGTTTTCTTAACACCTTCAATCTTATTAAACTCACCAATAACTAAAGCTTTTTCAAGCTCTTGACTCCAAATAGTAATTTTAGAATCCGTTGAAGATCCGGATGCTATTTTTTCATTGTCTGAATCGTCTAACTTTTGAGCTTCAATTGTATTAATGTAAAACAACGATTCTACATTTTGTAAAACAGGAATGACCATCGCTTGTCCAGCAGTCATTTCACTAACAGGGTCTGTAGTACCTGATTTACTTAATAAGATATAACTATTAGGTTCAGCATAATTAACTCCTTCTTGTTTAAACTCTGCTTCTACAACGGTACCATAAACTAATGAACCTACTTTTGTTCCTGTTGACAAGACAACCATGTCCTCTGACCATCCTTCTGAAACTATTGACTTACCATCTTTTTGATGAACAAATGAGCGATCTACTATTTTAAGATCTAACTTTAATCGCTTTTTTAACACAGAACTTAATTGACCTTCGTCTAAGTCAGGAACATTAGAACCTGTGAAATTTAAACTAAAAGCAAACTGTTTTTTAATTTGAATATTAGTCATTAAATATTCGGCAGTTATACTATTCATCCAAATAGTATTGGGATACTCTCCCTTTGCTTTTGCAACTTTTAGAACCCTCTTAATATCATTAATAGGGCTCGATTTCTCATCGTTCCATGTTTTTACAACACCTAGTTGATTGGATTTTGGAATGTTATAATTTATTCTAATAGATGTTCCCGTATTCTCTTCATCTGGAATCTCTGTGACTCCTGAGGAAAACCCTATCAAATGAATTTGCTCTATACGTTCTTTTATACCATAAATACAAGATTCGGTGTCATTAAAAATCTTTTTAACCAATTCTTTAATCCTAGATTGTCCAGTACGAAATAAAATAAGCAAAGTATTCATTTGCTTTTCATTTAAAACATACTTTAAACCTAGTTTTGGAATATCGCCTTTTGCGGTGCTCAATGATGGACGCGATTTTAATGGTAACGGAGAGTCCATAGAGACCACATCTGCTGTTATTCTAGTGAAATTACCACTTATAGAGGAATACGTCATATCTGCAGAATATTCCTCATCTAACATCTGATCGTGTAGATATTTAGGCTCGTCTTTAGAACCGTTTATCTTACTATAAAAATATTTTGCTGTAGCACTAAAATACTTCCCTATTAAATCTTTGAAAATTGATACTCTTGTTCCCATATTAATCTACTTGATTATGAATACCTATTGAAGCTAATTTTACTAATGAAGCATCATTAAAAGGATACTTCAAGGTATTGTTATTGATTACTCCTAAAGTCATTACACCTGTACTAGGTTTTAAAGTTCTTGTTGTAGACCTTACAACTCCAACTAATAAATCACTTTTAGTTCCATTAATCGGTTGTGGTTTATATACTCCCGCCTCTTTTATTACACCATGACCTGCATAAATGTAATTGTCAGAAAATCCAGTTACGTCCAAAACCGCACCGCCTTCTTTACCATGAATGTACTTTTTTATTGCAACGCTATCGTTTGCACTTTCAAAAGATTCACTTGTTGTACTTAAATTTAACTTACTCATTTGCTTTAATTTTATTAGCCATTAAAGATTTCCTCTAATTCTTCATCGGTTACCTTACCATCATGACTGCTTCCATCTGGCAAGCCCCTTCCTACTCTTTCACCAATAAGCTCTTGATAAGTTTCTTGATGCTCTGCCTCTAAAGACTTCACTTGTTCTTCAATAGAAGTACCTCCTTCAATAATTCTTGAAGCCCACTTAGTCTTTAAATTCCCTGGTAATGTTGAACTGGATAGGGCTTTGGTAACTTTATCTTTGAATTCAGTTTTTTTATTACCGCTTTCAATATTGTAAATCCTTTGTTCGAGAGACTTTGCCCATTCTGGTGTATCATCATTTTTTCCTGAGTCTGATTTATTTTCCTCCTCTATTGATTTACCACCTGTCTTTTTTAGTACAGTTTCTAATCTCTTAGAAATACCCTTAGTCACTTTTCTATCATGTTCGCTTTGCAATGTTTTTGATAACTCTAGAACTTTATCAAACCCATTTTCTTGAACATAACTTTCAAAAGCTTCTGATTTTAATATTTCCCCAAAATCTAAGGTAGGTTCTTCATTATTTTGAGTTTGTTTCAATTGCGTGATAACACCCTCTATTTGATCTTCCGAAGTAATGTTTATTACATCGGCTAAACCCTGATTTAATCCTGCTTTCTTTAGTGCTTTTTTGAGTCTCTCTTTTAGCATAAAACGTTTATTAAATATTTACGCTAAAATTAAATCTAACAGCAGAGTTTTTGCCTATTTGCGTGCTTCTTGTGCCGTAGCTTCACCAGATAATGCCTTTTGAACAGTTCTTTTTGTTGTGAAGGTTAATTCAGACAGGTCTACATATACTTTTTTGGTATTTCCAACCTCTGATTTGCTTTTATTAAAATACCACTCAATAAATAACTTCCGTTTAGCTAAGAGCCTTTTGTTTCTCTGCATCTTTTCTAAGTATTCATTTAACTTTTTCTCCTTCAAATAGATTTCAAAATCATCATGATATTTAAGTATATCCTCAAATTCGCTAAATACCTGCTCTATTGATTTTTTTGAATCGTATTCTTTTAAGTATTCTTTTGCTGATTCTTCTAAGCTAGACTTTTTGTACTTCTTTTTTAGGTTCTTGTTCATTTCTCATTAGTTCAATTTCTTCTTTCGAATTCTCAACCATAGGGTTATGTGCCGATGCAGTTTCTTGACTAAGAATTGGCTTACCTCCTGTTGCTTGACTTAATATTTCGATGGTTTCTTTAAGGTTCTCTGGTAAAATACTGGTGAACTTAATATCAATCCTTAGTTCTTTTAAGCTACCTTCTAACTTTGGCTTAATTATTTTTGATAGTCCTACCTTTAGTAAATTGATAATTCTACTAATTACTACTTGATAATCACCTTCGCTTTCTTTTGCCTTTAGTATTGGTCCCAAAAACATAAGCTTTAATGCTATTCCTGATATATTACCAATTCCTTTGACATTATCAAATGATAAATCTGGTGTGTCGGATAATCCATAAATCAACCCTTTACCTGTCTCAAATTCTAGCTTTAATGCTTCTGGAGCTCTATCCCAACTAATAACATCCAAATCAGCCTCGATGATATTTCCTCTATCTGTTTCAATAATATCTAGTTTAACCATTTTGCCTGAACTATCCTTTTTAGGTATTGAACTAACAGCTCCTTTTGCTTTATACATTGGCGATGAGAAATATCCATTGGTGTCAACAAACTTCGAAAATGAGTTCTCAAACATATCAATCAACCCTTGTACTTCCCACCATTCCGGATTCTCCTGAGAAAGATAAACCACAGGTATTTTTTTAAATAAATTAGCTTTGGGATAACCTTCCTCTGGCAACCAATCTTTTGATTGCTTCTTATAAATATATTGGTCAGAATCTGTCCATATGTATAAGTAGAAAACGTCTTTATTATCTTCCTTAACAACATACTCCCATGCAAAAGCAGTCATATCTCCAAAAGCATCAAAAATTGGATATACCTTTCCGTTCTTATTTTTTAATAACCTCGCTTTTATTCTTGGTTCAGAATCATCTTCCTTTTTGACAGGAAAAAAAACAATCGTAGCTTCGGTTTCACTTTTAACTGTCTTGCAAAAATCCAACAATAACGAATCTAATCTTAAGTCATGCCATAAATCTGAAATGGATTCGAATGCCTCATTTATTTCATTATTAGATTCCTTATCAACTAATTTAACTGGGCTACCAAGTAGAAAAGTTGAAGCTGTTTTTACGATTTGTCTTTGAAATGGAATTGGAACTTTTGATACTCTATTAATGGTGCCATCTTTCATTATTTTATCTTCACGATTGCCTACCTGAGTATCTCTTACCTTACGATCGTTATTAAACTCCTTTGCACTATCACTCACTCCTTCTTTTGCGCTTAGAAGGTTATAAGCTTTTTCAATTTGATTTGATTGTAATAATTCTAAGAAATTCATTGTTTTTTGGTTTAAAAGAGCCCTAAATCGTTTGCATTTAACGCTGTACTATGTTTTATACTTTTAGGTTTAATATCGAAGTATACTCTCATAAGTATCATATCTCTATAATCAGGAGACCTGCCTATATCCTCTTTGATCTTTGCTTTTTTAACTAATGCTAATTTTCGTGTAATTTCAGGATCTCTCTCAATCTTTGCTATCTCATTAATCAACATTTCCTGTTCTGATGGAGATATATCTGCTTCTATATAAATACTGTTGTCATTTACTTTATCTGCTAACTTGAATAGGCACTGTGTTTGAAGGTTTTCATATTCAGGAACATCTCTTAAATTACCACTGATATTTTCTTCAAATGGTCTTGCATTGTTTTTAAATCCTAGAATACCACAGTTATCTACAACTCCTCCTCCGACTCCATCTTCATCCGCAATACAGTTATTCTTAGGTATTTGATATTTTGTTCTTAAAGCATCTATAGCGGCTTGAATCTCCGTTGTCTTACTAACATCGAAACTAATTACTTCTTTTAATACCCATCCATACCACACTCCTATTCTAGCTACATCAGAACCAAATCTTGCTATGTCTGCCGTGATGTATTTATTTGATGCTTCTACAACATGATCATTTTCGAAAAGAGCCACAATACTATCGTAATCACATAATGCGTAAGGGTTGTCATCATAATCCCAATTTGCATTCAACAGTCGTTCTCTTTTTGCTTTATCTTTGGTTCTTCTTAACCTTTCTATGTAGCCATTTTCAATAAATGGATTATCCTGAACCAAAGCTTGAAGAAACTTTTTAATACCCTTGAGTATTCCCTTTGTAAAAGGCTTATAGAAATCTTTGTAAAGCCAATTCTTTTTAGGATTACAAGTAATAAATAGCTTCGCTACTAAACCATAAAAATCATTATAATGCCTGCCTATTCTTGTTCTTAAAACATCATAAGCTCCAAAGTTGATCTCTCCCCCTTCTTCAATCCAACCACCGGTATATTCTGTAGAACCAAATCTTTCGTATAAAGGATCACTTGGTAGGTATTTTAACTCTAATAAATCAATACGACTATCGTTTTCAAAAACAATGAAATTCTTTTGTCCATTAAATTTGAATGAGGTTACTCCGTATAGCTTAGCTACCTTAAAAAAAGTTATTAATGTTGATTCAGTTATTCGTTTTAGCTCTTGTCTTCCAATAAACCATTTGGTGCCTGGATAAGTTAAACACATAAACATTAACCAAACACAGCCCGTCCAAGATTTAGCTCCGCCTGCTGCACCTCCATAAACAAGCTCCTCCGTTTCTTTATCTGTAAGAACCAATAATGCCTCATTCTGCTTTTTATGCATCTTTCCATTAAACACAGTAATAAAATCAAACACACGGTCTTTGAATAACTGAATTGCAATATCAATTGGGTTTAATTCAATCTTTGTTTCTAGCATTCCAAATCTCCATCAATGTTTCTGGTTTCAACTGCGATAAATCAATGGGTAATTTCACTTGACTATTGTCCTTCTCATACCCCCCTAAATGCTTCATCAATTCAACAATTACACCTTTTCGGTCTAATGTCTTTAACTTCTTAGTAAAACCAATTAAATTCTTATCACTTCCTTTTTTCTCTATCTCCTCATATACTGAAAGCTCAGAAATTGCCATTCTTGAGTCTTTAGGTATATCATGTATTGATTTTAATTTACCGTTCTCATCATAAAACGCTGCTATGTCATGTCTAGCTATTTTAGCAAGTATCGATACGCATTCATCAACAGTTATTTTATTTCTTTCTTGAATCTCTTTCTGAAGTTCTGATATATATTCCCTGATGTCAGGTTTTGTCAGGTTTTCATTTGATATAGAACGAGCTGTTTTACTTGAATACCCCGAACGAATAGCCGCTTGTGTACCATTTAAGTCAATGACATACTCCTCGCAAAACCTTTTCTGCTTATCTGTTAGCTTTTTGGGATTAAATGAAATCATACTACCTCTTTCCATTTACCTTTATATTTTTCTATAATCTCTATGAGATAAAACCTATCCCATTTATAGCTGTTTCTCTTGCTCATATCCGCTATACGATCCAGCTCCTCCACTCTTTCAATACCTATCTTTTTTATTAAGTTCTTTCTATATCGAAGAAGATTGCCCCCATTAAAATAGTTATCCGATAAACCTTGAAGATTTACATTGTCCTCATTAAATTTTAATTCTGGAAACTTTCCCCCACTATAAAAATGACCTGCATGCGCTTTTTTTGAAGGAATACGTAAAGGCTGGCCACTAGATATACAGCGACCAAATCCATTAGAATCAGTATCTCTATATCTTATGAACTTATTAAAGTGAGTTGTAGCTATTTCTTTTAATTGAGGTATCGTTTTATTTTTATACTTCTGAATAGTTTTGGAATCCAAAAGGAAATGATTTTTTAGGAATCTTAAATAGCTAAAATGCTATGCCCTGAACAGGGACTTGAATCTTGTTTGCCTAAAAAGAATTAGGACTTGAATCTTAAGTCAAAGATACTACAAACACTATGATTCTCAAAAAAATAATGTTGTTTTATTCAAATCTTAGACATAAAAAAACACCTTAAAGGTGCTTTGTGGTAAGTGTATTTTTAATGGTTTAACTAAGCTGCGTTTTAATGCAGTTTAGGTTTTATTGTCCACAGTTCTAATTTTCAAATATTGCAACTGCTCTAACCGGTGAACCTGTACCGCCTTTAATTTTTAATGGAAGTCCAATAAACCGAAATCTACCTCTGTCAATAAGTAATTGAAGATTTATCAAATTCTCATAATGTGTAAAATTCAATTCTCCACAAATATGATGAACTTCTTTATTTGAGATTCCTGAAACTCCAGGTGACATCGTTTCAACTCCAAATGCCGATATTTTTTTTTCTCCGAGCCAACGAGCAGTTTGTGCTGAAACTCCTGGGCCATTACCCCAATCTTTTCCATTAAAATTTTTTCGATAGTGATCTGTATAAAATAATACAGTATCTCCTTGTTCTATTTTCAGATTCGCCTTTTCACATGCAATTTCAATTTCGTTAGGCTCAATTAATTCTTTTAGTCCTTTATGAGAAAAGTCTAAACACATTCCTTTTGTGTAGAACATGGATAAATTCATTTTGTCAATTGATTTTCCTTTGTATTCAATTGCCATGTGATTTATAGCATCTACATGCGTTCCAGTATGTTCTCCTAGTTCCAATTTATGTACAGCAGGTGTTTTAATTTTTGGATTTTTTATTCCATTCCATTCTTCATGAGAATTGTGAATTGACATTTTAACTTGAGGAAGATCTTTATATACAGGCATTCCTTCGTAAATTTCTTGACTTAAATCAATAATTTCTGTCATTTAAAAATTGATTTTCAAATTGGGCATAACGTTTTGTATAAACCCCATTTTAATGGAGTTTATACGCTGTTACGCTTAGTTTTTATCTTTTAATAATTTCTGAACTAAAGTTTTTAATTCTTCAATTTCTTTTTTCTGAGAGTTAATCTCTTTTTGTTGATCAATTGTATATAAAGTCAACTCCTCAATTTTTTGCAATAATTTAGAATCCATCTCTCCTAAAAAGAAACCATTTTTTTCAACCTCTTTAGCACTTGGAATATCTTTTAAATGTCCTTTTTCTTTAATATGGTTTTCTACTTCTTGCAGGGTTGGTAAATTGTAATTATCATAAAAAACGAAATCAGACCAATTTGGAGCGGCTTCTACTTTTATTTCTCTTGCACCGATAGAGCCCTCAACCGCTAATTTATGGTTTCCTGTAGTTAATGTCCCTATACCTACTTTTCCTGAATTTAAATTCACATTAAATAATTCACTACTCGTCATTTTTACTCCAGACTTCTTACCTATAAAAAAACTACTATTATTTGCAAAAACGACAGCTGCACTAGAAGAATTAGATGAATCTGAAAATTCAATACTTGGAACGAATTCTTTTATGGTTAATGATGAATTACCTGTAATATCAAGTTGATTTTGAGGGTTTATTTCAACTGTTCTAATATTTTCATGATGACTAATTTCCAACTTAGCACTTGGACTTGTTGTTCCTATTCCAACATTGCCATCAGACCTTACTAGTAAATCTACATTTCCTGTTCCTCCTGTTCTAATTGCTATTGAGCCGTTGGACTTTTTATTATCAATATAAGAGAAACCATCTCTAGAGAATTGAAGCATATTACTAGTAAGTCTCGAATTATAGTCAGTACTGATAATCGAATAAGAAGAAGCTTTTATATTTCCATTAACATCTAATTTAACGCTTGGACTTGTCGTTCCGATACCAACTTTTCCATTACCTAAAATAGTTAATCTATCTTGGCTGTTAGTCTGAAATTTTAATAGCTCATCGGCATTAATTTTTAAATTATAATGGCTTTCACCTTCAGTACCTATATAATGAGATGAATAAATATTTGAACCCGATCTTTTACCTCTTAACCAAATACCTAGATCCTTTGTAGATGAGTTGTTTTGAATTTTTAATTTTGTTGAAGAATCCCCTTCCAAACTCAGTTTTTCACTAGGACTTGTTGTTCCAATCCCAACATTACCATTAGGTTTTATTAAAAACCTTACACCTTTTGACCCTGATACACCTGTGTGATCCTCGTAAATAAATAAAGATCTGGCATAAGAAGGGTTATTAGCTTCATACATCCCAATACTCCATCGATCTGTTTTATTTATTCCTAATGTTACAAATGGTTGATTAGTCAAATCAGAGAAAATACTCAAGTTTCCTTTTGAATCAAATTGGGCGTTTGCTTTCCATGATAATAATACTATTGCTATTAATAAGATATTTTTTTTCATTTTTGTTTTTAAGTTGTTTTCTTTTATGGCTTATAACGGTTTGTATAAACCCCGTTTTAATGGAGTTTATACGCTTAGTTTTTATCTTTTAGTAATTTTTGAACTAAAGCTTTTAATTCTTCAATTTCAGAATTTTGCTTTTTCAGTTCTTCGATCTCTTTTTGTTGATCGATTGTATATAATGTCAACTCCTCTATTTTTTGCAATAATTTAGAATCCATCTCTCCTAAAAAGAAACCATTTTTTTCAACCTCTTTAGCACTTGGAATATCTTTTAAATGTCCTTTTTCTTTAATATGATTTTCTACATCAATTAAAGTTGGTAAATAATAGTCTTCTTTAAACACGAAATCTGCCCAATTTGAATAAGTAGCAACTTTAACTTCTGTTGCAGCTATTTTTCCATTGACACCTAACTTGAAGCCTTTTGTGTTAGTTGTTCCAATTCCGACATCTCCCTTAGAATAACTTATATTATTTCCTTCCTTAACCCAATCATTATTATCAAGTAATCCTTGGTAAGGTGTCATTCCTTCAGGATGTAAATAAAATAACTCAGACACACCTAATCGACCATCTGTTCCAACAGCAGTGTAAAAAGTAAATCGTAATTTTGTATACGATCCAGATGGTACTTTCTGTATAAATTTTGTACCTCCTGTATAATCTGAACTTGAAAAATCAGCAATAATTTTCCATTTATTTTCTTTATAGGCATTGAAACCTTCTACTTTAAACCTTTTTGCTTGCCAATATCTTGTAGACCACCCCACCCATGCGCCTCTTTGACTATGAACATTTGGAAGATTCTCTATCAAAACAACAGTAGGATTACTCGGAGTTGGAGCAACTGATGTATATGAAGGACTAAATCTACCATCAAACATAGATTCTATAGAAAGTTTAGCAGTACCAGATTGAGTTACCTTGTAACGAGTTGTTGCATTAAATAACATATTATGTTCTAATCCAACTGGAGTACCATTTGTGGTGTAATTTTGCTCATATAATACATTTTTATCATTACCAGGATCAAATAATCCTTGATAAGGTGTCATTCCTTCAGGATGTAAATAAAATAACTCAGACACACCTAATCGACCATCTGTTCCAACAGCAGTGTAAAAAGTAAATCGTAATTTTGTATACGATCCAGATGGTACTTTCTGTATAAATTTTGCACCTCCTGTATAATCTGAACTTGAAAAATCAGTAATAATTTTCCATTTATTTTCTTTATAGGCATTGAAACCTTCTACTTTAAACCTTTTTGCTTGCCAATATCTTGTAGACCACCCCACCCATGCGCCTCTTTGACTATGAACATTTGGAAGATTCTCTATCAAAACAACAGTAGGATTACTCGGAGTTGGAGCAACTGATGTATATGAAGGACTAAATCTACCATCAAACATAGATTCTATAGAAAGTTTAGCAGTACCAGATTGAGTTACCTTATAACGAGTTGTTGCATTAAATAACATATTATGTTCTAATCCAACTGGAGTACCATTTGTGCTGTAATTTTGTCCTTGAGATACTACTGTTATCAATAGTAGTAAAAATGTTAAAAATATTTTTTTCATAATAATTTAAATTTATAATTGTTTTTAATTTGTTTTCTTTTATGGCTTATAACGGTTTGTATAAACCCCGTTTTAATGGAGTTTATAAGCTGTTACGCTTAGTTTTTATCTTTTAATAATTTCTCGACTAGAGCTTTCAACTCTTTAATTTCAGAGTTTTGCTTTTTGAGTTCTTCAATTTCCTTTTGTTGTTGAAAAAATCGTTTTTCTTGACTTTTCAATTTCTTTTCCTGAGTAATAGTATACAAAGTTAATTCCTCAATTTTTTTAAGAAGATTCATATCCATTTCGGCTTGCATTACTCCGTTTTCAGCAAATTCTTTTGCAGATGGAATTTCAGGTAAATGGCTATGCTCTTTTATAAAACTTTCCACCTCCTCAATACTTCTTAAATTATATTCTGATTTAAAAACATAATCTGGTGCTGGTACAGCTAAATCTATTTTTACTTCTTTCGCATGAATTTTTCCATTTACCGTTAGTTCCATATCAGGGGCTTTAGTTCCAACACCTACTTTTCCAGCAAAATAATTTTTAGCAGTTGATGTTCCTGCATACAAATCATACCTATTTATCACTGAAGATTTTTTATAGTTATTTGTAGATATTCTGACACCATATACATTATCAATTGAAGTTCCTTCGACATTATCCAATATTTGC
Source organism: Tenacibaculum profundi (assembly GCF_052050075.1). GTDB lineage: Bacteria > Bacteroidota > Bacteroidia > Flavobacteriales > Flavobacteriaceae > Polaribacter. The sequence goes on from NZ_CP197225.1 coordinate 557,066, forward strand.
GCTTCTACGGCAACAGCATTTTCAATTTTTGCTCCTGAGGTGCCTCTGTAAATTCCAGCACGAGCCCAAATACCATAGTTCGAACGTAAAGTGCCTTTAAAATTAGTAGTATTTGCATATGAACTAGCATCCACAGCTATCTTATATCCAGAGTCTTTTGCTCCTTGAGCAATCGAATAATTACCTGCAAATACATATGCCCCTTTATCATAACTTGTAACATTACTATTTGCAGTAGTATTGATAAAAGAGTTTATTGCATTTTTCGATAATTCTCCATTAGAAGTTACCCTATTAACTTGAAGTTTACCGCTAGGACTAGCAGTTCCAATCCCAACATTACCTCCCATCAAATTAATTGAACCATTTGATCCTCCTAGTTGATTTGCTCTAAAAGTCATATTTGAGCGAGAATCATAATAGATATTACTTTTATTGTCGTATAATCTAAAATTTGTGCTTCCTGTTCTTTCGCCTTCTAAAAATATTTGGTCAGTACCATTTCCAACTACTCTAATACCCGTATTTCCAAAAACATGTAATTTGTTTCTTGGACTTGTTGTTCCAATTCCAACATTACCTGGTTTCCTTGATGCTATCAAAACATCAGTAGGATAATCATATCCACCTAAGAACATATTAGCTTTGCTACCATTAGTTCTGATGGGTTCTATAACAGCTCCTGAAGTTCCGTGCCAAAAACTTAAATACTTATCATCTAATCCATTTTTGTAAATACGAAGTTGAGCCCTCTCAGTGCCTCTAATATCCAACTTAGAACTCGGGTTTGCTGTTCCAATTCCTACGTTGCTATTGCCCAAAATCGTTAATCCACTTGCCAAAGAATGACTTCCTCCTACATTTACGGTATGAAAAGTTTGAGCTGTATGATTATAATTATAAAGATATGCATTCTCTGCATCTAACATATTAAAGGTTAACCTGAAATTAGTCTTACCACTTTCTGTTGAAAAAGTATGTGATGAGCCCTGTGATGATAATGATCCTTTTACGGTTAAATTTCCATTAATGGCCTCATTTTGGGCTTTAACTCCGAAACCCATTCCCATCATAGCAATGACAGCAATTTTCATTGTTGTTTTCATCTATTTTATTTTTATTGTTTTTTTATCAGATTAAACCGCTTGAATAAGCATTTCTTTTAGAAAGAAGTATTTTTCATAGCGATTTCATAATAATTTAAATTTATAATTGTTTTTAATTTGTTTCCTTTTACACCTATAACTAGCAGATATTTTGCGTGCAAATATAATATTTTAAAAACTTTATAAAAAAACTACAAATCAATTATTTAAACAGCTTTAGAATATCATTTATCCGAATACAATCTTTAACCTCACTTACCACAATTATCTCAAAGAATTTTTCCGATTTTAAGGTATCGGAGAACCAGCCCTTTATTTATAATTCGTTTATATTTACATTTGGTATACAACTCTTTACACGCATGTATTGATGTTATTTTTTTCTTAAAACTATTTTTGCTCGTATGAAATTTTATTTCTTCTTGTTATATTTGAGAATTAAATATTTATAGTATGAAGAAATGTATCGTTTTAGTTCTTTTCTTTGGCTTTTCTAGTTGTACAGATGATGACGAATGTATGGCTCCTGCCATTGACCCCGTAACGGGTAATTTAGACATTGTTTGGGTGCCTTGCGATACTTCAGAAGCAAACATGGATCTAATAGAATGATCACTTAGGCATTTTTTAAAAACTAACCACTCTCTTTTGATTTTTTCTCGGTTGACTTTCGTGTCGGAAAAACCAAATGTGCTATTTGTGTGGTTGTCTCTTTTTTCGCTTGTTGATAACTAGTAGATACACACAATTATGTATATTTCCACTGTAAATATAAATTCAAAACATCTAAAACCCCATAAAAATCATAAGCTCATACCGTTTAAAAGACACTTTTTTCCGAATACAAAGGCGTACAAACACTTACAATCGACTATAAACGTTTATTTCACTTACCACAATTATCTCAAAGAATTTTTCCGATTTTAAGGTATCGGAGAACCTACAAGTTTAATTGCTGTTGTTCACTCTTTGTAGCTTTGTAGAAGTCGAGAACATGGTTTAATGCTGTTTTTTCATGATTTTCTAATATTATTTAATTTTATTTTAACTCTATTTTTTCAACTTCTTAATCTTTACAAGTTTTCCGTGAATTCCATCATGTATTGAAATCTTGTTCGTTTTATATAATTCGTTAAGTATTTTTTGTAGATTTAATTCAAAACAAGTAGCCATCATCAATGCCGTTTTTCCAGAACCGGTTGGCATACTAATTAAAGAAGCAATGTCATTTGATGATGTTGTATAATGACTTTTTAATGCCCAAATTGCACCTAATTGGCACTTTCTTAATCCATTTCCTTCCTCTGGTTGTAGTTTAAATAATTCTTTATTTTCAATAAAAAAAGACATGGATTAAATTTTTGAAGTTGGTTATTCGTATTGGCTACAACTAGCGGATATACACAATTGTGCATATTTCCTAACCTAAATTTATTAATAAATAGACAGAAACCGAAACCAAAAAAGGAATTATTTGTAGATTTTATGGGTTTTAGAACAACATTTTTATTTAAACTGAACGTTTACAAATATTTACACCTAGCAATATTTTGATCACCTTTTTTACTAAAATTTAGGTATAAAAAAACACCCTAAAAGGTGTTTTGTGGTGAATATGTTTTAACGTTTTTGCGTATGATTAATACGGGAATTAAAAATAGTAAACTTTGGAGTAAGCAACAAAACCCGTATTAATTATAGCCTTTGTTGTGTGTAGTGTTTTATTTTATTATGCTACTCTCTAAAACGTTCCATTGCCAAGTTATTTGATATGGATACATTTCGTATATATTTGAATCTTCATTGAAGGTCTTTCCCATGTGATAATTGGATTTACCGATGTCTGCTATTTTCATTGCTTCTTCTTTTTTTCCTAGATAATTAAGACAGATGCTTTTGTAATATTGTGCATCAGAAAAACCAGGATATTGTTTCAATACTTTGTCAAGTTCAGAATTTGCATTTACATAATCACTTTGCTCATAATATGCAATAGCTAAATAATATCTGTCTAAATAATGCACCCAATCAGTTCCATGTTCTATTTCTTGGGCTTTTACATTCTGATTTAGTGTTTCAAAGGCTTTGTCAAATTGATTTAGCTGCAAGTAACATAACCCCATATAGAATTCGAGAGAATGGTCTTGCTCTAAAATTGTACCATATTCTTTAATATAGGTTTTTATATCGGTCAGTGCTCCTTCATAGTCTTTCGCAAAGACACATTTTAGAAAAGCTAATCTTGACAACCACCTTTGTCTATCGTATTTAACTGCTTTATCATAATACTTAATAGCTAAAGAATATTTTTTTTGCTTCCAAAAAGGCAATGCCTTTTGTTGCCATAAATATGCAATGGTAGAGTCTGCTTGAATTCCCTTATTTATCCATTCGTTCCATTCCTTTGTTAAGTAGTGATGATTCCATGCACCATTTTTTAAGTATTTCTCAATAATTTCGTCTTGAGTATTAGTATTTGCTGCATTTTCAATTTGTCCTTTACAACTAACTAGGGACATGAGAAAAAATGCGAAAGCTATATATTTATCCATTCAATTTATTTTTTTCTTCATTACACACAACGTGTTGGCTAAGCTACGTTTTAATTCTGTTTAGGTGTTGTTGTAGTGCGTTTTTTATTTATCAGTCTCAATTGATTAATTCCAACTTTAAATACTAAGTCACCATTAATCTCAATTTGATTTCCTTTCTCGTCATAGAATTCAGCAAAAACCTTTTCCTTGTTGATAATTTCTAAGATTGCTCCGATTTGTCCTGCTTTCAGAACAGAATTCAGATTTTCGGTCAACTCAATCCTTTTATAAAGTAATTTATTTTCGAGTGCTTTTTTCGGTGTAATTGGTTTCGGTTGAAACCCAAATACTCTTATTCGAATGAATTCAATTGCTCTTTTAAATAACCGATAAATTCCTACAATTATCCCTTCGAAAATAATCTCAACGAATATTCGGACTAAAATTTCTCCTATGATTTCAAATACAATCACAATTACAGATTCAATTTATCAGTTTTCTTAATGCACTACAACGTTTTGGCTAAACTGCGTTTTAATGCAGTTTAGAGGGTGTTAACTTTAGTACTTGAGATCAAATTTATTGAACTCCGTTTTAATATCAAGTATAAAACTAATTTTATCACATATCATCTTACTAGTTCTCGTTAATTCATACGTTATCTCATCTTCAAATTTTTGAGTTATACCTATTGGATTTACAACAAACATTTCATGTTTATTACCATAAATATCTTTACAATAAGCTACACACATATACCTGTATACCATTTTATGACCATTACCTCCGGCTACATGTTCCTTCATACAATCAATTATAAAAACATCTATCTCGTTGGTTTTTAAAACCTTATACTTAAAATAATCTTTTCTTATGATGAAGATGTCTTGAGATCTGATATATTCTATGATCTTATTAGTTGGTCTTATATAAAGACTAAGGAGTTGCGAGATAAAAATAAAGAATAGGAAAGTAAAAAGGATTATTAAAATTAAATCTCCAAAATCGGAAAAATTATACATTTCAAAATAAATAAAGACCCCAAGTACAAGAATAATTTTTATAGTTAAATGAAAAGTATGAAAATATTCTGATTTACCTCTCTGATATGAGAGCGAAAAAGTTGAAAAGTTATTTTTCCATAAGAACTTACCAATTCTTTCAGCCATTTTTCTGTTATTAAAGTTAACTTAACGGTCTCGTGTATGAGCAGTAGCAGATTTCAAGCCACTAAACTGTCAGATAACACCGACCTTTGATTTATGTTTTATCTCTCGTTTTAGTACTTAAACCGCTATTACTTATACACCGTGTTATCTCTTGTTTTACTTCTCTGCTTTTTTGAAAACAATTGGAATTCCTCTATTAGAAATCAACTCTACATTATTTTTATCAATCTTATTAAAGACTAAAGTTTCATTAGTTCGTTCAACAAAGAAAGTATTCTCACTAATAAGATTTAATTGTAGCAAACCAAATCTACTATTGTTTATAAAGAGTTTATTTTCTTTTTCTATTATAATCTTATCTTCTTGTGATAAAGTCGAAGTAAAAGTGCCGATATATTTCTTTAAAGGCGCGTTCTGATTATAATCTTTTGAATATTCAGAATCCAATAGAATTGCGGCAATTCTTATTGGAGCATTGTAAAATTGTCCGATATCATATTTGCAATAACCACAATTTCTCAAATGAGCAATGAAAAGTTTCTGTTTTGGGAAATATAAAATAATAGAACCATAGCCCCAACCTAATCCATCGTGTAAAACAAAGTTGTTTCCGTTCAAATTCCCCGTAAATACGCCATAGCCATTTGCTCCATATGTCCCATCATTGTATGTAATTGGTGTAATCAACTTTTTAAGATTAGTCTCGCTTATTATTTTGTAATTCATTAAAGCGGTATACCAAATTGACAAGTCCTCAACCGTTGACATTAGTCCACCCGCTGAATAAAAATAGGAATCATCACTGTCTATTTTCCTTATTTGATAATCTTTGCCATTAAAAGAATCATAGCCCGTAGCTCGATTATTTATGACTTTTATAGAACTCTCTAATACGGTGTTTTTCATATTAAGAGGCTCAAAAAAAGTTTCTTTTAAATAATCTTCGTATGATTTTCCACTTACTATTTCAATTATGTATCCTAGTAGTTGATATGCTACATTATTATAATTATGATTATTTCCCGGTTCTGTATCAAATTTCTCTTTTGTAAAATACTTAACCACTGAAACGGAATCGTTACTCCGTTTCATTTTAATAGCTCTCTTAAAATCATCTCGCTCCTTTTCATCATTTTTGTATTCCATACCAGAACTATGTGATAGTAGGTGACCAATAGTAATGTCTTTTCCTTCTTCTGGAAAGTCGGGAATAAATTTTAAAACTTTATCATCCAAACCAATTTTCCCCTTTTCAATAAGAGTAAATATGGACACTGCTGTGAAAGGTTTGGTAACTGATGCTATGTTGAAAACATTATTCATTTTCATATCAACATCTAACTCAAGATTGCTTTTACCCAGTGCCGCTGAAGCAATTATCTCACCATTAATTGTTGCAATAAAGGTTCCTCCTGGCTGGTCTTCAGGATAGAAGCTTAAAATTTCTGCTATTTTTTTACCGCTAACACTAATTCCTGAATCACCAGATACTCCAACAATTTGATTTTGAGCGATACAATCAAAAGAAAAGAGAAGTATCAGAAATAAGATGTTTAATTTGTATTGTTTCATTTTTTTCCAAATAAGAGATAACTAGCGGATATACACAATTGTGTATATTTCGGTTGCAAATATAAACGTTTACAAATATTTATACCTAGCAATATTTTGACAACCAGTTTCATTAAATTTTAGGCATAAAAAAACACCCTAAAAGGTGTCTTGTGGTAAGATTGACTTGGATAAAAAAAAGACCTTAAAAGACTTTTTTTATTTATTTTTTTCATCTTAAAAGTTACTAAAGGATAATTGTTTTTAGCAAAAGTTAATTAATCCCATAAATATTAAATTGTTTACAAACCTTATTTTCCTCACCAGCAAAGCTACTATTATAAGTAAACTCAGCACCTAGAGGATTTCCATGCGTAACATTGTTATATATTCCTAAATTTGATATTTGTTGATTATTAAATCTCTTTCCTATTGCAGCCCTTTCATTATTACTAATATTTAAGTTGTTATATATGGTTACCCCATCACACCCACCACAAAGATTGTTTTGAAACTTTATCCCATCTAACCCATTAAAATCAATGGTATTATTAAATATTTGTGCTCCATTCGAAGCATCTATACCAATTCCACCAACACCTCTTTTAGGTAGGTTATTTTTATGAATCCAACAATGATGAATAGTACTATTATGTGAAAATCCATCTATGGTAATTCCCTCAGCACCATTTTCATACATTTGACAATATTTTATCTCATTGTCACTGGAGTACCATTGAGAAAGACCAACCATGTAGTTGTAATAAAATTTACAACCTTCAATCAGATTAAGATGACTACCGTGTAATAATAAACCTGAATTATCTCCACTGTTATGAAACTTTGAATTAACTATATAATTCTCATTACTAAAAATTCTCATACAGGGTTCTTTTCTAGGTTTATTTGCATCTCCATTAATAAAACCTCCGCCATCAATATCTACATTATCAATTGTTGTTTTATTTGCACTTTCATTTATATCAATACATGAAAAATGCCCAGACTTTCTGATAGTTGATAAATTTTCTCCTATAATGGTTAAATTTGGCTTGTTGATCATAACAGTACCTGAAATATAATGAGGTCCCGCTCTCAAAATAAGTTTATCGAATTCATTCATCTGATCAACTAAATGTTGAAATTTAATAGTTTGATCTAAATTTGAGCTCTCAAGATAAAAAGTCTTTGGCGCAATATTTTTATGGTTTCGAAATTTACTTAACCGATCCGAGTTTAGGTCGTCGAGATGTAAAGTTTTTGACTCGATATTGTCATTGTTATCACAACTTACCAATATTACTAATAAGGTCGCTAACCAAATATTAATTTTTTTCATATTCTATTATTTAAAATTTGCTATGTTAGATAAAGGAATATCTCTCTATTATCCCACCATTTATTATATACAAAGAGATACATGACAAATATACATTTTTTCAAAAAAAACAAATGTATGTTACTGAAAATAAACACTATAAATAAAACAAACAACTAAACTTACCACAATTATGTCAAATAAATTTTCCATTTTTTAGATATCGGAGAACCTACTATTTATAATTCATTTACTAAAATTTAGGCATAAAAAAACACCCTAAAAGGTGTTTTGTGGTGGGTGTATTTTTAACGGACTTGTATATGAAAAGTAGTAGAATAAAATTCCGTGCTTTTCAATTTAAATACGAAAATAGCAGAAAAGAACGAACTTTAATTTTAGCTCTAAACTGCTATTTTTTATATACCGTGTTATAAGCCGTTACGCTTAGTTTTTATCTTTTAATAATTTCTGAACTAAAGCTTTTAATTCATCAATCTCTTTCTGTTGTTTTTCTAATTTTTTAATTTTCTTTTCCTGCTCAATGGTATACAAAGTTAATTCCTCAATTTTTTGCAATAACTTAGAATCCATCTCACCTAAAAAGAACCCATTTTGTTCTACCTCTTTAGCACTTGGAATATCTTTTAAATGTCCTTTTGCTTTGATATGGTTTTCTACTTCTTTTAGTGTTGGCAGCTCATAATCTTCGTAGAAAACAAAATCCGACCAGTTTGAATAAGTTGCAACTTTCACTTCTGTAGCGGCAACTTTTCCGTTAACTCCTAATTTAAATCCCTTTGTATTTGTTGTACCAATCCCTATATTTCCATCCTTTAAAATTGAAAAATAAATATTTTGTCTTGCAGTAATATCCTCGGACTCTGACGAAATTCTATAGCCAATATCGAATCTATTACCTAATGACGCAGTTTTTTGATGTAAAGTCCAAGAAGAACTTTCATTTGTTAGAGAAATAGAAGAACCATTGCTACCTGCGTTACTTGACATTAATTGAAGTCTCGCATCCATCCCTTCAATTATCGAAGTGACATAAAGGTCTTTAATACCGTTTGAATTACCAGTAAATAAATGTTGCTTAGCTCTAGGACTTGTTGTTCCAATTCCTACATTACCATTTTGAGAAATCCTCATTCTTTCGTTTCTTGAGTTAGAACCTGTAGAAAAACTTATACCATCGTAGGCATTTAGACTTAAACCATCGGATGCGTTACCATTATGGTCATAAGTTAGAATAGATAAATTGTATTTATTTGAATTCACAAAATTCTCTCTAAAGAATATTCCGTTTTCGTTACCTCTTGAGAATGAATTAAACAAAACATCTCCATTCACATCTAATTTGGCACTTGGACTTGTTGTTCCGATTCCAACATTTCCCGAAGACCTCAAAACAATATTATCTCTCCATTTCCACGCCCACGCTTCATTATCTAAATATCGAGTTTGAAGATGCATTCTGCCACTTGCGTTTGTAGTATTTCCATTATCAGGAGAAACTAAAATTCTACCTTGTTGCCAAGGGTTTGTTCCATCCGTATTTGCAGGTACTACAAAACCTATGGAAGCTCCTTGATTTGTTGTTCTAGTATTGCTTTTACCTTCAATTATTAAATTAGCATCAAAATTTTGTGTCGAATTTTTTGATGTAATTGATGATGAAATGTGAAGTGTCCCCTTTGGCGTCGCTGTTCCTATACCTACATCTCCTAAAGATTCTATTTTATTTTGTGCATTACCCCCCAAACTCATTCCCATCATAGCAATGACAGCAATTTTGATTGTTGTTTTCATCTATTTTATTTTTATTGTTTTTTAATTATCAGATTAAACCGCTTGAATAAGCATTTCTTTTAGAAAGAAGTATTTTTCATAGCGATTTCATAATAATTTAAATTTATAATTGTTTTTAATTTGTTTTCTTTTTTGGCTTATAACGTCTAGTATAAGAATAGTAGCGGATTAAAATGCAATAACTTTCAGTCAAACACAGACCATTTTTATATTTACTAACTTTCCTTTTAGCAATTAAACCGCTATTATTTTTATACAATGTTACAAATAGTTTTACTCTTTTGAATATTCTTGGATAAATATTGACACGTCAATTAGATTACCTGCGCCATCACTAACTCGATTTTCTTTTCGGAGAGTCAAAAGCTTATTATTATTTGACAAAATCATTTCGTCATATCTTTGATTTAAATAAACAATTGAATTCTCAAAAATTGCCATACCAGATATTTGATAACCGTTTGTTGAACTATAGGACCAAATTCCATTGGAAATCGATTGAACTAAGTCGTAACACCCTCCGTTTGGGTCTTCATTAAATCGTGAGAAAGTATAATCCTGATTAGAAGAAAATCTCATAGCACTTCTTTCTTCACATTCAGAAAGTGATTTTTCCGATATTAGGACTTCATCTAAATCGAGTCTTTTTACGGATTTAAGTTTCCAATTTCCAATTATTGGGTCTTGATTTCCAGATTCGTCCTCTTTCGAGCAAGATAAAATAATGAGCCCGATTAAAAATCCAATCAACAAATTCAGTTTTTTCATAGTATTAAATTTGATTCAAATTATTTGTAACTAGCGGATATACACAATTGTGTATATTTCGATTGCAAATATAAACGTTTACAAATATTTACAACTAGCAATATTTTGATCACCTTTTTCACTAAAATTTAGGCATAAAAAAACACCCTAAAAGGTGTTTTGTGGTGGGTGTGTTTTAAACGTTTCGTGTAAACTGCCTTTTAATGCAGTTTAGAGGGTGTTGTAGCATGTTTTTATTTCTTTTTAAAGTCAAACCCTAAATTCAATTGTAACATTATTGGCCAAATATTTCCATTTCCATAAGTATCGAAATAGTATTGAGGCCCAACGTCAAAAAGTAAGTGAAAATTCTTTCCGTATTTTCTTTGAATTCCCCAAGTTGGTCCAATTGCAAAGTCAAAGTCAGAAGTCCTATATACATTTTCAGCGATTGAATTCCCTCGTGATATAAGTCTTAATGAAACAAAATTTCCAGAATTATTTTCGATCGTTCTGTTTTTGCTATTTCGTTTATTTAGATTATAAAACCATTTTTCTTGAACATCTAAAAAAGGACTTATTATATAAGTAAATCCATTTCCCGCAAAAGTCAAATCAGGATATCCGCCACCATAACCAATTCCAAGTCCAGCAGAAAATGTTGAGTACGTTCCAGTTGGTAATTCTAATTCAATACCTGGGTTTAAAAAATTCACTCTCCATATTTTTTCTGTTGTAATTTTATTTTCTTGAGCGTAGGTTACTGTAATTATTAATATAGATAGTAAATTCAGTAAGTTTTTTTTCATTGGTTTTCGTTTTTTGTAAATGTTGTACAACTAGCGGATATACACAATTGCGCATATTTCTTTTATAAAGACGAAACTATTAATAAACAAATAAAAACTCAAGTCAAAAAAGGAATTATTTGTAGTGTTTATGGGCTTTAGAACAACTTTTTTATTTAAACTGAACGTTTACAAATATTTACACCTAGCAATATTTTGACAACCAGTTTCACTAAATTTTAGGCATAAAAAAACACCCTAAAAGGTGTCTTGTGGTGGGTATTCTTTTTAACGGACTTGTTTATGAAAGGTAGCTTGCAAAAAGACACTACATTTTCGATTTAACACAGAGCCGAATTTTTATATTCTGTTTTTAATTTTTCTCTTTTAAAAAGCCAAATCCACGATTTGGCGGTGTTGGTAAATAGTACTGAATTTCGTTAACCTCTGAATGCCCTATTTGCTATATACAGTGTAATACACTTTTTAAATTACATTAATCTCCTTTTTGTTTTCGGGTAAAACACTCTTCAGTTTTTCTTTTCCAACAAAAAACTCAGTGAAATACATTTTTGATAGTTTCTTCTTTAAGTCGTCTAAGTAGTATTGTCCTGAAACTTCAAAACCAATTAGTCCTAGTTCAAAACTATATTCTTTATATAAGTTCGATACAGTCTCTAGAAGAAAACCTTTTAATAATTTGGGAGGTTTTGGAATATCTTCCCATGTATTATTATATTCTCGTCCAAATACTTGTTCTATTGCTTGTGTATAAAAGCATATGTCAAACCAATTAAAACCTGTTTCAATTGGCTCGTCTTCTTTAATGTTGATTGTTTTGAATGGAATTGAATAATTTTCGAGATTTAGGATACCTTGATACTCCATCCATGGTTTTTCTTCTAAAGCTATTTGATTGAAATTATGGTCATAAGGTCCCTCAACATTTGGAAGACTCCAAATATAGTTGTCATATTTGTAAATAGGCTTTGGTTCTACACTTGGACAAACTTGTATACATAGCTCATAGAAGCCACCGCAACGAAGGTTTGTATCAAGAAATAGTGTGCGTTTATCGACCATAGTCTTCATTGTGTATATTTCGGTTGCAAATATAAACGTTTACAAATATTTACACCTAGCAATATTTTGATCACCTTTTTCACTAAAATTTAGGCATAAAAAAACACCCTAAAAGGTGTTTTGGGGTGGGTGTGTTTTAAACGTTTCGTGTAAACTGCCTTTTAATGCAGTTTAGAGGGTGTTGTAGCATGTTTTTATTTTTTTCACATTCCATCTTCTCGGTCAGAAAGCCAATCGCTATACTTCTTCTTTAGACTATCTCTTTTTTCAGTCGAGTCAACAATTACATCAACTCCACCATCATAAGGCGCAATGACACATTTCTTAGTCTGACAGACAAACATAGCTCTTATTTCGTCATCTGCAATTGCCTTTAGAATTTCATCTCTATTTCCGTTTTTCCAATTTTCAGTTTTGACATAAATGTCAAAGTACATTTCATCTTCATATTCTTCAGGTCTTTCCTTGTGTAAGTCAATGGTCATGACTTTCAGGAAATCTCCAAAGCCAGTGAATTCTTTGTAATTGTCATTGGTTATGTCGTTGGTGTAAAGTCCAAAAGAAATTGCTATTTCTGATTCTTCCCCAATCAGGTCATTAATCAATTGATTTTGTCGGTCAAGTATGATTTTGTATTCTTCCGAAGATTCGGCATAACGTTTTGATTCTGGTAGGCTATGAATTCTAAACCATCTATCATTATATACCCATTTCAATTCGTGATTGATTGGAAAAGATTCTGGATATTCCTTATTCCAATAATTTATGAATTCGCTTTCAGTCATTTTTTTTATGTGCTACAACGTTTTGTATATGGTTAGTTACGTGGTTAAGCAACTAAATTAGTAAACAAATACAAACAATAGAAAATTCCGAAGAAATTTTCCAAATAATCACTTGCCAAAGCAATTAATCATACACGGTGTTAGGCATAGTTTTTTTCTTTATCCATTCTAAAATTTCTCTTTCATTTATTATTGACCAAGAATGTGGGTTTCTTTTTCCATTTTTTCGGTAACCTTTATTTTTGGTTTCTATGTATGATGTTTTAAATCCATTTTCTTTTAATTCTTTATGTAAATTTTTTAATTGAAAACTATTTGTTTCCTCAAAACCTCTTTTATAAATAGTTCTATTAAATTCCAAGGCTGGTTCTGTATAAAACACCAATTCTGTTTCTTTAAATTTAACATTTTCAATATATTTTAAAGAATCTAAATATGGCGAAAATATTTTATATTCTTCTAAATTTTCTTTCGGTTTTCCTATTTTTTGATTTAAATAATTTAACACGAAAGTAGATTCATTAACAAGAATAGAATTATTTTTTTCAACTTCCTGTTTACAGTTTTTATATAATTGTATTAAATCTACTGGAGAATCCACAACAAAAATTCCTTTTGGATTAAATTCTCCATTTTTATAAAAAGTCAGATATTTTCCCAATTGTAAAGCGAGATTTCCACCCGCTGAAAATCCACCAATATAAATTTCGTTTCCGTGAATGTTATTTTTGTTTATTATTTCCCAAACAAGTTTTGCGATTTTTTCTTTTTCTAATTTATTCAGGAATAAATTTCTATTTGTTTTAATAATTAAGACGGAAATTTTTTCATCTAAAGCACTTTTAATTAAATTTGATTCGTTTTTAATTCCTTTATTATTTTCTCCAAAACCTGGAAATAGAATTAATAATTCTTTATGATTTTCAGGAACTATTAATTCATAAAATTCAGAATTAATATTTATTTCGTTTTTAGTGTAATTTCTACAGTTAAAGAGTAAGAAAATTGTTAATATGTATATAAATTTTGTCAAATTATGCCCAACGGTTTGGCTAAGCTGCGTTTTAATGCAGTTTAGGTGTTGTTGGCTATAGTTACTATTGCTCATTATCGATAAAACGTATTGTCTGAAAAATATTATTAACACCTAGATTTAACCTACTCAATCCAGCTATAACTTCTTTTTTATCAGGGAATTTATCAATAAGGAATTTGGTAAATCTATATCTAGGAATTAAATATATATTTTCGCTAATTTCTAAATAATAATCTTTTTCAACGTCACCAAATACGTAAGGTTGATTATTAATTCTTTTGTATTCGTATAATTTTACATTTCCATTATAAATCAACTTAAGATAAGCTTTCCCTTTATCAAAAGGAGTTACTTTCCTTTTCTTTTTATAAAAATAATCAAAGCCGTCTTTTCTAAAGTATTTAATAAATTTTGGTTTTATTTTTAGTTTTTTATTTACAAATTTGAATTTAGCAACATCATTACGAGATCGAATAACTCCTTTAATTGTATCTCCATTTATACTTAAAGCGTAATCTTGTCTAGATATCTTATCAATTTTATTGAAAAAAAGATGGGTTTTATCAATTAAAACTGGATTAAGAAAAGGAAGATAATCTTTACCGTTCAATCTTGTTAAACTGTCATTTTCAAGAGAATTAAAACTTTTAGGAGAAACAGTTAAACTTTCATAAATTAATCCTTGATAATACAACTTTACTATTGTTGAATCAATTACATATGATTTTTTGTCAAAGTCATAAAATTTTGATTCTACAAAATTAAAGTTACCAAAGATTGTATCTTTACTCTTTGTAATAAGAAAATCAGAGAACTTATTACTTTGGGAAAAAACATTTGTTGAAATTGCAATGGTTAATAGAAATAATACCTTTTTCATATTTATTTTAAGTTATAGCCAACTAGCGGATATACACAATTGTGTATATTTCGGTTGCAAATATAAACGTTTACAAATATTTACACATAGCAATATTTTGATAACCAGTTTCACTAAATTTTAGGCATAAAAAAACACCCTAAAAGGTGCTTGGTAGTACGTGTATTATTTTATTGACTTTTTTTTACTCTATTTCATAAACTTCACTAACATGGATAAAATCGTCTCCTTTAACAAAAATAACCACATATTTCCAAAAGTACCCTGTCAATCTCGAATCATCTAATTTATCTTTTTCATAATATGCATCAGAATTTATTAGAACCTCTTTTAAAGACAAGATTTTCTTTGGTGATAATCCTTTATGTATTCTTAGCTCATCAAAATAAACAGAACCTTCTCTATGTCCTGTCCCTTTAATTAAATAATAATATCTGGAATTATCATCATCTAAATGTCTTGTCAATAAGTTTCTATCATATTTGATAAACAAAGTATCCTGAGCTTCTTCTTGAGAAAAAGAATGGATAGTATAAAAAAAATAAAAGTAAAATAAAACTTTTCATATTAGTCTAGGTATATTGACATTCTGTAAATTTGGTTTTAAACGTTTCGTGTAAACTGCCTTTTAATGCAGTTTAGGTGGTGTTGGCGGTAGTTTTTTATTTAAAATAGACCAAATCGTTTCTTTTTTCTGGCTGTATTTGGTCTGTCAAGATTCACAATATCGTTTACACCGATTTTGTCAAAACCGTCAAATAGGGCTTCTACACCTTTCGTCATTTTCAGGTTTACTTCTTCGGTGTAAAGCGGAATAAGTGTATAGAAATCAATTGATTTGCCTTTAATATTAAGTGTTCGAAATTCTTCTCCGAATACAATCGTTGGCAATAATATCATTGTATTTAATCTAGTGTTGTCCGAAAATGACTCAGCAGGATCGCCATTTGGTATTGTATGCCCATAACCAAACCAAGTATTGTATTCATGTGGAAATCTAGCGAGGTATTTAAGCCATCTTATGGGCCAATAATTACGTTCATCTTTAAAATCTTCATCAGAGATTTTCCAATCTTTTGGCAAACAAATACTTAATTCCGCAAAATCACAGTCTTCAATACCCTCGGGTGTATTCATTGGTTTATCGCTCATACCAGATGTAATCAATGTATGAAATGGTCTTTCCTCTGTAGGCTTTACCCAATGAACATCAATATGCACTTGTTCTGAAACCAACTCGTGAAACACCATATGAATTTCTCCAATATGTTTTTCGATATGGTTTGAAATTTCTTCAATTGATGGTTCTCCAGAAGCTCCTTCAAATTCTTTTTTTCCAGAGTCATCATATCTATATATTGGCGAGCCTGATTCCGATTTTTCCATTGTATTTTATATTAATGCTAACTAGCGGATATACACAATTGCGTATATTTCTTTTACAAAGACGAAACTATTAATAAACAAATAAAAACTCAAGTCAAAAAAGGAATTATTTGTAGTGTTTATGGGCTTTAGAGCAACTTTTTTATTTAAACTGAACGTTTACAAATATTTACACCTAGCAATATTTTGATCACCTTTTTCACTAAAATTTAGGCATAAAAAAACACCCTAAAAGGTGTCTTTTGGTGGGTATTCTTTTTAACGGTTTGTGTATGGTTAGTTGGGTGTTTAAATGTACAAAATTTAGCGTTAAACACTAGCTTTATAAAAAATCACTTATCATTGGTTTAACAAGAAATAGCAATTAACTATACACTTTGTTACCACACGTTTTTATTAGCTATTCAGAAAATCAGTCGCTCGATTTGATTTCTGATTGAGAATAGAAAAATCAAAATCAAAAGTGTAATCAAATTCGTTTTGAATTTCACGTATTCTCCATTGTTATAATTTTTAATTATTCTATAAACTAAAAATCCGCCAACAAGTGAAATCGGCAGATGGTTGAATATTAATTCAACATACCATAATTCGGAAATTCTACTTGAGCCAGCTCCAGAGCCAAATATTAAGAAAAAAGCCAATATCTGAATTAAAATCAGAAGTAGCAGAATTCCGAAAAATAGAACTGATCTAATTCCGATTCCGAGATAATTCGTCTTTGTTTTTAAAAATTCGACTGTTTTCAATTCAAATTATTAATTAATATTTTTTATTTTTCCTAAAACTCTTTATTATTATAAAAAGCGCTAAAATTAATGATGGAATTAAAATTATTATTCCTTCAATAAATAAAATATGAATTAGACACCCATCTCCAGAACAAGGTTGACTACCTTTTATTAATAAGAATATTGAATAAAAAATTCCAACGAAACTGATTAATAATAGCAACCAAGTTACAATTCTGTAAAACATATTTTAATAATTATTCTTTTTTAGATTTTAAAAATGCAATTATACCAATAAACAATAATACTATTCCAATTATGAATAGTAAAAAAGCAATTATAGGTATGCATCCGTGTCTACAGCCTGAACTGTTAATAATATAGTAAAAACGAATTACTGAACTTAAAATGAAAATTATCGAAATTATTAAATAGATTATGTGTCTTTTCATAAGTTAAATAAATCTATTTTTTTGAGATTCAGAATTCTCTTAGTCAATGAATTACAAAACTTTAACCAAAATGCGTTTTTAATGCAGTTTAGGTTATGTTGTAGCTAGTTTTTTTCTTTATATATTGATTTTAAATCCTTTTTGTATTCAGTTTCATATAATTTAAAAGCTTCTGACCCAATTCCATCTAAAAGACAAAAAGAAATATAGGATATATGTTCAATCCAATTTTCAATTTCTTTGATTTGTTTATGACTAATCAAATTATTTGATTGCAACATTCCCTCAGGATCAACTGCCCAAGCTCTTCCAAGGTGGCAGATTCCCCAAATTGATGAGACTATTTCGTTCTTTATATTCTCTTTTGGAAAATAATCAGATAAGATATATAAAGAACCAACTATTTTATGGAAATTTTCTTCAATTAATCTACCTTTAAATGGTCGTAACATTCCTAAAAATCCATTTGTCCATCTAGGGTTTTCAATATCAGAATGCTTACCACTCTGATACAATAATTCTTCTATTGCTTGTTTCTCGTTCATTCAATTAGCTACAACTAGCGGGTATATACAATTGTGTATATTTCGATTGCAAATATAAACGTTTACAAATATTTACACCTAGCAATATTTTGATCACCTGTTTCACTAAAATTTAGGCATAAAAAAACACCCTAAAAGGTGTCTTGTGGTGGGTGTGTTTTTAACGTTTCATGCAAACTGCGTTTTAATGCTGTTTAGGTGGTGTTAGCAAATGTTTTTATACAGTTAAATTTTCTATACATTTTTCTCTTATTCGCCAGATTTGATCAAACTCAAATTTCGATTTTGTTTCATTTAACCAGTTTTTCAAAAATTTTTTGTGATAATCAACTTTGAAAGTTGTAACCTGATTTGGTTCAATTAGCTTTTCTTCAATAATGTCTTCTTCAATTTTCTTAAATTCAGATTGTTCACTGGTAAAGTCAATTCTATTTTCACTTATTTTCAGATAACAGTGTGCTTCTGGAATAAATTCGATTGAGTTATCAGTTAACTCAGTTCCAATTTTTGGCGTATTCAATTCGGTCATACGGTAAATTCCGATTACTAAATCAATATTTGGTATATTGTTAAGATCCGCTATATTTTTTAAAAGAGCATGTTTTGAACTACAAGTGCCCTTTTGTTCTGATAAAACAAGTCCAAAATCAGTCCGATTTTTATTTCGACCATAGGGCAATTTTTTAATGAATTCTGTCAGTTCATTCCACGTTTCGATTCCTTTGATTTTTACAAGCTTGGTTAATTTATCCTTTGACCTTAATTTATAATCTTTATTCATTTTACTCAACTTGTGTACAACGGTCAGGCTATGAAGCGTTGGCTTGTGTTACGCCTGCGGCAAGCCTATGCTTTATTAGCCATTGTTGGGCGTTCGTTATTTTATATTATTTGTTTATCAGACCAATAAAATGTCAATCCTTCTAGTTCTTCCACTATCATGTGTACATTATCATCAAGTAGTTTTGAATGAGGACTTTTATGATAATCTTGTTTTGTCACACTACATGTTGCTTTTTTTAATATATAAGACATCACTGGTTTTATATTGCCATTTATTATGTCGTCATATAATTCCTCTTTCTCTACAGGAATACTAAATCTATACGAAAGACCTTTTTCATCAGAAAATGGTTCCAAATTAAATTCCTCTCCTACAATCTTTCTTTTTATATAAAGAACGCCGTCAAATTGACAAATGTCTTGTACTAATGGTTTGTCGATACACTCTTCAAAAGTTTCATTCAAATATGTTCTTTGGTTATCTAACCACTTTTTTAAACTATCTCTTTCTACAGGAATAATTTGAAATTTCTCAATCCAATTATATAAATTCACGATATGTCCCAAACAACTAACTCGAACTTCTTTATCCTCAATATTCCATGCAATAGTAAATGACGCTATTGTATCAAGTTCCCTATTTATCATACTTTTGAAGATGTTACTCAGGGCTTTTAGTGTAATTTGAATATCTTCTGTTGGGTCATTCTTACCATGAAAAATGCATGGAATGTTCCAATATTCATCTTTACAATTTCCATAGAGTGTATCATCTTTTATATTTAGTTTTTTTCCAAGTCGACTTAATGCTTTTTTAACTTCTATGATTTCGTCTTCAAGAATACTGTTATCTACACCATTAATATTAATCAGATCATAAATAGAAACAGAATGGCTGATATTTTCATAATCTTCATTCTTGTTGTGGTAAGATATAAGAAGTTTTATACCATCACTTTTATTCATTGAGTGAGGTACTAATTGTTGCATTAATGATTTATTATCTGCCTCTTTATTAAGTTCCGATATTGGTTTTGCTATCCCGAAATACTCATAAATCAACGGATTATCCTGCATGTAATTAGTGATTAAGCTTTTCCAGTTCTTTAGTTCAAGCTTGCCATCAACTCTAAATAACTTTGTATATTCACTTCTCCTCCCAAAGTCAGTCATATTTTGGTCTATTCTATCAAAATATAAGTCCGAATCATACCCCCGTATAGCACCATCAAAGTGTACAAAAGTATCTTTTGAAGTATCGTAAATTGAATGCATATATCTGCAACCGAAAAAATCTTCCATTGTTGGAGCATCATTTTCTCGCAATTCTTCAAGTTCAAATTCTTTTAATTCGTTGTTGTCTTTCCAAAAGAATTCTGTTGTTGAAATACCATGGTAATCTCTTTCAAACTCACTACAATTATGCTTAGTAAGTCCGTTTTGAATATTACTTATATCATCAGTGTATTTAGGGCCAAACCAATACTCATATTCAAATGATTTAAGGAAAGAAGGCGAGTATCCTATCAAGTCCCAATCCAGTGAAATTTTGATAGTAATATCTTCGTTATTCTGCATTGACATTAACTCATCCAAAAAGAAGAAGTGAAAGTTATTATGTCTTGATAATGACCTCCTAAAAAAACTATGTGAATAGATGCATAAAGGCAGTGTATTATGAAAAAACACTCCTTGATATTTATATGTGAAGTTTTTGTTTAGGTCTTCCAGTTTAATCAGACCAGCTTTATCCTGAAAATCAGCTAATTCTTTAAATACCCTCTTAACAATAGCGTCGTTTAATATTGACAAAGTACCTGTTTCAAGGTATTTAAACTCTGACTCGATATAACTTTCAACTTGTTCATAAAGCTTATTGTTATTTTGGACAACCGTATTTTTTATGCTCTTTATATGAGAATAATTTTTAAAATCAGTTATTTGCTTACTATCATCGTCATTTTGTGGAATCAAAGAAAGTCCTAGACTTCTAACCATTTTAGGTTCAAAGTATAAACCGAATGGTACCATCGCACCAACTGGTCTATGCATATCATGTCCAAGGTGCATAGGAACTCCCTCTGTCGCTTTCATCCAAATCATATCTTCCATTGCAGATATTGCGAATAGATGCCCGTATTTGTTTAATCTATCTGTATTTAATATTGATAATGATTTGTGCATTGCTAAGTCTTTGTTTTAATGACGCCCAACGGTTAGTATAACAAGCGTAGCCTGCCGATAGGAGGCTATGATTTGTTATACATTGTTAGCTATAGTGTTTATTCTCCAAGTTTTAATTTATGTTTAATAATCAAGTAAGAATTAATGCTTTCTCCATTTTTTTGTGCAGGATTGAATTTCATTTTCTTAATACTTGATTCTACTTCAGTCGTCAAGAAACCATTATCAGCAACTAAGAAGTCTAGATTTACTGGTTTTCCATCTTTATCTATCTCAACAAAATAGCTATAACTTAACTCGTGGTCTTGTGGGTAGCCATCAAAAACAGAAATATCAGCTTTAAAATCATTTTCCAATACATCCTTATTAAGTATGATCGGATAAGAATCAGCAATCTCAAGCTCACGATTAATTAACCATTCGTCCTCCATTTCACATATAATTGAAGTTACAACCACTGGATTCTCAAAAATTGGAAACTCTTTTTTTGAAACTAACTCTCCCTTTTTATACAAAGTTTCTTCTTTTAGGGTGCCGTTATCATAGTAGCTTCTTGTTATTCCATCTTCTTTACCTTCCTTAAATTCTTGTTCTAAACTCACATTACCCTCTCGAATTGTTCTTGATTTTCCGTGTTTTAGATATTTTTTGTACTCTGTTTCATAAGTTGTAACACTTTTAAAAGAATTCCACTCAGTAATACAAAGTCCAGTTCCATCGATTAAGGTTTGTCTACCATCTTCATTCCAATAATTTTTCCAAAAGGCTCTTCCTTCTTTGAAATCAACTTCTATTTTTTTATTACCATTAGCCCAATACTCAATTCGATACCCATTCCTTTTAGTTTTACCAATATTTGTTGAATGTTCTTTTAATTGGCCATTTTCATACCATTCTTTATAATCACCATACTTTTTATCCTCTTGGTCTCGGTATTCTAATTTTGATTGTTGACCATTTTCAAAGAAATATTTTAGCTCGTTTAAACCATTGGTTGAGTTACGAGTAACTTCTTTCCTTAGCTGTCCATTCCCATAATACTCTTTAAGTTCACCAGTTTTTTGACCGTTAGAATATTGTACTATTTCTTTTGGTTTCCCGTTCTCATAAAATGATTTAAATTGTCCATTTATTACACCTTTTCGAAGCTGAAACTCTTCTTTGATCGTTTTGTTATCATAGAAGGTCTTACAAAGACCAGAAAAATTCATATCAAATTCTTCCCCATCTTCGTCTAGACAAATTTCGTTGGGTTTTTTACGAATGTAAGCTTCAATTAAAGACATTGTCTTTTCATTGATTTCATAGTAGTCGTCATCAAGCAAAGACATTTTGTCTAGTCTATCATAGAGGTCACTTCCAAACAAATCACTTTCTTGTGCTTTGTCCATTAACTTTTTATTTTTCTGATAGATTTTATCTGCTTTTTTGACAAGGTTGGCCATTTCAGTATCTCCAATATGTTCTAATCCTTTTATTATCGTAGAAACATAAAGCCCATAACCATTGTAGTAGAATTGAACAAATCCACCGTTTGTAACTTGAGCATCTAAATACCACCAATAATAAAGTGCTTTCTGTCCATACGATAAAGATTTTCCACGTTCAATTTCGTGTTCCTTGTCCTTTACAAATTTTGATATTGGCTCAAGTACAAACCAGCCAAAATCAAACCCACTTAATTTGAAGAATTCGCCTTTATTTAATTCAGGTCGAAAATGTTTAGTTTCATTAAAATCCCAATAAGGGTCATTTTCGTTTTGTACTTTACAACCAAACAGATTTAATAGATTCATAATAATTATTGAAATGGTAATTGTTCTTTTCATTCGCAATGCTTGTTCTACATTATAGCTAACTAGCGTATATACACAATTGCGTATATTTCTTTTACAAAGACGAAACTATTAATAAACAAATAAAAACTCAAGTCAAAAAAGGAATTATTTGTAGAGTTTATGGGCTTTAGAACAACTTTTTTATTTAAACTGAACGTTTACAAATATTTACACCTAGCAATATTTTGACAATCAGTTTCAATAAATTTTAGGCATAAAAAAACACCCTAAAAGGTGTCTTGTGGTAAGAGGATCTTATAGGTCATATATAAAATCAGTACTTTTTTATACTCTCTACCTTTCGTTTCTTCTTATCATAAACAAAAATATAACTTTCTACCCTATCACCACGATCAAAATAGCCATATATGTATACCATACAAATATCATCTTTTGAATAATACCCATTTATATCTATACTTTCTAATTCTTCAAAATGATCTTTAAAAAAAACAGTATCATCAAAATTACTTACGTTCAAGAAATAATCTCCGATTGATTCTCCTTTTTTATACTTGACAAAGATCTCTTTTGTTTTCTCTAAAAAACGATTCACTTCCCGTATGCCATTATTTGAAATATTTCGCTCATCAATAATTTCATTCTTATCATTATAAAATTTAAAAATAGTTTTTCCTCTAACATTTACCTCTGGCCTATATTTCGACATAAAATCATCAATTATAACTGAAAGTACTGGTATAAAAAGCTTTTTCTCTTGATCATTCATATTATCCTCATAAATATGAACTAAAACATCATTAACATTATAATCAATAATTACATCTTTAGCACCTGTATATCTCTTTACTATTGATAAATCCTCTTCCAAAACTGAAATTTTACAGGATAATAAAACTGACATTAAAATAAAATAAAAAAAAGCTCTACTCATTCTTGTTTTTGATGCAAAACTAAACTTTTTTACTTAGCCCAATTATATCCAAGAACTTTTTCGTTATTTAGGTATCGGAGAACCTACTATTTATAATTCATTCACTAAAATTTAGGTATAAAAAAACACCCTAAAAGGTGTCTTGTGGTGGGTGTGTTTTGACGTTTTGTGTATGGTTAGTTACGTGTTTAAGCACCAAATTTTAGAGTTAAAAACTAGGTTTATGAAAAATTATTTACCTTCGGTTTAGCAAGGAATAGCAATTAATTATACATTTTGTTGGCAACTGGCTTTATTCTTTAATAAATTTTTCGATTTCAGATATTAACTCTTTTTCTGCACCTATAATATCTAAAATCAACATTCGTAAAATTATCTTCTTGTTTTTACCAGACCTTTCAAAGTTTTGAAAACTATATTCTACTTGTTTTTCTATTCTTTGATTTAGATTTTCTTTACTTTCTTGAATATTAGATAACGCAGATAATTTTTCATATTCAATTAATTCTATTTTTGAATTGGCAATAGCATTCCACGAATTAGTTTTTATTATGGGCTTATGAATACCATCAGATTTCATAATTATTTCGTACAAAGTAACTTTTTCATTATTCATATAAGCATCTATCGTATCAACAGATGCCAATTGCTTAGGTATTACTCTTTTTATATCTAATTCACTTTCCTCTAATTCACTTTCTATAGATGAAAATATTTGATTTAGATACTTTTTATTTTTTCTATCCTCATTCCAATTATTGATTAATAAAGCAATCAAGATTCCAATTATTATAGGAATTGTTTCTTTAAAAAACCACCTTACGTTTTTCATTCTAACATGTTTTTTATTATTTTACCTCGTCTAATTTTCTGCTTGTTGCCAACTAGCGGATATACACAATTGTGTATATTTAGATTGCAAATATAAACGTTTACAAACATTTACACCTAGCAATATTTTGACAATCAGTTTCAATAAATTTTAGGCATAAAAAAACACCCTAAAAGGTGTCTTGTGGTGGGTGTGTTTTAAACGTTTGGCTAAACTCCCTTTTAATGCAGTTTAGGTTTTGTTGTAAATAGTGATTTAATTCAGTTCAAATATTGGTTGATCAGTTCCTCGACTGAAATAAACAAATCTATTAACATTCAGGTAACTAAATATTTTATCGTTATAAATTTCGTTCAACAGTTCAATTCCAATTTTATCCAATTTTTCAGTATGTTCTCGGTGAGATTCAAGTTCCTTTAACCCCATTCCTGTATATGGATAATATTCTTTATACCATGTTTTTAGTCTGTTTAGAAAATCAGATGGTATTTTTGACTGATTAATTTCAATCATATAATCTCCATTTTCAAGAATTAAAATTCCATAACATTTTGCGAACGGTTCAGCTGCTAGAGTCAGTTTAATTTCGTTTTCCATTTTTATTTTCCCTCATGGTTTTCAACTCAGATTATTTTCCAATATTAAATTTAATCTACAATTTCTACGCATTATTTACAACGGCTTCGGCTATGAGTAGTTGCGTTGTCTAGCTCTTAATTTTATAATTACATACCAAGCTGAAAATCCGCGAAGATTTTCACAAGTATGCGAGAATAAGCAATTACTTATAGCCGTTGTTGTAAACTGTAATTTTATTCAATCGTATTAACAATTATTAGATTTCTATTAACTGCTGTAGAATTTATTTCCACTATTGTATTTTCATTTGTTTCATAATTACTTTTCAAAATCCCTAAATATATTGAATTAGTCTTTACAAGATTAAGATAGACATTGTCTTTATAAAAAGAGTTGCCAAAAACATTAGAGAGTAGATAAGTTTCACCATTTGACTTGTCAGAGATGGTTTGGTTAGTCAAGTTAATTACACTTGGTTTAGCTCCATTTGCTGAACCAGTTACGGATTGCATTATTGCTAGTTCTGAATTATTTATTTGAGCCAACTTACTTCCATTAATAGAGTTTAAATTGTTTATTGAATTATCAGTCAAATTGATTTCTATAAAACCCTCTCCCCTAGTTGATAAAAATAATTTAGAGTTAATTTTCTTCATAGAAGTGATAGTACCCTCATTGAAAGTAATTCCTAAATCAGTAATGGAATTATCTTGAAGGTTAATTTTAATTATATGCTTTGTTGAATTATTTATAAAGACGTTTTCCGCTAAAACTCCAATCAAATTATTATTGTCCCAAGCTAAAGCTATAATTGCTTTTTCGTTTCCATTTATATTTGGTGGTAATATTAATGGTATAATTTGACTGGTACCATTTTCTCTGTCAAATACTAAAAGATTATTGGTGGGTAATGGATTGTAGACATACTCAATGGAGTAAATTTTTTCTTCAGATGATATTAAGTTATTTGCAAATAAAAAAGTGCTTTCATTTTCCTTATTTAATTGTCCGACGTTTTCAATATTTCCAGTATTATTTCCGATCTCAAAAACTTCTCCAAGGTCAGACACAGCTAATAATTTATAATTATCAATAATTTCGTTATTTGGTTCATTTGCGATTTCATTATCGGAATCTTCGCATGATAAAATTAATAAAGCTAATAACAGGAATAAGTAGTTTAATTTAATTTTTTTCATTTCGTTTTTTATGGTTTATAACTAGCGGATATACACAATTGTGTATATTTCGGTTGCAAATATAAACGTTTACAAATATTTATACCTAGCAATATTTTGATCACCTTTTTCAATAAATTTTAGGCATAAAAAAACACCTCTAAAAGAGGTGTTTTGTGGTGGGTGTGTTTTAAACGTTTCGTGCAAACTGCGTTTTAATGCAGTTTAGGTTTTGTTGTACGTAGTTTCTTAATTTTCTTTCGTTTTAATGGCAAAATCATAATTGTTATAGTCGAAATCTCCAATCCAGCAACTTAAAATCCCGTTTTTAAATTGCAATCCGTTTTTCTCTACTATTTCCATTTGTTCTTTTGTTTCTTTATCTATATCAAATCCATCTTTTTTTGCTCTTTCAAGTGCAGAGTGAGCGTAAATCCTTGTTACAGGATTTACACCAAAAATCAGTTTTTTGATAACATTATATTCTTTATTTTCCAAAAGTTTTTTGAAAAAAGTATTGGCAAAATGAACAAAGTCGTCATTGACTTGATAAGCGTTCAAATTCCACTCAACTTGGTTAAGATTATAGTACGCATTTAAAGCATCAATGCTGTATTTTTTAGCGTCAATTTCCAAAGTAAAATTCGGATACTTTTTTTGATATTCTGAAATATTTTCGTTGAATAGTTTATAGTATTCCATATTTGCTCCGCTACAAGTTAATGGAACGACAATCTCTTTGAGATATATATTTTCAAATACATTTTCCTCAACTTCAATACCCAGTCTTGAATAGATTATAAGGTCATTATAACTCAATATTTTTAGGTTAAAATTCGTATATCCACCATAAAAATCGTGTGAAACTAATTTAAGTTCATCTAATAATTCTATAGTTTTACTTGATGTATTTCCTTTTCCAGTCAAAAGCGAAGGGTAA
Organism: Tenacibaculum profundi; assembly: GCF_052050075.1. Classification (GTDB taxonomy): domain Bacteria; phylum Bacteroidota; class Bacteroidia; order Flavobacteriales; family Flavobacteriaceae; genus Polaribacter. The sequence goes on from NZ_CP197225.1 coordinate 584,221, forward strand.
ACAGTCAAATAATCAGTTATGGTTGGTTTTAAGCTGACAATTGGATTTGCCATTTCTCTGAAACAAGTCAAGTCAGTTTCTATTAAAACAGATTTCGGATTTGGATTTTTCCGTTTTCTTTTGCATGAACGACATCCCTCTAATTCAGCTTTATTTATTTCATAGACAGTCTGACCAAAACACGGAAAAAAAACTAAAAATATTAATATTGAAATTAGAAACCTCATTGATATGTTAAATTACGTACAACTAGCGGATATACACAATTGTGTATATTTCGATTGCAAATATAAACGTTTACAAATATTTACATCTAGCAATATTTTGATCACCTTTTTCAATAAATTTTAGGCATAAAAAAACACCCTAAAAGGTGCTTGGTAGTACGTGTACTATTTTATTGACTTTTTTTTTACTCTATTTCATAAACTGTTCCTAATTCAATGTAATCATCTCCTTTAACTAAAATAACCTCATATTTCCAAAGGTACTCTGCCAATCTCGAATCTTGTAATTTATCTTTTCCGTAATATGCATCAGAATTTATTAGAACTTCTTTAAAAGACAAGATTTTCTTTGGAGATAATTTCTTATGTGTTTCATACTCATAAAAATAGACAAGATCTTCTCTATTTCCTGTCCCTTTAATTAAATAATAATATCTGGAATTATCAACATCTAAATGTCTTGTCAATAAGTTTCTATCATATTTGATAAACAAAGTATCCTGAGCTTCTTCTTGAGAAAAAGAATGGATAGTATAAAAAAATAAAAGTAAAATAAAACGTTTCATATTAGTCTAGGTATATTGACATTCTGTAAATTTGGTTTTAACGCTTCGTGCAAACTGCCTTTTAATGCAGTTTAGGGGGTGTTTGTTGTGTGCTGTTTTTTATTTTCAACTCTTAAAATCAATTGTTTTTCACCAGAATTCCGTTCAAGAAAGCCAATCAATGCGAGTAGCGTTCCATATTCATCCATAGTGTTATTCCGACCAGAAATTTTAATCCATTTTTGGTAATCATTTTCAAGTTGATTTAAGTCAATACTTTTTCCGATTAAACTGCTCAAGTCGTAAATTGAAATGTTTTCTGATAGCTGAATTTCGGTTAATTCCGTTTTTCTTTGAAATAGAAAATCTAACAGTTTTCCAATATTTTCTTTTCGGTCAATAACCATTGATTCCAAACTATAAAAACCATTTTTGTCCTGAATCATAAATTTATCCAACAATCCATTTTCGTTTATGAAGTCAGATTTATTGTAGTTGTCAGTTGCAATAAAAATTAATTCATTGGCAACATCTCCAAAGGATTCAATTCTTTCTAATTCAACTTTTTCTGTTTGTTGCGAATTGGGAATTTCATTACTTACTATATTATGCTTCGTGGTCCAATCTAAACCAAGATAAATACCATATCCATTAATTATTTCTTCAAGGTCAACACCTTGTTCCATTGCTTTTTTAATTTGCTTTACAAACGAGGAATCTCTGTAATTAAAATCAATTAAATATTTAGGCTCTTGATTCTGATAAATTACAGATTCGTCAATAGAAAGTTCATAGAAAGGAATAGCTCTGAATTCTCCATTCTCTCCATCAAATAAATAAGATTCTATTTCTAGGTTAATTTTTTTCATTCTCTTCTTCTGAGTAATTAATAAAGTCCCAAGGAATTTCCTTTTTAAAAGTTGAAATACACTCTTCCATTAATTCAAGTGAAATATTATCTTTAAAAACTCGGATTGTTCTGGTTCTCTCTGTGTCGTCTCTGAAAATTTCCGCAATCAATTCGTCATTTCGGTAGATTTCAACTCCGATTCCGTCACGCTCATTTACGTCACTTGCAATTATCACTCTATCTTTATTTTCTTTCATTTGCGTTCTGTTCGGATATTGTGCCCAACGATTAATGTAAAATGCGTTTTAATGCATTTTTACATAGTGTTGGGTAGAGTTATTTTTATTCGTTCAATATTTACAAAAGGTTCTTTTTCCTCAACATATTCCAATAGGTCAAACGCGATTCCAGTTTTCCCTTTTTCAATTTCTACGTTTACAATTCGTTCCAATTTTTTTATTCCAATTGCATCAACACCATAATAATCGATAAGAATAGAATTGTTTTTTTCGAATAGAGCTTTTATTATCAATGCTTTTCGATTAATAAATCCTATTTTTTCAAATTTATCATTCAATTTAATTCCGATTTCGTCTGCAATTCTTATTGCGCTTCGCTTGTCAATCTTATTTTTCTTAATCAAATACTTCTCAACCGTAAGAGGAAATAATTTTTCCAAAATCGAATTTTGAGAGTAATTTTTCGCCCAAGGTAAATTGTTGTTCTTTTTTTGAAAACGCTTTATTAATTCAATGGTCAGGTCAAATCCAATAATTCTCACACTAGGAATGTAAAGTCGGACTAGTTTTCCGCTTTTTAATTCAAATTCAGGTACAGATATTCCGTTTAACTCAAACCCTTTGTTATAAAAAATGCTGTTTGTCATAATTGTACCCAACTAGCGTATATACACAATTGTGTATATTTCGGTTGCAAATATAAACGTTTACAAATATTTACATCTAGCAATATTTTGATCACCAGTTTCATTAAAATTTAGGCATAAAAAAACACCCTAAAAGGTGTCTTGTGGTGGGTGTGTTTTAAACGTTTCGTGTAAACTGCCTTTTAATGCAGTTTAGGTGGCGTTGTACCTAGTTTCATTCTTCGGTTTTTGTTAATAAAAATTCCCCTAATCCAAGTTTCAATGCTAATTTATTTTCGGTAGATTCTAAAATTTTAAACTCCAGTGGTCCGCCCTCAATACCATTCAGCGTAATAGAATTAGAATTAGAGTTATACTTCCAGGTTCCAGTCGTTTTTTCTCCCATCATAGAAGTATCGAATTTTCCATCAGAGTCAAAATTTAGTTTCCATTTACCAATAATCTCTGCTTTCATATAAGCTAATCCTGCTTTATCAATGTCTTTGTTTAATGCTTTAGTAAACACCCATTTTCCAACAATTAAATCAGACTTTTGAGCATTTATGTTAATCGCTAGAAATAAAAAGAGTATAATGATTAATGTTTTTTTCATAAGTATTTGTTTTAATTAAGTACAACGGTTTTGTATATGAAAAGTAGCGGAATATAAAACGACTACTTTTTCAATTCAGAAACAAAAATAGCAGAAAAGAACGAACTTTAATTTTAGCTCTAAACTGCTATTTTTTATATAACGTGTTATAAGCCGTTACGCTTAGTTTTTATCTTTTAATAATTTCTGAACTAATTCTTTGATTTCAAAATTTTGTTTTTTTAGTTCTTCAATTTCTTTTTGTTGCTTTTCTAATTTCTTAATTTTCTTTTCCTGCTCAATGGTATATAAAGTCAATTCCTCTATTTTTTGGAGTAATTGAATTTGAAAATCTCCAACATTAACTCCATTTTTCTCCATTTCCTTTGCAGATGCAATCTCTGGTAAATGCTTTTTTTCTTTTATGTGTTTTTCGATTGATACTAACGTAGGTAAATCATAGTCCTCTTCAAAAACGAAGTCAGCAGTAGGCGAAGTTGTTACTTTTATTTCTTTTGATTCTATTTTACCCAGAACAGCAAGATTACTTTGTATTTTCGTTCCACCTTCAAAGTCGCCGTTGTAGTTGATTATTAATTCATCGTTTATATAATGAACTAAAGCTCTTTGACCTTCCTTACTCCCTTTTGACCTAACATTATTTAATCCTAACTGAAAATCAGTTCCGTCAAATCGTAAATTACGACCATGAATATCTCCACTAACACTAAGACTACTTTGTATTTTCGTGCCTCCTTCAAAATCACCGTTGTAATTGATTATTAGTTCATCATTTATATAATGAACTAATGCCCTTTGACCTTCCTTACTCCCTTTTGACCTACCGTCATTTAATCCTATTCTTAAATCAGAGCTATTAAAATTTTGCGCACTAACTCCCAAACTCATTCCCATCATAGCAATGACAGCAATTTTCACTGTTGTTTTCATAATAATTTAAATTTTATAGTTGTTTTTAATTTGTTTTCTTTTATGGCTTATAACTAGCGGATATACACAATTGTGTATATTTCGATTGCAAATATAAACGTTTACAAATATTTACACCTAGCAATATTTTAATCACCAGTTTCAATAAATTTTAGGCATAAAAAAACACCCTAAAAGGTGTTTTGTGGTGGGTGTGTTTTAAACGTTTCGTGTAAACTGCCTTTTAATGCAGTTTAGGTTTTGTTGGTTGTTGTTATCTCTTCAATAAAATAATGGTATTCTTTTTATAGTTCCAGACTGTTTTATAGTTTTTTAGAAATTGGTAACCTATTTCAATTTCGTTTTTATCACTATCTAAAATTGATAAATTTCTTATTTTTTCTAATTTATTACCATTGTAGGTAAGTCCATCTAATACGAATGTGGGGCTATTAGGTTGACCATACCAACCATTATTAAATGATTTCAAGTCTTTAGTATGCAATAATTTATCTTTAAAGCTTGGAAGTAGATTAATACTTCCTTGATTTCCAGTATCAAAGTGAGAAACTATTTTTTCGTTTGCTAAACTAAATTCTAATACTGGTATTTGTTTTTCTGATGGTGTTGTGAATTTTAAGGACTCAATAACATCTTCTTTATTGTATATATTTTGAGAAGAATGACCTGTCTCATCTAATTGATATAAATTAATAACCTGAGCATCATAATCAATAATGAATTCATAATTCTTAATAAATTCGTATCCCAAAAAGCCAAGAAAATCTTTTGTAATGCCTTCTTCAATGAACCCAAAATCTGCGTGCATTACATTATTTAAACTATCCCAATTCACTTCATTAATAATTTTAACGTTAGCAATGTCGCTTTGATATATCATTAATTGCTGTCTTGAACCTGTCCTCCCATTTCCTACTTTATTGTCCTTTTTTAAATCCAGAAAATTATTGTTTAATAACAAACCCTGTGGGTTTCCTGTATCAAACATAAATTTCCCTTTTCTATTATTGATCTCCCCATCAATCAATATATAACCATCTATTAAATGAAAAGGAAGTGAAATGTATTCTTTGCTTACCAAATATTGATTAATAGTTTCTTCAATTTGTTCTTTATCTTCGATATAATCTAATTTTATAAATTTAAATTTACTATCTAATATTGACTTAAAGTAGATTCCGAAATTACCTAGTTCTAAATCTAAATCGTATAGTTCTTTTTTTGTTTTAGATGCATTTAATAGTTTGATTGAACCTTTTGGCATTTGAGCACTCATCTGTTTTAAAATTTCAATCGCATTAGGCATACTTTGCCCCATTGAGGTGAAATCTGAGGAAATATTATCTTTTAGAGATTCAAATGATGATTTTTTAAAGGCGTTTTCAAGTATCTTAATTTGCTCTAATACTTGTATCTTTTCATCCTTTGATAAATTATTAGAAAATGATTCTTCTTGGCAATTTGCCTTAGGCATTAATACAATTAACAAGGCTAGGGTAAATATTATTTGCTTCATTATTATTGTTTTCTTATGAAACGATTAAGAATAAAATTTGTTACTTTTTTGTATAAAATGTTCGTTCAAGGGCTTGTTTAATGACAACCAACGTTTGGCTAAGTTGCGTTTTAATGCAGTTTAGGTTTTGTTATCATATGTTTTTATACAGTTAAATTTTCAGTCCGCACTACAATTGTGTTTCCCCAAATATCTCCTAATCGTTGATTTTTATCTGTGTTTTTTATTGTAACTATTGCAATTAGTCCAAAAAAAAACATATCTATTGGGTCAAGTAAATGTCTTTTAAAAGATTCTCCAAAAGTCAGTTTTCGATTCATTCCATTTTTTGGAATCGCTTTTAGTTTTACTAATGAATTACCAATCGTTGCTCCGAAACCAATTTCAAGACCAACAGTCATAATCAGCCAAAAAATTATTGGAACTAATGCAGGTAAACCATTTAAAGAATATCCGCCTTTATCATTCGGTTCACCAAATGTAAAAATTAAAAAGAAAGTTAATCCATATATTATTATATAATCTACTAATCCAGCCACAAAGCGATCTCCAATATTTGGCTCAGTTTTAATTTTTGCGGTCAATTTTGTTTCGCTCATAAGTTTTTTTAAATGTATGGTAACGTTAAGAATAAGAAACGTAGAGCAGATGATAAACGACACGTTTCGGTTTGCAATAAGCCAAATATAAATATTTTGCTTTTATCTTTTTTCTCATAAACGCCAAATTTTATATTTGACGACTTTGTAAATAAACACAGCTTTTTGAATTAAGCCTAAATCGCCTTATGTTTTTTATACATTGTTACCTGCTGGCTTTTTTCCGTAAACTTGCTAGCGTTGGCAAAGACATACTTTTTTTACAGTTTTGGCGAAGCTTGGATGAAGCGACTGTAAAAGTGTATGGCTTTAAGCGTTTGCTATTCAGCAATATCAATTATTTCGTTCTGTTTATATAAGTTTGGTAAAAATCCAGACTTTATTCTAAACTGACTTCGTTTCTTAATTTTAGGTTTGGTAGATATGTTCTCCAATTTAATTCCTGGGTCATAATAAATATTTCCAATTGCCATTTGCGAAAGAAATAATTGAAAATCGGTTCCAGTTCCTAATATAATTTCGTTGCCATATCTGTATTTTCTTTCAGGTTTTGTTTCTGAAAGAGAAGGTACGTAGCAGGCTTGATTGTGTTTCCTGTTCCAATGTTTTAGCATTGATGAAAAACTCCAAGAAGCTGTTTCATTATCTTTGTTGTCTAATAATGCAATTCTACCATTTGTATTCCTAATTTTCCCGCTCTCAATGTCAAATCCGATTAATTGCATTGTTAAATCCGTCAGATGCTGTTTTTCTCCAACTTTATGAACTCCTCCAAAATTTAATCTGTCAGGTCTTCCAAGTTTATCTTCATAACCATAATTTCTAACAAAGTATTCAGCACCTTTGGTTTTATATAACCCATCAGTTGGTTCTGGTGTCATTAAAGTTATAGCTTTGGATTTGGTGCGGTTGAAATTTACAACTCCAAACTGTTTAACTTCCCAACCCATAAAATCAGGTTCAGAATATCCATTGGGTGTAACTCCTAATTCCGCTTCTAAAGTATAGCCACCACAATTAGGTGCTCGACAATCCATTATATTTCCATCTCTATCTAACCTTTTTGATTCAATCCAACCTAACTCATAAATCCGTTTCAATTCACCTAATAATATTGTTCGATTATTTTTTGTTACAGGTAAATCTATAACAGAGAATACTCCGTGAGTAGAATCTGATTCTGTTTTATTGAATTCGTTTGCGATATCAGAACTAGGTGAAGTTACATAACCTAAAATCGTTCCGTTTTGAGCTACAGAAAAGAATAATAGTCTACCAGCCAATCTTTGTGTCATTAATTCTGAAGGTGCTTTTTTGCATCTTGCCAGAAAACCTGAAAAACGAACTTCAGGATATTTGGGGTAGAGAATAAGTTGTGCTTGGGGTGCAGAAGAAATTATACCTTCGCCGTCAATCCATGAAAAATTAATTTTTGCTTTAAAACGTTCTTTATTCCAATCTCCAGCTTCTTCAGTTGTGATTTCTGATATTGGAAGAATATTTAGGATTTCAAAATTCCCACCAATATAAACTTGGTTTTTAGAATTATCGTTAGGCGAAAGAGTTTTCACATAAACTTTCTTACATCCATTATTAATGAACAGCGATTTTAGATTTGTTAGATTCATTAATTTTTGAAAGTTCTTTTACAATATTTTTTGCAACTGCCTCTATCAAAGGTGTTACAACTGAATTGCCAAATTGTTTATATGCTTGGTTGTTTGAAACTGGAATTATAAATTTATCAGGAAACCCTTGAAGTCTAGCACATTCTCTTGGTGTCAATTTTCTTGGGTTTTTTCCTTTTTGTGGAATTAAAATTTCAGACCCATCTTTGTAATATCTAGCACTAATAGTTCTTGAAATTCCATTTAAATCAGTCATTCCAAAACCAAATCCGTTTCCTTTCGCTTTGTGTTTTCTAGCGTGTTCTTGTAGGTAGCTCCACAATTTATCTGACAATGTATACTTATCATCCACTTTTGATTCAAGTATCTCTTTAAAAACAAAGTTTGCTTCTTTTGGGTCAGGAAATTCAAAAGTTTCTTTACTCTTAAAAACTGTTTTTTTAAATCCTACAATAATAATTCGTTCACGATTTTGAGGTACATAATACTTACCATTTAAAACTTTATGATGAACATTGTAACCTAATTTCTCTAAAGTTTTAATGATAACTTTAAAAGTTTTCTTTTTGTCGTGCGAAACAAGATTTTTAACATTTTCAAGCATAAAAGCCTTTGGCTTTTTATGTTTTATTATTCTAGCTATATCAAAAAATAAAGTTCCTTGGGTTTCATCTAAAAATCCGTGTTTTCTTCCTAACGAATTTTTTTTTGAAACTCCTGCAATTGAAAAAGGTTGACAAGGAAAACCACCTAATAAAATATCGTGGTCTGGAATATTTTTTTCTGAAATTTGGGTAATATCACCAAAAGGGACTTCTCCAAAATTAGCTTCATAAGTTTTTTTTGCATAAGTATCCCATTCGCTAGTAAAAACACACTTTCCACCATTATTTTGATATGCCATTCTTATTCCCCCAATCCCAGCAAAAAGGTCAATAAACTTGAATGTCGGATTTTCAGTTGGTGGGAATGGAATGTCCCATTTTATTGGTAAATAATATTGAAAATCTGGTTCTTGAACAATATTCAATTTTTCGTATAGTTCAGTCAAATATTCTATGGCAGATGATCTGAAATATTGAGATACACCATTTTTGTGATTCTGAAAAAAGTGTGTCAAATGTGCCAAATCATTAGTAGTTTTCTTGTCTACAACGATTTGAAGTTTCTCTTTTATGTCCGAATATTTTTTACCCATAATTTGCTTGCAAATTAAAGAAAATTTAGGATAGATTTCGTTCTTCAGCAATTCATTTTTCAACAATCTTATGAACGTACACGAGCGCTGGGTAAAGGCAAACTCTTTTTATTTTTTTGAGGTACGGAAAAAATAAAATGTGCTTGACTGTGCGGTGAGGTTTTTGGTGCTTGCAGGTAACTAGCGGAAATATAACATTAATGAGAATTATCAAAAAAATCATTTACACATGAAGAGGTAAAGAGAATATTTAAGATCATTTTAAACACCAAAGCTTTTACTAAATCAAAAAGCCTATAGAATTAATTTAAGAAATGTTTATCTATTTACTTTTTTTGATAACTTGCCTAATGAATTTGAAAATCTCGAAAAAACAAAAATTGACACCTCTGGTGACACCCAACAAAAAAACACCTATATAAATCAGGTATTTAAATCAAAATATTTACTATCATTTATAGTAAAGTTATTTTCTTCTTCTATCATACTTAACCCCAAATTAATACCATTTTCTAGTTTAGAACCGAAATCTCCTAGGCTTGAATTTTTCTTAAAACCTTGTTGGTTTCTAAAATAATATTTCCATTAAAGTAAGTCATTTTTAGATATCCGTCAAAAGTTAGTAAAAACTCTATTTAAAACCTAAATAAAAGCGACATATCAATAACATAACACTCCACCAATATTGTAAAATCCATATTTTGAGAAATTGTTTTGATTAGAAACGAAAGTAAAGTAATTCGCGGGTTGAATTAAAAATTTATCTGACATTTTGAACTCGACCAAACCTCTTGTGTCAAAATCAGTTCTAGATATAAATTACTCCCCTACTTCATTTTCTTTATCGATGATTATACTAGAAATATTTAAACTAACTTTTACCATAAAATTATTTTTTTTGAGAATTCAAAGAAACATACCTATAAAAATTAAAGTGATGATTGTTAATTTTTCCTTATTAAAGTTTTTTTAAACAACAAAATCTATGTTTTCTTAAAAAACATAGATTTTATAAAAAAATTTAAATCAAAAGTTTATCTAAAACCTCAATTATTAACTTTTATAAGTTGCTTAAAGAGCAAACATTACCCCAAGGCCGATGTTAGAAAAAGAACCTCCTTCAACACTTACCCCTGAATACGTTGCTTGTAACATTATTTTTTCAGAAATATGGTATCCCATCAAAGGTCTGTAATAAAAACCTCCATCATTTCCTTCAGGACTTACCCCTATTGCATACCCTAAATCAAGACCAAAAGCAAAGCTATCTGATACGTTATATCTTGCTGCTGCTGCTAAAGGTAAAAAACCTGAATCGTCAAGTTCAACAGTTCCTAAGCTTCCTAAATCCAATCCCGGTAATGAAATTCCTTGAGTAATATCTACCTCTTTTCCGGTATAATGAACATAAGACAACGATGGCCCTACCTTAAAATCATCAGAAACACTAAATAGATAATTAACTTCCGCACCTAAAGTAAATGAAGCTACATCACTTGCGTCACCAACTGGTAATCCAAAATTTGTACCAATATTGAATTGACCATCTTGTGCGTTCGCACTAAAAGTAAACAGCATGACGATTGCTGCTAAAAGTAATTTTTTCATGTTTTTATAATTTAATTTTTAGACTAAGTTAAATTATGTTAAAAAAATAAGAGTATCAAATTTTTTGAAATAAATAAAAACTACTTTTAAAGTTTAAAATAAAAAAGCGAGGAACTCGTTAAACAGTTCCTCGCTTTAAAATCTTAGGACATTTTTAGTTAAAAATAAAGTGCAAATCCAATTAATCCTTGAAATACACCTTTTTGACCGTCTTCTAATCCAATGTTATATCTTAAAGCTGGCTTAATACTTAAATTTTCACCTAAAAAATAAGCATAACCTCCTTGCAAACCAAGCCAGTTAGTACTTCCTCCAGTATAAGAAGAACCAGTGAAATCAACTCCTACAGGAATTTGTCCAATAATGTAATACTCAGCACCAATCTTATATCTGAATGAATCTGTAGTACCATTATCACCATAACCTAAACCAGCTTTAACAGCTAAGTCATCAATTATAAAATAACCACCTTCAGCACCAACAGACCAAGCAGTATTGCCGTTTGACGATGTTAATGAAAAGCTAGTGTTTCCTGTTGTAGCAGACCCCGTATTAGCTTCGATTACGATTTTTCCCTGAGCAGTTTGACTTGAAGTAGACTCCTGTGCGTTTGCAGCTAATCCAAATACCATCATAGCCGCTACTAATAATTTTTTCATTTATTATATTTTTTTGTGTTTTAAAAATAATTTATAGTTACTAATTTTTAACTACTGACTATCTCACTTATCTTAATAAAAAAACAGGGCAAACTTGCCCTGTTCAGATAGTTATTTTATGTATTATAATGCAAACATTACCCCTAGTGAAATGTTAGAATAAGACGTAATTTCTTTACTAACTCCAGCGTAAGTAGCCTGAAGAGCTATCTTTTCAGAAATATTATATCCTACCATTGGGCGATAATAAAAACCACCGTCGTTTCCTTTAGGACTTATGCCAACAGCATACCCTAAATCAGCTCCTAAAGTAAAGTTCTCAGCAACATTATATCTTGCTGCTACTGCTATTGGTAAAAAAGAAGAATCTTCAATTCCAGTTGTTTCAACTGAAAAATTATCTACCATTGAATTGATAACACCTGTTAAAGGTCCAAAAACTTCTTTTACATCCTTTGCGTCCTTTGCAATATAGTGCAGATACGAAACAGAAGGTCCCACCTTAAAATCGTCAGAAACACTAAATAAATAGTTTACTTCAGCACTCATAGCAAATGAGGTATAGTCACTACTATCACCTAATGGTAATCCGAAATTAGCACCAACATTAAACTGTCCTTCTTGAGCGTTTGCTGCTAATCCAAATACCATCATAGCAGCTACTAATAATTTTTTCATAATTTATAAATTTTTATAATCGAGGCGCAAAAGTATGTTTATTTTTGTTTTCTAAATACATATTTTCACTTTTTTTTAACGGTTAAAACACAATGAACTGGGAACAAGTATTATATAATTTTATTTTATTTATAAAAATAGAAAGAGGCTTAACAGATAACTCAATAAACAGTTATAAAACTGACATAAAAAAACTTATAAAATTTATCAAAACACTTAAAATTATTCCCTGTCCTGCTTTTATTTCTTCTGAAATTATTAAGCTTTTTATATACCAGGAAAGTAAAATTATTTCTGCTAGAAGCCAAGCTAGATTAATTTCGAGTTTAAGAAGTTTTTTTAATTATTTAATGTTTGAGGAGTACCGTCAAGACAACCCGATGGATCTAATAGAAAGTCCTAACGTTTCAAAAAAATTACCCGATACACTAACTAAAAAGGAAATTGATACACTTATTGCCGCTATTGATTTAAGCCATCCTCAAGGAGAACGAAATAAAACTATTATTGAAACAATTTATAGTTGTGGTCTTCGCGTTAGCGAATTAATTAATTTACAATTATCAGATCTTTTTTTTGAAGAAGGTTTCATTCGTGTTTTAGGAAAAGGTAATAAGCATCGTTTTGTTCCAATTCATCACACTACGATCCAAAGAATAAACTTATATATCAAAGTCATACGATCAGAAATCAAACCCTATAAAGATGAAGAAGATATTGTTTTCTTAAACCGACGTGGTAAGCGTTTATCACGTCAAATGATTTTTATTATTCTAAATGACCTGGCAAAAAAAATAAATCTTAATAAAAAATTGGGCCCCCACACATTAAGACATTCTTTTGCTACTTATCTACTAAAGCATGGTGCAGACCTGAGAGCTATACAACAGCTACTAGGACATGAAAGTATTACCACAACGGAAATATATGTACACTTGGATAAAAATGATTTGAGAAAAACAGTTGAAAAGTTTCATCCAAGAGGAAATGGATAAGTTTTTTTTACACAAAAAATGGCAAGCTACCTACATCACACTGCTACAACCTAATACCCTTGCTGCGTTCCCGCCCTGGGGGATTCAAAGGGAGCTAGTTGTGTAGAACTTGCCGTGGCAAATGTACACTCTTTTTTTTAATAAAAGGATTTTTTTTTTACTTATTTAATGTAACTTTTCTAAACTTTTGAATACTAATCCATTGCTTAATAAGCAAGGAAAAATTCAGGTGACTAATATAAATTGAAAACAAAAAAATATATTTGTAACGAAATCTAAACTTAAAAATGGAAAATCAAACAAACAGTAAAAATATTATTTTAGAATATGGTTTGTATGCAGGAAGCACAAGCATTTTATTAGCATTGGTATTTTATGCTATGGGAAAAGCAGCTAATCCTGGTATTGCCCTTTCTTTAACTAGTTTAATATTACCTTTAACTCTATTAGTTTTAGGTATTCGAAAGTTTAAATTATTAAACAATGATTACCTTAATTGGGGGCAAGCCTTAAAAATTGGGGTAGGAATAGCAATGCTATGGGGAATATTAGCGCTAGGATTCCAATATATACTTGAAAATGTAATTGCTCCTGAACTAATTGAACAAAAACTAGAATTTGCTCGATTAAGTATGGAAAAATGGGGGATTTCTGAAGATATGATTGAGGAAAGCATAGAAAGTCAAAAAAAACAAAGTCCTCTATTAGGTATTGCAATGGGTTTGTTGTTTTTTGCTTTTATGGGCTTCGTTGTTTCAGCAATTGCTGGTGCAATAATGAAGAAAACAGAAGAAGAAACGTACTAATTAGTTTATAAAAAAGGTTGTATAGTCTTTAAAAGACTAGTAAATTTGATCTTTTATAGATTTAAGAAAATCGTACATGAATATATCGGTAGTAATACCACTTCTTAATGAAGAGGAGTCATTACAAGAATTATACGATTGGATTGCAAAAGTTATGCAATCCAATTGCTTTATTTATGAAGTTATTTTTATTGATGATGGTAGTAATGATAACTCTTGGAACATTATAAAAGATCTATCAGAAAAGAACCTAGAAGTTAAAGGAATTCGTTTTCAAAGGAATTATGGAAAATCTCAGGCTTTAGATGCTGGCTTTCAAACTGCAAAAGGAGATGTAGTGATCACTATGGATGCCGATTTACAGGACAGCCCGGAAGAAATTCCCGAATTGTACAAAATGATTAAAGATGATAACTTTGACTTGGTTTCTGGATGGAAAAAGAAAAGATTCGATAATGTAATTACGAAGAACATACCTTCGAAATTTTTTAATTGGGCAGCTAGAAAAACTTCTGGTTTACAATTGAATGATTTTAATTGTGGACTAAAAGCCTATAAAAACGAAGTTATTAAAACGGTAAAAGTAAGTGGAGAAATGCATCGATACATTCCTGTTCTCGCTAAAAATGAGGGATTCAAAAATATTGGTGAAAAAATAGTACAACATCAAGCTAGAAAATATGGTGTTACTAAGTTTGGTGTGGACCGCTTTATTAATGGTTTTTTAGATTTAATAACTATTTCATTTCTCAGTAAATTCGGTAAAAGGCCAATGCATTTTTTTGGCTTGTTGGGTACATTAATGTTCTTTTTTGGTTTCTTATCAGCTTTTTTAATCGGTGCCATAAAATTGTTTAGAGTGGCTAATCATATAAAAACTATTTTAGTTACCGATAATCCTTGGTTTTATATTGCTTTAACATCTATGATTTTGGGAACCCTATTGTTCCTTGCTGGGTTTTTAGGTGAATTAATTATTAAAAGTAATTCAAATCAAAAACACTATAAAATAAAAGAAATACTGAATTCATAATATAATTATTTTCAAAAAATATTGATTTAACCTTATGGAGGAAATACTAGTAAAAGCAAAGGAATGGCTTTCAGATGCTTTTGACAATGAAACAAAAAAAGAAATTGAACTATTATTAAATACTGATTCTAATAATATTGCTGATAGATTTTATAAAGACTTAGAATTTGGAACCGGCGGTATGCGCGGTATTGTTGGAGCTGGAACTAATAGAATTAATAAATACACGATCGGTAAAGCAACACAAGGACTTTGTAATTTCTTGATAAAAGAGAAACCTGGAAAAGAATTAAAAATTGCTATCGGTTATGATTGTAGACATGACAGCCAGTGGCTTGCCAATACAGTTGCTGATGTGATTTCTGCTAATAATATAAAAGTAGTTCTTTTTGAGGATCTAAGGCCTACACCTGAATTATCTTTTGCTGTTAATTATCTAAAATGCGATGTTGGAATTGTTTTAACAGCCTCACACAATCCTCCAGAATATAATGGATACAAAGTTTACTGGAGTGACGGGGGACAAATTGTGCCACCACAAGATTTTGGCATTATTAATGAAGTCAGTAATGTACAATATACTGATATCAATTTTAATGCTAAAAAAGAATTAATAACAACCATTGGTAAAGATCTTGATGAAGCGTTTTGGAAAGCCTCATTAAAAAATGGATCTTTCGAAATAAAAGGAAGAGAGAGTTTAAAAATTGTATTTACACCTCTACATGGAACTTCAATTAAATTGATTCCTGAGGTATTAAAAAGAGCTGGATATACAAACGTTCATATTGTTGAGGAACAAGCTGAACCAGATGGTAGCTTTCCTACTGTAGAGTCCCCAAACCCTGAAGAACCAGAGGCGTTAAAAATGGCTGTTAACCTTGCTAACGAAACCAAAGCTGATATTGTTTTAGGAACAGACCCTGATTCTGATAGAATTGGAATTGCCGTTCGTGATTTAAATGGCGATATGAAATTACTAAACGGTAATCAAACAATGAGTTTAATGACCGATTTTCTTATAAACGATTGGAAAAAGAAAGGAAAACTAAACGGAAATCAATTTATTGGCTCAACTATTGTGTCTACCAATCTCGTAAATAAAATAGCCGATAGTTATGGAGTTGAAACGAAGGTTGGGTTAACAGGATTCAAATGGATTGCCAAAATGATAAAAGACTTCCCTCAATTAGATTTTATCGGAGGTGGTGAAGAAAGTTTTGGTTATATGGTAGGCGATTTTGTTAGAGACAAAGATGCTGTTACTTCTGCCCTACTTGCTTGTGAAATTGCAGCAGATGCAAAATCTAAAGGAAGTTCTTTTTATAAAGAATTACTGAATTTATATATTCGTCATAGTTATTACAAGGAACACCTTGTTTCATTAGTAAAAAAAGGAATGAATGGTGCTTCTCAAATTGAACAGATGATGATTGATTTAAGGAATAATCCATTAACAACTATTGACAATGAAACCGTGTTATTCTTACATGATTATAAAACATCAATAAAAAAGAATTTGATAAGTGGCGAGGAAACTGAAATCAAAATACCAAAATCAAATGTATTGATCTATGAAACGGAAAATGGGACAAAAGTGGCTGCTAGACCAAGTGGAACTGAACCAAAAATTAAATTTTATATAAGTACGAAAACTTCGCTTGATTCGATTAAAAATGCGAAATCTGTTGAAGAACAACTTGATTCTAAAATACAGCGTATCAAAAAAGAGTTATCTATTTAAAAATGAATATAACAATAATTGACAACAGTATAATTCCTGTTTTCCTTTACGGAGGAACTCAACGAGTAATTTGGCATTTGGGGAAGGAGTTATCCAATTTAGGTCACAACGTAACTTATTTAGTTAAACAGGGCTCCTATTGTAATTTTGCGAATATAAAAGTGATAAATGATAAAAAAAGTATTTGGTCACAAATACCAGAAAATACGGATATTGCTCATTTTCAGTTTATACCAGAAAAAAACAAATTGGACAATTGTAAATATCCGTATGTTATTACAATGCATGGAAATATATTTGAAAAATATCCTTTGGATAAAAATATAATATTTGTTTCTAAAAATCATGCTCAAAGATATGGATCTACAAATTACGTATACAATGGTCTAGATTGGAATGACTATATGACTCCTGATTTTAAAAAGGAGAATTATTTTCATTTTTTAGGTAAAGCAGCTTGGCGACTTAAAAACGTTCAAGGAGCCATAAATATAATCAAAAACATAAAAAATCATAAACTTCGAGTTTTGGGTGGGTATCGCTTTAATTTCAATATGGGAATAAGGCTAACATTTTCTCCAAAAACTTCATTTTATGGAATGGTAGGTGGTTCGAAAAAAAACAACCTACTCAATAAATCCAAAGGACTAATTTTTCCTGTATTATGGCACGAACCATTCGGACTTGCCATTACAGAAAGTCTCTATTTTGGCTGCCCTGTTTTTGGAACTCCATATGGCTCTTTAAAAGAACTAGTTCCAAAAGAATTCGGATACCTCTCAAACAATCAAAACGAGTTGACTGAAGCTATTAAGAATACCGCTATTTATTCGCCAAAAAAATGTCACGAATATGCGGCTGATAACTTTAATTCAAAAACTATGGCGCTAAACTATATAAAAAAATATGAAGAAGTATTAAATGGAAAAGTATTAAACTCTTCTCCTCCTGAACTCACTAAAATTCAAGAATCAAAATTTCTAACTTGGAACACTTAACCATTTACAATCTGCTTGTTTATATAACAACTAATACGTTTTATATTAATGAATTATTTTAAGCGTTTCTTCAAATTCGCATCTCCTTACAAGAAATTATGGATATTAAGTATTTCCTTAAATATCCTGTACGCGCTATTTACAACACTTTCATATGTTGTGTTAATGCCAACATTGAATATATTATTTGGTGAAACAGAAAAAGTAGGTACAAAACCTGTATTTAGGGGGATTTATGAATCCTTAAATAAAGAATATTTAGGAAATCTCTTAAATTATTGGGTTACCTATACCAATAAGACATTCGGAGCAGAAAGAACATTGCTTTATGTTGTCATAGTGGTTGTTGCTGTATTTCTTTTAAAAAACATATTCAATTACCTCGGTCAGTTAACCATGGTATTTCTAAAAAATAATGTTTTAAATGATTTACGAAGTATCATGTATAATAAAATAATCAGCTTACCACTACCATTCTTTACTGAACAAAAAAAAGGAGATCTGATTAACAGGGCAACGGGAGATGTAGGTGTTATTAATGAAACTTATTTAAATCTAGTGATTACATTTATTCGTGAACCTTTAAATATAATTTTCACATTGTTTTTTATGATAAAAACTAGTTGGGAATTATCTATTTTTATATTTACGTTTATTCCTATTGCTGGTTTTATAATATCAATTATCAGTAAGAGAATCAAGCAGCAATCCTCTGAAATATTTGAAAAAAGCGGGAATCTTTTAGGAATTATAGAAGAAAGTATTTCTGGTCTTAAAATTATTAAAGCCTTTAATGGTGAAGGGCTATTCTCAAAACGGTTTTTAGATCAATCGCAAGAAGTTAAAACTCTTTCTAATAAAATGAGTATTAGAGAAGCATTGGCGAGCCCTATGAGCGAATTCCTAGGTATTGTTACTATTGCCACTCTTCTTTGGTATGGGGGCAAAATGGTATTGATTGATAAATCATTCCTAGGAAGTACTTTTATTGCTTTTATGGCAATGGCATATAATATTTTGACCCCTGCAAAAGCAATGGCTAAAGCTAATAATGAAATTAAAAAAGGAAACGCTGCTGCTCAACGTATTTTTGAAATCTTAGATACAAAAAATCCTTTGGAGGATAAAAAAGATAGTGTTGAACTGGAAAAATTTGATGATGAAATTGAGTTTAAAAATATTTCTTTCAAATACGGAGAAAATTATGTTTTAAAAAATTTTTCTTTAAAAATACCAAAAGGAAAAACAGTGGCTTTGGTAGGTCAATCAGGAAGTGGTAAATCTACACTAGCAAACTTAATAACTCGCTTTTACGAAGTCAACGAAGGCGGAATATACATTGATGGCCACAATATCAAAGATGTTACTAAGAAATCGCTTAGAAACTTAATGGGCGTTGTTACCCAAAGTCCAACTTTATTTAATGACACAGCATCTAATAACATTGCTCTTAGTAATCCAAATGCACAAATTGAAGCTATTGAATATGCCGCAGAAGTTGCCAATGCTCATGAATTTTTAAAAGATTTTGATAACAAATATGAAACTAATGTAGGTGATAGAGGAACTTCCCTTTCTGGTGGCCAGCAACAGCGTATTGCCATTGCAAGAGCAGTATTGAAAAGTCCTCCAATTATGATATTGGATGAAGCTACATCAGCATTAGATACTGAATCAGAAAAACTAGTACAAGATGCCTTAGAAAAAATGATGAAAAATAAAACATCATTAGTTATTGCTCACAGATTATCTACCATTCAAAATGCCGATTTAATTGTTGTCATGAAACAAGGCAAAATTATTGAGCAAGGAAAGCATAAAGAACTATTGAAAACTAAGGGAGAATATCATAAGCTTGTAACCATGCAAAGTTTAGAGTAATGAAAATTATCAAAGCACTAAAAAGACAGAAATTTTATTATTATTTCACCCATGTCGTCATACATTTAATTCCTAGCGTTTTTTATCGTATTCGTTTAAAGAATTGGCTCGCTAACAGCAATAAAGAAATTGAAGATAGAATAAATTACTATATTTCTTCAAATATAAACTCTAGTCCCAGTAAAGAATGGATTCGTATCGGAAATTTCAAACGTCCTAAAAAAGGAAGCATGTATTTTTTCGATTTAATGAAAGTAGTCAAATACTTCGAAAGAAATAAGAAAATTAATTTCGCTTTCGGTGATATAACTCAAAACTTTGATACTCCAACTCTGGTTAAAAGCAGGCCCATAAATCATAATGGAAATTCAGTTTTAATGAAGCTTGATTCTTTACGGCATTTTCATTTTATTGATGATAATAGAACTTTTTTAGAAAAAAATGACAAAATAGTTTGGAGAGGAACGATACATAAAGAAAATAGACGACTTTTGGTTGACATGTTCTATAATCATCCTTTTTGTGATATTGGGGACGTAAGTCATGTTAAACGGGATAACCCTAACTGGAAAAAAGGCTTCTTATCTATTAAAGAGCAATTGGCTTCTAAATTTGTTTTGTCTATTGAAGGAGTTGATGTTGCTACAAATTTAAAATGGATAATGTCCTCCAACTCTCTTTGCTTTATGCCAAAACCTAAATTCGAAACTTGGTATATGGAAGGTAAGTTAATTCCTGATTATCACTACGTTTTAATAAAAGATGACTACTCAGACCTTTTAGAAAAAAGGGCTTATTATATCGAAAATCCGGATGAGGCGTTAAAAATTATTAAAAATTCAAAAGAATGGACAATGCAATTTCGAAAAAATAAAATAGAAACAGAATTATCCATAAAAGTTTTGAATCGTTTTTTTAAGCAAACGAATCAAACCTAAGTTCTTTTCAACCCCAGTTCTTCACCTCTTTTTACCATAAATTCATAGGAAGCTTCATATTCATTAGGGATCGTTCCATCTAAAATAGCTTCTTTAATAGCCTCTTTTATTTGACCTATTTCCCTGCAAGGCTTTAAACTAAAAGTTCTCATAATTTCCTCGCCAGTAATTGGGGGTTGAAAATTACGAATACGGTCTCTTTCCTCAACCTCTTTTATTTTGAATCTTACAATTTCAAAATTCTTGTGGTACTTTTTGAATTTCTTTGGATTTTTAGTAGTGATATCAGCTTCACAAAGTGTCATTAAACTTTCAACATCATTTCCTGCATCAAAAACCAATCTTCTAACAGCTGAATCTGTTACCTCTGAAGCCAAAACAATAGGACGTGAACTTAATAAAACCATTTTTTGAACAAATTTCATTTTATTGTTCAATGGCATTTTTAATCGCTTGAACAATTTAAATACCATTTTAGATCCTACAAACTCATGCGAATGAAATGTCCAACCTAGTTTCTTATGATATTTCTTTGTGGGAGCCTTACCTATATCATGTAAAAGTGCCGCCCAACGAAGCCAAACATCTTGTGTGTTTTCGGAAATATTATCTACAACCTCTAACGTATGGTAAAAATTATCCTTATGCTTTTGACCTTCTACTTCTTCTACCCCCTTTAACGCAGTTAATTCGGGAATTATTCTCTCCAGTAAACAAGTTTTTTCTAAATGTAAAAAGCCTATGGAAGGTCTCGGAGATTCTAAAATCTTATTTAATTCAACGACAATTCTTTCTTTGGTAATGATATCAATACGAGATGCGTTTCTTTCAATCGCGTTTATAGACTCTTCTTCAATTTCAAAGTTCAATTGAGTAGCAAAACGAATTGCTCGCAACATCCGCAGCGGGTCATCAGAATAGGTTATATCAGGATTTAATGGTGTTCTAATTAAATTATTTTCTAAATCAACAATTCCACCAAACGGATCTAAAAGTAATCCGAAATTTTTTGTGTTTAAACTTAATGCCAATGCATTGATAGTAAAATCTCTTCTATTTTGATCATCTTGTAAACTTCCACTAGATACCATTGGATTTCTGCTATCTTCACTATAAGATTCTTTCCTAGCCCCAACAAATTCAATCTCTATATCTTTAAAACGTAACATAGCTGTTCCATATGTTTTAAAAACTTGAACCTTTGGCTTGTTCGGTAATATTTCGGCAACTTTCTTTGCTAATACTATACCACTACCAACTGCTACAACATCGATATCTTTGGCACTCCCTCTATTTAAGATGAAATCTCTTACAAAACCGCCTATAACATAACTTTCTAATTGTAGTTCTTCTGTGGCTTGGTTGATATATTTAAATATTTCTTTTTCTAAAGCTTCTTTAAAATAGTGGTCTGGCATAATTTTATTCTCTAATCACAATCACATTTTCATCTGCTAATTTTATAACAATCGATGATTTTTCTGCTATGCTATCTTGGTGCAAATTTACCACATAATCTACATTATTTACAACAGCAACACTAATTTCCGAAAAAGATTTATGATTTCTTATAATTCAACAAAATTCATATCTCTATTTCTAAAAAAATAAGTCTTGCTTATTTAAGAAAATATTATAAGTTTTTGTCGCTTAAAAAAAATTGCTAATGAATATATAATCCATATTCTTTTACGGTAGTATAATTATTTTACTAATTGTAGATTATAAAAATATCTTATCTATAGTATGTTTTACTAGTAGTATCCAACGACACACAAATAAATTTAATTAAAAAAATGATAAAAATTTATAAAAAAATTATTTGCAAAAAATAAAAAACT
Source organism: Tenacibaculum profundi (assembly GCF_052050075.1). GTDB lineage: Bacteria > Bacteroidota > Bacteroidia > Flavobacteriales > Flavobacteriaceae > Polaribacter. The sequence continues at coordinate 606,373 of NZ_CP197225.1, forward strand.
ATTAATATTAATAAACATACTTGTTTTATTTTCCTATTGTTCCTCAGAAAAAGATATAGTACCTATTCAAAATACGAATACAGAAAATAAACATGCTAATTCAGCAAAAAAAACACTGAATCGTTTTTCTTCTTTTAATGACTTTACTTATGCTCATGGTTGGAAAGTTAATTACAAGGAAACAAAAACAGTAAAAAAAGGTAAAGAATGTAAATGGGGCACAAAAGGTGCACCTCCTTATGAATTTAAAGTTTTTGAGTGTGAAGACAAATATGAAACACAAACGATTTATAAAGGAAACCCCAGAGAAGTTGCAGATGTAAACGGGGATGAAAAAGCTGATATTGTAGGATTTGGTTATCATGATGTTTGGGTGGCTTTTTCGGAAGATAACCGTTTCGGCAGTAGAACTTACTCATGGGTAAAAGATTATTCATATCATAATGAAGGTTGGAGAACCGAAAGTCACGTAAAAAGAGTTGGGGATTTAGATGGTGACGGGAAAGCTGATATTGTAGGATTTGGCGGCTCTCAGGTTTTGACAAAGCTTTCAGAATACTAAACAAATTAAATCCTACTTGTTCTTACCCGGCATGATAAATAATCTTGTCGGGTATTTATATATACTATTCGCGAATAATCGTCACATTTCCATTATCAATTTTCACAATAGTTGATGATTTTTCTGCTATGCTATCTTGATGCAAATTTACCACATAATCTACATTATTTACAATAGCAGCACTAATTTCCGAAAAAGTTTTCGGCGTAGGATCTCCACTTACATTGGCTGAGGTAGAAACTATAGGCTTTCCAAATTTTCTGATTAAATTCCTGCAAAACTCATCTTGAACAATTCTAATAGCAATCGTATTATCACCAGCAATAGTGTTTTGAGCTAAGTTAATCGGATCAGAATAAATAATAGTTGTTGGTTTTGTTGTATTGCTCAAATATTCCAATGCTTCCTTAGGAACACTTTTTAAATACCTCTCCAGCATCTCAACAGAATCAACCAAAATGATTAAACTCTTAGATTCTTCTCGATTTTTTAGCTTATAAACCTTTTTTACGGCATCACTATTCGTAGCGTCGCAACCTATTCCCCATACTGTATCCGTGGGATAAAGAATTGTTTTAGATTCTTTAAGAAAATACTTTGTTTTTTCAATAATACTTCTCATGAAATTTATTAAACTTTTGATTATTGGATATGATTTTTTTTGATTGCTTTAACAACCTGTCTATTTCTATTTTAAAAATTTTCACATTTAATAGATAGATTTCTATTTTTTTGACTGAAAATGATTTTATTCTCACAAGCTCAACTATCCCTTTCAAACCAAACCTCTTATAACTAGAAATATTTCTAAATAAATAATTATAAGTATCAAAAAGAGTAATATCTGATTTTTCTAACATGCTTTTTTTCTCTATATTTCTTGACAATTTTACTTTATCATAAACATTTTTCAGAATTTTTCTAAAATAATTTGGATCTGTTTTTTCAATAAAAACATTTTGAATGTTATCAAAAAAACTTTCTCTTTTCTCCTTCGATTCTAATAGAAAATTTGCTTTTGATATTAGTTCTTCCGTTGAACTACAAATAACATCTGTATTTTCTAGAAAATTCGGATAGCCTACAGGAGTTTTTAAAACTAAGCAGGCACACCTACCAATAGATATTGCATCAATTAAGGATACCCATGAGTTATAAGGAAATGAATCAATGTATAAATCAACAGCCTTTAAATATTTCAATGCTCTATTATGAGGAATTACCCCTAATAGTAATAACCTATTTGGAAATTTATCTTTCAAATTATCCCAGCCTTCATCTTTATCACTCATTCCAATACCAAGAAAAAAAGCTTTTTTATTTTTTTCAAGAATATTACGAATTGTATCTATAAAGTTAATATTCTTTAAAGGTTTAAATTTATAATTACTTGCCATAGAAGAAACAATCAAAGAATTATTAGCTATTCCTAACTCAACCTTTATATTATTTCTTTCTGAACTATCATTATCATGTTCCTGAACCATATCTCTTGGCATATCTATAGTCAGAGTTTGAGGTATGCCTCTTTTTTCAATGGTACATTTATTTTGATTTTTTTCAATATCTATACAAAAATCTACAATATTCCTACCTAGCCAAAAAGTATGGCCTGAATGATTAAAACAAATAATTGGTCTTTTAAATTCTTCTACGCTAAAGGCCATTAATGGAACAGGGTCGTCAGGGTGATGGTGTAGTATAATAATATCATATTCGAAAGCTAAATCCCTTAAAGTATTTGCTTTATCGAGTAATTCATCTGATGGATTTAAAATTTTTAAAACTCCTTTTTTAATAGCTACATTACGCTTTATTTTCTCAGGAATTTCGTCAATATCTTTTTGATTTAAAAGTACTACAGAATGTTTTTCATCATTATCACTAAATCCAACCCACCGCTCTATCATTCTCGTATGTCCTCCTAATAAATAAACTTCAGATGCTACATGAAGATAAGTCTTATGATTGGGTTTAATTAATTTAAAGTCACTTCTCAATTTTTTATTTCGATTAGAATAATTTATATAAAATTCTTCTATCGTATTATCATAGTACTTAGCATAAACTCCACTCATTAAAAGCTCCACCAGAGACTTGGCGAACTCATGAGATGGCTTGTTTATAAATTTTTGTTTTAACTTATTAAATTCTTTTCTATTTTTTTTTATTGTTAGAGTTACATCCATTCATTAATTGCTTTTACGATTAGATTTACCTCTTCTTTAGATAAGACAGGGGAAATTGGTAACGATACCAACTCATCATGAATCCTTTCAGTAAACGGAAAACTAAGATTTGAAAATTCTTTGTAAGCTTCTTGTTTATGGGGTGGTATAGGATAATGAACTAAGGTATTAACTTCATTTTTCCTAAGATACTCTATTAATTCTTCTCTTTTTTTTGTTCTTACAACAAATAGATGCCAAACATGTGCTTCATTACTATTTAAGATAGGAAGTTCTATTTCTTTATTGGTAATATTCGATAAATAAAACTGAGCAATTTCTCTTCTTCTCTCTATCTCTTTGTCAAGATATTTTAATTTAACTCTCAACATAGCTGCTTGTATTTCATCAAGCCTACTGTTTACCCCTTTAAATTCGTTTTTATATTTTTCTGATTGACCATAATTAGATAGTTTTCTTATTGTTTGAGCCAAAACAATATCATTGGTAGTAACCATTCCTGCATCACCCAATGCACCTAAATTTTTCCCTGGATAAAAACTAAAAGCTCCAGCATCTGCTAAACCACCGCACTTTTTGTTTTTATACAAGGCTCCGTGTGATTGGGCAGCATCTTCGATTACTTTTAAATTATATCTAATCGCTAAACTATTAATAGCATCCATATTACAAACCTGTCCATATAAATGAACAACCAAAATTGCTTTTGTTTTTTTAGTAATATGCTTTTCTATATTCTTTGTATTAATTAAATAATCTGACGATGGCTCAACGAAAACAGGTTTTAACCTATTTTTTGATATTGATAAAACAGAAGCTATAAAAGTATTTGCTGGAACAATTACTTCATCTCCATCACTTAAAACTCCCATTTCTATATAAGCATTAAATATTAAAATTAATGCGTCCAATCCATTTGCAACACCAATAGCATATTTTGTTTCACAATAATCAGCAAATTCTTTTTCAAAAAAATCACATTGCTTTCCTTGTATATACCAACCGCTTTTAATCACCTCTTGACAAGCCCTTAATAACTCCTCACTATATTGGTCATTAATTTTCTTTAAATCTAAAAATGAAATCATTATTTTTTTTCTTTACAATTATAACAAGTTAGAGTTCGATCTGTTTTTTTTCCACATAAGCATTTATACCCCATCAATTTTGCTGGATTCCCAAACCAAACTTCTTGATTTCCTACATTTTTCGTTAAAACGCTACCTGCTCCAATGGTGCTATTATTTCCAATTTCAAGTCCTGGCAAAATAGTTGCCCCTGCCCCAATAACAGCTCCTTTTCTAATAAGAGTATTTTCTAAACTAAAATTATTATTTCTTGATTTCGGATATTTATCATTTGTAAAGCTAACATTTGCTCCTATAAAGACATCATCTTCAATTGTGATACCATCCCATATCTGCACCCCACTTTTAACAGTAACATTGTTACCTATAGTAACTTTATTTTCCACAAAACAATGCGAACAAATATTGCAGTTATTTCCAATTACAGCACCTTCTAAAATTACACAAAACTGCCATATTTTTGTTCCTTCTCCAATTTTTTTACTGTTTATTTCAGATGATTTATGAATCATTTTCTTAAAATTTTTATCTTTCTTAACAACCTAATAAAACGAGAAACTTTTTTATGACTTTCTAATAGTTTTTTTTGATCCATAAATAGGTATGAAAAGTCCGTTTTATCTAACCAATCAAACCAAAGTTTTGCTTTTCGAACCGTAATATCTTTCCATGGTTTTTTACCTGCATAATGTACTATTTTTGGTCTGTACATACAGTCTTTTAATTCTCTACTTGAATAATACTTATCTCTAAATTTTTTATTTTTTAAAATTGGTAACCAATCTGGGATTGATATATACCTATATGATAAAAATAAAACATTAGTATCGCACACAATATTCATTACGTCTTGATCATTCCATATTAATCTAAATGGAGGTTTCTTCATTATTTCAAGAGCTTTCTTTCCTATTTTATCCTCTCTCATCTTTTTTAAATTCATAACCCATAGACCACCTGCAATATACGTACCTTGAAACTTATTGTCTAAATGAGAAATTTCATGCTCTAAAAAATGAGGTATTTTAACACCTGCTATATACTCCTTTTCAAACTTGATGCTATACAAGTCGCTAATATCATCAACAACTACAATATCTACATCAGAATAGATAATTTTATCATATTTGTTAAATTCAGGTAATAAATCAGGTATACATCTAAATAGCGTATCTTTAGTAAAAACCGTTCCTAGGTGGTCTGTTGAAAAATTTGTTTTATTAAATTCTATATCGATAATACTATCATCTAAAAAAATAAAATCAAGAGTAGCATTTGGATGTTGATAGACTGTTTTTTTTAACAATTCAATGCTATTTCTTTTTATATTAGTATATAAAACATATAATTTATATATACATTTGCTTGTCCTATTAGTCAATAAGCTTTTAAATGTAACAGCAGCTTGCGGAACATATCCTTCATCGAAAGAGAAAAAAATAGGGATTATATCCATTTAAATAATTTTTTGCGTATTTTTTTTGAACGAACTGGTTTTATTAGATTCAAATGATAATTGAAAGCTTCATCTTTGAATTCATCTGGACATAAAGTAGAGATAACATCTAAAACCATTGTAAAAACTTTATAATTATTTTTTGACAAGTTATTTTCATGAACTCTATAACTAAATAATACTTCGTTTATAAAAAACACCTTATCCGGAATATTTTTAAATAATTCAATATGAATTGGCCAATCATCTAATAGTAATTTGTTCCAAATAGGTAAACATAAAGTATCTACTATTTCTTTTTTAATCATCAACCCTTGAAGCGTTAAGCAAAAGTTATTTGCTTTATATAAAGACGGAAGAATTTGTTTTTTCTGAATAGCTTCAATTGTTTCCCTTGTATCAAATATTTTTTTGCTTTTGGTTTTTTGATCAAAAAGCTCAAAACCTGAATAGCAAGCCTCAATAGAGTTATTTTCTGTAAAGCAAGCTATCTGTTTTTCAATTTTAGTCGGTAAAAACATATCATCTTGACCTAAAAACGCAATGAAACATCCGGTGGAATGAGTTACTCCTGTAAAAAAAGCTCTAGATGCTCCGGAATTATGAGGATGCTCCACCAAGATAAAGTCGTATTTTTTTTGTAATCTTTTTAGAAAGTTTAATTCTTCTTTCTGAGAGGAACAATCATCTACTATAATAATTTCAATATTATCATACGTTTGATTAATAATTGAACAAATTGCTTCTTCTACATACTTTTTCCCATTATAATAAGGTATGATTATAGATACTTTTTGATTCATTATTTGTGAAATGTTTTTATTCTACAAAAGCTAAAAATTCATTAATATCAGTAATATAATCGTCTTTATCATAATGTTGATTTGCCAAAACCAATATTACACAGTTATCAGAAAAATTATTTAATTCTCTCCAAACCAAATTTTCTATATAAATCCCTTCATCTTTTTTTGAAAGCCTAATACTCTCCTCTTCTCCATTTCTGTTCAAAAGTCGAAGTGTAAAACTACCATTTAAACAAACTATTACTTGTTTTAAGTTTTTGTGTGCATGTTTTCCTCTTACTGCTTTATTTTCATTTGTTGGTACCGATATAAAATAACATCTTTTTACTTCAAAAGGCACATCATATTTTTGGTTTCCTATTTCTATCGGCACCAAATCACCTCTTCCATCTGAAAATAATTTAAACTTAATCTTTTTGTATAACATTTAAAGTAGATATCTTAATTATAGTTGATTGTTTTGTAAAAAGAAATTATATCAAACTTTCATATAATTTCACGTATTCTTTTGCCATTTCAACATAACTATATTGTAAGGCCCATTTTTTTAATTTTTGCTTTTTATCTGGAGTTGATAAATAATTTTTTATTCCTTTTTGATACCGTTGAATCATATGCTTAGGCTCAAAAGTTTCCCAATAGTAACCCTCCTTACCAACAATTTCTGGCAAACTAGTTTTATTACTAACAAATACAGGTTTCCCATAATACATAGCTTCTATTGGGGGAATTCCAAACCCCTCTGCAATAGAAGGGTGAACAAGTGCTTTACAATTTTTAATTAGTAATATTTTATCTTTCTCTTCAATATTTTCATAAATTTTTAAACGATCTTGAAGACCTCTTTTTTTAACCTCATTTAAAAATATTGAATAATATTCTGACTTTTTATTACTACAAATTAAAACTAAATGTAAATTTTTATTATTCTCAATTATTGGAAGTAAAGCTAATTGATTTTTTTTAGGATGAAGTACACCTATATTAAGCAAATATTCACATTCTTTTAATTCATTAAATTTAACAGGTAACTCGTCATCTTTTAAGTCTTTAAAAATCAAACCATTGTGAATTACTTTAATCTCCATATCAACAGGAAAAGTAAATAAGTTTTTATTTTTTATAAAATCTTTTTTTGTAAACTCTGAAATACAAACTAAATACTTGGTATTAACAAGATTTTTATTAAAATTTGATATAAATTTATTTGTTTTTTTTTTAGAAATGTTTTCGTGTAAAAAATTTAAATCATGTAATGTTATGATTTTTTTTCTGTGTCTACTTGGAAAATAAGAACTTCCTTGGTGCATTATATGCAAAACATCATATTTTTTCGATGTAGGATTATAAAACTTATGCCAAAACTTCCACTTTTCAATTTCAAAAGAATTTATTTTTAACAAAATATCATTCGTTCCGTAAAAAGCCAAATATTTTCTGTAGTTCAACTTATCTAACCCCCTATAAAGTGATTCACAAACATTTGACAAACCCGTATTTTCATAGCGCATCCGTTCTAAATCAATAAGAATTTTGGTATCTTTGGGCATCATTGGAAATTTACAAGCAAAGGTACATATTTTGACTTTCTCATTACATAAATAATTATATTTTTACGACCTCATTTAAGATCATAATATGAAAAAAAGAATTATTTTAGGGCTTCCTAAAAGCTTTAGTATGTTTGAATCTATAAAAACAAATTTAGAGTTTTATGGTTTTGAAGTTATTTCTGTATGCTTTACTGAGCATGAATTCAAGTATAAAAATTTTTCACAAAGAGCCTATAATTTTTTTCGAAAAACTTTTTTGAACGATAAAACTTATAAGGGTAAGTTAAAGTTTGAAAAGTCTAAAGTAGAAATTGATAAAATTATTGATTCTATTGAAGGTAAAGTAGATTATTGCCTCTTAATTCGAGCTGATATTTATCCTATTGATACTCTTCAAAAATTGAAAAGAAAATCAAATAAATTTATTGCTTATCAATGGGATGGCTTACATAGATTTCCTGCTATTTATAATTATATCCCTTTATTTGATCGATTTTTTGTTTTTGATAAAAATGACTTAAATAATAAAAAGTATAATTTACTACCCGTAACTAATTTTTATAATGATTTTGATACGCAAATTATTCCGCAAGCATTATGTAAAAACGATGTTTTTTTTATCGGTTCTTTTATAAATAAAAGAATGCCTCAGATTGAAAGATTTGTATCTTATTCAGAAAAACTTGGACTAAAATTAGATTTCATAATTTTTTCTTCACACTTGCCAGATCAAGAAAAGTATGACATTAAAGGTATAAAATATATAAATAAGCATCTGCCCTATTCTGAAAACTTAAAAAGGCTTAAAAATGCAAAAATCGTTATCGATTTTCTTAATGAAACTCATGTTGGTTTATCATTCAGGACTTTTGAAGCTCTATATTATGATAAAAAACTAATTACCAACAACATAGAAGTACTTAAATATGATTTTTATAAACCTGAAAATATTTTTATTTGGGACGGTTATAATTTAGAAGGTCTAGAGGATTTTATTAATACACCCTATGTTGCTGTTGAAAAAGAAATAAAATTAAAGTACGGTTTTAAAAATTGGTTAGCGTACGTTTTAGGAAATGAAAATCATACACCAATAGAGCTGCCTTAAAAAGGTATAAACCTCTTTGAAAAATGTAATATAAAACCACTTAAAATTGACTTATTTTTCAAGTTTTATGTTTATTACCTATTAATAAAGTATATCTGTATAAATTTTATTTATATTTTTAGCGATGTAATTGTCTTTAAACTTTTGAGCGTACTTATATCCTTCCTCTGTGATCTCATCACGCAATTCTTTCGAAGACAATAACAACTTAATTTCATTTTCCATTGCCATAACATCTGTGGGGTCCACATATCTTGAATATTTCCCCCCAGCTTCAGGAAAAACACCACTATGAGTAGTAATAACAGGAGTTTTTGAAAATAAGGCTTCTATAATCGGAATACCAAAACCTTCAAAAACACTTGGATAAATAAAGATTTCTGCTAATTGATACAAGGTGGACAATTCATCCATCGATAAGCCTTCTAAAAAAATGACTTTACCGCTTAGATCATTTGCAGAAATATATTGTTCAATTTCCTGAAAGTACTTCGTTCTTCTACCTACAATAACTAAAGAAATATCAATATTTTTTATTGATTTTACTATGGTCAATGCATTCTTTCTTTTTTCAATAGTACCTACATTAAGTAAAAATCGATTTGGTAATTGAAGCTTCTTTTTTAAATTTTCCTTTTCTACATTGGTTCTTTCAATCTTAAAAGCATTATGGCAACCTTGATAGACTACCTTTATTTTTGACTCTGATATTTTGAGATATTTTATTATATCTCGCTTAGTTTGCTCACTTATAGCAATTACGCAATCCGCATTTTCAGCAGCATATTTAAACTTTGAAAAATGAATTTTTCTATCAAAATAAGAGTACCATTCGGGGTATCTCATAAAAATTAAATCATGTATCGTAACTACAGATTTTATACCATTTTCTTTGAGATTACGTGGAATTTCTCCTGACAAACCATGAAAAACATCAATATTATTACTTTTAATTTGCGAAATAATAGCTCTTTGACGCCATAACGAAGATAATTTCTTCCAAAGCCAAGAGTCTGGCATAACCTCTTTCATTGAAGGCTGAAGCTTTAAACGATGTATCCTTTTAGGTTTTGGGTTGTATAAATAGTAAATGTTAGAGGGATGATAAGTACTTAAGATACGTACTAAATCTCTACTGTAATTTCCTAAACCTGTCGCGTTATGAAAAATACGTTTGGCGTCAAATCCTATCTTCATCTATTTATTATTTAATTTTTTTAATAATTTGAATCTCTTCCACACACCATAAGAAAGTATATATGAAAACTGAAACCCTCGATATCCATTTAAGAAGCCTAACTTAAAAAAATAATGTATAAAAAACCTTAACATCGGTTTAATAAATTGATGGTATAAAGTTACTTTTTTTTGGTTTGAATAAAGCTCCAAGGCTTTTAATTTAGCATAGTATTCGATTTTAGTTTTAAATTGATTCATACTTCTAAATGTATAATGATTTAAATTTCCTTTAAGCTTTCCTAAAGAGCCATCTATTTGAATTGTCTCATGAACAATTCCTTTATAAAAAGAATCCCTTTTATGAAATAAACGAGCAATTTTATTATCAAAGCCTCCGAAATATAACCTCCTTCCCTCCATAAAAGTTCTTCTTTTTAAAATAAAACCTTTATGTTTTTCATTACTATGTAAATTAGAACAGATACTTTCCCTTAATTCATCTGTAATTTCTTCATCTGCATCAAGCAAGAATATCCAATCATTTGTCGCTTTTCTTATTGCATAATTTTTTTGTGAAGAAAAATCATCAAATTGTCTTTGGATTAATTTCGCTTTATTATCAATAACAATTTCAACAGTCTTATCAGAACTAAAAGAATCAATAACGATAATCTCATCAGCAAAAAAAGCAGAATCCAATGCTCTTTGAACATTGGATTCTTCATTTAATGTTGGTATAATTACAGTTAATTTTGTCAACTCTTTTTTATTAAAAATTATATAAAAAACTTATTTTTTAAAATATGTAGTTGTTTTTTGAGAGTTACACTGCAACATCATACTCTCTTAATGCATCATTTAATGATGTCTTTTTGTTAGTACTTTCTTTACGTTTTCCTATAATTAAAGCGCAAGGAACATTATATTCTCCTGCAGCAAAACTTTTAGTATAACTTCCAGGTATTACGACTGATCTTGCAGGAACAACTCCTTTCATTTCAATAGGCTTTTCTCCCGTAACATCAATAATTTTAGTAGATGCTGTAAGCACAACATTTGCTCCTAAAACAGCCTCTTTCTCCACTTTAACTCCTTCTACAACAATACATCTTGAACCTATAAAAGCATTATCTTCAATAATTACAGGCGCGGCCTGAAGTGGTTCTAAAACACCGCCTATACCCACTCCACCGGATAAATGTACATTCTTCCCTATTTGAGCACATGACCCTACTGTAGCCCATGTATCTACCATAGTACCTTCATCAACATAAGCTCCAATATTAACGTAACTTGGCATTAAAATGGTTCCTGATGATATGTACGAACCATGCCTTGCTACTGCATTCGGTACTACTCGAATTTCTTTTTCCTTGTAATTTCTTTTTAATGGAATTTTATCATGGTACTCAAAGATACCCGCCTCAAGTGTTTCCATTTTTTGAATCGGAAAATATAATACTACTGCTTTTTTAACCCATTCATTAACTTGCCATCCATTACTGTTTGGTTCAGCAACTCTTAATTCACCTGCATCTAATAAATCAATTACTTCTCTAATTGCATTTACAGTGGTTTCTTTTTTTAATAATTCACGGCTATCCCATGCTTTTTCTATAATAGATTGTAATTCTGTCATCTTAAAAACTTATTTCTCGCAAATATAAATTGTGTTCTCAAATTGAACACGAAGATACATTTTTTAAACAGAAATTTAACTCCTGTTTAAATTCACTATTTTTGCCTTAAAATAAAAAAATGGGACGAATTCTAGCTATTGATTATGGAGTAAAACGAACAGGGATAGCGGTAACAGACGAATTTAAAATTATAGCCTCAGGATTAACAACTGTGAATACTGAAAATCTGATAACATTTCTTAAAAATTATATTAAAAAAGAAAATGTAGAACTTTTTATTATTGGTAAACCTAAGCGAATGAACAATACAAACAGTGAAAGTGAAATATTTATTATTGATTTTTTAAAGCAACTTCATAATACTATGCCTGAAATTCCAGTTGAACGCGTTGATGAACGTTTTACATCTAAAATGGCTTTTCAAACGATGATAGATAGTGGGCTTACAAAAAAACAGCGTCGAGATAAAGCTTTAATTGATGAGATAAGTGCCACTATTATATTACAATCGTACTTATACAATAAATAGTTTTTTTTCAGAACTCCATTCTTTGTATTTTTGTCGACATCAAAAATTAAATAAATGATTTTACCCATAGTAGCATACGGTGATCCGGTATTACGTAAGGTTGGAAGAGAAATAGATGCTAATTATCCTAACTTAAAAGAGTTAATTGAGGATATGAGGCAGACTATGTACAACGCTCAAGGAGTTGGACTAGCCGCTCCTCAAATTGGAAAAGACATTCGTTTATTCTTAATTGATGCAACTCCTTTTGCTGAGGACGATGATCTTACGGAAGAAGAAAAAAATACCTTAGAAAACTTTAATAAAGTATTTATCAATGCTAAAATCATCAAAGAAGAAGGAGAAGAATGGTCTTTTAATGAGGGATGTTTAAGTATTCCTGAAGTAAGAGAGGATGTTTACAGGCAAGAATTTGTTACTATCGAATATCAAGATGAAGAATTTAATACTCATCAAGAAACATTAAAAGGATTAGCAGCAAGAGTTTTTCAGCACGAATATGATCATATTGAGGGAGTTCTTTTCACGGATAAATTATCTTCTTTGAAAAAAAGACTTTTGAAAAGAAAATTAGATAAAATTTCTAATGGAAAGATTAATGCTGGCTACAGAATGCGATTTCCAAATAAAAAAAAGTAAAACGAAGTTATAAAATATAAATGATATATGGAGTTTAGTAAAATTATTGCCGTTACTGGAAAACCAGGGCTATTCGAAATTTTATCTCAAACAAAAACAGGTGTTATTGTAAAATCTATTGTAGATGGTAAACGCTTTCCTATTACAGCAACACATAATGTTAGCTTGTTAGAAAATATAGCGATATACACTTATGAAGAGGAAGTTCCTTTAGCTCAGGTAATTAAAAATATTTCAGATAAAGAAAGTGGAAAAGAAAGTATCTCTCATAAAGAAAGTAATACTACCTTGTTATCTTACTTTTCAGAAATTTTACCGAGTTTTGACGAGGAAAGAGTATATGCCTCAAATGTAAAGAAAGTGATTCAATGGTATAATATTTTAGTTAATGCCAAGTTTGATTTTAGTACTCTAGTTTCAGAAGCATCTGTAGAAACTGAAGAGGAAGAATAATACAATGTTTTTTAAATTATTATTAAAAGGTTTATGCGTTTATGAACTCTCGTAAAAAACAATTGAAAGCATTCAATCGTCTGTTGGATATTATGGATGATCTTAGGGAAAAATGCCCTTGGGATAAAAAGCAAACGTTGCAAAGCCTAAGACATTTGACTATTGAAGAGACTTACGAATTGGCAGATGCTATTTTAGATAATGATTTAGATGAAATAAAAAAAGAATTAGGCGATGTGCTTTTGCACATCGTTTTTTATTCTAAAATAGGAAGCGAAAAAGAAGCTTTTGATATAGCTGATGTTGCTAATTCAATTAGTGATAAGCTCATTAAAAGGCATCCTCATATTTATGGTGATATTACAGTTTCTTCTGAAAAAGAGGTCAAACAAAATTGGGAAAAAATAAAACTAAAAGAGGGAAAAAAGAGATCAGTTCTTGAGGGGGTTCCTAACAGCCTCCCCGCTTTGGTAAAAGCGAATAGGATTCAGGAAAAGGTTGCTGGAATTGGCTTTGATTGGGAGGAACCACACCAAGTTTGGGATAAAGTGCAAGAGGAGCTTTCTGAGCTAAATGAAGAAATAAAAAATAATAATCCTGAAAAAATTGAAAAAGAATTTGGAGATGTTCTATTTTCTATGATAAATTATGCCAGGTTTATCAATGTAAGTCCTGAAAATGCGTTAGAAAAAACTAATAAAAAATTTATAAATCGTTTTAAATTTCTAGAAAAAGAAGCTACCAAAGCCGGTCGTAATCTATCAGAAATGTCTTTATTGGAAATGGATGAAATTTGGGAAAAATCTAAAGAATTTTATAAGTAATCTAATCGTTATTTGAGAAAATAAATAATTTCTTAATTACGCTTGTTTTTAAGATACATTATCACAGCTTTTCTTATATCTGTAGCCATCTCTTCTTTTTGTGGTCGATAAATATTAAGTACATTTTTATTTTTACTGTTTAAAAACGGAATATCAAACCCCTTCAACAAATAGTCTGATATGGCAACCAAATATTCTTTATCTTCAATTAACTCTTGATTGTTAACAATCCATTTGTCAATTTTTTTTTTAACATTATATTTTTGCAGAAAAGCTCCTGTACCTGAAGCATTAGTACCATAATTTAAAACCTTTAGAAGTAAATTTCCACGTAATTTAACCTTTAGTATTGGACCTCCATATGGTAGTACTTTAAAAATATCAATTGCGTTAATCGCTCCATATAAAACATCATCAATTCTTATAGACCCTCCGTTAACCAAGGCACAATCAACTTTATCTTTATAAGCAAAACTCATTGCTTTAGTTATTAAATCTCCCATATTAGTTTGAACACTTCTTATTGGTGTATCTCTAGCGTCTAAAGAATCATTCGCTGTATATATTATTTCCTCTGGATTATTTACAACCTCTTTTATCTTTGTTTTTAAAATATTTTGCCATTTGTTAACAATAGTGTTAACTTCTTTATCGAATGCTATCCCCTTATTTACTTCCTTTAATTCAGATTTAAAAGTAACCTTACGAGTATTAGGATCATATTTAAATCTATGAATGTAAGCTGTTTTTGCATTTGCATCTGCTTTTGTAATTGTAACTCCTCCAACTCTATCATGAGAGTTTGTATGCTCATGTCCCCCCATTATCAAGGGAATATCTGGTAACATTAAAGCTATTTTTTTATCCTGTTCTATTGTAAGATGAGTAAGCCCCAAAACAATATCCACTTTAGGTTTTAAAGTATTATAAGATCTTTTAATTTCATCATATATATTTCCATAAAACACATAGTCTTTAGGATTGGAAGGAATGCAAACACTTATAAAACCAATTTTAAGCTTTTGATTTTCGCCAAAATTAAACTCTTTTATAAAGGTTTCTTTAATATCGGTTTTTACGTCATTATTTTCTTTGCAAAATTTTCTTTTTTCTCCGTTAATTTGATGTAAAACATTTGATGAAATCCAATCAAAATTACTCTCATTTATTCGCTTTTGTAAATTACTAAAACTCAAATCAAATTCATGATTACCAAAAGCAACTAAATCAAAATTCATAGCATTCATTACTTCTATCATTTGTTTTCCTCTAACACGGTCACCATCTACTTTTATGGTTCCTAGAAGGGATGGATTTAAAAAGTCACCAGCCAAAACTGTTAGAGTATTTTTATTTTCTTTTAATAACTCTTTTCTTATCGTTTCAACTCTTGCCATACCTCCATAATTCCCATTTTGTATAGGAGCTATTTCATAGACATCATTTAACTGTAAAATAGTAAACTCAAATAAATTACTTGAAGTTTCAGATGAAGATTTTTTTTTATCTACGCATCTTCCTGAAAGGAAACAAATTATTAAAACTAGTAAAAATTTAGTTGTTTTTTTCATTAACGATATGCTATTTTTCTTGTTTATATCTGTATCTATGATCGAAACAAATAGTACCTAAAAATTAAATATTTAATATTTTTGAGTTTGGATTAACGTAAGTAAAGTCGCGTATTTACCCTTATTTGCCTTCTGTACTCAACAAGTTCTGGAAATTGATAAAAAAAGTTTATTTTCTTTTGAGCAATAGTTTTAGGATGCTTTATTTTTTTCTTTAAAACAAAGAATGTCCAACTTTCAACAATGTCTTCTTCCGGACTCTCAGCAGCATAATCTGTTACAAAGTCGGAGAAATTTTCTCTGTAAAGCCCAAAAAGTTTTTCAACACAACTTTCTTCAGTAAAGCAGTGTCTCTCCTTAATAACATCCCACTTTTCAAGTAGTTTCCCTTTCCAAAATAGAGATACGAATTTGTTTAAGTAACTGTTTTTATAAGACTCCCCTTCGATTGTTAAATAAGGCTCTCCTTCCTCTTGACTAATTTTGTTTGTTGGTCTTATTTGCGTACTATTTAAGGTCAATAAATGTCCAAATTCGTGTACCAAAGTATAAACTGACTCTCTTAACCTTCTTTTATTTTTAGTTCTAAAATTTACGTCAATAGTATCTATTACCAATTGCCATTTATCATTTCTTTCATTTAAGGCTCCTAAGGCTCCCGTCTTTTCATCAAGACCATCTGAAATTAAAACTAATTTTTTTATGTATTTTTTTACAATTGGTTTAGGAAATATATCATAAAATGTTTTCCAATGTAATGCTGCCAAGTCATCGTTTTTTGTATAATTTTTTATAAACCTACCATTGCTTATGTTCCATGCTCCGATATTCTCATCGTTAGATGAGTAATTAAAAAATGAAAACATAACAAAAAAAGAAATAATAATTAACTTCATATGATTAAAAAACTTCAAGCGCCTTATTATAAGCACTTTCAAAACTCATTGGTTTTATGTTTGTTTTTACATTCTTTGAGGTAAAATAAGACAATAATTTTTCAGTTGGCATATTTCCTGTTAAATCATCTTTTGCCATTGGGCAACCTCCATAACCTTTTATTGCACCATCAAATCGTCTACATCCCGCCTCAAAAGCGCTATCTATTTTTTCAAACCATGAATCAGGAGTAGTGTGTAAGTGAGCTCCGAATTCTATATTTGGAAACTCAGGTATTAAATTTGAAAACAAATACTCAATGACCTTTGGTGTTGAACTACCTATTGTGTCTGATAAAGATAATATATTTACACCTAACTTACAAAGCTTTTCTGTCCATTCTCCAACAATATCAACATTCCAAGGATCGCCATAAGGGTTCCCAAATCCCATTGATAAATAAGCAACAACTTTCTTATTAGCTCTATTCGCAATTGCTAGTATTTCTTTTAATGTTTCAACAGACTGACTTATAGTTTTATGAGTATTTCTCATCTGAAAATTTTCTGATATTGAGAAAGGATATCCCAAATAATCAATTTCATTTAAAATAGCTGCATCATTAGCTCCTCTTATGTTTGCTACAATAGCTAGGAGTTTACTTTTGGTAGACGACAAATCAAGACCCGCTAATACATCTGCTGTATCTCGCATTTGTGGAATTGCTTTTGGTGACACAAAACTTCCGAAATCAATCGTATCAAACCCTACTTTTAATAATGCATTTATATATTTAATTTTCAAATCAGTGGGTATAAAGTGTCCCTTAATACCTTGCATAGCATCTCTAGGGCACTCGATAATTTTTACACTGTTACTCATCGGTCAAATATACATATTTTCAATAAACTTTTGATTTATCAGCCTAATACTATTCAAATAATTAACTTAGTAATTATAAAATTAGTTTTGCACTTAATTAAACTTTTTATTTTTAAAGTGTCACATAAAAACAAAAT
Organism: Tenacibaculum profundi; assembly: GCF_052050075.1. Lineage (GTDB taxonomy): Bacteria > Bacteroidota > Bacteroidia > Flavobacteriales > Flavobacteriaceae > Polaribacter. The sequence continues at coordinate 623,865 of NZ_CP197225.1, forward strand.
CACTGTCTATACAATAGATTAAAACTCTTTGAAGCAACAAATGTCAAACATCAATCAACTAATTGAACGTTGTAAAAAGGACGATAGTAATGCCCAATTACTTATCTATAATAAGTATTATAAAGCAATGTATAATAGTGCGTTTAGAATTCTAAACGACCAATTCGAGGCTGAAGATATCATGCAAGAAGCTTTTTTAGCTGCTTTTTCTAAACTAAATACTTTTAAAGGAGAAGTTGCCTTTGGTGCGTGGTTAAAAAGAATTGTTATCAACAAAAGTTTAAATCAACTCAAAAAGAACTCAAAATACAATGATTTAAAAATAGAGTTAAAAAATAATTATAATGATATCGAAGAAGAAATTGATTACTCAATGATAAACGTAAAACAAATGTTAAGCGCACTAAATCAATTAAAATCAAATTATAAAATTATTTTAACATTAAACCTAATTGAAGGATATGATTATGAAGAAATTTCTGAAATATTAAACTACACCAATGAAAATGTAAGAACCCTAGTTTCTAGAGCCAAAAAAAAATTAAAACAATTATTAGTAAGTAAAACCGAATAAGAATATTTTATGAAAAAAAATAATTTATCGTCTTTTCTAAACAATAATGATTTTGATATTCACGAACCCTATCCAGGTCATGTTGATCGTTTCAAAAGAAAATTAAACCTTAAAAAAAATAACAATAATTTTTCTTGGAAATGGCTGGGTATTGCAGCTTCAGTAATTTTGATAATCGGTTTTTATTTAGGTAGAATGAAAATATATTCATCAAAAGACAGCATAATCAAGTTTGCTCCTGAAATGGCTGAAACAGAATATTTCTTCATTACAACAATTCAACAAGAGTTAAAAGATATTGAAAGGTACCGAAATATTGAAACCGAAACATTAATTGAAGATGCTTTAGATGAAATTGAAAATTTAGAAGAGCAACATCAACTATTTATAAAAGAACTAAAGAATAACAACAATAAAAAACTAATTATTAAGAACCTAATAAACAACTATCAACAACGATTAAATATTTTAAAAACCTTATTAACCAAACTTGAAAATCAAAAAAAATCAAAGAAAATTGAACAAAATTATAATGAAATTATTTAATAGCATATCGTTGATACTTTTATTATTTTCAAATTTAAGTTATTCATTCAACGATCACGGACATAACAGATACGAAAAAAATAAAACAATTAAAAAAGAATTTCTTGTAAATGAAAATGCCACTTTATCCATTGATAATAAATATGGTAACTTGAATATAGACACTTGGAATGAAAATAAAATTGAAATCAATATTAAAATTATTGTGAAGGGAAATTCAGAAAGTAATATTGATGAAAAATTAAATAGTATTTATATAGATTTCACCGCTAATAAAAGTATGGTTAAGGCAAAAACTATTATCGAAAACAAAAATAGTGTTTGGTCTTTTTGGCGAAATCAAAAAAATAATACATCCTTCAAAATACACTATACAGTAAAAATACCTGCTAACAACAATGTTTTCTTACAAAATAAGTTTGGGAATATTCAATTAGATGATTTATGGGGAAAAGCTACTATTAATTGTTCTTTTGGTAATATTGAAATTGGAAAGCTTCAAAACTCAGAAAATAATATAAACCTAAATTATTCTGAAGATTCAAATATTGAGTATTTAACTTTTGGAAATATTTCAGTTGATTATTCTACTTTGAAAATAGATCAAGCAGAAAAATTGATGGTCGAATCAGATTACTCTAATATAAAATTTGGTAATATTAATTCGATAATTTACAATTGCGACTACGGAGGAATTTCTATCAATAGTGTTGTAAACCTAAAAGGTAATTCAGACTACACTAGAATAAAAATCGATTCATTAGAAAAAAAACTAGATATTGATACGGATTTTGGTAACCTTAAAATTCAAGAAATAAAAAAAGGATTTGAAAAAATTAATATCAATGCAAGCTATGCAAGTATTACGCTTGGTACCAAAACTGACAACAATTTTAAATTTAATGTTAATATAAGTTTTGCTAGTTTTAGTTTTCCTTCAAAAGAAATTCTATTAAATAAAAAAATTAAAAAATCATTCAAAAAATATTATGAAGGCAAATTTGGTAAAAACGTTTCAAATTCTATTATAAATATAAACTCGAGTTATGGTAAAGTTTCTTTGAAAAAATACAATTAAAAAAGTGAATTTATTGCAATTATTAGTATTATGATTTTCTATTTCAATATATTTTCAGAATTGGGTTGGTTCTAAAAAAATTAAAGATAGCGAGAGAGTGATTTCAAGGGAAAGAAAAATTAAAGAATTCAACAGACTAAGTATTGGATGTTCTTTTCTTATTATAAAGGAAGAAAGAAAATTGTTTTTTTTGACTATCGAGGCCAAAGACAACGTAATTCCATACTTAGAAACGAAAGTTAAAAACATACATTTAAAAATTGGGGTTAAAAATAACATGAATTTTCAAATATCTTAAAACATTGTTTTTAGAGTACACTTTAATTAAACATCATCAATCTCTATAATAAGATCAGAAAAAATAATTATAGAAAAAGAATTCATAATCAAAATATCGATTTAAATGTTGGCAGCTCAAGAACGATTAAAAAAGTTACCAATGTACAATTAATAAAAAACAAAAGTTGGTGGTTCTTATTCAATTAAATTAAGCGGAAAAACAAATAATTTGAAATACTCTAAAGGTGGATCCGAAAATGTAAAAGAATTAAATATAATATCAAAAATTTAAATATAACTTGATCAAATAATCTATATACCCACGTAAATAAAGTTAGATTTGAAAATACATATTACAAAGGAAAAGCATCAAGAATAAAGAAGTCTATTTTTAGTTCTGGAAAAATTATCAATAGAACTGAACAAAGTATAGCAAATTAAAATTCAATAAATCAGCTTAGTGAGTTTTTAATATATTTCTACAAAAAAAATAGATATGTTTATTTCTTAAAATTAATTTCTACTATTATTTCCCTTTTTTAATTTTGATACTTTAATTATTAAAAATGGATAAAAAAGAATTATTGAGGTTATCAAATACCTATGGTTGTCCTTTATATGTTTATGATACAGACATCATAACTAGTCAATATAATAAAATAACAAAAGCTTTTTCAAAAGTAAAAAACGTTAAAATAAACTATGCTGTAAAAGCACTTTCAAATATAAATATTTTAAAAGTTTTTAATTCTTTAAAGAGTGGTTTAGATACAGTATCCATACAAGAGGTTAAGTTAGGGTTATTAGCTGGTTTCAAGCCTAAAGATATTATATATACACCGAACGGTGTTTCATTACAAGAAATAGAAGAAGTTGCCAAGCTTGGTGTTCAAATTAATATTGATAACTTATCTATTCTTGAACTATTTGGACAAAAACACCCAAAAACCCCTGTGTGTATACGTATTAACCCTCATGTGATGGCTGGAGGAAATAGTAAAATCTCAGTTGGTCATATCGATTCTAAATTTGGAATCTCAATACACCAAGTACCACACATAAAACGTGTGGTTGAAAATACGGGAATGCATATCAATGGTATTCATATGCACACAGGTTCTGATATTTTAGATATTGATACATTTATAAGAGCCACAGAAATTTTATTTGAAGTTGCAAAACAGTTCAAAAATATTGATTTTATTGATTTTGGAAGTGGCTTTAAAGTACCGTATAAAAAAGATGATATTTCTACAAATATTGAAGAATTAGGAGAAAAATTGACCACGAGGTTTAACACATTCTGTAAAAATTACGGGAAAGAAATTACTTTAATGTTTGAACCAGGAAAATTCTTAGTTAGTCAATCTGGATATTTTTTAGCTAAAGTAAATGTAATTAAACAAACAACTTCTACTGTTTTTGCGGGGATCGATAGTGGACTTAATCATTTGATTAGACCTATGTTTTACAATTCATATCATTTTATTGAGAATATTTCAAATCCTAAGGGACGTGAACGATTTTACAGTGTTGTTGGCTATATTTGTGAAACAGACACTTTTGGTACCAATAGGCGTATCTCTGAAATTTCAGAAGGCGATATACTTTGTTTTCATAATGCTGGTGCTTATTGTTATTCAATGACATCTAACTATAATTCAAGATATAAGCCTGCTGAAGTTATGGTTCACAAGGGAAAGGACTACCTGATAAGAAAACGAGAAACGTTTGAAGATATACTAAAAAACCAAGAACAAATAAAAATGTCTTAAAAAAAAAACCGTCATTAGACGGTTTTTTTAAGAAAAAAATATTTTTCTTAGTTTATTTTTCTGCAACTACTTCAAATACAATATCAGCAACTACAGTTCTATGTAAACGAACCGCCGCATTATATTTTCCTAGTCTTTTAACATTTCCACCAGTAACTTTGATGAATTTTTTGTCTACCTCTGTACCTGCTTTCGTTAGTGCAAGCGCTACATCGGCATTATTCACTGATCCAAATAATTTATCTCCTGAACCTACTTTTGAAGCTATTTTAATTTCATATCCTTTAACAGCTTCTGCTAATTTAGTTGCATCTTCTATTATTTTCGCTTCTTTAAAAGCACGTTGCTTCAAATTTTCAGCCAATACTTTTTTAGCCGAAGAAGTAGCTAAAACAGCATGACCTTGCGGTATAAGATAATTTCGACCGTAACCGTTCTTAACGTTTACAACATCGTCTTTAAAACCTAAGTTTTCTACGTCTTGTTTTAATATCAATTCCATTGTTCTACTTCTTTATTATTTTAACATATCACCAACATATGGCATTAACGCTAAATGACGAGCTCTTTTGATAGCTTGAGCTACTTTACGTTGGTACTTTAATGATGTCCCTGTCAAACGTCTAGGTAAAATCTTACCTTGTTCGTTAACTAAATACATTAAGAAGTCTGCATCTTTGTAATCGATATACTTGATTCCATTTTTTTTGAATCTACAATACTTTGCTTCTTTTTTAGTTTCTATATCAAGAGGCGTTAAATAACGCACTTCTCCTTGCTTGTTTCCTTTTGCTTGTTGATCAATAGACGCCATAGGTTATTTTTTAGAGGATTTGACACGTTGTTTTCTTTTTTCAGCCCAAGCAACAGCATGTTTATCTAACTTTACAGTTAGGTATCTCATAATACTATCATCTCGTCTAAACTCTAGTTCAAACGGAGCGATAACATCTCCTCCTGCTTTAAACTCAAATAAATGGTAAAACCCACTTTTTTTCTTTTCGATTGGATATGCTAACTTCTTTAGTCCCCAATCTTCTTTGTGAATCACTTCTGCTCCTTTTGAAGTCAAATAATCTTCAAATTTCTGCACTGTTTCCTTTATCTGACCTTCAGATAAAACGGGATTCAATATGAAAACAGTTTCGTAATGGTTCATATATAATTAAAATTTAATTTTAAGCGTGCAAATATACATGATTTATTAAAATAAAACCAAAACTAAGGTAATTTTTCTAAATTAAAATCAAACATGGTTCGTTTATAATCTAATTTATTACAAACAACTTTTTTAACTCTTAATTCTTTAGACACCTTAAAAAAAAGGTATACTTAACAATTTTGGCCTCTTTTTTTGACGAAAACCAAACACCTCAAAAAAACAAAAAACTAAAAATCAATTATTTAACACACGTAGTTTTTGGTTTTTAACAAAAAATTAACTATGTTTGCATCTCCAAACCAAAACTTAGTCTTCAAATCTACCACTGCTTAATCTATTTTGAAATTTAATTTTTATTTTTATGCAGAAGCTATTTATTACTTTGTTAACATTTGTCTTATTTTCATGTTCAGACAATATTATCGAAGATACTGATTTGAAAAGTAATATTGATGAAGAGAGTTTTTTAAGTGATTTAGAAAAATCATCAAAATACAGAAATCAAAAAGATTTCGGAATAACTAAACTCAAAGAAATCAAAAGATTAAACCCTAAATTTATTCCAAAAAACATTATTACAAAAAGTCCTAACTATGAAATTACCACATCACTTTACCAGTTAAAGGATTTAAATGGTAACGTATTGAAAGAAGAAAAAAATACTATTAAACTTTATCAAACTGATCAATTTCAAAGAAATAATTTTTCTTTGAGAATAAGTAGATTTCTTTCGGGTAATGGTACTTTCGGTGGTAATGAACAAGAATTTCTTAAAAACGCTTTTAAAAGGTTTAGAAAAATGTATTCACATCCTCATTTCATCACATACATGGACAGAGCTGGAATTACAAAACCTGGAGCGGTTGTATATAATAAAATAAGACACGATTCCAAAGCTATCGTTTTTCAAAGAAAAAAAGGTATAAAAGCTATGAAAGCTAACGGAAGTAAAATTTCTGTATCAAATCAAATCAAATTTACAGGTGGTGTAAAGCCATTAGGAAAATTATCTCATGAAATTGGACATGTATATGGTTATGGGCATGGAACAAATGTAAATGCCGCAATGGAACGTTATGTAAAGAATTTTTACATGGATGGTGAAATTTCCAATTACGACCTTTTCAATATAAATGCGTTCAAGTATGAACACAAAGTAGAGGTTGATGCTCCATTAAACAATACTTGGATACTAAAAAGATTTAGAAAGAAAAACAAATTAAAAGTATATAATAAAAAATTACCTTTTCACCCATTCTTAAAATTCGATCTTGTTAACGGAAATAGAGACTTTACAGGATCTAATGGAAGCGTATCAATTAGTGGACAAGTTGAAAACTTAACTTATGATAAATTAAACATAAGTACAATAACTACCTCAGAAGCTTACACAAATGCTCTAAGCATACACTTAGATAAAATTTTGAAGCATGGGGTTTCATATGAAATTAAGGATACCAATATTCTATGGATTAGAAATCAGAAAGGAAAAGTAATTCTTGAATATCTTTTAAAATCAGAATAATTTTTTATTGGTTTTAGAATAATTCTTAGTCATAAAAAACCTCAAAATAAATATATTTATTTTGAGGTTTTTTTAATTATATTGTTTTCAATTGAGAATTAATTTCTGTCTGCCTCCTCCCTTCTATTCTTTTAATTTTGATTTCAAATCAAAATTAGCTAAACTAAAAAACCTTATGAACTAAAAGAACAAACCTCTTTAAATTCATAAAGAGGCCCTAATTTTATAATTTAAAATAGTTATATTTACATTATTGATTTCCTAATATTATTGGCATACCTGATTTTCCTGACCCAATAATAACAACCTTACTATTAGGGGACTCTGACAATTTATTTGTAGCTTCTATTCCCTTATCTCTTAAAATCTTATCTGTTAGTGAAGCACTCAATATTTTATTTGCATCTGCTTTCCCCTTTGCCTCTATCCTTTGTCTTTCTGCTTCTTTTTCTGCTTTTTCTATTCTAAATTGATACTCTAGAGATTCTTGTTCTTGTTTTAGTTTTCTTTCAATTGCATCACGAATGGTATTAGGTAATTGAACATCTTCTACCAAAACTCTTTCAACAATAATAAATTGATCTTTGAGTTCATCTTGTGCTTCTTCTAAAATTTCTTGTTCTATTACATCTCGTTTACTTGAATACAATTGTTCTGGTGTATACCTACCAACAACACTTCTTGCAGCTGCATTAATTGCTGGATCTAAGATATCTGACACATAATTTGTGCCTTTGGTTTTTATTAAGTTCCCTAAACTATTGTAATCTGGTCTAAACCAAACAGTTCCGTCAACACGAACTTCTAATCCATTAACAGACAGAACGTTCATTTGATCAGAAATAGACTGTTGTCGAACTTTTTGAACGATCATTTTATTCCAAGGTGCCACAATATGAAACCCCTCTCCAAAAGTTTTTGTTGTATTAATACCATCTCCAAATCTCTCAAAGATCACACCAGCCTCACCTGGGCCTATTGTCTCTGTTGATTTTATCACAAATATTAAAGAAATGATTGCTATTGGGATTAAAAAAGATCCTTTAGGTATGTTTAACTCAATTTGATTTTTTGCCATTTTTAAAGTTTTAGTTTAATCAAAAATACGATTAAAATATAATTTTCTATCTATATTTTTTTATACTGTATTTATATTAATCAAAACTCTAAAACAATATTAATCAAACTAATAAAAACACATAATAGCAAAATCAGATTACAAAAGCTTTGCCTTAAATATATTACTGTAATAATCATTATTATCTTTCCATTAAAATATTTTATTGCTCGGTATTTAAAGCTCTGAATTCAATTAAATTTCCAAAAGAAAAAAACACTTCAATCTGAATAGGATTACAACAGTTTTCACAATCTTCAATGTAAGATTGGTTTGATATACTTGTGTCTATTAACATCGAGATTTCTAGCCAACAAAATGGACATTTAAAAAAATGTTCTATCATAATTCTTAAAATGAATTAATTATTGGGAACATAAAACTTTTAGTTTTTTTACTTTTTTAAATGCGCCCAAAATATTTTCTAATAAACCATTCTGAAGCTAAAGAAATTACTATTAAAATTAAATACCACTTCCATTCAATTAAACTCTTTTGTGATATAATTGACTCCTGCACTTTAGAATAATTTGGATCAGAGTTTAAGTTATTTAATAAAGCCGCAATCTGATTGCTATAATATACCTTTCCATTGGTATTCAAGGCTATTTTTTTAAGTTTATTCTGATTTGCATTGACAAATTGTTCTTCAATCTCAAAAGCAGTAACTCTAAAACTCCCCCTGTTTGTTATAGATTGACCTTTTACCGTTACTTGATATGAGTAAATTCCTGGCTCTAATCCTTCTATCGAAACTCTGTAAGAATTGTTCATTAAAGAAAATGGATAGCTTATTTCTTCTTTTGTACTACTATTTATAATTTTTAAGTCAAGCGAGGCCCTTTTATCAAAACGATAATTTTGATCGACATAAAATGCTGAAAAAACAATATCTTCATTAGCGGAATAACTTTTTTTTGCCGTTATCTCTAGCCTATTTCGCTTTTTATTAGAAGCCAAGTACTGTATGATATTATTTAAAAATTTATCAAACTCCTCAAAAGACTTCTCTTTTAAATAACTAGAAGATCTCCATTTCCAAATACCTTCTCCGAACAACACCATTGTCTTTTTTTCATTTTCTTCAAGAGCTACTAATAAAGGCTGTCCTGAAGGAATCCCTCCAATATTTTGACCTAATAAAGCTTGATTTTTTCTTGTAAATTGGATTTTTCCAAATTTATCTTCCAATGGTGGAAATTCCTCAAAACCAATATTTTCTTGCATAAAAGTCAAAAAATTGCTGTTGTAAACAGGTGCAGACGCTTCATTTTGATTTATTGTTGATTTTTTTATTCCTAATTCTAAATTATTTATAAATCTCCAATCAGTTTTTATTCCAGAAATTAAAAAATAATTAGAGTTTACCTGATTTAACACATCCCTGAAGCTAAAATTAGGTTGGTAAAAAATAAACATTTGATAATTTTCAATATCAAATGCGTCCTTATTCATTATCTTGATTTCAACTTTTCTTTGCTTATTACTTTCTACTGCTTTTTTTATAGCTCCTAAATCTGGATGTATAATTGAGCTTAACAATAATATTTTTGTTTGTTCATCAATTACCTCAACAGAAAAATCTCTGCTGTTGTTTTTAATATTTTTTTCTTCAATAGAACTTTTGATAGATGCCTGATAATATTGTACTCCTTTTTCTTTAGATTTTAACTCTACACTAATAGTGTTTGTCTTGTTTTTGGGTGAAAAAAAAAGTTTTTTAGAAATCACTTTTTTCCCCTTATGGGTTATCATAAAATTAGCAGTTATAGAGCTGTCTCCTTCATAGAGTATCATTGCTTCAACAGGAAAATTGTTATTTAAATAACTATATTTATTTACATTCAAATTAGAAATTTGTATATCTTGATGGAGCGTTGTATCACCGATAATAATGGGAAAAATTTTAGTTTTCGGCTTATAAAATTCATAGTCATTTCCAGATGTTTGGTTTCCATCTGTTATAAGTATGGTTGCTCTTTTTTTGTTAGGGTACAATTTATCTATGGATAACATTGCTTCATTGATATCTGTTTTTCGCTCATCAAAACTTAAACTATCCGATAATTGAACATCTTCTCCAAAAGAAAAAGAAATTACTTCAAACTTGTTGTTAAGATCTTTATTTTTCTTTATAGATTCGACGATACTTTCTATCTTTTTTTCTTCCTTAAAAAATGCCATTGATTTAGAGTTATCAATCAACAAAGAAATAAGAGGTTTATGATTCTTTGTATCGACAACTTCTATCTGTGGATTGATTAGAAGAACTCCTATAAAAAAAAGTGTCAAGCTCCTCAAAAAAAACAAAACAATTGTAACGCGTGATTGTTTTTTTCCCTGATAAAAATATTGAAAGAAGGCAATAGCAACACTAGCAATTAATACTAGTAAAATATGTGATAGGGTTAATGGATCCAAATTCATTTCTTTTAAAATGTGAAGATATAAATATCTTATAAATATGCATTAAGGTTTTATTCTTATTTATGATTGAACTCATAAATTATAAACAGATTACCCTTTAATTTTGTTTAATAAAAACGAGTTAAATCATGGAGATATCAAATCTAATACAATCGAAAAATACTATTTCAGCACGAAAAAAAAATATTTTAATTGAACTTGTAAATGCTTGGATTAAAAAAGAAGAAAAAAATGCTATCGGAATTGCAATTTTATTTATTATGGTTGGTACTATGATTGCTTCTATTTCAGCAGCATTGGCTATACAAGGTGAAATTGCATATTTCCCATTAATTTTCACTTGTTTATCTGCAATGGGAGCAAATGTGATGGCTATAAGTCAACAACCTTTTAAAATAATTACTTGGACATTTATTATCAATATTCTTGGAAACTTACTTCTAATAATATACCAGCTAAAAGCATATGTTTAATTGGCAAAAAAATAAAACTACAAAAGTCTGCAAGGTTTTTGTAGTTTTATTTAATGTAATTGCATTGAATTTTAATATTTTAAGGTCTACTATCAAATATTTTGAAAAACAACATAGAAGCTATATTTCTTGCTCTTTCTTTGGCATTAAATGCTTTTTCACCAACAAAAAGCTCATCTATTGTAGAAAACCATAATTGAAGCCAACGTCCAAAATGTTTTTGAGAAATACTGTATTTAAAACTTTTATCAAGATTTTTATGTACTTTAACAGGATTTCCTTTAAACTTTCTTACAAAAAACAAATTTGTTTCCCAGAAATCTGTTAGCTTTATTAAATGATTTCCCCACTCCTTTTCTGGAATCATTTCAATAAAAATAGGCCCAATTAAATCGTCCTTTTTTATCCGATCATAAAAAGTTAATACTAATAAGTAAATATCTTCTCGTGACGCTATTTCTTTTTTATCCATATTCATATTAATTAAAAGCAAAAGTATATATTTACCTGAAAACCTTTTATGACCTAAATCATAATGATTCCAGAAGATATTTTATTCGAATTCAACGCTAAGACAGTTACTTACAAAAAAGATGAAAAAATTTTTACTGAAAATGACATTGCGCGAAACTATTACCAAATTTTAAAGGGAGCCGTAAAAATGAATAATTTTAATGATGATGGTAAAGAATTTATACAAGGTATATTTTACAAAAAACAAAGCTTTGGTGAACCTCCGCTTTTTATAAGTGTTCCTTATCCGGCAAACGCTATGACTTTATCGGATTCAGAAATAATTATTTTACCTAAAAAAAAATTATTTGAATTACTAACAGACCACCAAGAGATACATTTTAAAATAACAAAAGCGCTAGCTAAAAGACTTTACTACAAAGCTATAATTGCTTCAGAAATTTCAGGACAAGAACCAATGCATCGGATTTTAAGATTTTTTGATTATTTAAAAAATGATGTTCATAAACTAACATTAAATTCTAACTTTCAAATTCCCTATACAAGACAGCAAATTGCAGATATTTTGGGTTTAAGAGTTGAAACCGTTATTCGCTCAATTAAAAGTTTAGAAAAAAAAGGAGAAGTAAAAATAATTTCAAGAAAAGTTTACAGGTAATTTAACACTTCTTTTAAACACCTGTTAATCAAGCAAAAAAATAAATAATTTAAAAATACTTCTTTAATAAAAATTTCTATTTTTATTATATATTATCAACGCTATAATTTTTATTTTTGTTGCGTCAACACAACAAATAAACATGAATTTAACCCAATTAAATGCTATCTCACCCATTGATGGAAGATACCGTAATAAAGTTACTAGCTTAGCAAATTATTTTTCTGAAGAAGCTTTGATTAAATATCGAGTTAAAGTTGAAATTGAATATTTTATTGCTTTATGTGAAATTCCACTTCCTCAATTGGCTTCTTTCGACAAAAACCTATACACTTTACTAAGAGATATTTACAACAACTTTGATTCACAAGATGCTATCAAAATTAAAGAAATTGAAAGTATAACTAATCATGATGTTAAAGCCGTCGAATATTTTATCAAAGAAAAATTCGATGCTTTAGAACTTGAAGAATTCAAAGAATTTATTCATTTTGGCTTAACTTCTCAAGATATTAATAATACGGCTATTCCATTATCTTTAAAGGATGCTATGGAAGAAGTTTACTATCCAAAATTAGACGCTTTAGTTTCTAAGTTAGCCGATTTAGCTGAAGAATGGGAAGAAATACCCATGCTTGCTCGTACTCATGGGCAGCCTGCATCGCCCACTCGTCTGGGAAAAGAGTTTTTCGTATTTGTTGAGCGTATAAATAACCAAGTTATGCATGCGCAGCACGTACCACATGCTGCAAAATTTGGAGGAGCTACAGGTAATTTTAATGCCCATAAAGTTGCTTATCCAACTATTGACTGGAAAAAATTTGGAACTGAATTTGTTGAAAATATTCTTGGCTTACACCATTCTTTTCCTACTACCCAAATAGAACATTATGATCATATGGCTGCATTATATGATGGTTTAAAAAGGGTAAATACAATTTTAATAGATTTAAATAGAGATATATGGTCATATATATCAAATGATTATTTTAAACAAAAAATTAAAAAAGGAGAAGTTGGCTCTTCGGCTATGCCGCATAAAGTAAATCCTATTGACTTTGAGAACTCTGAAGGAAACTTAGGAATTGCAAATGCAATTTTTGAACATCTCTCTATAAAACTTCCTATTTCACGTCTTCAACGTGATTTAACAGATAGTACTGTGCTACGAAATATTGGAGTGCCTTTTGGGCATACACTAATTGGTTTTACCTCTACGCTAAAAGGATTAAATAAATTATTATTAAATAAAGAAAAATTTAAAAAAGATTTAGATGATAATTGGGCTGTAGTTGCTGAAGCTATTCAGACAATATTACGAAGGGAAGCTTACCCAAATCCTTATGAAGCACTAAAAGGATTAACACGTACTAATGAAAAAATTACACAAAATTCAATTGCCTCATTCATCGATACTCTTAACGTTTCTAATGAAATCAAAAAAGAGCTGAAAGTAATTACACCTTCAAATTATACTGGAATTTAATTGTATTTAAAAATGAGAAAAATCTTACTTGTACTAATTTTCATGCCAATATTAATTAAATGTAAGCCACAACTAAAAGGCAATCCTGACAGGTTTAAATATGGTGTTTTTGAGTTTCCTGCTATCGGAAATATTAGTAAAATAAAAATAACACGAAATGACAGCCTTCAAATTGAAGAGTATACAGAAAAAATTAGTGTTTCAAACGACAGTATGAGTACTGAAAAAATTATAAAAAAGATTGATACTTTTTATATAAAATGGAAAAATAATTTTAACTACACCTGTATCAAAAAAAATCCTAAGACAGACCTTTATAAAGACCCCTTGTTTTTTCAAATAACGAAAGTAACAGAGGACTCTTATGATTTTACATTAAAAATTGGTTACTCAAATTTCAAACAAAAAGGAACAATAAAAAAAATAAAATAAACTATGGAAATATTCTTACAAGCAGATACTTGGGGGGCACTCATAACATTAACGTTTTTAGAAATTGTGTTAGGTATTGATAATATTATTTTTATATCTATCGCCGCAAACAAACTTCCTGAAAACGAACAGAAAAAAGCAACCAATATTGGACTTCTATTGGCCATGGTACTTCGTGTGGTTTTATTATTTGGAATTTCATTACTAATTGCCATGAACGCTCCTTTTTTCCATATTGACTGGTCTTGGTTTAAAGCTGGTTTTACAGGACAAAGTTTAATTTTATTTGCGGGAGGATTATTTCTTTTGTACAAAAGCACCAAAGAAATTCATCATAAAGTTGATGGGATAGAAGCGTCTACAGGTGATGAAAATTCTAAAAAGAAATATACGATAAGTCAAGCAATAATTCAAATCACATTAATTAATATCGTATTTTCTTTCGACTCAATATTAACCGCAGTTGGTATGACAAATGGTATAGAAGGAGCGATGATTATTATGATCACTTCAGTCATACTATCGATGATTATCATGATGTTATTTGCAAATCCAGTAGGAAAATTTGTAAATAAGCATCCATCAATTCAAATGCTAGGATTGGCCTTCTTAATACTTATTGGCTTCATGTTAATTGCGGAAGGAGCTCATCTTTCCCATGCAAAACTTTTTGGTCAGGAAGTAGGAGCTATTCCGAAAGGATATTTATATTTTGCCATCACCTTTTCCCTAATCGTTGAAATGTTAAATATGCAAATTAGAAAAAAGAAAAAAAGTAATTAACCGTGTATTTTTTTAGGTCATTAATAGTGTCTATTTAAAGTATAATTAAATCATAAATAAAGCCTTAACATATTATTTTGTTAAGGTTTCTTTTTTTTACTTATTTTTGACGCGTGTTAAAAATAAAGGAACACATATTAATTTTATTCATAGTTGTATTACTGTTACCTTCAGTTATACAATTATTTCATTCGTTTGAAAGCCATATACACAATATTTGTTCTGCAGTTGACGAACATCACTTTCACGAACAAGAACAAAGTTGTTCTCAATGGCATTTTCAATTAGAAATATTTCATTATGAAAATTTGAGAAAATTCACTTCAATTTTCGTAAAACCTGATCTACTTCCTATTGAAAACCCAAGTAGTATATTTACTTTAGACAATAATAAAAAGTCTTCAAGAGCACCTCCCTTCACGTTATAATTATTTTAAATCTGTATATAATTATAAATACAATAACTAAATAAATGAATTTAAAAAGCATTTCTTTGTTGCTTTTAGTACTAAACTCTTTGTCTGTATTAATTGCTCAAGAATGTAAGCTTGTTTTTTCTGGTTTTGTAGAAGATTTTCATGATAAATCTCCTATAGTCGGTGCTACCATTTTTGTAAAAAATTTAAATAAGTATACGACTACCGATACAGAAGGTAAGTTTACATTAAAAAATATCTGCCCAGGTACTATAACTGTACATGTATCGCATGTTGCATGTGACCCTCAAGAATTTCATTTTGAAGTGAGTAGTGATATTTTTAAAATTATTGATCTAGAACATCACATAGAACAACTAAATGAAATAAGTATTAAAGGGAACCTTGGTCTAAAAACCAAAACTTCCCAAGAAACTTTGTTGAGTAGTAAAGAACTGGAAAACTTTAGTAATGCAAATTTAGGAGATGCAATAAAAAAGGTATCTGGTGTATCCTCTATAAATACTGGAAATTCAATAGTAAAGCCAATAATCAATGGTTTACACAGTAGCAGGGTTTTGATATCTTTTAACAATGTTAGACTGCAAGATCAAGAATGGGGTATAGAACATGCGCCTAATATTGATATCAATGCTGCTGGATCAATATCGGTTATTAAAGGAGCTAATGCTCTTCAATATGGAGGTGACGCTATAGGTGGTACAGTTATCATTAATCCAAAAAGAAACTTTAGTAAAGATAGTTTATTTGGGAAAACAATTGTTTCACAACAAACAAATGGTCGTCTTTTTTCTGTTAGTTCAAGTGTTAATAAAAATTACTCCTCAGGCTGGTTTGCTAATGGTCAAACCAGTTACAAAAGAGCTGGTGATTTTAGAGCACCAAATTACAATCTTACAAACACAGGAATAAACTCGAAATCTTTTAGTTTTAATAGTGGTTACAAGAAATTTGATAAAGGTTTTGAAGCGTTTTACAGCTACATTGCAAATACTATCGGAATTTTACGTTCTTCTCATATAGGAAATGTAACCGATTTGGTAAACGCTATAAAAACTCCAAAACCAAGCATAATAAAGGATTTTGATTACGACATTCATAATCCTAAGCAAAATGTTACACATCAACTTTTAAAAGTAGCTGCTTACAAGCGATTTAAAGGCTTTGGAAAGGTTTCTTTTCAATATGACTATCAACGAAATAAAAGATTAGAATTTGATGTACGCCGTGGAGGAAGAAGTGATAAAGCTGCCCTAGATTTATTATTACAAACCCATTCAGCAAAGTTAGATTTTCTTTTAGATTCTAATTCTGAGAGCATTTATAAATTTGGTGTTAACATTGGAACTCAAAATAATTTTCCAAAAGTTACAGGAGTAAGAAGGTTAATTCCTGATTATGATCACCATTATATTGGTGCATACACTATTGGTAATTTTAAATTCGAAAAAATATTTTTAGAACTAGGTTTACGCTATGACTTTGATCATGTAAATGCAAAAAAATATTATAAAAATTCTTTTTGGTCAGAAAAAAACTATCCAGAAGATTTTGGACATACCGTATTGTTAAGTAACATCAATGGCGGACAACTATTAGCCAATCCAAAATTTAACTATAACAATATTTCAGGTTCTATTGGAATGATTTATTCTTTAAATTCAAACCATTCAATTACACTAAACTATGGTTTATCTAATAGAGCTCCAAATCCTTCTGAATTATTTAGTGATGGCTTACATCACTCTGCTGCAAGAATTGAACTAGGAGATTTACGTATAAAACAGGAAACTTCAAACAGAATTTCGACAACATATCAATATACTAAAAAAAATATGGATTTCACGTTTGAATCATTTTATAATCATATTACGGATTTTATTTATATGGAGCCGTCGGGTATTGAAGCAACTTTAAGGGGTGCTTTTCCCGTCTGGAGTCACAAGCAAATTAATGCACAACTTTTTGGTTTTGATACAAATTTAAATTATCAATTAACCAATACTATTTTATTTAACAATAAAATATCGTTTTTAAGAGGTTCAGATTTATCTACTAAAAGACCTTTAATAGATATCCCTCCTTTTAAAACCTCAACAACTTTATTTTTCAAAAAAGAAAACTGGAAAAATTTCTATGCTTCTTTAGAAAGTGAGTTTAATGCCGAACAAACACAATTCCCTAATAATAATTTTGAAGTATATATACCAACTACTTCAAGCTATGAATTAGTGGACATAAGCTCGCCTCCATCTTCGTATCATTTATTAAATTTCTCTTCAGGAATTGATTTCAACCTATCTAAAACAACGGTTGAACTCAATTTTACCATTGATAATATTTTCAATACATCATATAGAAATTATTTGAATAGATTAAGGTATTTCTCAGATGACATAGGAAGAAATTTCCGATTACAATTAAAATTTAATTATTAATCAAAAACATATTAATTATGAAACATATTAAATTATTAGCCATATTATTCATATCAACGTTAACTTTCACAGCCTGTTCAGATGATGATGAAACAACTCCAGAACCAGAACATGAAGAAGAACTTATTACAACAATGAAAATTGAACTAACTCCAGAATCTGGCAATGGTACAGTTATTTTTACAAGTACAGATTTAGACGGTGATGGTGGAGAAGATCCTAAAATAGTTGCTCCAAATTTAGCAGCAAACACAACTTACAAAGGCTCAATAACACTATTAAATGAAAATGAAAGCCCTGCCGATAACATTACAGATGAGGTTAAAGAAGAAGCCGAAGAACATCAATTTTTCTATATTGTAAAGGATCTAAATAGTACTTTTACCTATACTGGTCAAAAGGATGCTAATAATAATCCAATAGGAATTGATTTCGAATTAAAAACAGGTAATGCAGGAACTGGCTCTTATACTTTTATCTTAAGACATGAACCAAATAAAACAGCTGATGGTGTTTCTAATAATGATATTACCAATGCTGGAGGTGAAACAGATATTGAAGCAGTATTTGGTGTTACTATTGAATAAATAGTTTATAAACTTTTTATTAAAAAAGGCTCGATCTGATACGAATCGAGCCTTTTGTTATTTGTAAAGGTAATTACTTTTTTATTATATCAGCTTAAGAATACACAACCGAAATCTCTAATCATAAAAACCTGGTTGAATAATGCTTCATTAGAGACTATAGGTATTTCAATCAACATATAATTTTGTGTTGCTTCAAATCCATTTTTGTTAACTAGCTTTATTTTAATGACTTCTGTTTTCATATGTATAAGCTTTGATTATACTGCAAATTACTTAGTAATTCTAATGGTATATTCCGCTTTTAGCTCAAACTCTATTAAGTTTCTATAAATGTGCTTAATCGACAGTTAAAATGAATATGATATTAGATAAAAAACCCACTCAAAATTTGAGTGGGAAAATTGCTATGAAAAAGAAAGTCTAAGGACGTCTCCAAAGACTTTACAAATATACATAAATATATTTTATACTAAAAAACAAACTTTATTTATTTCATAAAAAACACAGATTCGTAAAACTTAATAAGCACTCGTTTATTAAACAGTACGAAAAAAGAAATAAATATTCCTGAGCACGAATACTTAATTTTATACTTTTTTATTTAAATTAACAAAACAATGCAACTTAAATATAATAATCGTCCCAATAAATTTAATATGCGTCTACATCAATAATAAAGCGAATAGATCGGTAATCTTTGACTGCTTCAAATACTTCCATTATTTTTTGTATTTGTTTCTTAGTTTTCAATAAAGATTGTTTCGGTGGTACTTTAAGAGTTAAATTCTTAATATACTGATTTCTTACTCTTGATACAACTGGCTCAGTAGGTCCCATAACATTACTACCAAAAGAGTTCCTTAAAGCTTTTGCCAACCAATTTATACCTGAATCTACCTTTAAATAATCTCTATGTTTTAATGTTATTTTTATAATTCTATAGTATGGAGGGTAGTTAAATTGCCATCGATCTTGGAGCTGTTCTTTATACATTTCTACATAACTATTAGTGGATACCTGTTGTAAAATTTGATGGTATGGATTGTAGGTCTGAATAGCTACTGCTCCTCGTTTTTTTGATCTCCCAGATCTTCCTGATACTTGTACAAGCAGTTGGTAAGCGCGTTCATGAGCCCTAAAATCAGGAAAATTTAACATAGAATCTGCATTCATAACACCTACTAGTGAAACATTCTTAAAATCTAATCCTTTAGAAAGCATTTGCGTTCCTACTAGAACATCTATTTCTTGAGCTTCGAAAGCTCTTATTATTTTTTGATACCCGTTTTTACCTCTGGTAGTATCTAAATCCATTCTACCAATATTAATATCGGGAAAAAGTTCTTTTAATTCTAGTTCGATTTGTTCTGTACCAAAACCTTTAGAATCTAAAGTACTGCCTCCGCAAGCATCACAAGCATTTGGCATAGCTCTATAATAACTGCAATAATGACACTTCAACTCTTTTCTATATTTATGATAAGTTAAACTAACATCACAGTTAGGACACTGAGGAGATACTCCACAAGTAGTGCATTCTACAACTGGAGAAAAACCTCTTCTATTCTGAAATAATATGATTTGTTCTTTCTCATTTAGTGCTTCATTAATCATTTGAATTAAACGATCTGAAAAATGCCCCTTCATTCGTTTTTTCTTGTATTTTTCTTTAAGATCAATCAACTCTATATTAG
Source organism: Tenacibaculum profundi (assembly GCF_052050075.1). GTDB lineage: Bacteria > Bacteroidota > Bacteroidia > Flavobacteriales > Flavobacteriaceae > Polaribacter. Next base: position 643,813 of record NZ_CP197225.1, read on the forward strand.
GTAATTGAATATTTCCAAAACGTTTATTTAAGTGTATAAAACCATATTTTTTTTCAGAAGCATTATAGAAGCTTTCTAATGAAGGAGTTGCTGAACCTAATAAAACCTTTGCCTGATGTTGATGACCAAGTACTACAGCAGTATCTCTCGCGTTATATCTCGGAGCAGGGTCAAATTGCTTATATGAATTTTCGTGTTCTTCATCAACAATTATAAGTCCTAAATCGGAAAATGGTAAAAAGACAGACGATCGAGCACCCAGAACGAGTTGTGCCTTTGTTTTACTATTTAAAACATTATTCCAAACCTCTACTCTTTCATTCATAGAATATTTTGAGTGAAATACTGATAAATAATCTCCGAAATATATTTCAAGTCGGGAAATTATTTGTGTAGTTAAAGCTATTTCAGGTAATAAAAATAAGACTTGCTTTCCTTTATCTAAAAATTCTTTAATTAATTTCACATATATCTCTGTTTTTCCAGAGCCTGTTACACCATTTAATAGCGAGACTGAATACTTTTCGAAAGACTGTTTAACCTGTAAAAACGCCTTTTCTTGATGTTCATTTAAGACTTTTAAATCACTAACCTCCCCTTTAAAACTAACTCTATCCTGCTGTAAATGGTAAAACTCAAATATGTTTTTTGAAATTAATGTATTTAATACAGATAAAGAAATGTTAGCCTTATCCTGTAATTCTTTTACTTTAACTTGTTTCGAATTACTTGCTAATTGAAAATAGAGAAGTACTGCTTCTCGTTGCTTTTTAGATCTAGATAGCTTTTCTAATAAAGTTTTTAATTCGTCAGTATTATTAAACTTATCTTTTAGTTTTATATATCTAATTAATTTTGGTTTATATACTTCATAAATTTTTTCTTTTATATGAACGGCATTTTTCTGAATAAGTTCATCGATGATGGGAAGTACCTTCTTCTTATCTAAGATATCGCAAACTTGATTTATTGTAAGTTGTGAATGATTTTGTAATGCCTCAAAAATTAAAAAAGCATCATCTCCTAGTTCAAGATCATTCTTAAAAGCATCATTCTTAAAAATAATCGTTTCACTTTCCAAAAGAAAAGCTGAAGGCAATGCAGCTCTGTATACATCTCCTAAGGCACACATGTAGTAATTCGATATCCATTCCCAATGTTTAATCTGCTGTTGGTTAACAACTGGAGCTTCATCTAATATTTGATGAATATCTTTTGCAACATATAAAACTGGAGATTTTTTATGAATATTAAATACTAAAGCCGTATAAATCTTATTTTTTCCAAATGGAACTGCAACACGCATTCCTGTTTTAAGGTACTTTGATTCAGCTTCTGTTATTGCGTAGGTATAAGTTTTTCGCAAAGGTATGGGTAATATTACATCTATAAAATGGATAAAATATAATTTTTAAAAATTCAAAATTACAACAAATTCATAATATTTAAGCACCTTTTACAAATAGCTAAAACTATTTTAATTTAATTAAATAAACCTAATGAGTACATATTTTCTTGATTTTAACATGGGAATAATCCAACTACTTTTATGGTAATAATTGTAAAACTACAATTATTTAGATGTATATAAACAAGTTAAAAGAATGATCTATCATTAAAATATTTGTTGTACTTCTGTTTTTTTGTTTAATATATTTTAATTAAAATGAAAACATATTTTATACCAGATAAAAAATTAAGATTTATTTAAAATTAAGAATTCCTAAAAACCCTTAATGTTATTAAATACATAAAAAAATAGTTAAAAAAAAGACTTGAAATGACTCTTTATTAAAAAATTGTTAATAATATTGATAATTACGCATTTAACTAATTATACTTTGTATATTTGCAGTGTAATAAAAAATCAAAAAAAGTAATCATGAAATCATTATTTAATTCCCTATTAATTACAGTTGTTTTATTTCTTTCTGTAGGTACTTTTGCTAATGATAATTTACCTAAAGCAACAAGTGTATTACATTCAGAAATAGTTGAATTAATTGGGAAGAGAGTACCAATGGAATCAAAAGAAAACTTATTAGTTCGTGTTTCTTTTGTTCTAAATAATCAAAATGAACTAGTTATTCTAGATGTCATTTCAAAAGACGATGATTTGAACTCTTACATAAAAAATAAATTAAATTACAAAAAACTTTCTACTAAAATAGAAGGAAAAAACCAAGAGATTTATACACTACCTATAAAGGTTAATCAATAAATCATTTTAATTATTGAATAAAAAAGAGGCTTTTTAAGCCTCTTTTTTTAATAAGTTAGTTTTTCCAGCAACTTTCTTATTTCTAATGAATTCCAATTCGCCGCTCCATTTTTAGACACTACTATTTCTCCCAAAGAATTAATGATATATGTCTGAGGAATAGAAGAAGATTTTAATGCTTCAGGCACCGACGATTCCCATCCATAAGTAGGTAAATTATAACCTTTATTTTTATAAAACTGATCAACATCACTCCAGTTTTCATTGGTAACAAAAATAAAGTTAATTTTATTTTTATAATCATCATAAAGCTTTTGCATACTAGATAATTCTGCTCTGCAAGGAGGGCACCAAGTAGCCCAAAAATTAATTAAAAAAACATTATTTCTTAATTCTTTTCCCTGGATAGACTTTGTATTTAAACCTTTTAACGACCAATTATAATCAGAAAGCACTTCCCTATCAACTTGTTCTATCACTGATGGCGAAAAAGATACTAATCGTATTATGAACTCTTTTGAAGGAGGGTACAACATGGCTCCCACAAGAACTAACATTAGGCTATTTGAAATTATTTTTTTTGAAAACATCATTACTTTATTCGATTTTAAAAATACAATAAATTTTATTTAATGTTCATAGGATAATAGTTTTGTCTACTTTTCAATTCAATACTTACTTTCTTTTTAGTTGATAAAAATATTCAACAACTTCAAAGAATTTGTTTCTCATATTTTAGCTACTTTAGCTTAAAATAAAACAAACTTAATTCTAAACAATGAAAAATATAGCATTAACACACATTCATGAGTCTTTAGGAGCTAAAATTGTTCCTTTTGCGGGTTTCAATATGCCTGTACAGTACGAAGGTGTGAATATTGAGCACGAAACTGTAAGAAATGGGGTTGGAGTTTTTGACGTGAGCCATATGGGTGAATTTTTCTTGAAAGGTGAAAACGCCTTAGCTTTAATTCAAAAAATAACATCAAACGATGCTTCAAAACTAACACCTGGAAAAGCCCAATATAGTTGTATGCCTAATGATAATGGTGGTATTGTTGATGACTTAATTATTTATATGATTAGTGATGATGAGTACATGCTAGTAGTGAATGCTTCTAATATTGAAAAAGACTGGAATTGGATTTCTAAATTTAATGATTTAGATGTTGAAATGGAAAACCGTTCTGATGATTGGTCTTTATTGGCTATACAAGGTCCTAAGGCGGTTGAGGCAATGCAATCTCTTACTTCAGTAAATCTTTCCACTATTAAATTCTATACTTTTGAAATAACTGATTTTGCTGGGCTACCTAATGTAATTGTTTCAGCAACAGGATATACTGGATCTGGAGGATTTGAAATTTATGTTAAAAATGAAAACGTAGAAGCTGTATGGAAAAGCGTTTTTGAAGCTGGAATGAAATGGGGTATTAAACCAATAGGTTTAGCTGCTCGAGATACTTTACGTTTAGAAATGGGCTATTGTTTGTATGGTAATGACATAGATGATAGTACCTCTCCAATTGAAGCTGGTCTTGGATGGATAACAAAATTTAATAAAGATTTTGTAAACGCTGAAACACTAAAAAAGCAAAAGGAAGAAGGAGTCTCGCGCAAATTAATTGCTTTTGAATTAACAGAGCGTGGTATACCTCGACAAGGTTATGATATAGTTAACTCTGAGGGACAAATAATAGGTAATGTTACTTCTGGAACTATGAGCCCTTCTTTAAATAAAGGAATTGGTTTAGGTTATGTAAAAATTGACTACACTAAAATTGATAGTAAAATCTTTATCCAAATTCGTAAAAAACAGGTAGCAGCAAAAGTTATAAAACTTCCATTTTACAAGAAATAAGTCTTATTTTACCATAAAAAAGCAAACAGCAGTTGGGGCGTCTCCAACTGCTGTTTACTTTTGATTAGAGTTTATCTCTTAAGTTTTTAGAAAATTCTTTTCTAATATTAGCTTTATTTAAAAACGTCTTTTTTTCTAAAATTTCTTCAGCAAAAGAATTAGATAAAAGTAACGTAGACTCAACGTCTTCAAATGTTGTTTTAGGGTTAATCAAACACATTCTTAGGACAACTTGTTTATTTAAAACAGTAGTCACAAATAAAGCTTCACCAGATGTCATAATTTTTTCTGATATTTTCTGATTAAGTAAATCAACTTCTTGTTCCGTTAAATTTAATCCTATAGGATTATATCTAAAATTTATAACAGCTAAAGTTGCAGGTGATATAATTTCCCAATTTCTACTTTTACGTAATAATTTTTCTACATTCTCAGCTAGCTTAATACCATAATCAACTGCTTTTTTAAAAACATCAAGACCATATGTTTTTATGGACATATAAAATTTTAAAGCTCTAAAACGACGCGTCAACTGAATTCCATAATCGTAAAAATTTATTTCAGATTCATTTCCTTCAATATCTCTTAAATACTCTGGACTCTCACTAAAAGTATTGCTTAACCATGACGCATCTTTTACCAAGAGACAACCTATTTCATAAGGTTGGAAAAACCACTTATGGGGATCCACAGTTAAAGAATCTGCTCTCTCAATACCCTTCAAAATTTCTTTTCCATTTTCTGCTAAAATCGCTGCCCCTCCATAAGCTCCGTCAACATGCATCCAAATTCCCTCTTCTTCACAAATATCAGCAATATCATTTAATGGATCTACAGTACCTGTATTTGTGCTTCCAGCAGTTGCTATGAAACAAAATGGCTGTAACCCTTCTAGTTTATCTTTTGCAATTGCATTTTTTAATTTATTAATACTTATTCTAAACTCAATGTCTGTTGGTAGAACCCTGATTTGTTCTTTTCTAAAACCTAAAACACGAATTGCCTTAATATTTGAAGAATGAGCTTGGTCAGATAAATAAATTATGGCTTTTGAAAAATCATCGCCACATTTAATTCTTCTGGCTGTTACTAAGGCTGTTAAATTAGCCATTGAACCTCCACTTGTAAATACTCCTCTTCCTTCATTTACAGGGAAATTAAACATTTTTAACAACCAATTGGTTGTTACAATTTCTATTTCAGCAGCTGCAGGTGATACAATCCAACCTCCTGAAAAAATATTAAAACCTGTTGCCAAACTATCTGCCATAGTACTTATGAAATTACTAGGTCCTGGGACAAAAGAATAGGCTTTGGGGTGTGTAGTTACCACACTATTTGCTATGACATTTTCCATAACAAACTCAAGAACCTTCTCTGCATCCATACCCTTTTCCGGAGCCTCCTGTAAAAAAACATCATCCATTTCTTTTCTAGTAGCTCGAATAACTGGTTTTTTTTTGTCAAAAGTATCCCAATGGTCAACGATTAAATCGACAATTTTATATCCGTACGACTGCATTTCTTCTTTTGATAAATCAAAATGAGCGCTCATATTTCTAAAAATTTTATAATTATTTCAAAAATAACATAATTAACAACCAATTCCTTGAGTATTCAAACATATTTTACCTAATTCTTAATAAATTTGACTTATGTTTTTCATTATTTTTGTTGTCTAAATTATTTTATTTTGAAAAGACTTATTGTTCTATTTCTTTTACTCTATTCTGTTGATAATTTTTCACAGACAAAGAAAATTAAAGTTCTATCTAGTGAATACTCAGAGACTGACGAAAATAAATACCCAGGAGCTACTGTTTTACTTGGTAATGTAAAAATTGCTCACGAAGGAGCTACACTGGAGTGCAAGCAAGCTTTGCTTTACAAAAAGAAAAATTTATTTAAAGCTGCTGGTGAAGTTATTATAGAGCAAGGCGATAGCATCACTCAGTATAGTGACTTTGCTTTATATAACGGAGATACAAAAAAAGCAACTTCATGGGGGAATGTGGAGGTTAATGATAAGGAAATGAAAATGAGTACTGATACTTTATATTTTGACAGAAAAGAACAAGTACTATTTTACAAAAGCGGAGGAATAATAAATGATAAGGAAAACACCTTAAAAAGTAAGGTAGGAACATACTATCTCGAAAAGAAAAAATTTTCAGCAAAATCCAAAGTAACTGTTCTGAATAAACAGCATTTTTTGGAATCAAATCATCTAGATTATTACACGAACTCGAATTTCGTCTACTTATATGGACCCAGCACAATAACAAATCTAAAAGATAGTACTAAAGTTTATTCAGAAAGAGGCTTTTATGACACCAATACAGAGATTTCTTACTTTGTTAAAAGAGCAAAACTTTTCTTAAAAGATAGAACAGTGGAAGCTGATAGTTTGTATTATGATAAACGAAAAGGGTTTGCCTCAGCTACGAATAAAATAAAAGTAATTGACACTATTCAAAATATGGTTACAAAAGGTAATTATGCTGAATTATTTGAAGAAAAAGATTCCTTATTTATTACAGATAAAGCTGTTGCTATCTCTGTTCATGAAAAGGATTCAATGTACATTCACGGAGATAAAATTCTTGTAACAGGTAAAAGCAAAGAACGCATAATAAGAATTTTTAATGACGTTAAAATTTTTAAATCAAACCTTCAAGGTAAGTGTGATTCAATTCATACGAGTCAAATAAGCAGTTTGACACAAATGTTCCAAAACCCCATTCTTTGGTCAGGAAAAAGTCAAATAACTGGAGATACAATCCAACTACTTTCAGATAATCAAACAAACAAGCTAGATTCTTTATTCGTTCGTAAAAATGGATTTATCATTGAAAAAGATTCTCTTGCTATTGATGATTTTAATCAAATTAAAGGTAGAGATATTTTTGGAAAATTTGATGGGAATGACTTGAGAACGATGTTAGTAAAAGGAAATGCAGAATCACTATATTTTAATAGAAGTGATAAAACTAAAAAACTGGAAACCATAACTAAAGAAATTGCTAGTGATATTGAATTTACTTTAGAAGACAATCAAATTACGCAGACAAAATATTTCAAAAAATCGGAAGGTAAAACTTTTCCTCCTTCGGAATTTCCTGTAGACAAGAAAAAATTTAACGGTTTCATATGGCGCGGTGACGAGCAACCGTTAACCATGGAAGACATTTTTTTAAATGATAAAGAAAATGGAAAAATTAAAAATCCAAAAGTTAATCTAAAAAATTCTAGAGATAATATAAATAAAGTAAAAAAACAGCTTTCTGAAGAATTTAAGAAAAAACAGAAATCAACAGATTATAAATTTTCAAAAGAATAGTTATAATGAAAGACCAATTCTTAAAACATCAAGGGCAAACTACTCCTCATCCTTTAGCTATTGAAATTTCTTATGCAAAGGGAAGTTATATATACGACAATAATGGAAACGAATTATTAGATTTCGTTGCTGGAGTTTCGGCAAATAGCCTTGGTCATAATTATCCAAAAGTTACAGAAGCCATTGAAAAACAATTAGAAAAATATTCTCATGTCATGGTATATGGTGAGTTCATTCAGAAACCTCAATTAGAACTATCAGTTGCTTTGTCAAAAACTTTACCTAATTCATTATCTTCTGTTTATTTAGTTAATTCTGGCACAGAAGCTACAGAGGGAGCTTTAAAACTTGCCAAACGCTTTACAGGACGAAGTGAAATTATTGCAGCCAAGAATTCGTACCATGGCAATACGCAAGGTGCTATGAGCGTATGTGGAATGGAAAAACAGAATCAAGCATACAGACCGCTTATTCCTGGAGTTAAATTTATTACATTTAATAATGAAATTGAATTAAGTAAAATTACAACAAAAACAGCCTGTATAATTCTAGAAACTATTCAGGGAGGTGCTGGTTTTATAGAGCCCTCTAATAACTTCTTGAAAAAAGTTAAAAAAAAATGTGAAGATGTTGGTGCTCTTTTAATTTTGGATGAAATTCAATCAGGTATCGGTAGAACAGGAAAATTTTGGGGTTTTGAAAATTATGATGTCATACCTGATATTATAATAACAGGTAAAGGCCTCGGAGGAGGAATGCCTATAGGAGCTTTTATTTCTTCTTATGAGATCATGTCATATTTAAAAGATAATCCGAAATTAGGACACATTACAACTTTTGGAGGGCATCCCGTGATTGCTGCTGCTGGATTAGCTACTATTAAGGAAATAAGTAATACTTCTCTAATTAAAGAGTCTTTAGAAAAAGAAAAAATAATCAGAGATTTTTTTAAAGGGCATAAAAAAATAAAAGAAATTAGAGGTAAAGGGTTAATGCTTGCTTTGATTGTTGAATCTTCTGATGTTGCTACTAGAGTTATCTTAGAATGTATGCAAAAAGGATTGATTCTTTTTTGGCTTTTATTTGAAGAAAAGGCAATTAGAATTACCCCCCCACTAACAATTTCAAAAGAAGAGATTCTAAAAGGTTGTAAAATTATTCTTGAAGTATTAAATAAAAACGATTAGTAAATGAACAGGCTACTTTTATATCTGATAAGTATCAAAAACAGTTTACATTGTAGAGTCGAAATCCTATTTTATTTAAATTCACTATTACTCCAATGGCACTAACTAGTTTTTAATCTTAATAGGTTTTAAATTTATTAACCTAATTATCAAAAAAAAACGATTTTTATTGTCGTTTTTTTATTTTAAAAGAATTTATTGATTAAAACTTAGTACTAAAAGTACCATTTACCCCTAAAATATTTAACTAAACACCAATAAATCAGATATTAACACATTTTTTGTACAATCGACCTATTTTTCATATTTTGCATTGCACTAAACAATTGATTATATGCCGAGCGAAATTAAACGCCTTTTTGATTTTCCTTATTACCAATTAGAAACTTACAATTTATCAAAAGCATTTACAACAAAATATAACGGTAAATGGCAATCCGTATCCACAAAAGAATACATTGAACAAGCAAATGCTATTAGTCGTGGTCTGTTACGTCTTGGAATTAAACCAGATGATAAAATTGCACTTATTTCAACAAATAATAGAACTGAATGGAATGTTTGTGACATCGGAATTCTACAAGTAGGTGCTCAGAATGTTCCTATATATCCTACAATTTCTAAAGAAGACTACGAATATGTTTTAAACCATTCTGGTTGTGTATATTGTTTTGTTTCTGATGTTGAAGTATTAGAAAAAATAAACCAAATTAAGTCAAAAACTAATTTAAAGGATGTTTTTACATTTGATGATATTGAGGGAGAAAGAAGTTGGAAAGAAGTATTAAATTTAGGTAAAGACAAAAGTAATCAAGATGAAGTAGAATTTAGAAAAAGTGCAGTAACACCAGATACTTTAGCTACTATAATTTATACCTCAGGAACAACAGGACGGCCTAAGGGGGTTATGCTTACTCATAAAAACATTGTATCAAACGTAATAAGCAGTGAAAAAAGAGTTCCTTTTGAATATGGTAAAGAAAGATCATTAAGCTTTCTACCAATATGTCATATTTTCGAAAGGATGATTTTATATTTATATCAATACTGTGGGGTTTCTGTTTACTTTGCTGAATCTATCGATCAATTAAGTGCAAATGCACAAGAAATTAAACCTAATGTCATGACAGCTGTTCCTCGACTATATGAAAAAATATATGACCGAATATACGCAAAAGGAGCTGAGTTATCTGGAATAAAAAAGAAATTATTCTTTTGGGCAATTGAATTAGGTCTAAAATATAAACCCTATAAAGCTAATGGTTGGTGGTATGAAAAGCAATTGAGTATTGCGCGTAAACTCATATTTTCGAAATGGCAAGCTGCTCTTGGTGGTGAGTTAAAACTAATGGTATCAGGTTCAGCTCCACTTCAACCAAGGTTAGCTAGAATGTTTGCAGCCGCAGGAATGCCTGTTATGGAAGGATATGGGCTTACAGAAACATCTCCTGTAATTTCTGTGAATGATCAAAGAAATGGAGGATTTAGAATAAAAACCGTAGGTAAAGTTATTAATGGTGTCGAGGTTAAGATTGCTGAAAGTGGTGAAATTTTAGTAAAAGGGCCAAACATAATGGTGGGATACTATAAAGACCCGGAAAAAACAGCTAAGGTACTAAAAGACGGATATTTTCATACAGGCGATAAAGGAGAAATTTGTGAAGATGGATTTCTTAGGATTACAGGTAGAACAAAAGAAATGTTCAAAACATCTGGCGGAAAGTATGTTATACCTACTCTATTGGAAGGAAAATTAAAGCAATCAAGATTTATTGAACAAGTTATGGTAATTGGTGAAGGTGAAAAAATGCCTGCAGCGTTAATCCAACCTAACTTTAAGTTTGTAAGAGAATGGGCTAAAAGGCATCAGATACTGCTTGGTGATAACACCAGTATTACAGACAACAAGAAGGTAATTGAGCGAATTCAGGAAGAAGTCGATGAATGTAATACCAATTTTGGTAAATGGGAACGGATCAAACGTTTTGAATTAACACCTGATGAGTGGTCTATAGATGGTGGTCACCTTACCCCTACAATGAAAATGAAAAGAAAAATAATTAAAGGTATTTATAACAATTTATATGAAAAAATTTACAGACCCTAATTTTTTTCACAATAATATATAGCGTCATTGTATATTTTATAATGGCGTTTTTTTACATCTAAAAATGAGTAAACTTCATTCTTTTACATCTGACATTAGTCATATTAAACTTCCAGATGAAATTGCATATCCACATAACTATTTTCCTCATAAAATTGCTCAAATAGCCTCAGAGGAACTTCAGGTTTATTTAAAAACGCAAAAGGCCATCAATCATATGGTAGGACTTAACTCAATTGCTGGAATCGGGAAAATGTTTGGAGTACTGGTTGTAAAAGACACTTCAGATGAGTTAATGTACTTAGCAGCTTTTTCTGGAAAAATATTAAATAGTAATCTACACCCTTATTTTGTTCCTCCAGTTTTTGATAATTTAGATCCCAACAATTTTTATGTAAAAGCAGAGGCTAAATTAAATAAATTAACAAAAGAAATTAATAAACTCTGCAAAGACAAAGAATATTTAAATATTAAACTTGACTTTGAAGATAAAAAAAAACTCAATAAAAAAATTCTTGAGCAAGAAAAAATTAAAATAAAAGAACGAAGGAAATTAAGGAAAAAAGAAAATAAAGTCGACAATCAAAAAAACTTAAATGAAGAGTTTTTTTTGAGAGAATATGAAATTTACTTAAACCAAAAATTAAAGCCATTAGAGTTAAATTATGTAGCCTTAAATGATAAAATAAACAGGCTAATTAAAAAAAGATCAAAACTTTCAGTTGATACACAAAGAAAACTATTTGAAAGTTATCTTTTTTTAAATAGCAATAATAGATCTTTAAACTTATTTGATATCTACAAAAATAATACTCAAAATATCCCTTCAGGAGCAGGAGAATGTTGTGCTCCAAAACTATTTCAATATGCTTTTTTAAATAAGCTAAAACCTATTGCTCTAGCAGAATTTTGGTGGGGTAATCCGTTATCATCTTCTGTTAGAAAACATAAACAATACTATCCTGCCTGTAAAGGAAAGTGTAGGCCTATTTTAAATCATATGTTAAAATATTTACCTATAGCTCCTAATCCTTTATTAAAAAGCCTTAATCAAATACAAACGTTAAATATCATATACGAAGATGAATATTTAATGGCAATTAATAAACCTGAGAAAATACTAAGTGTTGAAGGTAAGGAAGTGAAAAATAGTATTGAACATTTGGTAAAAAAAAACTATCCAAATTTATCGGGTCCTTTAATTGTTCATCGATTAGACATGTCTACTTCAGGAGTTTTATTAATAGCTAAAAGTAAACAAATACATAAACATTTACAGCAACAGTTCGTTCAAAAAAAAATATACAAAAAGTACGTAGCACTACTTGATGGTATCTTAAAAAAAGATAGAGGCTTAATCGATCTGCCTCTTAGAGTTGATATTGATGACAGACCAAGACAAACGATATGCTATCGTTATGGAAAAAAAGCACTGACTAAGTGGGAAAAAATATCAATTGAAAACAATGTAACCAGAGTTAACTTTTACCCTATTTCTGGACGAACACACCAGCTAAGAGTACATTCTGCTCACAAAAGTGGGTTAAATATACCAATTATTGGAGATCAACTTTACGGAAAAAGAAATAAAAGGCTTTATTTACATGCTGAGGAAATTATGTTTATACATCCTATATCTAAAGAAAAAATTAAAATTATAGCTCCTGTACCTTTTTAAATAATTATTATAGATTAAAGTAAAATCTCCTTTCTTTCGAAAGGAGATTATCCCTTAAATATTAGCAGAATGTATTGTATTTGAAATACAAATACATATGCAATATACCAAAAATAGGCCTTTTAAACACTAAGGGTTAACCCTTAAAACAAAGTAGGTGGTTTTACCAAACAAAACACCTATAAACCATTAAAAAAGCTCTCAAAAAGAGAGCTAAACTAAAAACCAATTTAAAAAATCTAATAATGAAAAAACTTTTTAATAAATTTATTTTTAAACAGCAACAAAAAACTAAAAATAAGCCACATTGCTACAAAAACCCTGATTAACAATACATTATTAACGTTCAATGTCTTTTAACTATTCATCGATCTTTAAAGTATTTTTATCATATATTTGTTTACATGGATATTGTAATTATTACTGGCGGTAGCAACGGAATTGGAAAGGCCTTAGCTCAAAAATATGCTTCAAAAAAATATAAAGTATTTTCTTTTTCAAGAAGTAAATCTGGAATAAAAAATATTACTGAAAAAATAATTGATCTGAGTGATATATTAAAATCTAAAACTCAGTTCACTTTATTTTTAAACAACTTTAACAGCAAAAAAATCAAATCGTTACACTTGATTAATAATGTAGCTCGTATAGGAACAATAGCAAATATTGAGAATATCGACTCTGGTGATATTTTAAAAAGTATTAATCTGAACATTACCCTACCAATATTACTTTCAAAATTATTTATTGAACATACAAAAGAAATTTCTTGTCAAAAGAAAATCACAAACATATCATCTGGAGCAGCAATTAAACCATACGAAGGTTGGAGTATTTATTGCGCATCTAAAGCTGCTTTAGATATGTTTACTAAAACTATTGCATCTGAACAGACTTCACTTAAAAATGGGGTAAAATGTATAGCACTTTACCCTGGTGTTGTTGATACCAATATGCAAAAAAAAATTAGGGAAACGAAAGAAATAAATTTTAGTAAATTACAGCGTTTCATTAACTTGAAAAAAAACAACGAATTATTCACTCCTTATTACGTGGCTGAAACTATATATAAAATTATAGATAATGATGAATTAAAAAATGGATCTATATTTGATATAAGGGACTTCTAAGTATATTTATCTAAAAATAATATTATCTTTAATAAATGCATGCTTATAACGCTCACTAAAAGGTATTTGATAATCCCCCTCTAGAATAATAAGATTGTCTTCAAAATAAATTTCTTTAATTTTATTGATGTTAATAATATTATTTCTATGAACTTGTCTGAAATTAGCATTGCCGATTATTTCCTTTAATTTTGATAATGATAATTTTATCAAATAACAACCATGCACGCAAGCTATATTACAATACTTTTCTTTTACCTCTACAAAAATTATTGACTCTATATCTACTTTTACAACACAATTTTTTTTCTTTATAAAAAGATACGATGGGCTTATCACGGCTCCTTTATCATGAAAACTAATACTATTCGATTGATGATATGACGCTTCAATTGCTAGTTCAAGAGAATATAAAAGTTCAAGCTCATTATAAGGCTTTAACAAATATACCATTGGATTTGTTAATTTTGCTTTATTAAAAATAGCTTTGCTTTGCATACTTGTCAAAAACAAGATAGGTATATTGGCTCTTTGTCTGTGAATACGTTTTGCTAATTCAATACCTTCTGGCTTACCTTCTATCATAATATCTAAAATTATTATATCAAAAAAGTAGTTTTGAATTTTAATTTCCGCCTCCGTTAGATTTTGAGCTCTTACTACCTCATAATCATTTTGCTCGAGAAAACAAGTCAATTGACTTGCTTCTTTATCTAAGTCTTCTAGTAAAAGTAATTTAAGTTTGGTCATAGTATAAAAATAAACTAATTTCCTTAGAAACCCAATTTTATCAGGTTTTATAGTAATTGTTAATTTTTATAATCTGATAAACTAAATATTATTTGATCATAGTATTCTGTCAATGCTGTAAACAATAAAAAGCCACATATTATTATGCGACTTTTCTTAAAAGGGGAAATAAACATACATATTCTATGTTATGCAAAATTTGTTGCAAAAGTATTTATAGCTATTTTAATTAAAGTTATGAAAACCTTAACAAAAAGCTAAATAATTAACAATAAAGCTATTCTTAGTTGATATCTAATCGTGTGTTTAAAACAATATAGGAGTCAATAATAAAATAAAAAAGGATAAGAAGTTTCTTTATTAATAAACATTCCTATCCTTACACTAAAGCTTACTACACTTAGTATAAAACTAATGGTATAAATACAATTCTATTAACTATTTAGATACTTTATCAGTTAAAGAAGATAAAAGGTAATTTATCAACGATGAATAAAAAATATTAACATATAAAGGTCAAATTAATTTCTAAATGAAAAAGTTATTACCAACATTCCTATTTCAATTTTGAATAGGTAATAATTCTTGTAAACAAGTTACTTCAATTTTAAATAATATAATTTCTATAAATTGGTATTTTCAAAAATCATGTAAATTGCAAACTCATAAACTTTCAAATAACTCTTCATCAAAAATGAAATATCTTGACTTATTTCCAATTTTCATTATTAAACTATTTTTCTTTATTTCTTGTACTCAAATTAAAAATTTAAGTATTGATGACCAATATAAAATAAATGCTATGATTGATTCGATGCAAACTTTAGATCAAAAAAATAGATATAACATAATAACTATTGAAAAAAAATATAGAGTTGATGTCAATAGTAATAACGGAAAAATTTTAACAAAAAAACTGAAAAAAGAAAAATTAGGAGTTAACTATAATTCATACAAAAGAAGTAAAGACAGTCTTCGTGAAATTTTTGAGAAAACAAATAATTTAAACACAGAACGCCTCATAGATATAACAGAAAAATATGGATATCCTAGTAGAAAACGTATTTCCAATTACACAGCTTCTGCCCTTTCTATATTTATCAACTCAAATAAAAACTATTTTTCAAAAATTAGAGAAATCATTGCAAAAGAATACAAAGCAAAAAGAATTTCAGAATACGAAAAAGACTTCATCCTTTGGCACGTAAACGGTAGAAAAACTACCCCTCCGATACGTAAAAAAAATAACAGTTAAAGGTATGTTCATAATTTTATGCTTAATTAAAAAATAAAAATGTGACTTATTAAAAAGTTTTGTGTCATAAATACAAATAAACGTTCATATTTTATTGATAAAATACGCTGAATTAATTATTTTAAACAAGTTATAAAGTGAAACATAAAGTAAACCTCATTGGATAGACCGAGGTCCCTAAAAAGAAACATTTTCCTCTTACTTAATATAATTCAAAATTAATTTCTTACACTAAATTTTTATCTTACACTAAAGCGTTGACAAAAAATAACTTATACTACAAAATATTTTACCGGATTAGGTTCAATTGAACTAAATAGTAAAATAAAAATTAGTTAATATTTTATAAAAATACCTAGTTTAATTTTTTTTGAATTAAATATTATGTGGATATTTGGTTATGCAGGCATTTTACTATTACTTTCTCTTGACACTTAAACAAATTTCCTTCATTTAATTTATTGATAATCTTTTTAAAATCAACCCCATAAGCTATCTGATAGCACATCATATTTTTTGTTTAATTTTTTTATTTACAAATTGAACATTTGTATATTTGACTTATTACATTTTAAGAGACTTTTAATTTCTGAAATATTGTAAAAATAGTATTATTTTAAAAACGTTTCGTCATCCTAAATAATGAGTAAAAAAAATAAAAAAATTTATATTATTGGTGCAGGTATTAGTGGCTTAACTGCGGCTATCTACTTAGAAGAAAAAGGTTATTCTCCTATTTTAATTGAATCATCAAATGATGTTGGAGGACGAGTAAAGACAGAAAAATATAACGGTTTTTTTCTAGACCATGGATTTCAAGTTTTATTAACTTCTTACCCCTTAGCAAAAAAATACTTAAACTATCATGATCTAAATCTACAAAAACTTATACCTGGGTCCCTTATATTAAAAAATGGATCATCTTATCTAATCGGCGATCCATTCAGGAAGTTAGATTTTCTTTTTTCTACGGTTTTTTCAGTATTGCTAACATTTAAGGACAAACTCAAAATACTAAAATTGAGAAGCATATTGAAGAAAAAATCAATAGAAAAAATTTTTGAAAGTAAAGAAACTTCAACAATGAGTTATTTGGAAAACTTTGGTTTTTCACAAAAAGCTATTCAAAACTTTTTCATTCCTTTTTTCGGAGGTGTTTTTTTAGAAAATAAACTAGAAACCTCAAGCAGAATGTTTGAGTTTACTTACAAAATGTTTGAATCTGGTGATACTGCAATTCCTAAACATGGAATTGGAGCAATAGCACAGCAATTAAAGCACCAATTAAAGAAAACAAAATTTCTTTTAAATACAGAGGTTATAAGTATTAGTGAACATCAAATACATCTTAAAGGAGGTCAAGTTTTAGATACTGATTATTCAATTATAACAATTCATCCAGGCAAATTAATTAAAAATCATTCTTTACCTTCTTCTCTATGGAAATCCTGCAAAACACTTTACTTTATAACAGAAAGTGACTTAATCAATAAACCTTTAATAGGTTTAAATGCTAATAAAAAAGGATTAATTAATAATTTATTTTTTCATACCAGTATTGAAAACAATAATGAAAGACCTGAAAAACTGTTATCTGTTACAATCACCAAAGAACATAATTTAAACTCTAACAAATTATTAATAGAAAAGGTTTCTAAAGAACTAGAAAGTTATGGAATTTGTAAAAAGGTTGAGTTTTTAAAATCTTTTGATATAAAATTTGGATTACCAACAAACTCCTCAGCAACAAACTCAATAGAAATAAACAAGTTACGATTTAGTGAAAATATTTTTTTAGCGGGAGACTACTTACTAAATGGCTCTCTAAATGCTGCTATGTACTCTGGGGAGCAGGCTGCATTGGCATTAATAAATTCAATCAGTTAAAATAATTTTAACTATAAATTATTTAAAATACGACTTTCATTAAGCTATATACCACGTTTACAATAAATTTCAAGGTTTTATCTTTTTGTTTATCTATTTAAACAAAAAGATAAACAAAACTATTATCTTTAATTTATTTTAATGATAAAATGAGTATGACATCTAGTATATCTATAATCTGGTTTACATCCAACCTAAGGACAATCGATAATCATATATTAAAAGTAGCTTGTGAAAAATATGATCGTGTTATTGGTTTTTACTGTTTTAATAAAAACGATTTTAAAAAAAATGAATTTGGTTTCAAGAAAACAGAAAAATTCAGAGCTAAATTTTTAATTGAATCTGTCAATAACTTATCCCAAAATTTAAAAAAATTAAATATCCCTTTATTTGTATTTTTTGGAGATCCTGCAGAGAAGCTCCCTAAATTTTGCAAAAATAATGATGCTACCGCCTTACTGTTTCAAAATGAATTCACTGAACAAGAAACGAAGTTAATCACAAAAATAAGCTCTAAACTCCGCAATAAAATAAGCATTCACTCTTATTTTGATCAATTTTTATTTCATCCACATGATCTAATTTTTGATATAGATAAAACACCTGAAGTTTTTAGTAGCTATCGAAAAAAAGTCGAAAAATATGTAACTGTAAAAAAATGTTCAGAAATCCAACCAAAAAATCCGAGTAATTGGATTCCTGTAACAACAAAAATTCCCAATCTTCAAACTTTGGGTTTTACTGATTTTTCTATACCTACATTTACAGCTTTTCCTTTTAAGGGAGGTGAAGATGCTGCAATGAATCGCCTGCAATATTACTTTTTTAAATCAAGAAAACTCGGATCATATAAAGAAACAAGAAATGGATTACTTGGAGTCAATTATAGTTCAAAATTTTCTCCTTGGTTGGGAAATGGAAGCATCTCTGCAAAAACATTGTACTGGGAAATAAAAAAATATGAAAAAAGATTTGGGCAAAATCAATCAACCTACTGGTTAATATTTGAACTTATTTGGCGTGATTATTTTAAATGCTTAGCATACAAACATGGAACGAATTTATTCACTTTGGGAGGAATAAAAAGAAAAAAATATAACTGGAATACAGATGAGGTATTAATTCAATCTTGGATAAATGGTCATACTTTCAACGACTTTGTAAATGCTAATATGATTGAACTAAAAAAAACTGGTTGGATGAGTAATAGAGGCAGACAAAATGTAGCTTCTTTTTTTGCGAAAGAGTTACTGTTAGATTGGCGAATTGGTGCTGCTTATTTTGAGAGTATGCTCATAGATTATGACGTACACAGTAATTACGGTAATTGGCAATATGTAGCTGGTGTTGGAAACGACCCAAGAGACCGTAAATTCGATGTGAAATGGCAATCAGAAAAATATGATGCAAACCGTAAATTTAGAAATAGGTGGTTACAATTATCCTAATAATTTAAAAAACAGACTAAAATGAAAGAAATTACATTACTCTTTCCCAATCAAATCATTGAAAATACTGAAATATTTAGTACCGATATTCCCATCTACTTAGTTGAAGAATATTTATTCTTTAATCAATATAATTTTCATAAGCAAAAATTAGCTTTTCATAGATCCACAATGAAGTTTTATGAGAATTATTTAAAAAATGAAGGGTTTGATGTCTTTTACATAGAAGCTAAAAATTATGAAAGTAAGACAAAAAACCTTATTAAAAATCTAATTGAAAAAGGTTTAGAAAATATCCATATCATCGACCCTACTGACAACTGGCTAGAAAAACAGGTGACAAATTTTAGAGATCAATTAAATATTATTATCTACGAATCGCCTCTTTTCATAAATAATAAAAATGAACTAACATCTTTTTTTAAACCTTCTAAAAAAAAATTTTTTCAAACATCTTTTTATAAAGATCAACGAAAATTAAGAAATATTTTAATAGAAAATGGAGAACCTAAAGGAGGTAAATGGACTTTCGATACCGAAAACAGAAAGAAATATCCTAAAGGAAAAATCCCACCTACTATATCATTCCCTGAATCCAATGAATATTATCAAGAAGCTAGAGAATATATTAAAAAAAACTTTTCTGACAATCTTGGCGAACTTTGTGAAAAACAAATTTATCCTATCACCTTTCAAGAAGCTAAAAAATGGTTGATTAACTTTTTAGAAACAAGGTTCTATGAATTTGGCCCTTATGAAGATGCTATTCTTGACAATAACCATTTTTTAAACCATAGTGTTTTGTCTCCTTTAATTAATATAGGATTGCTTTCTCCTTCATTTGTCATTGATTTATCAATAAGATATGCAGATAAAAATAATATTCCTATTAACTCTTTAGAAGGATTTATAAGACAAATCTTAGGGTGGCGTGAATTTATACGTGGAATTTATCTAGTGAAGGGAACTGAAGAAAGAACCAAAAACTTTTGGCAACATTCTAGAAAAATACCTAAAGCTTTTTATGATGGAACAACAGGAATAATACCTATAGACGTAACCATAAGCAAAATCAAACTTACAGGATATGCCCATCATATTGAGCGCCTAATGATTTTAGGTAACTTTATGTTATTATGTGAGTTTGATCCTGATGATGTTTATAAATGGTTTATGGAATTTTTTATAGATAGTTACGATTGGGTAATGGTACCGAATGTATATGGAATGGCCTTATTTGCTGACGGTGGACTTATGTCAACAAAACCATACATAAGTAGTAGTAACTATGTTAAAAGAATGAGTAATTATTCAAATGGAGACTGGCAACAGGTTTGGGACGGACTTTTTTGGCGATTTATGAATAAAAATAGGCTTTTTTTAAGTAAAAACCCAAGGTTAAAAATGCTTATTAATAATTTAGATAAAATGGATATAGACAAACGAAGCAAACATTTTGAAAATGCTGAGGCATTCTTAAATAAAATAAATAACAGTTTTAAGTAACTCAATTAAACTATTGCAAATAATAAATATAACCATGATAAAAAATTATACAATTCAGATAATTAAAAATATATTTTATTTTTTAACTATCTCATGATAAAGCAATTCCAACTAACTGTTGTACTAAAAACTATTTAGTTCTATTTCGTCGACAGTTTTAATCATCTCAGAATACTTCTCTTTAATTTAAAATTCAATTCATTATATTTAATTATAAAGAAAGTTTTCATGATTTCTAAACAAAAAAAATCGAGATTAAGAAGTGATTTATTTAGACATTTGGATGGAATCGTAACTTGTCCCTCTGCATTTGTTCTTTTTCAAAAAGGAATTACTAAATATCTATTAAAAAAAAAACAAGCATCACTAACCTTGCTAAGCAATCATTTTAATGCAAATGATGGGTATTTAAATGTAGCCTTACGAACTTTATGCTCACAAGGATGGTTAGATCAAAAAATAAATAACATAGAAAATACTGTTACTTACAGTTGTAATAAAAATTCTGAAATTGCATTTAACTATTTTTATCTATACAAAGAAGCTTTTGAACTACTTGAATATTCAAAACATTCCTGCGTTCTAAGTCTCGAAAAACAAACTTTACAAAAACTAGATAATTTATTTGAGTTTTATTTTTCTAAATTAAACAATCCTTTACCCGAAAATCCTGAAGAAAAGAATATAGTTTCTCAAATTTTAAAGCATATTGAGGGAGTTATAGTAGGACCAATTATTGTATTGTTAGGAATGAACAATATGTTTCACAATTATTTTATGCAAACTAAATTCAAAGCTGAAGAATTTCATAGTGAACCTGATAATTTTAAGCGTTTACTAAATATTCTCAAAAGATTAGGTTGGTTTACAAAAAATAAAGAAACCTATGAATTTACCAATGAAGGCCTTTTTTTTGCAAAACGAGCAAGTGCTTACGGAGTTACAGTATCCTATATTTTAACGTTAAAAAAATTAGATCAACTTATTTTTTTTAATGCTCCTTACAAATTAAAGTCAAATAATATAGGCATGCAAGAAACTCATGTTGATAGAGCAATGAATGTATGGGGAAGTGGTGGTGCTCATGCTTCTTATTTTAAGGTTATTGATGAAATTATTATTAGTTTATTCAATAAACCCGTAGAGGAACAACCTAAAGGTATTTTAGACATTGGCTGTGGTAGTGGTGCTTTCTTAATACATCTTTTCAATCTAATAGAAAACCATACTTCAAGAGGAAAGCAACTAGAAGAATACCCTCTTTATCTGATTGGTATTGATTATAATCAAACTGCTCTCGAGATAACTCGTAAAAATTTAGTGCAAGCAAATATTTGGGCCAAAGTTATGTGGGGAGACATTGGAAACCCTGACAGACTGTCAAGAGATCTAGAAGATAAATATGGGATTATTTTATCTGACTTATTGAATGTAAGAACATTTTTAGATCATAATCGTATATGGAATCCCCCAATTAAACGAGAGCAATTAACATTGACCTCTTGTTCTGGAGCCTATGCTTATCGTGGAAAAAAACTTAATAATAATTTAGTTATTCAATCACTGAAAGAACATTTTAATAAGTGGAAACCATATGTTAAGAAATTTGGTCTTTTACTAATTGAACTTCACACATCCAAACCTGAACTAATTGCAAAAAATATAGGTAAAACAGCTGCAACAGCTTACGATGCTACCCACGGTTATTCTGATCAATATATAGTAGAACTTGATGAATACATGAACGCTTTAAAGTCTATAGGCTTATTCCCTGATGAAAAAGTATTTAAAAAGTTTCCTAATTCTGACTTAGCAACAATCTCTATTAATCTGTTTAAAACAAAATCAGACTACATTATTTAGCTTTAACACAACTCAAATGTATTTTTTATGGTCTTATCATAATACTAATCTAGACTTTTAAAAAATTACAGTGCAATTAAATTTGCAAATAATTTGTAAGCCCCTGAAACACCTGCTGGAAGTTCTCTAAAGAAACTTACTCCCGTGTAGATATAATTTCCTTTACCATATTTTGCAACCAACAAACTCCCTTTTTTAGGAGTTTCTCCTTTATCATTCATCGATAAAATTGGCACGTATTCCTTACTCCAATAATTCGGAAAATAAAGTCCTCTCTCTTGAACCCAACCTTCAAAATCTTGAGCACTTATTTTATTTGGATATTGTAAAACTTTGTGATCTTTAGCTAATAAAGTTACTTTAGCATTCTCGTCAGTAACCCTGTCTCTAGATAGCTTCAACTCATATGGAGCTTTAACATCAACGCGTCTATTTGTATTATACTGTACAATCATATTTCCTCCATTTTTAACATAATTCAACAGAAACTTTTGTTTGTACTGAAGTTCTTTTTTTGTATTGTAGGCTCTTATCCCAACAACAATAGCATCAAATTTTGAAAGATTTTTATCATTTATTTCGTTAAGAGAAATTTCAGTTATTTTATAGCCTATTTGTTTTAAACTCTCTGGTACAGCATCACCAGACCCTTGTATATAACCAATATGATTTCCTTCTTTTTTAATATTTAACCTAACAACTTTTGCACTTGATGGTAACAAAACAGTTTGTTTTGGTATATGGCTGTAATTAATTTCTACCAACTCTTTGTCATAGGTTTTTCCATTAACTTCGGCTATTGCCTTAATGTACCCCTCTGACTCACTTGATGTTGGTGAAACCATAAAGTTCATTATTTGAACATCTCCTTTCTGTTTAATTGAAAAATTAATTTGTTTTGGAGTAACTTTCCACCCTTTAGGCACCTCAATTTTAGCAAATCCATTCAAATTATCTTTACCTGCCTTTACTTCAACTTTTACTTCCTGAGCATCCTTCTCAGCGAATATTAAAACTTTATTTTTTAGTTTTGTTGTAACTTCAGGCACTATTTCAAAAGGCTCATATATTTCACCTTTATCTCTTTGAGAATACCTAAATACAACAGATTTCATAAATGAAATGGGAACTCCGTTAATCAATAAATTATAACATACAATAACAGGTCTTTTACTTTCTGGATTCCCTATTTCTGTTTGGTCTGAAACTTTGTACATCCCTAGCCCCCATGCTTTTTCTAACCAGTATGGTGTAGAATATCTCATGTGATTTATTCTTATTGTCTCAGAAAAATTCTTTTTGATATTAGCATCTAGGTTTATTTTTTTTAATAAAAGTTTTTCTTGAGGTTTAATTTCAATCGAGATTAATTGAATCGGAACGTCACTTCGATTTAAAGCTTCAAAATTGATTTTTACTTCACTATTTAATGTAGCATTAGAGCTTGTTGATGAAGCTTCTAAATATAACCCAGTGCAAGCTTCAATAATTACCCTAAGCTCTTCTAATTTAATTTTTCTCCAATGTTCATTTTCTAATAATTTTAGCATGTTATACGCTTTCATTAATTCGGGTATATGTCTAGATGGTTTTAGAAAATCAAAATTATTTTCAATATTAATTAAAATATCTCCTATCTCTTTTCCTCCCGGAACTCGTGTCCAAGTAGTATTTATTCCTGAAAAAATATCTTTTTTATCTGAAGGAAAGTCACCTTTTAAAAATTCTACATACTCTTCTTGGCTTCCTCTTGTGGTCAAGCGTCCAAATCCTTGACATAAATGCTGACTACTGGCTATAGAAGCAAGCTCGTTATTTGACAACCCCTTAAGAGGATAATATGCGCCGATATCAAAGTTTAACATTTTTGACTTGTCTGCCTTTGCAAAATTTTCTTTACTGCCATAAAACCACCATGATGTATTAAAAAACAACCTATATGGTTGCCAAGGTTCAGTAAATTTTAATTGACTCTTATATTTTGTTTTATCGTTTGCTAGATCAAAGGCATCAACACTTAACATTGCTGAAGTAGTATGATGTCCATGTGTAGTACCCGGAGTTCTATGATCAAATCTGTTAATAATCACATCAGGCTTAAAACTTCTAATGGTCCAGACAATATCTGACAACACCTTGTCTTTATCCCATATTTTTAGGGTTTCATCTGGATGTTTTGAATAACCAAAATCATTAGCTCTAGAAAAATATTGTTCACCTCCGTCTACTCCTCTAGCGGCAAGAAGCTCTTGTGTTCTTATTACCCCTAATAATTCTCGAATTTCGGGACCGATTAAATTTTGACCTCCGTCGCCTCTTGTAAGTGAAAGATAGCCTGTTCTTGCTTTTTTATGATTTGCTAAATAAGCTATTAGCCGTGTATTTTCATCATCCGGATGTGCTGCAATATACAAAGCTGATCCTAAGAAATTCAACTTTTGAATTCTTTCATAAATCTGATTAGATGATAATTTAAGGGGTTTTTGAGCTGTTATTGACAGTGATATCAATAAAAATGAAATAAAAACTATTATTTTTCGGTTCATTTTCAATATTTTGGTTCTGTTAGTTCTCAAAAATAAGTTTTTTGTTTATGATTTATAATACATTAACAAAACGATAACATTTATCATCTTAATAAATTATCACAAAAACAATTCTCTAAAAGTTAATTTCACCCTTAAATGAAAAATAAAAAGATGTCCTTTTGAATTAAAAAAAAATTAAATAAATCTTTACTAAAAACTACTAATTATTGGTAAAAACATTCATTTTTAAAACCTATTAAGTATAGTTTTTCTTGAGCTCTTGTTACTGCTGTATATAACCATCTAAGATATTCAACAGAAATACCTTCAGGCAAATATGGTTGCTCTATAAAAACCGTTTTCCATTGCCCTCCTTGAGACTTATGACAGGTAATTGCATAGGAAAACTTAACCTGAAGAGCATTAAAATATTTATTTTTTTTAACCCCCATAAACTGTTTATACTTGGATTTTTCATGGGAAAAATCCTCTTTTACTGCTTCATATAATTTATTTGACTCTTCATAGGTAAGTGAAGGGCTTTCACTAGTTAATGTATTCAGCAATAGCACTGTTTCAAAAGGCTTCATGTTTGGGTAGTCAATCATCCTAACTTCAACTTCAGCAAACTTGAAACCATATAATTCTTTAATCTCTTTAATTCTAATAATTTCACAAATATCACCATTTGCAATAAAGCCTGCATCAGAAGATTCTTTTAACCAGAAATAATTATTCTTAACAACCATTACGTAATCTCCTGTTGAAATATTGCTCTCTTGCCCTCGTATCTTTGTTCTAATTTGTTGATTATATTGATTTGCCCTCTTGTTTGAACGAACAATGATGGCGGTATCTTCTAACCCGTCACCCCCATCATATGCCTGTGTAATGGCATCTTCTATATCATAACCATCTTGTAATCTTATAATATCAGGGAAATCAATATTGAATTTAAACTCTGTAGCGCCATTTTCAATAAGTACTCTTATGTCCGTTGCATTAAATAATATTCCTGAATCTTCTTGCTGGCGAACAACTTCACTTAATTCAATTTCTGTTACTTTTTTATTAAATTCAAAAGATAGTTTATCCCCCTCTAAAGCTGGGCTTATATCTAATTTAACTGGTGGTAATTGAGCGGTATCTCCAATGAAAATAACCTTACAATTTTTTCCAGAATAAACATATGAAATTAAGTCACTTAATAATGATCCGTTTTCAAATAACTTAGAATTTTGTTTTTCATCAGATATCATTGAAGCTTCATCAATAATAAAGAGCGTATTTGTATGCTTATTAGGTTGCATTACAAAACTAACAGTTCCACCACTTTGTTTTTTAGGAAAATATATTTTTTTATGAATCGTTAATGCCTGCTTACCCGAATATCCTGAAATAACTTTAGCTGCTCTTCCTGTTGGAGCTAACAGAACGGCTTTTCTACCTGCTTTCCACAAATTATTTACAACTGTACTTATAATAGTAGTTTTTCCTGTTCCTGCATAGCCTTTTAATATGAATAAAGAACTATTATTATCCTCAAAAATAAAATTTGTAAGATCATTTAATAATTCATTTTGTTTAATGGTAGGCTTATATGGAAATTCTCTAAGTATTTCAGTATAAAACTTGTTTCTTGATTCGATCATAAATTCGTAATAATTTTCAAAGATAAATGTATTTATACTTAAAAATTTTCATGATTAAAAAAAAATTGTAGATTTGCGAATATCATATATTAAAATTAGAAATAAAATGAATTTATTATTGATCTTAGCAGCTGCTGTTGTTGTTGCAGTTTTGCTAGCCGTAGTAATTGTTAAGTTTGTGCCACTAAAATTAAGATGGTTAGTATCTGTAGTATTTTTAGCGCTTGCTATTTTCTTGACTAACAAGATTTATGACGGAATTATGGAGCCGATAAATTTCGCCAAAGAGAAAAAAGTACGTTATGCAAAAGTTATTAAGAATTTAAAAATAATTCGTGATGCACAAATAAAGTACAGTGAAGCTAATGGACAATATGCAAGAAATAAGGATACCTTAATTAATTTTATAGAAAATGGACAATTAGTTTTAACAAAAACTAGTAATAAACCAAAAACAATAGAGTTAGGGGGAGGAATAACTAAAGAAATTTCGGAAAAGGTAATTGATACGATAGGATATGAGCCAGTAAGTAAATATTTCGAAGGTAAAGATTATAAAAACATGTTCAAGGTTCCAGGGACTAATGTAGAATTTGAATTGGCTACAGGAACAGTTGAGAAAGTACAAGGTTTAAACGTACCTGTATTCGAGGCTAAAGTTAGTAAAGAACCTATTCTGAAAGGGTTATCTGTATCTTTAGTAAAACAAGAGCTAGAAGCTGTTGAAAGTGATCAAATCAAAGGAACACATGTTTCTGTTGGTTCTTTAGGAGAAGTTACCACTGGAGGAAATTGGCCTCCATACTACGATAAAGGTGATGCAATTGCAAAAAAAGACTAAAAATATTAGCGCAATAGCGCAATATAAAGAATTATCCATCCAATTTAGTTTGGATGGATTTTCTTTTTGTGTTCGTAATTTTGACACAAAGCAAATACTTAATGTAACCGAATATACATTTACAAAAACTCTCTCTTCTCCAGAGTTATTATTAGAAAAGATTATTTACATTTTTAGTAATGATATTGCATTACAACACGACTTTTCAAGTGTGCGTGCTATTCATCAAAACAATTTAGCTACTATTGTACCTGAAAAATATTTTGACAGAAATGATTTAAAACCTTATTTAGATTTTAATGTAAAAACTTTGTCTACTGACTTTTTAACCTATGACAATATTGAGGTCATAGAAGCTCATAATGTATACATTCCTTATGTTAATATAAATAACTTTATTTTTCAAAACTTCGGTGAATTTGAATATAATCATCATATTACCGTTTTAATTAATAAGCTTCTGTTGACTAATGATTCAAAAGAAAAAGAAATGTATGTCAATGTTAGTAAATCACAGATGGATATTTTGGTTATAAATGATAAAAAATTAGTTTTATACAATTCTTTCTTATTTGAAACTAAAGAAGATTTTATTTATTATATACTATTTATAGCTGAGCAACTTAATCTTGATCCGGAAAAATTTCATCTAAGTTTTATTGGAAATATCGATAAAAAATCTAATTTATATCAAATAGCATACAAGTATGTGAGAAATATTTTTTTTATAAACAGTTCTTCGTCCTTTTTAAACAATGATAATGAACTAACTAATCATTCAACTTATCTATTACTTTAAATTTAAATAATGCGCATTATTTCAGGAAAACACAAAGGTAGAAGGTTTTCAGCACCTAAAAAACTACCTGTTCGCCCTACCACTGATATGGCCAAAGAATCACTATTCAATATCATTAATAATTTATATTATTTTGAAAATATATCAATGATGGATTTATTTGCTGGCACAGGAAATATAAGTTTTGAATTCGCCTCGAGAGGTACTAAAGAAATATATGCAGTTGACGCTTACTTTGGTTGTATCAAATTTATCAATCAAATATCAGAAGAATTAAATTTTAATATTACTGCATACAAATCAGATGTTTTCAAATTTTTAGAAAAAACCCAATTGCAAACAGATATAATTTTTGCTGATCCACCCTATGATTTTTCAGATGAGAATTTCTTCAAAATAATTAGTTATGTTTTTGAAAAAAAATTAATAACCGAGGAAGGTGTTTTAATTATTGAACATTCAAAACATACCTCATTATCTAAACATGATCATTTTGACTATGAAAAACGTTATGGAGGTAGTGTTTTTAGTTTTTTTGTAAATTAAAGTTCTGTTTACCTAAAGGAAAATGCTTTTAATCGAAATAACTATTTTCTCAAACAAAAAATTGGTTTCCGAATCTTTTAAATGTATAATTTAGAAAAAACTAGGAACTATGCATGTGAACATTACAAAACAAAAAAATCTTTTTTTCTTGAAAGGAGATCTCAATAGTTCTAATTTCAAAAAAGTTAAAAAGAAGATCAATAATTTTTTAAAAAAAAATCATTCTGTTATACTTAATATTAGTGAGGTAAAAGAAATGGATAGTAAGACTGTAAACTCTATCGTTAACTTATTCACAAAAGCGATTGATCACGATAAAGAAATAAATTTGGTAGGCTATGGTACTAAAGATATTTATGATGAGCTAATGACACGTAATATAATTTGATATTTCTTTAAAAAAATATGACTGATATAAAAACAAACTAAAGCCCTCAAGTAATTTTAACTTGAGGGTCTAGAAAAGTAAGAAAGATTTATTATTAGTTTACTAGCTCGTTTTTTATCCTTTTTTCGATAATAGTTTGCACCACCTCAGGATTTAGTAAAGTTGACACATCTCCAAGATCATCTAATTCGTTATGAGCAATTTTACGAAGAATACGTCTCATTATTTTACCTGAGCGAGTTTTGGGAAGCCCTTGGGTAAATTGAATCCTATCTAATTTAGCAATTGGACCGATGTGCTCTGTAATGATTTGATTTATTTCTTTACGAAGATTATCATGATCTCTTCCCTCCCCTACTTCTTTCAGAATCACATACCCATACAATGCATTTCCTTTGATGTCATGAGGGAAACCCACAATCGCACTTTCTGCTACAGCTGGATGCTCATTTATAGCATCTTCAATTGGAGCTGTTCCTAAATTATGGCCTGAAACAATAATGACATCATCTACTCTACCTGTAATTCGATAATACCCAACTTCGTCACGTAAAGCACCATCGCCTGTAAAATACATTCCTTTGAATTGAGAAAAATATGTTTCCTTATAACGTTGGTGATTTCCCCAAATACTTCTTGCCATTGAAGGCCACGGAAATTTTACACACAAACGACCGTCTACCTGATTGCCAAAGATTTCATTTCCTTTATTATCCATCAATGCCAATTGAATACCTGGAAGAGGAAGCGTTGCATAAGTTGGCTTTGTTGGGGTTACGTAGGGAATAGGAGAAATCATCATACCTCCTGTTTCTGTTTGCCACCAAGTATCTATTATTGGGTTTTTCTTTTTCCCTACATTGTCGTTATACCAATGCCAAGCTTCTTCATTAATAGGTTCACCTACAGTTCCTAATACTTTTATAGAAGATAAGTCATGCTTTTTAACATAATCTAAATTTTCTTTTGCTAAAGCTCTAATAGCTGTTGGAGCCGTATAGAATTGAGTTACCTTATGTTTCTCTATGATTTCCCAAAATCTACCAAAATCAGGATAACTAGGCACCCCTTCAAACATAACAGTAGTTGCTCCATTAGCTAAAGGACCATATACAATATAACTATGCCCAGTAATCCAACCTATATCAGCAGTACACCAATAAACATCACTTTCCTTATAATTAAACGCATTTTTGAATGTGTAAGCTGTATAAACCATATAACCAGCTACTGTATGTAACATACCTTTAGGATTTCCTGTAGACCCAGAAGTATAAAGTACAAATAAAGGATCTTCTGCTTTCATTACTTCAGGTTCACATTCTTCAGATGCTACATCAAGTAAAGGGGATAACCATTTATCTCGTCCTTTTATCATATTTGGTTTAGAATCAATTCTTTTAGAAACCAATACTGTTTTTACTAAAGAACAACTCTCAAGAGCTTCATTTACAATACCTTTTAGATCTATTTTTTTTGCACCTCTATAAGCACCATCAGATGTAATAACCATCTTTGCTTCGCAGTCATTTATTCGAGTAGCTAAAGCAGATGCTGAAAAGCCAGCAAAAACAACAGAATGGACAGCTCCTATTCTTGCACAAGCCAATAACGAAATAGCTAAATCTGGGATCATTGGTAAATAAATGCAAACTCTATCTCCTTTTTCAATACCATTCTCTTTTAAAACATTTGCGAATTTATTAACTCTCCTGTAAAGATCTCTATAACTTATTTCAAGGGGACTTTCATTGGGATTATTCGGTTCAAATAAAATAGCTGTTTTATCCCCTCTTGTAACTAAATGACGGTCAATACAATTTTCAGTAATATTTAATTCAGCCCCCTCAAACCATTTTACTTCGGGTACAGAAAAATCGTACTCTAAAACTTTTCTCCAAGTTTTTCTCCAAACAAAATGTTCTTCAGCGATTTCTTCCCAAAATAATTCGGGGTCTCTAACAGACCTTCTATAAACCTGATAATATTCTTCTAAATTTTTTATATGATAATTACTCATTAAGCCTTATGTTTAAAATATCTATAACTAAAATAATATTAAATTTTTTATTTTATATTTTTTTCTACCAATAACTAATTTTACACACCCAAACAACAAAATAAAAGACTAAACAATAAAAAAAACAATTTTACTTATTACAAATAAGAAAAAACAATTAATTATTTTAACATCTGGTAATTTACTTCTGTTAATTTTCAACTATTAAATGTGGTATTTTAGTAACTTTTTATATGATATTATGCTCACAATTTTAGTTTCAAACATATTGATAGATTATTGGCATCTTGTTTTTCTATTTTTTTTGATTTCAATAATATACTCTTCAGTAGGTTTCGGGGGAGGCTCCAGTTACTTAGCTGTTTTATCCTTAACAGAAATTATTTTTATTCAAGTAAGATCTACTGCGCTTCTTTGCAATATTATCGTTGTAGCTACCAATCTAATTATCTTACATAAAATAGGGAAAATTAATTGGATTAAAGTATTTCCTTTGGTTATTTTCAGTGTTCCAATGGCTTTTACAGGCGGGCTTTTAAGGATTAATAAAACCTTCTTTCTTATAACATTAAGTACCGTTTTAGTAATAACTTCAATCATAATGTGGCGATCCTATAAAATAGTTACTGATACTAATTCAAAAAAAACAAGCGCATTAAAAAGTGCCTTATATGGAGGAGGAATTGGTTTTTTATCAGGTCTGGTTGGTATTGGAGGAGGGATATTCTTAGCTCCTTTTCTACATATTATCAGATGGGATACTTCAAAAAAAATTGCTTCAACCTGTAGTTTTTTTATCTTGGTTAATTCAATTGGTGGATTAATTGGTCAAACTTATAATCCTAAATTTCAAATAGATTGGTTTCTTTCATTAAGTTTGATGACAACTGTCTTTGTGGGGAGTATAATAGGAAATAGATTAAGCAATAAATTGCTCAATCCACTAAAATTAAAAAAAGCAACTGCTATTCTTATTGCTTGTATTGGTTTTAAAATTTTATTTAATTCTATTTTTAAAAATTTGATTTGATATATAAACCAAAATACAAAATCATTAAAATGTCACATCTGAAGTAAAGAGTATTTTATCGGCTAAAAGACTCTCTTAATCTATTAAAGGATATAAGCCTTATCTTTATTTCTTATGTTTGATGCTCAATATCAAACCAAAAACTCAACTACTAGAAAATCGAGTTTATGTCAAAAATTTATTTTGTATCAAATTTATTATTTTATTTTATTTTTCAACAAAGCTTTTCACAGCATTGTACTTTAGATTCTGATATCAATAAAAGTGACTTAAATTCGATTTTTTTCTTAAAAAAGAAATGTAAAGTTTCACCAAAAATAAAGCAATCATCTCTACCCTCAAACGATCATCATCGTTTTCTAAAAAAGAGAAATAAAAAATTATCTAATACATTTATTTTCGAATCTGAAAACTTAGCAAAAAATTTAAAAGCTTCGACTAAATTAGATATATCTAATATCAAGAGAAATATAGCTACTATTTCCACTAAACTGCTTGATGCAAATAACGATAAGCTTATCAACTTTACAGATATTGATTTTATTCCTCTTTTTGATCAAGCGGACAGAGATTCAGGAAGACAGTATGATAATTTCAATCAAAAAATGCAACACCATATAAATAAACATTTTTTATATCCAAAAACAGCTTTAAAACGTAATATTGAAGGGGTTGTTTTAGTAAAGTTTGTTATTGATAAAAAAGGGGATGTTTCGCGAATTCAAGCAATTTCTTCAGAAAAAAATAAATCTTTACAAGAAGAAGCTAAACGTATTATAAGATTACTGCCAAAATTCATTCCTGGAAAACACAATAATAAGAGTGTTGATGTTCTTTTTAATATTCCTATGGAATTTAAGATTGAAAAATAGATAGTTTTAGTTAAATATAAACAGTAGCCTTTGTTTTTTACAACTACAAAAAGTACATCAGTATAGCTCTAACTTCAAACCAATGTACTTTTTTAAGATAGTATCTACAATATTTTATTTAATGGAAACTTTTATTCTTACTTGCGCTCCATTATTCTCAGGCTTAACATGAACATAGGCAGGTTTGGTATTGCCATGTATCCCATTAACATCAATCATACTTGAATAATATCCGGTTTCATAATCAATTATAGGAAAACTTTCATTGTAATCATCATTTGGTCTGTATTCAATACCATAACTAAATATATTTAAGTAATACCCCAAATTAAATTCATCTCCGCCATACACATCATTACTTTCACCCAAATCAAGTTGATTTACATAATACCAATTATACCAATCTAATCGGCTCATATATAGATACCTATTTTTTAGATTAAAACTAACATTGTAATTGAAATTAAAGTAATAATCAGTTGTTGAATTTAATCCTACCCTAACATTTTTAATATTTTTAGAGTTGTATTCATTTGCAAAAGTGATAAAACCATTACTATCATACCTATTACTTTTATAATTAATAAGTTTTTCTGGATTTATTTTCCTACTTGGTGTTTCCCATTTATGTAAATTGATATAAATCGAATTATTCTGAAACTTACTTATAACTCTACCATTTTTACCTCCATAAGAAGAAAATCCTTTTAAACATATAGTTTCTCTGGTTACAGGCTTAGATTTGTAATTTAATACTAATGGAGCATCAGCATCACTACGATTTGGATTAAACAAAATATTATTAGTATTAAAAATAAGTCGACTATCATTCTCTACATTCCTTTTATCATGATTGTACTTAAAAAAAACTTCCCGAACATGGTTCCCTTCATAATAGACACTTCCATTAGCTTTAACTTGTAAAGCAATAACACTACCTGTATTTAAACCAATAGGTAAATCTATAATTTCATTAGAATGCGCTGTGTGAATATATACTTCAAGATTTGAATAGTCAATATTATTAATGTAAATAAACCTATCTTTGGAATTTAAATCATTATTCTTTTTGTAAAGAAAAGTTGCTAAATTAATATCCTTTTGACTTATTTTAAATTTATTTGGCAAACTATTATCAGGGGTTTGCCTTTTAACATCAGAACCATCTTTAAATGTATACAGAGGAAGTTTTTCTCGTTTTAAAGCATCTCTAAGTGCAATAGCGTTTCTAGGATAACTGGCATACAACATAATTGATTCTTGACTAAAAGAGAAAGGGTTTCTATAACTAGGTTTACTTATTATATAATTTCCAATTGCCTTGTAAAGTAGGTCTGGAAAATTATTTTGAATATATAAAAATGCATCAGTATTTAGTGTAATATAATCATTTCTATCTGGTAGTACATGCTCATGCTCCAAACCAACCACATGCCCAAATTCATGTAAAATACTTAAATAGTCACAAGTATCACTTAATTGCATCTCTGTTATACTAGCACCTAAACCATTAGTTCTACATCCTGTATTTACTTTTTTAATATAAATATATTTTGTACTCTTTTTATTTTGTTCTATTAACTTCAATGCGGGCACAGCATTTTGCCAGTCTTTTGCTGCTGCTCTAATAAGTCTTTTTCTTTCTTCATTAAATTTAGGATCAATATAAAATCTTATTATGCCATCTGGAAATGGGGTAACCTTAATGACTTTTCCTGTATTTAATTCTTTTAAAATATCTTCTCCACTTAAAGCAATATTTTTATCCTTACTTTTTGTGTAAAGATTTTTTAACCCTAGCTCAATCACATTTTTTTTAGGTAATATGACATCATCGTAATAAAAATAATTTCCATTACTTTTAAAAACTGTCAATTTTTGCCCTAAATAATCTATATCAACAAGACTATTATTATTTGATAAAACTTCTTCTTCAATATTATTTTTTATATGGTATTCATCCTGACAACTATGAAATAAAAATAATAGCATTATCGGTAACCAAGAAAGTTTTTTTAAATGGTCAAATTGAAAATCAGCAATGTTTTTTTCATTTTTTTCTTTTAAAAGTCTATTTATTAAAAACAGTACTTTTTTACTTAAATTTAATTTAGTTTTCATTTTATTTATGTGTAAAAGGGTTATTGGCAAACACATATTTATTCACTCTCTAATAATTAAAAAACTATGCGTAAACCATTTACAGTATAAAAAATCAATTTTAAATTTTATAAATAAAGATGCAGTTGTATCTATAGTAAAAAGAATATTTCTAATTGTAATATGTTTCCATTTCTCAAATTGAATACACATAGAAATATTGTTCACGCTTAAGAACACTTTGCGCTCTTTACTTATATTAAATTAATTTATCACTCTATATTATAGGAATAAGAAAAAAATATTTTTCAATACCCTTAAAGCATCAAAAAAAATAGATAACCGCATAAATATCAATCCATATAATAGATTTTTAGAAATGTAATCTTTTATATTTATCGTATATTCTAAATAAAACAACGTATTGATTAAAAAAGAAATTGAATCTACTTATTTCAAAATGATAAATGTAGTATCTGTAAGCAGAAAAAAGCAAGCTTTCAGGTATTCATGTGTATAGTATTGGAGAAAGCTTTAATGAAGTTTTAAACTATTACTATTAAACATTTGTAAACAAAAAAGGTGATATAAAATTATATCACCTTTCGTAATTATTTACAATAAAAATACTTTAGTTTAACCTAACCAAGCATTCATCATCCATAATGTTTTCTCTTGTTCTGAAATAAAATCACTCATCATCGAATTAGTCCCTTCATCTTCAGCTTCATCCGATAAATCAAGAATTACTCTTTCTATTTTCAATAACTCTGTCAAAGAATTAACCACTAAGCTTACTGCTTCTTCATCATTAGAAATATTTTTACCAATAGGCACAGATGCTTGACTCTGATAATCTTCAAAGGTATGAAGAGGTGTTCCTTGCAATGTCAAAATTCTTTCCGCAATTAAGTCAACTTTTTCTTGGGCATCCGTATATAACTCTTCAAATTTTAAATGTAACTCAAAGAAGTTTTTCCCCTTTATATTCCAATGTAGCCCTCTAACATTTTGATAGTATACCTGAAAATTAGCTAACAAATTATTTAACTCTTTTGTTAATTTATCTGTTTTATTTTTATCCAAACCTAAAATTGAAACTGCCATATTTATTACCTTTTGATTTATTAGTTTTTCTAAGACAAAGCTAGGCTAAATTAATCCGAATTTAATATAAATTATATTGATTGTTTTAATATATTTATCAAAAAATATTATAGGAATGACTATAACTCAATTGAAATATACATTAGCTGTTGCAGAATATAAAAATTTCACTATTGCGGCAGAAAACTGTTTTGTTACACAACCAACACTTAGTATGCAAATACAAAAACTTGAAGAAGAATTAGACGCTAAAATTTTTAATAGATCAAAGAAGCCAATAGAACTTACAGAAGTAGGAAAACGAATTGTAGAACAAGCTAAAGTTATTGTGGACGAAAGTAATAGAATCGTTGATATTGTCCATCAACAAAAAGGATATATTGGCGGAGAATTTAAACTAGGAATTATTCCAACCGTAATGCCTACTCTTTTGCCTATGTTTTTAAAAACATTTAGTAAAAACTACCCTAAAGTTCAACTGATAATAGAAGAACTAACAACAGATGAAATTATAAGAAAGTTAACAGACGGTTATATTGATGCCGCTATTGCCGCAACACCTCTAGAAAATGAAGCTATTAAAGAAAGAGTTTTATACTATGAGCCTTTTGTTGGATTAGTACCTGAAGATCATGACCTATATAAAAAAAATAAAATTAAAGTTGATGAATTAAATGTAGAAGATATTTTATTGTTAGAAGATGGTCATTGTTTTAAGGATAGTGTTTTAAATATTTGTAGAACACATAAAAGTAATAAAAATATTCGTTTTCAGTTAGAAAGTGGAAGTTTCGACACTTTAATTAAATTATCAAAAGATGGACTTGGAATGACGCTTCTACCCTATCTTAATACTCTAGATTTGAATGAGGAAGATAAGGGGCACTTGAGAGAATTTGAAACTCCTCCACCAGCAAGAGAAGTTAGCTTGATATATCACAAGTCACAATTAAAAATGCAACTTATAGAATCACTAAAAAATACTATTGATGGTGTTGTTAGAGGTGCTATAGCTTTTAGCGACGTAGAAATTGTAAGCCCTTTAAATAAATCATAAAAAAATCCCGTAATCGGGATTTTTTTAAAATTCATATTCAGATAAAGGCTTTGGAAATTTTTCTGGATTTTCTGCTAAATGATACCTAGGGTCATCAATATCTTCTTCAATAATAGTCTGAAACTTTTCATTTGCTTTGTAAAGCAACACTTTACAATCTTCACTCAAATGCTTAAGCACTATCTTTTTTCCTGCAGTTTCATACTTCTCAACTAAATTAAAGATTGCTTCAATAGCTGAGTGATCTGAAACTCTTGACTCGATAAAATCAATTTCAATTTTATCAGGATCGTTTCTAACATCAAATTTTTCATTAAACGCTGTAATACTTCCAAAAAATAAAGGCCCCCATATCTCATATACCTTGGTCCCATCTGCCTTCATTCTCTTTCGTGCTCTAATTTTTTTTGCATTTTCCCATGCAAATACTAAAGCAGAAATAATAACTCCAACGAAAACAGCAATCGCTAAGTCAAAAATAACAGTAACGGAAGAAACAATTATCAGTACTACTGCATCCGAGACAGGAATTTTATTCATAATTCTAAAACTAGACCAAGCAAAAGTTTCTATTACCATCATAAACATTACCCCTACCAATGCTGCAATAGGTACTTGCTCAATGTATTTATCTGCAAAAAGAATAAAAACTAAAAGAGTAACAGCCATCATTACTCCAGATAGTCTTCCTTTACCTCCGGCATTTATGTTGATTACCGTTTGTCCGATCATCCCACAACCACCTGTTCCACCGAAAACTCCACTTAGAATATTACCGGCTCCTTGAGCTACACACTCTTTGTTTCCATTTCCTCTAGAATCGGTAAGCTCATCAACTAAATTCATTGTCATTAAAGTTTCAATTAAACCTACTGAAGCAGCTAAAAAAGAATAAGGAGCGATAAATTTAAGGGTATCTAAATTAAACGGTAGATTACTCCATAGTTGAGCCAAATTCATTTTTTTTGACAACTCATCAAAACCATTTAAGCCTATACCTCCTCCATTTCTAATAAAATCACCGACGTTAATTGATTCAATTCCTCCAAAAACAACAATAAAAGTAATTATTAAAATAGCAGTCAATGCAGCTGGCACTTTGGTTGTCAATTTTGGTAGCCCCCAAACAATTAGCATGGTTAATAACACCAATACAATCATTATATATAATTTTGAGCCTTTCATTTTTGTTTTTAGAACTCCTTTATCTAAAACAGAATGAAATCCTTCATCATTATAATTATAAACAACTTTTTTGCTTCTTATATCAAATACCTGCCCCTCTGATATTAAGAATAATTCTTCATTAGTTTCATTGTTAAAAACTGATTTATCTTGAATACGAAAAATCGTATTATTTGAGGTAATATCCTTAACATTATTACCGTCAATTTTATATACTAACTCCTTATTTTCAGTAATTCTTTTGTTTTGCCCGTAAAGATCTTTTGAATTTTCAGTAAACATTCCCAATTGAGCCATAAATATAACAACTGCTAATCCATTAACAAATCCCATCATAACAGGATGCGGTATTAAACGAACAAATTTACCTAACTTAAAAACACCTGCCAACACTTGGATAACTCCCATTAGAACAACGGCTGCTAATAAATAAAAATAGCCCATGTTCTCAACTGGAGTATCAAAAAGTAATCCTTTAGCATGGCCTTCCTGTATCATATTAACAAAAATAACGGCAACTGCACCAGCAGCACCTGAAATTAAGCCAGGTCTTCCACCAAAAATAGCAGAAATACTTCCTATTACAAAAGCACCAAACAAGGCAACAATAGGGCTTATCTGTGCCACAAAGGCAAAAGCTACAACTTCTGGTATCATTGCTAAAGAAACAGTGATACCTGCTAAAGAATCATCTTTAACTTTTATTTTTTTATTTCTAATGTATTTCATCATAATCTTTCAATACTTTTCTAAAAGTTGGCAAATTTAAAGATAATTTAATTGATATAGTTTTTACGTTTAACTTTTGCTACACTATTTTTTTGTAGTAATTTTGAAATTGAAACTATCATACAAAATTTGGTAGCAACAATGAGCAGAAAAAAACTACTTAATTCAAAAGAAATTGAAATCATTCTGCATCGATTAGCGTGTCAGTTAATCGAAAACCACGACGATTTTGCCAATACTGTTATCATAGGCCTCCAACCTAGAGGAAGTTATTTGGCCAAGCGTTTGGTTAAAATCTTAAAGAATGAATATTCAATAAAAGGTTTACAATTAGGTTTACTCGATATAACATTTTACAGAGATGATTTTAGAAGGCGAAATGAACCTCTAGAGGCCAATTCAACAGAAATAAACTTCCTAGTTGAAGGTAAAAAAGTCGTCTTTGTTGATGATGTTCTCTTCTCAGGTAGAAGTGTTCGTTCGGCATTGACAGCCATACAGTCCTATGGAAGACCTGAAAATATTGAATTACTTGTTTTAATAGACAGGCGTTTTAGTCGTCATTTACCAATTCAACCAACTTATAGAGGAAGACAAGTAGATGCAATAAATCAAGAAAAAGTTTTGGTTCATTGGAAAGAAACTAATGACAAAGATGCTATCTATATTGAAAACAAAGAAAAACACAACTAAAAACACAACTCATAAAACAACTAAAAATGAAGCAGTTAAGTGTTGAGCATTTGCTAGGAATCAAATACTTAAATCAATCAGATTTAGAACTTATTTTTGAAACTGCCTCGCATTTTAAAGAAGTTATTAATAGACCAATTAAAAAAGTTCCTTCGCTAAGAGATATTACGATTGCTAATTTATTCTTTGAAAATAGTACACGTACGAAACTGTCTTTTGAACTAGCAGAAAAAAGACTTTCTGCAGATGTAATCAATTTTTCAGCAGGTCAATCTTCTGTGAAAAAAGGCGAAACGCTTATTGATACTGTAAATAATATACTTTCTATGAAAGTTGATATTGTTGTTATGAGACACTCGAACGTTGGTGCTGGTGTCTTTCTTTCTAAACACATTGATGCTAAAATAGTAAATGCAGGAGATGGAACTCATGAACACCCTACCCAAGCTTTACTTGATAGCTTTTCTATGCGTGAAGCGTTAAATGGTAACTTAAAAGGAAAAAAAATAGTTATTGTTGGCGACGTTTTACATTCCCGAGTTGCACTTTCTAATATTTTCGCATTAAAATTACAAGGAGCAAAAGTTAAGGTGTGTGGCCCCAGCACTCTAATCCCTAAATACATTACAAGTCTTGGTGTTCAAGTCGAAACCAATTTAAAAAAAGCCCTTGACTGGTGTGATGTAGCCAATGTTCTTCGAGTTCAGCATGAAAGAATGGATATTAAATATTTTCCTTCTACAAGGGAATATACGCAACTCTTTGGTATTAATAAAGATGTACTTGATAATTTAGGAAAAGATATTGTAATCATGCATCCTGGACCAATAAACCGTGGAGTTGAATTAACAAGTGATGTAGCCGATAGTGAGCAATCTATTATATTAAATCAAGTAGAAAATGGCGTAGCTGTAAGAATGGCAGTCATCTATTTATTAGCGCAAAAAATAAAAAGATAGTTTTGATGGAAATTAAGCAAAATAATAATTATAAACTTATTACTTCTGAAGAAAAAACATTTAACTCTTTTTTAAATAAGTTTAAACAGATTTATAACAAAATAGAGAGTTCTCATATTATTTTAGAATTTTCTTCAAAAAATAATTTTTCTGAACAAAATATTTTGTTACTTTTGGAATATGCTTTTATTCAAAAGAAGAAAGGTTTATCTTTTGTGATTATTGATAATAGTGTAGATATTGATAAATTTCCCGAAGAACTAAATATTGTTCCTACACTTATAGAAGCGGAAGATGTACTAGAGATTGAGAATATTCAGCGTAATCTAGGTTTTTAACCTTTCAATTATTCATAACCCCTAATGAATTAATTATTTATGACAAAAAGACTACTCTTTTACGTATTATTTTTTTTAACCACGTATGTATTCTCTCAAAAAAATCATACGCTTAAAGGCTTGGGTGCTCACCCCAATCCATTTAATATAGAAACAAAAATATCATTTAAATCTGATAAAATACAAACAGTTGTTGTAACCGTTGTTGATATTTTAGGAAAATCAATAATGAAAGAAAAAATGACTGCTGAAAGAGGGATTAATAGCATTCCTTTCAGACGAAATGATAATAGTACAGGCATGTATATTTATTCTGTTCAAACAACAGAAGAAGTTGTTTCAAAAAGGTTTGTTATTAGATAAGCTATTTTAGTAACATTTTGACTTTCTTAAAAGTGTTACATGATAGGTTGTTATCTATTTTAAATTTATGTAGGCTAAAATAGTTGTTTTCTTTAAAATTTTTACGAATAACTACTTCATGTGGTTCATTACTAAGTTTTTAATATTACAACTTACAAGGAGCTTATAAAGCAATCATATTAATTATTCATACCCCCGATGAATTATTTATGGCTAAGAAAAAACTATTATGCACATTATTACTTGCTACAACTTTTATGTGTGCTCAAAAAAATAAAACAATTAAAGAATTGGGTTTAAAATATAATCCATTTAGAATTGAAACGAAAATTTCATTTAAATCTATAAGAACTCAAGCTGTAACTTTATCAGTTATTGATATATTAGGTAAATCAATATTAATAGATAAAATTATTGCACATAAAGGAATGAATAATA
The DNA here is from genome assembly GCF_052050075.1 of Tenacibaculum profundi. Taxonomy (GTDB): domain Bacteria; phylum Bacteroidota; class Bacteroidia; order Flavobacteriales; family Flavobacteriaceae; genus Polaribacter. The sequence goes on from NZ_CP197225.1 coordinate 685,694, forward strand.
TTGCTTTTAAACACAATATTTTAAGTCCTGGAATGTATCTATACGCTATCGAAACAAGTAAAGAAGTTCTGTCTAAGAGATTTGTTGTCAAATAATATCATTGACGTCAAACTTTATTATGAATTACTATTACTTATTTATTCAGTCAAGAAACCTTTTACTTTAAGAAAGAAAGAAAGAAAATATTACCAACAAAATAGTATTCAAATTGAAAAATAAATTTATTTTTCAATTTGAATTTTATATTTTCGTTTTCAAACTTCTTTTAATAATAGTCATATGTTTTTTTATTTACATGCGTTATTGCCATTTTTATTATTAATAGCATTTTACTATTTTGAAAAAAGAAATATTATCAAATCTGTGAACTACTAAATAATGTCTGTTAGAATTTCGCGTATAATAAAGCAATCGTTAAAATGCATTTAAACCTTACTATTTTAGGTTGTCATTCAGCAACCCCTCGCTCGAATGCTTATCCTACATCTCAATATTTAGAAATTAATAATAGGCATTTTTTAATTGATTGTGGAGAAGGGACACAAAGACAAATGCGTAAATATAAAGTAGGTTTTTCTAAAATAAACCATATTTTCATTTCTCATCTACATGGTGATCATTTTTTCGGATTAATAGGGCTAATTTCTACTTTTGGAATTCTAAATAGAGAAAAACCACTACATATATTTGGTCCTAAAGGAATTAAAGAAATTACTGTTCTACAATTAAAATTATCGAAATCATGGACAAAGTATAAAATTATTTTTCATGAACTTTCATCAAAAGAAAGTGAAATTATTTTTGAAGATGAAAAAGTAATAATTAAAACAATCCCTTTGGATCATAGAATCTATACTAATGGTTTTTTATTTACCGAAAAAGCTAAACCAAAAAAGCTTGATATTGAAAAGATAAAACAATATTGCGAAATTGAAAAGTGTGACTATAATAATTTAAAACTTGGTAAGGATTTCAAACTCTCTTCGGGTAAAATTATTCCAAATTCTCAATTAACTATAGAGCCTGAGACCCCGAAAAGTTTTGCTTTTTGCAGCGATACAGCTTATAAACCAGATATTATTCCTATCATTGAAAATGTCGATGTTTTATATCACGAAGCTACCTTTCTAAACGATAGAGAAGATTTATGCGAAAAAACAAAACATTCTACAGCAGCACAAGCTGCTTCAATAGCCCATCAAGCAAACGTTAAAAAACTTATCATAGGGCACTATTCTAGTAGATATAAGAATATAAATAATTTTAAAACGGAAGCTGAAAGAATTTTTAAAAATGTTGAGCTAGCAGAAACTGGCAGTCGCTACTCTCTTAGTTCCCCTCCTACCGAAATTATAACTTAATAAAAGGTATTTCTTTTTTAAGAAAGCTTAATAGTTTTAAACTAAAGTTTTAAGCATATAAAAAGGCTGAAATCTATGGTAATCAGCCCCAAATTATAGTTTAACTATATTGATTTATAGACAATAAAACCAACGTACATGCTTCTTGAACAAGAATATGATTACGTCTTAATAATTTCGTGAACTCAACGTTTTCGGTTCCAGGATTAAAAATGACCCTTCTAGGGCATAAACTAATCACATAATCATAATAAACTTCTTGAATTTTAGGATTTATATATAATGTAACTGTATCAATATTTTCAAACATTTTTTGATGTTTATAAATCTTTATACCTGCTACCTCACCCTCTTTTGCTCCTATAGCTATTGTAGGCACGGCTTTTTCAGCAAGAAGTTCTATTGCCCTATTTGAATACCTAGTACTTTGCAAAGAAGCTCCAATTACCAATGTTGTATTTTTCATTTTTCTTAAAAATAAGTTAATCTTTTTTTTTCTTGTAACAAAAATAAAGCTCTAACAGTCTGTTAAACATAAACGATTCAAAAAACACAAAATGAAAAAATTATTAACAATGCTTATTATTTTTATGAGCTTTTCCTCCTTTGGAAAAAATTTACCAAAACCTGGAGTCGTGTCAGGTAAAGTTATTGACAAAATTACACATGAGCCTTTACCATACGTAAATATAATTATAAAAGACACCAAACAGAGAATAATAACTGGAGGAATAACTAATGAAACTGGAAAATTTATAATAAAAAATATTCCTTTCGGCAAAAACATCCTTGAAGTTCAATTTATTGGTTACTCAATTTTCACAAAAGTAATAAATATAAATAAACAAAATAAGAACATTGAAATAGGAACTATTTCACTAGAAGAGGATTCAACAACTTTAGATGAAGTAGAAGTAAGAGCAGAAACGTCTACAGTTACTCAAAAAATAGATAGAAAAGTAATTAATGTAGGTAAAGATCTTACTTCCGCTGGTGCAACCGCTTCTGAATTATTAAACAACGTACAATCTGTTAGTGTAGATAGCCAAACAGGAAATATTAGCTTAAGAGGCAATGAAAATGTAAAAGTTTTAGTAGACGGTAAACCTACCAATGTTCCTGCATCTCAATTACTAAAGCAATTACCCTCGTCTTCTATTAAAAGTGTTGAACTTATTACCAATCCTTCAGCAAAATACAATCCAGAAGGTATGAGTGGTATTATTAATATTATTTTAAATAAAAATGCCAATCTAGGTTTTAATGGCTCTTTAAATACTGGAATTGAAGCTGGACATTATGTTCGTTATAATACTTCTACAAACATGAACTACAAAGCTGGAAAAGTTAACTTTTTTGGAAATTATGGTTTTAACATCGGTGACCGCTATAATTTCGGTTTTATAAATAGAAAGGGAATAAATAATCAAGATATTAATTTTATAAATGATAATGAATCTCATTTGTTTAAAATAGGAGCCGATCTTTATTTAGATGATAAAAACACATTATCTTTTTATACTACTCAAAACTGGTTTAAAAGTAATTCTAATGGAAGTGCAATAATTACTGATAGTTCAGGAATAATTACCAATATCTCTCCTAACAATCAATTATCAGATAGTAAAGACCAAGCTTATAACCTGAATTATAAACATGATTTTGATACAGAAGGACACAATATTGAGTTCGAAGCAACATTTTCAAAAAATGAAACTCCTCAATTTTTCTTAAATAATGATCTTATCCAAACAAATGATGGTAGCTTAAATTATTTTAATGATATTTTTAATGACAGATCAAACACTTTAATCAACCTTGATTATACGAATCCTTTATCTAAAAATGGAAAATTAGAACTTGGGCTTGAATACCGAGCAAATAATTCATATAACACAAATATTACTAACCAAACTGGTTTTAATAATTCGTCATTCTCTTATGACAGAAAAATTTATTCCGGTTATATTAATTACGGTCATCAGTTAGGTAAATTAAGTATACAATTAGGCTCTAGAATTGAACAATTTAATATTAAAGGGATATTTAAACAAGAAACATTAGGTAATGAAACAGTTACTGATGATATTTTCACAATATATCCTTCTGCTTTTTTTACTTATAACCCATCAGATGAAAATCAGTTTCAGTTAAGTTATAGTAAAAGAGTAGACAGACCAAATATCCAACAAGTAAATCCAATTAGAGAATGGAGTACTGCTTTAATTACTTCAGTCGGTAATGCACAACTATTACCTCAGTTTACAAATTCCATAGAATTTAATTATACTAGAAAAATTAAGGGTGGATCCATTACTATCGGAAGTTTTTATCGTAATATTAACGATGTCATTTCAAGAGCAACTTTTAAAGATACAAGCGACCCTAGCAATGTTCGTCAAATTTTAACTTATCAAAACTTTGACGACACAAATTCTTACGGACTAGAACTCTCTTCAAATTATAAAATTACTAAATGGTGGAGAACGAATGCTAGCATGGATATTTATGCTCAAACACAATTTGGCACCAATGATTTAAATAATCAAAATGCTTCTAGATTAGAGGTAAAAAATCAAGTTTTTAATGCTCGGATTAGTAATAATTTTAACGCTACTAAAAATATGAGTTTTCAACTATTTGCAATGTATCGAGGTAGTTTTGAAAATATTCAATGGAAAGTTGCCCCTATGCGAATGGTCAATTTTGGAGCAAATTATAGTATTTTAAAGGGCAAAGGTAGTATTACCTTTAGAGTGAATGATATTTTTAATACAATGCGTTTTCAATTTCAATCTGAAACCCCTTTTACCCAAAATGGAAAATTCAATTGGGAAAGTAGAAACACCTATATTGGTTTCAATTATAGATTTGGAGGTGGAAAAAATCGCGCTAAAGAGAGGAGAAAAAGAGACCATAATGAAAAAGGAAGTGGTGGATTTATGTAAAAAACACCAAGAAATCATTAACATAACCAATAAATAGATACGATACGTGTCAAGTTATATAAAAGATAGTGTGTATAATAATTATACACACTATCTTTTATTTTTATTACCATTTTATTACCACAGATCCCCATGTAAATCCACTACCAAAAGCAGCCAAAACAACTAAATCTCCATCATTTATTTTTCCTTTTTCCCAAGCTTCTGTTAGCGCTATAATTACAGATGCTGCTGTTGTATTGCCATACTTTTGAATATTATTATACACCTTATCATCAGATAATTGAAATTTTTTCTGAATAAATTGAGCTATTCGTAAATTAGCCTGATGCGGAATAAGCATATCTATATCCTCTTTCTTCAATTTATTAGCTTCAAGTCCCTCCATTATTGCCTCAGAGAATCGAACCACTGCGTGCTTAAATACAAATTGACCATTCATATATGGATAATAAGACACATCATCGGGGTCATTATCTTTCATAATTGCATCAACCCAGCGACCTGTCGCTGGTCCCTCTAGAGCAAGTTCTTTAGCATGTTTACCTTCAGAATGTAAATGAGAGGATAAAATACCTTTTCCTTTTTCTTCACTTCTTGAAAGAACAGCTGCTCCTGCCCCATCTCCAAAAATAACAGTAACACCTCTTCCCCTAGTAGATCTTTCTAATCCACCTGAATGGTTTTCAGAACCAATTACCAGTATATTTTTATACATTCCTGTTTTAATAAACTGATCTGCTACTGATAGTGAATAAATAAAACCAGAACATTGGTTACGTATATCAAGTGCCCCTATAGTTGGCATTCCCAACAAATCTTGAACACGAACACCTCCACCTGGAAAGTACATATCAGGACTTAAAGTTGCGAATATTATAAAATCAATGTCATTATTTGTTAAACCGGCTCTTTCAATAGCTATTGTAGCAGCTTTCGCTCCCATTGATGAAGTTGTATCTCCTGTTTTAGGATCAATCCAACGACGTTCCTTTATCCCAGTTCTCTCTTGAATCCATTCATCACTAGTATCCATCCACTGGGTTAAATCGTTATTGGTAACCACATTCTCGGGCACATAGTACCCTAATCCTGAAATTTTCGAACTATACATAGTTTTTTACGTTATTTTTTTACTCAGATGCAAAATTTTGCCGGTCAAAAGTAGCGATTTATAATTTTCTAAACAATATAAGAAATCCTTTGACGAAAATATATGTCATGTTGTCATTTTATTATTTTTGGTATTTTTTTTGACATAAATAGCGAAGAAGAAATTATTTACAATCAAAATATATAAATTTATGAGTAAAGGAAATATCAATGTGTCAGTCGAAAATATTTTTCCACTGATTAAAAAGTTCTTGTATTCTGACCATGAAATCTTTTTACGTGAGCTTATTTCTAATGCTACTGATGCTACCACAAAACTTAAACATTTAATTTCTATTGGAGAAGCTAAGGTTGAATATGGTGCGCCTAAGATTGAAGTAAAAGTTGATAAAGAAAATAAAACCTTAACCATTATCGATCAAGGTTTAGGGATGACAGCAGAAGAAGTTGAAAAATATATCAATCAAATTGCTTTTTCAGGTGCTGAGGAATTCTTAGAAAAATATAAAGATGATAAAAACGAAACAGGTGTTATCGGTCACTTTGGTTTAGGGTTTTACTCTGCGTTTATGGTTGCAAATAAAGTAGAGATAATCACTAAATCTTTTAAAGACGAAGATGCTGCCCATTGGACATGTGATGGATCTCCCGAATACACTTTAGTAAAACATGATAAATCTGATAGGGGTACTGAAATTATATTACATATTGCTGAAGATTCAGAAGAATTCTTGGAAGAAGGTAAAATAAGAGGACTGTTAACAAAATACAATAGATTTAACCAAATACCAATAAAATTTGGCACAAAGAAAGTAAATGATCCTGATTTTACTCCACAAACAACAACAGACAAAGACGGGAAAGAAACAACAGAACCTCACAAACAAATTGATGTTGATGATATCATAAATAATACAGATCCTGCATGGACAAAAAAACCAGCAGATTTAGAGGCTGATGACTATAAAAACTTCTATAGAGAGCTTTATCCGATGCAATTTGAGGAGTCTTTATTTCATATTCATTTAAACGTTGATTATCCTTTTAATCTTACAGGTATTCTATTCTTTCCTAAACTAAGTCAGAACTTAGATATGCAAAAGGATAAAATTCAACTATATCAAAATCAGGTTTTTGTAACTGATAATGTTGAAGGAATTGTTCCTGATTTTTTACAAATGCTTAAAGGAGTTATTGACTCTCCTGATATTCCTTTAAATGTTTCGCGTTCTTATTTACAAGCTGATGGAGCCGTTAAAAAAATATCAGGTTATATAACCAAAAAAGTAGCAGATAAACTAAGTTCTTTATTCAAAAATGACCGAGAAGACTTTGAAAAGAAATGGAATGATATTAAAGTCATAATTGAATACGGAATGCTTTCAGAAGATAAATTCTTTGACAAAGCGAAAAAGTTCACCCTTTATCCAACAGTAAATGACACATATTTTACGTTTGATGAACTTATAGAAAAAACAAAAGATACTCAAGTTGATAAAGACGGTAATCATATTATTCTTTATGCAGCGAATAAAGATGCTCAACATGCTTACATAGAGTCAGCAAAGGCAAAAGGTTATCAAGTATTATTACTTGACTCGCCTATCGTTTCTCACCTAATGCAAAAGCTTGAAACATCTAGCGGTGATGCAAAAATTCAATTTACACGTGTGGACGCTGATCACATCGATAATCTAATCAAGAAGGATGAAACTTCAATATCAAAATTATCAGATGAGGAAAAAGATAAATTAAAACCTATTATTGAGAATGCTGTTCCAAAAGAGTCTTACACTGTTCAACTAGAATCAATGGACTCTGAAGCTACTCCTTTCTTAATTACGGTACCTGAATTTATGAGACGAATGAAGGAAATGAGTGCTACTGGTGGAGGTATGATGGGTATGGGTAATTTACCTGAAATGTATAACCTCGTAGTTAATACAAATCATAAATTAGTGAGTGATATTTTAAATTCTGATGAAACTAAGCAAAAGGAACTTATTTCTCAAGCATTTGATTTGGCCAAATTATCACAGAATTTATTACACGGAGAAGACTTAACCAACTTCATTAAAAGAAGTTATGAGTTAATTAAGTAAAATTTAATTTTAATATTTCTATAAAAAGCTTACCTTTAAGGGTGAGCTTTTTTTATATAACTTATCCGAAAAACCTTTTTTTCTAATAAAAAAATATTTTTTTATTTTTAATGAACTTAATGATCCCTTATTCATGAAAAATTTCGTTAAAGCTTTTCTCTTTTTTCTTTGTTGGGCTTCTGCCGCTCTTGTAATTCAGGGACCTGATTTTAAAAAAGACGTATCGAAAAGAAACACAAAAAACACTTCCATCAAAGAAAATAAAGAAACAACCCAAACTTTAAAAAGTATTTTAAAGAAAAATAATAAAAACACAGCTCATCTCAAGATAAAGCAAGAAATACATCCCTTAAAATTCAAGCATAAATTTGTTACAAATGCCTCTCATACAAGGGTTCTATTCCCTGAGCAGTTCTTTTATTTCAAAGACTCTATTTTTAACTTTTTAAATAACAATCCAAAAAAAGAAATTTTAATAGTTGGTCACTGTTTACCTGACGAACTACTGTCCAATAATACTAATTTTGGTCAAAAAAGAGCAGATTACATTAAAAACAAATTGATAAAACATGGAATAAATCCTGAAAAGCTTAACACTAAAGACTCAATTATCAGTTACAACTACGATCATGATGGGTTTTACGCGGAAGGAATTGATCTTTTTTACGTTGAACTCTCCAAAGAAAAAATGACTTCTTTATATAGTAAACTATCACCAAAGACTATACAAAATAGTTTTGTAAGAAATAATAAATTAATCCTCAACAATCAGTTACGAACATATGCTTTCGAATTAAAAGATTTTTTAACTTCAAATCCTAATAAAGTGGTTAATATTATTGGTCATTCAAATAAAAATAGTGACTCAGAAATAAGTAACTCAATTGGATTGGAACTCGCCCAACAATTTGCCTCGTTTCTTAAAGAAATAGGTATTGTGAAATCCAAACTAAAAATAATATCCAAAGGTGATATAGAAGCTTTTAAAAATAAAACAACAACAAATAAAAGAATTGAAATTATTATAAATTAATACTATAATCCCTTAAATATGACGCTTTTTTTAACAGAGAAATATCTACATTTATTCGGTTTTTTTTTCTGGATGTTTGGTTCTTTTATAATAGGATACATTTTTGCTTGGCTTCATTACAAAAACAATAAAGAAAGTAAAACAGAAGACACTATATACAATGCAATTCATATAGAAACAGAAACAGAAGCACCAACTACTATACGCGCCAAAAAAACTATTGAACGAGGAGGTATTGAAGTAAAGTATCCAAAAGAATTAAAATTTGACATTATTGGAATGGGAGATGAAAAGAACAAAGATGATCTTACTCAAATTAATGGTATTGGAGATTTTATTGAAAAAAAATTAAACAGTATTGGTGTTTATAATTACGAACAATTAAGTAAAATTTCAAAAGACGAAATTGAGGCTATTACAGAATTAATCGAATTTTTCCCTGGAAGAATTTTAAGAGATAACTGGAAAGATCAAGCTAAAGAACTTCTTAAAGATATCAAACAATAAAAACTGGACTTAACCAATTTCTATTTATTGTTCATATTGTTTCATTTCATCATCGTAGAATTTTCCTGCTAATTCTATTAAGCTTTCCAATTCGTTAGCCAAATCTTGCTCATTTTCACTTGATACATCTTCAAACCATTCAACATCATCGTCTTTTAAATTGATTAAAAATCTTGGATATTCAGTATGTAATACAAAAATATCTTCTGGTTGCTTACTATTATCAGCAAGTAAAAATTTAGGTAAATTCATGATGTTTTGTTTTAATCAATTTTAATGTTAAGTAATTAAAGCGCAAATATAATAGAATTGAAGCTGAAGTTAAACCTGCGAGCAATCCTAACCATATCCCAAAGCTTCCGTACATTTCTTTACTTCCAAAATAATAACTAACAGGAAACCCTATAAACCAATAAGAAATTAAAGTAATTATTGTAGGAATCACTACGTCTTGTAGCCCTCTTAAAGCACCTAGAACCATTACTTGTATACTATCACTAATTTGAAAAAATGCAGCTGCTATTAATAGTTGCGAGGCTATCTTTAAAACCTCCATGTTATCTTCATAGTTTTGCACGTCATTAAAATCTATATATAAATGTGGTAATGACTTATGAAATCCAAAAAATATAAGACAAAAGAAAACCGCTAAAATAGTACCCATTAAAAAAATAGATAATGCAATTCTTCTTAGTTCTTGGTAGTTATTTAACCCTTTTTGATTTCCTACGCGTATCATTGAAGCCACATTTAGCCCATTGAAAACCATGAAAGTCATTGATGATAAGTTTAATGCTATCTGATTGGCTGCTTGAGGATTTTTTCCTAGCAAACCACTCAACCAAATTGCGGAAGTAAATATAGCTACTTCAAAAAGCATTTGCATTGCACTTGGCGCTCCAAGACTAATTATTTTTTTAATAATTTTAAACTCTAAAATAAAGAATTTAATATTCGTAACTAGTTTTTTAGTACGCTCTTTTTTTGTTAGCACCCACCATAAAAATATAACCATTATTGTTCTTGAAATTAATGTACCATAGGCAGCTCCAACAATTCCTAAATTAGGAAAACCAAATTTACCAAAAATCAGTAAGTAATTAAAAACAACATTTAAAATATTAGCGATTAAAGCAGCATACATTGGGTACTTGGTAATAGACATTCCATCACTGAACTGTTTTAATCCTTGAAAAGTAATCATTGGGATTAATGAAAAAGCAACTAAATCTAAGTAAGGTAAAGATAATTTAACAACCTCTGGTGGTTGATCCATGTAATACATCATTGGTTTTGCGAAATAGACTCCTAAGAAAAGAGCCAACCCTAGACAAAAGCACAAAACAAGACCGTGTTTAAAGGTAGCTTTGGCTTGAAGAAAATTATCGGATGAACTGGCTTCTGCTATAAGCGGAGTAATCGCCGTTGAAAAGCCAATTCCTAATGACATTGCTATGAAAATAAAACTATTTCCCAAAGAAACAGCCGCTAGTTCAGCAGTGCCCAACTGTCCCACCATTATATTATCTATAAAACCAACAAACGTATGCCCTAACATTCCCAACATTACAGGAGCCGCCAACTTCCAATTGTAACGAAACTCCTTTGTATACAATCCTATCTTCAATTTTTTACTTACATAATTTAAGGCTACTAAGATACTTCTTTTGCTTCTGATTCTATTTCAGCTCATTCTTTTTTTTAAATTATTTAATTACCTTTGGTTTTTAATTTAAAAGAAAAAAAATGGCAACTATTAGCTTACAAGGAAATGCTGTCAAAACAATTGGCAACCTTCCTACTTTAAACGAAAAAGCTCCTGATTTTACACTAACAGCATCTGATCTTTCTGACAAAAAATTAAGTTCTTTTGCCGGTAATAAAATTGTACTAAACATTTTTCCAAGTGTTGATACTGGAACATGTGCAACCTCTGTAAGAGAATTCAATAAAAAAGCCGCTAGCCTTGACAATACAAAAGTTATTTGCATTTCTAAGGATTTACCTTTTGCCCAGGCAAGATTTTGCGGTGCTGAGGGAATTGAAAATGTTGTTATGCTTTCTGACTTTAAAGATGGTAATTTTGGTAAAACATACGGTCTTGAAATCATTGACGGCGCTTTAAAAGGTCTTCATTCACGATGTGTAGTTGTTATCAATGAAAATGGTAACATTGTTTACACAGAGCAGGTGGGAGAAATTGTTGATGAACCAAATTATGAAGAAGCATTAAAAGCACTTTAAAACTTATATGAATAAACATAAATTAGGATTTATAAGAGGCCGGTTACGTAGTGTTAAATTTGCTTTGAACGGAGTAAAACTACTTATTACTACAGAAGATAGTATAAAAACGCAAGTTTTCTTTGCTATTTTAATCACCATAATAGGTTTTTATTTCTCGATATCAATAAATGAGTGGATGTTTCAAATTATAGCAATTGCGCTTGTTTTAGTTGCTGAAGCCCTCAATACTGCTATCGAAAAATTAGCCGATTTTATACATCCAGATTATGACGAAAAAATAGGTTTTATTAAAGATATAGCTGCTGGAGCACCTGCTTTTGCAGCTTTATTTTCCATGATAATCGGAAGTATTATCTACTTACCTAAAATTATCACGCTTTTTTAACGTTTAAAATACTGGTTAACATTTATTTATGACTAAAAAGAAAACACCAAGCAAAAAATCAATAAAATCTTTTACTTTTCTATCAAAAATAATAGCCTTTTTTCGAAATAGACAAAATCAAACCATTTTTGGAGCTTTTTTAATATTGTTATCTATTTTTTTATCTGTAGCTTTTATTTCTTTTTTTTACACTTGGAAACAAGACCAAAGTACACTAAATCATTTTTTTGACAGAACTTTACCTACCAGTAACTTATTAGGTAAAATTGGTGCTATTCTTAGTGATCTTATTGTTTTCAAAGGCTTCGGACTTGGTGCATTTATTTTAAATGTTATTTTATTTTTTACGGGATCTAGAATTTTATTACAATCAAATCTAAAGGATATTATATCATCCTGGAATTGGGGACTTTTAGGCATGTTGTGGACTTCTATATCTCTTGGTTTTATAGATAAAAAATATGTTATTCTTTCTGGTATTATTGGCTTTGAACTAAATGAATACCTACAAACATTTATTGGTAAAACAGGTTTAATTATTCTGTTATTTTTCTTTGCAATTTCCTACCTAATTATTCGCTTTAGCATTGATCCAGACAAAATTGTTAAAAACTTAGAGGATAAGAAAAAGCTGAAGAAAAACGATCTTGAACAAAAATTAGCTGCAACGCAAAATGAAAATACTCAGAACAGTCAACAAAAAGAAGATACAACAACGGTAAAAAAATCAAATTTCGAATCATCTGTCGAAAATTTAACTCCCACTATAAAAAATCATTCAGGAGTTTCAGAAAAAGAAAAAAATGTAAAAGAAGAAATCACTCTTGAAATAACTCCAACAAAAACAATTTCAAAACCAGAGGTATCTGATGAAACTATAAAAGAAGTTGAAGTTGCCATTGAAAAAATAGCAGAGGAAAAAAGTTTAACAGAAAACTTATCAGATAAATTACTAAAAGATTTTGGAGAGTTTGATCCAAAATTAGAATTGAGTAATTACCGATTTCCAACTTTTAATCTATTAAAAGAATATAATGAAAGTATTTCAGTTGACCCAACAGAGTTAGAAGCCAACAAAAATCAAATTGTAGAAACTTTAAAAAATTATAAAATTGGTATTGAACAAATAAAGGCAACAGTAGGACCAACTATTACCTTATATGAAATTGTTCCTGAAGCGGGTGTCCGAATATCTAAAATTAAAAATTTAGAAGACGATATTGCTCTATCCCTTTCAGCTTTAGGAATTCGAATTATTGCTCCCATCCCTGGTAAAGGAACAATTGGTATTGAAGTACCCAATAAAAAAGCAACCATCGTTTCTATGCATTCTGTTATTTCTTCCAAGAAGTTTCAAGAATCGCCAATGGAACTGCCTATTGCTTTAGGAAAAACAATTTCAAATGAAACCTATGTGGTTGACTTAGCAAAAATGCCGCACTTATTAATGGCTGGTGCAACTGGTCAAGGTAAATCTGTAGGTTTAAATGCAATCTTAACTTCATTATTGTACAGAAAACACCCTGCAGAAGTTAAATTTGTTTTGGTCGATCCTAAAAAAGTAGAACTTACCTTATTTAATAAAATAGAACGTCATTACTTAGCTAAGTTACCAGACGAAGAAGAGGCTATTATAACAGATACCACTAAGGTAGTTAACACCTTAAACTCTCTGTGTATTGAAATGGATGCTCGTTATGACTTACTTAAAGATGCTATGGTAAGGAATATAAAAGAATACAATACAAAATTTAAAGCACGTAAACTAAACCCTGAAAATGGGCATCAATTTTTACCCTATATCGTTCTAGTAATCGATGAATTTGCTGATTTAATCATGACTGCAGGTAAAGAAGTGGAAACACCTATTGCCAGGTTAGCTCAACTAGCACGTGCCATAGGAATCCATTTAATTGTGGCTACACAAAGACCATCTGTGAATGTAATTACTGGTATTATAAAAGCAAACTTTCCCTCTCGTATCGCTTTTAGAGTAACTTCTAAAATAGATAGTCGCACAATACTAGATGCACCTGGAGCTGATCAATTAATTGGACGTGGAGACATGTTATATTCTGGCGGCAACGATTTAACACGAATTCAGTGTGCATTTGTCGACACTCCTGAAGTAGAAAAAATAACCGATTTTATTGGCTCACAGAGAGCCTATTCTGAAGCTCATTTACTCCCTGAGTATATAGGCGAAGAAGGTGGCACAAATGTTGATATAGATATCGCAGATCGTGATAAATTGTTTAAAGAAGCTGCTGAAGTTATTGTTACAGCACAACAAGGTTCAGCCTCTTTATTACAACGAAAACTAAAACTTGGTTACAATAGAGCAGGAAGGCTTATTGACCAGCTTGAAGCTGCTGGTATTGTTGGTCCTTTTGAAGGTAGTAAAGCAAGACAAGTTTTAGTTACTGATTTGATTGCTTTGGAACAATTATTAGAAAATGAAAAAAACAACTAGAATAAAATATATATGCGAACAGAAAATATAACAAGATTAAAATATGTAGGCTTAGTTTTCATAGCGGCTTTTTTGAGCGTTAATGTAGTAGCACAAAGTAATGATGCTAGAGCACAGACATTACTTAATGAAGTCTCTTCAAAACTTAAAAACTACAAAAATATGGTTATTAGTTTTAATTCAAACCTAACGAATAAAGAGGCGGGTATTATTAACGATCCTCCAATAAGAGGAAATATCATTATTGCTGAAGATAAATATAGTTTAGAATATCTTGGTAATAGTTTTTTGTTCGATGGTAAAGAACTCGCAGTTGTAAACCATGAAGATAAGGAAATTGTCATCTCGGTTGGAGATATTGAGGAAGAAGATGGCTTTGTTTCTCCTTCCAAATTGTTAACTTTTTACCAAAAAGGGTATACTTATAAAATGGGGAAACTAGAAAATCATAAAGGTCGAAAAATTCAATATGTCAATCTAACCCCGATTGATAGCAACTCAAATATAATTGAAGTAAAACTTGGCATTGACCCTAAAACAAAACACATTTATGAATTGATTCAAATTGGATCGAACGGTGCTGAAACTAAATTTACGATTACTAAATTTAAAAAAGACCAACCCATTTCAGAAAAATCGTTTTCACTCGATAGAAATAAATTTAAAAATTTAGGTTATATAATAGATTAATTTAATGTAAACCAGTTAATTTTGCGTCTTTGAAAACACTAGACCGATACATACTTAAAAGTTTTTTAGTTCCTTTTTTAACTACATTTTTAATTATACTATTTGTATTAATTATGCAAATGTTGTGGTTGGCTTTTGACAGTTTTGCTGGTAAAGGAATTAGTGTTATGATTATTCTTAAATTTCTGTGGTACTCTACTCTTATGGCAGCTCCGCAGGCACTTCCAATTGGTGTGCTATTATCTTCTATAATGACTCTAGGAAGTTTATCAGAGAATTATGAGTTTGCTGCCGCTAAATCGGCAGGAATTTCATTACCTAGAATGTTGAGATCCCTTTTATTTTTAGCCTTATTTCTTAGTGCTGTTAATTTCTTGTTTTTAAATTATATGTATCCTTATGCCGTACTAAAACAATTAAACCTAAGATACAATATAAAGAAAAAACAACCGGCACTGGCTTTAGTACCCGGTGGTTTTAATACCGAAATACCCGACTATCAAATTAAATTTGATGAAAAATACGGAGAAGAAGAAAACTTATTAAAAAAAGTATTGATTTATGATTTATCATCAAAAAAGGGAAATAATAAAATAATAACAGCCGAAAAAGGAAAAATTGTATCAGAATCTGGAAGCCGCTATATGACTTTAGAACTCTACAATGGCTATTATTTCGAACACCATTTTAAAAGAAGTGCAAGTTATAAAGAACGTTTAAAAATGCCAGCATCACATGCTGACTTTGATGAATATACTATTAATATTGATATCTCTGCACTCGATGGATCAGATTTAGAAAGTACCAAGTATACCAAGAATTTTAATATGCTTAGCTTGCAACAGCTTAAAGATACCATCCCCACGTTAAAGAAAAACTATGATGACTATATAACTAACCGTTCTAAAAACCTGTTTTTAACAATAGATACTGATGATTTACACCCGTATCCAGACTCCTTAAAAAATAAGGAACTTTCAAGTGATATTCTCTCAAATTTTGAGCTAAATCAGCAGAATGAAATCATGAGTACTGCACTTTCAAAATTAGAAAGAACACTCAACAACCATAAATCTTACAAAAGCAATTTAAAAGATAGAAGAAAATGGATGAACTTGCATGATATTGAATACTATAATAGAGTTGCTTTTTCCCTATCATGTTTACTGTTATTCTTTATTGGTGCTCCACTTGGATCAATCATAAGAAAAGGGGGAATGGGACTCCCTATGATTCTTGCAATTTCAATATATGTACTCTATTTCTTCACCAATACTTTTGGAAAAAACATGGCCGAAGAAAGTACTATATCTGCTTTTTCAGGTTCTTGGCTCGCCATTGTACTAATGACTCCTTTAGCCATTACTCTAACCATAAGAGCAACCAGAGATAAAGGCCTTTTTAACATAAACGGATTCTTCAATTCAAAACTAACCTTTTTTAAAAATATTTTCTCAAAAAAAAGAGATACAACAACAGACTATGACCACAACAACCTCCAGTAAAATTCATTTAAATTCAATTGAAGAAGCCATTGATGATATAAAAAACGGTAAAGTAATTATCGTTGTTGATGATGAAGATAGAGAAAATGAGGGAGATTTTCTTGCAGCTGCTGAATTAATTACACCCGAAATGGTTAATTTTATGGCAACTCATGGAAGAGGATTAATTTGTACTCCTCTGTCCGAGGATCGCTGTAAAGCTCTAGAACTAGGCATGATGGTTAGCAACAACACAGATCCGATGGAAACAGCCTTTACGGTTTCTGTTGACCTAAGGGGTAATGGTGTAACTACCGGAATTTCAGCCTCTGACAGGGCAAAAACAATAAAAGCGCTTGTAGACGAACAAACGAAACCTTTTGAACTTGCCAGACCTGGTCATATATTTCCTTTAAAAGCAAAAAATGGAGGGGTTTTAAGAAGAACAGGTCATACTGAGGCGGCTATTGATTTTGCTCGTTTAGCCGGATTAAAACCAGCTGGTGTTATTGTTGAAATTATGAATGAAGATGGTACCATGGCAAGGTTACCTGAACTTCTTGAAGTAGCCAAAAAATTCAATCTTAAAATCGTTTCTATTGAAGACTTGGTTGCTTATCGTATGGAGCACGATTCTTTGATAGAAAAAAAAGAAGATTTTAATATTAACACTCGTTTTGGAGATTTCCGTTTAAGAGCTTACAAACAAACTACTAACGATCAAATTCATATTGCTTTGACCAAAGGTAATTGGACAAAAGATGAACCTATTTTAACAAGAATAAATTCCACGCTAGTAAACAATGATATTTTAGGAACTTTAACCAACAATGCGGATAAAAAGTTGGATCAAATGTTTAAAGTAATTAATGACGAAGGGAAAGGCGCTATTTTATTTATAAATCAGCAGTCGCAATCTTTAAACTTACTTAACAGACTACGAAGTTTAAAAGAAAATCAACTCAAAGGAGAAATGAAAGCCCCAAGTGTTATATTAGATTATAAAGACTTTGGTATTGGCGCCCAAATATTACACGATTTACACATTCATAAATTACGTCTTGTTTCTAATACACAGCAGAAAAAACGTGTTGGAATGATTGGGTATGGACTAGAAATTGTCGATTACGTAACTTACTAAATCGTATGCAATATACGTTATAATATAAGAAGGGGGCATTCACCCCTTTTTCTTTTGAAAATAGCTAATCATCAATTTACTTATTACAAAAACAGTAACCATTCCTGTTACGACCAAAAATAATCTCAGAAAATTAATTTCTTGCGAAATCAATTTAGTTTGCTCCAACTCCAAAAAAGCGATACCTAAAAGCGGAACCCTAATTTTGTTCAATAACATTAGCCCTTTAGCATAACTATTAATAAAAAAACCTTTAGACTCTTTATTTATGAGATATGGATTGTTACTATTTAGTGTAAAAAAAAAGTTTTTATCCTTCTTTGTATTCCCTACCAATTCAATAAACAGTGTTTTGTTTTCTTTTTGAAACATCGTATATTTCGTTACCAAGGTGTGCCAAATTGCATTGCTTGCATCAGAAGTAGCACCTATTTGAGAATTATAGTTTAAAGTAATTATTACCCATAAAAACAGCAAAAATGACTTCATAAATAAAGCGTTTTTAATTCTTTTACTAATTTAACACTTTATTCCTTATATTGTAATATCTATTCTAGAATAAGTATTTTCAACTTATTCTCTATAAATAAACTATACTCATAGTATGTAACCAATAAAAAGGTAACCTAGCTATGTTTTGAGCGTCAACCAAAATTTATTTTAACAATTTTATGACACAGAAAACGCTGTTAATTCTTCTTTTACAGAATCAAATTCATCCATTATATCTTCGATAACCGCTTTTGCTGATTTTATTTCCTCAATTACCCCTGCTATTTGGCCAATTTCTAACTCTCCCTCTTCTAAATCTCCTTCAAACATTCCTTTTTTAGCTCTTGCTCTTCCTAAAAGGTTTTTAATCTCTTCAATACTCGGATTTTTTTGATAAAGTTCTTGAATCTGTTCATAAAACTTATTTTTAACCAACCTAACAGGTGCTAATTCCTTTAAAGTTAAATACGTTCCTCCGTCTTTTACTTCAACAATTGTTTTCTTAAAATTATCATGAGCAGAAGACTCCAAAGTAGCAGCAAACCTACTCCCTATTTGTACTCCATTAGCACCCAGCACCATCGCTGCAAGCATTCCTCTCCCAGTTCCAATACCACCTGCTGCAATAACAGGTATTTTTACCTTCTGTTTAACCATCGGTACTAACGTAAAAGTTGTTGTTTCTTCTCTACCATTATGCCCACCTGCTTCAAAACCTTCACAAACCACCGCATCAACACCAGCTGCTTCAGCTTTTAATGCAAATTTGACAGAGCTTACAACATGAACTACCTTGATTCCTTTATCTTTTAAGAATTGTGTCCATGTTTTGGGGTTTCCCGCAGAAGTAAATACTATTTTAACATTTTCTTCTACGATAATATCCATAATCTTTTCAATATCCGGATATAACATAGGTACGTTTACACCAAAAGGACGATCTGTTGCTTTTTTACACTTCTGAATATGTTCACGCAACACATCAGGGTACATTGATCCTGCTCCTATTAACCCTAAACCTCCTGCATTTGATACTGCTGAAGCTAATTTCCATCCTGAAACCCAAATCATCCCTCCTTGAATAATTGGATATTTAATATTAAAAAGTTCTGTTATTTTAGTCATTGTAATTCTTTATCAATTAGCTTTTCCGTAGGTTATCTTGTTCTGTTTTTACAAAATCTGCTACAGTTCTAACTAAATTGACACTCTAATGTTTTAGAAATTTTATTTTTTGAAAAAGTCCTTCTTTTTCTATTTGCAATATATACATTCCTCCTGATAAATCAGACATGTCAATGCTATTCGAAACAGTTTCTTTATCCTTTACAACAACGCCTATAGGATTGATAATAGATATTTTTAAATTAGGCTCATTATAATCAATAAACAACAAATCTTCAACTGGATTGGGGTATGTTTTCAATGTTGTTTTTTCGGTTAAATTAGCGGTACCTAATCCTTTAAAAGCCTGTTCAAAATCGGGTATTCCATATCCATAGTGATCCGTTGGATTTGCATATCTATGAGAAGATTTTCGTACAATTTCCATAACTTCAACAGGCTTTAAATTAGGAAATGCCTGCCAAAAACAAGCTACTGCACCTGCCATAACTGGGGATGAAAAAGAGGTTCCATTCGCGCGGCTAGGTTCGCCTGAATTATAATTGATTATATATACATTCTCTCCATGAGCTACAACATCTGGTTTTACTCTACCATCAGCAGTAGGTCCATAAGAACTAAATTGAGCCATATTTTCTGAAGCATTTACCGCTCCTACTGTAAAAACAGCGGCGGCATCTGCAGGGGCTGATAAGTATTTCCATGCACTACTACCGCTATTCCCTGCGGATGTTACGAGTAACATTCCTCTTGACGCTCCTATCTCTGCTCCTCTTGATATAAAGGTTGTTTTTCCGTCTAAATCATTATACGTATGACTATAATTTCTGTTATCAAATGTAGTATACCCTAGGGAGGTATTTATAACATCTACGCCCAAACTATCGGCTCTTTCGGCAGCTTCTACCCATAAGCTTTCTTCTAGTGGAGTTTCGTTTAAAATATCTTCTGTAATAAAAAGGTAAAATGATGCATCTGGAGCTGTTCCTACAAATTCATTCTCAATATAACCTGCGATATTTGATAATACATGAGTTCCATGACTGTGTGCGCTGTAAAAATTAGGACTTCTATTTACAAAGTCGTACCCTCCTAATATTTTGTTTTGATCTCTTAACCTTTGAAAAGCAGGAAGTGTTTCAACATTTAAAAAACCTCCGTCAATGACAGCTATATGCATGCCCTCACCTGTATATCCTTCTCGATGTAAATAATCTGCATTTAGCATTTTAATTTGCGTACTTGACACACCATAGTCAAATTCAGTTTGTAACGCCTTGAACTTATTTTGATGGTTATTGATGAGCTTATTTTTAGTACTGTTATCTATAGCAACTCTATTCAAACGTTTATCAGCATATTCAATACTTTCAATAAAGTCAAAAGCCGGTAACAAAGCAGCTATCGTTTCTTTCGTTCCTCTAATATGTAAGGCATTTAACCATTTTGAACGAGCCTTTACCGTAATACCGGTAGTAGCATTTATCTGATTGTAATAAGTTACATCAATTGGTACATCTTTTTCATCTAATGAAATTTGCAAGCGATTTCTTCTATCAATGGCACGTTGAGAAAGCATTGCTATGGGATTCGATAAATAAGTGTCTACCTCTGGTTTGTCTTTAAAAAAAATCCAGGCATCTTCTATTTGGGAATGCGTAAAATGGCTCCATAAGAAGGTTAATAAAAAAAGTACATTAGTTCTCATGTCAACTAATGTACTACTTTTTATTTAATTTTAAGGCTAACTAATTACACCAGAACCTATTAATTCTTCATTTTTATACCACGCAACAAACTGTCCTTCTTGAATTGCTGACTGAGCGTTTTTAAATTCTACATACAATCCTGTTTGTACGCTATACAAAGTTGCCTCCTCTAATGCCTGTCTGTATCTTATACGAGCTTCTACTTCCATGGTTTCTCCAGGATTTAAGGCAAGATCTTTTCGGATCCAATGCAATTCATCATTTGCTACAAACAATACATTCCTGTACAAACCTTTGTGATTTTTGCCCTCACCTGTGTAAATTATATTTTCATCTACATCCGTTTCAATCACAAATAAGGGTTCTTTAGTACCGCCTACGGCCAACCCTTTTCTTTGTCCTTTCGTAAAATAGTGTGCTCCTTGATGTTTTCCTACAACTTTTCCGTTTTCTTTTGCATAAACATATTTTTCAGCAAAAAAGGCTAGCTCTTCTTCTTTCGAATCAAAAGTAGGCACGCGTCTATTAAAAGACGCAAAACTATCAGGAATTTGAACAATTTCTCCCTCTTTAGGTTGCAGTTTTTGTTGTAAAAAATCAGGTAGCTTAACCTTTCCAATAAAACATAATCCCTGAGAATCTTTTTTGTCTGCTGTAATTAAATCCGCTTCCTTGGCAATAGCTCTCACTTCGGGCTTTGTAAGTTCACCTATAGGAAATAATGCTTTTGCTAACTGCGCTTGCGATAGCTGACATAAAAAATAAGACTGGTCTTTGTTAGCATCTTTGCCTGCTAATAATTTATACACTGGTTGCCCTTGTACTTGCGTCTCATCTTTTCTACAATAATGGCCTGTAGCTACATAATCTGCTCCTAAACTTAGGGCAATATCCATAAAAACATCAAACTTTATTTCACGGTTACAAAGCACATCTGGATTCGGCGTACGACCTCTCTCATATTCTGCAAACATATAATCTACAATACGTTTTTTATATTGCTGACTAAGATCAACCGTTTGGAAAGGAATATTTAGTTTTTCTGCTACAATCATAGCATCGTTACTATCATCTAACCAAGGACACTCATCAGAAATTGTAACAGAATCGTCATGCCAATTTTTCATAAACAATCCAATTACTTCATAGCCTTGCTCTTTTAAAAGATAAGCTGTTACACTACTATCAACGCCTCCTGAAAGACCTACTACTACTCGTTTCATGTATTTACTATAAATTTCTTTATCCTATTGCTTTGTTTTTACAACTTCAATAATTTTATTGCTGTTACTTAACAACATTTTTTAGTGGATATTTTTAGGAGGACAAATTTACAAATTTGTTTTCGTTTTTAATATTGTAAATATTGATACTCGTATAATTCAAAACAATAATTTGCATATGAATCTGAAAGCAAATACATTTGTAACCGCTAAGAGAAAAAGTACGACCATTATTGCTAATGTATTTCACCTATTTTCTTAGTAAAAAACCTTCCTAACCAAGAGGGTTATTTTAGTTAAAAATTATTGCTATACACCCAAATGCTAGGCAATATGTAGGAATGTTTGTAAATCTTACTTTGCTATGCTATCCATAGGGCTATTTGATAAGAATAAATAAAAAAATGAAAATTAAATAATTGCTAAAACTACAATTACACTTATGAAAAAAACTATTTTAAACAGCTTATTTCTGCTGTGCTTTATTTTAGGCTATGGGCAAGAATTGCCTAGCATAGTACCTCTTTCTCCAGGTGCAGCATCTCTGGCTAAATTTGTAGACACACCAATAAATTATACGAATGGAATTCCAGAAATAAAAATACCTTTTTATACGATAAAAACTAAATCTGGGCTCGAAATACCGATTGGAATAAGTTATCATGCATCTGGAATTAAGGTAAATGAACTTTCAACTCGAGTAGGGTTAGGGTGGAGATTACTTGTTGGAGGAAGTATAGCCGTAACTATTCATAACGGACAGGATGAGAATTTTAATAGAATGTATCCTAACCATAAAAATACACTTAAAGAGTCCTTATCACACTTTGACCTTCTCTCGGGAGAATCTTCACAATTATATTGTCATAGTGATGAAAATTTGAACGCTTCCTACAAGTATGCATTGGACGTAACGGGACTACTTGCTGGGACTTCTCCTAATAACAAAATGGGAGATTCAGAACCTGATATATATTATTACGAAACACCATCAAAGATGGGTAAGTTTGTTTTAGATTCTAAAGGGAAAGCGCATCCAATTCCATATGAACCTATTGCAATAAAGAGAAATGGCTTTACTAACAGGTTTAAAATCACAGATGAGTATGGTAACCAATTTGAATACCATAAAGAGGGGACCAAAACAATTACACCGAACTACTCGCAGTTTTTGAATCCTAACATAGAAGATGAGTTCAAACTTAAAAAAATAAAAACTTCATTAGGAGAGGAAATACTTTATAGTTATACTATTGAAAAATATGAATATAAAAATCTTGAAATTCCAACTGAGTATAAAAATTTAACACGTTGCGGTAATAAGAACTCCCTTAAGGGTCCTGAAAAGACCAATAAGATAGATAGACGTCTTAAAGAAATATCATTTAAAGAGGGATATATTAAGTTTTTTTACAGTGATGATAAAAATTATGAAATAGCCGGCTCTAATGAAAGAAAAGATTTAAAAGGAGCCAGCGCATTAAGAAGAGTAATTGTTTACAATAAGAATCATAATATTATTAAGGATTTTGAATTGGTATATAGTTATTTTGACTCTAATGACGGTGAGAACTCGGATCCAGATAGATATAGATTAAAACTAGATCGAGTTATTGAAAATAACAAACTACCATA
This sequence comes from Tenacibaculum profundi, assembly GCF_052050075.1. Classification (GTDB taxonomy): domain Bacteria; phylum Bacteroidota; class Bacteroidia; order Flavobacteriales; family Flavobacteriaceae; genus Polaribacter. The sequence continues at coordinate 709,362 of NZ_CP197225.1, forward strand.
TGAGTTTATTTATAATAAAACGAAAGGGCCTCATCGCTTATCAAAAAGTCAAGATTATTGGGGATATTATGGTAATTCAAGTGAATTAATTCCTACCATGACTTATCAAGGAGAGTCTCTTGGAGGTGGAGACCGTAGTGTAGACGACGATAAAATTAAGGCGTATTCGTTAGAAAAGATAATTTACCCAACTGGTGGTAATAAACAATTTTATTTTAATGAAGTTTCTTATGAACATAATCAAACTGAAGAATATATTGAAAAAAAATATACTGAAGTTTTTTCAGGAAATGGTCGTCATAATTTCTTTCTTAAAGAGAGTAACGAAAACCTTTATAAAGTCATATTTAATACTGACTGCGTTGTTGAAGATGGGCGTCCGGTTTTTGAACGCTTTTGTCAAGTTGAGTTACAAGATCAATATGGTAATGTTAAATTTCGAACGAATAAGAAGGGCGCCTATCCAATAGAACTTCCAAGAAATGAAATAGGCAAAGAGTATCAATTCATAATTAGTACTTATGATTCCAATAATCCACCTTGTCTTTGCACTGTTGCTTTGGAAAGTACTGAAAAAAAGGAACGAATAGTTTTAAAAAAGACGCAGCTTCCAGGCCTTCGTTTAGATAGAGTTATTAAGGAATCAGAAGATGGTAAGCCTTTAGAAACAAAATTTGATTATCGCATTCCTGGATCAAATAGAATAAGTAATAATACAAAAATTCCAGGATTTTCATTCAGAGAAAAAAGTTTTACAACTAAAGGGAAAAATTTTGATCATATGATTTGGTGCGAATACCTTGTTAGACAAGGATCCCCCGTATGGGAGTATCGTTCAACATACGAATATATAAAAGAGTATGAGGAAGGTAACGGTTTCACGCAATACCATTTTTCTCCTTCTGTTACTACCTATAATAACAGTAATAATTTAAAATTACACACAGGGTTTTCGAGCTTGGGAGGAGGCAAACTTCTATCAAAGGAAGTTTATTCAGAAAAAGGCAAGAAAGTTTTTATAGAAGAATATGACTATTCAATCGATTACTCTGTTAATAAAAGATCCGCTGATTATCTTGAAGGAAACCCAAAGGCTGTCACCTTTGGAATCAGTTTTAACTCACCTGGAACTTGGCAAGAGACATGCTTTGGAATTATAGGTGTACCAACTTATCCAAAGGCTGCCTTCAAATATAATATTTATAATTTCATAGGAGGCTGGGTGAAAAATGATTCTATTCAAAAAACATATTTTTTTTATGATCAGCTAGGAAATCTTAAGGATAAAAAAAAGCAAACGATAAAATATACTTATAACAATAACAATCATTCACAAATAAATGAAATTGAAGCAAGTAACAGTGTGGGAGAAAAGAAAATTACTCAAATAAAATATGCTCACGAATTAAAGGATAGTGTATTAATTTCAGAACATCGAATTGCGATTCCTTTGGAAACTAAGACCTTTGTAAAAGATAAATTGGTGTCTTGGGAAAAAACAGTTTTTGATTATTATCCGAACAAAGAATATTACCTTCCTTGGAAGCTTCAAACTTCAAAAGATGGAGAAACATTGAAGGATCTTAAAGACCGAATCATATACCACAGTTACGATAAAAAAGGAAATCTAACTGAGGTAAGTAAAAAAAGCGGTACTCACATCGTTTATTTATGGGGTTACAATTACACACAACCCGTTGCCAAAATAGAAAATGCTACTTACGCTGAAGTGATGGATGTATTAGATAAAGAAACAAGCGACGATCTTTCGTATTTACAAAGTTTTACCGAAAGAGAAATACAAATTGAAATTCACAAAATAAGAGTTGGCTTAGACAAGGCTCAAGTGACCACTTATACCTACAAACCACTGGTTGGTGTAAGCACAATTACTGATTCTAGAGGAAAAACGGTTTACTATGAATACGATGATTTTAACAGGTTGCAGTTTATTAAAAATTCAGAAAATAAAATTTTAAAGGAGTACCAATACAACTATAAAAATTAACAGCTATGAAAAATATAATAATACTACTAATCACTGGGTTATTTTCGATAACATGTTTTGGTCAATTTGGAAACTCCTTTTTATTTTATGAAGATAAAGATGGTGACGGATACGGTGCTGGCACTGGTTACTTGATTCAGAAAAAGGGATACGTTTCAAACAACTTAGACTGTAATGACAATAACAGGACAGTTTACCCAAATGCCCCTGAAATAATGGATGGAAGGGATAATAACTGTGATGGAAAAAAAGATGAAGGCTTATTTGTTCCAATTCCTCCAGCTCCTACAATTATTCAAAATTGTGGTCAAACAAAGTTAATAAAAGGGGCATCTCCATCTGGAATAATATGGTACTGGCAAAAAACTTATTTAGGAACTGAAAGAGATCATTTTAAAAACCTTCCTTCTACGATTAGTTTAAATAGTGGGAATGAATATTATTTGAGAGCTTATAATACTTCTGCCAAAAAGTGGAGTTCTACTCGTATTGTTAAATATAATGTTAAATTAACGCCTAGTACACCAAGTTCTCCTAAAGTATTTGTTAATTGTGGTAATGCGAAATTAACAAGAGGAAACCCACCCAGTGGTGTTACCTGGTATTGGCAAAGTAGTGCCAATGGTACCAGTACAGCAAATGCTAGTAGTAGCATTACGCGTACTAGTGGTTCTGTATACTATTTACGAGCTAGAAACAATAGCTCTGGCTGTTGGAGTACCATACGAAAAGTAAACTACTCCATAAAGCCTTTACCAGCCATGCCTAGCACACCAACCATTGCAAATCTTTGCGGGAGCTCAAAATTAACCCGTAAAAATCCACCAAGTGGTATTACCTGGTATTGGCAAAGCAGTGCCAATGGCACCAGTACGGCCAATGCGAGCACTAGCATTACCCGTACCAGTGGCTCTGTATATTATTTACGAGCTAGAAATAACAGTACTCGCTGTTGGGGACCGGCAAGAAAAGTAAGTTACGCTATAAAAGCTGTACCCACTGTACCTACTGCCCCCAGTATTACCAGTAATTGTGGAAACACCAAATTAACCCGTAAAAATCCGCCAAGTGGCATTACATGGTATTGGCAAAGCAGTGCCAATGGCACCAGTACTTCCAATACAAGTAGTAGCATTACCCGTACCAGTGGTTCTGTATACTATTTACGAGCTAGAAACAATAGCTCTGGCTGTTGGAGTGCTATTCGTACAATAAACTATACCGTAAAAGCTGTACCTAGCATCCCCAATACACCAACCGTTGCAAATCTTTGTGGAGGCTCAAAACTAACTCGAGGCAACCCGCCTAGTGGCATTACTTGGTATTGGCAAGCTAGTACCAGTGGCACGAGCACAGCAAATGCAAGTAGCAGCATTACCTGTACCAGTGGCTCTGTATACTATTTACGAGCTAGAAATAACAGTTCTGGCTGCTGGAGTTCGGCAAAAAAGGTAAACTACAGCATCCCTCCTACGCCTACATGGTATGCTGACACAGATGGGGATGGTTTTGGAAACCCTAAGGCATCCAAAAAAGCATGCACAAAGCCTAGTGGCTATGTAGCAAATCAGCATGATTATGATGATAGCACTAAACTTATTACGAATATCATGCCTAAAAACTTTTATAGAGATACCGATGGGGATGGTTATGGTATTAGTACTAATAAAGTATACCGAAGTGTTCAACCGAGTGGTTATGTTACAAACGCTTCTGACTGTAACGATGGTAATGCGGTATACCATCCTAAAACTACATGGTATGCTGATACCGATGGTGACGGATTTGGTGATCCAAACAGTGCTAAAAAACAATGCAGTCAACCTCCGGGATACGTGCTAGATTCAAGCGATCAATGCCCTACAACATCAGGTACTCATTTTGGTTGTACAAAAGAAGCAACCTATGCATTACCAAATCTTAGTAATGAAAATTATGTGTTTACACGGGTATATCAAAAAGAAATGTCAACCCCTGTAAGCGCTTCAAATTACCAAAACGTAGCCTTGGGTGACGTGCTCGAAAGTGTTACGTATTTTGATGGTTTGGGAAGAACAAAGCAACAGATAGGAATACAACAAGGAACTGCACAAAGCGCTCCATTGGTAACCAATCTTTTAGCTACTGATTGGACCTTAGGTGCCGGAGGCACCCCTTTTTACAATCAAAACGGTAGTACTTCGGAAAATCAAAGAATCTTAGGAGCCAGTCCAAAAGGAACCAAAGAAATGTTATGGATGTGCGGAAATGATGCAGCAAGCAATGCAGATGGCGGCTGGAATACTGATTATATAAATGTAGATAAAACCAAAGTGTACCGTTATACCGTTTGGGTAAAACGTACCGGCAATCAAGAAGGAACTACCTACCATGGAACTCAAATTGTTAATAATTTAAACGGTACAGAAAATAAAAACCCATACTTCTGGCATGGTGATTTACCCCAATTAAATGAATGGTATTTGTTGGTCGGAATCATTCACCCTGCAGGTTACACTGGTGCTGACACAGGCGTAAGTGGTGTGTACGATCGTACTGGTAAAAAAGTACTAGATGGTGTTGAATTCGAATGGAGAACAAACACTACAAAATCAAGGTTTAGAAGCTATTTATACTACACTACCAATGTTGCAACCAACCAATACTTTTGGAATCCAGTAGTAGAAATTATTGATGGTTCTGAATTAAGCATTAACAGTATGGTAGGTGCACTAAATACTCCCCCTTCTGATATTGTAACACACGTAGGATATGACGAATTTGGAAGACAAGATAAAGAGTACCTTCCTTATGCAGCCGTTAGTAGCAATGGAAGCCTACATGCCAATGCTAAGGTAGCTACTCAAAAATATTATAAAGAACATTATGCTAACGATTTTTCTGGCATTACAGCACTTGATGAAATAAATGCTTTTTCGCAGAAAAACTTTGAGGCTTCCCCTTTAAACAGAGTATTACAACAAGCCGCTCCAGGAAAAGATTGGCAGTTAGGTAGCGGCCATGAAATAGCTTTTAATTATGAGACCAATACAAGTAATGAAGTAAAATTATTTAAAGTAAGCGTAACAGAACGTACAGCGCAAGGGGTAATAACCTACGTCCCTGCCCTAGCCAATGCGAACCGTAACTCATATGCAGCAGGCACTTTGTTTAAAACAATTACTAAAGATGAAAATCACGATGGAACAGCTAGTAAATTGCATACTACAGAAGAGTTTAAAAATAAGCAAGGTCAGGTAATTTTAAAGCGTACATATGCGAAGATAAATGGAGCCGAAGTAGCTCATGACACCTATTACGTATATGATGATTACGGAAATTTAACCTATGTACTGCCACCTAAGGTAACCACACAAGATGGAACGGTGTCTGCTACTGAGCTTTCAGACTTATGCTACCAGTATACCTATGACGATTCTAATAGATTGGTAGAAAAGAAACTACCAGGAAAACAAAAAGAATACATTGTTTATGACCTACTTGATCGGCCGATATTAACCCAAGACCCTAATTTGAAAAAAGCCAACAAATGGTTATTTACCAAATACGATGCTTTAGGAAGAGTTATTTATACTGGAACAAGTAATACAAATACCTCGAGAATCGACTTGCAGAAAAAGGCTAACGAAACACGTAATAGCTTATTTGAAAGTATACAGCAAGCTTCATTAACTATAGGTGCCACTGCCCTGTACTACAGTAACAATGCAGTGCCTCAAGAAGCTAGCGAAGTATACACTATTTCATATTACGATGCATATACCGATGTACCGGCAGGATTTAGACTTCCTCAAAAAACTACTTTCAATACGCCCATTACAACCAATGTAAAAGGCTTAACTACAGTAACCAAAGTAAAAGTACTGGGCACCAATCAATGGATACATACCGTAACTTGTTATGATGAAGAAGCACGACCTATTTACGTGTATAGTAAAAATGACTTTTTACAAACCATTGATATTGTTGAAAGTCAATTAGATTTTGTTGGAAAAGTAAGGCAAACAAAAACCACGCATAAAAAAGGAAGTGAAAATGCCATAGTTACCTTAGATACATTTACCTACGATCATGCAGGGCGAATGAAAAAGCAAACTCAAACTATAGGAAACCGAACAGAACAGGTAGTTGCAAACACCTATGATGCTTTAGGACAATTAACTGAAAAACAAGTAGGTGGAACCAACAGAAATCCGTTACAAAAAGTAGACTATGCTTACAATGTTAGAGGGTGGTTAAAAAATATCAATGCAGATGCTCATAATGACAATGATTTATTTAACTTTACCCTCAGGTATAATGATATTGATCAGGTGAACAAGCGTTTATATAACGGAAATATTGCACAAACAAACTGGGCTACTGCAAGTGTAAATGACACGCAGAACCCCGTTAGCAATTCTTATACCTATAGCTATGATGCGTTAAACAGAATTACCACAGCTTCAGGAAGTAACACCTCAAATTACAATGTTTCAGGAATTACGTATGATAAAAACGGAAATATTTTAACACTTAATAGAAATGGTTGGCAAAATAAAGAGAGTTTTGCTAATATGGACCGATTAAAATATACCTACAATGAAAATAATACAGGAAATAAACTTATTAAAGTAGAAGAACTTTCTGGAGGAAATAAAATTTTTGGTTTTAAAGAAGGTAGTAATTCAGGAAATGATTTTGTTTATGATGACAATGGTAACATGATTAAAGATTTAAACAAAGGGATATCTAATATTACTTACAATCACTTAAACTTACCAACAAGGGTAACTATTAACGGCAAGCACATTGATTATGTGTATGATGCCAGTGGTGTAAAGCTTAGAAAAAAAGTAGAAAATACCACCACAGATTACGCAGGTAATTATGTGTATAAAAACAATACTTTAGAGTTCTTTAACCACCCTGAAGGTTATGTAACCAAAGACAATACTGGCTTTAAGTATGTGTATCAATACAAAGATCATTTAGGAAACGTCCGATTGTCTTATACTGATAAAAATCAAAACAACAGTAATATTACTGATATAGAGATTATTGAGGAAAGTAATTACTATCCCTTTGGACTTAAACACAAAGGGTATAATAACAACATCTCATCCCTTGGAAATAGCACCGCGCAGAAGTTTGGGTATAATGGAAAAGAGCTTAATGAAGAGCTTGGTATACAATGGTACGACTTCGGTGCTAGAAATTATGATGCTGCTTTAGGTAGATGGATGAACCTTGACCCTTTAGCTAACAAATACTATAATTTGTCTCCATATAATTATACAGCAAATAACCCTATCTTATTCAAAGACCCTGATGGTAGATATATTGATATTTCAGGACTTAATGAAAACCATAAAGTAGCATTTAAGAAGTTTCTAGGAACTAAAGAAGGTCAAAGGTTTTTGATGTTATATGGAAGTGCTGGTCAGGATGTTCTTGGTTTTAAAGTTGAGAAAGATGGCAAATATTCAAGACATACTATTTGGTATCAATCTAAGAAAAGTCAATGGGGTACAAATAAAGGAGGGATGACTATTCCTTACTCTGTCTCTAAAACTGGAAGATCCACTAGGATGCCACTATCTAAAAATATGACTAGTAGATTGTCGTTCTTAGTTTTAATTGGTCCAGGAGAAAAAGACGATGAAGCTCTAGAAACCATTGCCCATGAAAGTTTTCTACATGTAGAGGAAAGAAGTAAGAAATTTGATTCTCTCATAGATAAATTTTTAAGTGGTGGTTACAAGGATACAGCCAAAAATAAAGGAACTAGTGAGGCATTCCAATTTACTTTAGATTTAACGGAGTTACTTAATAGTGATGAAGAAACTAAGGAAGAGCATAAGTTCTTTGTTAATGGAAAAAGTGTGTCTTATGAGAACTTCGTTAAAGAGTTAGGTTCATTGTTTAAGAAACATTCAGATAAAGAAAAAGAGAAAACCAAGAAAAATGAAAATAAATAAAACTTTTTTTAGTCTTTTAGTTGTATGCTTTTTATTAAAATCGTGTACTCCTAATCAAGATAATGATGAGCATAAGATTGATGTTTTAAAAAGCACTCACAAGAATGGTAAGTTGAAAGATGTATCTTGGGTGACTGCGGGAAATACCGAAGGTAAATCATATTTCTTTAAAGATAATGGAGAAATATATGCAGAATTTAATTTAAAAGGTGGTTTTAAAAATGGGAAAGCAATAACCTATGATAAAGGGTTAGTTTTAAGTGAGGAAAACTATCTTAATGATAAACTTAACGGTGATGCGAAATATTATGATAATGGAAAATTGGAGATAGATGGTTATTTTCGAGATGATTTAAAAGTTGGAATTTGGAACTATTTTTATAATACTAAATTAGTATTATCAGAACTTTACGAAAGAGGTAATTTACAACAGGTTATTTATAAAGATGTAAAACATTTTGAAAATATTAAAAATATTCCTCCTAAAGCCCCGCAAATTGAAATTTAGTGGTCAGCGTAATGGCAATTAGTTAAAGGAAATTTAAATAAAAAACGGTACTATAAAAACCATTTGCAATGGCGGGTAGTAAAGTTTAAAAATAATTAAAGATAAAGCCACAGCAGAAATGTTGTGGTTTTGTTGTTTTTTAGGAGTAGGCTTTTTTGGTTTTAGTATCTCTAATAAAGGCATCAATAATTTTAACTATTGTACTTTTATCATCGTTGTTAAGTCTTTGTATTTCTTTCATGCGATTAACCATAGTAACATCTACTACCTCTAAATTACCATCTTCTGATACCAAATAATCCAAAGAAACATTTAATACTTGTGCTATTTTTTTAGCATTTTCAACAGATGGAATTATATCATCCCTTTCATACTTAGAAATTGCATCACGAGAAACACCAACGAACTTGGCAACATCAATTTGAGATAACTTCTTCTCTTTTCTAATCTTGGTAATTTTCTGTCCTAAAGTCATAGAATAGTCTACTTATTATACTATAAACCGTATAAAACTATACGTTTTAGGCAAATATAATCAAATAAAGATAGTATTGTCTTGTTTTTATCAATAGTAATATCTAATATTGCAGAGTAAACAATACAAAAAATAGAATTATCGACATTTTGTATAAAATTATTTTCTATGACTTCGTTAGATACTTCCAACTCCAACAACTACCAGTACACCACAAAACACTTAGAAATCCACATTTTAGGAGGTATAAAAACCAATAAACTAGAGAGTTTACGAGTAACCGTATCTATACAAAAGCTGAAATCAGAAAAAATATTACGTCATAACATAGACTTATATAATGACAATCAGGTAGAAAAGTTTGTTAGAAAAGTAGCAGAACGATTAGAAATAGGAACAAGTATTGTTAGAAAAACATTACAAGAACTTACCAAAGAATTAGAGGCTTACCGTTTTTTACTACTTAAAAATGAAGAAGAACAGGCAATGCCTGTCTATAAACAATTAAACGCTAGTGAAGAGAAAGAAGCTATCGACTTTTTAAAAAAGGGAAAGTTGCTAACAAGGACAAATGAGTACATCGGCAAAAGTGGTGTTATAGGGGAAGACATTAACCGCTTGCTGATGTATCTCATTTTTACCAGTAGAAAAACTAACAATCCGTTACACTGTATTAGTTTAGGGAGTTCGGGAGCAGGAAAAACCCACTTACAAAGTAAGGTTGCAGAGCTAATACCCGAAGAAGACAAAGTAGAGATAACGGTATTATCTGCCAATGCTTTTTATTACTTCAATCGTACAGAATTACAACACAAATTAATATTAATAGAAGATTTAGACGGCGCAGAGTCTGTACTCTATCCACTTCGAGAATTACAAAGTAAAAAACGAATTACAAAAACGGTAGTTCATAAAGACAGCAAAGGAACTACCAAAACTATACACTTAACGGTTGAAGGTCCTGTATCTGTTGCAGGTTGTACCACGCAAGAAAGCATTTACGAAGATAATAGCAATCGTAGTTTTTTACTATACATTGATGAAAGCGAAGAGCAAGACAAACGTATTATGAATTACCAACGCGCCGTATCGGCGGGACAGGTAAACGAGGAAGAAGAATATTTAGCTTCGGAGCTTCTAAAAAATGTACAACGAGTATTACAACCAATACGTGTGATTAATCCTTTTGCTATGTACTTGGAATTACCACAATCCGTTTTTAAACCAAGACGTACAAACTCACATTATTTACAATTTATAGAAGCCATTACCTTTTACAAACAACACCAACGAGAAAAGCAATACGATAAAGAAACAGGCGAAGAGTTTATAGAAACTACCATCGAAGATATAGAAGAAGCTAATGAGTTGATAACAGAAGTACTACTTAGAAAAAGTGATACTATTACAGGTGCTTGCAGAAACCATTTAGAGAACTTAAAAAAGTACTTACAAGAAAAAGAGCAAACACAGTTTACTAATACAGAAATCAGAAGGAATTTAAGAGTAAAACAAACCACATTACAACGTTATCACAAACAACTATTACTAGAGGGTTATATTAAAAAAGTTAAAGGAAAGAAAGGACAAACCTATTACTATGAGATTATAGATGTAAACGAATACACATCACTTAAAGAGCAGATAAACAAAGCTTTAAAAGAGTGTTTGCAAGGCATCAACTTACCCACTTAACCACTACTTATCCACTTACAAAACGGTTAAGTTAAAGTGCTTATAATAAAACATTTATTAAGAGTTAACCGCAAAACTCCAAAAAAGGTCAAGCGATGAAAAAATTAAAACTAGAAAACGAAATCTATAGAACACTAGTTGCCAATTACAAAGAATGGTTAGATATATTGGGTTATGCAGAAAGCACGGTGTATTATTTACCCAATCATTTACAAGAGTTCTTTTATTATCTGGAGCAAAATCGAATTAAAACCATCAATCAAATTACTACTAAAACGGTAAAGGAATATTACAGACACCTACAAGAAAGAGGTAACGAGAGAAGAAACGGAGCATTAAGTAAAAGTTATTTAAACAAACATCAACAAGCCTTAAAGAAGTTTAAAGAATATTTACAAAACCACAATCACAAAGGCATTAACATACATCTAAAATCAGAACAAGAGCCTACGGAAGAAAAACTAAACATACTTACACAATCTGAAATCAAAGAATTATTTACAGCCACAAGTTATAGTCATGATACAGCGAAGATACGTATGCGGGATAAAGCCATGTTAGTAGTTTTATACAGTTGTGGACTGCGAAGAAATGAGGCTGTGTACTTAGATACTAGCGATATTTATTTTGATAAAGAACGCATTTTTGTTAGAAAAGGTAAAAACTATAAAGAACGTTTTGTTCCTATTAATCGAAAGAATGCAGAAATATTAGAAGACTATATCTACGAAGCTCGTCCGCAGTTTAAAGATAGTCATGTACATGAAGCTTTATTTATAAATAAGTTTGGTACGCGAATGCAAGGAACAAGCTTCTCTAATCGTTTACAAGCCATTATAAAAGCAAGTGAAAATAAAACCATTACAGAAAAACACATAACCCCACATAGTTTACGCCACTCTATTGCTACTCATTTACTGCAACAAAATGTAAAGCTAGAAAGTATAAAAACCTTTTTAGGACACAGTAGTCTAGAATCTACTCAATTGTACACTCACCTTTTAAAAACTATTGAAAATGAGGGATTATAAAGACTATTTAGAAAAACAAAAGTATAGCAGATCTACTATAAAAAGCTATATTACTGCCAAATCTCGATTTATCGAGTGGAGTAAACGAAACCATACAAGTCCAGAAAGTATAGACTATAAAACCTTCTTAAAATACATTAAGTATTTACAACAAAAAAAGAATACCAAGAAAACGGTAAAACATAAAATAGGAAGCTTAAAAATACACTTTAACTACCTACTATCAGAACATTACAGAACGGACAATCCAATAGAAAGCCTCACTATAAAAGGCGTAAAAAGAGTTGTTAATTACAATACTTTAGAAGCTGACGAATTAGAGGATTTATATTATAGTTACGAGACTGAAAACATAAAAGACCCTTATCATAGATTAACAGCAAAACGCAATAAAATAATCGTTGGTTTATTAGTGTATCAAGGCTTAAACACAACCGAATTAATACACTTAGAATTAGAAGATTTACAGCTTTACAAAGGAAAGATATACATAAAAAGCGGTACAAGAAGTAATGGCAGAACCTTAGAGTTAAAACCGTGGCAAGTCATAGAGTTTTTAGAATACATCAAAGAAATTAGAGAAGAAATCATTACAAGAAAAAGCATCGAAAGTAACCGAGTATTTATCCCGAATAATGCACGATTAGGAAACACTATACAAGGCATTATAAAAAAGCTAAAAAAGACGAATCACAAAGTAAAGAACATACATCAAATACGAGCCTCTGTAATAACCAATTGGTTAAAACACTATAATTTAAGGCAGGTACAAGTATTAGCAGGACATCGTTATATAAGTTCCACAGAAAGGTATGTACAAGACGATTTAGAAAGCCTACACGAAATCGTTAACAACTCCCATCCAATTAATTAACCAAGTGTCTCGCTAAGGCTCGGAATTTAATGTTTTTTATCTCCGTTCCACTCTAATAAAATACGGTTATAAGGTGTTCACTTCATCCCGCCTATTAAAAACATTTATTAAGTCAATCTTCCGTAAACTACAGTTGTCTTAAAAATCTTTTTGCCACCACTTCTATTACGTTCACTCGCAACTACTCTTATTTTTTTAAGATCATTATTTTATACAAAAATACCGCCATAAAAAAATAACCGTTGCTTCATTAGGGCTCGCCGCTGATGCCTCGGGCTACAAGTTTTTTAAAAAGAATTTATAATTGATTTTATAAGGATATTAAAAAACTTTGTGGCGGTTCTGCATGGCTCGTTCCTCACCAATCTGCATCCCCGTCACCCTCGGCGCTCGCTTAGGCTTCGCCCTTAGTTCTCGTTGCACTAAGCTTGGCTAAAGGCTTTATAACCTCTAAAACAAGCCATTCCACTAATGGTTGAAAACCCACGCACCGCCAACCTCTTTTTAAACCATTAGCGGAACGTTTTAAAGCTTGACGATTTAGAGGCTGTTGATGCGAGGAAAATCGACAAGTTTTAAAATGATTTACTTATTGATAATGTTTAATCAAAGCGTTGGAAGTTCGGGTGAAGGGAGTATTTAACATAGAATAGGTTATAACTACGGCTTTGGTGGGGCACGGATGAAATGGCAGTATTATAACCCATTTTATGTTACGTACCGAGGCAAAGGAAGCAGGTAAACCACAGAGGCTTTTTATCTGTCTTTGCAGTAAAAAACTGGGGTTTACCTGCGTGGCAGTTGTTAATTTTATATATTTACAGGGATTAATGTAGTAGGACGTTCTTTTTTAAAAAAAGTTGTGGTAAGGTGTGCGCGAAAAAAGGGCAACCGCTGAAAAAAAACGCGTAAATTACTATCCCTTTGGACTTAAACACAAAGGGTATAATAACAACATCTCATCCCTTGGAAATAGCACCGCGCAGAAGTTTGGGTATAATGGAAAAGAGCTTAATGAAGAGCTTGGTATACAATGGTACGACTTCGGTGCTAGAAATTATGATGCTGCTTTAGGTAGATGGATGAACCTTGACCCTTTAGCTAACAAATACTATAATTTGTCTCCATATAATTATACAGCAAATAACCCTATCTTATTCAAAGACCCTGATGGTAGATATATTGATATTTCAGGACTTAATGAAAACCATAAAGTAGCATTTAAGAAGTTTCTAGGAACTAAAGAAGGTCAAAGGTTTTTGATGTTATATGGAAGTGCTGGTCAGGATGTTCTTGGTTTTAAAGTTGAGAAAGATGGCAAATATTCAAGACATACTATTTGGTATCAATCTAAGAAAAGTCAATGGGGTACAAATAAAGGAGGGATGACTATTCCTTACTCTGTCTCTAAAACTGGAAGATCCACTAGGATGCCACTATCTAAAAATATGACTAGTAGATTGTCGTTCTTAGTTTTAATTGGTCCAGGAGAAAAAGACGATGAAGCTCTAGAAACCATTGCCCATGAAAGTTTTCTACATGTAGAGGAAAGAAGTAAGAAATTTGATTCTCTCATAGATAAATTTTTAAGTGGTGGTTACAAGGATACAGCCAAAAATAAAGGAACTAGTGAGGCATTCCAATTTACTTTAGATTTAACGGAGTTACTTAATAGTGATGAAGAAACTAAGGAAGAGCATAAGTTCTTTGTTAATGGAAAAAGTGTGTCTTATGAGAACTTCGTTAAAGAGTTAGGTTCATTGTTTAAGAAACATTCAGATAAAGAAAAAGAGAAAACCAAGAAAAATGAAAATAAATAAAACTTTTTTTAGTCTTTTAGTTGTATGCTTTTTATTAAAATCGTGTACTCCTAATCAAGATAATGATGAGCATAAGATTGATGTTTTAAAAAGCACTCACAAGAATGGTAAGTTGAAAGATGTATCTTGGGTGACTGCGGGAAATACCGAAGGTAAATCATATTTCTTTAAAGATAATGGAGAAATATATGCAGAATTTAATTTAAAAGGTGGTTTTAAAAATGGGAAAGCAATAACCTATGATAAAGGGTTAGTTTTAAGTGAGGAAAACTATCTTAATGATAAACTTAACGGTGATGCGAAATATTATGATAATGGAAAATTGGAGATAGATGGTTATTTTCGAGATGATTTAAAAGTTGGAATTTGGAACTATTTTTATAATACTAAATTAGTATTATCAGAACTTTACGAAAGAGGTAATTTACAACAGGTTATTTATAAAGATGTAAAACATTTTGAAAATATTAAAAATATTCCTCCTAAAGCCCCGCAAATTGAAATTTAGTGGTCAGCGTAATGGCAATTAGTTAAAGGAAATTTAAATAAAAAACGGTACTATAAAAACCATTTGCAATGGCGGGTAGTAAAGTTTAAAAATAATTAAAGATAAAGCCACAGCAGAAATGTTGTGGTTTTGTTGTTTTTTAGGAGTAGGCTTTTTTGGTTTTAGTATCTCTAATAAAGGCATCAATAATTTTAACTATTGTACTTTTATCATCGTTGTTAAGTCTTTGTATTTCTTTCATGCGATTAACCATAGTAACATCTACTACCTCTAAATTACCATCTTCTGATACCAAATAATCCAAAGAAACATTTAATACTTGTGCTATTTTTTTAGCATTTTCAACAGATGGAATTATATCATCCCTTTCATACTTAGAAATTGCATCACGAGAAACACCAACGAACTTGGCAACATCAATTTGAGATAACTTCTTCTCTTTTCTAATCTTGGTAATTTTCTGTCCTAAAGTCATAGAATAGTCTACTTATTATACTATAAACCGTATAAAACTATACGTTTTAGGCAAATATAATCAAATAAAGATAGTATTGTCTTGTTTTTATCAATAGTAATATCTAATATTGCAGAGTAAACAATACAAAAAATAGAATTATCGACATTTTGTATAAAATTATTTTCTATGACTTCGTTAGATACTTCCAACTCCAACAACTACCAGTACACCACAAAACACTTAGAAATCCACATTTTAGGAGGTATAAAAACCAATAAACTAGAGAGTTTACGAGTAACCGTATCTATACAAAAGCTGAAATCAGAAAAAATATTACGTCATAACATAGACTTATATAATGACAATCAGGTAGAAAAGTTTGTTAGAAAAGTAGCAGAACGATTAGAAATAGGAACAAGTATTGTTAGAAAAACATTACAAGAACTTACCAAAGAATTAGAGGCTTACCGTTTTTTACTACTTAAAAATGAAGAAGAACAGGCAATGCCTGTCTATAAACAATTAAACGCTAGTGAAGAGAAAGAAGCTATCGACTTTTTAAAAAAGGGAAAGTTGCTAACAAGGACAAATGAGTACATCGGCAAAAGTGGTGTTATAGGGGAAGACATTAACCGCTTGCTGATGTATCTCATTTTTACCAGTAGAAAAACTAACAATCCGTTACACTGTATTAGTTTAGGGAGTTCGGGAGCAGGAAAAACCCACTTACAAAGTAAGGTTGCAGAGCTAATACCCGAAGAAGACAAAGTAGAGATAACGGTATTATCTGCCAATGCTTTTTATTACTTCAATCGTACAGAATTACAACACAAATTAATATTAATAGAAGATTTAGACGGCGCAGAGTCTGTACTCTATCCACTTCGAGAATTACAAAGTAAAAAACGAATTACAAAAACGGTAGTTCATAAAGACAGCAAAGGAACTACCAAAACTATACACTTAACGGTTGAAGGTCCTGTATCTGTTGCAGGTTGTACCACGCAAGAAAGCATTTACGAAGATAATAGCAATCGTAGTTTTTTACTATACATTGATGAAAGCGAAGAGCAAGACAAACGTATTATGAATTACCAACGCGCCGTATCGGCGGGACAGGTAAACGAGGAAGAAGAATATTTAGCTTCGGAGCTTCTAAAAAATGTACAACGAGTATTACAACCAATACGTGTGATTAATCCTTTTGCTATGTACTTGGAATTACCACAATCCGTTTTTAAACCAAGACGTACAAACTCACATTATTTACAATTTATAGAAGCCATTACCTTTTACAAACAACACCAACGAGAAAAGCAATACGATAAAGAAACAGGCGAAGAGTTTATAGAAACTACCATCGAAGATATAGAAGAAGCTAATGAGTTGATAACAGAAGTACTACTTAGAAAAAGTGATACTATTACAGGTGCTTGCAGAAACCATTTAGAGAACTTAAAAAAGTACTTACAAGAAAAAGAGCAAACACAGTTTACTAATACAGAAATCAGAAGGAATTTAAGAGTAAAACAAACCACATTACAACGTTATCACAAACAACTATTACTAGAGGGTTATATTAAAAAAGTTAAAGGAAAGAAAGGACAAACCTATTACTATGAGATTATAGATGTAAACGAATACACATCACTTAAAGAGCAGATAAACAAAGCTTTAAAAGAGTGTTTGCAAGGCATCAACTTACCCACTTAACCACTACTTATCCACTTACAAAACGGTTAAGTTAAAGTGCTTATAATAAAACATTTATTAAGAGTTAACCGCAAAACTCCAAAAAAGGTCAAGCGATGAAAAAATTAAAACTAGAAAACGAAATCTATAGAACACTAGTTGCCAATTACAAAGAATGGTTAGATATATTGGGTTATGCAGAAAGCACGGTGTATTATTTACCCAATCATTTACAAGAGTTCTTTTATTATCTGGAGCAAAATCGAATTAAAACCATCAATCAAATTACTACTAAAACGGTAAAGGAATATTACAGACACCTACAAGAAAGAGGTAACGAGAGAAGAAACGGAGCATTAAGTAAAAGTTATTTAAACAAACATCAACAAGCCTTAAAGAAGTTTAAAGAATATTTACAAAACCACAATCACAAAGGCATTAACATACATCTAAAATCAGAACAAGAGCCTACGGAAGAAAAACTAAACATACTTACACAATCTGAAATCAAAGAATTATTTACAGCCACAAGTTATAGTCATGATACAGCGAAGATACGTATGCGGGATAAAGCCATGTTAGTAGTTTTATACAGTTGTGGACTGCGAAGAAATGAGGCTGTGTACTTAGATACTAGCGATATTTATTTTGATAAAGAACGCATTTTTGTTAGAAAAGGTAAAAACTATAAAGAACGTTTTGTTCCTATTAATCGAAAGAATGCAGAAATATTAGAAGACTATATCTACGAAGCTCGTCCGCAGTTTAAAGATAGTCATGTACATGAAGCTTTATTTATAAATAAGTTTGGTACGCGAATGCAAGGAACAAGCTTCTCTAATCGTTTACAAGCCATTATAAAAGCAAGTGAAAATAAAACCATTACAGAAAAACACATAACCCCACATAGTTTACGCCACTCTATTGCTACTCATTTACTGCAACAAAATGTAAAGCTAGAAAGTATAAAAACCTTTTTAGGACACAGTAGTCTAGAATCTACTCAATTGTACACTCACCTTTTAAAAACTATTGAAAATGAGGGATTATAAAGACTATTTAGAAAAACAAAAGTATAGCAGATCTACTATAAAAAGCTATATTACTGCCAAATCTCGATTTATCGAGTGGAGTAAACGAAACCATACAAGTCCAGAAAGTATAGACTATAAAACCTTCTTAAAATACATTAAGTATTTACAACAAAAAAAGAATACCAAGAAAACGGTAAAACATAAAATAGGAAGCTTAAAAATACACTTTAACTACCTACTATCAGAACATTACAGAACGGACAATCCAATAGAAAGCCTCACTATAAAAGGCGTAAAAAGAGTTGTTAATTACAATACTTTAGAAGCTGACGAATTAGAGGATTTATATTATAGTTACGAGACTGAAAACATAAAAGACCCTTATCATAGATTAACAGCAAAACGCAATAAAATAATCGTTGGTTTATTAGTGTATCAAGGCTTAAACACAACCGAATTAATACACTTAGAATTAGAAGATTTACAGCTTTACAAAGGAAAGATATACATAAAAAGCGGTACAAGAAGTAATGGCAGAACCTTAGAGTTAAAACCGTGGCAAGTCATAGAGTTTTTAGAATACATCAAAGAAATTAGAGAAGAAATCATTACAAGAAAAAGCATCGAAAGTAACCGAGTATTTATCCCGAATAATGCACGATTAGGAAACACTATACAAGGCATTATAAAAAAGCTAAAAAAGACGAATCACAAAGTAAAGAACATACATCAAATACGAGCCTCTGTAATAACCAATTGGTTAAAACACTATAATTTAAGGCAGGTACAAGTATTAGCAGGACATCGTTATATAAGTTCCACAGAAAGGTATGTACAAGACGATTTAGAAAGCCTACACGAAATCGTTAACAACTCCCATCCAATTAATTAACCAAGTGTCTCGCTAAGGCTCGGAATTTAATGTTTTTTATCTCCGTTCCACTCTAATAAAATACGGTTATAAGGTGTTCACTTCATCCCGCCTATTAAAAACATTTATTAAGTCAATCTTCCGTAAACTACAGTTGTCTTAAAAATCTTTTTGCCACCACTTCTATTACGTTCACTCGCAACTACTCTTATTTTTTTAAGATCATTATTTTATACAAAAATACCGCCATAAAAAAATAACCGTTGCTTCATTAGGGCTCGCCGCTGATGCCTCGGGCTACAAGTTTTTTAAAAAGAATTTATAATTGATTTTATAAGGATATTAAAAAACTTTGTGGCGGTTCTGCATGGCTCGTTCCTCACCAATCTGCATCCCCGTCACCCTCGGCGCTCGCTTAGGCTTCGCCCTTAGTTCTCGTTGCACTAAGCTTGGCTAAAGGCTTTATAACCTCTAAAACAAGCCATTCCACTAATGGTTGAAAACCCACGCACCGCCAACCTCTTTTTAAACCATTAGCGGAACGTTTTAAAGCTTGACGATTTAGAGGCTGTTGATGCGAGGAAAATCGACAAGTTTTAAAATGATTTACTTATTGATAATGTTTAATCAAAGCGTTGGAAGTTCGGGTGAAGGGAGTATTTAACATAGAATAGGTTATAACTACGGCTTTGGTGGGGCACGGATGAAATGGCAGTATTATAACCCATTTTATGTTACATACCGAGGCAAAGGAAGCAGGTAAACCACAGAGGCTTTTTATCTGTCTTTGCAGTAAAAAACTGGGGTTTACCTGCGTGGCAGTTGTTAATTTTATATATTTACAGGGATTAATGTAGTAGGACGTTCTTTTTTAAAAAAAGTTGTGGTAAGGTGTGCGCGAAAAAAGGGCAACCGCTGAAAAAAAACGCGTAAATTACTATCCCTTTGGACTTAAACATAAAGGTTACAACAACAACGTCTCATCCCTTGGAAACTCTACTGCGCAGAAGTTTGGGTATAATGGAATGGAACTTAACGAAGAGTTAGGTTTAGAGTGGATGGACTTCGGAGCTAGAAATTATGATGCTAGTTTAGGTAGATGGATGAACCTTGATCCATTAGCAGAAGAAATGAGAAGACACTCGCCTTACAATTACGCGTTTAATAATCCTTTAAGATTTATTGATCCAGATGGAATGAAACCTGAAGATATATATGCATATGATAAAGCGACTGGAAATATAACCCTACAAGAGGTTACTAATGATAAAACTGATACATTAGTAGACAAGGATAGCGGTTCAACCATTTCTTCAAATGTAGATAAAGGGCTTCTAAAAGATGGACAAAATATAAAGAAAAATGGTTTCCAAACAAGTAATGTTAGTGATGGAGGGAAATTGGTTGTAGATATTTCAATGAGCACTAATGAAGAAGTAGTTACAGTTGTTTATAAAAATGATGAAGGCGATAAATATCTAGAAGTAAGACCTTTTGACAATAATAGTGTCGATAGAAATCAAGCAGGTGAAGTCGTACAGATGAATTCGGGTACAAGTCAGGAAATTAAATCTACTTTTACGTCATCTGACGGTTCATTTACGGGAAAACCTATTTATTCAATTCATACACATCCTGGGCATCCTGGTGCACCATCATCAAGTAGTATTGGAGATCCTGATCCATCGGGGGATGATGTAAACATCGCAAAAATGAATAAAGAAATTAATAATGTAGATATTCCTTATTATATAATTGGCGCAAAGAAATCTAACGTATGGGGTAAAACTTCTAATAGAACAAAATATCGTGCTAATGGAAAGGTAACGACAGTCCCATCAAAAAAGTAAAAGTAAAATGAATATAAGATTTAATATAATTTTCACGTTTTTGTTTGTTTTAATGTGTTTTTCATGTAAAACAAGAAGTCAAGTAAGAAATATTGCAGAAAATAATTTTTCAGGTTTAGAAATAAAAAAAGTATTACAAATTGTAGAAAAAAATAATAGATTAGATTTTAGTGGTCGATATTATCATTTACGTCAAAGTAAAAAGTATAATGATAGTACGTATGCTTATAATTTGATAGTGAATTCTAAACTTCCATCCAAAGATGATTTTTTATCTGATTATATAAAATATAAGGACACATTTATTTTCATATATGATAGCAGTACGAAAATCAGTGCTGAGAAATCTGAATACTTAACAAAGAATAATTTATTTTCAAAGAGTAATGAATCACCATTATTTTTTTCTGATTCAAAGTTTATGAACTTAATGGTTGAGAAAGTAAATAATGAATTTATTGTAAACGAAATGAGGTTGTTTCTTCAAAAAGGAGAGGAAATCAAAGAGGATGAAACTACAGATTTTTAGTAATCTCCCTGCTAATTGACATTTAGCGATAGCGTAATGGCAATTATTTAAAGGAAATTTAAGTAGAAAACGGTACTATGAATGCCATTTATTCACGAGAATTCTATTTTTAAAATCGGAGTTCATCAATTCACTCTGTTCGGGTGCAATGGCGAGTAGTAAAGTTTAAAAATAATAAAGATAAAGCCACAGCAGCGATGTTGTGGTTTTGTTGTTTTTTAGGAGTATGCTTTTTTGGTTAATTAAAAGCGTTTTTGGAAAATTTTAAATTAAAGTAAAGATATCACCGCTAGCGCGGACTTGTAGTCCGTGCCGAGTATGAGTAAGCAATACAGAATTAAAATTTAAAAATAATAAAGATAAAGCCACAGCAGAGATGTTGTGGTTTTGTTGTTTTAAATTCGGTTTTAATTCGTACAAAAAACTGGGGTTTACCTGCGTGGCAGTTGTTAATTTTATATATTTACAGGGATTAATGAGGTAGGACGTTCTTTTTTAAAAAAAGTTGTGGTAAGGTGTGCGCGAAAAAAGGGCAACCGCTGAAAAAAAACGCGTAAATTACTATCCTTTTGGACTTAAACACAAAGGATATAACGGAAATTATAAACCCCTTGGAAACAGCACCGCGCAGAAGTTTGGGTATGTAGGTCAAGAATTGGAGGAGAGTTTAAATTTAAATCTATTAGAAATGGATTGGAGACAATATGCACCAGCAATAGGTAGATTTAACGGAATAGATGCTTTGGCTGATGATTATAGAAATACAACACCCTATTACTATTCTAATAATAATCCAATTTATTTTAGAGATCCAACAGGATTGTATTCACAGCTTCCCTATACTCCAGATTATGAACATAACGCATCAGTTGTTGTAAATGAAAAGGGAAAAGTTACTGATTATAGAGATGATGGAGATCCTAATATATATTTAAATCATAGAGGTGGTTTTATTGTAGGGCAGGAAGAAAAAGGAAAAGAATATAAAAAAGGCGATAAACTTTATGAGATAATAGGAGCAATTGATACATATTTTGAATTAGCTGTAGAAGCAGTTGAAAATCAAAGAAATATTGAGAATTATGCCAAGCTTAAGGGTACTTTTAATTCAAGGTTAAAAAAGATACTTGCTAAAATCAAGATGAACATCCCTCTAAGTAAGTCGGATTATGATTATATGATTAATGCAAATAACTTAGAAGAGACTTTTGGAAAAATTGCGGAGTTTTATGGTTTAAAAACCGGGGAATTAAAGAAAATGTTTAAAAAAATCAAATGGGATAAAACTATTGATGGTGCTACGAATTACGGGTTAAGAACTTTAATAAATGAGGTAACTGGGATAATACCATTTGCGGGGACCGTAGAAGACCCTAGAAATGGCGAAACTTTAGGAGATAAAGTAAAAAACAGATATACAAAAGCGAAAGTGCCAGAGTCTCAAAATCTACCTTATAACTTCCCTAATTATTTAAGAGAAAAGCATAGACACATACAGTTTAAATAGATGAATGTTTCATATAAAAAGATTTATTCTTATGAAGATAAAAGAGTTGATACCGATAAGTATCAACTCTTCTTTATATTTATTTTAAATATAATAATTGTTTTTTTTATCGGATACCTTTTAAATAAATGTTTTCCTCTGGAAAAAAGTTATATTATTGACACAAAGGTTAAAGAGCCAATTAATAAGGAAAATATTGTAGTAGTTTTATTGGTTTATTTATTGGGAGCCATAAAAGAAGAGTTAAAGTATCGATTATTTATAACGAAATTTAATTATGACTTTATATTATTTTCTTTCTCATTACTTTTAATTGATATTATATTTTTAAATCAAGATCTTTTAAAGGCTTCCTTTACAGGTAGTATTTACAGTAATTTACTATATTATTCTTTACTTTTTTTTCTGACTTACTGTATCTATTTTTTATTCAAAAAAACACTTAAGCAAACTTTTACACCTAAAATAAAATATTTTTTTAAGAAATATATTGGATTATTGATTGCTTTAAGTATAGTACTATTTGCACTATGGCATGTTTTCTTTACAAACCAAACAAGAAATTATAGTTCAGTAACTATATTTGGAATGCATTTAATTAATGCTTCATTTTTTACTTTTGTAAGAGTGAAATTTGGACTTGTATATTCTATTTTTTATCATCTATCGTATAATTTATTTTTATATTTTTTAGTGATGTGGATGGTATCAATATTGTGAAAGAATATATCTGAATATAAATACAGGCATTATGATGCTTCGATTGGGAGGTTTGTTGCAATTGATCCATTAGCGACTACTTATGTTTATAATTCTACTTATGCTTTTCAAGAGAATAAATTAGGTCTTGGTACTGAAGTTGAAGGGAAAGAAATGCAACTGCATATGTTGCGAAAGAGCTTGATAAAAAAATGGATGGAGTTGGAATGAAGAAAACAGAAAAATCTGTTGCTTCAAAGCATTTATATAAAATGTACCAGCTTCAAAAAAGTGATAATAAAGGGAAAGCCGAAAGATTTGCTAAAAAATCAGGTTTAGGAGGACTTCATAACGGTCCAGGTGATGCTTTTAGACATTCATTATTTAACGCTTTAAACACCCTCCGCTGATTGACATTTAGCTTAAGCGTAATGACAATTAGTTAAAGGAAGTTTAAATAAAAAACGACACAAAAGTATATAAGAAAAAATAATAGGTTAAAACGACTACTAAGTAGTATCATGCATATTTACTACACGTAGCGAAATTTTATTTTTTCAATCATTATGGCTTTTTTAAAAAGATTTAGACCAACATAATCTACTCATTACCTAAAATTATTAAAACCTAATCTGGTGTATTTTTAAACAAGCATTAAGCACACAAAAATAACGCGTAAATTATTTTACAATTCCATCATTTATATAAAATCAATTAAAAATAAAATATGCACGTTTGATCATTCATTTACGATGATTAAAGAAAATTATGTTTTTAAGTAATCCTTTCCAATTTAATTTTGTGCTAACGCTATAGAACATAAAAAATGGATCAAAAGTTAGAAAAAATAATTAGTGATATTTATGCTGATGCCAAAGTGTCTCCAAAAGAAGTTATAGAACTAAACAAATTTGCCAAAAGAGCTATTGAAGATCTTTTGAGTATTGAAGGCGATAACAGTGTTACCAGTGCTATGTGCAAATCATTTGAAATAACAAATCAACTTGTACAAACGACCTCAATAAAGATGCGAAAACAACAGGAAAGTCTATTAGTAAAAAATTTACTAAAAAGAGTAATCGAATCTCAAGTAGAATTGCTAGAGGCTAATATGAAGCTATTTACCTAAAACACTCCTGCGTACTTTTAAACTAACTTTTAATCAATTACACCTATTTGGTATAATTATAACAACACGTATTCGTAATTGTAAATTATTGTTTTAAAAACTTATTTTGATAGCATGTGTCATAAGCTTACGTTAGCGTGTTTTTACAAACTTTTTAGTTGCATATAACAAAGTAAATACTCGCTATTTATTTCATACCAGAACTTATTATTATCGCCTTATAGGTACAACTTTTTTTCATCTTAAAACACTTATAAAAAAGTGTATTCTTCTACCCAAAATAGAGCGTTATTAAAAGTAATTTTAACCACGTTCATTACATTTTTTATTTAGTATCTTTGGCAGCTCCTTCCACAGCTACCCAAACGCCAAACCCAATAATTAATAAAACATAAAAAATAGCAAATTATGGAATTATCAATCTTTACGGGATCTACGGAATTTATAGCAATCATAAGTATCTCTATTTTTATGGCCATTAGTCCAGGTCCTGACTTTTTTATGGTAACAAGAAATAGCATTGTGTATAATAGAACATCAGGAATCTACTCTGCAATTGGAGTAAGTCTTGCTATATGGCTCCATGTAGCCTATTCAATTGCTGGATTGGCTATTATAATATCGAAATCTATTTTTCTTTTTTCCATTATCAAGTACATTGGAGCAGCTTATTTGATATTTATTGGATTTAAAACAATTATTTCTAAATCAAATTTCAATAAAGAAGCTATTAACAAACAAAAAAACAAGGAGTTAAGCAAGTTCAATTCATTTAAAAATGGTT
The DNA here is from genome assembly GCF_052050075.1 of Tenacibaculum profundi. Classification (GTDB taxonomy): domain Bacteria; phylum Bacteroidota; class Bacteroidia; order Flavobacteriales; family Flavobacteriaceae; genus Polaribacter. Next base: position 734,793 of record NZ_CP197225.1, read on the forward strand.
TTATTACCAATGCTTTAAACCCTAAAGCAACCATTTTTTTCTTAAGTATTTTTACGCAAATAGTAAATGTTGATACCCCTTTACTTATTCAAGTTATTTACGGGGCAATTATTTCTATTGTACATTTTATTTGGTTCTCGAGTGTTGCTTACTTCTTTTCGCATCCAGTAATTTTAAATAAGTTTCAACGATATCAAAAAAAGATTGAAATGTTTGTTGGAGCAGCGTTAATTCTCTTCGGAATAAAAGTAGCCTTTACAAAATCAAGTTAAATTTACAGGCAACAAACGTGATGATAAAAATTACATTTTTATAAAGGTTCTTTTTTGCACTAATGAAAACGAACTTTTAACAACGTTACAACCACTTTATATGTTTTAATAAGGTGGTTTTTTATAAAATAATGATTATTTTATAAATATAACTTCTTCTTTTTGTACTCAAGTTTATGGTTTCACGTTAAATTTAAACCTCCATTTATTTAACAACTAATGTTACTTAACAATTGGAAATCGTTAAAAACAACGGTACTCCATTTTCAATACATAGTAATTTAGCATCTTTTTTTTATGCAAAAAAAATGCCTTAGTTCATATATGAATCTAAAACATTTTTTGGGGAATAAATAATTTATACAAGGATTGTAAACATATAAAAAATAAATTTATTATCCAAATTAACTAGGTGAAAAAATCGCCACCCACCTATTTAAACCAGTGTAATACAACCCCATAAACCACTTAATAAAATACTCTCTTTATATGAATAAAAAAACACCCTGAATTCTTAATAGAGTACTCGGGGTGTTCGCTTTAAAGGACAAAAGTTTTTATGAGAAAACAACTATATTTTATAGCCGTTATTTTTTTGACACCATAATTTTAAGTAAGTCACCAAAAAAAATAAAAAATGTAAAACTATTTTAGTTCTCTTTATTTATTTAATTCTAAAAACACTTTAAAATAAAAAAACACCTTTGGAACTTATGGAAGGGAACTTTAGGTGTTTCTTTTAAGGGATTAAGGTTATTCGCGAAAACAACATATTATTATATATGCTTGTTACAGATAAGACACATAATTTTCTTGTAGGTCACAAAAAAATATAAAAAAAAAACAATATCCTAAAAAACGTTGCTAGCTACTACATAAAACCATAGCCTTAGAAAATAAAATAGTACCAATTATCGTATTCTGAGAAATATCATTTAGAGTATAATTAAGAAGAAGGAAAACAATATATTTTAAAGTATTTCATAAAAAAAACATCATAAGATCTAAAAAGAATCTAAGATGTTTTTGAAGGGAAATTTGGGAAAACAACTATTATTTATGGTTGCTATTTATTTGACACATTTTTTTGGGTTAAGTCACTTTAACTTCAAAAAATAAAAGCAATAGCCACAACTTATACTGTAAAGTGATTTTAAAAAAAGAGTAAAGCTTAGTTTTAAAACAATATGACTGATATTATGAAGTATATCACGGAAAGTGCTCCATAAACAAAAAAACATCATAAGATCTAAAAAGAATCTAAGATGTTTTTTAAGGGAAACTAATAATAACAACTACTATTTATGGTTGCTATTTATTTGACACATTTTTTTGGGTTAGGTCACTTTAAACTTCAAAAAATAAAAGCAATAGCAACAACTTATACTGTAAAGTGATTTTTAAAAAAAGAGTAAAGCTTAGTTTTAAAACAATATGACTGATATTATGAAGTATATCACGGAAAGTGCTCCATAAACAAAAAAACATCATAAGACCTAAACAGAATCTAAGATGTTTTTGAAGGGAAACTAATAATAACAACTACTATTTATGGTTGCTATTCATTTGACACATTTTTTTGGGTTAGGTCACTTTAAACTTCAAAAAATAAAAGCAATAGCCCCAACTTGTACTGTAAAGTGATTTTTAAAAAAAAGAGTAAAGCATTGTTTTAAAACAATATGACTGATATTATAAAGTGCATCACGGAAAGTGCTCCATAAACAAAAAAACATCATAAGATCTAAAAAGAATCTAAGATGTTTTTTAAGGGAAACTAATAATAACAACTACTATTTATGGTTGCTATTTATTTGACACATTTTTTTGGGTTAGGTCACTTTAAACTTCAAAAAATAAAAGCAATAGCCCCAACTTGTACTGTAAAGTGATTTTTAAAAAAAGAGTAAAGCATTGTTTTAAAACAATATGACTGATATTATAAAGTGCATCACGGAAAGTGCTCCATAAAGAAAAAAACATCATAAGATCTAAAAAGAACCTTAGATGTTTTTAAAGGGAAATTTGGGAAAACAACTATTATAATAATCGTTGCTGTTTATATGACACATTTTTTTGTATTAGGTCACCTAAACATTCCAAAGAAAATAAAAAATATTGATAGTTCACTACTATAAATTAATATTTTATTTTCATTTATTACAAAATCATAAAAAAAGCCCCTATAAATGGGGCTTTTTTTAATTTTTAAACTCTGATAGTTTTTCTTTTTTCTTTTTTGCCAATTGACCATCAATGTAAAATTCCCATTTACCAACACGCTTTCCATCTTTATACATCCCTTTTTCCTTGAGAGCTCCTTTTACATCAAAATATTTCGCTTCTCCATTAAGTTTGCCATTATCATAAATCAACGCCTCTAAAAGTGTTCCAGATTCTGTATATATTTTAGAAGTACCATGTTTCAATCCGTGCTGATAATAGGTTTCTTCCGTTAGCCTTCCGTTGGGGTAATAATTTTTTACAACACCATTGTATTCATTGTCAGTAAAATTTTCTTCGGACATCACATGGCCATCTAAAAAATAATAAAGCCACTTCCCTTCTCTTTTCTTACCTAACATTTTCCCTTCAGATTTCAGTTTTCCATGACGTGTGTAAAATTTAACATTTGCCAAACCATCTGCTCCAGAAAAATCTTTAACGATAGTAGGTTGTGATTTTGATCTTATAGAATAAAATTTAAAAACACCTACCTCTTTTCCATTTTCAAATTGTCCTTTATATCGAATATTACCATTTTTATACTTCTTTTTCCATACGCCCGTTCTTTTTCCATTTTCATCAAGCTGATTTATTTTTTGTGCAAAGGCAACGTTACTTACCAATAAACCTAAAATAATAGCTTTCAGAAATACACTATCTAACTTTATCATTCTAAATTAATCTTTAATCACCGACAAATTTACATAAACTATACCAAAATGAAATCTTAAAATAAAACTTCTCTCTTAATAATCAATTTAATATTAATAGGTTATATCGTTTAAAACCGAAAAATATTGTAACAAAAGCACAAAGTTTATAAACAAAAGAATCTCTAAAACTACTTTTAATGAACATTTGATTATAATTTATGTAAAAAAATGATGCATCTAAAGTAGATAGTTTCTTCAATTTTTAAAAAGGTAACAATGCTTTTGTAAAGGTGAAAGTTAGTACACCAAATGGGAAATGATTTTAAAAATCATTTTTAGTTTAACTTAGTAAGTGCATTTAAAAAAATTACTATTGTGGCAAGCGCTTTTTCAATTCCTCTATCATTCGATAAGTCGCTGGACAAACCTCCGTATTTTTAACAGTGATATTGGCTAATTGAATAAACTTTTTTCTATTCGTATGTGGGTATTCAGAACATGCTTTTGGACGCACATCATAAATAAAACAACTGTTATCATTTTCGTCTAAAAAAGGGCATGGCGCTGTTTTCAAAACATGAAAATCGTCTTCATCAATTTTTAAATATTGTGCTGTAAAGTCCGCTACTTTCATTTTTAAATGCTTCGCAATTCGCTCAATATCTTTATAGGTAAACATAGGACTGGTTGTTTTGCAACAATTAGCGCATGTTAAGCAATCTGTTCGTTCAAACTCATCATTGTGAATTTCTTGCATCACCAAATCCAAGCGTTTAGGCGTTCTTTTTTTTAACCTTTTAAAATACTTTATATTTTCTTGCTTAGCTTCTTTTGCTAATTGTGTTAAATTTTCTAGATCCTTATCAATCATCAAATACCGTTTTACCCATAAAAAACCTACAATCTACCTCTTTTCCTTTATGTTTGAGTATGCCTGTCTTTTAGACTACAAAAGTACCTATAAAAATGTTAGAATCAGTTTAAATATCATCCAAATAATTTACGTAATTTTGCACTTCAATTTATGATAGTTAATGAATATTCAAAACGTATTAGCAACTAAAGTAAAAGAGGTTTTTTTAGCCTTGTATGAGGTAGCAATCCCCTCGGTAGAGTTTCAAACAACTCGAAAAGATTTTGAAGGTGATATTACAGTGGTTATTTTTCCACTATTGCGATATAAAAAAGGAAATCCGGTTCAAATAGGTGAAGAAATAGGAACGTATTTGGTTGAACATGTTGAAGAGGTTACCAGTTATAACGTGGTAAAGGGGTTTCTTAACCTGGTAATTGCCGATAGCTTTTACATTAATTTTTTTAATACCATTGCTAAAAACAAAACTTATGGATATGCAAAAGCCAATAGTTTAGATGCCCGCATGGTAGAATACTCTTCTCCAAATACCAATAAGCCTTTGCATTTAGGACATGTAAGAAACGTACTACTTGGGTATGCTGTTTCGGAAATTTTAAAAGCAGCTGGGCATACGGTATATAAAACCCAAATTATCAACGATCGGGGTATCCATATTTGTAAGTCTATGTTAGCCTGGAAAGCGTTTGGTAATGGCGAAACACCTGAGTCAACTGGTTTAAAAGGAGATAAACTTGTTGGTAATTACTACGTAAAGTTTGATCAAGAGTATAAAAAAGAGGTTACTATACTTGTTGATAAAGGAACTTCCGAAGACGATGCTAAAAAACAAGCTCCACTATTTTTAGAAGCACAAGAAATGTTAAGAAAATGGGAAGCTGGTGACCAAGAAGTGGTTTCTCTTTGGGAAATGATGAATGGATGGGTATACAATGGTTTCGATGTTACTTACAAGAATATTGGTGTAGATTTTGATAAACTTTACTACGAAAGTAATACTTATCTGTTAGGTAAAGACGTTATTGAGAAAGGTCTTAAAGAGAACGTTTTCTTTAAAAAAGAAGATGGTTCTGTTTGGTGTGACTTAACAGCGGATGGACTTGATGAAAAGCTAGTACTTCGTTCTGATGGTACCGCCGTTTATATGACGCAAGATATTGGAACTGCCATTCAAAGATCAAAAGACTTTACGGATTTAAATGGTATGGTATATACCGTTGGAAATGAACAAGATTATCACTTCAAAGTATTATTTTTAATACTTAAAAAATTAGGTTATACTTGGTCTGACCAACTATATCATTTAAGTTATGGAATGGTTGATTTACCTTCTGGAAAAATGAAATCAAGAGAAGGAACCGTAGTAGATGCCGATGATTTAATGAATGAGATGGCCGATACTGCTAAAGAAATTTCTCAAGAACTTGGTAAGCTAGAAGGCTACTCTGTAGAAGAAAAAGAATCTTTATACAGAACTATTGGCTTAGGGGCTCTAAAATATTTTATTTTAAAGGTAGACCCTAAAAAAAGAATTTTATTTGACCCTAAAGCTTCTGTTGATTTTCAAGGAAACACAGGTCCTTTTGTGCAATATACCTATGCTAGAATTCAGTCTATTTTGAGAAAAGCTGAGTTTGATTACAGTAAAGAAATTGTGGGTATTAAATTACACGAAAAGGAAAAAGAATTAATTAAACATCTTGAATTTTTCCCCGATACTATTAGGCAAGCAGCAAAACAGTACTCTCCTGCTTTGATTGCTAACTATACTTATGATTTGGTAAAAGGATTCAATTCACTATATCAAAATGTATCAATTTTAGGAGAAGAAAATCAGGATAAAAAAATATTTAGAGTTCAGCTATCCGATAAAGTTGGACAAACCATAAATTTGGCATTCAAATTATTAGGAATTAAGGTTCCTGATAGAATGTAGTAAGTTCATTTAAAATTTTCGTTTTACTAATGAATTACGATGTTTCTTTATTGTTCGTGAATTATATAGATAATGCATGCATAGCAAATAATAGAAATGTCAAGAAAAGATCAACTTGGACTCAGAAATAAATTAAATTGATGAATCAAAAGTAAAGCAGCGGTTAGAAAATCTATGCTTTCCATAAAATTAAGTAAACAACTAAAACATGAAATACGACGTACTAGTAATTGGAAGTGGTCCTGGAGGTTACGTAACTGCCATTAGAGCATCACAATTAGGATTTAAAACGGCCATAGTTGAAAGAGAAAAATTAGGTGGTATCTGCCTAAACTGGGGATGTATTCCTACCAAAGCTTTATTAAAATCTGCACAAGTATATGATTATTTAAAGCATGTTGATGACTACGGCTTAAAAGCTGAGGCTATTGACAAGGATTTTGATGCGGTGGTAAAACGTAGTCGTAATGTTGCTGATGGAATGAGTAATGGGGTTAAATTCTTAATGAAAAAAAATAAAATTGATGTAATTAGTGGTGTTGCAAAACTAAAACCAGGTAAAAAAGTTGATGTTACTGCTACTGAAGATGGTAAAGTTACCGAATATTCAGCTGATCATATTGTAATTGCCACAGGTGCACGTTCTCGTGAATTGCCAAACTTACCTCAAGATGGTAAAAAAGTAATTGGTTACCGTGAAGCAATGACCTTACCTGAACAACCAAAGTCGATGATTGTTGTTGGGTCAGGTGCTATTGGTGTTGAGTTTGCTCATTTTTACAATTCTATGGGAACACAAGTAACGCTAGTTGAATTTATGCCAACTATTGTTCCTATTGAAGATAAAGATGTATCTAAACAAATGGAACGTTCTTTCAAAAAAGCTGGAATTAAAGTAATGACAAACTCTTCCGTAGAGTCTATTGATACTTCTGGCAATGGCGTAAAGGCTACTGTTAAAACGAAAAAAGGAGAGCAAGTATTAGAAGCTGATATTGTTTTATCGGCTGTAGGTATTAAAACAAATATTGAAAATGTAGGTTTAGAAGATGTTGGAATTATTACTGATAAGGATAAGATTTTAGTAAATGATTTCTACCAAACAAACATTCCTGGATATTATGCTATTGGTGATGTTACTCCTGGTCCTGCATTAGCGCACGTTGCTTCTGCTGAAGGTATTACTTGCGTTGAGAAAATTGCAGGTTTACACACAGAAACTATTGACTATGGAAACATTCCTGGATGTACTTATGCAACACCTGAAATTGCTTCTGTTGGTTTAACGGAAGACAAAGCAAAAGAGCAAGGATATGATATTAAAGTTGGTAAATTTCCATTCTCTGCTTCTGGTAAAGCGAAAGCGGCAGGTGCTTATGATGGCTTTGTAAAGGTAATTTTCGACGCTAAATATGGTGAATGGTTAGGTTGTCATATGATTGGTGCTGGTGTTACTGATATGATTGCGGAAGCAGTGGTTGCTCGTAAACTTGAAACAACGGGTCATGAAGTATTAAAGGCCATCCACCCTCACCCAACGATGAGTGAAGCGGTTATGGAAGCTGTGGCCGATGCTTATGACGAGGTAATTCACTTATAATTCTTTGTAAGATTAAAGATCACTGCTTGGTGAGTAGTGACATGATATAAAAAACCTCATCGAATTTAGATTCTATGAGGTTTTTCATTTTCTAAGGATAAAGTTTAAACGCTATTGGTTTTCTAACTTTTCTAATCTCTTATAAACTTCTAAAAGTTTTTGATTTAGCTGTTTTATTTCAATATTTTCTTTTTTCAATTGCTCAATTTCTTTTTGTTGCCCAATCGTATACAAAGTCAATTCTTCAATCTTTTGTAATAATTTCGCATCCATTGCGCCTAAATAAAATCCGTCTTTAGCTACTTCTTCTGCACTTGGGATATCTTTTAAATGCCCTTTTTCTTTAATATGGTTTTCTACTTCGGTAAGAGTTGGAAGGTTATAATTTTCATAAAAAACGAAGTCGGACCAGTTTGAAAAAGTTGCGACTTTCACCTCCTCTGCCACTATTTTACCTTTAACTCCTAGCTTAAATCCCTTGGTATTTGCAGTGCCTATACCTAAATTTCCATTTGCCAGTAATGTCATTCTCCTTTGTCCATGAGAATCCCAACCAAATAAAGGTCTATTTAAAGCGGGTTTTCCTTCAATTCTTGAATCAAAAGTCATTATAGGCTTATCCCCTTGATCATTACCTTCTTTTATCCATCCACTCAAATACAATGCCGCTCTATTATCAGATGTATGTCTACCAATAAGATTGGGTATAAATTGACCATTTGTACCTGTAGCGTTATTTATCATAAAAAAATCATCAGGAGCATCTTTTGTCTGTAGTTTAATGAATGATTCGTAACTACTTGGTCTTGTTAAAATATCTAATTTAGCTTCTGGACTTCTATTTCCAATTCCTATATTTCCATCATGTCTGAGCGTAAGTGTTTTATTACTTCCATAGCCAATATCTAAATTTGCATAGGGTCTATTATCTCTTGTTGTAAAAAACCAATCGGAACCACTGTGTGTAACAGGAGCAATAGATAGTCTTTTTTGTTCTATTTCTTTTTCTGGTCCTCCGGTGTGTTTACTATCTCCTATTTGTAAAGTTGCGTTGGGCGCTGTTGTTCCAACCCCTACATTTCCATTTTGATGTAAAACAAATTCTCCTGCTGCCGTTTTAAATAACAATCCATAATAACCTGCTAGTTGAACAGCCGCATAATTTGCATTTGGCATGGTTACATTACTTCTCCCTAAACCATACCATGGACTATTGTTATTTTTTTGTTGGTTGTATAACAAAATATTCACCTTGAGCTTTTGCTTTCATACCCATTCCTAAGAAAGCTAAAAATGTGATTTTTAATATTAATTTCATCTGAATTTATAATTTGATGTATGTTGATGTTTGGGGCAAGTAATTGCATACGGTTTTAACTTTTTAAGTTAGTACCAAACTGCATGCTCTTTGATATTATAATTGGCTTTGACTTAAATTTTTAAACTAAACCTCTTCTTCAATTTTTTTGAGATATAATTTTAATACTACATGCGCTTTACGAGTGCTGTAATTTTTCTTTTTTAGAAATGTATAGTTTTTAATTTCTGCTAATCCCTGTCGCTCCATGTAATTTAAAAAAGCGAGTAAATCATTAAAGTTTCCTTTTACCGTTAAGGGATACAACCTTACTTTTATTCCATTATCTTTTACCTTAATAGAATGCTCTACTCCAACAATATCAATAGCATTTGTTGTTTTAAAAGTATTGATTTTTTTGAGAAGTATTTGTTGGAAAGAATTCGTTATGGATATATTTTCCTTTGATAAAATAGAGTCTATATAAATTGCCTGTTTTTTTAAATTAAGTACTCTATTAGAAATCGTTTGTATTTCGTGTTTCTCTTGCTGGAGTTTACTTAACCTTTTTTTACTTTCAATAGTTTTTGAAATTGTAAAAAAATAAATACCTACCATCGCTATTATAAAAGCGACTAACAATGCCCAATTTTTCTTCTTATAATCCATTTATTTAATTTTTATTTTAAAGAAAAACTTGGCTATTTTTTTTCGTGCATCACTTTCAATCGAGAGACCATCTACTTTTTGCACCCATGATTTTTGCTCTACAATATCAATCCAATTACTTAACTCCCTGTTATTTTTAAATACACCCGAAACTTGCAGCATATTTTGCTCATTTTTTATCAACTTATTTTCTTTTATCGTCGTTATAAAAGGCTGATAGTTTACTTCCTCTAATAAAATAGAATGGGGTATTTCCTGAATAAGCTGATCTGTATATTTCGATAAGCTACTTGTTCCTGAATTTTGAATTTGTTGTAAAAGTTTCTTTTTTTTATCTACTTCCGAAGCTATTTTTTTTAAAGCTTCTTTCGTTTCACTATAAATATTTATTTCTGCTTGTAATTTTTCTATCTGACGGTAGTAGTTAGAAAAGAACATGAAGTTTACCAACAGTATTAAAAACATTAAAGCTAGTCCTGCTTTTAATCCTTTTGCAAAAATTGTTTGCTGTTTAAATGTTTCTAGCTCCTTTGTTGAATATTGAATTTGTTCATTGACATAGAAACTAACCATTGCTCCTAAACTTAATATTTCATAGTTTTTAAGTTCTAGTCCGTTTATTTGATATGATTCTTCTGAAAAAACATTATTGGTAATTGAAGTTACTTGTTGGTTTATAATGGATATTTGAGAATGTGTTGTTTGTATATGTTCAGTACCTGGTAAAACATCTAACAAGGCAAAAACTGGCAGGTTGCCTATAACGGTATCTAAAATAATAATTCCTGCTTCATTAAAAAGCGTCCATATATTTTCTGCATAACGTTTCCTAACGATTCCTATAAAAGATTTTTCATTACTATGCTTTACTTCAGTAATAAACTCTTTTTTATTGATGGTTGGAAAAGCAGCTACAACAGGATTTTTTGCATTCTTTTCTATAACTTTGAATAATACTTGTTGATTATTTATAATCAATATTGTATGCTGTTGTTTTTCCTGTTTTAAAAAGTTAATAAGATCTTCAACAGACTTGGTTATCGTTTTATTCTTAATATAAAGTTCTCCCTTTTTTTTAAGTAAGGTTAGCGCTGTAAATTGTTCCTTACCAAGTGCATCAATACCATATTCAATAGCACAATAAGTATTTCTATATAGCAGACTATCTTTTAGCATTATTTGATAATTGTCGGCTTAATTAATACTGATAATTTTGTTTTTGAATCAGTTCTAGTTTTTTTACTAAAAAACCACTTTATTATAGGAATTCTTGATAAGAAGGGAACACCTGATCCTGAATCGTTTTTTAATTTTTCTTCCAATCCACCCAAAATCACTACATCATTATTTTTAACTCGAATAATCGAATTAAACTCTCTTGAATTCATTCCAGGTGGCGCATCTTCTTCTACCCTTTTACCATTAAAGCTAGATTGAACAACATTGATACTCATGGTAATTTGATCATTTCCTGCCACCATTGGCTTTATTGCAATAGACAAATCAGCATCGATCGGCACGTAATTTTTAATTTCTGTTGTTTGAGGATTTTGAGCACCAATAATATCTCTTCTTGTAATGGCATAATACGAGCGTTCTCCGTTAGATAAAATCGCTTCATGACCATTTAATGTAGCTAATTTAGGGGTAGATCTAATTTTTATATTACCATTTGATTCCATTGCTTGTATTCGCGCGTAAAAATTTGGAACTACTTTACCTACATTTAAGGAACCAAATCCGTTAAATCCACCTATTATTTTATTAATAGTGGTTGCCCCTAGCGTTAAATCTCCTGAAGGAAAAATTTTACCTTGATCTGTTGAAGGCTTATCTCCTATTCCTAATTCAATACCCGAATTTATGGTTGCAGATTTACTTACCTCTAAAATCATTACCTCAATTAAAATAACCGGAATAGGCTTATCAATTTCTTTAATAAACTTTTTCAACCTGTTAATTTTCTGTGGATCTCCTGAAACTACAAAACTATTTCTTTCTCGATCTATTTTTATATCCAGCCCTTGACTTACGTACTCTGGAAACATCGCGTTAACTTGCCCTCCAACAGTAGTCGATTGAGTAGAGTTTCTTCTTTGCTGAAGGTTCCTTCTACTTGAATTGTCAAAACTATTTCTACTCGTATTTCTTCCAAATGATTGACTTTGTGTGAAACCATTATCATTTTGAAAATTTCCATTATTAAAACCAGCGTTTTGAAATCCCTGATTTCCTATACTTCCTTGTGTAATTGAATTAATTGCATTGGAAAAATTGGTATTTCTCGAACTAGTTAAAGTACTCATTGCTTCTATTGATCTATACATTAAAGGTATGATTTCAAATGTATTCAGCGAAACTTTATCGTTAGTACCGAAAATATATAAATTACCTTCTTTTTTAAATGTAAAGTTGGTGTCCTCTAACACTTTAAAAAGCAACCAATCATAAGTAATATTGTCACTTTTTATAGAGGCTTTCCCTATATTTTGTATGGGTGTACTTGTAAAAATATCTATTTTTAAATCATGTCCGATATCCTTAATAACCGATGCGATATCAACATTTTCAAAATCAACTTCAATAATTCTTCTCAAGGTATCTTTTACCTGATAATAAAAATTAGAATTACGATATCTCCTTGGTTTTCGACGCTCTTTTACATTATTCGTAGGCTTGTATTTATCGCTTTCAATATCTAAGCCCTGAAACAAATAATAATCATCATTAGTTTTTACAACTTCTAAATCATTAGAAAATGCCAATTTATCAAGTGCGCTTTTAAGAGATTTATTTTTTATATATCCTGATAACTTTTTATTTTCTAAACCTGAAGCGTATACCAAATTTTTACCTGTTACATCTGTAATTCTCTTGAATACTTTAGAAATAGAGTCTTTTTCTAATTCAATACTAAATTTATCCTCTTCAGGAACATATGATACTGGAATGATCTTTTCTTCTTTAAAAACAGGTGCTATTTGAGGTATATACCTTTTTAAAGTTAGAATATTCCCTACATTATCAAGCGTATAAATGTATTCTTTACATAAATGAAGGAGTACATTTTTCACTGTTGTTTTTGAAAAATTATACGATACTTTCTGGTTAAACAACTCTTGATCAACACTTATGTTTACTTGATGGGTATTTGCAATAGTATTGATGAAGATTGGCAAGTTTGCCTCTGTAATATTTATGTCAACGGTTTTTAATAGTCCTGGTATCGTGCCTGATAAGGCGTCTAACTTTACTCTAAGTTCCTCAATACGTTGCTCATTATCACCAATGTTTTGTGCTATTAAATTACTTACTAGAAACAAGGAAGTTAGCACTAATAGTATTTTCTTTTTCAATTTATTTATTTTATGTTTAACATCTCCTGTGCTTAAAATACGAATATTTCGCAAATCTCTTTTTCTTTTTTCTTTAAACTGGGCGTAAAGGTAAAAAATTATTTGGTTTTTTATACCTTTGAACTTTGATATGAACTCTTTAAATTATTTATGAAATTGAATTTTTCTAAAAAAGTAAACGCATACAACCTTCAAGAATTATTGGTTGTTCTTGTTATCATTGGAATTCTCATATTAATCGCCTTACCTACCTTAATGCCCCAAATAGCCAAGGCGAAAAGTATAGAAGCACAAAGTCAACTAAACCATATACATGGTTTACAAAAAACGTATTTTTATTTGCATTCTAAATACACTACAGATTTTAATGAACTCGATTTTATTCCACCAAAAAATTTAAATAACGGCGGTAAGGCTTATTACAGTTATGAGGTAATAGAAGCATCCAGCAATAACTACAAAGCTCGTGCTACGGCTGTAAGTGATTTTGATGGTGATGGTGTTTTTAATGTTTGGGAAATAGACCACGATAAAAACTTAAAAGAAGTTGTTAAAGACTAAATCCCTTTTTTTGAAAAATAAATCTACTAGGTAAACTTAACCAATAATAGTACTTAATTTAAACATAGGAATGTACATTGCTATTAAAATAGTAGCAACAACAATACCCAATATAAGTATAATTATAGGTTCTAAAACGGTACTTAGTGTTTTAGATTGATACTCTATATCCTTATTATATTGGTTTGTTAGGCGTTCAAAAATGATCTGGTTTTGATTTGTTTCTTCTGCCACTTTAATTAGTGATACCATCTTTGCATCAAAAATAGTGTGTTTTCGAATACTTTCTGAAAGCGTTTTACCTAACAAAACATCTTTTTCTACTGTTATTAATGCATTTTTTAAAGGATGGAAATCTATCATTTTTTGAGTCAACTGAATTCCATTTAATAACGGCACTTTTGCACTTATAAGTAAAGATATTGCTTGTGTAAACTGTGCTATTTTGATTTTTCTAATGAAATTACCCCAAAAAGGAATTTTCAAATAAAAACTTGTTATCCATTTTTGATACCATAACTTATTTTTATTCATTTTTTGAAATAAAATAACTACCAATAAAACGAGTAAATAAATCCAGTAATAGTCTTTAAAAAAGTTCGATAAACTAATTATTTTTTGGGTTATCCAGGGTAATTCTACATTGTTCTGCTTAAAAATATCTGCAAACATGGGAACCACAAAATTTAACATAAATAATACTGCCAAAAAAGCAGTACTTAAAATAATGATTGGATATGACAGCGCACTCATAATCATTCTTCGTTGTTCGTTTCTTTTTCTATAATACCCTCCTAACTCTTTTACTACATTCTCAATAGTTCCTGTTTTTTCTCCTATTTGAATAGAATAATATTCATAGGTAGTGAATTCTTTTTTTTCTTTAATTGTTTCGGAGAAATTCTTTCCTTCAATTAAATTTTTAACCAAAGAACGAATCAATTTTTTGTCTGTCTCTTTTTTTTGTTCCTTTTCAATCAAGTCTAGCGCATCTTTTAACTCTAATCCTGCTTGGAGAAGAACAAATAACTCGGTATAAAAAGCTTCCTTTTTTTTATTTGAAAAGGAATTGCCTCCAAAAGTTATTTCTTTCTTCAAAAAACTATCTAAATTTAAAGAAGCTACTTCTTTCTTTTCTTTTTTAATATGATCTACCTTAAATCCCATTGTTTAATAATTCAAATAAAAACTAGCATCTTTTTTACCAAAAACAAACAAATCGAAGGATGTATATGGATTCGAAAAATTAATTTTAATTGCATCAACACTCCCTTGTTTCTTAACTTCTTTATCTAAATAAAAAGTATAAGATAATGGTACTAAAAAAATACTATCCGCATCCCTTATAATAACATCATTATGAATACTATAAACAACGGAATCTATCGGGTTTTTGAACTGTAATCGATTTCCTTCAAGCTCCCCATACCCAAACTGATTAAAATCTTTCCAAATAACTCGCTCTAAACTTTGAATATTTTCTTTAATATCTATACTTTTTTTAATCACTTTTACCTGCTTTTGAACCATATTCAAAACTGTAAAAGCCAAAGATATAACTATCGTTGAGATAATCATCACTACAAGTATTTCTGAAAGTGTAAAAGCCTTTACTTTATTCATCTACTAGTATTTTTCGTTCTACAACTTTCTTATTTTTTTTATTTAAAATCCTTAACCGAATGGCAGGAATTTCATTGCTCTTTAATTTTATACACTGTATACTTAAATCCTCTGATTCTTCATGATAAGGTAACTTTAATTCTCCATTGCTATAACTATATATAAGTTCATTCATTTCTTTATCAATAATACCTTCTCTTTTATGGGCTATATTGATTAAAATATTGTTAAGAATAGCGACTGCAATAGCAAAAACAAGCACAATAATTACCGTTGCTATTATAACTTCGTTCAAAGAAGATGCCTTTATTTTTTTTAATATAACCATTTTGCTATACTACTTTTTGTTGCATCTACTGGTAATCCTACAAATTCCTTACTTAAAACATCGTTTAAAATCTGACCATTATAAAGGTGATTTATATAAGTACTTCCATATTGCTTGGTTATAAAGTTATTTGTAAAAACGGTTCCCCTAACAGTGCCAAGTAGCTCTGTATTGGCAGAACAATAAATATTTCCTGTAACAATCGAATTTTCAGATATCACTATCTGAGGTGTATAGAGATTTTCCATCGTATCATTATCTGAATCGTAAACAACACAACCTTTTACACTTGAGTTCCTTCCTATCGTTATGTTACTATCTTTATTCTCTTCTATGTTTAACACAATTAGAGCGGATGGATAATTCAAATTACACTCGTTTTCTACCTGTATCATTTTTCCTGCAAAACATTGAAAATTACCTGTTACTCCACTTTTTACAATAATTTCTGGAGCCATTAGTATAATATCCTTAAGTTTGGCAGACTTTTCTATAATAATTTTAGTATTTGAACGAATCATTATATTTCCTGTTAAGGATAGATTCTCTAATTTTAAAAGATTACTGTCACTATATACTAGTGTATTTTGATTAAATGAATTGACCAAATTTATCCCTTCATTTAATGATAATGCAATAGCTTCTTCTTGCCAAAAATTATGTTTAAAATAGTTACGTAATTGTACCTTATTTTTTATTGATGGTAATTGCGACTTACTACGATATTCTTTACCATAAAATAATGCTGAACCAGCAAATGAATTTCCGGCTATATTTCCTGTTTTTACTCCCTGCATTGGAATATAAACGTCTCCTTCAATCTTTGTTTTTCCAACAACTACCAAGGGTGTGTTATTTTCTTTTAAATACAGCGCTTTAGGTTTGTCCGTTACCCATCCCATTAAAGCCACCTTCATAAAAAACTCTTTTTTAACCTTAGAAGAAACAAAAGCAACATCAAAAACGCCCCAAGGTTTTCTTTTCAACACAGTTTCTTCATTAAAATTTTGAGAAAATTGACGGATTGTCTCTTTATTATGAGGTATTTCATGATGAGATTGATAGCTGAAACCGTTCATTACATTTGTAATAGACTCTTTGTATAGCTTATTTTTAAGCTTCACTTTTTGCTGTAGATTAATTAACATAATAAAGCCTAATAATACGATTGCTATGATAACAGAAATAATAAGTACATACTGTAATGCTCCAGCCTTTATTTTATTAAAAACAGCCATTTCTAGCGCATTTTTTTATATAATTTTCTTTTTCCCTTATAGCTCAATAAAACTTCACTTGCTGTTCCTTTTAATAGTTTTACCTCCTTAAATACCTGTCCAACTTTTACTATTTTTTGTTCACCATTAATAGTTAGTACAAATGTCTTTTTACGATTACTTTCTACAAGGCCATTAAATACAATAGTTGGAAAGTTTATAGGTTCCTTTTTTCTGATTACCTTCTTAATCTTTTTAGGTTGAATCAATAATTTTCCTAAAAAGGGATCTCTTCTATGCTTTTTAACAACATAAGTTTCCTTTGCTTGTTTAACAATAGGTTTAAAAGTAGCTACCGAAGGCTCTTTAAATATTTCTTCTTCTGGATTTAAGTATGAAAATATTTGAAATCCTATAATTCCCCATACAATAAGTACTGTAACAAGTAATAAAAGTATTTTTTTCTGCTTTAACATCGCCTTATGAGATTAATAATGAATACACTTCTTCAATAGAGGTAGTACCATTTCTGACTAGGTCTATAGCATTAGCTCTTAATGTTTTGATATTATTTTCTTCAAAATATTGATCTATCTCTAGCTTTTCATTTTTTATGGCTGATACGATTGCTTTCGTTACGGGAATAATTTCATAAATTGCTTTTCTACCTTTATACCCTGTGTGATAGCACTTATCACAACCAACAGCTTTATGATGTGTTGAAACAATAGATTTAAACTCTTGATACGTATCTTCTGTTTTAATTATAGTTTCTAATTTACAGTGTATGCATAATTTTCTAACCAATCGTTGTGCTACACTTACATTCAATGTGCTTGCTATTAAAAAAGAAGGAACTCCCATATCAATTAACCTGGAAATAGTACCCCAAGCTGAATTCGTATGAATTGTAGACAATACTAGATGGCCTGTTAATGCTGCTCTAATTGCCATATTTGCAGTAGCAACATCGCGTATTTCCCCCACCATTATCACATCTGGATCTTGTCTTAAAAAAGTTCGTAATGTACTTGCAAAGTCCAGCCCTATATTTTCTTTTAGTTGTACTTGATTTACTCCTTCTAAAGTATACTCAATAGGATCTTCAATAGTTAAAATATTAGTATCTTCTTTATTTAACTGTTTTAATGTAGCATACAACGTAGTAGTTTTCCCAGACCCTGTTGGTCCTGAAATTAATACAATTCCATTGGGTTTTTTTATTGCTTTATGATAGGAGTTCAATTCCTTTTCACTAAAACCTAAATGAGATAATTGTAAAGACAAATTGTTTTTAGAGAGAATTCGTAAAACAATTTTTTCTCCATGCAACGTGGGTAATGAAGATACCCTTATATCAAAATCTTCTTGTGCTGTTTGTATATTAATTCGTCCATCTTGGGGCAATCTTTTTTCAGAAATATCCATGCCTCCCATGATTTTTAAACGGTTTATAATTTTTGGATATTCTTCAAAGGAAATAACATACTTCTCTATTAATTTCCCATCAATTCTAAATCGAACTCTTTTTTGATTTTCAAAAGCTTCAAAATGGATATCACTACTGCCTATTTCTTTGGCTTCATGTATAATATTTAATAAAAAATCTTCTGAATACTGTAAAGAAGAAGTTTGTTTCTGTTTTCTTTTTCTGTAATTATTTAATAAGTAACTATTGAGTTCGTCCGTCTTTATTCCTTCTAACCTTATGCTCTTTCCCAAAAGAATACGAAGTTCGTTAGTCAAACTTTTTAAATCTTTGGTATCCGTATAAAAAAAATGCTCATCTTCAGTTATCTCAAAAGGCACCACTCTATAATTGTAGGCTAAATCTGAGGAGATAATTTGTATAACTTCTGTAGGAATATCGTATTTATTCTTTTCCATTAAACAGCATAAAGGTTTAGTAATTTGAATGTCAAATTTATAAATAATAAAATAAATAAAAATAATGCTTGAAACCCAGCTAATGGGACCGTCTGGTCTTTTAATTTTGATTTTAAAATCAAAAATAAAGCCAATGAAAAAACTAAAGAGAATGAAAATAATATTAAAAAAATAGGCATCGGAAAGCTAATTGCCATAAAAAAAAAGAAGAGTAAGTCTCCTATTCCTAATGCTTTAGTTAAGGGTAACTTCATTTTGTATTTACTGTATAACCATAGAATAGTACTTATAAAAATCAAACAACTAATATTGGTTACAATATGGAATACATACAAGCTTAATGTTGTTTGTTGATAAAATTGTAATCCTCCAAAAATAATCAACATTATAAAAATAAAAGCATAAACCTTTCTTTCTTTTAAGTCGGAATAAAATACAATGAGTAAAAGTAAAAGAGTACTATAAATCAACTTTTTTGATTACAAAATTACTACTTTTTAATTTATTGCGTAAAACAGTAATTGAAATGTCAACTATATTTATGAAACTGACTATTAAAACAGTCTTATCAAGATATAAATATGCTATTTTTTCTTACCGAAAACACTCTTAGAACCTTCATTTGTATTCTTTGATTGCTTATTATAAATCTTTGTAAAAAATTTCTTTTTCGTTTATAAGAGCCCCTAAAAAAATTAATCATCAACTCCCTCTCCTACCATTAAACTCTAAATGAACTTATAACTTCAAAAAAAGTTACTCAATACGTAACTCCCTTTTTAATATGTTTACACTTTACAATATTTTGAAATCGAATAACCTTTTTATACAAATCATTCAACGCTAAATTGAAATAATAAAGTGAAATCTATTTTTGTAAAATACTTTCGTAGGCAAACTACACGTCTAAACAATTGTAATAAAGAAACAACAAAGCAAAAAAATAACTTTATAATATGTTTTCAGTTACGAGTTATTTTTTCTGACTTATAATTTATATAATAAACAACTTATTTTAATAATAAAACACCTTAATTAAGATGCTTTGTGGTAATTGTATGTATTTATTTTAGGTTATTGGCCTTTTAAAAAACCGAAATTTTCAGTTTAAAACTTAACCTTATAAAAAACCTCACTCGATTCATCTCCTCTCCTAAACTTCTTCCTTTCGTAATTAAATTATTATTTAATGTTACTGTAGTTTTATCTAAATCTATTATTCCTCTTAGGAAATCATTTATTAGAAAACTGCCATAAAAATCAAAACCAAATTCTTTTGCTAATTACGAAGTTACTCCAGCAAATAGCATATGGTCTACAATAATAAAAAGGGAACCTTCTCTTTTTACCCATTTCTTTAAATTTTGAATTCTATTTTGAGAAAAGCGCTTCTTGTAGGTGTCATAATTGGACGAATCGTTTCGTTTGACAAAGCATTCGTAATAACTAAAATTTCAATATTTTTTAGTGTATTTATATCAAATTTAGTACTACTTTTTTAACCCTATAACCCTCAGATTTTAAAAGCCGAATACAATGAAAGGCACCTTCCATCTTTTGTATAGAAATTATTATGTTCTTCATCAATATGAATAATATTTCCATTTTTATTCGGATACATTTTTTTTCTTATTGTTACTTTGTATAGCACACCTACTATCTATTAAGAAAACAACATCCCACTACATAACACCATTATGATAGTAACTAATAAATATTTATATTTTTTTCATTTTATAATTATGCGTATTGTTTCGTTTACGAATAGTTGCATGGTTTAATACTTAACTTTGCAAGTAAAGTAAAATGAAAATTCTCGCGGGTTTGAAAAAATAAACGACAACAAACAATTACTTATAGTCATTAATTGTTATGATTTGGTTTTCATTGATTTAAATTCAATCTCATTTTAAGTAAATCTGGTTTAAAATTTCTTTTTTTATATGCATTTATAGCTATTTCATTTTTAGCGTAAACATCCAATTGTAGCTCTTCTAAATCTCTTTGTTTTGCCCAATCAGTTAGGCTGTCAATTATTTTTCCATTTATTCCTTTGCCTCTAAATTTAGGCGACACATACATAAAGCCTAAATAAGCATACTTTTCGGGTTTTTTATACGGTTCTGAGTTTTTTATAAGCGCATAACCTGATCCTATAATTTCTCCATTAGTTGTAGCAACTATTAAATGTGCATCTTTGCGCTCAATAAGATTTAATAAATCATAATATTGGATTGGGTCTTCCTTTAAATTTGGTGCAAATGGACGTTCATATTGAATAACGGATTGCTCAAATAACTCCAATGTATTTAAATCATCTATCTTTGCTTCTCTTATTTTAATTTCAGTTCTTTCCATTTTAGATTATAAAGTTTATTTAGTGCTATTTTTAAATTTTTAAAATCGATAATTCTTTCAAATATACCTCAAAAGGCTCGCATAAAAATAATTGCGGTTTTACAGGCGTTAATTTTTGGTTTAGCACTGGTATTAGTAATTCCGGTTTATTTGGACGTAGATGAATCTGTCATAAATATAATTATACCATTGTTGTCGACAGTATTTATTTTTCAATTTTATAGACTAATAATTCCTCTGCATCACTTGGAAGTTTTGTCTTTCCAGTAAATATAAATCCAAGTTTTTCTAAAAGTTTTTGGGAAGAAATATTATCTTTTGTCGTAATTGCGCTGATCTTTTTAATCTTAAATTCATTAAAAGCAATATCTCGTACTTTGCTAGACGCCTCAAAAGCATATCCTTTTTTCTCATACTTAGGAAGAAATGCAAACCCAATATCAACCCCTTCTAATCCTTCTCTATCATACAATCCACAAATTCCTATTTTTTCATTATTATCTTTTCTAATTAGAGTGTAATTAGATTAGCCAAGCCTTTCAAGTTGCGGAATCATTTTTTCCTTTATATAATCTTTGGCATGCTCTATTGTTTTAATACCTCTATCTCCAATATGCTTAATCCATTTAGGTGTATTTAAAAGCTCATAAATAAACCTAGCATCATTTTCTGTTGTTGGTATTATACACAGTCTTTCTGTTTCAAAAGTTTTAGATCTCATCTTTGTTTCAAATTGGTACAGATTTTATGGAAAAGGTAGTTTTAATACAGTTTAAGCGGTGTTATAAAAACGTTTTCTTTTACTTTCTATTCAATTGTTTCAGCCAATAAACGTATTTCTTTAGTAACTATTTCAGCATTTTCTTTTTTAGTAATGATAGAACCGTGATTTGCATCCACATAAAAATGTTTTCCATTTGTAGATAAATTTTTCAGTTCTTTTTGCATTTCGAACCACATTTCAGGATCGCCGTACTGTTTTTTTGCTGTAAAGACTAAAACAGGTAATGAATCTAATTCACTTGACTGACCTGCACGTAAAAGAATATCATTATTTATTATGTTTGCTTTTAAATACCTCCGATAGACATCTCCCGAATAAGAAATAAGTTTAAGTTTTCGGACTTGGCAATCTTTCGGTAAGTTGTCAATTTTAAGTTTTGTATTTGTTATTTCATTATAGACTCCTAATATTCCCATATCAGCAAGTATTGAAAGAGATTTTAGTAAGGTAATCTGTTTTTTTTCAAACAAACCGTTTTCTGCTAATCGTTCCCATTGTTCAGGATGACTCGAATCTAAAAACACAAGTGCTTTTACTTCATTTGGATATAGGTCTCTGAATATTCTATTATAAGCACCCCCCATAGAATGACCGACTAATATATAAGGTGGTTTTTCTCCATTGTTTTCAAGTAATTTATGTAATTGATGAGCATAATATTCTGATGTAATACTGTCTTTGCTTGATTCACTAAACCATTTACCCTCTCTGTCATACCGTATAACTCTCATATTTTTATTTAAACCTTCAGCAATCCAATGAAATGCATCTGTATCATTACCTGAACCTGCTTCAAAAATAACAGTAGGTAAATTATTTTTTATGCCTTCTGCTCTTATATGAAGTTTAATTCCGTCGACGTCCACTAATTTTCCTGACGGAATTGGTTTTGAACTAAACAATCGGAAACACAATCCAGATACTAATATTAGAATTATAATACTAGTAAATATTTTACCAATCCACTTTAGTGTTTTTAGAATGCGTTTTATTATCCTTTCTATTTCTTAACTTTATATATGGTCTTGAAATATTCACATACTATAATCATATTTTCATCAAACTTGTCTCCGTAAGGTTCCATTTCTCGTTTATAGTATGCCTCGTGAACTCTTTTCCAATACTCCAAAGATTTATCTCCTTCACCCTCCACTGCTGCAAATTCAGATGTAATTTGATTGTATGGAATCTGTTCTATTTTAATGGTTTCGATTACAGCCTTCGCATAACCGTTCCAATTTGTTACAACATACTGATCTCCAACTTTAGGAAGCGTTTCGTTATTCTTTTCAAACCACCATAAAGAAGTTGCTGTAGCCTGCTTTATTCCTTTAACAACTAATTCAGCACATTCATCAGCGTCTTTTTCATTATCGCAAAAATAGAATGATAATGGTGTGTTTTTTATTCTATTGTTTGGGTTCTCTTTTAAAAAAGCGCTCCACAAGCGTTCTACTGATTTATGATTCTTTTTTATTATTTCCATATGCTTATCATTACCTTCATAGGTGCAACCCCCAATAGTAAACGTAACAACTAAAATAATTATCTCAAAAATTCTTATTCTCACTATGATTTTGTTAATGCATTACAATTAGCGGATATTGGCAGTTGTGTGTATTTTCATTACAAATATAATGTTATTAAAAACAACCATAATATCAATAATTTATACAGTTTTAGAATATCATTTATCCGAATACAAACGTTTATTTCACTTACCTCAATTATGTCAAAAAATCTAATCTATCCCTTTTTTAACGGAATCTAAAAACCTACAATTCAAACAAATAACATAAAAGTGAAACATTCTGAATTTAAAAGAGTTTACGCTATTCATACATTCGTTTTCAATAATACTTTGACGTTCCTACACATAATCAACTGCAATTTTTTAATAAAAACACAATAATTAGTTCATTGGTTTTTACAGAGGTATTTAACTGTTTTATTACATCTACAAAAAGTCTCCAAAATACGATTGTACGCAACAAGCTCTTTTTATCCTGTATTGGCTACAGTTTATTGGGTATTATCTGATTTCAATAAAAGCTTATTTAAATTAAAACAAACCTAAGCTTATAGTAAATAATATATTGCCAAAAAATCTAAATACATAAAGTATAAAGCCAGTTATAAATAAGTGATTTAATAACTATTTAAGCCGTCTGTAAGAAAATTAAAAAACTTGAAAAAGTAAATAAAATAAAAGCATACACTTCTACCTACTATAAGTGTTTTTTTATCAATATTTTAGGTAAAATCAAAAAGTAAGAATCATTATTTATTAAAAAATATTTGTGAAATTTATGTAAAAACGTAATAAATTTATTTCAAATTGTTTAAATTCATTTTATGTCAAATAATTTTTTAGATACCTGTTATAATGTCATTAAAATGAATTTGATGAAAATAATTTTTAAAATCTACATCATAATTTAGGCTGAGCTTTTAACAAAGCTAGGTAGCTACTTTTAGATTTTTTAGTCTAAAAACCCAATAATATGTTTAATACATAAAGATTTGAAAGGATTTTAAAAATAATACAGGTCTTTGGCTTTTACGATAAACTTTTATTGCCAATTTGGTAAAGATATTAAAAGATTTAACAGAATCTAGTAAAAAAATAGATCTGGTACTATGATATCAAAACAATAAACCAAACATAAAAACTATAAAGATGAACAAACTAATTTTAAAATCATTTTTCCTTTTTCTAATAGGAATACTATCATTTAATGTAAATGCGCAAGTAGTTATATGGTCTTCCATGGTATGACAATCATCATACAAGCAAATACAAATAAATAGTATTATAATTCGGAGCTTTAATTGTAAACATATAATGAAGCATTAGCAGATTAAAAACTAACTAACGTTTAAATACCCCCAGTATATGAGACGGGCAGGATACTAACCAATACGAAGTTGTTTTCTGTTCTACTATTGATGGAGCTAGTTCCAACGTATCAGAGAGTGCGCTTTCAAATAATTTCACGAATCAAATTACTTTTAATTCAGGTGACATTTTTGTTTACATGTACAATAAGGGCACACTAACAGTATGGTATACAGTTATTCCGTTGAAAACAACTATTATCTCTGGGCTCGAAGTAACTTACTTTTCCTAGGTATCAATTATAATAAAATCATTAACTAAACATAAAAACTATAAAGATGAACAAACCAATTTTAAAATCATTTTTCCTTTTCCTAATAGGAATACTATCATTTAATTTAAATGCGCAGAAAATAAGAATAATTGATTCCGACAAGGCGATCCGCATACAAGCAGATTACGATAAAGAAGGTGACAATGAAGGGGTTCAATTGTTTTCATATGATCAAATGTTAGCTAATTTTACTCGAGAATATACAAGATTTTATAAGCCATTAGGCTGGGGGAATGTAGCTCCAAAAGAAGCAATCCATTTGGAAAGACATAATATCCGTGTAGATGGTGGACAATATATGAGTAATGGACACATACGGTTATATCCAGATGTTGATAAAACTGGTGATGATGTTATTTCTTTCAAAAACAGTGAGGATCAGGTAATGGCCTGGCTTCAAGATGGGGTTTTTAGATTAAACTCTAATGGTAGAATTGAATCTATAGGAGCGCTTAATATTTCCCCAGGTAAAGGTAGGGTTAATGAGGATGCTATTATTTTCAGAAATGGCCAATATGATGAAATGGCCAAGCTCAAAGATGGCGTATTTAGATTGAACTCCAATGGTAGAATAGAATCTATAGGAGCGCTTAATATTTCTCCGGGTAAAAGTAGGGTTAACGAGGATGCTATTATTTTCAGAAACGGCCAAAATAATGAAATGGCCAAGCTTAAAGATGGCGTATTAAGATTAAACTTCAATAGTGCTATTGAATCCTCAGGGAATCTTAGTATTTCTCCAGGTAAAGGAAATGCTAATCAAGATGCTATTTCTTTCAAAAATGGCCAAAATAAGGAAATGGCTAGGCTTCAAGATGGTGTACTATCTCTAAACCAAGTTCGGTTGAATATAACCTCTTTTCCAGATTATGTTTTTAATAGCAAATATACTTTAATGCCACTGAATGAATTAGCTTCTTTTATAAAGAAACATAAACATTTACCAAAAATACCTTCTGAAAAAGAGGTTGTTGAACAAGGGATGGATGTTGGTTTTATCAATACAATGTTAGTAGAAAAGGTAGAAGAATTAACACTGTATACGATTGCACAAGAAAAGCAAATAACCAAACAAAAAGAAGCTATCAAACTTTTAGCAGAACGTTTAACTCAAATAGAAAAGAGGTATGAAACTAACAAATAATTTTACAAATTGTTTTTGGACTACCTTAGTCTATTGCTTTTGCTGTTTTAATTCTTTTTTAGTTGCTCAAGAAACGAATCTTTACAGATTTATTTATGAAGGCCATAACGAAAAAATAAAAAAAGCTTTATGTCACAACACTAAAACAAATTTAGCTGAAATAAGTAAAGTATCTTCTAACGAGTTTAGCAGAGTAAAAGGCTATTTAGATGCCTTTATCTTGTATGGTGTACCAGATGAAAAAGGGCGCGTTTTTATAACTTCTGCAAAAGCACCGGAATTCTTTCTAAAGGCAAACTCCAAAACGAACGAAGTCACCTTTGATAAAATTACAAAGAATTCAAACCTGGAATCTTTTAAATGGGAGTTTGTTCTGAATCGAGAAACTGATGGTAGTATTATTACCCTTCAAACCATCGTCAAAAATAAATTTGCCATCAAAAAAGAGAATGAACGCGCTATTATTGCAAATAAGCTTGGTGCTAAAAATACTGAAAATCAAAAGTTTTCTTTTCGTTTAGAACAAATTGTTAATGTTTTTTAAAATAACTTATGAATATAACAAGAAATCTCACCGTAGTTTACATGGTTTATTGCTTGCTACTCATAACTGCAACTGC
This sequence comes from Tenacibaculum profundi, assembly GCF_052050075.1. GTDB lineage: Bacteria > Bacteroidota > Bacteroidia > Flavobacteriales > Flavobacteriaceae > Polaribacter. The sequence continues at coordinate 761,371 of NZ_CP197225.1, forward strand.
AGTAGCACAGTCAAGACCTCCAGTATTAGTTTTACATGGAAATAATAAGTATATAACCTATTTTAACACTCAAAATGATCTTACCGCTCACTTAATAAAACAAGGTATAGTAGATCAGGCAACCGTTGAATTCTGGGTTAAGAAACCTCTTAATAAATCTTTAGCTTCCCCAAAAAAAAGAGAAGGTAAATGGTTGTATTCAAATTTAAAAGAAGGCGAAAAGGAATTTTCGTTAGCAGGAGAAAAAGGAATACTACAGTTAAAAATGGGCAATATATTAAAATCCATTGTATTAAATCAAGATGAAAACTTTTGGGATGATCAATGGCATCATATTGCCATAAGTTTTAAAGCATCAAGTTTAAAATTATATGTTGATGGAAATAGAAAAGCTGAATTTCCTTTCTTAAATAGCTCTTTTCAATTAGGAAATATGTTTTTTACAGAAACTAATGATAACGAATTACACATAGCAGAATACAGAGGATGGAGCAAGCTTCGTACTGCTCAACAAATAAGAGAAAACAGGTTGTTGACATATTCTCAAAACCAAAATAATCTAGAGCGTTTGAATAGTAACGGTTTGGTAGTTGCTTATGCAGATAAAAATTATGTTGAAAAACAAGTGTTTATTTTACCAATTAAACAAATTACTTGGGATAATATGATTAAGTCTGCTATTAATACGAGCATACCAAAAGCTGCAAAAGTAACTAGTTCCATAAATATTGAGGGTGAAAAAAAATTGACGTTGGCTGAATTAAGAACCAATGTTGATCACCCAATCTATAGTTTAAAAGATGTATTACTTCAAGCGTCTGATGGGAGTGGGAAAAATGCTGCAGGGAAAGCAATTATAAAATTAAAATGGCCTCATATTTCAGGAGCTAAGAGTTATATTATAAGTCGTAGAAATCTATCAGATTCCTTTAGTAATTTTACTCATATAAAAACGCATAAACCAGCTTCTAACACAACCGTATCCTCTTACCTAAGTTTTGAAGATGGATCAATTTTACCAAACGAATTGTACCAGTACCAAGTTATTGCTGAAGGTGTTGAAGGTAGTAAACCAGGCTTGGATAATGGCTTTGTATTTGCAAACGGAGTGGTTAAAGGTAAAATTGGAACACCTAAAAATATTGCTTCTCAAAATGTTCTTGTAAAAGCGACCCCAGAAAAAGATTCTAAAATACCAGGAAATTCCTTACTCTTTACCAAAGAAAGTACACCGATAATATTTAATGAGGTTTCTTTATTCGAAGAATTAAATAACCAAGGAACTATCGAGTTTTGGTATAGAACTCCGAATACTAAATCGGCTACCAACACTATTTTTAAATTTAGCGAAATGGAAATTCGCATGACTGAAGAAGAAGTGCAGTTGTTTTCAAAAGATTCTAAAACAGATAATAAATCAACTCTTTTTATGTCTGCTCCTAGAACGAATGACACTAATTGGCATCATTATGCATTAACATTTGGCGCTGACGGTGGAGCTATCTTTATAGATGGAGGAAAGAAACTACCTGCTGGAGAAGAAAAGCCTTTTACTTGGCATGGGGCTTCTCAAACTTCTTTTGAAGTAAATTTAAATACAGTTTCTAGGTATTCTTTAAATAGCTTAATACAGAATCGTTATGAATTGGATGAGTTGAGAATATGGAAAGTAAAAAAGCCCGTTGAAGAAATTCATAAATATTGGAATATCATTTTAGGAGACAATGCACTTCCAAACTTAGAAGCTTATTATCGATTTGATATTGGAGATAAACATAACATCTATAACCAAGCAGCACAAACCTTAGGCAGGTATAAAGGAATTTCCTTTAAAGAAATTTCTTTTACAGAGAAACAACCTTTTACAAAGGAGATAAAAACAAATGTCTCTGTAAAAACACCTCTTACTTATGGTGTTTATACCAATACGGATGGAAGATATAGATTTAATAGTATCAATTCTGGTCGTCAAAATTCAGAACAAGCAAATAATTATTTAACCTATAGAATTACTCCCACAAAGCCTAATAATGAATTTACACCCGTATCAGATATACGAAACATACCAAGAACACTGGCATTAAAAGAGCCGGAACAGACTAATTTTACTAATATTTCTTCATACGAAATAACTGGTAAGGTACTTTACGTAATTAAAGATCCTGGAAAAACTGAAAATAAAATGTTTCCAACAGTACAGAATACAGCAATCTTATTAGACGGTAAAGAAGTTACCAGTACTGAAGTAGGATCGTTAGTTCGTACTAATAACGAAGGAATATTCGGTATTTCTGGTGACCCAGGAAGACACAGAATTTCAGTAGGCCAGCCTAAATTAGAAACGTCAAGTATAGCTATTGACCGCATAAGTTTGGATTTCAAATCGAAAGGGTATGCCGTTTCAAAAGCAAACATTGCCAATGCAGCCGATCAAGGGTTTACTTGGACTGGATTTATAAAACCAGACGTCGATATACCTACAGTTGATTCAAATGGAGAGAGTGCTATTCCAGCAAAGCAAACTATATTGCACTGGGGAGCTATTCAGCTAGAGCTCCGAAACAATAATGAGTTGGTACTGAAGTCAAAAGGTGCTGATTTACTATCGAAAACCATTGAAGGAAATTCTCAGTATAATTTCTTTGGAATCACAAAAGATGTTGAAAATAACGTAATTGGATTATGGGTTAATGACAATTATCAAACACATCCATACACAAGAGAAGCAATCGATAGTAAATTGTATTTGGGAGCAAGTTATGTAAGCCCAACAGAAATGAGTAATCACGCTATTGCAAATATTGATTTTATCGAGTATAGAAATAGCCATTATACGAGTCAAGAACTCAATGAAATCAAAAATGGTAATGTACTAGCAAAAGATAAAGAGAGCTTAAAGTTAACCTATAATTTTGAGCACACTCATGGAACGAGAGCTGTGAACTTAGCTACGGGTACCGGAACTACCAATAACTATCTAAGCTTGCACGAAGGGGCTTACTTTAACGATAAGTCAAATGCGAATTACATTCGAAAATTTGCTTTTGAATACAAAGCTTTTGAGTCAGGAGATGCGGTAGCATTGGTAAATCCGAAAAATACTAAGGAATACCTGTTTAATTTAACAGAGCCCACAGCAAATATCAATTTTGAGAACATTACACGTCGTTCTTTTGTAGGAAATATTGTAATTCCATGCAATAACAATGTAGGAAACTGGACAGGGAAAATTATTCGTACCGATGTGCAGTATCCAAAATATGAACGCACTATTAAAGCAAGTAATTTTAATGATGAGAATAACCTGTTTACAGTTCATGACTTATTACCAGGGCATTATCGTGTACATATTAAGAGAGAAGGAACTAACGACGAGGTACGTTCCTCTATTATTGACTTGCGTACAAGCAATAAAAGTTATGATTTTCAATACCGTAACGATTTAGAGATTGATTTAGCCTTGTACACCGTTACAAAAGAAGAACTGGAAACCCTTACTTCTATGGATGAGCTAGCAAATAAGCGCATAGATCCAACATGTGGTGCTGATCAGTCTATTTATAAACTAGAATCAGGAAAGAATATCCTTGCTATAGTTTCGGTATACGAAGACTACAACGGAAGTAAATGCCCTGTTGAAAATGCAACTGTACATCTTAGCGGAGATTTAATTATAGCACCGACCAATGGTAAAACTGAAGGTATTGGAAAAAAATCGTTTTTAACTTTTGTTGGAAGCCCAAATTTTGTGGGTGATTATTTACGTACTATGGCCATAGTAGTGAGTCATAACAACCGAACTAAAACAGTTACGAAAAAAGCTTATGTTACTGGTTCCCGCAGGGGTAATCAAGATTTTACCTTAAAAGATCCAACGGTAGGATTTATATTGTATGATCCGCCTGGAGATACGAGTTCAGCAACCTTGAGTCGAGGTGCAACCTATTCATTTAGTAAGTCTACAGGAGGTGGTTTAGATGTTAATACGGCCTCAGATATTAGTATAGGAACTGATGCCGAAACGTCGATGATAAGCATGGCAATTACAACGGCATTAGGAGTTGGTGCAGGACAGGGTATAATTTATACTACAGTAGATTCGGAGTCTAAATTTACCGGAAAGATAGATGCGAATTTTACCTATCGTCACACCGAGCAAAACAGTACCAGTGTTTCTCTAGAGCAATCAATAAGTACTTCTTCAGACGAGAATTATGTAGGAGCCGATGCCGATATATTTATCGGATCATCACGTGTATTAACCTTTGGTACAGGAAAGACTCTTCTCATAGATTCAAATTGTAAACCAGTAATTGATACAGATACAAAGATCATGACCGCGGATAAATTGACTCCGTTTGTATACACTCGTCAAGAAATTAATGACAATATTATCAGGGGTTTACAAGAGCAATTAATTAAAAGACACGATTTACTTATTCCGATAAAAGAAGAGGAAAAAGAAAAACGTAATTCTTTAGATCTCCAAGCTACAATTGATGGTTTCAAAATCGATACTAACAACCCAGAAACAGATAAAGCCTTAGTAGACTTTATTTTTCAAATTGAGCAATGGAAACGAATAATAAAACGTAAAACCAAAGAGGAACGATTGGCCTATATAAACGAGCAAACCAAAAAATTAGGAAATACAACGGCCGATTTAAAAGAAGTGGGTAGCGATTTAGGAAGCTCGATAACAAAGTTGGATTCAGAAATATCATTCAGTGCTCTGACTTCTACTACCTATACCTTAACTAGAGGAAGAGAATCTAGTACTCAGGATTCAGGAGGATCGACTTTTGGTGGAGGAACTAGTATTAATAATTCAACAAATCTGTTCGGAATATCTTTCAGTATTATAACGGATATCAAAACCTTAGGCGTTGTAGAATCCAGTGATACGAATACAAATACGAGTGGTCGTATTGATAGTTTTACCTTGTCAGACAATGATCCGGGAGATCACTTTAACGTACGAATTGGGCGTGATAAGATCTACGATACGCCTTTCTTTTATACAGTTGCAGGAAAAAGTATGTGTCCTTTTGAATCGGGAACAGTTCCAAGAGAAGGGGTAGAAATTACGGTAGATAGCGCTGTGAAATACGGTACAGGAGATGAAAGTATACTGTATAATTTGACATTACGGAATACCCAAATTGCGAATGATGCTACTCGTAAAAAGTACAAGGTAGGAATAAATGCAGCGTCAAACAGCAAAGGGGCCGAAGTGTTTTTAAACGCCTCTCCAATATTTGAGCCTACAACGGCTTCTGAAATTAACTTTGATTTAGATGGAAATTCACCAACAGGAGTAGTTCAAGAAATAAAGGCCGAACTGCGTATTAAAAGAGGTATGGATTCACCAGAAGAAATTTCCTATGAAAATATTGGAATTCAAATGTATTCTATATGTGAGCAAAAAGATGAAGAGTACAGAAGCTACCGTGTTGATGAGTACAACGAAGTAGGGGTAGTACCGTTCCATGAGATTTTTGTAACGGCACACTTTAAAGGAGCGTGTGTTAGTGAAATTGAACCTGAATTACCAACCAATAATTGGGTTGTCAACAATACGAATGAAAACAAATTGGAATTTCGTTTTAGAATACCTGAAGTGATAAATAAGCAAGTGGATGAGAAATTTTCTGTGGCCTTAGAATACGCTTTACCAGGGAATAATGAAGCTTTTGAATTGGAAAAAATGTCATTGACAGAACTCTATGAAAATATGGATAAAAACACCGGTTTCATTAGCTATACAGCGGATGTATCTAAATTGGCAGATGGAGAATATCGCTTTAGAATTGCTCCTGTTTGTGATGATGGGGGAGCAAATTTACCCCCCAGTAGAAAAAATCCAACACCTTACGTAGAAGGACGAATCGCGCGCTTGCCTCCTGAGATTATCAGTACCAATCCAGTAAATGGAGGAGTATTGTCTCAGGGATATATTACGGCTGAATTTAACAGAGCAATCAATTCAGCAACCGCTGTAAACACCAGTTTCTCTTTACGAGGAATCTTAGGTGGTGTTCCAGAAGATTTAATTTCTGCAGCGTTTGATAATGTAAATGACGAGGTAATCATTCCGCATAAACCTGTATTTAATTTGAAGAATAATACCCCCTTTACGATTGAAGCATGGATACAGCCGAGTTCACTACCTGATGGATTTACTACTGTTCCTATTTTAAGAAAAAGTACTAACTTTTCTATAGCCCTAAATAGCGCAGGGAAAATAGTGGTCAATGATGTGGTACAAAGTGAAAAATCTTTGTCTCCTTTTAACTGGACTCATGTAAGTATTGTATACGATGGCTTAAAAACAGTAACCATCTATTATAACGGTGATTATGTTGGTTCTGGACATCTTTCTAATTTGGTAATCAATGAGGATCCAATAGAAATAGCGAAGGCGGAAAATGGAAAATCTTTTACAGGGAAACTCGATGAGGTTCGTATTTGGACCACTCAGCGTAGTCCTTTAGAAATTGTATCTAAGATGGACAAACAATTAATAGGAAATGAATCAAATCTTGTTGCTTATTTTGTTTTTAATGATAATGCATTAGAAGGAACGAATGGTGCTCCAGATGAGGCTATTCGTGATTTCACAGGAAATGCCTCTGGAACCACTGCAAAGGGATTGAGTTTTGTTTCAGGAATTTCGGAAGCTGCCCCTCTTGATATTACTAAAATAGCAAAGGATCTGCAGTTTACGGTAATTACTTCAGCCAATAATACGAAGGTGCATTTAGTACCTGTATTTGGTGCTTCTTTTGTCGAAGGAGCACGATTAACAGCTATGGTATTGGATAAAAGATTAGAGGACCCTTCTCAAAACAAAATTGGAGGAAAGTCATGGTCTTTTGTGGTGAATCAAAATACCATTCATTGGAGCCAAAATAATTTGATTATCAATCAAGAACAAGGCAAAGAAACTAAAATTTCGTCTATCGATTTAAATAATTCTAAGGGAGGAACTGCTGTAAAATATCGATTTAAACAACTGCCATCGTGGCTTAAGGTATCTAAAAGAGGAGTTCCTATTGAGAAGGATAGTTATCAAAGTTTAGCAGCTGGATTTATAGAACGAGAGCTAGACTTTACGATAGCGCCCTATCTAAATCCTGGTATTCATAGTGCAAATGTTTATATTGAAGTTTTCCAAATAGGAGAGAATAAAGAAACGCCAATTGGTATAGAAGCTTTTCATTTAGAGGTAAATGTAACTTGCCCTGCTCCTAACTTTGCAGAAAATTTTAATATCAATGACTTTCTCGGTCAGATGACTATTACAGGAAACTTATTTTTTGATCAAAAACAATCTAAAGATACTCAAGATATTGTTGTAGCTTATTTTAATGGAGAGTATAGAGGTCAAGCTAATGTAGAGGCTAACGGTCTTGTAAATTTAAGTATTTCTGGTAACCCATCAGAATTTGGAGCACTTAGTTTTAGTGTTTGGGATGCATCAAAATGTATGGAATATAAACAGATCGAGGAAAAATATTCATATAGCTTAAGAAGTAATATAGGTTCGATAGCTAACCCTGTTCGGTTTACAGTAGGAAAACGAATTGCGAAAAGAATCGTACTGGTTAAGGGATATCAAGAGTTAAGTTTCAATGTTAGAGATAATGATTCAGGTATGAAACTATCGTTAAGCTCAATAAAAGGACTAGAGGCGGGAGATGAGATACGAGATATCGAAAATTTTAGTTTAGTTGCCCGTGTTGCACGAGATGGTTCATTTATAACTACTTCAGAAAAAATAAAATCCTTAGATATAAGAAAAGCATATATCCTAAAATCTTCTTCATCAAAATTGATGAGTGTTGAAGGGGTATTGGTACCTTTAAATACAAATATAAAAATAGAGGCCAATAAGACGGTTGGAATACCGTATTTCCCTAATAATCTCCGAACAATTCAAATAGCCTTAAATTCTTTAAATTCTACTACGGTAAGCATTGGAGATAAAATAAAAAGAAGAGGATTAAAGGCAGAATATTCAAAGAATGGATGGCAAGGGAGCCTAACTCATCTTACGCCTGGTCTAGGTTATTTGTATGAAGCAGCGAAAGAAGGAATACTAAATTATGCAGGCATTCCTAATATACCAATATTAATTACTGAAGAAGAACCATTAGATATTTCTGAAGATTATATAAAAGAAGCTTCCAAAATAAATTGGAAAGTTGATAGAAATGCTTATTTAAATTTTATGTACTTGACCGCAAAAATAGGGTCGGTTGATATTGATGTAAATAAAGAATACACCATCGGAGCTTTTGTTAATGGAGAAGTAAGAGGTATAGCAAAGCCATTGTTTATTGATGGAGAATACAAATATTTCATGGGTATTGGAGGCGATGAAGGAGAGGCTGTTAGTTTTAAATTATATGATGGTGAAAAGATAATTGATTTAGATAATCATTTATCATTCATTAAGGAAGAATCTTTAGGAAATATTGAATCACCCTATACTTTATTGTATTCAAATAAGCTTAGAGGATCTATACTTGAAGATAAAAACTACATTTTAGAACAAAATATATACAATCAAACAAAGGGCTATGGTACACTAGTTTTTCAGGTTCCAAATGATCAGTTTGTAGAGGTAAGTTTATACAATGTTGTTGGTCAAAAAATACAAACATTATTTTCTAAAAAAGTAAAAGGAAAAATAAAACATTCACTGAAGTTAAGAAAGGAAAACTTAAACCTCTCTTTGAGGTCTGGTGTTTATTTTTTCAGATTAAAAACAAAGGATAAAATTGTTACTAAACAAATGATTATTGAATAGAAAAAGGGGGAATTTCCCCCTTTTTTATTAAAACTTTTCGAAAACGCCAAGTCCAAATAATGCAAAATTAGATATTACAGGGTCATTTTTATCAAAATCTTTTAATACAGTATCTAGTTCAACTAGAGCTTTCCAGTCGTTTTGCTTACGATTTAAAATTCCTATTTTACGAACGGTATTACTAGAATACAATGGTAACAGCTAAAAAATCGGATATATTTTCACTTTCTTTTTTAGTAAATTAATTAGGTATTACATTGCTGCTCCCAAGAAAGGATGCTAACATAAGTACTGGAAAAAAATTGTTCATTAATTTATTCATTTCATTTTTAATTACTCACAATTATCGGACATACACAATTGTATATATTTCCTTTGAAAATACAGCATTAATTCAAACCTCCTATAACCATACAAAAATCAACAATAGAAATAATTTAAAGGTACTTTTTATCCAAATAAAAGCGCTTACAACAATTAAAACCAACTATATGCATTTATTTCACTTACCATAATTATGTTAGAATACCCTTCCCCTATTTTATTATAATCTGAAAACCTACAAATTAAATAATTCGCTTAAAGATAAGATCTTATATAGCTAAAAGAATTCAAATTATTAAAACATTCGTTTTCAATAACATTTTAATCATTCAACGCATAATCAGCTACAATTATTTAGTAAGAGCATAATAATTTTTATTTACACCTAAAACCTTTAATATCTAAAATTTAAGTTATAGCAATAATCCTGAATTACAAACAAAGATTATCGCCTGAAAAATTTTAGTTTGCTTTTTTGTAAATATTATAAAACCTGACTCCATCAACTTGTATTTTTAACGTTGACGGATTTAATATTGTAAGTTTAGAGTCATCGATTCTATATATAATGTTTTCTTTTCTTAACTTATATACCTGTGATGATTTATGTGACTCTTCAACGCATTCACCTTTAGAATTAGCTCCATAAGTAACTATATCAAAGCTTAAGTCTCCATAAACCGTTAGTTTATTTTTTTTCTTGCAACGATCAAAACCACTTGTAGAAATTGGGTCTACATATTTATGTAATTTCCAAACTCCAATTATTGGGTCATTTGACTGCATAGACTTTTGTTCACCATCTGAACATGCCGCTAAAATTATAATGGGGATAACTAAAAAAAAAGCTCGTTTTTTCATCTTGATTTAATATAAATTTTGGGGATAACTTATGTTTATAAAAGATTATTTTTCTTTTAATACATTTATATAAGATCTAGTTAATGAAATTTTTCTTTAACTAATTAAATTTTCAAAATTATAGCCGGCATGTCAAAATTAAAAAATAAATAGATAATTCTTTATTAATAGCGTTAAAAGTACTAATCCTTTTTGTATTCAATTCAAACACAAACCCACAAACCCACAAACCACTCAAAAATAAACATTATAACTACTATTTTAGTATGTAATTTGTCATTAAGTAAATAGTATTTAGAATACTTTTCTACAATCTTCTCTTTTTTATTATTTAAACTTTGATTTTTCTTTTGCACCTTTTAAAACTCTAAGAATAGTATGCGACTGTTGAGGTATATGATAGAACTTAAAAGTCATTATATTTAAGTTAAAATAAACTAGTAACACACTTAATATTTACAAAGACCCATACCATGTTATTTTCAAAATTTAAATTAATCTTTGCAGGAATACTTGGCCCAATTATTTACCCTCTTAATTTCAAATCTTTCATTACCTTATTAAATGTTTCAGAAGTTGGTGTCAAATACACTTCTTCATCAACAAATAATGTAGGGTATTTTATAACTCCCTCATATAACTCTTTGGTATGTTTGTTTGCATCATCATCATCATAAACATCTTTATAAGTAAATGATAATTCTGTTGATTTTAAAAAATTACGATAAGCAACTGAGTAAGCATGCCCCTTTTTTCCGTACAATGTTATCTTCATTTTATTCTTTTTGTACTTATAAAATTACAAAAACCTATTTATTTTAATTGGAGAATATTGTTTCAATAAAAAACATTTGATATTTCATAAAAATTTTGGAATTTTACTTATATTTGCATAAGTACTTATATAAATAATAATATATGGATACATTAAGAGGATTAGGAGAAATAGGAATAGCCTCAAGATTGAAGCGCGTAAGCGAATATTTAATGAGAGAAACTCAGTTTGTTTACAATACTTATAACATTAATTTCGACCCTTATTTATTTCCAACTTTTAAAATTATAAAAAACAAAGACGGTATTACGAATACAGAAATTAATAGCTGTCTTAGAACTACACAGCCTGCCACTACCCAAACCATTAATAAATTATTAAAAAAGAATTTAATAATTCTAAAACACGACAAAGTAGATAAAAGGAAAAAAAAAATTTATTTATCTGATGAAGGTAAACAATTGATTAAAAATGCAACTCCAATATGGGAAAGTATCGAATCTATTGTTAAAAAATACACCTCTTTTAATTCAAATTCACTTCTTGAGCATTTAAATATTTTAGAATCACAATTTGAAAGTAAGAGCTTTAGTAAAGCGATTATTGAACATATAAATATGAAAAATTTAGGAAATACCGTAAAAATAATTGATTTCAGCAGTGAATACCGAAGTAAATTCTACGAACTGAATGTTGAATGGATCAAAAAATTTTTTTATGTTGAACCTTTTGATGAGGAAGTATTGAGTAATCCCGAAAAATACATAATTGATAAAAATGGTTATATTTTTTTCGCAAAACTTAATAATACCATTGTAGGCACTGTAGCAATAATGCCTAAAAACGGCGTTTATGAGTTAACTAAAATGGGGGTATCACCAGAACATCGTGGACATAAAATTGGGCAAAAGCTGGTACAACATTGTATTGATTTTGCCAAAAAATTAGAACTTGAAAAGTTGATTCTTTATTCAAATACTATGCTAGAAAATGCTATTTATATTTACAGAAAGTATGGATTTGTCGAAATTCCAGTTGAAGAAAATTGTATTTACAAACGTAGTGATATAAAAATGGAATTACGATTAAATCCTCTTGAACAGTTTTGTAATTAAAACACTGTTTTAAAACAATTTAAAGAAAATTGTATTTACAAACGTAGTGATATAAAAATAAAATTACGGTTAACTCCTCTTGAGCAGTTTTGTAATTAAAACACTGTTTTAAAACAATCTATTACTAAAAATACATATAGAAGATTTTCATAAAAAAATTAAATTAAAAACGCAAAAAATTAATTAACAAACAAATAACGAATATTTTTTACAATACGATTTTTAATTAAATAGTTAAAATTAAAAAAAATAGTATTTTTATAATTGTTGATATTTTAATTATCACACAGTACAATTTTCTCAAAATTTACTGTTATTTTGAAAATACACTATTTTTATGAAAAGACTAATACTAGTAATTTATTTGATTTCTTCCTTAAACACTTTTAGTCAAAATTGTAATGGAGAAACATTAAATAATAGTGAAATTACTGGTACAGCTGCTTTCTGTTCAGATACAGGAATAACGTTTTGCAATTCTTTAGCAGACGGTAGTAACAGCCCTAGTAAAGAAGCTGCTCTTGGTCCAAGTTATGGTTGTCTTGAAAGTAGACCCTATCCTTCATGGTTTTTTATAAGAGTAAATAAAACAGGAATTTTAAACCTAACCATAGAACAAAAAAATTTATTGAATGACCCCATTGATGTTGACTTCATTATTTGGGGACCTTATACAGAAACTGAAATTGATAATATTAAAGGAGGTGACTATAGTCTATTAAAAGACAACAACATAAAAGACTGTAGTTATGCCATCGATTCCGTAGAATTTTTAAGTGTAGATGCTGTTCAAGATGGGGAATATTATGTAATACTAGTCACTAATTTTGAAGAGGAAGAGGGTACAATAAGTATGAATAGCACAAATCCTAATGACGTTAATAATGCTAAAACAGACTGTTCAATAATATCATCTACACTTGGACCTGATCGAAAAGTATGTGACGGGACAGAAATAACTCTAGACGGAACTCCTCCAAATAATTCAAATATAAATTATAAATGGTTTGTTAATACGGGATCAGGATACAGTGAAATTTCCGGTGAATCCAATGCAACTCTTACTATTAACAATAATATTTCTGGAACATATAAAGTTGAAATAACCGATGACTCAGGAGGTATGGGAAGTGATGAAGTAGAGATAAAATATTTTCCAAAACCAATTACCAATAATATAAATGACATATTTCATTGTGATACTGATGGTGATGGTTTTCATACTTTTAATTTACAAAATTTAATTACACCTGCCATATTAAATGGGCAGGATGCTAACCAATTCGAAGTTGTTTACTATTCCAATATTGATGACGCCAATGCCAATGTTTCAGGGAACGCACTTTCAAATAATTTCACAAATCAAATTGCCTTTAGTACAAGTAATATTTTTGCCCGAATTCACAATAAGAACGCTCCAACAGCTTGTTATGAAGTTACGCAGTTTAAAATAACTATTATTGCTGAACCTGTAGTAGCTCAACCTTCGGATTATATTGCCTGTGATGATATTTTAAGTGGTAGCGATACTGATGGAATATTTAGTAGTTTTGATTTAGCTTCAAAAGATGCTGAGATTTTAGGTTCTTTACCTTCAACTGAATTTTCAGTAACCTATCACACAACACTCTCTGGTGCTCAAACCAATGCAATTACAGATGTAATTGATAAAAATTCTCTTTTTGTAAACACCATTCCTAATAGTCAAAAAATATATGTTAGAGTTGAAAATAACGCTAATGTAAACTGCAATGTTATATCGGATCCAAATTCATCTAATTTCAAACCCTTTGACTTAATTATTAATAAACTACCGACAGTTACTCCGAATATTGATTTCAAACAGTGCGATACTGATACTGACCTAATAACAGCATTAAATTTGACAAAAATTGAAAAAATTATATCTCAAAACTGGGCCCAAGAGAATTTCAAATACTATTTGAATCAAAGTGATGCTGATAATGATACTAATCAGATTAGTACTCCAGAAAATTTTAATGCTGTAAATGGACAAACAATTTGGGTTAAAACTATTAATAGTTATCAATGTTATCGAATTTCTACAGTAAACATTATCATTAGTCATGCAAACAATGTGGTGTATAACAAACAATTCTATGAATGTGATGATTTTCTTACTGCAGATGGTGAGAATATAGCTAATAGTAATAATAATATGGATGGAATTACCAATTTCAATTTGAGTTCAGTGATCTCCGATGTAAAAGCTCTATTCCCAATTAATTTACAAACAAATCTTGATATTTTAATTTTTGAAAACATAGCTGATAGAAATATTCTTAAAAATCCTATTTTAAACTTATCTAATTATCGAAATAAGAATATTCCTGCACTATCTCCGCAACCTCTTTTTATAAAAATAATTAACTCCTCTAACAATGAATGTGTTGGTCTTGGTGAATTTTCTATTTTAACTGGTATACCAAATGTTAATGAAATAACCCCAATCATTCTTTGTGATGATCAAGATAGCGGGTCTAGCTCTGATGGTCAAAATATTGGAATTAATTTACGTTCAAAGATTAGTGAATTAGTGGGTTCTCAAAATGCCAATGATTTCGAAATTACTTTTCACATAAGTTTTAATGAAGCACTTACAGCTCAAAATCCAATAAATAACGATACTTCATTTAAAAACACAGTTTCTCCTAATTTTAGACCAGGAGAAGTAAGCGAGCAAACGGTCTATGTAGCTGTTAAAAATAAAGTTACAGGCTGCATAAATGCAAATACCAAATTAAAAATTAAAATCAATCCTGTACCTGAATTATTAACTTCAATAACTCCAATTGAGCTTTGCGATAGTGGTGTTAAAGATAATGACAAGAGAAATGGTCTTGAACAAAACATAAACTTAAGTCAAAAATATAATGAAATATTAAATGGGAGAAATAGCACTGATTTCAATATTTCTTTTCATAAAACTAAATTAGACTCTTATTCAGGAGATAATTCTCTATCCACTGTGTATGACATGGATGAAAACAACACCAATATTATTAATAACATTGGAGAAGAAATTTTATGGATTCGTATTCAAAATAAAATAACAGGATGTGCATCAGCAGGAACTCAGCTGATATTAAGAATATTTCCAGAAATCATACTCCCTACCAACATTACTGACTACATTGACTGCGATAACGACAACAATGGGACAACCAGTGATACAGATGGAGTTATTGAGAATATTAATTTAAACACAAAAATTAATGAAATATTATTGAATTATGATGTGTCTGACTTTTCTAATTTTAATGTTTCTTTTCATAACTCTCTTAATGAAGCAAATACAAATAGTAACCCTATCAATAATTCAACATATACGAACCTAAGAACACCACAAGATATATTTGTAAGGGTTGAAAACAAAAGATCTGGATGTTTTAATACCAATGTAAACTTTCAAATTATAATTAACCCACTTCCCTACTTCGAAGTTTCTTCCCCTCAAACCATTTGCATGAACAACCCGCTTCTAACTATTACTGCTGAAAGCCCATTGAATAATGATTATCAATATGAATGGATAAATGATCGAAACCCCAATATTATTCTTGGAAATAATCCTAGTATTGATATATCAAATGGCGGAAACTATATTGTCACTGCAAAAAATAGAAATACTAATTGCAAAAGATCTTTATTAATTCAAGTGAACGAATCTAATGAACCCTCAATTTTAACAAATGATATTATAGTTACTGACGATACTAATAATAATGGTAGCAATAAGTATTCAATTGCGATTAATAATAGTAATAATAATTTAGGAATAGGAGATTATGAGTTTGCTCTTGAAAACGAAGATGGTGAAACAATACCGTATCAAGATAAACCAGAATTTAAAGGGCTTCAGGGAGGTATTTACACTCTTTTTGTACAAGATAAGAATGGTTGTGGGATGGGAACTTTAGAAATTCCTTTAGTGGAATTTCCAAAATTCTTTACTCCAAATCAAGATGGTTTTAATGATAAATGGATGGTAAAAGGGGTTAACCAATCTTACTTTAGTGAAGCATTAATAACCATATATGATCGATTTGGAAAAATTATTATAAAGCAAGATATAAACAAAGATAATGGATGGGATGGAAATTACAACGGACAACTACAACCTTCAAATGACTATTGGTTTGAAGTAATATTAACAGATAACAAAAACAAAACCTATATTAATTCTGGTCATTTTTCATTAATCAGGAAGTAATAGAGAATAGAATACTTTGAATATAGAAAAAATAAAAGCAGTTATAGTTAGTTATAACTGCTTTTTTTACTTCAAAATATTACCTTTCTATCATAAAATAAATTTTATTTAAGGTATTTTTTCTTTTTCATCTATTTTAATTAATTAAGCTATTGCTGTTTCCTTTTTGGTAGTTTTCTTAATCACTTTTTTTACCTCAAACTGGTTTGAAGTGTTTTTAGATCCTCCAGCTTTTAAAGCATTATCACCAGCAAAAAAGGTTTTATGATCGTCACCTAAATCAGATCCAGCCATTCTTTGATGTTTTACACATGACACTCCTTTTCTTATTTCTTGTCTTTGTACTCCTTTTACATAAGCCAACATTCCCATTTCTCCAAAATAACCTTCTGTTAAATCATTCATATGAAGTGCTGTTGTATGATAGGTAGGTAACGTAATTAAGTGATGAAATACTCCTGCTTCTCTCGCCGCATCTAGTTGAAAAGACTTAATTTTTTCATCAGCTCTAAAACAAAGTTCTGACTCATCATATTCAGCATCCATTAAATTATTTCGATCATAAGCTGTCATATTTTCTCCTTCTGCTAACATTTCATCGTACACCTGATTTCTAAAATTTAAGGTCCAGTTAAACGACGGTGAGTTATTATATACTAATTTTGCATTGGGTATTACTTCTTTAACTCTATTTACCATACTAGCTATTTGCCCAACATGTGGAGTTGGTGTTTCAATCCATAATAAATCTGCACCATTTTGTAAACTTGTTATACAGTCTAACACTACCCTATCAATATTAGTTCCCTCTCTAAACTTATAGAGTCCATTTGCTAATCTTACTGGTCTAACCAGCTTCCCTTTTCTTTTTAAAAGTACTTCATTATCTGAAACATTTTCAATGCTTACCTCCTCACACTCTACAAAGTCTAAGTATTTTGAAGCTAAATCTCCTGGTTCTTTACTTACAGGCAATTTTTGAGTTAAACCCGCTCCTTCAGAATCCGTTCTGGCTACAATCACTCCATTATCAATGCCTAATTCCAAAAATGCATACCTAACGGCATTCAACTTTGCTATAAAATCTTCGTGAGGAACAGTTACTTTACCATCTTGATGACCGCATTGTTTAGCATCTGACACTTGATTTTCAATTTGAATAGCACAAGCCCCAGCCTGAATCATTTTTTTTGCTAATAAATATGTTGCCTCTTCATTACCAAAACCTGCATCAATATCAGCTATAATTGGTACAATATGTGTTTCGAAATTATCAATAGCAGCCTGAACATCTTCACCATTTTCAAGTCTCCTGTACAAATCATTCAATTCTATAGCGTCTGCTTGTCTTAAAAAGTTATAAATCTCTTCAATAAGCGCTGGTACAGCTATTTTTTCATGCATTGACTGGTCAGGCAGTGGCCCAAACTCAGAACGTAATGCAGCGACCATCCAACCTGATAAGTATAAATATTTCTTATTCGTTGTTTTGTAGTGCTTTTTTACTGCGATCATTTTCTGTTGAGCCACGAAACCATGCCAGCATCCTAGCGATTGTGTATAATTAGAAGGGTTTTTATCATAATCAGCCATATCTTTTCTAATAATATTAGCTGTATACTGTGCTATATCTAAACCTGTTTTAAATTGGTTTTGAGTAATCATTCTGGCTGCATTATGAGACTTAATAGCGCTCCATTTATCTCCATACTTTTCTTTTAGCTCAAGTACCGTTTCTAATGCCGATCTATAACTTGTTTTTTCTATATTTTTCATAATATTGTACTTTGAAATAAGTTTTAAATAATAATTCTTATGGCCCTGCAAATGTTGCCGCATTTGTGGGGTTTTTTTTATAAAATTTTGTATGCTGGTAAGGTTAAAAATTCAATAAAATCTTCCGTTAAAACAAGTTGATCAAACAATGCTATTGCCTCATTAAATCTACCCGAATTAAAGCTGTCTTCACTAACCAAATCTTTAATTTTCTTTATTTCTTCTTCTTTTAAGGAATGATACAAGCCTTCATCAAACAATTGACCACTGTCTAAAGAAACTTGGCTTCGAAGCCACTGCCAAATTTGAGTTCTAGATATTTCGGCGGTTGCGGCGTCTTCCATCAAATTATATAGAGCGGCCGCACCATTTCCGGTTAACCAACTTTCAATATATAAGATCCCTACATTGATATTATCTCTAATACCTTGCTCAGTTATTGTTCCTTTTGGCAATTCTACTAATGACTGCTCTGTAATTATTAAATCATCAATTCTTTTATCTATTTGATTTTTATTTGGCATATATTTATTAAATACATCCATTGCTATTTCTACCAGAGCCGGATGTGCCACCCATGTACCGTCATGCCCATTCTTCGCTTCTTGCTCTTTATCTTTTTTTACTTTTAAAAAAGCTTGATTGTTTGCTTCTTCATTATTTTTTACCGGAATTTGTGCAGCCATACCTCCCATTGCATGAACTCCACGTTTATGACACTTTTGAATTACTCGAAGTGAATATGCCTCCATAAATGGTGTTTGCATGGTTACTTGACTTCTATTCGGTACAATAAAATCTTTGTGCTTTCTAAATTTTTTAATGTAAGAGAATATATAATCCCATCGCCCACAATTCAAACCTGCCATATGATTTTTTAATTCATATATAATTTCATCAAGTTGAAAACTTGCCGTAATAGTCTCAATTAAAACTGTTGCCTTTATAGTTCCTTGAAGAATTTTTAAATAATCTTGAGCGAAAACAAACACTTCATTCCACCAACGTGCTTCCAGATAATGTTCTAATTTAGGTAAATAAAAATAGGTTGCAGAGTCCTTTTTTAATAATCTTTGAATGTTATGAAAAAAGTACAATCCAAAATCTACCAGAGAAGCACTAATCTCCTCGCCATTAATGATTATATGACGCTCATTCAAATGTAAACCTCTTGGTCTAACCAATAATACCGATGTAATTTCATTTAATTGGTAACTCTTACCTTTCCTCTCATCATACAAAGAGATTGTTCCATTTACAGCATCACGTAAATTTATCTGACCATCTAAAATATTTTCAATAGTTGGTGAATTACTATCTTCAAAATCAGCCATAAAAGTTTTAGAACCAGAATTTAAAGCATTTATAATCATTTTACGATCTACTGGACCTGTAATCTCCACCCTTCTATCTAATAAATCTTTTGGTAGCGGTGCACAAACCCAATCTGACTCTCGTATATCTTTAGTCTCTTCAGGAAAATTAGGAAAGTTACCAGCATCAAAATAAGCTTGATAGATTTTTCTATCTTCTAATAATGATAATCTTTTTTTGTTAAACTTCTCATGTAAAACGACTAAAAAATTTAACGCTTCCTCTGTTAACACCTCCTTGTAGCTATCTGTTTTAAAACCTGTTAATTTAATTTTTTCGGTAATTGCTTCTGTGTTCATGATTATCATTTTTTATTTGACACAACAATGATAGGAATTATTTTTGAACTCCACAAGCGAACGTTCGCTATTTTTTAAAAGTTTTCTAAATTTATTTATTCGCTATTTATTATTACCTTTGATTTTATGCATATAGAAGATGAATATATTCGACTCATTTTTGGGCTTAAACTCAAACAAATAAGAACAGAAAAAAAATTATCTCTTTTTGGTTTAGCAAAACTTACAGGATTATCTAAATCTTATTTAAACGAAATTGAAAAAGGTAAAAAATATCCAAAACCAGATAAAATTGCAATTTTCTCAGAACAGCTAGACGTTCCTTATGATCATTTAGTTTCTTTAAAACTAGACAAAAATTTAGCACCCATTGGTGAAATTTTAAAATCAAAAATTTTAAAAGAAATTCCACTAGAGCTATTTGGGATTCAAGAAAAAAACTTAATTGATATTGTTGCCAATGCCCCGGCTAAAGTAAATGCATTCATAAGTACGATTATTAAGATATCTCAGAATTACAACCTTACTAGAGAAAGCTTTTTTTTAGCCTCACTAAGGTCCTATCAAGAGGCTCATAATAACTATTTCGAGGAAATCGAAGAGCATGTTGAAAATTTTGCGAATTCTTATCATATCAATCTTGAAACTAAAATTTTTTCACAAGACTTGGAAGAAATTTTAATTGAAGAATTTGGTTATACCATAGACAATAAAGAACTCAACAAACACTCCAATTTACTTGAATTAAGAAATATATACATTCCCTCAAAAAAAACACTCCTTATCAGTAGCGATATCTCTGAAGCTCAAAAAACTTTTATTTACGCCAAAGAACTAGCGTACAACCATTTAAAAATAACACATAGACTAAACACATTTCCCTGGGTGAAATTTGATAACTTTGATCAAGTTTTAAATAATTTTATAGCTTCTTATTTTGCTGGCGCTTTAATTATTCCTAAAAAAACTTTGGTTGAACGATTAAATGTGTTTTTTAGTTTAAAAAACTGGGATAAAGAAGAATTTATAAAAATTATTGAGACCTATAATTGTTCAGAAGAAAGTTTTTACCAAAGGTTAACAAACATTCTTCCTAAATTTTTTCACATAAAGAATTTATTTTTCCTTCGTTTTACACACAAGTTGGGCTCACCAAAATTTAGACTTACCAAAGAACTACACATAACTCAACAGCAAACACCTCACGCAAATAGAAACAATGAGCACTATTGTAGGCGATGGGTTTCAATTCAGTCTATTAAAAAATTAGAAAAAACAAACACAAATTCTGCTTTTGGAATTCAAATATCATCCTACGAAAACCCAGAAAATAAATATTTAGTCTTGTCATCTGCAACACCTGATCCATTTCGAAAAGAATTAAATAGAAGTATCTCTATTGGCTTTCTTATTTCCTCTCATTTGAAAAAGAAACTTAAATTTATTGATAACAGTGAAATAGAAACTAAAGAAGTTGGCGTTACTTGTGAAACATGTTCGCTAAACGATTGCGATGTTCGTGTGGCAGAACCGTCCAGACTTGAAAGAGCTGTTGAATACAAAAATATTGAGAAAACGGTATCAGAAATACTTAATAATTATTCTTAAGGAATATTTTAAAACAAAAAGTCCTAATAAAATTTGATAGCTAATTGAAAGTCTACATTTTCACTTTGATGCTTATTCAGTAATTTATTATTTTAGCACTAACTTACAAACAACGATAATATCTTTATGAACCTTACCTTTAACAAAAACGAAGATCACAATAAGCTTTTATTATCAGATTTACGCAGACGCCTAGCCAAAGTAAAACTTGGCGGAGGTCAGAGTAGAATTGATAAACTCCATGAAAAAGGCAAAATGACTGCCAGAGAGCGTGTTGATTATTTATTGGATGATAACAGTAAATCTATTGAAATAGCCGCCTTTGCGGGAGAAGACATGTATAAAGAACATGGAGGCTGTCCCTCAGGAGGAGTTGTTGTTAAAATCGGATATATACAAGGAAAACAATGTATCGTTGTTGCCAATGATGCAACAGTAAAAGCCGGAGCTTGGTTCCCTATTACCGGGAAAAAAAATTTAAGAGCTCAGGAAATTGCTATTGAAAATAAATTGCCTATTATTTACTTAGTAGATTCAGCCGGGGTTTATTTACCTATGCAAGATGAAATCTTTCCAGATAAAGAACATTTCGGAAGAATTTTTAGAAACAACGCGGTAATGAGTAGTATGGGTATTACGCAAATTGCTGCAGTTATGGGTAGTTGTGTAGCGGGTGGAGCTTATCTACCAATTATGAGTGATGAAGCCCTAATTGTTGATAAAACAGGAAGTATTTTCTTAGCAGGAAGTTATTTAGTAAAAGCCGCTATTGGAGAAACTATTGATAATGAAACTTTAGGTGGAGCCTCAACACATTGTGAAATTTCAGGAGTAACCGATTATAAAGCAAAAGACGATAAAGACGCTTTAAATACTATAAAAAATATTATTGACAAAATTGGAAATTACGACAAGGCTGGGTTTAATAGAAAAGAAGCACTTCCTCCAAAAGAAAATGAAAATGAAATTTACGGGATTCTTCCAAAAGCTCGTCACGAGCAGTATGATATGCTCGAAATTATAAAACGTTTGGTGGATAATTCTGATTTTAAAGAATATAAGGAAGGCTATGGACAAAGTATCATAACGGGGTATGCCAGAATTGATGGTTGGTCAGTTGGAATCGTCGCAAATCAGCGTAAATTAGTCAAAACCAAAAAAGGAGAAATGCAATTTGGTGGTGTTATTTATAATGACTCTGCCGATAAGGCAACCCGTTTTATTGCTAATTGTAACCAGAAAAAAATACCATTGGTTTTTTTGCAAGACGTTACAGGATTTATGGTTGGAAGTAAATCGGAACATGGCGGAATTATTAAGGACGGTGCAAAAATGGTAAATGCTGTCAGCAACTCTGTGGTCCCTAAATTTACCATTATAATAGGAAACTCCTATGGAGCAGGAAATTACGCTATGTGTGGTAAAGCCTATGACCCTAGGTTAATTGCCGCTTGGCCGAGTGCTGAACTAGCTGTTATGAGTGGTGCTTCTGCAGCCAAAGTTTTATTACAAATTGAGACCGCTGCTTTAAAGAAAAAAGGAGAAGAAATCACTCCTGAAAAGGAGAAAGAATTATTTGAAAAGATCAAATCTCGTTATGATAATCAGATTTCTCCATATTACGCTGCCGCCAGAATTTGGACAGACGCAATTATTGATCCTTTGGATACTAGAAAGTGGGTTTCTATGGGAATAGAAGCCGCTAACCACGCTCCTATCCAAAAGCCATTCAACCTGGGCGTTATTCAAGTATAATATTTATGTAAAATCACAATTGAAACCCCATACAAATGAAAAAGAAGTTTATCATCAGCTGTTTTATTTTATTTGGAATCTTTATAACCTATCAAACCTATATTTTTGTTTCTCCAAATGAAGATAATATAAATCCGATTTATCTGATCCCTGACGATGCTGTATTTATTATTGATACTGAAAGACCTATTGATACTTGGGATGAAATAAGTAACAGTGTAATATGGGAACATCTCCAAAAAAATGATTACTTCAACAACATAGCAAAAAGTTTAAGCACGATAGACAAATCTTTTAAAGAACAAAAACACCTAATAGAATTTCTTGGTGAACGTGATTTCTTAATATCGCTCCATGTTTATAAACCTAAAAGTATTGGTCTATTCTATACTGTTGATATTGAAAAGCTATCGAAACTAGAGTTTTTAAAAAATTCAATTGCTAAACTTGCTGGAAATAATTTTGAAGTTACCAAACGCATATACAAAAATCAGGAAATTACAGAAATCTTCGATAAAAAAGAGAGGGAAACACTTTATGTTAGTTTTTTAAAAAATCAATTTATCGCCTCTTATACACATCTACTCGTAGAAAAATCAATTGATCAATATCAAATACCTGTAATCGGAAGAGATGTTAATTACATTGAAATTAATAAGGAAACTCCTGATGATGGTCTTTTTAAATTATTCATTCAGTATAAATACTTCAATAACTATTTAGCGTGTTTTTCTAATAAAATTGGAGCAAAAAATCAAAACGCCAAGGAAAAATCTTGGCTATATTCAGGATTTAATATTGGTCTTAAAGAGGGTACTACTATTCAAGCTGACGGGTTTACCAATTTTGATTTAACATCTCAAAGCTATTTAAAAGCTCTTCAAAAATCAGGAAAAGGAAAAAGGACTATAGCTAAGATTGCCCCTAAAAATACAGCTTTATACGTAAGCTTTGCTTTTGACAGTTTTAATGTTTTTTATGAAAATTTTGAAGCTCTCAAAGAAGAAAATCAAACACTATTTGATAATTACAATAAGCAATTAAGTGATGTTGAAAGTATGCTTGATATTGATGTAAAAGATGCAATATTTAGTTGGATTGGAAATGAAATTGCTTTATTACATATCAATGATGAAATTTCAAAAAAGAAGCAAAATATTGCCGTTGTTTTGGCTACGAAAGATATTGAACAAGCTAGAGAAAAACTAGAATTTATCCTGTCTAGAATAAAAGAAAAAACCCCTTTAAAATTCAAACATATCAACTACAAAGGCTATGATATTAATTTTTTAGATTTAAAAGGCTTTTTTAAAATGCTTGCGGGTAATTTATTTTCAAAAATGGAAAAACCCTACTTTACCATTATTGACAATTATATTGTTTTTAGTAACAGTCCGAATACTTTGAAAGAAATTATAAATACACAACTCATTGGATACACATTAGCTTCTAATCAAAACTATTTAGATTTTAACGATCAATTTGATGAAAAATCAAGCGTTTTCGCTTATGTAAATACTCCTTATATTTATGATGAACTATATTCTCTTGCTGATTCAAAAACAAAAAATAGTATTCGTAAAAATAAAGAATATATTATTTCTTTTTCTCAAATAGGATTACAATTGATATCTGAAGGAGATTTTTTTGAAAATTATCTAGTGATTGGCTACGAAAATCCACAAACTGTTTTACAACATCAAAAAGAAGATCAAAAATTACGAGATATACTTGTTCAAAAAATATCAAAAAATTTGGACACCATTATCACGCAAGAAACAATTTTCAAATTACCAGAAATATATCCTAACGATTTAAGCGCTTCAGAATATATAAAAAAATATGAAAATGGAAAAATTCATATTGAAGTTGAACTTAAAAATGGTTTAAAACATGGTTATTATAAAGAATATTACAGGAATGGTAACATAAAAATTTCTGGTAAATTTAAAAAAGGGGTTCAAGTTGGCACTTGGAAAAGCTATGACAAAAAAAATAAAGATATTTTATTCAAAAAAAGATTTTAATTGTAAATTTTTACTGCAATAATTACATTTGCATATACTAAACAATTTTTTAGAAATGGGAAGAGCATTTGAATTTAGGAAAGCAAGAAAAATGAAACGTTGGTCAGCTATGGCCAAGACCTTTACTCGTATTGGTAAAGACATCGTAATGGCTGTTAAAGAAGGTGGGCCTAATCCTGAATCGAATTCTCGTTTACGTGTCGTTATTCAAAATGCAAAGGCGGCAAACATGCCTAAAGATAATATTGCTCGTGCAATAAAAAAAGCGTCTGACAAAAATACAGAGAATTATAAAGAAGTTCTTTTTGAAGGGTACGCTCCACACGGTATCGCCGTATTAGTGGAAACAGCAACGAATAATAACAACAGAACTGTCGCAAATGTTCGTGCTGCTTTTAACAAATGTAATGGAAACTTAGGTACTTCTGGATCTGTTGCTTTTATGTTTGATCATACAGTAAACTTTAGAATAAATGAATCTTCTTTAGGAATGGATCTTGAAGAATTTGAACTTGAAATGATTGAGTTTGATGTGGAGGAAGTTTTTAAAGATGAAGATGGTATTCTTATATATGCTCCTTTTGAACAATTTGGGGCTATTCAAAAATATTTGGAAGAAAATAATTTAGAAATTCTCTCTTCTGAATTTGAAAGAATTCCAACGACTACAAGCGCTTTATCTGATGAACAAAAGGAAGAGGTTGAGAAACTCTTAGATAAACTTGAAGAAGACGATGA
This sequence comes from Tenacibaculum profundi, assembly GCF_052050075.1. Classification (GTDB taxonomy): domain Bacteria; phylum Bacteroidota; class Bacteroidia; order Flavobacteriales; family Flavobacteriaceae; genus Polaribacter. The sequence continues at coordinate 787,072 of NZ_CP197225.1, forward strand.
TGTAAATCAGGTATATCATTCAATGGAAATTTAAATTATAAAAAAATAAAAAACCTTCTTTGTTAGTCAAAGAAGGTTTTTTATTTTAATTTTCTATCATTAAATAATTCCTTGTAATTTTCCCCTTTTTTGACTATTACAAACTAACCTTTCTGTATTACGAAAACACCCTTTTCCTACTTCAGTTAAGTATTTTTGTCTATTCTCAACATAGTTTAAATTACCCAAATTTATTTGATTTGCAATTTTTAATAAAAAGACACAAACAAATTTAATAGCTTTCTTTTTACATTTTATAACTTCAAACATTTTCAACCTACATTTAAGCATTAGCCCTGTGAAGCAAATAGGGTTATAAGGTATTGCGCAAAAATATTTTTATTTGTTGCAGTTTCAAAGATTACAAACACGAAAAAACACCATAATAGGTACTTTTCGGCACGTACATTTTAACGGTTTGGACATAGTTTACATTGGTTTTCAGTACGCTATGAAATGTATCTATTGTTGTATGATATTTTTATTCTATTCTCTTATTTCTTCTCTTAATGGCAATACGTTTTTTGGAATTTCTGTAATTGAACTTACTGTTTTAAACTCCGTTTCAAATGTTCCTTCATAGCCAAATAATTTTCCCCAAATTTTGTTACTAACCACAACAGAGATTTTAAATTTTTGCTCCTTGTCGTCATACCACTCGCAGACATTTGCTTCTCCTGAGAATAGCATTGGAAATTTAAAATTTAAAAAGCCTTCATAAAATCGTTGTTCTCCTGATCGAAGTTTTATACCACCGTTTTCAGCAACAGTCATTTCAATATCGACGGCAAGATGTTGATGTGTTCCTAAATAGTCTACAATTCTTTTTCTTTGCTCGCTGTAAATCATTGTTGCGTCAAATCGTCGAACACGTTTTGGAAATTGGTATTTACGAACCCATGTAACTGTTTCTCTTCCAAACTTGTCTTTGTAAGCGTAGTTTTCAATTGTAAAAGGAATATATTTTCCTTTCTGCGGAAACATGATATTTCTCCACGTTCCAATGTAAAGAAATGGCAATATAAATGGTTTACCATACCAAACACTTTGCATAACTCCTTTTCCAACCGAGGCAATTTTGTCAGTACTGTTAAAGCCAAATCGCTTTTGAATCTTTGGATGAAGTTTGTTAAAGTTTGAACCTAAAGCTTTTTGATATATTGATTTCATTATTTCTGTTTTGTAATACAATTAGAAGCCTTTGGCAAATAGCGGAAATTAAAAATTGCTATTACAGAAAGAGCTATCATTGATATGTTTAGGGAAAATGGATTAAATGGAAGTGTGAAAATAATCAAGTCGCTAAAAATTGCTCCTATCGAAAGAATGAGTAAGCTTAAGATGTTCAGGTATTGAAATGATTTTCTTTGAATTAAGATTAACGTAATTCCAAAAGAAATTTCTGCTATTCCGATAATGATCAAAATATTTTCTTCATACCCATTAAATAATCTCAATTGTCTTAATATTTCAATTTCTCCCGAGTCAGTAAAAAGTATTTTTGGAATTAGTCCCTGATAAATCCAAATGATTCCTAATGTTAAATTTACAAACAAAACAGATAATAGAGCATTTATAGATTGCTTTGGATGAAATCCTTTTTCAATCCAATTTTTCAAGCAGTCAAAACTCCAAGCAGTTGCCCAAATCATTAATGGTCTAAAAATTAATTTGTCAATTAATCTTCCTAGCCCTCCCCAACGTGTTTCATAGTCATAACCTGTAAAAAATTTTATTCCATCTGCTTTTGGAATATATTTCCAGTATCCTGAACCTTTTTTTATTATTGAGATTTGGCTATCTGAAGAAAATTTTAAAACTGATGTACTTTCTCCGTTTTCTTTGGTTTTGTTTGCAACACTTTCTCCAATTCCGTTTACCTTAATTCCGAGTCCAATTTTTGTTGAGTATAGAAACTCTTGTGGGGATTTTGGATCTTTTTGGGGTAAATATGAAATTTCGGAAAACCTCAAATCCCACTCTTGATGTAATGAAGGTTCTTGTGTTTTTGTCCACAGCTCGTCTAAGTCACATTTTATTTTGGTTTCAATATATAATGATTTTCTCTTCAAATGTTGGTTATTTTTTTAAATACCCTATAATTAATGCAGATACACAATTGTGTATATTTCCGCCACAAATATAAACGTTTACAGGCATTTACATAAAGTAACAAAAATTTTCAATTTTTGATCAACAGTTCTAATAAATTTAAGCAAAAAACACCTTAATAAAGGTGTTCTGTGGCAAGTATATTTTTGTGCGATTTTTTAGCAAACGTTATTCTCTTTTGTAAACTACTTTTCCTGAAATCCCAATCTCTTCATCCAATAATGCTTCAGAAAATCGTTCAATTATATTTTTATTAACAATATCAATTTCAATTGTTTCGTCAAAAGCATTTAATAATACTTTTGTTTGTGATGAATTTAGCTCCCAATTTATGAGAGTTTCTTTATATCCGACACATTCTAAAGTACCATTCTGTGCACTATGAATATTAGCTTTAAACAAGCCTGTCCCATTTGAATTTAAAGTTATATTTTGAATTAAACAAGGTAATTCTATTTTATAATCAGTACCCAAGATTCCATCATTATTAAAGTCATAAGGTTCATCAATTAAAAATTCAGTTCCTATCCATTCTCCGCTAAAATCTATTTCAGTTGAGTTAGTATTATCGTCATCGTTAGAACAATTAGTTAAGAATAAAGTAAATACTAATAAGAAAACTACATTAATTTTTGTCATTTTTATTAAAATGTTTAGTGATATTTGGGGTATCGTTTATTTCTGTATTTTTAAAATTGTTTTAATTTTTTTAGTAATTTAAAGTATAAAGTACATTTTAAAAAAGCCAAGTTTAATGAGTAAGTTCCATACCTCTTGTTATTTTATTATTACTACATTAAACCAAAGTAAATACAAATTATAGCGATGGTATTAAAAAAACCATGTACAGCAATATTAAACCACAAATCGTATTTACGAATATAAAATATCAAGGCTAAAAGCGCTCCGACTATTCCTGCAACAAGTTGCCCAGTAATTCCTTGATGACCATACATAAAGCCCAAAAAACAAGAAAGTAGAATAATATTAAACAAAATACTTACTTTGCTAGCTCCAAAAAACTTTGTGAATTGTCTCATAAAATAACCGCGAAAGATAATTTCTTCTCCAAATCCAGCAGTAGCCCAAACTAGTGCTAAAATAGTTAAACAAGCAGAAAAATTTCCTCTCAAATCTTCGAGGCTTGATAAATCAATAGGAACTCCTGTAAGTTTTGTAATTCTAGGAACTAATGCGAAAACATAGAAAATAAAGAGCCCTAAAGCAACTAATGGAGCTAGTATAAAAATATTTTTGAATGTAAATTTTTCATATCGAAACCCTAGTGCTGAAAAAGGTTTTCCTTTGTATTCTATATAATTTGCTGTAATAATAAGTATAGAAATAATAATATTCTCTACCTGATTCGAAATGAGCCAAACTAAAATGAGCATATAATGGCAAATGTGATTAATGGAATTACTATTTTTCGTAAATCTAATCTATTCATTGTTTTTTGATTTTTAAATACTAAGCGAAATAATGAACAAAATCTTTGTAAATTCCTTTTAATACTAATGTTTTTACTCAATGGTCAAAAATTATAACTGAATAGTAGGAATTTTTTTAGCATTTATCTATTGATACCAATCTATAAATGCTTTTCGTTTGTAACGACTGATATTGATTTCAGTAATTGTATCGTTTCCAATAGAAGCTTTTAACAGAATACGTAACTTACCATTTTCTACCTTTTGAATTACGTATATAGCATCTTTATGAATGATAATTTGTCGGTTGGCTCTAAAAAATAATTGATCATTTATTTTTTCTTCAAGTTCATTTAATGTAAAGTTGGTATTAAGTGTTGTACCATCATTCTGAATCGTATACACAATTTTATTTTCACTGTAAAAGACCGCAATATTCTCGTAGGTGAGTTTCGTCATTTTAGCACCACTTTCAATAGTAATTTCAGCTTTTTTTATAGATAACTGGTATAAATTATATATGTCCTGCGCATACAATAAGCATATAAAAATAGAACACGTTAATAAGCTAAGTAGTAAACCAATTAATAAATAATAGAATTCTGTTTGTCCATCTGCAATTATATCTATAATAATATTTGCAGGAATATACATGATTGCAATATATCCTAACGTAGACAGTATAAAGTTCACAATCGTGCCCATTTGTATCTTTTTATAAAAATACTTTTTCTTATAAAATTTTAAATTAAAGTCCGCTATGATCCCTACTAGAATAGTTAAAATAATGGTTGACAGAAACCCTTAAATAGGAAACCTATATGATTCACTATTAAAAAAACTATCACGATTTGCTAAATGATTAACTACTAAAGAAAAAGGGATTAATTTTAGTGCTTTTTGAATCCAACGCAATGTAAAATTACTTACAAATGTTTGCGATACTTTTTTTTTAGTCGGTTGTTTAGTAAGCATAAGTAGAAAATCTTTTTATCAAATTCAAAAGTAAAGAATACTTTCTTCAAAATTATATTTAATAATATTTATCAGATTTACTTCATAAAAATCAATTTTGTTTAATTTTTATATAATTAGTGTTTTTTTACAATGAACTTCAACGGTTTGCCTTATCTATACTTTAATGCAGTTTAGGTGGTCTTGGCATACGTTATTATTATTTAGTGAGTTTTAATTCAAAACTATAATTGTATTTTTCCAAATGTCTACTAATCGTTGATTTTTATCTGTTTTTTTATAGTGACAATTCCGATTAGTCTAAAAAAGAACATATCGATTAAGCTAAGTAAATTTCTTTTAAGAAACTCTCCAAAAGTTAGTTTCCTGTTAGCTCCGTTTTTTTGAATTGCAATAATCCTACGATTGAACTTCCTACATTGCTCCGAGACCAATTTCAATGTGAACAATCATTACGCCCCAAAAAAATATTGGAAGGCTTGTTTATAATCAGTTAACTAAATAGTCGCCTTCGTCATTTAGTAAACCAAAAGCATAGACGTAGGACAAAAAGAAGAGATAAATTATCAGATAGTCTATACACTACGTTTTAACGTATTTTAGATTTTGTTATCTACTTTTTTGTTAAATGAACTTCAATCAGAGATAAAATTAATTGTTTGTCCATTAGAGTTAAACTTAGAAATTAGTTTTTCAGTTAATTCAATTGTACCGAATAAATTTACATCAAATGTCTGTATTAAATATTTTAATTATTTTTTAAAACATTCCTGTTTTCTAATAAAACTCTTGCATTATAAATAAGAAAATCAATAAGCATTACCAATAATATTGGTAAACTAATTTATAGATTTATTTTAACACGGAGTTATGCAATGTTGCTTTTTAATTTTTTATCAAGCTTTTCTATATCGTTAAGAACCTTTTGTTTCGGTATTATAATTGCAGATATAGCTGTGTTATAGAGAAAATAATGAGTATCATTTTCTTCTAATTTTTTGATACCTTTCCATTTAATTTTTCGCTCTGATTCAGGCTCAACATGGATAATTTCTTCGTCATTCAATGTAATTTTATGCATGCCTAAAATTCCAGTATTATCACCTTCCTCAATTATTTTTTTTGTCTTAGCAAGGGCCGTTTTGTCCATTCTTTTAGGGTAAAATACAATCCACAATATGGATGCGACTCCAAATATTAGTATTCCTAAAGGATAAAACGTTCCTTTTATTAATTCAATAATTATAATCACACTAAAAATTAAAGGCATCATAGCTACCGCGATTATTTTTATTCGTCTAAATTGTTTAGAATTCTTCATGTAATTTTTATGAAATTCCATCAAATCATTCATTTCAAATTCAAATTCTATTTCCATTTTATTAGATTAATTTTGCTTAGCATTTAGTATAAGCTGTCATTTTAATATCGCTTATATTTTTTTGTTATTGCTAGATAGCTAGTTATTTTGTTTTTCCCACTCTTCTCTTAATACCCCATAGCTAACTGAATCAAAATACTTTCCATTTACAATTCTCGCTTTTCGATATTCAGCCTCTTTCTTCATACCTAGTTTTTCTGCTAACTTTATCATTCCTAAATTTCCCGACCAAGTTGAAATTCCAAGTCTCAACAGTTCTTTTTTTTCATTGAACACTTCGTTTATCCATAGTTTTAATGCTAAGTATCCAATTCCTTTACCCCAAAAATTTTCATTAAAAATTACAATTCCTATTTCTAACCAATTAGTCTCTTTTGATCTCCAATACCAGCTTACTTCTCCGATAATTTCATTTTTATTATTCGAAATGATTCTCTTGTTATCTAAAACATCTTCTCCTTTTAAAAATTCATTTTTTAAGCCTTGAATTATATTCTCAATTTCTTCTTTAGAATCTTTTTTAAAATAAGGTCCATTTAAGGAATGATAGCTATGTTCAGGTGACTTCCAGTACCCATAGGCTTTTAAATCATTAAGTTTTAACTTCCTTAATTTTATCATGATAATGGTTTGTTTTTAATTTTCTCTTTTAAAAAGCCGAATTAAAAATTTGGCAGAGTTTCTAAATATACATAAATTTTAGTTTAGCTCTTATTAGCTGTTTTATACACGTCTTAAATTAGTAAAAGTTAATTTTCGATTCCAAAGGTATTATTTTTTATATCTATCACAACAATGTTACCGTTGAATAGTTTATTTCCTGTCATATCAAATAAATTCAAGGGTTTAGTTCCAATTACATTCCAATTATTTTACACGACCTGAATATTTCATTTTCTCTCAAAGTGTAATCATTATCTTTTTTTAGGTCTGGCATAAAACTAATCAAATGATAATTGATTCCGACATTAAAGAAAATACTTATAATTTCATTCATTGAGTATTTTAATCGTCATGTTGAAGAGACATAGATATTTCCTAATGAAAAAATTATCTAGTTTAAAAGGTTTAATAACTTATTTTGTTTATAAGATTATCCAGAACTGGGTACCGTGGATAAAATACTAACTCTTTATAATTTAGAAATTGCAGTAATTTTATTGATTTTAGTCTAAATGAAAGGTTTTAAAAAAATAAAGAAATATTTTTTTAGGATTGTTAAAATAGGTTAATTGGACACGTCATGTAACTGGTAATAATAAATTAAAAAAATTCTCAGGTTCTAAAAATGTAAAATATACTGGTATATAATTTCGCATTGGTTTCAAAAAAATGCGGAGTTAGTTTTATGATAACCAAAACACGAAAAGACATGAAGTCGAACATAACGCATCTTTAGATAATTTTTGTAACCTTTCAAATGTATTTGTTAACACCAATTATTTAAACTTTATCAAAACTTTATTAAAAAAATCTATTTCCTTATACAATTTAAAGACATTATAGAAAGAAATTGCAAAAAATAACATTGTCTTTCTATTTCTAATTTTTTTTAAAAAATCATAAATGTAAATATTGTGAACCCTTTTTAAATAATCAATTGCTATTCATTGTGCATAAACTTTTGTTTTGCCAATAATTCTTCTTCTGTTTCTTCATTATCTTCATCGGGTACGCAACAATCTACAGGACAAACAGCTGCACATTGGGGTTCCTCATGGAAACCTTTACACTCCGTACATTTATCTGCTACGATATAATAAACTTCATCAGAAATTGGCTCTTGCTCTTCTTCTGCGTTGGCACTATGTCCATTTGGTAATACGATATTACCTTCTAAATCTGTACCATCAGCATAACGCCAATCATCAGCGCCTTCGTATATTGCAGTATTAGGACACTCTGGTTCGCAAGCACCACAATTTATACATTCATCTGTTATTATTATTGCCATAAAAAATCTCTTTCAGTTTTGTAACTTTGCTTTACAAAAGTAAATCCAATTTAATTTAGAAACAATATAAATGGACAAGATAAAACGTAGATTAATTGCTTTTAAAAAACTAGGTGATTTTTTAAGCCAATTTTCTTCAAAAGAAATTAAACAAGGTAAAGACATCCCTTATAATGAACTATTTTTTGATGGTTTTAAACATCAATTAAAACTAGCTCAAGAATCTAACACTTGGTTTACGCAAGAAAATTTACTGTTTGCAATTGAAAATTGGTCAAAAGCTTTAAGCAAAAAAAACCTAGAATCTTGGATTCTAAAGGAAAACTTAGGGCTAAGTGAAGAAAAAATAGTCGCCGTAATAATGGCTGGAAACATTCCTCTTGTTGGTTTTCACGACTTTTTATCTGTTCTTATTTCTGGACACTCTATTTTGATAAAACAATCTTCAAATGATCAACACTTATTACCTTTTTTGGCTAAATATCTTGAGTATGTTTTACCTGAACTAAAAGGAAAAATTACTTTCACAAAAGAAAAGCTCTCTGATTTTGATGCAGTAATAGCAACAGGAAGCAATAATACCGCCCGATATTTTGAGTATTATTTTCAAGGAAAACCAAATATTATAAGAAAAAGTAGAAATTCTATTGCTGTAATTACAGGTAATGAATCTGATAATGACCTATATAACTTAAGTGAAGATGTTTTTAGATACTTTGGTTTAGGCTGTCGTTCAGTATCAAAAGTTTTTGTTCCAAAAGGATATAATTTTGATAACTTTTTCAAAGGAATGTATCATCAAAACGAAATTATCAACAATACAAAATATGCCAACAATTATGATTATAACAAAGCCGTTTATTTGATGAGTGAATTTAATATACTAGAAAATGGTTTTTTAATGATCAAAGAAGACCAAAGCTATGCCTCTCCTATTGCTTCTGTTTTTTATGAATACTATGACGTTATTGACAATTTAAAAACAAAGTTAAATGAAGACAAAGAACAAATTCAATGTATTGTAGCTAATAATTTCACAAAAAAAGAAATTCCTTTTGGTCAAACTCAACACCCTAAACTTTGGGATTATGCTGACGGTGTAAATACTCTTAATTTTTTAGCTAACCTGTAAGATTATCGCTTTATTTATTCAGATATTTGCAACACATTAAAACAGGAATATTACATACAAAATCAAATTCAAAAAAACTCAAATTCACCTACAAAGAAATAGGCAATATTAATTAAGAGTTACAGAAAACTGTTAATAATTACTGAAGATAAAATCAAATGAAAAAACACAATTTTAGTGCCGGCCCATGTATACTGCCTGATGAGGTTTTAAAAAAAGCTTCAGATGCAATTATTAATTTTAATAACGACAATCTTTCTCTTATTGAAATTTCTCATAGGAGTAAACCTTTTGTTAATGTTATAGAAAATGCAAGAAATTTAGCTCTTGAGTTATTAGGTCTTGAAAATAAAGGTTATGATGCCCTGTTTCTTCAAGGAGGAGCTAGCTCTCAATTTCTAATGACGGCCTATAACCTACTTGATAAAAAAGCGGCTTACTTAAACACAGGTACTTGGAGTAGTAAAGCTATTAAAGAAGCTAGTTTATTTGGAGACCTTGTTGAGGTAGCGAGTTCAAAAAAAGAAAACTTCAGTTATATCCCAAAAAAATATGAAATTCCTTTAGATGCTGACTACTTTCATTGTACTAGCAATAATACAATTTATGGTACGCAAATGAAGAGCTTTCCTAAAACACAGGTACCTCTAGTTTGTGATATGAGTTCAGATATTTTTTCAAGGCAATTAAATTTTTCAGAATTTGATTTAATTTATGCTGGCGCTCAAAAAAATATGGGACCTGCTGGTACTACCTTGGTAGTCATTAAAAAAAATATACTTGGAAAAGTGAAAAGAAAAATACCTTCAATGTTAAACTATAAAACGCATATTGAAAAAGATAGTATGTTTAATACGCCTTCGGTTTTTGCTGTGTATGTTTCTATGTTAACACTTGAGTGGTTAAAAAAAATAGGCGGTATTTCATTTATAGAAAAAGTAAACCAAAAAAAATCAACGCTTTTATACAATGAAATTGATAGAAACCCTCTTTTTTCTGGAATAGTCAATGTAGAAGATAGGAGTCATATGAACGCGACATTCACTATAAAAAATGATAGTTTAGCAAAAAAGTTTGATGAACTATGGAAAGAAGCTGGCATTAATGGTCTGAATGGACATAGAAGTATCGGTGGTTATAGAGCAAGTATGTACAACGCACTCCCGTTATACAGTGTTCAGGTTTTAGTAGATGTTATGCAAGAATTAGAAAAAAAAGCTTAATAAATAAACAATAGATCAATTAAGATTTATAAAAATACAAGATGAAAATATTAGCAAATGATGGAATTTCTCAAAGTGGTATTTCTTCCCTAGAGGAAAATGGCTTTGAAGTTATGGATGTAAGAGTTTCTCAAAATCAGTTACCGAATTATATTAATGACAATGGGATTGATGTACTGCTGGTAGCAGATAAAACACAGGTAAGACAAGAACTTATTGAAGACTGCCCTAGTCTTAAATTAATAGGAAAAGCCGGAATTGATTTAGACAATATCGATGTTGATTTTGCTAGAGAGAATGGACTACATGTTATTAATACACCTTTGGCGATAGCTAGTGCCGTTGCTGAATTAATATTTGCCCATCTATTTGGTATCGCTCGGTTTTTACACCAATCGAATCGTGAAATGCCTTTAGAGGGTGAGACTAGGTTTAATAGTTTACGTAAACAGTTTGCTGACGGTATTGAACTAAAAGGAAAAACCATTGGTATTATTGGTGATAATGAAATAGCCGATGAAGTTGCTAAACTCGCCTTAGGAATTGGAATGCGTGTTATTTTTACAGGTGACTATTCTGAAGAAAAGATAATTACTTTAAGCTTTTTCAACGGACAAACTATCGATTTTACTGTTGAAAAAGAACCTTTTAAAGAAGTTTTGATGAAATCTGATTTCATTTCCATTCACGCTCCTTTACAAGATGATTATATCATCGCTTCAAAAGAGTTTGAGCATATGAAACAAGGTGTTGGAATCATAAATGCTTCTCATGGTAGACTTGTTGATGAAGTCGCTTTGGTTAATGCTATTAAAGACGGAATCGTTAAATACGCCGCCCTTGATGTTTTTGAAAATCAACCAAATCCAGAAATTCAACTTTTGATGAATCCTGAAATTTCTTTCACTCCTAATATTGGTTCTTTAACCAAGGAGTCCAAACTACGAACAGATAAAGAACTTGCTAAACAAATAAAGGAATTATTATCTGAATAATTTTATGGCAATCGTAAAACCATTTAAAGCTGTTAGAGCCACTAGAGATAAAGTTGGTCTGGTATCTACCGAATCGTATGAAGCCTATACTATTGATCAATTAAATGCGAAATTAGCATTCAATCCTTATACTTTTTTACATGTTGTAAATCCTGGATATAAATACCATAAAAAAGATGTAGCAGGTGCACAAAGATTCAAACTGGTACATAATAGATATCTTGAATTCAAAGAAGATGGTTATTTAAAAAAAGACGACATTTCAAGTTTTTATATTTATGAAAAAAAAACAGCTGCACATACTTTTTGTGGCGTTATTGCAGCTACTTCTGTTGAAGACTATGATAATGAAGTTATTAAAAAACATGAGAGTACTTTACATAAAAGAGAGTTATTATTTGAAGAATATTTAAAAAATACAGGGTTTAATGCTGAGCCTGTTTTACTAACGTACCCCGATAATAATACAATAGAAGATATTATTCAAAAATACAAATCAAACAGAGCTGAATATGAATTTTCATCTATTGATAAAAACCTTCATAAACTATGGGTTGTTACAGCCCCTGAAGACTTAAAGGCAATGATTAGTGCCTTTGAGAGTGTGAAAACTTTATATATTGCAGACGGTCACCATCGTTCTACTTCATCTTGTATTTTAGCCAAAAACTTAGCTAGCTCGAATAAAAACCATACTGGTGATGAGCCTTACAATTTTTTTATGAGTTATTTACTACCTGAGAGTCAATTATGTATTTATGAATTTAATAGATTTATAAAAGATTTAAATAATTTAACACCTGAAGAATTTCTTGTTGAATTAGATACTATTTTTAAAATTGAAAAAAAGGGAGATGAGCTTTTTCACCCGCAAGAAAAGCATACTTTTAGTATGTATTTAAATGGAAGTTTTTACTCTTTAGCACTAAGAAAATCAGCTTATGAATTTAACAGCCCTATAAGTGAATTAGATGCTCAAATTTTATTTACTAAAGTTTTAAAGCCTATTTTAGGAATCAATGATATAAGAAATAGTTCTAAAATAATTTATTCTCAAAATAAGTCAGGAGGTTTGGAGCTAAAAACGAAAGTAGATGAGGGACTCTTTAAAGTTTCTTTTGGGATGAGACCCACAACTATAGAAGAGATAAAAAACATAGTAGATTCTGATTTGATTATGCCACCTAAAACAACCTATATAGAACCTAAACTACCAAGCGCATTAACCATATACGAGATATGATACTCATTTGTTTTTTAAACATAGAAAAATGATAAAAGTTAATTTAACAGAAGTACAAAAAACAATTCCTAGTCACGTCAAACTTGTTGCTGTTTCAAAAACGAAACCTGTTTCAGATATACAAGAAGCTTATGACGCAGGACAGAAAGTTTTTGGTGAAAATAAGATACAAGAAATGGTTAGCAAATACGATGCTTTACCAAAAGATATTGAATGGCATATGATAGGACATCTTCAAAGAAATAAGGTAAAACATATGGCACATTTTGTATCGTTAATCCATGGTGTAGATAGTTTTAAAACCCTCATTGAAATTAATAAACAAGCCGAAAAACATTCAAGGGTAATCAATTGTCTTCTTCAAGCTAAAATAGCTAACGAGGATAGTAAATTTGGTTTATCATTCACTGAGATAGAAGCTATTTTAAATTCAAATGAACTAAAATCACTAAAAAATGTTCATGTCTCAGGGCTCATGGGAATGTCGACTTTTACTGACAGTAAATTACAAATCCTTAACGAATTTGAATCGCTACAATGTTTTTATTTAAAAATGCATAAAACACATCCCAACCTAAAAATACTATCAATGGGGATGAGCGGAGACTACCAATTAGCTATTGAAAAAGGTAGTAATATGGTTAGAATTGGTAGTTCTATATTTGGAGTTAGAAATTATAATGCTTAGCTTTACTTTTAGTGAGCTTATAAAGAACTAAAAAGAAGATAATTGTACGCAATTTTAGATATTGAAACAACTGGGGGTAAATTTAATGAAGAAGGGATTACAGAAATCGCGATCTATAAATACGATGGGCATGAGGTAATTGATCAATTTATCAGTCTTGTTAATCCTGAAAGAGAAATACAGGAATTTGTAGCCAAATTAACGGGTATAAATAATAAAATGTTAAAAAATGCTCCTAAGTTTTATGAAATAGCCAAAAGAATAATTGAAATTACACAAGACTGCATCTTAATCGCTCATAACGCCAGTTTCGATTATCGCATTTTAAAAACTGAATTTAATCGTTTGGGATACGATTATCTTAAAAACACAATTTGTACAGTAGCACTGAGCAAAAAATTAATAAAAGATGCTCCCTCATATAGTTTAGGTAAACTTTGTAGGCATTTAGGAATTCCTGTAACTGACAGGCATAGAGCTAATGGTGATGCCTATGCTACTGTTAAGCTATTTAAACTATTGATAGATAAAGACAATAAAAAAGAAATTATTACTCAGTCTATAAAATATTTTGACAACAGACATGAAAAGCTCAGGATTTTACGAATTATAGATAGTATTCCAGAGACACAAGGTGTTTTTTATATTCATAATCAAGAAGGTAAAATAATTTTTATCGGAAGAGGTAGAAATATGAAACTAGAGCTAAATAAGCAGTTCGTAAAAAAAACGAATAAAGCCGAGAAAGTATTAAAAAGAGTTTTTGAAGTTAGCTATGAAGAAACAGGCAATCCGTTACTCACAAGATTAAAATACCATTTAGAGCTAGACAAAATAAGGCCTAAATACAATATTATCAGAAAGCGTAAAAAAGTATCAAAAACTTTCAATAATCATAGTTTTCTTCTCTTTGACAAAGGAAGAAAGCCAGAAGAAAATGCTGTAATTCTAATTGAAAATAATGAAGTTATAGGATATGCTTTTACTAATTTAGCTTTTCAAGAAAATAAATTATCTATTTTGAGATCAATGTTAACAAAGATCGAAAATAAACAGCTTGCCAAAATCATTATTAAAAATTATTTGCTTAAAAATAAAGTTCAGAAACTAGTAAGAATCTCTGATGAAAATACAGATGTTCTTGTTTAAATCAAAAAACTCTATTTCTGAGTTCTTATAATTCTTTAATAATTTATTTTTCCTGATTTTTATGGCAAAATACAATTTGTAATAAAAAAAGGAAGCCTTTATAGGACTTCCTGTATATCTTTTTATTAATTTTAATAGATTCTAAACGATTGCTTTTGAAATCAATTGCCAAGATTTTTAATAGCTTTCCTATCCTATTAATTTCAATCCATTTTCAAGTGCTTTCAACAACATTAAAACCTGTCCTTCAGGAGGTAGACTTCGCTTTTTGTCTGCTGGTATCAAATGAGCTTTTAATAACTTTTCAGAAACATTTCCTGCATCTCTGTTTACTGATTTATGAACACCTTGACTTTTAAGTTCAGCTAAAAAACTTTCTTCCTTTAAAAATTGTGTTATTTTTTCAGTAATTGGCACTATTGCTTTATCCATTTCTTTTGAATAATTAAGTGTTGTCATACCAACTGATAATGCCGCTTCAATTCCATCAAATACAGCTGGTGGTAATCCCATTTTTTTTAATGCTACATTTAACAAAGCTCTTGCAGTACGACCATTTCCGTCTTTAAAAGGATGAATACTTATGAAACGAGAGAAAAAACATGCTGCACCTACTAATTGTTCGATAGGTTTTGTGCTGGTTATCGCTTTATTTAACTGATCGATCATATCTTTAGTTTCTATTGCTACATAGCCTATTGGAACAGTAAAACCACTTCCTATTCCCTGCATTTCATTGGCAGGAAAGTTAGCTAGTATACCAAATTTCCCATTCGGATCTTGTTTTTTTCCACTACCAAATAAGGCGTTTACAGCTAATATTTGTTCAACACTTAATGGTGCAGAGCTTTTCTCAAGATCAACTAGATATGCTTGAGTTACTTCAAAATCAGCTAACGCTTTTTTTTGTTTTTCTGATCCTTCATTTTCCTGAATACTGGATGATAATGATTTTTCTTTTTCAATAACTTCTTTATAATTTGGCGATTTTAAAAGACTATACGCCCCTTTTAATTTGTTTAGTCGATCATTAAGTTCAGCTTCTTGCCCAGGCAGGTGGTTGAAGTTTTGATAATATCTCACAAATGCTTTATTATCGATATATCTCTCGGCTAGTTCTTTGGCATCAAACATAATTTTTATTTTTTATTTTATTTTATTTATGATCAAAATCTATCACACCAATTAATGGGATACACAAAACATGTTTAATGAACTGTTTTTAATTGTTGTCAAAAACTCTTTCATTCTATATTCTGATTTTACCAAATAATCGTTTTTTTGTAAACTAACATCTATATTCTCTAAATTAATCTAAAATTAGAACCAATATATTATATCAATCTACAATTGATTATCTCAAAAAATTGGGGTATTTGCGAAATCTATGGTATACGCAAACTATTATTTTTCACTCAATAATAAAAGCTAACGATAAAGTTTTGCCTTTAGTGCCTTAGGAATTAGATTAATTTTTTATTTTTCATTTTAACATTAAAAAAGTTGGCTATTTTCACTTTACAAATTGAATATCATTCCATTCATTATTAGGAATAAATATGACAGAATGAAATTATTATTTTTAATTTTAACTGAGTTTTATTCTATTTTATTGAAGCTTTTCGTTTTTATGTTAAAAGACTAAAGTACCAAGATTAGTATTTTAATCTTGGTACTTTTGTAAGTATATTTAGTTTATTATTTATTTATGCTAACCCAATAAAGCTTTTAGAAAAAACGCATAAATTCTGATTTTTCTCGACCCAAATTAAAAGTCATAAGAATTTCGTGACTTCCAGAATTAAAATTACCTAAATTTGTAAAAGTATGGTCGTAGGCATATCCCATTCGTAATTGTTTAATTACATTTATACTAAAAATAGCTGATAAAGAATCATCATACCTATAAGAAAGTCCAAATTCAATATTTTCGTTAAACAAAATATTTGCAGAGTAATCTACTGTTATAGGGGCTCCTACTGCTGCCTTTACAAGAAAAGATGGTTTGAATTTTATATTATTCTCAAAACTAAAAACATATCCCCCGGTAAAGAAATAATGCATCTCTTCTAAGGCTTTTGATACAACCCCGTTACTTCTTTCAAAATGAACTGTTTTTAACAAATTTGGCAAAGCCAATCCCAAATAGTAATTATCAGAATAATAATAAATTCCGACACCAAAATTTGGTTTTACCTCATTCAGGTTATTTTGAAATGCTAAATCTCCTGCGTTAACAGTATTCAGAAAAGCTATAGGTGCAGATAAGAAAGTAGCTCCTGCCTTTAAACCAAAGGCAAATTTAGACTGATCATTTACTTTTAATGTATATGAAAAATCTGCATACGCATGCTCCTCTGACAAAGGTCCTATTTTGTCAGATAAAACTGAAAGCCCTAATCCAACATTTTTTCCTACAGGAGCTTGAGCATTAAAAGTAAGTGTTCTAGGAGAACCATTAATTCCTACCCATTGAGTGCGAGCTAAAAAACTTAAAGCTAAACCTCCTTGAGATCCTGCATAAGCTGGATTGATAATATTCATATTATACATATATTGTGTATAATGTGGATCTTGTTGCCCTTGAACAGAAAGGCTAACAAAAATGACTATAATTATAAATATATTTTTTCTCATTTCTTTTTTATTATCTATTTATATAAACCCAACCAGAATATTTTCTGTTATTAATATCATTTAACTCAATAACATAGAAATAAGTTCCGACAGGAACGGGATTATTTCCATAGAAAGTCAAACTCACATTAGCATATCCATTCCACCATAAAGGAAGTGCCCTATTATTATTATCATACTTATAGACCTTTCTACCGTATCTATTATAAACTTGCATTGTAAAACCTGGGTATTTTGATAATAAAGGGATAACAAATTCATCATTTACACCATCTCCATTAGGAGAAAAACCTTCTGGTATCATATTACAATCTGTAACATCTAAATAATCTAAAATTCCATCAAAATCGCAATCTCCCATACTTTCATCAATGGTCAAAACACCATCTCCATCATCATCTGGGTCTAAGTAATTTGGAATACCATCTCCATCTGTATCATCATTCTCTAATGAATCATCTCTATTTAAATCTTCCTCTGAAGTTAAAATACCATCTCCATCATCATCATCATCTCTGAAATTTGGCAAACCATCTGCATCTGAATCTATTAAACCTCGTAATTCTTGTGTATCAATTTTCCCATCATTATCAGTATCCGTTCCTCCTACTTCTTCTACATCATTAACACCATCATTATCACTATCTAGATCTCTAAAATCAGGAATACCATCATCATCAGTGTCTGGAATTCTACCTAAATCTCCTCCACTATCAGGATCTACAGAATCCATTATACCATCTCCATCACTATCCAATATGCTATCTAACATTCCATTATTATTTATATCTAGAGATAAATCATTACCTCCTTCTATTAGATCTGATATTCCATCTCCATCACTATCTAAATCTTGATAATCAGGTTTACCATCTCCATCACTATCTAGAACGTTAGTAAAAATACCTCCATCATCTAAATCAACGGCGTCAACGATACCATCTTCATCATTATCAGAATTATCGTCAATTATTCCATCATTATCCAGATCTAAACGAACATCAACTCCTGATTCAAATAAATCTGAAATTCCATCATTATCACTATCTAAATCCTGAAAATCGGGAAATAAATCATTATCGCTATTTGTTGGCACAGTGCTACTTCCAGCATTAATATCCGTATCATTAGAGTCTGCCTTATTTAAAAGGCCATCATTATCGGAATCAATTATACTATCAACAATACCATCATTATTCAAATCAACAATTGAGGCTATTTGTCCACTCTCTATTAAATCTAGAATTCCATCTCCATCACTATCTAAGTCCAAACGATCTAAAATTCCATCATTATCAGTATCTCTATTTGGATCACCTAACTCCTCAACACTATCTAAAATTCCATCATTATCATCATCTAAATCATAAATATCAGGAATCTTATCTTTATCAGTATCTAACAATGGGGCATCTTCTGAACTATTAGAAGGTGCTCCGTCTAGTACATCTGGAATACCATCTTTGTCAATATCTGTGGCATCATCTATTATCCCATCTCTGTCTAAATCTAAAACACCTGGGAGTCTTCTGTTATTAGGTTCTAGCACATCTGGAATACCATTTCCATCTTCATCAGGTAAATCTTCCTCTTGAATTAATTCATCTGTATCTATTTGACCATCGCCGCTGACATCAGTTCCTCCTGCTTCCTCAACATCGTTTAACCCATCATTATCACTATCTAAATCACGGTAATCTTCCATACCATCACCATCCGTATCTGGTGTATTTACGAATTCACCTCCCGCATCTGGATCTAGCGCATCAGAGATTCCATCTCCATCATTATCGTTAAGGTTATCTATAACTCCGTCGTTATTAGAATCCAAACTAACATCAACACCTCCTTCTAACAAATCAGAAACACCGTCACTATCACTGTCCAAATCTTGAAAATCAGGATCATCATTAAAGTCACTATCTTTTGGTTCCACAGTACCTCCCGCTGTAATATCTGAATCACTATTATCAGCTGTGTCCATTATTCCATCATTATCTGCATCTATGATGCTATCTAAAATTCCGTCACCATCAGAGTCTGCTGAAGACATACTCTGATCGCTTTCTTGTAAATCCAAAATACCATCTCCGTCACTATCCAAATCCAAGTGATCAAAAGTTCCGTCGGTATCAGTATCTCTATTTTCATTTCCTTTCTGTTCAATAACGTCTAAAACTCCATCATTATCATCATCTAGATCGTAGATATCTGGAATTAAATCTCCATCTGTATCTGAAAGAGGTGCATCTTTACTCCCATCTTCAGGGGCCCCATCCAATACATTTGGAATACCATCACCATCATTATCTGTATTATCATCTATAATTCCGTTACCATCCAAATCTAAAATTCCTGGTAATTTTGGATTATTTGGTTCCAATACATCTGGAATACCATTTCCATCACTATCCTGTAAACTTACTCCATCAACTAATTCGTTTTCATCATTTTGACCATCTCCGTCAGAATCACTTCCTCCTGACTCATCCACATCATTAAGTCCGTCATTATCACTATCTAAATCTTGATAATCAGGTAACCCATCGCTGTCACTGTCAGGAACAGTCACCGACGTTCCTCCATTATCTGGGTCGAAAGCATCTATAATTCCATCTTCATCAGTATCTGTTTGATTATCGGCCATTCCATTATTATCACTATCTAGAGTAGGTTCATTACCTCCCTCTACTAAATCAGAAATACCATCATTGTCACTATCAGTATCTTGAAAATCATAAATACCATCTCCATCACTATCTATAGGCACAGTACTTCCTCCTGCTTCTATATTAACATCATCAATATCAGCTGTATCAATTAAACCGTCATTATCTGCATCTATAATACTATCTAATACTCCATTTAGATCCTGATCAACGTCTGAGGTATTTTGTCCACTTTCTAAAAGGTCTAAAATACCATCATTATCACTATCTAAATCTAGGCGATCAAAAATTCCATCTCCATCAGTATCTCTATTAGGATTCCCTTGCTCTTCTACGCTATCTAAAATACCATCATTATCATCGTCTAAATCATAAATATCAGGTATTAAATCACCATCTGCATCTTCTAAAGGTTTATCTATTGAACCATCATCAGCAGCTCCATCTAATACATTCGGAATTCCATCTCCATCAGTATCAGAATTGTCATCTATAATTCCATTGCCATCTAAATCTAAAACTCCTGGCAATTTTCGATTATTCGGTTCTAAAACATCTACAATTCCATTTCCATCTTCATCTGGTAGGCTGGTTCCATCCACCAAATTATTCATGTCTATTTGACCATCTCCATTATTATCAGTTCCTCCTGACTCATCTACATCATTAAGTCCATCATTATCACTGTCTAAATCTTGATAATCTGGAATTCCATCTGCATCGGTGTCAGGCACTGATGCTTTTGTACCAGCATTATCAGTATCGAAAACATCTGCTATGCCATCTCCATCATTATCTGAGGTATCATCTATAGAGCCATCATTGTTACTATCAAGAGTTCCATCACTACCTCCCTCTACTAAATCTGAAATACCATCATTATCACTATCTAAATCTTGAAAATCTGAAATACCATCACTATCACTATCAATTGGCGATATAGTACCATTTGAAAATGGATCTGAATCATCATCATCTGCGGTATCCATAACACCATCATTATCTGAATCTACAGTACTATCTAGAATACCATTGCCATCCGCATCAACGGTAACGATAACTTGTCCACTCTCTTCCAAATCTAAAATACCATCGCCATCACTATCTAAATCTAAATGATCTAAAACTCCATCGCCATCTGTATCTCTATTTGCATTTCCTGACTGCTCAACTTCATCTAAAATACCATCATTATCATCATCTAAATCATGTTCATCCGGAATTCCGTCACCATCGTTATCAGGCATCTGTGAATCACCAAAATTCCCTTCGTTATCATCCATAAAATCAGGAATACCATCACCATCACTATCTGTATTATCATCTATAACTCCATCGTTATTTGTATCTAAATTTCCGGGCAGCTTAGGATTATTTGGTTCTAAGATATCTGGTACAGAATTATTATCAATATCCTTTAAATTTGAACCATCAACCAAATTATAAGAATCTATTTGGCCATCTCTATCAGCATCAGTAGCACCGACCTCATCTACATCATTTAAACCATCATTATCACTATCTAAGTCCTGGTAATCAGGCATCCCATCTCCATCAGTATCAGGAGTAGATGATGCCCCCCCTGAACTATCTATATCAAAAATATCTGCTATTCCATCATTATCACTATCGGTTTGATCATCCAATACTCCATTAGTATCTGAATCTAAGCTCGCTTCACTTCCACCTTCTACCAAGTCAGAAACTCCATCATTATCACTATCTAAATCCTGAAAATCTGTAGCTCCATCTCCGTCACTATCTGTTGGCACTGTACTTCCTGGTGATAATGGGTCAGAATCATCATTATCAGCTGTATCCATAACACCATCATTATCTGAATCTACAGTACTATCTAAAATTCCATTCTTATTAATATCTATAGAAACCATATCCTGACCACTTTCTGTAATATCTAAAATACCATCCCCATCACTGTCTAAATCTAAACGATCGGCAATTCCATCTCCATCAGTATCCCTATTTAAATCTCCAGATTCTTCAACACTGTCTAAAATCCCATCATTATCATCATCTAAATCATGTTGATCGGGTATGTAATCTCCATCGGTATCGATCATATGAGCATCTCCATACACTCCTATATTACCGTCCATTGAATCAGGAATACCATCGCTATCGCTGTCTGTATTATCATCTATAACTCCATTTAAATCACTATCTAAATTTCCTGGTAATTTTGGATTACTAGGTTGCAAGACATCGGGAACCCCGTTATTATCTGAATCTGGTAATGTAATACCGTTTATAAGGGAATTCATATCGTTTTGACCATTACCGTCATTATCTGTTCCTCCCGCTTCAACAATATCATTAATACCATCATTATCACTATCTAAGTCTAAATAATTTGGTGTACCATCTCCATCGGTATCAGGAACAGATGCTGGATTTCCTCCTGTATCACTATCTAAAATATCTGCAATACCATCCTCATCACTATCAGTTTGGTCATCTAAAATTCCGTTATTGTTCGCGTCTAAACTACTATCAGACCCTCCCTCTACTAAATCTGAAATACCATCTCTATCGCTATCTAAATCCAAATAATCTGAAATACCATCTCCGTCAGTATCAATCGGATCAACCGTTCCTATTGAATTTGGATCATTAGAATCTGCATCAACAATATCAACTATACCATCCATATCCAAATCTATCGAAGCATCTAAAACTCCATTTCCGTCGGAATCTACTGAGATAATATTTTGACCACTCTCATGAAGATCTAAAATTCCATCACCATCACTGTCTAAATCTTTTCTATCTACAATTCCATCACCATCACTATCTTTATCAGGATCTCCTGATTGCTCTATACTATCAAGAATACCATCATTATCATCATCTAAATCAGTCATATTCCATATTCCATCACCATCAGTGTCTTCGTCTGTTAGCACTAAAACTGAGGCTGTGTCACAATTAATGGGATTTGCATTATTCTCACATATTTTATATGTTACAGTGTAAAAACCAGGAGCCGCATCTGGGGTAATAGTAATGGTACCATCTCCATTTAAAATAAGTCCAAAAGGGACACTCATTGGTGTTAGACTAACCTCTCCTGGAGCTCCTCCTATTACTGCTGTAGTTTCATCTAGCATATCATTAAGGATAACCGATGGAGAATTTGAATTCATTGTTAGTGGAGTACTTATGAAATCATCATCTACTGCATCTAGAATATTAGAAACTAGTATGATAACTGTTTCTGTGTCACAATTAATTGGATTTGAATTATTTTCACATATTTTATAACTCAATGTATAGGTTCCTGATGGCGCAGGTGAATTAACAGTAACCGTTCCATCTGGATTCAATGTTAACTCATTTGGAACACTTATTGGGTCTATGCTAATCTCTCCTGGATTACTTCCTATAACTACAGTTGCTTCATCTAATGTATCATTATCAATCACAGAAATAGATGTATCTCCAACGGTTAAAGGGCTATTAGTAAAATCATCAGATACTGAATCTATAATATTAGATACAACAATAGTCACTGTTTCTGTATCGCAGTTTAAAGGACTTGAGTTATTCTCACATAATTTATAAGTTAATGTATAAGTGCCTGAAGGAGTTGCTGCGTTTACTATAACCGTACCATCTCCATTTAGTGTCAATTCATTTGGGACACTAATAGGAGATAGACTAACTTCTCCTGGATCTCCTCCTATGACAACAGGTTTATTATCTAATGTGTCATTAAGTATTACAGTTGGTGAAGAATCATTAATTGTCAGCGGTGTTCCACTAAAATCATCCCCCACTGAATCTAGCACATTAGAAACAACAATAATTACTGTCTCCGTATCGCAGTTTAAAGGACTTGAGTTATTCTCACATATTTGATAGGTTAAGGTATACGTTCCTGAAGGAGTCGCTTCATTTACGGTAATTGTACCATCTCCATTTAATGTTAATTCATTTGGAACACTTATTGGAGTCAGAGTAACTTCTCCTGGGTTTCCTCCTATTACTACAAGTTTATCATCTAATGTGTCGTTACCAATAATTGATGGAGAAGAGTCATCTATTGTTATTGGACTTCCACTAAAATCGTCAGATACAGAGTCTATAATGTTTGAGACGACAATAGTCACTGTCTCCGTATCACAATTTAAAGGACTTGAGCCATTCTCACATATTTGATAGGTTAAGGTATATGTTCCTGAAGGAGCTGATTCATTTACAGTAATTGTACCATCATTATTCAAAGTAAGCTCACTTGGTACACTTACTCCGCTAATACTCACCTCTCCTGGATTATTTCCAATAATTGCTAAAATACCGTCTAATGTATCATTAGTAATTACTGAAGGTGAACTATCCCCTATTGTTAATGGACTGCCGCTAAAATCATCGAGGACAGAATCAATAATATTTGCTACCACTAATGTAACATTAGCAGTACTGCAATTAGCTGGGCTAGCTCCATTTTCACATATTTGATATACTAGTGAATATGAATTTGAAGGAGCGCCAGGGTTAACTGTTATGGTACCGTCTGAGTTTAATGTCAATTCATTTGGCACGCTTACCCCGCTAACGCTGACTTCACCTGAATTACTTCCTACAATTACTCCAGAACCTCCTAATGTATCATTATTAGCCAAAGAAATAGAAGTATCTCCTATGGTTAATGGACTGCCAAAGAAAAAATCATCATTTGCTTGTATATTTTGTAAAACTTTGACCGACGCAGTAGCTGTTTGACAATTTGTCGATGCAGCATCATTCTCGCAGATCTGATATGTTAAATTAAATGTACCCGATGGGGCTCCTGGACTGACCGTGACAGTTCCATCAGGGTTTAGTGTTAGTTCATTTGGCACGCTGACTGCTGATAGCGTTAACTCTCCTGGATTATTTCCTAAAACAACTGGATTACCATTCATTGTATCGTTGCTTATTACAGAACCTGTTGAATCTCCAGGAGCTAAAATACTTCCCGTAAAATCATCTTGATTAGCAGCAATAACGCCTAAAGGACAGTCTGGTGCTGATACTGTTGTAGATGCTGTTTGGGGAAATGCAAACTCTGATGCGTCAAAAACACAGTCTCCCGGGTTATTAACTGTCACTGCTAAGGATACAGATGGGTTACTATTATCACAATCAATACCTAGACTTGATAATGGTGTATCCCAATACCCCCAATCATTATGTGCTCCAGATTTACTTGTGGTTACAATAATATTTACAGAAGTGCCTGACAAAACTGGGAGGGAACTTATTCCTGTATTATTAATTGGTCCCGTTGGGAGTACTCCAAAGGCTGTAACAGGTGGACCTCCATTTACAGAAACAGTTAAATCTATAGTGGCAGAAGCTGGAAAAGACCCCATATCACTATGCCAATGTTCTAAATATATTCTTAACTTTGTTCCTGTTGGATCAAAAGCCCATGCCACAGTTACTGTGTGTGCAAAAGTGTTGGTGATCCCAAAGACAAGAATAGTTAAAAAAAGTAGTAGTTTTCTTTTAAATTCTATTCTATACATACTTACAATTATTAAAAATGTTGGATAAACTTTGTTTATTATTCAAAAAATCTATGGATTTATTCGTTTTCATTAAATAAGATCAAAAAAAATAAAGCGTTGTTTTTAAGTGTTTTAATCGATTTTAACGAAACTACAGATAAAGGTCTCTTATGTTGAATTTATTTGTTAAAGTGCAGTAATATTTCTTTAAGAAGTCAATCTCTTTAGTTTATGATTTTATTCTTTTCATAATTTTAAAAATGAAATTTAGTAGACTTGATACATCAAAATAATTCAAACAAACATCATATTAGATAGTCATAAATTTATTCCTTGTACAAGAAATAAATGACAGAAAAATGAAAAGAGTTAGTTTCTTATTAAACTGGCAAGAGGTAATAATAGAGCTTGATATTTTTAGTAAAGCATCCTGTTAATAAAAAAATTTTATGTATTCCTTTAAAATATATAAGATTTATAATTCAACGTTTTTTATGGCGTAGTATTTAATAATTAATAAAAAGGATTAAAGTATACATTTCTATCTAAAAATTTAAATATTAAAAAATAATAAATCGTATTTATGTAGATATATAAACTTAATTGAAAAATATAATACAGATAATTTAACTTACTGATACAAAAAAAAAATAGCTCAAAATTATTTAAGTTAAAACCTAAATAATTTTAAGCTATTTCAAATAGTTAAATTATTGTTTTTTTAGTTTAGAAAGTACGCACAGATTTAGATTCTTTTAGTTGAAAATTAAATAACATCAAAACCTCATGGCTTCCCGAATTGTAATTTCCTAAATTGGTTAAAGTATGGTCATAAGCATATCACATTCGCAATTTTTCTGTAATATTCAAGCTAAATATAACAGAAACAGAATCATCATACCTTACTGATAATCCAAATTCAATATTATCTTGAAATAAAATATTCGCAGAATAATCAATAGAAATTGGAGCTCCTACAGCTACTTTTACTAGAAAGGAAGGTTTAAACTTTATCTCATTCTTCATATCAAAAACATAACCACCAGTAAAAAAATAGTGTATTTCTTCTACAGCCTTTGATATCACTCCACTTTTTCTTTCAAAATGAACTATTTTCAATAAATTTGGTAATGCAAAGCCTAAATAATAATTATCTGAATAATAATAAGTTTCAAACCCAAAATTTGGTGTAACTCTATTTAAATTATTTTGAAAAGCTATATCTCCAGAATTAACTGTATTCAAAAAAGCTAAAGGTGCTGATAAAAACGTCGCTCCAGCTTTTAAACCAAAAGCAAGATTCGTTTGGTCTCCTATTTTAATTGTATAAGAAAAATCTGCATAAAAATTTTCTTCTGGCACAGGTCCTACCCTATCAGCAATCACAGAAATCCCCAATCCTATTTTTTTTACAAGAGATTACGCACTAAATGTTAGTGTTCTTGGTGAATTTTTTAATCCTATTCACTGGGTTATTGCTAAAAAACTTAAAACTAAACCATCTTGTGCACCAATATAGACTAAATTAATGATGTTTATATTATACATATATTGTTATAATGCGGATCTTGTTATCCCTGAACAGAAAAACAAACAAAATTATAATTAAGTTAACTATTTTTTTTCTTTTTTTATTATCTGTTTAAATAAATCCGACCTTTGTATCCTTTTTTACTACCATCATTAAGCTTTATTATATAGTAGTAAGTTCCTACAGAAATTGGACCACTTCCGAAAACAATAAGATTAGTGTTTGCGTATCCGTTCCACCAAATAGGTTTTTTCCTACCATTGTTTATATAGTTGTATGCTCTTATTCCTAATTCATTGAAAATTTCTATTGAAAAATCAGGATATTTTGATAAAAAAGGAATTATAAACTCATCATTTACAGAATCGTTATTTGGAGAAAATTCCATAGGAACCGTATTACAATCTGTTACATTTCTTCCTGCTGAAATGCTTCTTGTATTCTTTTTTACATCTTTTCTTAGTTGTTGTGATTTATTTTTAGTTTTTACGGCTTCACCTAAAGCAGCGTCTTCCATGTTATTTGAAGAACAAGATAGTAGCAAACTTAGCATTATTATTTTAAAAAAATGATTCATGAAATGTGGTTTTAGTTTAATTTTAATAATCAAAAAAATTCTATTTATAAGTCTCTTTTTTGGTGAAACTTTGAATTATTTAAGTGATATAATTCTTGTTTTTAGCAGAAAAATATCTCGACAAATAAAGTCAAATTGTATTTGATTTATACTCAGGAATACTAATGAAATTGCTATAGGGGTTTAGCTTATGGGAGGCGGTGTATGTAAAATAAATATTAAACTTTTAACTTGTTGATAAAATTCTATCTAACTAAAAACATATTTCGCTAAATGCAATTAATTAAAAATAACACCAAAAAAAGTTAGGTTTCTATTTCTTTGAAATTTCAAAAATTTACTTTGTCGCAGACACTCCATAACTTTTGTTATCTGATACTTTCAATTCTATTAATTGTTCTCTACGGAAAAGCAGTCAATTTTAACTCACGAGAAACAAAACTAAAGAAAATTATTGTTGTTCATACTAGGAAAAAGTAAAGAGAAGCTTATCATTTAAATCTTCAATAAGCATAACGTTTTTTTCTCTTAACAAGGTTCTAAATACTTATTAAAACAAAAGAAAATTAATATATGTTTATATATTAATTTTCAAATTATTGGTATTTCTATTGAATTCAAACCTATTAATGTATTGAATTACTGTTATTGCTGTAATTTTACATGATATTCTATTTTTAAACCCTTCGAAAGATTTAGCATAATTTCTTCTAATAATAAATTGATCACAAAGTTGGGAAAACAATGTTTCTATTCGTTTTTTAGATTTTTTTAATATATAAGATTGTTCTATATAGTTATATTGGTTAACTAGCGCAATAGCCTTTCTAAGGCAAACTATAGTCTTACTCTTTACTATCTTTACTTCTAGAACTTCTCGATAGCTTGCACACCTCTAAAGGCATGCTATCAACAATATAACATTGCTTAGATTGCTTCAGATTGATAATCAAACATTAATGAAGTGACTCCCTGAAATAAGACAATCTACGTTTTTCTATATTATAGACACTCCCCTCTATTTTTGAGATAAATTAAAATTACATAAAAGTATTTTGAATACTTGATATTCACTATCAATACTCATATATTCTGAAGTTAAATCAATAGTTATTAATTCTTTATCTCTAAGTTTAGTTTTACGAATTTCATGTAAATAATACATATTAGAATCTGACTCTTTAAAAACCTTAAAATACTTTATCATAATTTGACTGAAAGTTGTGCATATAAATTAAAGTATCAAAACTTCAATTTACTGTCTTTTAGCAGTCTGCACAACTTTTTCTAAATGCACAATAGGTTAAAGTGCTTAATGTTAATAATTTTAAACTATTTCAAAAATTAAATTATTGTTTTTTTAGTTTAGAAAGTACGTACAGATTTAGATTCTTTTGGTTGAAAATTAAATAACATCAAAATCTCATGGCTTCCCGAATTGTAATTTCCTAAATTGGTTAAAGTATGGTCATAAGCATATCCCATTCGCAATTTTTCTGTAATATTCAAGCTAAATATAACAGAAACAGAATCATCATACCTTACTGATAATCCAAATTCAATATTATCTTGAAATAAAATATTCGCAGAATAATCAATAGAAATTGGAGCTCCTACAGCTGCTTTTACTAGAAAGGAAGGTTTAAACTTTATCTCATTCTTCATATCAAAAACATAACCACCAGTAAAAAAATAGTGCATTTCTTCTACAGCCTTTGATATCACTCCACTATTTCTTTCAAAATGAACTGTTTTCAATAAATTTGGTAATGCAAAGCCTAAATAATAATTATCTGAATAATAATAAGTTCCAAACCCAAAATTTGGTGTAACTCTATTTAAATTATTTTGAAAAGCTATATCTCCAGAATTAACTGTATTCAAAAAAGCTAAAGGTGCTGATAAAAACGTCGCTCCAGCTTTTAAACCAAAAGCAAGATTCGTTTGGTCTCCTATTTTAATTTTATAAGAAAAATCTGCATAAATGTTTTCTTCTGATAAAGGACCTATTCTATCAGCAATCAAAGAAACACCTAATCCTACATTTTTTCCAACAGGAGCTTGTGCACTTAGTGTTAATGTTCTTGGTGATTTTTTTAATCCAACCCATTGCGTTCTTGCCAAAAAACTCAAAACTAAACCATCTTGAGTACCAGCATAAGCCGGATTAATGATATTCATATTATACATATATTGTGTATAATGCGGATCTTGTTGCCCTTGAACATTAAGACAAACAAAAATTATAATCAATTTTAATATATTTTTTTTCATTTTTTTATTATCTATTTATATAAACCCAACCTTCATATTCTTTTTTACTACCATCATTAAGTTTTATAAGGTAATAGTAGGGCCCTACAGGTACAGGGTTACTTCCATAAAAAATAAGACTCGCATTTGCATATCCATTCCACCAAATAGGTTTCTCCCTACCATTATTTTCATATACATAAGTTTTTCTTCCAGATCTACTATAAATTTCTATTGAAAAGTCAGGATATTTTAGTAGAAAAGGGATTACAAATTCATCATTTACTTTATCATTATTTGGAGAAAAACCCTCTGGGGCTATATTACAATCGGTTATATCTAAATAATCTGGCAAACCATCAAAATCACAATCTCCTATGTTTTCATTGTTCGTCAAAACACCGTCCCCATCGTCATCTGGATCTAAATAATTGGGAATACCATCCTTATCAGTATCATCATTATTCAAAATGTTATCTCCATTTATATCTTCATCTAAAGTTAATATACCGTCTTCATCATCATCAATATCTTGAAAATTTGGTATATTATCATTATCGCTATCCAATAAGTTTTTTAATTCTTTTATGTCTATTCTTCCATCATTATCACTATCTATACCTCCAACTTCCTCAACATCATATGCTCCATCGTTATCACTATCTAAATCTTGAAAATCTGGTATATCGTCATTATCTGTATCTGGTAAAGAAACTACTATACCTCCTAGAACTGAGTCTACAAAATCTATAACACCATTATTGTTAGAATCAATCCGGTCATCAATCATACCATTATTATCTTCATCTAAATTTAGATCGATCCCCCCTTCAATAAGATCTGAAATCCCATCATTATCAGAATCTAGATCCTGAAAATCAGGAATATTATCATTATCTGATCCATCTGGTATTACAATACCCTTTGCACCAGTAAAACTATTAGTATAGTCTTCATCAACAACATCCAAAAGCCCATCAAAATCCTTATCTACAGTACTATCCAATATACCATCTCTATTACTATCTACTGATGCTGAATTTTGACCACTTTCAACAAGATCTAGAATTCCATCGCCATCACTATCAAGATCAAACCTATCTAGTATTCCATCTCTATCAGTGTCTCTATTTGAATCTTCATTATCCTCATTACTATCTAATATCCCATCATTATCGTCATCTAAGTCATAAAAATCAGGAACCCCATCCTTATCATTATCAATAATAAGTATGTTAATCATGGTTTGAACTTCCTCTGCTGTTGCAGGATTGCTAAACAAGTTAGGATTAGCATCTATATGATCTTGATAGAAAATCTCTTTAGAAGGATCAGTTCCTACGATAGTTGGTGATATTCTATTAATTTGATCTACCGTAATTACTGAGTTTATTCTATCTGGAGTATCTCCCTCTCTTCCTATCTGAGCAAGAACACTTTGTGAAGTATTTACTACATTTATCATAGACTGAACTTCGAATATCGTTGCTGGTGTACTAAATAAATTAGGATTAGTATCGATATAAGCTTGATAGTTTATTTCATAAGCTGTTTCAACTTCTGTAATTGCTGGATAAATTTTATTGATCTGACTTACTGTTACAGCTGAATTAATCCTATTTGGATTGTCCCCTTCATTTCCTATTTGCTTTAAAACACTTTGAGAGCTGTTAACAATATTTATCATAGATTGAACCTCTAATACTGTAGCTGGGCTACTAAACAAGTCAGGATTCAAATCAATATAATCTTGATAGAATTTTGAGTATTCTGAATTAGCTCCTATTACAGGTGGATTAATCTTATTTATCTGATCTACAGAAATTACGCAATTTACTATATCTGGAGAATCTCCTTCTTTCCCTATCTGAACTAAAGCACTTTGTGAAACATTAACAATATAGATCATGGACTGAACCTCAAATGCCGTGGCTGGTTCACCAAATAATTCAGGGTTTGCATCAATGTAATCTTGATAAAATTGTAAATTTTCTAAAGATGCTCCTATTATAGATGGGTTAATCATATTTATTTGAGCAACCGTTACTACTGAATTTACTGAATTTGGATTATCTCCTTCTTTTCCTATTTGTTCTAAGACACTCTGTGAGGTATTCACCACATCAATCATCGATTGGACTTCCGATACTGTAGCTGGACTACTAAATAAATCAGGATTCGAATCAACATAATCTTGGTATAAGGTTTCATAAGTAGGATTTGCTCCTGTAACTGCCGGACTGATCGTATTGATCTGAGCAACCGTTACTACTGAATTTACTGAATCTGGATTATCTCCCTCACTTCCAACCTGCTCTAAAACACTTTGTGAGGTATTCACCACATCGATCATCAATTGAACTTCCGCTACCGTAGCAGGACTACTAAATAAATCAGAATTCGCATCGATATAATTTTGGTATAAAGTTTCATAAGCAGGGTTCGCACCTATAACCACAGGACTAATCGTATTGATCTGAACAACCGTTACGACTGAATTTACTGAATTTGGACTGTCTCCCTCGTTTCCGATTTGCTCTAAAACACTTTGTGAGGTATTTACCACATCAATCATCGATTGGACTTCCGCTACCGTAGCAGGACTACTAAATAAATCAGGATTCGAATCAACATAATCTTGATATAAAGTTTCATAAGCAGAATTCGCACCTATAACCACAGGACTAATCGTATTAATCTGAGCAACCGTTACTACTGAATTTACTGAATCTGGATTATCTCCCTCATTTCCTATTTCCTCTAAAACACTTTGTGAGGTATTCACCACATCGATCATCGTCTGTACTTCGACTACCGTAGCAGGACTACTAAATAAATCAGGATTCGAATCAATATAGTCTTGGTATAAGGTTTTATATACAGTTTTCGCACCTGTAACTATTGGACTGATCGTATTGATCTGAATAACCGTTACTACTGAATTCACTGAATTTGGATTATCTCCCTCATTCCCTATTTGTTCTAAAACACTTTGTGAGGTATTCACCGAATCAATCATCCCCTGTACTTCTGATACCGTAGCAGGGCTACTAAATAAATCAGGATTCGAATCAATAAATTCTTGATATAAGGTTTCATGAGATGAATTCGTACCTGTAACTATAGGACTGATCGTTTTGATCTGAGCAACTGTTACGACTGAATTCACTGAATCTGGGTCGTCTCCCTCGTTTCCTATTTGCTCTAAAACACTTTGTGAGATATTCACCGAATCAATCATCCCCTGTACTTCTGATACCAAAGCGGAGCTACTAAATAAATCAGGATTTGCATCGATATAATCTTGATATAAGGTTTCATAAAATGGATTCGCACCTGTAACTACTGGACTAATCATATTGATCTGAGCAACTGTTACGACTGAATTCACTGAATCTGGATTATCTCCCTCGTTTCCGATTTGTTCTAAAACATTTTGTGAGGTATTCACCACATCGATCATCGATTGGACTTCCGCTACCGTAGCGGGGCTACTAAATAAATTAGGATTTACATCAATATAATCTTGGTATAAGGTTTCATAAAATGGATTCGCTCCTATAACTGCAGGATTGATCGTATTGATCTTAGCAACCGTTACTACTGAATTTACTGAATCTGGATTATCTCCCTCATTTCCTATTTCCTCTAAAACACTTTGTGAGATGTTTACGACATCAACCATCGCCTGAATTTCTCCTGCAGTTGCTGGGTCACTAAACAAATTTGGATTTAAATCGATATAATTCTGGTATAAAGTTTCATAAGCAGGGTTCGCACCTATTATAATAGGCCTGATAGTATTAATCTGAGCAACCGTTACGACTGAATTTACTATGTTTGGTTTATCAGCCTCACTTCCGATTTGCTCTAACACGCTTTGGGATGTATTAACCGAATCGATCATTGTTTGTACTTCAACTACAGTAGCAGGGTTGCTAAATAAATCAGGATTCGCATCGATATAATCCTGATATAAACCTTCATAGGATGGATTCACACCTATTACCATAGGCATGATAGTATTGATCTCAGCAACCGTTACGACTGAATTCACTATATCTGCATCGTCCCCTTCTTTTCCAATTTGCTCTAACACACTTTGGGATGTATTAACCAAATCAATCATCTTTTGTACTTCAACTACCGTAGCAGGGTTGCTAAATAAATCGGGGTTCGAATCAATAAATTCCTGGTATGAAGTTTCATAAGATGGATTCGCACCTATTACCATAGGCCTGATAGTATTGATCTGAGCAACCGTTACGACTGAATTTACTATGTTTGGTTTATCAGCCTCACTTCCTATCTGATTTAAAATATTCTGCGATTGATTAACTACATTCACCATATCTTGAACTTCAGATACTGTAGCTGGGTTGCTAAATAAATTAGGGTTCGAATCAATAAATTCTTGATACAAGTTTTCATTCGAAAATTTCACATTTGAAATAAACGGATCAATACTAGCAATTTGATTTACTGTAATATTTGACTTTATTAAATTAGGAATATCCGCTTCATTTCCTATTTGTTCTAAAATAATTTGTGTAAATGTAGAAACCTTAACAGTAACTTCAAATATTTCACTGGAGCATACTCCATCATATTGAATACCATAATACTTTTTACCATTAATTAAGATCGTTTTATCTTCTAACTCATTTAATCTACTACTTGCATCATCAGCTGATGCATACCATTCTGTTCCCCTTTGTACAGTATATAAAGACGATACCTTTGCATCTGTTAAATGGCTAACCAAAAACTCCTGTTTATCATTCCCCGTGGGTTTTGTTGGTTTTTCTTTCGTTGTGAAATTAACATTAGAAATAGGACTAAAAATATCAGATGACCCATCATTGAATTTTGTAACGGCATATACTGTATAAGGCGTATTTTCATTTAACGACCTAAAATTAAATGTATACTTTTCATTAGCTGTAGTAGCTATTTTACCCTTACTAATAATTTTAAATTCGTTATTATAATCTATTCCTTCCTCGATCTGTAATTCTGTAGGAGCAACAGCCGCACTTGGAATAACGAGATAGCTTGTTATTCCTGTCTTTTCAAATGAATAATCATAGCTGGCGCTTTCACATAATATGTTTTTTACCAATGCTGCCGCATTAGATACTTCCGATATTATATCATTAATCTTAGCTAAAGTTCCTGCGGCATAATAAAACTCTAGCTCATCACTTTGATTATTCTCTAAATCATTAAAGCGAACATAAAGAGCATAGGAACTATCTCTTCTATTTGTTACTACATTTGATGTTTTTGGATCTTGTTTTACAGCATTTAAAAAATAACAACAATTCCCAATAGATGTATGAGCTCTATCTGAATTACTATAAAACAAAACTGCCTCGTCATCAGTAGATATTTTTATCGCCTTAGCTTGATCTAAAGCACTTGTGTTTACAACAAAAGCTCCATTTACGATATTTCCCCGTTCTTTATTTGGGGAGTCAGATTTTCCTACAAAATCATCTTTCGTCCCAATCCACAAACGAATATTTGTTGCCTTCCGTCCACTTTTGTTTATTACTTTTATTTTTGCTTTAATATAAGCTGTATTTTCTTCTAGTGTGTAAGTATTTTCAATAAAAAAATTCTGATTATCAACAACTAAATATCCTGAGAATACTATTTTTCCATATCCTTGTCCTGTAGTACTATTTGTAATAACAAAATTATCATAATTGATATTATAATTCAATAATCCAGGGTTTTGTATTAATCGACCATTATAATTCCAATTATTAGTTCCATCATTTCCTACACCCCAAACAATATCTAAAGGATGTTTTCCATATGTTAATTGTCTCCAAGAACTAGTTTTTTCATTGTAATAGAAAGGCTGTTGCATATTCCCTATTGTATTAATAGAGTTCTCTGAACCTCTTCCTATTCTTATCTTTCCATTGTTTAAAACTTTATTTTGTCCTTTTACTGCTATACTTAAAAAAAAAGTAACTATCACTTTTATATAGCCTAATTTGCCAATTCCTATTGGACTCGAATCGAGAAACCCGAATACTTTTGTCCTTTTTCCCCTATCAAATTTTAACAGTGTTTTTACTATTCTTTTAACATTGTTTCCATAAGTGTTCTTTGAAAATAAAAATTTTGATATCAATAGTTTTTTAATAGCTTTTCTAATTTTAAAAAGAAAATTAGAAAATCGCTTCCAGTGTAAACTTTGACTGTGGTTTGTAATCCTCATATTTTAATTAAGTTGTATTGTGTACTGTCACAAATCTATTTTTACACTATATTAAAAACAATAGGGGTTAACACCAGTTAAAACACTAGTAAAACTACTACAAAAACAACCAAAAGTAAACTATCAAAACTATCCTTTTCTATTACTCTTAAACGAGATAATATGTTAATTAAATTTCTACAGTATTGTTTCTCTTTAACATTTTGTTAATATAACTAGTAGGTATACATTAAGTCAAAACACTTAAAAAAATAATAATCAAATAATTAGCTAAAAAAGAAAAGTATTTTAATGTATATTCACAAGATATAGCTTACATAGTTAAAAATCATTTAAATAATTTCCCCCATAAATTAGAGCAATACAATACAACGCGAGAAAATTCTTCAGATAAAAATACATTTAAAAGTTAATGCAATTACATACAAGTAAAAAAGCTTCCCGAAATATGAGAAGCTTTTTTAATTGTATAGATATATTCTTATTTACTCAAATACATTTTACGTCGAGAGTACAAATCGTAAAACTGATCATCTCTCAAACTATCAATAAATAAAATACTTTCTCCAGTACTTTTCATTTCTGGCCCTAAATTTTTATTAACATTAGGGAACTTATTAAATGAAAATACAGGCTGTTTAATAGCAAAACCGTCTAACTTTGGATTGAAATTAAAATCCGTTACTTTCTTCTCTCCTAACATAACTTTAGTTGCATAATTTACATAAGGCTCTTTATATGCCTTTGCTATGAAAGGTACTGTTCTTGATGCACGTGGATTAGCTTCAATAATATATACCTTATCGTCTTTGATAGCAAATTGAATATTTATCAATCCAACTGTGTCTAAAGCTAACGCTATAGTTTTCGTATACTCTCTAATTTGTTCAAGGACTAATTCTCCCAAATTAAAAGCTGGTAAAGTTGCATTTGAATCTCCAGAATGGATACCACATGGTTCAATATGTTCCATAATACCAATAATATAAACATTTTCACCATCACAAATTGCATCTGCCTCTGCTTCTATAGCACCTTCAAGATAATGATCGAGTAATAGTTTATTATTTGGTATTTTTCTTAATAAATCGACAACATGTTCTAATAATTCATCTTTATTAATTACAATTTTCATGCCCTGCCCCCCAAGAACATAAGAAGGACGTACTAAAATTGGGAAATCTAATTCATCAGCTAGCGCTAGTGCTTCATCTGCAGTTTCTGCAACACCAAATCTTGGATATGGAATATTATGATCCTTCAGTAGTGTTGAAAAACTACCTCTGTCTTCTGCTAAGTCTAATGCTTTAAAACTTGTCCCTATTATAGGTATTCCATAACGGTCTAGCTTTTCAGCTAGTTTAAGAGCTGTTTGTCCGCCCAATTGCACAATAACACCTTCTGGTTTTTCATGCTTGATGATGTCATAAATATGCTCCCAAAAAACGGGTTCGAAATATAATTTATCTGCAGTATCAAAATCCGTTGAAACAGTTTCAGGATTACAGTTAATCATAATTGTTTCATACCCACATTCTGCTGCTGCAAGTACACCATGAACACAGCAATAATCGAACTCGATTCCTTGACCTATTCTATTAGGTCCAGAACCTAACACAATGATTTTCTTCTTATCTGAAACAACACTTTCATTTGCATGCATTTTTATTCCTTCAGCAGTTTCAATTTCGTTTTCGAAAGTTGAATAATAATAAGGTGTTTTCGCTGTAAATTCAGCAGCACAAGTATCTACTAACTTATACACACGATTTACATTAAGTTCTTCTCGCTTTTTATAAACTTCACTTTCTAAACAACCTAACATATGCGCAATCTGACGGTCTCCATACCCTTTTTGCTTAGCTTCAAGTAATAAATCTCTTTGTAAGGTTTCAATAGTAAAAGAAGAAATTTCTTTTTCTATTTCGAAAAGCTCTTCATATTGCTTTAAAAACCACATATCGATCCTTGTGATTTCATGTATTTTACTGAGTGGCATTCCTATTTGAATAGCGTCATAAATAGCAAATACCCTATCCCATGAAGCAAACTTTAGTTTTTCTTTTATTTTATGATAATCTTTATATCCTTTTCCATCAGCCCCAATACCGTTTCTTTTAATTTCTAAAGATTGTGTGGCTTTATGTAATGCTTCTTGAAAAGAACGTCCGATCCCCATTACCTCTCCAACAGCCTTCATTTGTAGACCTAAAGTTCTATCAGAACCTTCAAACTTATCAAAATTCCAACGTGGAATTTTCACAATGACATAATCTAGTGTAGGTTCAAATAAAGCAGAAGTTGATTTTGTTATTTGGTTATCGAGTTCATCCAAAGTATATCCTGTAGCTAGTTTGGCTGCTATCTTTGCTATTGGATAACCTGTTGCCTTTGATGCCAATGCAGAAGAACGCGAAACTCTTGGATTAATTTCTATTGCAATAATATCTTCTTTTTCGTCAGGAGAAACGGCGAATTGAACATTACAACCTCCGGCAAATTCTCCTATTGATCGCATCATCTTAATAGCCATGTCTCGCATTTTCTGATATGTCTTATCAGAAAGTGTCATAGCAGGTGCTACTGTAATTGAATCTCCTGTATGAATTCCCATTGGATCCATATTTTCAATAGAACAGATAATAACAACATTATCATTGTCGTCTCTCAATAATTCCAATTCAAATTCTTTCCATCCCATCATAGCTTTATCAATCATCACCTCATGTATCGGAGATATTTCAAGACCTCTAGATAATGCTTGCTCAAATTCAGCTTCATCATAAACAATTGAGGCTCCAGCCCCTCCTAGCGTAAAAGAAGCTCTAATACATAAAGGGAAACCAAATTTCTGTGCAATTTCTTTTCCTTTCAAAAAAGATGTAGCTGTTGCCTGTGGAGCCATTGGAACTCCGATTTTTTCCATTAATAATCGAAACTTATCTCGATCTTCAGTAATATTAATAGCATCAATGTCAACACCTATGATTTCAACACCAAAATCTTCCCAAATCCCTTTTTCATCTGCTTCAATACAAAGATTCAAAGCAGTTTGCCCTCCCATGGTAGGTAATACTGCATCAATCTGTGGATGCTCTTTTAAAATTCGAATTATTGACTTTGTTGTTAATGGTAAAAGATAAACATGATCTGCCATTGACGGGTCTGTCATGATGGTAGCTGGGTTAGAATTGATTAAAATAGTCTCAATTCCATCCTCACGTAATGATCTTAATGCTTGTGATCCTGAATAATCAAATTCGCACGCTTGACCTATAACAATAGGTCCTGATCCAATAATTAAAATAGATTTAAGTTCTTGTCTTTTAGGCATTATTAGTTTGTTGTTGTTGAATGTATAAATTTGTTATGTATAAAAAAAGGTGTTACTCATAAAAAGTAACACCTCTATATAAATGATATAAATATCATTATTTCTTTGGTCTTGCTTCAGATGAAACAGACAATCTCTTTCTTCCTTTTGCTCTTCTCCTAGCTAAAACTTTACGTCCATTAGCAGAAGCCATTCTCTCTCTGAAACCGTGTTTGTTTCTTCTCTTGCGTTTTGATGGTTGATACGTTCTTTTACTCATTACAATATATCTTAAATATCTTCTTTAATTGATTTTGCTTTTGTGAAATTCCGTCTGCTAAAAGCGTTGGCAAATATACAATAGTTTTTTAGTCTAGCAAATCCTGAATTCTTTTTTTTTGAAAAAAATCACTTTCTATAAAATTACATCTTTTTACACATTTTTTTTGCCGTGTATTAGTAGAGTTCTTACTTTTGCGCAAACCTAACAATACCATGAACAACACAAAATACGTTTTTGTAACTGGAGGCGTAACTTCATCACTTGGAAAAGGAATTATAGCTGCTTCATTAGCCAAATTGTTACAAGAAAGAGGCTATTCTGTAACCATTCAAAAACTCGATCCCTACATTAATATTGATCCAGGAACTTTGAACCCTTATGAGCATGGAGAATGCTATGTAACAGATGATGGTGCTGAAACAGATTTAGATTTAGGGCATTATGAACGTTTTTTAAATATTCCTACTTCACAAGCCAATAATGTAACAACAGGTAGAATATACCAATCTGTTATAAATAAAGAACGTAAAGGTGAATTTTTAGGAAAAACAGTACAAGTAATACCTCACATTACTGATGAAATTAAAAATCGTATTCAAATATTAGGAAATACTGGTGATTATGATATTGTTATAACAGAAATCGGAGGTACTATTGGTGATATTGAGTCTTTACCATACGTTGAAGCAGTACGACAATTACAGTGGGAACTTGGAGAAGAAAATGCTATTGTTGTTCACCTAACTCTAATTCCTTATTTAGCTGCTGCTGGAGAGTTAAAAACAAAACCTACGCAACATTCGGTAAAAATGTTAATGCAAAGTGGCTTAAGTCCTAATGTACTGGTATGTCGTTCTGAACATGAAATTACAAGCACTATCAAAAGAAAGCTAGCTTTATTTTGCAATGTAAAAGAACAAGATGTTATCCAATCTCTTGATGCTGAAACGATTTATGACGTTCCTAAATTAATGTTTCATGAAGGCCTTGACTATGTAGTTTTAGACAAGTTACGTTTATCTACAAGAAAACAGCCTAAATTAAAAGCTTGGAATGCATTTTTAGAAAAACTCAAAAAACCAGTTTCTTCTGTCGAAATTGGACTAGTTGGAAAATATGTTGAATTGCACGATTCTTATAAATCCATCACAGAAGCATTTATTCATGCAGGAGCTCACAATAAAACAAAAGTAAATGTTCGTTGGATTCATTCAGAGGAATTGACTCCTGAAAATGCTGCTAGCAAACTTCAAGGACTGAATGGAGTTCTTGTAGCTCCAGGATTTGGTGACAGAGGTATCGAAGGAAAGATTGCTGCTGTTAAATTTGTTCGAGAAAATCAAATTCCTTTCTTAGGTATTTGTTTAGGAATGCAAATGGCTGTTATTGAATTTTCAAGAAATGTTCTTGGACTTAGCCAAGCTAATTCTACTGAAATGAATGAAAACACTAAAGATCCTGTAATTAATTTAATGGAAGAGCAAAAAGAAGTAACAGAAAAAGGAGGAACTATGCGCCTTGGTGCGTGGAACTGTCAATTGACGCGAGATTCTAAAGCTTTTAGTGTCTATAATGAAGAAGAATTGATTAGCGAAAGACACAGACACCGTTATGAATTCAATAACAAATATAAAGAAGATATTGAATCTAAAGGAATGAAAACTACAGGGATTAATCCTAAAACAGGACTTGTTGAAATTGTTGAAATTCCCTCCCATCCTTGGTTTATTGGTGTTCAATACCACCCTGAATATAAAAGTACTGTTTTAAACCCTCACCCTCTTTTTGTAAACTTTATAAAAGCTAGTTTAAAACAATCAAAGAAATAAATTTAAAAAGCTCCTGTCATAAATTTTATGGAAAGGAGTTTTTCAATTTTGGAATAACCTTTGCACTATTTAATGAATATAAATTAATTGTAGTAAAACCAATAATTTGAAGGTAGTTTTACTACATTTGTCGTGTTTTTTAACGAATTAAAAAACAGTAACTGACAGGTTGACACATACAAAACAGATCAATGGAACAAAAAAAATTTGATTTAAATTCCTTTATCGGAATGCTTTTATTAGGGGGAATTTTATTATGGTGGATGAACATTCAAAAACCGGAGGAAGCTACAAACCCCAACACTGAAACAAATACAGAAAAAACAGTAAGCCTTACTTCAAAAGATCAAAAAATTGTTGATAATAATTTTGAAAATGATTCTTTAAAGCAGGCTGCTTTTAAAAATAAGTTAGGTGCTTTTGCTTACAGCGGTTTAGCAGGTAAAGAAGGAGTCACTATCCTTGAAAATAATTTTCTAAAATTAACTATAAATAATAAAGGGGGACAAATTGTAGAAGCTTTATTAAAAGAGTACAAAACACATGACTCGCTTCCCCTCTATTTAATCAAAAATAATAATGCCTCTTTTAATGTTAATTTTGGAACAACAGATAATCGTATTTTAAATACTTCAGATTTATATTTCACTCCAAAACTATCTAAAAATGGAGATATAAATGTACTTTCTATGAAACTTAAAGTTTCAGAAACTAAGTTTTTAGAATATCGATATGAGATGAAACCTAATGACTATAGAGTAGGATTTTCTATTAAATCTCAAGGGTTAGGAGACATCATTAATAGTTCACAACAGATTAATCTAAACTGGAAATTAAGTTCCTTTAGTCAAGAAAAAAGCTTAAAAACTGAGAATACAATGTATTCATGGTATTATTACAAAGCTGATGGTGAAGTTGATTATTTACGACCTGGTAATTCAGAAGTTATTAACGATCTTAATTGGGTTTCATTTAAGCAACACTTTTTTTCATCAATATTGACTAGTAATAAAAAATTTAATAATGCAACACTTACCTCAACAGACTTAGCCAAAGATGATGATAAAGAACATGTTTATACGAAGTTATATGAATTAAATACTCCTTTAGCACTAACAAATGGAGAATTTAATTATGACATGCAATGGTTTTATGGCCCAACAGATTATAATTTATTAAAATCATTTAAGGGAACCGATTTAGACGAAACAGCAGATTTAGGTTGGGGGATATTTGGTACTTTAAACAGATACGTTTTTTACCCTGTATTTAATGTTCTTAAAGGCTTTGTTGGCAATTATGGGTTAATTATTATTTTAATGACTATCGTTGTTAGAATTTTATTATCTCCAGTACTATATAAATCATATCTATCAAGTGCTAAAATGAAAGTGATTCGTCCAGAAATGGAGGAAATTAACAAAAAATATCCAGGTAATGAAAATGCTATGAAACGTCAGCAGGAAATCATGGCTGTTCAACGAAAAGCAGGTGTAAGTATGATGTCAGGATGCATCCCTGCTCTACTGCAAATGCCCGTTTTCTTTGCTTTATTTAAGTTTTTCCCAACGAATATTGATTTTAGACAAAAAAGCTTTCTTTGGGCAAATGACTTATCTTCGTATGATATTATTTTCAAACTTCCCTTTAAAATTCCTTTTTATGGTGATCATGTAAGTTTATTTCCAATCTTAGCCTCTATTGCAATATTCTTTTATATGAAAATGAATCAGAGCCAACAGGCTAATATGCAAGCTCCTCCTCAGGAAGGAATGCCTGACATGAGTAAAATGATGAAGTATATGATATACTTTTCTCCAATAATGATGTTATTTTTCTTTAACAATTATGCAAGTGGTTTAAGTTTATATTATTTTATTTCAAACTTGTTAACAATAGCTATTATGTTAGTTATAAAAAACTTTGTTATTGATGAAGCTAAAATTCATGCACAAATCGAAGAGAATAAGAAAAAACCTGTTAAAAAAAGTAAATTTCGCGAGCGCTTAGATGCCGCTATGAAACAAGCTCAAGAACAACAAGCAGCTCAACAAAAAGCAAGAAGCAAGAAATAAAAATACATTTTTTAAAAAGACAAAAAAGCCATCAAAACATAATTGATGGCTTTTTTATTTTTACAGGACAATACATTTTATTCTAAAAAACTTTTGTTTACAAATTAGTATTCTGGATACTGATACGTATTGATAATACAGTGATTTTACTACTATCTGAAATTCTTATTAATTATTTCCATAAATAAAAATATCTCAAAATATTTTATAATAAAGATAACACCAAAACACTTTACTCATTGATTTAAAATACTTTACTATTTTTATAAAATCAATTTAAACTCTATAAAATGAAATTTAATTACCCTAAAAAGAATATAATAACGCTCATATACCTTATTATATTAAAATTTATAATGGTAGCTTGTACCGATAAGAAGTATATCAATTTAGACTCTAATAATTCTAGTATTTATAATAATATTACTCTTGAAAACTTTGAAACCATAATGAAAAATGATTATGGTTATGATGTTTTAAAAGATAAAGATTACCTA
Organism: Tenacibaculum profundi; assembly: GCF_052050075.1. GTDB lineage: Bacteria > Bacteroidota > Bacteroidia > Flavobacteriales > Flavobacteriaceae > Polaribacter. The sequence goes on from NZ_CP197225.1 coordinate 830,805, forward strand.
ACCGTTAAAAAATTAATTGCAACAAAAAACGAACAGCCTACTCCGGCGAACAAGAATAATTTTACTTTAAAATCAAACTTTATAGGTACCGCTTTTAATATAAATAATCTTTCTAATAAGGCCTATTTACCTATCTTTAAAAATGAATTTTCAAGTGTTACTTTTGAAAACTCTTTAAAATTCGGCAATCTTTCTAAACATCCCGGGATATATAATTGGGAAAATACCGATAAAATGCTTTCTTTAGCCAAAACTCAAAAAAAAAGAGTTCATGGTCATGTTCTTGCTTGGGATAGAAGTGATTTCAAACCAAACCCCCAATGGTTATATAACTTTAAAGGAACTCCTATCCAATTTGATAGTATTTTAAAAAATCATATTTTCACCGTTTTATCTAAATATAAAAGAACAATAAAAAGCTGGGACGTGGTTAATGAGGCTTTTGATGAACATGGAGCTAATTATAGACCTGGTATTTGGTTTAATAATTTGGGTATTGAATGGGTAGAAAAGGCTTTTAAATATGCCGAGCAAGCTACTAATGGGGAAGTATCTCTTTTTTATAATGACTATCATTTACTAATCAACCCTATAAAACTTGAAAAGGTATTAAATTTATTAGATGATATCCGAAAAAAAGGTATCAAAGTTGACGGCATTGGACTACAAGGACACCTTTTCGCTTTCACTACTATCTCTCCTCTTATTCATCATAACTTAAGAAAAATTGTTAAACGAGGCTATAAAGTACATATTTCTGAGTTGGATATTTCTTTAAACCTTTTAAAAAACTTTAACCGTCGTTCATGGTGGTTAGATTTTTTTCAAAGAATAAAGTACTTCACTGTAGCAAATGCTTATCAGAAAATTGTTCCGAATCACCTAAAGCATGGTATTACTTTTTGGCAATTTAGTGATGCCGATAATTGGCTTACCCCTTATTTAGGAAAAGAAGATTGGCCCTGTATTTATGATAAAAACTACCATAGAAAACCCGCTCACACTGGATTTGAAGACGGATTAAATGGATTTTGGCGATGGTGGATTTTTCCATAACCTAAGAAAAATAAGTTTATTTAAATTATTTCTTTTATCCTAGAGAGTAATTAATTACATACAATAATTTCTATATTTCAAGTTAGCTCATTTATTGTTTTTTTATTACAATTTAAACTAAACTATTTTTATTTTTTGATTTAAAAACTGTTAGACGCTAAAAACAAAATTCAAGGGGAATATGAAACTTACTATCATTAAATGGACTAATAAAACTAAATCCTAAATTAACCTAATTTCTCTGTACTCTAAAATAAAATAGAAAACATATATAATTAATAAATAGTAGGTATGATATAATATCATTTTCACTGCTTTTTTTTCTTATATAATTATAATTTTTAATTATACAAATAAACTAAAAAATATAAATAATCTATTTAATTTTGATATATACGAAAATCATCTATCGTTATGATTTTTTTTGAAGGGGATAAAGACTGTCAATATTGACAGTCTTTTGTTTTTATCAAAAAAATATCTTTATTTATAATTCATTTACTTAAATTTTGATCATAAAAGCCATATTACTAAAAGAGATTAAGTAATAAGTTTATTTTTTAGTTACTTTATAAATATAACTTATCTTAGTAAAACTATATTTATAGATAAAATAAATACTTTTTTGATATTTTACTTTTTAAAAATCAATAAAACTTTTTATTTTGAAGCGTTTAAGTTTATCAAAACTATTGTTTCATAATACGGTAACGCTTACTTTGTTCAATTGAACTAGCCAGCTGTTTTTAGCTAAAAAATATTTACTTACTAAAGTTTTACCCGATTATTAAGTGTTGTTGTTGCTTCAAAAACTTACGTTATAATCAATTTTACACTTTTAATTATTAAGTGGTTTTTATAAATAAAATAATTAAAGAAATTATACAACCACTATGCACTAAACAATCTATATTTTCAATATTTTGATGAATAGATAGAAATTAAAAGTAGATTTAAAATTACACTTCGTTATAACCTAAAAATCAAATATTTAATTAATTTTGAACTCTCTTCTTGATTTCACCTTTTAATTATCCAACAAATAAATTCCTTTTTTGATCAAGTATTCCGGAACTCCAAGCAATCTCTTATTTAATAAAGCTACACTAGTTAAAATACATTTCCTTTCGATTTTTTTAAAATATGATTTCTGAAGGGCAACTGATTCGTTGGTTTTTGTTGCTATTTACCAAATTCTCTCTTTCAAAATTTATTCATAATTAACCCCAACTAATATTTAGTTAACAGTTACCTAGATCCTATACAGGAATAATTTCTTATTAAACTAACCTTTTTGTCTATATAAACTATTGAATTATGAAAAAAAAACACAAACTCTTCAGAATAACGTAAAAAACTTGTACGATTTTAAATGATCAAAGGACTTACTATTTGTACAATATTTCTCTTATTTTCGACATTTACTTTCTTTTATTAGTAAAACTAGTGTACACAAATACCTAATGCTCTTTTTATTGGAAAATCAATAATATACTTGTAATATAATTAAGAATAATAGATAAATTAAGTACGCCCTTAAATAACAGTTTTCATTATTATAATTAGTTTAATTTTAGCTGTCAGAACAAAAAACATCCCAAAAAAATAATTTCCCCTAAACATGTTCTGACAGCTTTTCATTTTTTTAGAAATGATAATTCTTTAAATAATTTTTTCACTCTATTCTTTATTTATAATTCGTCTAGTTAAATTTTGGACATAAAAAAACACCTCGTAAAAGGTGTTTTTCTTCAAAAAAGAAGTAATATATATCACTACATTTTAAAATTTTTACACAAAAAAGTAATTTTACATTAACATGTAGTTTTAAACTAAATACAAGCTCTTCTTTTAAGGCCTATCATTTGTAATGTTAACAGCTACCTTATAAACCGTGTTGTCTTTTAAGCTTTCCATTAGTCCTAATTTAACATAATTAAGTATTCCTGTTTCATTTTCTGCACCTGCTGAATAAGCATTACTATCTAAAATTATAGCGCAATAAGTGTATTGCTTATATTGAACTTGAATATTAGCATCTCCATTTTTAAGATAGCCCTGTAGATCAATCCTGAGATCACTATTCTTTCCACCAAATTTTACTTTGGTACCTTCATCGCCACTTAAATGTTGAAACTCTAGTTCATCAACAATCTCAGTTATATCATTTCTGAGACGTCTATTCTCCTGTGGTGCATTACCTTTGATTTTGTTTAATCTTTGCAATTCTACTTGAACTCCTCTTGAAGCCATACCATTACTATCAATTAGCTCCGTTTTATTTTCAATCTGAGGTAATTCAGAATCGTTATCTGAACAGCTTGTAAAAGTAAATACCCCTAGAAGGAGTAGTGATGCCAAAGCACCTTTTGTTAAATGTTTCATTTTATTTATTTTTTATTTCGGTTGCAATATTAAGTGTTTAATTTATATCACATTACCTAGCTGGGTACATTTAACATAAGTTTTTAATTTCACTTACGCTTTTTGGCTTTTATGTTAAAACCAACTTAATAAACAATATTCAAAATAATTTAAATAATACTAAAACTTAAAATGACGTATGACTTTAATCTTACCAAATAAATATTTCTCGAAGTTAATTTCTATTATTATATAAAGTATGCCCAATTATAAGTTAATAATTAAAGTACTTATTATAATTCGAGTATTTTAAACAAAAAAAATAGTTTTATAGCTATAATAATTAGATGTTTATCGATTACTTAAACTAAATAAGAAAATATCGAAAGTTTTACTTTGATTGACTTATTTTATGTCATGATAAGATTTCAACTATCTATAATATAAAAATTATGGTTTTCATAACAGTTAGTGATCTTAAATTTATTACACATCCCTTTGATCAAAAATAATGTTCAAAGGGGTGTGTAGTAATATTATCGGCCTCTCATATATAGGCCTTAATTTATTTTTGTTTTATTTGTTAGTTTTTTGTTGTATGAAACTTTTTTAACTCATAATTAAATTACTTGCATGCACTTCCTTATACTCCTCATATATTGCCTTCACAAAATCATTAAAACTAAAGTCAGAATCAGGAAAAAATTCACCAGTCTCATGTTTATTCGTATCTAACCAATCAAAATATTCATAATGAACATCACTATTTTCAGGATAGCCATAACATTGTATAGTGATACAAGCATCTACTGGATTATTATTTTTTAGTTGATGGATTTGATTAAGCCAAGGCGTTATATAAGTTACCTCATCTAACTTAAATTTACAAGTTTTAAAAAGCTCAGGTTTATAAGCTTCTTTCATTGCTTGCATTAAATTATTAGTACTCGGGGAAGCTTTTTTCAGAGTAGCGAATAAATCAACATCTATTTCGCCATGAAGCACCTTAATAACAGCCTCACTGCCACCATGATTGTGTATTGGAGAATATTTATTACTTGGCCATATTTCCATAACATATGGAATTCCTGGAGACTCCCCTTGATTTCCTCCCATAGTTATTCTTAAATAAACCATATTAGGATCTCCAAAGCCAGTCTCTACCTCTCTTTTCGCTTTTTCCTCAATGATATTATAACATATTTTACCTGGTGTATCAATACTATATTGAATGGCTTTTGCAAAATCAAAATTTTCATCCAAATTATAGTCTTTATTAACTGATTGAAGATTAAAATTTACACCACCCACATTTTCAAATAATTTTTGACAAACACTTGGTAAATTTGCAGGAACTGTTGCCATATTATTCGACACATCCCACATGGTAATTTGACTCATATCTTTAACTGCCATAGCCACATTTACAGTTATAGGATCTTTAAAAACAGCAAATAATTTTGAAGTATTCGTAAGTTGTATTTTACTCATTTCTTTTATCCATCTATATTCAGATATTGCTGGGTCATCTTCTTCAGTTGGATGTAAGTTTGGCTCCACATTTCCTTCTTTCAATTCTCCTTTAGAAAAATTAAAACTAAAGAGAACTAACTCTGCTCTTGGCTCTCCATACCCTCCTTTTAGTAATCTGTTTTCAAAATCTATACTTAACCAAAAGGGACCATTTGGATAGCTATCATAACCTTTATTTGTTGAAAAAAGTAGATCTTCAAGTTCAGGATATGTTTTTTTTGATGCAAAAAAATTACAATCAGACTCATTTATTTCAAAACAAAAATATTGATAAGTGTTGGAATACTTTTTTCTAATAGGATCTGAAAACTCTATTTTTGAAGATTTACTCTCTGGAGAAAATATAATTACCCCTTGCCCCGCCACAGGAAGCGTAACAATATCATCGTTAAATTCTGGTTTTTTAGGCTTTACGACTGAAAACCTATCATCATGATTTGACATAATATATATTAAATTTGGTTACAAATAATCTAAAACCAAACCGTACTCAGTACGATTCAGATTTATTTAGCATATTTTTTTGAATTCTTCATAACAAAGTAAGCTGTAACTATTTATTTAATTACATAGTTTTTAAACTAAAAATTATCTTTCTCTAGTTAAACATATAAAGTTATTCATGTAAAATATACTGAAATTGATATCTATCAATTTTTGATATCACCTTCTGAAGATAGCTTATTTTTATGGAGAATCAAACTGATCATCACATAATTTCAAATAGTCCATTTATTTAACACCTGCTTATTTTGTAAGCATAAATTTAAAACACAGCAACAAAAACACAATGATGATCAAAACATTAAAATAAAAAAATACTATTCAACTTTTTAAAAATACTTTTCTTGACAAGAATTTAAAGTATCTCTTTTTTAGCTGCATTATCTGTTGCATTATTTGCTTACTATCCAGGTACTATAAAACAGTCACACATTTTTAGTTATTTTTAGTTTTGAACGTAATATAATCAAAGGAAACTGATATCAGTTTTAACTTAAGTTTCATTTGAGCACAATAGACTGATTGTGTTTCCTACTCAACAATTAAACTTTGTCTCTCTACTAAAAAGTCAAACGTTAACTCAAACAAACCTTTACCATCTACCTTTGCATTCCAAGCTCCATGACCTGCAGGCTCACCATTAGGTAATAATAAAGTTACCAACTTATTATAAACTCCTAAAGAATCATAAACACTTTGTAATTCCAGTGCCTCTTCATAAGGAGTAACAGGATCTGTTGCTTCCCCGTGTCCCATAAATAGCTCAGGATCATCAACATCATATCTAGCGTATTGTTTTAAATTGTAAACTGCCTCGAATAAATCCAATTTTGCATTTGAACCCCAAAAATAAATCATACTTCTTACGCTATAGGTTTCGTTTAGGTGTGTTGTGGCAAGTGTAGGGTCATCGTTTATAGTAACTTCATCTCTAAAATCTTCCTGATTTGAAATTCCTAAAGCTATAGTCGTAATTGCACCTGCTGAGGCACCACCAACTGTTATAAAATCCTTATCAATGTTGTAGGTATCTGCCTTCGCCATAATCCAGCGAAGAGCTGCTTTAGCATCTCTTTGAGCCGCATACATTGCTATAGCTTGCTGAAATTGTTTAAGAGTTTCTGCTCCTTGTAAGGCGTGTTTTATCCATTCTTCTGGCGCAATTCCTTTGTAATAAGTAAGAACTTCGTCGGAACTCATTCCTTCCGCATCTCCTAATTCTTCCGTTGTTCTATAATCTATGGAAATAAAAACCCACCCCCTTGAAGCATAATAATTAGCCATTTCAACAATTTCAGGTTTGTGTTTTATTCCTCCAGTAAAACCTCCGCCATGAATAAACATAAAAACAGGTCTTTGGGTTTCAAAGTTGTTAGGGTAGTAAACATCCAAATATATGGGAATTGAAAAAGGAATAGAACTCAAACTATTATGACCAAGCCCATCTGCATATCTAATATTTTCATCTTTTAGAACTGTAAAAAACGATTCAGCCTTGACTACCGGTATTCCATTTTCTTCTAAACTTACCTGTTCTCTACTACAAGCAGTCAAGAATAAAACACTCAACATCAATAAATAAATTATTTTCCGCATACTACATTACTTTTTAATCTTATATAATTATAAGACTTATTTATTTTATAAAGGTTTAATTATCAGACACCTTTTTCTTTTTAATTTAAAGTTTCGCAGTTCTAATTTTTACTTTCCGAAGAGGAGAATTAGTAAAAAGATAAGAAATAATTTAATTCAAATCTGATATAAATTGATCTACAAATTCTTCCTTTGTTGCCCATGAAGTTACCAATCTAATTACCGAATTATTATCATCAATTTTTTTCCAGATATAAAAACCATATTTCTTGTCAAGTTTTTTAATTAATTTATTAGGCAGAATTGGAAAAATTTGATTTGAAACGGGTTCAGTAATAAACTCATAATCTAACTCGTTCATTGATTTTGCTAATTTCGAAGCCATTAAATTTGCATGTTTTGCCAAATCAAAATATAAATCGTCTTTAAATAATTCTAAAAATTGAACTCCAAAAATTCTTCCTTTGGCTAATAATGCTCCCTTTTGCTTCAAATGAAATCTAAAATCTTTTTTCATTTTTTCGTTATTGATAACAATAACCTCACCTATTAGTGCTCCATTTTTTGTTCCTCCAATGTAAAACACATCTACAAAACTTGCGAGCTCTGATAAAGTTAAATCATTTTTTTCTGACATTAAAGCTGAACCCAAACGTGCACCATCAACATATAAATACAAATTATTTTTTTTACAAAAATCTGAAAGCGCTTTGATTTCGTTTTTTGAATAAATACTTCCAATTTCAGTTGTATTTGAAATATAAACTAAACGGGGTTTTACCATATGCTCATCTTGGTGAGCATCAAGTACTAGTTGAATATCATGAACTCTTAATTTTCCATCTTTTGTTTCAACTGTATTTATTTTATGACCTGTTGCTTCTATTGCCCCTGTCTCATGTACTGAAATATGACCCGTTAATGGAGCGATAACAGATTCATATGGCTTTAATATTGAAGAAACTACAATTAAATTCGCTTGTGTTCCTGTAGATAAAAAGTGAATTTCTGATTTTCTATTACCTAGTTTTTCAAGAATTGCTTGTTTTGCCTCTTCACAAAAGCTATCTTCTCCATATCCTTCTTTTTGAATGTAATTTGTTTTATTTAATGCTGTCAAAATTCTTTCGTGCGTCCCCTCCCCATAATCATTTTTAAAACTGTATTTATTCATACTATTTGTTTTTTGATTTAAATTAATAAGATTACATTCCAGAATATCCATGAAGAATCATCTTTTACTTCTTAAAAAGCAAATAAAAGTCTATTTTTCCTATTACTAAAAGCAATTCTTAAAATAAGATTTTAATATATCTTATTTTTACAAACTAATATTTCAATAGGCTACCATTGACAAACCTCATATCGAATTTAATTAAGTGTATCACCCTTTTTTAAAAATATTTATGAGTATTTTTATATAATTAAAATGGTAATTTATCCAAATCAACATTGCCACCCGAAATAATAATCCCTATATTTTTATTTTTAAATTTCTCTTTTTCTCTTATTATAGCTGCTAAAGCAACCGCTGAAGATGGCTCACAAACTATTTTTAATCGCTCCCAAACTAAACGCATTGCACTAATTATTTCTTTTTCTGATACACGAATTATTTTCTCAATACCTCTTCGAATTATCGGAAAATTTATGCTTCCTAATTGTGTTTTTAAACCTTCGGCTACTGTATTTATTGATTTGTTAGACTCGATTTTCCCGCTTTGTAAAGAACGAAATGCATCATCCGCCTCAAAGGGCTCACCTCCAATTACTTTACAATCTTTAGCAAAGCATGTTGTTGCGATAATAGTTCCGGCTACTAAACCACCACCTCCTACTGGAGTAACAATATATTCTAAATTGACTTGATTTGCTAATAGTTCTCTTGTCGCTGTTCCATGACCTAAGACAACATTTAAATCATTTGATGGATGAATAAAAGTAGCGCCCTCTTTTTCTTGGATTTTCTTTACACTATTTTCTCTTGCTAGTAGGGTCGGTTCACATTCTATAATATTCCCATTGTATTCTCTTACAGCATTTTTCTTTACTTCAGATGTTGTTTTAGGCATCACAATATAAGCCTTGACTCCAAGAATTTTAGCTGCTAATGATAATGCTTGAGCAAAATTTCCAGACGAATGCGTTACTACTCCCCTGGCTTTCTCCTCTTTGGTTAATTGTATAATTGCATTGGCTGCACCTCGCATTTTAAATGCACCTGTTTTTTGAAAGTTTTCACACTTAAAATACAGCTTTGCCCCAACAATTTTATTAATCAGATTTGAACTTAAAACTGGTGTATTATGAATATAGGGTTTTATTCGTTGGTGTGCTTTTATTATATCCTCTTTATACATTTTTTACTGTTTTACAATTATCATAAACTTAACATCTACTAGTAAATCATGACAAAACGCTTATCATAGTAATACACCTTCAAAACTAGTGTATTTGAAAAAAACGAGCTTATTTTTTATATGCTTTATCATTAAAATTGAAATTCCTTAATTTTATAATGAATCTTGGCATTAAGAATAGCTTTTATTTTATAAAAATCTAAAATACTTTAAAAATTGAACTTATAAACGTTAAAAGATATATGGGCCATGCCTAGAGTAATAAAAAAAGCCTTAGTGTATACTAAGGCTTAAATTTTGGGTGGAAGATCGGTCTCGAACCGACGACCTCCGGAACCACAATCCGGCGCTCTAACCAACTGAGCTACAACCACCATTTGATTTGCGAGTGCAAATATATAAGGTTTATACTATCTAACCAAACATTTTATCAAATTAATTTACTCAAATTTTCAACTGCTATATAACGATCTGATATAAAACCCTCTGCAAATTCAACACCAATTAACCTTCCTAAATCATTGGCTCTATATTTTATGCTATCCGCGAAATTTTTACTTGTTATTGGCGTTTCAGGCTCTTTACTTTTCGGATCATAAAATTGAGATTGATAAGCCTTTACTGATGCTAACTTATGATCCATGTACCCCGTAACATCTACCACAAAATCTGGTTCTATATTTTTCCATTGTATATAATGAAATACTTGTTTTGGTCTCCATTTTTCTTGAGGAACCCCATTTATGTCTGTTTCTATTTTCAATAATCCGCTCAAAAAACAAGCATCAGCTACTAATTTACTTCCTTTTGGATGATCAATATGTCTATCATCTATGGCATTGCATAAAACAATTTCTGGTTTATACTTTCTAATCATCCTAATCACCGCTAATTGATGTGCCTTATCATTACTAAAAAAACCGTCAGCAAATTTTAAATTCTCTCGAACGGTGATATTTAAAATTTTTGCTGCGTTTGATGCTTCTTCATCTCGTAATTGAGCAGAGCCCCTTGTACCTAATTCTCCTCTGGTTAAATCTATAATGCCTACTTTTTTTCCTAAAGCAACTTCTTTAGCAATAGTTGCACCACAACCTAATTCAACATCATCAGGATGTGCACCAAACGCTAGTATATCTAATTTCATCAATTGATTTGTTTTTTATTCATTTTTATTTTAATCTGTAACCTAATTGATAAGCTAGTATTTGTTAGTATTTAAAACTAGACAATGTATTTCATAGGTTACTATATAGAATTATAAGTCAAAAATAAATAATTATATCAGTCGTTTCAATAAATCATGAAATAAATGACTGGTTATGTAATAATTCTCCATTCAAATAAAATCAAATTTGAGTTTAGCTGCTTTTAACCGATACAAATAAACCATCATTATTCATAATAGTACTTGGTAACAAATAATTAACATCATTGTTTTAATTACACTACTTTGTACATACATAATACAGGATAATTAAAAAGTAGTTTTCAATAAATTTATATAAATTCGCTACATGATTAGAGTTTCAATTATCGGAGGAGGAAAAGTTGCTAATCACCTAATTAATGCATTTTTAGGTGCCAGTAATATTCAATTAATTGAGGTTTTTGTCAGAAATACGAATAAACTGAAAGAACATAAAAGCCAAATTAATATTACTAGTAACCTCCAGAAATTAAAAGATGCTGATTTATATATTATCGCTGTATCTGATGACGCTATAGAAGAAGTTTCTTCAAAAATTTCAGTAGAAGGACTTATTGTACATACTTCCGGAACCGTATCGTTGAAAGCAATTAGAAATACAAATCGAAGAGGTGTTTTCTATTTATTACAAAGTTTTTCCAATAATAAAAAGGTTGATTTTAAAGAAGTTCCTTTTTGCTTAGAAACCGAAAAAAGCAAGGATTTAAAACTTCTAGAAGAAGTAGCTTTAGCCATTGGTCAAAAGATATATCATATTGATTCCAAACAAAGAAGTTATCTTCATGTCGCCGCTGTATTTGTAAATAATTTTACCAATCACTTGTATTCAGTAGGAAACGAAATTTGTAAAAAAAACAATATTCCCTTCGAAATTCTTTTCCCTTTAATAGAAGAAACTGCTGCAAAAGTTGCAATATTGTCTCCCGAAAAAGCTCAAACAGGTCCTGCTTTACGAAACGATATTAACACCATAAAAAAACATTTAAATGTTCTTGATGATAAACATCGAGAACTCTATAAAACAATAACAGAATCAATTATAAATGGAAAAAAGTTATAAAGAAATACTTCCTCAAATTGACACTTTAATATTTGATGTAGACGGAGTTTTAACCAATGGAATGATTACAATAATGCCAAATGGAGAGCTTGTTAGAAACATGAATGTAAAAGACGGATTTGCACTAAAAGTTGCTATTGATAACGGCTATAGAATATGTATTATTTCTGGAGGAACTAATGAAGGTGTAAGAATAAGACTTGCTAAATTAGGAATCAAAGATATTTATCTTGGTGCTCATCATAAAGTCGATCAATACAATGAATTGGTTAAAAAATACAATTTAAATCATGAAAATGTCCTTTACATGGGAGATGATTTACCAGACTTACCAGTAATGAAGTTAGTTGGTATGCCTTGTAGCCCAAACAATGGTGCCCGTGAAATAAAAAATGTTTCTAAATATATCTCTGATAAAAAAGGAGGAGAAGGTTGTGTTAGAGATGTTATTGAACAAGTAATGAGAGTTCAAGAAAAATGGGATGAAAATTTCGACGCAAAATATGATTAGTAATTTATAAAAAATAGGATTAGCCTCGCTTTATAGAATATGGAAATGAATAGTTCTTTTAAGTTTTCATAATTAATTACTCCCAAGCAAATGAAGCTCAAAGTTTTTTTTTCAAATTTTTACAAAATATTAATTTTTATTTATGTGTGCTAAAATAAATAATACCTCTAAAAAATTAATTCGTTTTGTTTAGATAAAATTGATTACTTGAGCTTTATTTTTAATAAGTGATAAAACTTAAAAAGCTATATTTAATTCAAATATTTTATCTCAAAGAAATAAGGAGGATTTGTTTATTCTACTAAACAAAAAATACTACGCGAAGATTGGAATAAAGAAACTCAAATGACATTACTCAAAAACGAATATTCAGACTTAAACTTAATTAAGAGAAGTTTGAATAAATATTCTGATTTATTTGACAAGACTATATCTAATTTTGACTTAAACAACGCTTCTATTCCTATTGCCAAAAAAATAAAAAAAAGATTTCGCTAAAGAATTTAATAAAGAAAAAACTGGTAAGGCTTTCATCTACTTTTTTGATTATCCTACTGACTTCGTTGAGAAAACACCTAATTATCATCAACAGAAAAACTAAAACCAAGTTTAGCAAAAAAACTATATCTAATTATTCTGTTACCTCACAAAAAATAATTGAATTTGAAAAATACAGGAATAAAAGAATTAGATTAGATTAGATTATATCAAATATAAAGAGACCTTTTTATTATTGGTGTATGAACAGAACTTCGCATAAGGGATTTTTTAAACTTACCAGAAATTAATTTAGCTGATAGATTTATTGAGAGATAGCCATAGAAGACAAAAAGTAGTGCAGGAAAAACAATAATGCCCCCAATTGATCCTCATATTAACAAATTATTAAAAAAGAGCTATCCCTATAAAAATAAACCAAAGTTTTTTCAATGAGAAAATTAAAATAATTTGTAATAGGGTTGGATTGACCGAAGTATTAAACGGAAAAGTATTTAAAAGTTTTACAGATGAACTAACGGGCAAAAAGTCTGTAAAAAAAGTTGACGGTAGTTATCCTAAATATCTTTTATTAGTTCACATACGTGTCTCAGGTCTTTTACTACAAAAAAAAATGAAATTCCTTCATATTTTTGTATTGTTAAATACATAAAGGTTACTCCTTCTGAACATAATGAAATAATTAAAAGCTTATGGAACATTTGCTATCAAAAAAATTAAGTTTAGTACCTATTATCACTTTCACTATGTTAATCATTCTATGATTGTTTTTTTAGAGACAACAACCGAGGCTTTACTGCTTCAAAAATTATCGTAAACCGCAAATGTAATTTTTAAAAAAATTCTGAGAGTTTACTTATTTAAATTTATCAGGGGTAATCAGTAAAACATATTTATCTATTTCAATATCCTTGTTTCTAAACAAGGCGTAAATTGTTGCTACTCTTACAAAGGAATGACTTATCAACTTCCTGCAATCATTTTCTTTTATCATTTTTCCAATGAAATCACTAAATTCGTACAAACTTGTTTTTCCTATACTGCTAAATCTATGAAAAGGTCCATCAAATGAAATGACATAATAATTATTTTTCAAAAGCTTCTTTATTATGTCTGTGAAATTACCTGCTTGACCTTCTCAACCGTAAATAAGAAAAATTTTCATCTTTTGAATTACCCCGTTTATATGTTTGAATATCGAATTCACCAAACTTAATCTTTCCCTTTTGTGTTTTATCCATAAACTCTAATTCATGCTCTCTTAATTTTTTTATTTGAGGATTAAAATTCTATATGTCAATTCAGTTAACACTGATGATGAAATAATGGATAATATTTTTACTATTTGTTTTTTCATGAATCGCCTTTTTTTACCTGCAACTAACCTTTGATATAAGAATATAAGTTAACTGTAGGGCTCAAAATTTGCTATGAAATTGAATCAGGCTACATTCCTTGATTTCACTAATATCTCGACTATTATAATTTATTACCTTTTGTTTTTACAAAAAATTATAACTTGATGTAATTATCCATTATATATTGCAATTCTGGGTCTTGCTCTTTCCTTAGGTACTCTTGATATTTTTTTATTGGAATAGTAATATCAGGTATAATTCCATGATTAGATTCTTTACCTTCTCCAAAATATAACTCCGTAATTGGAATTCTTACCGTAAGCTTTGTTTTTGGTAGTTTATAATTTAGGAAATACCCAGCGAAGGTATTGTTTTCATTACCTCCTGTTTCAATCCCAATAATTTTTCCTCTTTTATGATCTTTAAAAAGTTTGGCAAAAAATACTGAGGCAGAGAACGTTTTCCCCCCTACCATTAAATAAACATCACCATTAAAGCTATCCTTGTCTGGGGGAAAGTTCTCTAAAACTCCTTCTTTAAGTCTTTCATTTCCTATATAACGACCTTTTTCGTTTTTATTAAATCGTTGATATAAAAAATTTTCAAATCCTTCTATCTCATCATCACTTGCTGGATTACCATTATCACTTAATAAATTTTCCCTTGTTATCTTTATATTTTTCATTTTATAATTAAAACTGTTTTTGAAGTTAGAGTCAATTATAAAAGAGAAAAGAAGTGCCGCCATATTTGGATTTCCTCCTCCATTTATTCTTAGATCTATGATAACCGATTTATATTTTTCGCTATTAATTTTTTTGAAAAATGCACTCATTTCTTTGTAAGCACTAGATTCGTTAAAATAAAAAGTATTCACGGTAATTACTCCTGTTTTTCTACTCTTGTAATATCTAGAAACAATTGCTTTCTCTTGTTCTAAACGATTGGTTGGTTGTATTGCCAAAAGCTGTCTTCTATAAATTTCATAATAATCTACAGGATCTACTGTCAAATTGCCTGTTTTATTGCTTTCATAGGATAGGTATTCAATTTTGAATTTATTTACATTTGATTCAATGAAGTTTGCGTAATTAGCTGGGAAAAAATCTGAAAGGTTTGACTCTGTGGAGGTAATTGAATATCCATCTCCATGAATATGTTTGTTAAATATCCTTAATAAATCCTTTACAGACTTGTTTTGTATAGACAGAATCTCTGTTTGGTATTTTAATTCATACCCCTTTATGTTTACAAACATTCGTCCATCTCTTATTATAACAGGAAAAGGGAAATAGGTATATTTATCTATCATGTAATCCTTAAATTCATCCTTTGGAGTATATATGAGGTGTCCATCCCCAAAACGGTTTGTACATTTTATAAAATTTGAAAATGTTGGACTCTTTTTTAAGTTTTTAATAGCTTGGTTCCTAAAAATCAGTTGTTCATCTTTAGAAATAAATTTATAAGGATTGGGATGTTGCTTTTCTATTAAGCTGTCCAATATAGATAAGTCAAACAAATAATCATCAAATGTTAGTTCTTCGATTTTTATGTCTTGGGAAAAACATAGATTAGTAAACAATAATGTAAAAAGAAAAGAAATTGATTTTGTCATGTTTTTAATGTTTAATAAAGGTCAACATTTTGGCTAAAACCAGTTTTAATTGGTTTTAGTTTTTGTTAGCTAGTTTAATTTTAATCCTCTTTGATTTTCTATTGAATTGTGTTGTGAAGTTTTCTTTTTTCAAAAAATTATTTCCAAAAGAGTTGCTTAAATACACATTTAAGTTAATGCGTCCAATACTATTTGATTTAAACCATTCAATCATATTATCATACGATTTACTTCCATAGCCTTTTTTCTGTTACTACTCTTAACGTAAAAGTCATCAATCAAAGCATCTTTTACTAGATCAAAAATTGGATGATTTTTGTTAATGAAACCAACAATATACCCGACTGTTTCGCTATTATCATAGGTAATGAAAACCTCACAATCTCTGTCAGTAAGGCATTCTGTGGTATGGTTCTTAAAAAAATCCATTTTTAATGGCTTTTGTACTACCGATTCTGAACGATATTTTGCATTCTCCAACCTTAGTTTTAGTAAATAATCTAAATCTTGATCTGTGGCTTTTCTTTCACCCATTGTAACTACATCTAACCATCAAGTATTCAGATCCGTGTATATTTCCACTACAAATATAATATTAATTTAAATTGCCTTAAAAAAACAAAAGTTAATAATTTAAATACTTAAGGAACATTATTTATCCGAATGAAAACGTTTATTTAACTCACCACAATTATTTAAAAGAACTTTTCCGTTTTTAAGTCATTGGAGAACCTACTATTTATAAACTGGCTCAAAAGATACGATAGTATCAGATACTTTAACAGCTTCCTCTGGTGTTTGACAATTTAACCAAATAAAATGTTCCCCTGTATAAATGCAAAAACCTGAATTAATACCTGTATTACCATAAAGTAAACAAGGTACCTCATCCTCATGAATACTGTGCTCCTCAATAGTTTCGAGATCAATTAAATCCTTTTTAAAAATAAAAACAGCATCATTATTTTCCACAAACCCTTGACTTTTAAAACCCTATACTAAAACTTGTTTTTCCATTATATAAATTGTTTTTGCGTAGCGAAATAACTACAGGTTTAATATAGTTTAAATATTGTTATCATTACAAATAAATTTAGTTCTTTACAGTCACTTAAATCAACTATATCTTCAATTATTTTTAACAATCTCTTTTTAAACATTTTACACTACTGCTATTTGTAATTCGTTTATTAGACCTTGACCATAAAAAAACCATCTGTAAAAGAGGTTATGCGGTAAGTGTGTTTTTAAGTCCTAAAGTGCTTAGTTTTTATCTTTTAGTTAGTTCTGCACTAAAGCTTTTAGTTCAACAATTTCTTTCTGTTACTTTTCTTAAAGTAACATCTTTAAATATAGTTGATTAATTTAAAAACAGGTATAATAAGTAGATTTAAATGATCCTATTCACTGTTAACCACTTATAGAAACTACGTTGTTTTTCTTTTTAATTGTATTTAACTTTAATGGAAATTACAAGTATAAGAAAATAGAATTTTAAAATTTAATCTCTGTTAATTACAGGTATTTTACATAAAAATTAAACGAAAATCATTAAAAATGTCTATTTATCAAGTTCAAAACAAATGGGGAAGCTTTCCATCAAAACAATGTGGAATCTTTTTTTAGGTTCAAGAAATAATCAAGAATTAATGGATATAAATATCAATTCAACTGATGGTAGTAAAACTCTTACTGAAAATAAAACTAACAATTTATAAAGTTTTAAAATACCGTTTACATATAAAGAGATAAAGAAAATTTCTAATATCTCTTATACTAAAAAAATATTCGAGACTTTTTTAAACTCCAAAGCTTTTATTAAATCCAAAAATGCAAATAATTAATTTAAGGAATGTTTATCATTTACTTTTTTTGATAGCTTGTTTAATGAATTAGAAAGACTCTAAAAAATAAAAATTGACACCTATTGCGATACCCAAAAATAAAACACCTTACTAAATAATACACTTAGAATAAATTAAGGCCTATAGAAATAGAGTATATTACTTTCTATTTAGCTAAATGAATAAAAAAATAGTTGGCTTTACTTCCACTTTTTGTTTTTATTGTATTTAACCACTTTAAATTGTTAAAAACATCAAAAAAAATTCATTTTACTACAAAAAAACAATAATCGGCATATTTATTGATACTTATTTAGAATAAATAATTTTATTAAATTGCATCAGTTACTTAATTTCATGCCTTTTTACTAAAAGCGTTGATAAATATTTCGCTCTATTATCTGGGTAGTAAATTAAAATATTAGAAACTAAAAATAATTAATTTTTAAATACATATGAAACGACTAATTACCGTCTTACTCCTTTTAATTACCACACACATAAATTCGCAATCAATATTTGGTAAATGGGAAAACCGTGATGAAGAAACCAATGAAGTAGACAGTGTTATTGAAGTTTACGAGAAAAATGGTAAAGCATTTGCTAAAATTATAGAAATTAAGGATAAAAATAGACAAAACGCTTTATGTGAAAAATGTAGTGGAAAAAGAAAAAATAAGCCTATACTAGGAATGAATATTCTGTCTGGTCTTAAAAAAGAAGGAGATGAATGGAATGGCGGTAAAATACTAGATCCTAAAAATGGTAAAGAATATAAATGTTACATAAAACTTGAAAAAAATAATAAACTTAAGATAAGAGGTTATATTGGCTTTTCATTACTTGGTAGAACTGCCTATTGGCACAGAAAAACTAACTAACAAAATATATAATAACAGGTCGTCTATTTCTTTAAAGAATCGCTTCAAATCAAATTTTATTATACATTTATTGATTTTGAATTATTACACTTATTCTTTCGTCTGGTAAATTTTCAACTATATATTCACTTATTTTTGTACAAGCTCATAGAACCATTTTTTGATTACACCTCTCTCAATTCA
The DNA here is from genome assembly GCF_052050075.1 of Tenacibaculum profundi. GTDB lineage: Bacteria > Bacteroidota > Bacteroidia > Flavobacteriales > Flavobacteriaceae > Polaribacter. The sequence goes on from NZ_CP197225.1 coordinate 849,381, forward strand.
TTTAACCGTAAAATATAATAAAAGAATAACTAATATCTAAGCTAGTAACTAAACAACTAATTCTATTGAGTCAATGATTGTGTCCGTTTGATAAATTAAGTACTGAAAATAAATATTAAATTTTCATTTCAAAGTTTTCTGGCAGAAATAACTAGTAATTGTACCTATACTAAAACAATTAATACGGGTATAATTATTAGTAATAACACTTATTTTAAAATTCACTTTATTTCATTTTCTTTAAGGTCTCTTTTTAAAATTTCTGCGTGTTAACCAAACATTACAACTTCATACATTTCACTCTATAAAAGTTAATACGCAGTTTTAGTAAAATACAAGGGTAAGTTCTAGATGGAATTACTAATATATTTTAAAGAATATTAAAGTAACAAATACTTTGATTCTAAAATCTAATTTTTTGAATTTCGGTATTCCAATGGTGTTAACTTTGTTTTCCTTTTAAAAAGTTTACCGAAATATTGTGGGTATTCAAAACCAAGATTATAAGCTATTTCACTAATTGAATCATCAGAACTCAGTAGTAAGTTCTTAGCCTCCTCTATTAAATAGTAATGAATGTAACCTTGTGCATTCATACCTGTTTCTTTTTTGATTAAATCACTCATGTAATTTGGAGACATCGAAACCTGCTCTGATAATTCTTTAACAGTAAGTAATCCCTTTTCTCTAAACTTTTTTTCCTTATAATATGAATCTAAAAAATTCTCAATTTTTATTAGAGTATTATTATTAATTGACTTTCTAGTTATGAATTGTCTTCCATAATACCTAAGACAGTAATTAAGAAAAACTTCAAGTGATGAAATTATAATATTTTGACTGTATGAATCAATATTTTCTAAAAGTTCATTCTTTATATTTTTTGCACTTTCATTCAATATATTCTTTTCTTTTTCAGATAAATGAAGCGTTTCTGATACCTCATACAAGAAAAAACTATACTTCTTAAACTTATCCCATAAAGAAGTACCTTTAATAAGATCTGGATGAAAAAATAAAGCCCACCCAACATTATCTTGGTCAAAGTTTTGCTGTTCTTGAACAGTAAGCACCTGATTAGGGGCCAAACACATTAAATTCCCTTCTTGAAAATCTAACTTTTTCCTACCGTAAATAACTCCGTTAACACAATAATTTTTTAAGTAAACTTGATAAAAATCAGTCATAACCCTTGTTCCTGACTTAAAATCAAAATTAACTTTCGACAAATCAACAATTGATATAAGCGGATGATGCATTTCAAAACCTATATTTTTAGCTAGGTCGCCTATAGATGATATTTGTAAAATTGACTTCATTTTATATATTATTTTAGTTGTAAAAATATACCTGTTTATTTTTTTAAAAAAAAAGCTAAAAAATAATTTAGAAGAAGTTCTAAATTATTTTTTCTTTCTTAAGTTATTCTGATTCTTGTTATTATTCACAAAGATATACCTTATAATTTTATTATAGTAAATGGGCGATGAATAAAAAAATAGTTAAGAATTAATTAAAATATTCACTAATATTTATTCTGTTTTACTTATAGTCCATACTGAGATAACATATTTTTAGCAAAGGTTTCATCATCAAACTGCTTTCTATTTAACTCATGTAATTTAGCATCTTCACCTACAACATATCTTAATTTACCTGATTCATCTGTTACTGCTTCATAAATAGTCTCAGAAGCCAAATTAACAGGTGATGAATTACTTAGCATTTTTGGAAATAAATCAAGAGCAGACGTAACTAAGTTATTGTATTGGGTTAATTCTTCATTATGGGAAAAATCAAAGGATCTTGTTCCGAAATCTGTTGCAATAGAACCCGGTTCAATTATTTTAACTTTTCCTCCAAATTGTCCAACTTCATAATTTAATGACTCAGAAATACCTTCTACAGCAAACTTAGTTCCATGATATAAAGAACCTAAAGGAAATGTTATCCTTCCTCCTATCGAAGAAACATTAACAATTGTACCTGCCTCATTCTCTCTAAAGTGTGGTAATAAAGCTTTAGTAACATCTAAAAGACCTATAACATTTGTATGGAATTGCCTTATAATTTGTTCTTTTGAAAATGACTCTAATGTTCCGTATGCTCCATAACCTGCATTATTCACTAAAACATCAATTTTTCCAAATTTTGAAATAGCCTTTTTAACAGCATCTTGTATAGACTCCAAGTTCAAAACGTCTAATTTTGTTACGAATACGTTATCTAATTTTGTAAGCTCCTCCTCTTCTTCCGGTCTTCGCATCGTAGCAACTACATTCCAATTTTTAGATTGAAATAATTTGGCAGTCTCTTTGCCTATCCCACTACTTGAACCTGTAATAAATATTGTTTTCATATTTATATTTTTTAATAATTAGAATACAAATATCTGAATTACAACAAAATCAAAATAATACTAATTAAATGTTTTACAACACTTTTTACTGTTTTATACATGAACTAAGGACAACCTCCTAAAAAATATTTATTTAACTGATAAACTACTACTTATAGTTAGGTTACTAAATCTTTAGGCACATAAAACACCTTTTATTAGGTGTTTTATGACAAGTGTATCTCTAAAATTTAATATATAGTTAGTGGAGGCTTTAGAAACGTTTAACTTTCAATTCATAACACTTAATTATTACATGCTAAACCTTTTAATATCTGTACTAAATCGAAATTAATTTTATACCTTGTTTATGCCTCATTTGTATTTAATACAAATCTAAATCAGTGAGATTGATACCTAATGCTTTTGCAACTCCTTTTCCATATTTCGGATCTGCTTTAAAACAATTTTTAATATGTCTTTCTTGAATAAATTTTTCAGCTCCTCCAATTTGTCGTGCGGTATTGTCAAACAATATTTGTTGTTGTTCGGAAGACATTACATTAAATAAATTTCTAGGCTGCGTATAATAATCATCATCATCTCTGTGGTCATAATGAAAGGCATTACCTGCTAAAGATAATTCAGGCTCTACATGTTCTTTACTTTCAGCCCATTGCCCATAACTATTAGGCTCGTAATGAATGGTTGAGCCTTCATTTCCATCTACTCGCATTGCGCCATCTCTATGTGGATTATGAAAAGGACATTTTGGTTTGTTAACAGGAATTTGATAATGATTTACTCCAAGTCTATAACGTTGAGCATCTCCATATGAGAATAAACGAGCCTGTAACATTTTATCAGGTGAAAATCCAATTCCTGGAACTACATTGGCTGGGTTAAATGCTGCTTGCTCTACATCCGCAAAATAATTTTCTGGATTCTGGTTTAGCTCCATTATTCCAACATCTATCAATGGGTAATCAGAATGAGGCCATACTTTAGTTAAATCAAACGGATTGAAACGGTAATCTTTTGCTTTGGATTCTGGCATAATTTGTATTTTTAAATTCCACTTTGGAAAATCTCCATTTTCAATAGAATCGAATAAATCGCGTTGGTGACTTTCTCGATCTTTCCCTACTATTTTTTCTGCTTCAGCATCCGATAGATTCTGTATTCCCTGTACTGTTTTGAAATGGAATTTCACCCAAAATCGCTCATTATCTGAATTTAAAAAACTAAATGTATGACTACCGTAACCATTCATATGTCTATATGATTTTGGAATACCTCTTTCACTCATCGTCATCGTAATTTGATGTAAAGCTTCTGGTAAAAGCGTCCAAAAATCCCAATTATGATTGGCACTTCTGAGATTTGTTTTTGGATCGCGCTTTACAGCTTTGTTTAGATCGGGGAATTTATAAGGATCTTTCAAGAAAAAAATTGGTGTATTATTTCCTACCAAATCCCAATTGCCTTCTTCGGTATAAAATTTAATAGCAAAGCCTCTTATATCTCTTTCAGCATCTGCAGCACCTCTTTCTCCTGCTACTGTTGAAAAGCGGACAAAAAGTTTTGTTTTTTTTCCAATTTCAGAAAATATTTTAGCTTTAGTATATTTGGTAATATCATGGGTTACCGTAAATGTACCAAAGGCTCCCGAGCCTTTTGCGTGCATTCTTCTTTCAGGAATTACTTCTCTGTCAAAATGAGCAAGTTTTTCTAAAAACCAAAAGTCTTCTAAAAGCATAGGTCCTCTTTTACCTGCTGTTTTTACATTTTGATTCTCCGCAATCGGCCTACCTGATACTGATGTAAGTTTTTTCTTTTGTTCTTTCATTTTATTAAGTTTAAATATATTTTAAAAACCCTATTAGTTTTTTAATGAGATTCAATTAACAGACATATATAATTATATATGTCTACTGTAAATATATCTTAAATAACAATTTTCTGAAAAGCGCCAGAAAATCAATAATTTATATAGCTATCAATTATTTATATAGTTTAAGAATATATCTTATCTAAACACAATGTTTACAACTATTTACAAAAACTTAAAATATTTATTTTACTTATAATAAAAGTATATCAAAAATATCTCACCCTTTTTTTAAGTATCGGAGAGCCTAACCTTTAGGCTATAAATTCATTTGCTAAATATTAAACATAAAAAACATCTTAATTCATATTTTCTTTAGTAAGTGTATTTCTTACATTATTTATAATAAGATCGTTTTAATGCCTTTTATACTTTTTTAGCAATTGCGTTTGAGATCAAAATACTAAAGTAATTATACACAAAAATTAACTTCTGTAAAATGTAAGTTTTTACTACCTTAAAATAATTTTTTTTCGCTGTTCTTTTTATTTATAACAATGTCACTCGTAACAGTAATTTTGATTCTCGTATCATTTTTATATTTTTAAATTAACCGTACTAGATCTTCTAAATTTTGTTGAACAATAAAATTTATTCTCTTTTTTCAATTCTTTACCAATTACGAAATAATAATCAAATAAAGTTACATCAGTAAGTTTTAGTTAAACCGTTTTTTGCTTTTAGATAATAATAAAATTGAGTAATAAATCATCTTCTCAATGATTTTATTGTTGAATAAATGTTTACCAATTTACTTTTTCTAATAACACTCTTAATAAATTAACAAAACTCCAAAAAATAAAAGCTGACACCTCTGATGACACCTACAATAAAATACTTTTGTAAATCAAATACTTAAATCAAAATATTTACTATTAATTATATATATAGTAGCTTTAATTGATATCGTAATAAATAATTATTTTATTTCCCTGATAGTTCATGTATAAAAAAGAATTAAACTGATAAAAAATCTACAAAGTAGATAAATTAATATTTTAGAAATTAAAGAGGTATAAACCCTTTCTTTTAAAAATAATAAAACCAATATTAAATAAGAGGCTGTAGACATACATTGTAGTGAAATACTATTTAAGAAAAGTAGGTATGTAGAATACCAACAATTAACATCTCTCTCATATTGAATATGAAGTAAGTGATGCTATTGAATTAATATATCCGTACAAAAAAATATTCTGTAACTTTTGTCACCAACTTTATCTTTCTATTAACTCTACCTTTGTCAATAGTAAAACAAATATAAAATGAAAATATTAAACAAAACATTATTAATCACAACCCTAGTGTTATTTGTGATAGGTGCACATGCACAAAAACACAAACATGGTAAAAACACACATGAACATAAAGGAACTAACACTAATCCCTACATTCATAAAGGCTCACCAACGGTAGATATTTTATATGATGGTTATGTAAAACCAATTGAAGGAAAAACATTTTTACCAGGTGCTCAACCTGATGGAGCAAGAAAAGCAGCAAGCACAATTGCTTTAGTAAGAACAAAAGATATGATTATGGTAACCGATCCGGGTATGACAGCTAAAGGTGATTGGGATAATGTAATTCATACTATGAAAAACTTAGGGGTAAAAAAAGAGGATGTAACTCACATTTTTATAAGTCATCATCATCCCGATCATAATACTAGATTAGGAGTATTTCCTAATGCTACGATTGTTGACTTTTGGGCAACTTATAAAAATGATGATTGGAAAGATCATCCTGATAAATTTGAAATTAGTAAAGGGGTTAAAGTCATTAAAACTCCTGGACATACTCATGAAGATGCTAGCTTATTAGTTAACACAAAAGAAGGACTTTATTTACTAACTCACATGTGGTGGAATGATCAATTTGGTCCGAAAGTAGATCCTTTAGCTCAAGATCAAGCTGCTTTAGATAAAAATAGAGCGGAATGGATACACGAAGTAGATTGGATCGTACCTGGTCATGGAAAGATGTTTAAAAATCCAAAAAAAATCCAAAAAACAAAAGCCGAAAGAGAGGTGTTAAAAGCTAGCAATACATGGATTAAAAGATTTAATCAAGGTGATGTTGATTACTGCGTTAGCGCATATACTAAAAATGCTTCGATGACTGCAAAACCATTTGGAACTTTTATAGGAAGAGCTAAAATAGATAAATTCTGGAGACCTTTCGTAAAAAAAGGCGCTAGTTTCTTAGTTTATAGAAACACTATCGTTAAACAAATTAATCCCACAACTGTGCATTTATCATCAGATTGGAGCATGAATGTTGGTGAAGGAATTATTACAAAAGAAGAATGGGTAAAAGAAAAAGATGGCATATGGAGATTAAACGATGATCATTTTGAGGTTTTAAAACAGTATAAGCAATAAAAAAACAAAAATGAACTTAAAAGAACAACTTAATCGATGCGAAGAGGTTTTTGGGGAAATGGCTAAAAATGTTTTTAAATCAATTAAAGATATTAGTCCACGTACTATAAATAATATTCATGATTATTTGGCTAATAATTTATATGAAGATGACACCTTAGACCTTAAGGTACGAGAGCTTTGTGTAATTTCAATGATTGCTGCTCAAGGAGGGTTAGACAAAGCGTTAAAAGTTCATATCAAGACAGCTTTAAAGCACGGAGCTTCTGAAAATGAAATCATAGCAGTAATAGAAACTGTAGGAGCTTATGCTGGAATGCCGAAATCGATGCTTGCATTACTTGTTGCTAAAAGTGTATTTGAAGAAAAATAACTTTAATTTATTATCAAATAATTTTTTCACAAACATGTAAAATAATCAAAAAAGTGAAAAGGCGATATTATTCGCAAAATGTTGTTATATATTATTTTAAGGTGGTTTTAAAAAACCACCTTATTTTTTAATAAATATAAGGTTTGCAATACGTTGTTTAACTACTATAAATTTGAACACGTACGGACAAAAAATTTTATTAGCTCAAATTTCAATACTATTTTATAATTGATTTTAAGTATGTTTGCCAACTATGAAATCAATTTATAAATTTCTTAGTGTACTACTACTTTTTAAAACTCACAACTTTACTGCGCAAGAAAATGTACTTTTTAATATTAATGAAGCCCCTTCTTATAACTCTTACATAAATTACAAAGAAAAAGATGGAATTTTAAGTAATCAAATAACATGCATTACTCAAGATGAATTAGGTTATATTTGGTTTGGGTCAAATAAAGGACTAACTAGATTTGACGGAACAAATTTTGAGAACTTCACTAACGAAAACGGAAATTTAACTCAAAGAATTAATGTCTTGGTTAGTAATAAAAAAAATCTTTACATTGGAGGATTCAATTTTTTCGCATTAAGAAATAAGAATACTTTTAAACTTATTGAAAATAAAACTGTACGTTGCATAATTCCTACAGAAAATTCTTTAGTAATTGGTACAGAAAGAGGGATATACAAACTAACTAAAGATTTTTTAATCCCAATAAAAACAAATCTTGAAATAGACTTAAGTGAGGTTAACGATATTCAATATGATGGAGAAAACTATTATATAGCAACGAATAAAGCTCTTTGGAAATTAAAAAACTTAAGTACACCCAAATCAATTAAAAAAATTGAGATGGGTAATTTTACTTCTATTTTAATTCTCAAAAATAAAGTAATCTCAAGTACTTTAAATTCTGGACTCAGAATTATAAATAATTCCAAAATATCTGCTATTAATATATTTACGAAAAATGTTAAAGGAATTAGAAAGATCGGAACAAACTATTGGGTATTTTCATTAAGTAATGGTATTGAGATACTCAATAACGATTTTTCTTTTAAAAGAAAAATTAATAAATATAATTCATTTGAATCTAATGAGATTACAGATGTATTCGAAGATGCTCAAGCTAATATTTGGTTAACAACACTAAATCATGGAGTTTTCAGATTTAAAAGTCTATCCTATAATAGACTTTTTGTCCCTTCAATTTCTTTTGAAAATATTGAGGTTTTACATCAACCCATTGATTTTTTTATGCATGGTAAAGATAAAACAAAACTTAAATTAACTTCTCAAAAAAATCATCTTGCATTTTACTATAAATCAATTGACTTGAATAATCCTAAAAATGTTCTTTATCGATATAAAATTAATGGCAAATATAGTCCTTGGACTCACAAAACATCTGTTAATTTAGCAAATCTTCAATCAGGTGATTATACTTTTAGTGTGCAATCAAAATTAAAAAATGATCAAAAAAGTCTTCCTATAGACTTTAACTTCTATATAGATAAACCTTTTTATCATAAAATATGGTTTAAACTATCTATTATGAGTTTCATTTTCACCATTATTGGACTTATGATAAACCAATCAATAAGAAAAACTCAAACAAAAAATAAACTGAAGATAAATCAATTAGAATTAAAAAATCATTTATTGAATTTGGAACAAAAAGCTTTACAACTTCAAATGAATCCACATTTCATTTTCAATGTCCTTAATGGGGTTAAAGCACTGGGTAATAACGGTAAGCTAAATGATTTAAATAGTACTATTTCGAAATTTTCTAATCTTCTGAGGTCAATTCTTGAGGCTTCTCGAAAAGATTTTATAAGCTTAGCTGACGAAATAAAAACCTTAGAAAATTATATTGACCTTGAGCAACAAATGAGTATTTGTAAATTTACGTACAGAATTAATTATCAATTATCATTTGAAATAGAAGAAATTATGATTCCCCCAATGCTAATTCAACCTTTTATTGAAAATAGCATTAAGCATGGAATAAAATCAATTGAAAATGGAGAAATAATTATATACTTTTCCAATGATGCAAATTATATTCACTGCGAAATAATTGATAATGGAGTTGGATTTTTCACTACTCAAAAGAAAAAAAGAAATAAAAATCATGTTTCTATTGCTTTAAATGTAACAAAAGAAAGAATTAAAAGCATAGACTCAAAAACGTATGTTAAATTTATCGAGTTAAAAAAAAATGGTGAGGTTATAGGTACAAAAGCCTGTTTTAAAATTCCGCTAAAAACAGATTTTTAAAATTAAAATCTTAATATCAATTATCTGTTTTCAAAACTTACTACATTCGAAACCTAAATTATAACTATCAAAATGAAGAATTTAACGGCATTAATTGTGGATGACTATGAACCTGCTTTAAAAATGTTAGAAAATGATTTAAAAATAAATCATCCTGAGATTAGTAATATTTCTAAAGCTAAAAGCGTTGTAGAAGCTTCAAAATTGCTAAGACAAAAAGAACCTGATATTCTATTACTAGATGTCATGCTAGGAGATGGAACAGGATTTGATATTCTAGAAATTCATCCTGAATTGTGTTCTAAAATAATTTTTGTAACAGCAAGCGATGAGTTTGCTATTAAAGCTTTTAAATTTGCAGCCATAGATTATATTTTAAAACCGTATTCTTTAGATAGCTTATGTGGTGCTATTGAACGGGCTAAATCTCAAATATCACCTAATAAAGAGCAATTATCAGTGCTAAAAAACTCTATTTTTTATCCTGATCAACGACCAAAAAAAATATCATTAAACTCTTCTAACAAAATCATCGTTGTAAATTTAGATGATATTATGCATTGTAAATCGGATAATAATTATACCGAATTTTATTTAGTAGATGGACAGAAAATCCTTGTAGGAAAGACCTTAAAATATTTTTCAGATATTTTAAAAGAATATCATTTTCTTCGAGTGCATCAAAGTCATTTAATTAATATACAATTCATTAAAGAATTTATAAAGTCAGATGGAGGCTATATTATACTTCAAAACAAACAGACAATTCCTGTTTCTGTAAGAAAGAAGAATGAAGTGATTGAAATAATAAAAAATATATAAAAACACATATTGTTCTTTTTATGTTAAATTTTTATTAATTTTTACTTATATTGGTAACATAATTAAAACTCTTATGCCAGTTAGTATTCTTAAACCAGAAAAAGGAAGATTACTCATCGCAGAACCTTCTATTTTAAATGATCGCTCTTTTAAAAGAGCTATTGTATTACTGACAGAACACACACAGAATAGCTCTGTCGGTTTTATAATGAACAGACCTTTACATTATACTCTTAAAGATTTAGTTCCAGACATCGATTGTGATTTTACTGTTTATCAAGGTGGTCCTGTTGAGTCAGATAATCTCTATTTTATTCACAAAGTTCCTGAGCTTTTACCTAATAGCGTAGAAGTAAATAATGGTATTTATTGGGGAGGTAACTTTGAATCTTTAAAGAAGCATTTAAATAATAATGCTGTAAAGCCAAGTGATGTTCGATTTTTTCTAGGTTATTCGGGATGGGACACCAATCAATTAAATGATGAATTGAAAACAAATTCATGGTTTGTTTCACATAATATATACAGTAATATTTTTACTATTAATAATGAAACGATTTGGAAAAATCAATTATTGAAAAAAGGGGGAGAATACAAAATTTGGGCAAATGCACCAAGTGACATTCAAATGAACTAAATTTTTATACCCCTATAACACTCAACATCTGTAAACTATTTTTAAGTTTACATGTAATTTCAGTTGAAAATTTTTTCTTTCTGTAGTTAGTCACAGATTGTATTCCAGTAATTGCGTTGGTAATAAAAACCTCATTTGCCTTTTGTATTTCAAAAGGTGATATTGAGGTTTCCTCAATATCATAATCAGGGTTTTTGCTTACAATTTCTATTATTTTTTTTCTTATTACACCTTTAATACATCCCTCAGTCAAAGGAGGTGTTTTTATAGTGGTTCCCGTGACTATAAAAATATTTCCATTTGTTGCTTCAACAACCCTTTTGTTTTCGTTTAGAATAATACAACTATCTAAATCATTTTCATCAGCAAAAACAGATGCTAGAGTATTAATCATCCTATTTGTAGTTTTAACTGTAGATAAAAGCCCCGAGTAATTATAAAAATCTTTGTATAAATCTACTTTATATGTATTTTTTGATACGGAATTTACAGGAATTACATCAATTAAATAATCTACCTCATTAGTATTAGGTAAATATAAGCCACCATCTTTCCTGTATACCGTTAATCTGACTCTATAAATGGCACTTTCTTTAGTAATTTGTTTTACTGTTTTCAATATTTCTTCTTGAAGAAATTCTAAAGTAAAGCGCATTGGTATTTTCATCCTAAGCATCCTCATTGAAGCCATTAGTCTAAAATAATGGTCTTCGAAAAATATGATTTTATTATTTTGTATTTTAATAGTTTCAAAAATACCATCACCATACTTAAAAGCTCTATTTTCACTACCAAGTTTTACCTCTTTTGAAGGAATTATTGAACCATTTAAATTTACCATTATAAGATATTTTCTATCAACAAAATTACTAATTTTATAATATCTGAAAGAAAATTTAATGATTTGTTTTCTCTTAAAATTATACAGTCTATTGATTAATATTCCTAAAAAATACCCAGCAAATTTGCTGGGTATTTTTTATATTTTTTTTGTTTTTCCTGTTTATGCTCCAATAGTATGCTTTAATTCTTCTATTTGATTTTCCCAAAGCCGCTTTGCTTCTTCCGCATCTTCTTCATTATCAGCAAAATCAGTTACTATAACTACAACATCCTTAGTAAGAGGATCTACTTGTATTCTGAACTCAAAATAGCTTTCATCTCCATCACTTTCTACCCATTTAAATTTTATTCGTTCATCAGCCTTACTCGCTACAATTTTTGCTTCTTCTTCTGAATCATCCCACATAAAAATAATTTGCTTTCCTCTTGAATTTACTCTATCTGCAAACCATTCTTCCAAACCAGCAGGTGTTGCAAGATAAGTATATAACATACTTGGAGAGGCGTGAATTGGGAATTCTAATTCAAATTTAACTTTACTCATTTATATATACGTTTGAGAGCCAATATATAGATTTTTTCTTTAAAAAAAAATGATTTTTTTTTGTTCATAAGTCAAAAAAACATATATATTTGCACCCGCAATCAGGCGAGGTAGCTCAGGTGGTTAGAGCGCAGGATTCATAACCCTGAGGTCGGGGGTTCAACTCCCCCCTTCGCTACAAGTGTAAAAACATTGCATGTCAATAAAGATACGGTTTAAGTGTACCTTAAACCGTATTTTTTTTATGACAAAATTATCCTTACTTTTAACAAAAGTACACGATTCGGTACACTATTTAGAAAACATGAAGCCTAAGAAAAAATATTCCGAACCTAAACTTTACACGGGCGGTGTAGATGTAAAAAAATGGAATAAACTTTCTCAAAAAGAAAAACAGAAAGCATTAAGCAAACAATGGTATATAAGATGGTCTTATAGAAATCCAAATAATGGAAAGTTGGAAAGACAAAAAAATGTCAAAGCCGGAAATAGATATAAAACCAAAGATGAAAGATTAGAAATACTTGAGACAATGAGGAGAAACTTATCTCGACTTTTAAAAGAAGGTCAAATTAACCCCTATAACATTGAAATATCAAGTAATATTTATACAGTCGAAGATGCTTTCAACTTTGGTCTAAAGATGAAAGAAAAGACATTAGCTAAAACCTCTTACAATAATTTTGAAAACCGAATAAACCGTTTCAAGGATTATTTACTGGAAAACGGATTTAAAAATAGATTCATGACATCCGTTTCTAAAAAAGTAGTTAATGATTATCTAAATATGGTTTTGCAGAAAACAAGTGCAGGTAATAGAAATAATGATAGAGCGGATATTTCCTCGTTATTTACAGTTTTATCCGATCAAGAGATAATCCCAGTAAATTTTATAACTAAAATCCCAGTTTTAACCTCTAAACCTCAAAAAAATGTTGCTTTTACTGAAAAAGAAGTTCAAGACATATTTGAATACCTAAGAGACGATAAAGCCGATATTTGGTTATATTATTTTTGCGCTCATGTTTATTATGCTCTTTTTAGAAATGTAGAAGTTTGCAGAATAAAAGTTAAAGATGTAAAAATTGAGGAGAAATTGATTTACTCTAACACCAAAACAAACATCTATTTTAAACAAATACCTCAAGTACTTATTGATGAATTCTACAATAAAATAGATTTATCAGAATATGACAATAATTTCTTTGTTTTCACTAAGGATAATAAACCAAGTAAATGGTTAACACGTTTAAATAAAAAAACAGGGAATAGAACCGTAACTGAAGAGAAAAATAGACGTAGTTATTGGGGTAAAAGATTTAATCGTGTAGTAAAAAAGAAATTTAACTTTTCGGAATTACATACTATTTACTCTTTGCGACATGCCGCTATTGGTAAAATGTTTTTAGTAAAAGTAAAAGAGTATAGAAAAACAAAAGTGGCAAATTATGAAGAGAAAGCCCTTGATTATATTAGAACTATAACTAATCACCAAGACAATAATACCGTTAGAAACTACCTTCGTGAAATAGGTTATTATAAAATTGAAGATTGGTCTAGTCTTTTGAAATAACTACATCATAAGCATAGTATTTAGTTTTCATATAGTTATGTGATTTTTTTCTATTTAGACAGGTAAATTCTTCTATTTTTTCAGGACAAAAACCTAACATTTTTATTATTTGGTCATTTGTTAACTCATTTTCACTAATAATTATGCCTTTTTTATTTAGATTTTGGTGTTCTATAAATAATTCAGTCTCAAACACTTTTAATAGTTCACATTTAATTTTGGTTATGTCATCCTGTTGCAAAATAGGTTTTAATACTTTTTCTATGTATTTTAATCTAGCCTTTTTTAGCTTGATCTTTTTTACCATGATGTTTTTAGTTGTCTTCATTCTTTTGTAGTTTTTTTAGTAATACATCACTCTTTAAATACATTTCATTTACTGAATCCTGTAGCACACTTTTCCAAATATTAATATCATCAGACAAGTCGCTTTCAACACCATAAGCTTCAATATTTTCAATCTCATCAATAAGATTATAAACCTCTATCGTACACTCCTTAATACTGGTTTTAATCTTGTGTATTTTAGTTTTTAATGATTCTTTAGATAGGAGTGTTTTTGTTTTGAAAACCAATATCACAAGTATGCAGAAAATAACAATTAAAATAGCATAATATTCTACAAGTGATACTGGAAGTTGAGAAGGAGATAGATCCCAACTCGTTAATAAAAATGAAGTTGCTAGTGGTGATAATAAGCATATATAATAAATCTGTTTTCTATTCTTACTTGATAAATTATTAACTATAAAAAAAGTACCTATTACAAATAATGCTATACTTATATGATTCCCGGAAGCAAACCAAAAACCATACATGGTTTTAAAACCAAAATAACGCTCATTCAATTCACTCTGATCTGCAAACAAATAGATCAAAGGAAAAACTCCACTTAAAAAAGTAAGAGCTATACCGATAATAAAATTTTTCATATTTAACAATTAAGTGCTAAAACAACAAATTAAGATTTAAATTTCAAAAAATAAGTACTTTAATTTCTTAAGTTTTAAACTTAGACTTCTGGATGCTTAAACTAAAAAGCATATTTTCAACTATTTATAAAACCTAGAAATAAATTCTTTTTTAGACTTAACATTTGCTTTTTTGAAGATATTTGATGTGTGTGAGGTAACACCATTGTACGAAATGAAAAGTATTTCTGATATTTTCTTATAATCTTCTATGCCTGAAATAAGCATCTCTCCGATTTGTTTTTCTCGATTAGTAAATCCTAATTCATTAAATTGTTCAATAAGTTCTGACCTTTGAAATATGTCATTTTTATAAGCGTATAGTAAAGAATTATAATATGAAAGCATGATTACGAAATATCCAAAATTACAAACGGATTGTTCAACTACTTGAAAATCTCCGATCATAACAATTATCATCATAATAAATACCGAAAACAAACCAACATAAGCGGAATACATCCTATAAATGAAATGCTTTTCTTTATTTCGTCTTATAGAGATTGATATAAGTTCTTTAAACGCTCTAAAAACAAATAAAGCCATTAGAAATAGAGGTACAATTAAAAAAAGTGTCTTAGCTAATCTCAAATTACCCGTTAATAAATATGTAGTTAAAAACCCTAGTATAAAAGAAGTGCTTACAATTGGTATCATAAACCTAAGATTAAAGAATAATATAGGTGTAATACCAAATTCGTGATAGATATAAATAACAAAGTATACAGACATAATGGCTCCAATAGTGTAGGCAAGAACAAGTTGTATAGCAATTGGTATTGATAAAGTAGGATCAGGAAATAGTCCTGAAAACAAATTATATAGGATGAATATTACAGTAAGATATACAATATTACGCCTAGATTGATCTCTTTTTTTTAAGGTCAAATGAAGTATACAAGCAGGAAGGATTAAAACTTGTAAAAATGTAATAATAAATGTTACCCTATGAATCTCTGTACCAAACATATCGTAAATTAAGTACTATAAATATGTAAATCATACCCTTTTAGTGGTATAATACCTTTTTTTTCAAAACCGTTTCTTTCATAAAAATTAAAATTTCTTACAGTAGAAGTTTCTAGTAATATATGTTTGCCTTTATAGTGGCTTTTTATCCTATCTAGGAAACTTGACCCAATTCCTTTACCAGTTTTAGAATTTTCAACACCGATATACCATAAGTGTACATATCTTTCGTTTTTAGGATGGTAGGCTTTTATTTTTTTTTCTCTATTTAGGACTTTAAAAATATTTTGAAAACCAATTACATTAATAATTAACCCTATATCTCTTATAATTGATTTTAAAGTTGTTTTCTTTTTAAGAGGGTCAATAATTATTGCTGCTGCTGTATTTCCTTTATTTAAAAAAACATCTCCAAAATCTAAGCCTTCATAGAATGAATATTCTATTAGATATTTTAGTTTTTTGTTGAAATTTCCTTTTTCTCCGATTACAAAGCGAATACTTTTATTATCCTTAAAAGCTTCGGATATAATATTTACTATTTTCTCTTTACGTGAAATCTTTACTTTCTGCATTATTACTTTATTTTATCAAGCAGTATAAGAAAAAACTCAGAATTAACCAATTATAATTCCGAGTTAAAATTTTAGATTTAATTACAAGCTAATTGTTTCCTTGAGGCGGTTTAGTAGGTTCAACTTTATCCTTGTCAATTGCCACAGGATTAATTTCTGAATCTTCTGAAAGTTCTGGAGGAGTACATGAAACTCCTAAAAATAATAACATTAATAATGTAAAAAAAAATACTTTTTTCATAATGGAAATATTTAAAAAATTATACTTAATTTAAAGTAGTTAAAATATCTTTTTGTGGATTTTAACTCCATAACTAACATCTTTAGTTAGGAGGTCGTATTGAACTCCAAGTCCAAAACCAAAATCACCTTTATTTATGTAGTTTATTGAAGTCTCTATGCTTTGAATACCATTGATAGGA
The DNA here is from genome assembly GCF_052050075.1 of Tenacibaculum profundi. GTDB lineage: Bacteria > Bacteroidota > Bacteroidia > Flavobacteriales > Flavobacteriaceae > Polaribacter. The sequence goes on from NZ_CP197225.1 coordinate 866,010, forward strand.
TTTAAGTTTACTCCCGGAGATAAATAAAATCCAGAGCCATATTTTACCACTTTTTTCTCAATAGTATTAGTAATTGTTTTAACATCAACTTCAGCAGTTACTTTATTTTGATATACAGTTCCATCCGATAAAATTTCACTATAAATCTTTGCATTTTCTAATTGAGTCGTGTCTCTATATTTATTGAGGTTTTTTACTAAATCCTCATCGCCTTTAGGAATAGGAGTATCTTTATAAACAGGAACGACACGATCTTGATAAATTATAGTAGGCTGCTGCGTAGGCTGTTGCAGTTGTAATCTATTATTTATAGCCTCTTCAATTTCTTTTTTGATGTCAATAGTGGTGGTCTCTTTTTCAGTTACAACCTCACGCTCAGGCTTTAAAAAAAACTTATAGATTCCAAATAGTAAAAGAGCTATAATAAGAATATCTTTTATGTCGATACTAAATTTTCTGTTTATGTTTTTCATCATAATGATTTTAGCATTTTAATTAATTCCTCTTGAGGATGTATATCCGATTTATCAGGTCTAAAAGATACATGAGCCCATATCCCTTCCTCTCCACTTAAAGCTCTTTTATTATACTTAAACATAACCTCTCCTTTATAATTAAGGGGGATGTTGTAGTATTTACCCCAATACAATAAAAGTTCATATAGAGCCTTTATTTGGGCATCAGTGTACTTTTCAAAATAGTGGTATCCTCTAAACTCGTTTTTGTAATACACTACATTATCCTTATCGATTTCTCTTCCTGTGTATGAGTAGTATTTTCCGTTTCTTTTCACGAGACCGCCCCAACTATCTAACTCAACACCGATAAACTCTTTGTTCCTCTTCTTGTTTAAAGAGGGCAATCCAAAATATTTAAAATGAAACCTTTTAATACCTAAATGATGCGCCCAGTATTTAGATGAAAATAAGCGATGTATTTTACCATCTCTACCAATGATTACACAAGTAGCAACGTGTTGAGGATTGGATTTCCACCAATTAATATCCCCAGCCACAGAGTTTCCGGATACAGTATGATGGAGGACAATTCCCTTTTTTTTAGTTTCCTCCTTGTAATATTGGTTTGATGGAAAATAATGGTTAATCGTTTTCATCTAATTCACCGTATTTATCAACATATTTAACAAGTTTCTTTTTTACATCCTTTACGACCCCTTCTAAATAGTCATTGTACTTAATAAGTTTATTTACTTGATCTTCCATGTCAGCTAATAGTTTTTTCTCTATTTCTCTGACCTTTTCAATATTTTCTAACTCTGTTGTTTTTTCATTTAATCGTTTACTTTTTCGACCTCCGAAAAAAGCAACAATAGAGCCTATTATTCCTGTGATTAACTCCCAATTCTCTTTTAATAAAGTCAGCATTTTAATTTGGTATTTTTAATTGTTTGCTATACATAAAACCACCAATAAGGCGAATCACATAATGCGTTAAATAGTTTTTGATTTTCTTTTTTGGGGCTAATACTTTGCGCCACCTTAAACGTTCCTCATCAGCAAATTTTCTTGCATCATAAAAACTGTTATTGAAATGATTTACTTGACCAGCTTTATCAACCCAAAGAGCATCATGGATTAGATCACCTATAAATGCTTTGTCAATTGGTTTGAAAATTGACCATGCCCAACTGGGTACTGAAGATAAATCAGTTTTAAATCCTTTAGGTATATGAAGCTCGTATCCATCAGATAATATTACCGAAATATCTTGAGTAGTTTCAAATGTTCTTTCTCCTTTTCCTGTAGGTAAATATGCTAAAGAAATTGATACTGGGTTTTCTAAATATTTGATTTTTATTGCTTCCATTTTACACCGCTTATTTGTTCTACAATACCATCTAAAACTCTTTTTCCTGTTTCTGAATCTACAATAGCCTGAAGCATATAGTAAATTTGATTAGGTTGACCGTCTTTAACTTGTGGCTCATTATTCATTGCATCTAAAAACACTTGAGGATTTCCATTTTGCCAAATATTAATCTGATTATTATAATAAGCTAACAATGTAGAAGTGACAGCTCTTACTTGTGAACTAGGATGTTCCTCTGCTGTTTTTTGTAAGTGTACAAAAGCATTACGGTATCTACTCAACCGAAGTTTAATTCTATTTTTTATAGGCTCTAACCATGTTTTTTTATAAAACACTTCTCCATTATCGTATAATATTTTTAGTGTCTTTTCAATATCAGTTTCAATACCATTTTCATCTAATATATCTTCATTTTCAATAGTTACTGCTAATAATCCATCTTTTTCACTATAAAAATTATCACTAATTTTTCTACCTCCATAAGTATATTTAGGTATTGCTCCATAGCAACCTCTTTTTTTAAAATCACAACTTAACAACTCTTGTTCGTTTGCAAATTCAAAACCTTCAAATCCTTTTATTTTTTGTAATACAATTTCCATATTAATATACTTTTGAGTTAATGTTTGATAGTTTCGCAACCCTATATCCAGTAAAAGTCATATAGACATTTGTAAGATTTACAGTTCCATTATAGACACCTATTGAAACACCATTTTTAAAAACCTCATACTTATTAGGTTCTAAAACAATATCAATAACATCATCAACTGAAATTTGGGTGGTTCCTATATTTCCTCCATTTGGAGCATACACATAAAAAGTATTTCCGTTTTGAATGTAAACTCTTGGATTTCCTCCAGTAGAAACATTGTTTTGATTATTTGTTCTGATATAACAATATGCATTTGAAGCACCTTGTAGTCTTTCTACTTTAAATGAAAACTCTAACCTTGAAGAGCTAGTTAACCCTCCAAAATATGCATGCTCATTCCATCCGTTACCTCCTGAATTCTCAGCTTCATACCCCCCAGTAGTTAATATAGTATTGTTATTACTTCCTAATTTTACCCATAATTCAGGAGTTACTCCTGTTAAGGTTGGGATATAAATACTAATATTTTTAGCATCTACACTAATAGTATGTTGTTGATTACTTGGGCTTTTTAAGTTTATTATATAAGTCTGTAAATCCTCATTGGTTGTAAGTTCCAATATCAACTCATCAAAGGTTTTGGAAATAATGTTAACAGAAACTCCTGTTTGATTTGCAGTCGTTACATTAACACTGTTTATAAAATCTAAAAATGACCCTTTTATGATTACTTGAGATGTTTTGTTTATCTCTACTATTGAAGGTAAAAAGGTATCTATTACAAATTTTGGGTTATATGATGCGCCGCTTCCGCTCTCCGCCCCTCCTTTTTTAAAAGATCCTATAAATTCACATAGATAGTCATCAGGGTTAGAGACAGTTTTATCATTTTCATCTACTAATTCAGATTCAGCAAATGATTTTGATGTATTGTCAATTAAATTATGAATATGAATGTAACCCCTTTGTATTTCATAGTTTAAATAGCCTGAAGGAATTCTTTTTACAGTATTCCCATCATCAACAAATACTGTTACCCCTTTTAAATATACTTTAACTGCCATTATATCTGATTTAATTAATAATCAAATATATTTTCATAACTGAACATTGCAGTTTAAAAAGAACACTTAAAACACATTAAATCCTATGTATCTTATTTACTATCTTATCTGTGAATGTTAAATTTACTTGAGCTTTGCGAGTGTGACTACCATAAACAGGTTCTTGAATTTCTCCTATCGATACAGGAAAGTACTTATAACTATAACTGTGATTATTGAGGTTGTAATCATTAATCTTAATGTCATCTGCTAATAATAAGAAGTCAAATATTTCATTAGTTAAACAATCAGGAATCATATTAGTTTGGAACTTATACTCATTAGTTTGTTTAATAGATATTTGTCTTTTGACATAATTTCTATTTACAATATTATCTTCCTCTAATTTAGGATTACGTCTACCAAAAAAGCCAGGTATTCTTAATGTGGTTTCAAACCCTGATCCCTCAAATGTAATACCTAGATTTTCTAAATATCCATTCATAGCAACATCAATACGAGTTGTACCATTTGCAACTGAAGTAGAGTAATTTTGAAGATTATAAACTAAATATTCAATATCAATTGAAATGCCAACTAAATTACATCTCTTTACAATCTTGTATGACCCAGTACCTAAATCTTCTAATACTTTTTTCCATTCTATCTTGAATATTTTCAAATCAGGAATATCAGTTATTGTATTAAAGTTTTTTAATTCTCCATAGGTGTTATCATCTAAAGGATATTCTGTATCATCAGACATATCTATCATTATAAAATCACATGTTTCACTTGGTATTTGTCTTTTGTGATAAAAACTAGAGTAATCATTTTTGTAGCTTTCATTGTCAGTTAATGAAGCTAATACTTTATGATAATAACAACACTCTTTAAATATTTCGTCAGGTGTCTCTAACTGTTCAGGAATATCTACATACAATGCATAAGACAATGTGCGTTCTTTATGACCACAAGGATCATATCCATTAGCACAAGCAAAATCACTTGTGTCTACGTAAACTATATCTAATAAATTTTCTGTCATTATTGTGGGTTATTATTACATTGACTTGTACCTCTAACATTTACTGATTGATTAGACAGTGTAGTCAAATCATTTTCAAATAAAGTTAATGAAACTTGAACCTCATTAACTGAGCCTGTTTCATTTAAACAAGGTCTAGCACATAATTCTAACTGAACATTAGCTATCCCATTGCTACCTAAAACCATTACATCTTCTTGAACAAATCCTGAAGATATTGCCGAGAAGTTATTAGAATGACCTGTATCGCTTGTTACATGCCCCAATGCTCCATGTGAATTATTGACCATAAAAACAGTTTTTAATTGATACCTCACATTTTGATTTGGTTGCCCCGTTATCTTAAATTTTCTTAACTCACCCTCATTGCCACATGAAGCTATTCCTAGAGACAATGAGCCAATACTTGGCGATGTACTTTGAGTTATACATAGTGTTGCGTTAGAGACAATACCATTAACATCAATTTTAAAACTATAATTTAATATCGTTTGAAATGGATGAGATGTTACTCTCATTCTAAATGTATCATTACCACCATTAAAAGGAGTTGTTAAATCAATATCACTATAAACAATGTCGCCATTTGAAGGAACATAACTGTTAGGATTAGTATCATTAATAAAAACTGTATCCCATGAGCTAGGTGTTGTATTACAACCACCTTCACCAACTTCTACTTCTGAACCTTGAGTTGGCTGTGGACAAATACCAGTAACATTCCATGCTGTTCCTCCTAATGGTGCTAACACTGTAATTGTTGCTTGTGTTGGGAATGCTTGACTTTTATTAAATGTTAGCATTCCTGAACCTGTAGATGGACTTCCTGTGTTTATATCAGAAGGGCTTACTCCAGCTGCTATAAGTTGTGCATCGTATGAACTAGAACCTACAAATCCAGTATCAAAAGTTTGACCATTCCACTCAATAATAAATCTATCAGGCACACTATAGGCGTTATAATTTATGCCTGCTGTACCAATATTATCACCAAAATCTAATACATAACTAAAGTTTCCTACATTTCCTGAAGGACTAAATGTCTCATCACACGAAACTATAGTTTCATTGATCTCTACTCCAGTTAATCCTGATAAGAAGCCATTGACTAGCTGATCTACTTCTGATTGATCTTTTTGGTCAATATAATAATACTTCTTTTCACAAGTCAATGCATTCCATTCTATAAAGTACTTTCTAAAGTATGTAGGTCTAGTAAACACATTAGAATTATTTTGATTTACAATTACATTAAAAACAATTTTTAAAGATTTAGTATAATCAATATCAATAAAGAATGCACCTTTTTTAATATTTAGGTTTCCATTTAGTATTGCAGGTTTTAATAATCCAATTGATAGTATTCCTTGACCGTAATCACTGCCTGATGTAACCCCTGTTGATTTACCCCCATAAAAAGATGTTGCTGTATCAAAATCTAATCCGAACTCATCTACAAACGGATTAAAACTATTGGGTTGTGTGTTTTCTGAAATTCTATTATTACCATCTAAATCTGCTTTTGCAAATTTCCATTCAGTTAATGGATTACCTCCTACAGAATTATTTTCATTAAAAAACTCTGTGGTTAGCGTTTCATTATTATCAACCTTCCATTCTTCTAGTTGTATTCCTGATGATTGTGATGTTAGGCTATCTTCTAATAATTCATCAATAACAAAATATGATCGGACATTATCCTCACAAAAATTAAAATCAATAATGTTTAAGTCTTTTAAAAACACCTTATGCTGCCATCCTTCAGGAATTACAATTTTTAATGATATTGGTGTAGTTGGGGGATTTTCTAACTTGTAAGTTCGATCTAAAAAATACACATAATTGATACCATCATTTAACTCATCAAAAGTCACACAACTATCAAACAACATTTGACCACCACTCCATAATTGGAATAACACCTCCATATCTTCAGGACTTGATGTATCTGTTTTCTCAACTTCAAAATTACAGTTGATTCTAACTCTATTGTTAGAAGTGTCGATATTACCTATTTGTCTGATAAAACTTGTGGAATTGGAATCAGAATCAAGGGTTAGTTTATTATCAATAGTTTGTAATACATTTGAGGAATCGTGAAGCCAATTACCCTCATCATTTACAGAACTAAAGTCTAAACTTAATATCGTATTTAGGTTTTCGTTACACATCTATTACTCAAAATTGAAATTTTCAACAATTGGTTTTCCATCAAAATTAACAGTATTTAGCAACCATATTTTTGCTAATTCATTAGATGGTTGTATTTCAGGATTTTCAAATGTACCTCCATTAAAAAATGTTTTAGCTAATTCAACAGACGGTACACCATAATCTAAAATAATAACATCATCTAAATTACCATGTTCAAGAAAATATTCCTCTATAGGCATATTAGTATCTCCTGTATTTTCTGTGTCAGGAAGAACAACATACCCTGTACGTTGATTTTCTTCATTGATAATCAATTCAATATTCTCAACTTTTATTAATTCATCATCAATATTTTGAAAAACACCAAATAATAGAACTAGAGAATTGTTGAATCTATTATAATAAGTATTGATGTCATGTATTTCTAAATTGAGATATACACCATCCGTAATAGTGCTTTTTTTGTATACAGAATTTTTTGATATAATTTTCATTTTTTTAAAATTTAAAATGTGCCTTTAACGACACCAGTTATACTTGATTGTATTGATATAGGAAAAACACTTAATGCTCCAATTGAACTTGATCCTCCTGAAATTCCTGATAGTATTGCTTGAGTAATAAATAAAGTTGTTATATTTCTTCCTGTACTGCCATTATCTCCAATATAAATTCTAAAATCACTAGCACTTCCGTTATCCGTTAGAGTAATTGTTTCAGTAGCGTTTCCGCTTTGACTTATTTTTTTTACGTGTGTTTGTACCCAACCATTAGGATTATTTAGATAACCTGATACATGATATTCATCCAAACCATTCCCATGACGATATACAGCAAATTTTATTGAGAAGTTTGTACCACCATAAGGTATTTTGATTTCATAATACCCACTCCCATTTTGCTTAAAAGCATAAGGGCCGCCTAAATCAGGAACTACTTTTCTAACATTCCCACTAGTATCAATGCTTAAATATTGATCTGATGTTGAACCAGTTGGTACATTTAAAAGCTTTAAGGGTTTAAATATCTCTACAAGATTTGCAGTCATTCTTAATAATTGTTGACTTAAATAGTTCCAAAAAACCCACGCAAAATTTCCTTGCTGAAAAAAATTAAAACCTGGATTTTTTACATCATTACCACGAGCCTCAAGATTTATTGCACCATTTTGAGAAGGGTCAGATTTAATTGTAACACCCCATGAAGAATGCCTATTTCCTGCAAAAAACTTATCTTTTACAGTTGCTACTCCATCAACTTGTAAATTTCCTGTATTAGATACTCCATCTTTTTCAGGGTCAAAGTCACCTACATATACATCTGATAAACTATAAATAGAATCTTTGATGTCATTGGGGATTTCATCTGTCTTGATTTTCAACCAATCTTTATCACCCTCTTTTACTTCAGTCTTGTTGTAAAATTCAATTACACACACTTCTTTTTCATCTGTCTGATAAGTATAGTTAGTATTATCCACCTTCCCTTTTACAGTAATATTATAAATATCTCCATCTATAGTATCCTTACCTGATTTATGAGACAAATATTCTAAATAAACACTACGACCTACATAATCTTTAAAGTGAATTATTGATCCCTCAATCATAGTATCTAAAAGAATACCTATATCGTTTAAATCTGCTGTTTTTTTTGCTACTGTGATTTCAAATGAATTAGTATTGTTCATTGCATTGTTATTCCAAACTAGAACACCTACAGGAATAACACCATTATTTGATTCAGCTTGAGATAAATATGGCGCTCCAGTGTATTTACCTACTTTTTTAAGTAACTCTTTAAGAACATCATTATGATCTTGTGCTAGAATACCACCAAAGCCTGCATTTGGGTCAATAGCAGTATCAATATTTTGCTCTGTTATTTTTAAATTATCTGCCATATCGTATTTTTTTATTCGTATTTAGCTTCGTATTTAGTTTCATATTTGCCATCTTTAGGGTTGTTACCTCCTGTACCTTCAGCCCAGCAACCAATTCTTCCTGTTATTTTATATCGTAATGCATTTTCAAGTCTGTCAGGATTTACCAAACAAGTAGCCTTTACAATATTTGATGCTAATTGCTCAAATCTTAAATGTGTTTCTCCTGATAAAGGAATTAATGGATTATCAGGTTCACTCCCCCAAACACTTGATAGTTGTCTATGTTCAAACTCACCAGCACCTTTATCAATTTCTAAAGTGGTAACTGCATACATTTTATTTATATCAAAATCTTCAAATAAGTGTGTGTAAGTGATTTCAATTCTAGTAGGTTCATTATCTAGTAAAACACCTAAAGGCTTTCCAGTTTCAGGATCAGTACCGACATTAAGAAGTGTATCATCAGAATCTCTATAATAATGATGATCGGTTTCAATATTTAGATTTTCATCATAATCATTAAAGGTTAATTCAAAAGTGTTTTTATGTCTTTTAAATTCACCATCCTCAATAATTTCTGTAAAAACAAAAAAGTTGATTTTATAATCATCAATATTCCCTGATCTTAAATAATCTAACCAGTCATTATGATAACCGTCATTTAATAATGTGTTATCGTAATACTCTGTAGGAACAGCATCTCTTTGTAACCAATCCTCCCAACGTATCTTTGTTGCAAAAAAGACTTTATATCCTTTTTCTATTCCTGTATCATTATCTTCATCCCTGAAAATTTTCACCCAATTTTTATTGTTTCCTGATTCTAATTTAAAACCACGTATGTTATCATAATCTATTTGCTGAATATCATTAGAATCTTTTGGAAAAACTGATAAATTAACTGGTATCTCCTCTAGGATAAATGATGCTCCAGTATTTTGATTTACCACCTCATAACCAAAAATCATATTTCGTAATAAAATATCCTCAGTAGTATTAACCTTAAAAAATAATCTTGACAATATATCATCTTCGATAAAACCGAAATACTTTTCAACCCCTGCCACATTTTCACTTTGAGGGTGCTCAATAAATTGATTTGTCATATTTGGATAAGGGCCGGCTGGAGGAATCACCTTAACCATATCATTATAATCTGTCAATAATGATACTCGATCAGAAAAGTTTATTTGTAAATTATGATCTGCAACTGATACCCATAAAATATATTTACGGTCATTCTCGTTTTTACTTTCAAAGAGCTCTGTAAAAAAGGCATTAGGTATAAACTTCGCTTTTAAGATAATTTTATTAGACCCTGCCGAATTAAAAAGTATGTTTTCACTTGCTTGTAAATCAATCTTTGGCTCACCATAACTATAACCTGAATAATTGGTTGTTCCTGTATTTTCGCTTAAATTAAATGACCCTCCATCATTGAGAGTATAAGTTCTTTCCTTTCCTGTATTTACTAAAAGATTTTGATGGAAAGGTGTCATTTTGTTATGATAATCATCCTCATCTTGTGGTATCCAAGCAAAACCAATATTAAATTCAGAATTTAAAGACAGATTATTTATTCCTGAAACCTCAATCTCAACATTAACTGGGTTTGCATAATCCAATTGTGATAATGGATTCCCTGATTCATCATAATATGCAATACTATCAATAATAAAATTATTATCTAAACCGTTAAAATTCTCATTAAACCATCCTGTATTCCCAAGTCGTTCTGTATGATCTAAATTGTTTCTTATTACAGTGTTTGGATTATTCCATTCAGGATATACAACAAGTTCAAAATTATCAGTCAATGAGCCTGCATTAAATAAAATGCTTGGAGCAATCATTTCTTCTAAATTTGATACTTGTTCAAAGAAACTAGCAATCATAAAATTGCACACTACTGTGTAACTATAAACACCACTATTAGGAACATGTTTAATTACCCAACATTTATCTATTGCCATACCTGATTGAATACCGTCAGGATTCATTTCAATAGGAACATTAGTTATTAAATTATTTAATCCTGCAAATGAGAATTCAGCGACACTACCATCAATAAATGAGTTTAGATTATCAGATTGATAATTGTCATTTGTAAGGTGCGAGTATCTGAATTTTAACCCTTCAGGCTCTTTAGTGGATTCAAATTTGACATTGTAAATCTTTTCGTTTCCTCTATCTGTTGGTATTACACCTATGGATTGCAAGTGGTCAACTGTAAACAATGTATCATGTTCCATTGTATCTCCATAGAGATTTGTAATTGTTAAATTAGCGATATAAGATGTGGTGTCCGTATTTCCATTACCGTCTAATACATCTCTTTTGTATGTAAACTTTACTACATCTCCAATATCAAAACCATAGAAACTCCATGTTTTGCCATTGTTTAGTTTAATGGTTTTTTCAGGTACATAAATTGAAACCGTTTCCTGTGTTGATGCTTTAAAATCAATAGTAACTTCAAAAGTTACTCTTAATTGCTGCCAATCACCAACATTACCCAATAGCCAATCTGTCTCTTGAGAAGTAGGGTAGAATTGATTTCTATATGCTCTATTTATTACTTTTACGCCCATTTTGGTAATTTCTTATAATCTCTTGTGCTTCTTCGGCTTTACCTTGTTTTGCTAGACTTATAGCTTTTTGTGTTAATGCTTTTAATTTATCGATCTCATTTGCTTCATCTTGTGGTAAATTTTTAAGCAACTCACTAAAAGTTGTATCTAATATTTGAACTTGTAAGTTTATTTGAGAACTTGCTTTTTTTGACAAATTCAATAATTGCTGTATGTTTAAATCTTTATAACTCATTATTCCACATATTCAATTTTTAAATTGTTGGTGTATTTCTTTTTTACTCTATAATCGATAACTGCTGTTTGATCTTCAGGTCGCCAAACAAACTTTTCTATTTCAAATCGATTACCGTTAGTGTCAGTACCAATGTTATTAGATAACAAGTCATTAAAATCTTTTAATTTCATTGGTATCCTTTGCCCTTCAAATCTTTGATATTGATTGTGATAACCGTTTACCTCAGCGAAACTATTTATGTAATGGTATTTATCCCATAATGAACGTGCTGATAGTAAGGTGCGCTGGTCATTGGCTAGTTTACTTCCTGACATCATTACGATTTTAGGCACTGTTAAAAAATGTGAACTCAATAATAGTGACCCTAATCTATTTTGTATTTGGGAAGCAAAGTTTGTTCCTCCTCCAAAAATGCCAGTTATATTATCTACTATTCTACCTAAATCTTTTGCAATTTCTTCTACTCTTGTAAGCTCTGTTTTTGTTTTACCAATTGAAAAAGGAATTGATATTTGAGCCAAGTTTTTTATATTAACTAAATTTTGATTTTGAATTGTTACTGGAGTAGTAATTGCTTGAAATACTCTTCCTGTTTGGTCATCTAATGTATTTTGATCTTGAGTGTCGTATTGCCAAAAAATATTGTAATTAGATATGATCTCATTTGTATTAAATGAAATTCTATCCAAAAGACGTTCTTGGTCGCTAAAGAAGTTGGGTATTTGATAACTCGATACCACTTCAAAAGAATCTTTTCTTTCAAAATAAAAGACACCATTTTTTATTCTGTAATCAGCATTAAATTTTTCTTTAAACACTCTGATGCAATCCCCAAATGTGTAAATAGGATCAGAATTGATAGGATGACCTTTATCTCCTGATTCTCCCTTTCTGTCTTTAGAGGGAATATAAATCCAGTCACCAATTTCATTTAATAAATTACTTTGCAATTGTAGATTTAGATACTGACAAGCTCTCTCAAATAATGTTTTTACACGAATTCCTGAATGGTATCTTTTCTTTGGTAATAATTGCTCGAAAACCTCTTCAACTAGTTTTATTATGGCTATTGTAATTGCAATGATGTAGGCTATACGTGCAATAGTTTTTAAAACTACCAGTATAAAGTTACCTAAATCCCATGCAGTTACAGCTACAGCACCAAATCCTACACCTACACCTATGACTGGAGTAGCTGCATCAGTAACATCACCTATTGTATCTGCTAATCGCTGAACATTCTCAATCAGTTCCTTTGTCATCATATAGATTGACATAGACAATACAATAATTTGCATTCCATCAGGAACGTAATTAATTACATAAGGTACTTTTACATAGTCACCATTTGTAATAAATCCTTTATCTGCCAGGTATGCAAAACTAAACCCATCAGCAACATCATTTAACCAATCGTTACCCTGAACCTTTTTTAGAGAACAAACAACTTCTTCATTACCTATAAATGTGCTTTCATCTGCAAAATCTAAATAGCCATCAAAAGTAAATTCAGGTAATGAATTATCATTAACTTTTATTGTATATGGTTCACCCTCAAAAATACCAACACCTCCTGATGTACCGTTTAAAATTCTTTCTAATAGGTAATCTTTAGCCTCAAGAACAAACTCTAAATCAGTAATATTAATATTAGCTTCATCTTTTTTATTCAGCCAATCAACTGTGATTTCTAAATCCTGCCAGTTACGAGGTTCGCCATAATCCTGACCATTTATGTAGTGTCTAATACGTGTCATAGCTTTCTCTTTTTGATTTTAAACCTATTATAAACAGTCTTATTTGGAGTGCTCGTAGTAGATATAAGTTCTACAGCATTAGCTAATTTTACGACATCAAAATCTGTTACTGGTTTATTTACAATAGCCCTCTTAACCTCTTTTAATTCATACTCTAAATTTTTATTACTTGGAAATATTGGAACTGTTTTAGTGAAATCAGACCTCTGCTGTGCAAAGAAATTTGTGTTTAGCTTTCCTCGATTAGCTAATTCTTTAAGAGCATAGAAATTATCACGCCCCATATTATTCATTTCATTTACAGAAAAAATACCTTCTCGGCCCTCAACCATAATAGGAATACCTCCTTTATTGCCTTGATGAGATTGACCTCGAAAAACACCATTACTAGGTAATTTATCTTCCACGATACCACCATCACCGAAACTTTGTAAACTAGCTGTAATACCCTCAATAATTGCTATATCCCTTAAAGTTTTTACTATTGCTGTACCCGAATCTTGCCCCTCTTTTAAAGAACCTAAATTCGCATTATAAGTTCTCCAATAAGACTGTAGTTTTTGAATTCGATCTAATCGCTCTTGCTGTTTTAATACTCTAGCTTCTCGTTTTGCAAGTTCTTTTTGTTCAAATGCCAATGTATTGGTAAGCCCATTTTGTGCCCTTGATCTTTGGTCATCAACTGCATCTTGTTGTTTATCTAAATTATTTTCAGATGATTGTACAGCTTTTCTTTGTACCTCTTCCAGTCTTGTTAAAACCTCTGTAAACAACGCTTTTAATTCATTAGAAAATTCCTCCCATTTATTCCTTGTATCTTTGAGATTATCCTCAAGCCCCTTTTGTAACCTGTTAAACTGTTTGTCTGCTAATTCTTTTTCAATTTCTAATCGGTTAATACTTAGTTCTATTTGTCGTTCTGAAGACTCTTCTAGTAGTGTTATTCTTAAATCTTCTCTTTTTCTTATTAACTCTAATTGCTTTTCAGAACCCTCTTTTTCATTGGCAATTCTGTTATCTAAAACTCTGATTTCTAATTTTTTATTTTCCTTTATTGCTTCATTTTCAGCATCGATAGATTTTAATTTGTTTTTTAGTCTTTTTATTTCTGCTGTTTCTTGAATTTTCGTTTTTCTGTCTTCAAATTCTTTTAACTTTTTTAAAAAACTCTCCCTTTGTTTTTTAGTTAAATCAGAGGTATTAATGTTTTCAAGCTCTTTAAACTCATTATTCAATTTTTTTATAGCATTTAGCTCTTCTTTACTTACAATTCTTTCTCCTTTTAAGTCGTTTATTTTAGCGGCTATTCCTACTAATGATTTATCTATATCTCTAAAATCTCTTTTTGCAGTTTGAATCTCTTGAAGCCACTCTCTAAATCTATTGATTGTGATTTCATTTAACCCTGAACTTTGTAATTGCTCATTTAGTTCTATTATATTATCAATAGCAAGTTTTTGATTTCCTAAAAAAACATCAAAACTACCGTCTTCCTTAAAGTCGACATTAAACTCAACGTCTAATTCACTCGATTTTGCAAATTTGTTAAACTCATCCAACTCTTTTTGAGCATTAATTCTGAACTTGGTCAAAAATCTTTGAAATTCATTTAGCCTTGATTCGAAGCTCTTTGTAACATCGTTAACAAATTGCTCTGATAAATCCTTTTCTTTATCTATTAAATCTATCAACAAGTCAAGATTCTGCTCAAATATATCTCTTTCAATTTCACGTCTTTTTTTAGCGTTTTCAAGAATAACCAAACCTCTTTCTTTTTCTCCCTCAATCAGAGCCTGTAGAGCTTTCTGTTGTTCCTCTAATAAATTATCATCTAATGGATTTTTACCATCACGCTCACTTAAATCAATATTTAATTGCAATAATGCTTTAGCAAATTTTATTTCATCTTTTATTCCTGCTATTGCATTTGCTCTAGCGCCTATTGTAGTAGCATTTGCTTGTAGATCAGCTTTTGCCTTTGCATTGGTTATTGATAAGTTCAATTTTAGTATCTGATTCTCTTTTTCTAAAACCTCTAAATTCTTGACGAGTGCTAATCTAGTAGCTTCTAATTGAGTTCGTAAACTCAAAGTACTGTCATCACTTGTGATCTCTAATTCTCGTAATTCGGCTCTTAAATCGATTAGCTCCAGTGTAACTTTTCTTATTTGATCGCCTATCTCAAAAGCCCTAACAATTCCTTCAAAACTTGTATTAACACTATCTTTAGCATCTTTATATCTCTGTGAAAAGCCACCTATAGCATCCGATATTAAATCCCAACTTTCAGCATATTTTTCTCCATTTTCAATACCATTCTTTTCAATTTCTTTATTCAATTCTCTTATCTGATTTTCAACAGCTTCTATTTCAGGTTTCAGACTTTTTCCTATAGGATTAATATTTGCTATTTCTAAAAATACTTTCTTTATTTCGAGACCAAAGGATTTTATCCTTTTACCAAAATTTGAAAAACTACTAAATAGTGCAGAAAAGAATTTTAAAAACCCTTTGCCTAAATCAGCCAATGTTCCAATTAAAACTTTGACAGTAGCATTAAATACAGCCATAGCTTTTTGAGTTCTTATCACTCCTGATCTACCTTGTTTAAATATGCTAAATAAACTCGCTAGTAGTGTCAATAGTAATATTATACCAGTAGTTTTTAAAGCTGTTCCTAACGCTCTAAATCCTTTTCGTAAGCCACTTATTGATTTAGTATTCTTTTTGTTTGCTTCGGTATTTTTATCAGTAGATTTAGTTAATTTAGATATTCTACTTACTATTTTTTCGATAGCGGTATCCAAGAAAACAATATTTGTTTTAAATAAATCTGTTTCTTTTAGTGCCTCAACGATACTCTCTGTATAGCCACCAACATTTATTTTGTTTTGAATAAATTTATCTGAATTCTGTTTTAAAACCTCTGTTAACTCATCAATTTCTTTGTTATAATCTGCTATTTTTTGCCTTCCTTCTTCAGTTGTAATATTTGAGTTTTGTACTGCAATTCTTAAAGCAGAGATACGTTCTCTAACCTCCTTTAAGGTTTCTACACGCTCATTTTGAATTTTAATTAATGCTTCTTGTAACTTTATCTCATCTTTAGATAATTTATTAGACTGTATTACTTCTTTTTGCTCTTTATTTATGGCTTGAGTAACATCTTTAATTTGAACTTTTAACTCAGCTCTTTTCTTTGCAGCTTCTTTAGTATTGATGATACCTTGTTTTTCAAAGGCATTAGTTTTTTTTAGTTCAAGTCTATATTCGGTTAATTTTAATTCTAAATCTGTTAGACTTTTCCCCTGAAGATTATTCAGCTTTATTAATTGCTCATTAGTTTTCTTATAATCTTTTTGAGCATTATGAACGACTTTTAGTGTAGATTCGACACTCTTATAAGAACTTTTAAGAACATCAACAGCTTCTGCAAAATTATTTAATGCATCAATATCTTTAGGATTGAGTAATGATATTTGACCTTTTAAAGATTCTGCTTCTTTTTTTATAAATCGGCCAGTCTCTTTTAGATCAGATTTTAATTTCTCAAATCCGCCATCATCATCAATTAATTGACTATATTTTACTATTGCCTCTGCCATCAGGGTACTTTTCTTTTATATGGTCTATCAGTGCATAAAAATCAAATACACTTAAACATTCAACATCTTTATTAGTATGTTCAGAAACTGAAAACAAAAATTTCCTGAAATCTACTTCCATAAATACCTCCATATTATTTTCAATATTTATGTTCCATATATTTGTTGGAAATATTTCTAAGATTCTTTTTTCTATACTATTTAACTTTTCATCATTCTTTAATTTATTATCAATAATTCCATCCAGTTCAAGTGTTAGCTTACTTTTCAACTCAATTGAATACTGGATTAAATCTGAATTTCTAAAATGATGGGGATAATATTTCTCAAGTGTTAACTCGATTTTTTTTTTACTTGTGACAGTACATCATCCATCATTTCTTTTGTAAAACCAATTTCATCTAGTCTATTTTCAATTTCAGTTAATGTGTTTGAGTTTATGTTTGTAAACACCTTTTTATCAATGCTTTTAACTAAAATTGCTAACGCTTTGTTTCTTGGAGTATATTCATTCAGACAGTTAAATACATTTTGTCTGTTATTTTTAAGCTCTTTGATTGCTTCTGATTTCATATCACTTTCCAAAAAACGAATAGCCTTCTGCATTCTTCTGTCATAATCAGTAATTGAGCTACCTACCTCATTATCTATCATCAAATATTTATTAAATGATTGATACCTTTTTATAGATAAGTTTTCAGGGCTATCATAAAATTTTACAGTATGTTTTCCTACCTTAATTTCCATAGCTGAAAAGTAGAGTTATTAGTTTTTTTTGCTCTCTAAAAAGAACACACAAAACACATTTTGTATATTTGGAATAATTCTTAAACAAGAAACTTATGTATATTAGATATTTACTTTTTTTTATTTTACTTTTTTCAACAATAAGCTCCTATTCTCAAAAAAAAGAAAGAGTTAAATTAAAAGGAGTTGAAATGCAGAATGATTACCATAATAAAATATCATGGGTTTTATCAAAGAAGGTAGCGTTAAACAGCAGAGATTTCATCTATTTTGGAAGCCCTATTCAAAGTTATTTAAGGCTTTATTATGGGATCAAAGAAGTAGATGGAAAACCATACATCACGTCGCTTAAATTAGGAAATTCATTTTTTAGTGATGAGTGGGTGTTTTTTGATGAAATCAGCTATTTAATTGGGACTAGAAAAGAAATTAAAGAATGGAAAGGAGTTAATTTTAAAGTTACTGCATCAGGGGAAAAAGATTCAGGTGTTAGAATTTCCGAAGTATCAACCGTCAATGTTTATGGTGAAGCAGAAAAATTTATTAAGTATATTCTTGAAAATGAAGCTAAACCAATGTCTATCAGATATGATGATCTTGATAGTAATAAAAACGCACAAATAGATGTTCCCAAAAAAGTAGTTGGGAAATTAAAAAAACATTTTAAGGCTTTAATTGATAGTTACAATAAAATGAATGAAGTTTACAAATTAGATAATTCTTTTTAAAATGGCTGAATTCTGCAAGGACTGTGCAAATAGATTAGGTATGAGACCTGATAGTAAACCATTACTTTGTGAAGGATGTGGTAAATACTTTGAAAAAAAGTCTTTTTGGTCATTCCTTTTTAACAATAAAAAAGCCCTCAATGAAGAGGGCTCTAATCAAGTTATTCATTAGTGTATTAATCAAACGAACTGTACTTGATTTAATTCTTTAGCAAATTCATGCAATTTGCTTTCTATTTTTTTTGCTGTTTTTTCACTTGGTTTTCTATATCCTTGCACATATTGACTTAACTGACTTTGATTTACTCCAGTAATACGTTCCAATGCTGCATAACTAAACATTTTTGAATAATATTCTAAAAAAGAAGGTAAATCATATTTATACTGAAATTCTAAATCAGGAAACTCCTTTTTTTCGTCTTTAAACAACTCTTCCATATCCTCTTTAGAAACCATCATATCCTCTATAGCCTCATTTACTGTATCACCAGTTCCTAATAACATAAAATCTAATTTATCACTCGATACACGAGCATCGTAAGTTCCATCAACTCCTTTTTCTAATATAACTGTTACTTTCATAATTTAGTTTTTAAGGGGGTTATAATTTAACCCCCGATTGTTTGCTAATGTCTTTTAACGTGCCTTTTTTAACTTCTTGGCTTTCATGCCTACCAGTTGGAAATGTATTTCCTGTAATAGGACTAAACCATAAAGGGTGACGTTTACCCTCTCGTTTAACATAACAGCCAGCTTTTTTCAGCTTTCTGTGTAACTCCGAATATTTCATAATGAACGTTTGATTAATACACTACAAATATAATGCTATTAATATTAATAGCAAAATAAATTGATATGTATTTTTAAAAAAGACTATTTTTTAAGAATATTACTCATTGCAGCTACCATTATAGGAGTGAAAATATCAATCCAGGTTATCTGAAAAAATAGTATTGAAATTAGTACAGGGATTATCGCTAAATGATGTTCAAAACAAAATGCACATTCTGAAACCTCGTGTAAAAATCTTGATCGCCACTTCATAGACAAAACACCTATTTTTTCCTGAAGAGAGTATTTTATAGCAATAACTTTAAAGCCCCAAAAAACTAAAAATATAAAGATGTATTTTTCCATTAGTGATATACTTTAGAATTTGATATTTCTGATTCAATATGCCAACTGGTATCAATACCTTGACTTAACTCATAAGTGATATACCCTCCTGATTTAACTGTAATTGCTGTAACCACTCTTTTTAATTGATCCTCATCAGTTAATAAGAAAACTACTTCGCCTATCCTGTATTTATTATCAACTACCATCATTGTAATTTATTTAAGAGGTCAGTTTTTTGTTGATCGGACAATGCATTAAATATTGTGTCATTTGAAAAATCAAGAGTAGGAAGTAACAATTGCAGCACTTCATTTTGACTAATATTATTGACAATCGCATTATTTCTGTCAAGGTTGATAGGGCAATCTTCTTGTAACATTATTTTACAGTTAAATCGAAAACCACTATAGGGCGCCATTAAATAATTTTCAGTTTCCTCAAGACTAAATTCTCTGTAAATTTCCTGAAACTCTCTAACTACAGTATCTATCTTTAACTGATACCATACACCATTCATTTTTCTAGTTAGTACTTCTCTAACATCACGGATTAAGTGTTGGGTGAATTTTTCAGTCTCTAATAGTTTATCATTAATTTTTTGAAGATTTACCCAAAAGACAATTCCTAAATCATAACTCAAGTAGTTAAAATCATTTTGTGTAAAGTCATTATCTTCTTTACCTATTACAAAAAAGCACATCCCTTTTTTGTCATTGTCAGGAGTAACACGGTGATAGTCATATTTTTTAGCACCCTTTTTACCAATATACACTTCAGGGAAATATAAATACTTACCATCTTTACGCTCGATATGCCTGTATGATCTCGCATAGGCGTGTGATAACCAAGATAAATTGGTATCTAATTTGGCTTGAATGTCTTGAACAACAGCATCAATTTCTATTGGCTGTGTTTCAACTGGTATATTAGGATTTTGTAAAGTGACCATTTACTGCATTTTTTAGTTCCTCTATTAAATATTTATCTACGAAATCTTGTAAGTACTGTTTTTGAATCCCAAGCATTTCTTTACCATACCTTCTAATAACGTGTTCCCCATAATCAATATCTGAAGTGATTTTAAATTGACCATCCTCAGCTACAATTTGAATACTAGCGTGAAATTTACCAGTAAAGTGAGTATCTACATATTGTACTTGTAAACCCGCTTTTATACGTACTCTCTTGTACGGATTTGAATATCCTTTTTTTGGTAATTTATAATCTAGTTTTTTGCCTAAACTATTTTCACCTTTCTCATCTAACTGATTAACAATGTTGTAATTCTTGATAACGAAACCATATTTTGTAACAGCATTTTTTACTGTCTCATCAATTACTTTTGGTAATCGATCAATAATTTTTATTTCATCATCAAATACTCCCATTATGCTACTCCATATTTTACACGATTCTTTTTAGTGCATGGTAAACAAGTCTTTGATAGATTATCTGTGTCAATATTAACTGCTTTTACAGCTCTACTCAATTGAGTTACAATATTGACATAGTTGGTATCTTTATCACCCTCTAAATCTCTTATAATTAAGTGCTTTAAATTCTCCTCAATATGATTTATTTGCTGTGAGAACTTAATGTCACGTAGTATCAAATGTGTTACTTTTAATCCCAGTGCATTTTTTAAAAGCATTTTATTGTCGCATAAAAAACTAGTTAAATCACACTTTGCAGAAATATTGAGATTGATACCGAAATTATTGTCATAAACAGAAAAACTACTTTCTAAATCAAACATTTTTCTATCAGTGTCTAATGATGCGCTTGGAACATAAATAGGTTGTACACTTACATATTTTTTAATAGCATTCCATCTATGTAAATCAATACCACCATTACAAGAACCACAAAAACCAGTTCTCCAGTTTAATTTTTTATACTGGAGTGCTTGACCTGAAATATCATCTTGATAATACCCAACTATCCAATGACCTTCTGACATGTCATCATTCTCAAAACTCAAATCAATACTGTCATTAATCCAAGCCCACTGCATACCTTGAGTAGAGTTGAGTGTAATTGTTTTAACAGGATCTACTTTTGTGCTGTGATAGATATAGATTTTTAAATCATTTTGGACCTGTGTGAATTGAAAGCCTAAACGGTTTATTATTGCTTTAAACCCAATATCACTATTTGTTTTGATTTTTAAACCTACAAACCTACTTTCATTTAATATTACGTCATTAGCCCATCCGTGACCATTTATAATTGTACCATTTGCTAATAACTCTTTTGAGAATTCAGTTATTTTTTTTTCTGTAAAGATTTGATTACCTAATTGTGTAATACCTACTTTTATTTTTTCATTTAGATATTCATTGAGTTCTCTATTTTCAGGAAGTGATGTAGAAATTAAATCTAATCGTAATGCTGGATGATAATCTTGATAGAACTCACCACTTTCAGATTCATTTAATCCTGCATTTAGGGCCGGTATTTCATTTTCATCATAATGATTTTTCCAACCAAGAATATTTTTTAGGCAATTTTGAAGTTTAGTTGTATCAAACATAGTATAAAGGTTTAAAAAAAGCCCACGCTCGAACTACGATAGTGGACTTTTTAAGAATTAGCAATAAGGTAATTATGACAAGAACTCAAACTTTTTAATTCCTCCAGCTACATTAGCAGGGTCACTATTGTAAGGTGTCAATAAGCAAACATCTAATGATAATTGCCATCTCTCAACTTTTGTAGCTTGTAAATGCTCTAATCCTTGAACATTTGATACATCCTCACAAGTAGACTTGTATTGTACACCAACATCTAAACCTAAACGATTTAAACGCTCTACACTCCATTCAGTACCATCAGTAGTTGTATTTCCTGATCTTGCATCTGCATTAATTCTAGTTAATAGACCTAATGAACCGTGAGGCATAGCAAATCCAGTTGCTAAAACACCACCACCATCTACAACTCTGTTAGAGAATGTAAATGTTTTGTCATTAAACTGATAATTCAATGTCTCATCATTAGAATTACCTTGATTAATGTAGTGACGTACTGAAGGCATTAAATTTGTAGACCCTACAATTACATGCTCCATTAAATCAAAATCATCTGCAATTTGTACTGCATCTAAATCATTAAAAAATAATTCTTGTTGTGCAGCAGCTACTTGAACTGCATCACCAACTAAAGGATACTTTGATCCTATTAATGTTGAATTATAGATTGTAGATTTTTCAGTATCTAACTTTGAAAAGATGTTATTTTCAATAGATTTACCAAAAGAACGTTCAATACGTCTCAATTTTCTATCAAAATCCTCAAAATATGAGATTTCATTTTTTCTGTGCTGTTCTTTAATCATGTGTAAGTTAGCCACCATAGTAAGCCAAGTTACATCTACTAATTCAGATTCATTATCTAAATCTCCAATAGTACATGATCTAACTGCCGTAATGTTTACATCTCCTGTATCTTTCATTACAGGGATTTTAAATACTCTTCCTTCTGAATCGTTTGCTTTTGTCTCAACATCCTGAGAAACAATAGATTCAGGGTGATTGGTCATTGCTTGGATAGCTCTTAATAATCCAAGTTGTGTACCTCGCCACTCTTGATTGTCTAGGCGATTAGGGTACATTGCTCTTAATTCTTGCTTGTAAGTTGCAAATAAACTCATGTGTTTCGTTTTTTAAAAGTTATTGTAATGGTAATTTTGAAACATCATACTCAGCATAAGCACCATCTACAAGTTGATTCCAATCAGCAGAATTTCTTTCAATTCCTTGAGCTGTTAAAGCCTTTGCGGCTGTTTTATTGAACTCTAATTTTGTACTGAAGGCACTACTGTCTAGTACTAACTTCTTTTTGGCTTTGTCCCCTTCGCCAACAGTGACTATATTCCCCTTTTTTTCAGCAGGCGCACCACCACCACCTTGTTCAGGTTTTTTGATGACACTTGCTAATTTTGTTTCCCAGTATTCTTTTGCAGTCATGGGTTTATATTGAGAGTTAAGCATTGGATTTCCATCCTCATTATGCAAAACGACTTTTCCGTCTACTATTTTAGCATTCTTTATTACAGAATTGCTGTGTAATTGCTTCATAGCATCAACAGCCTCTTGTGGTATGCTAAATTCTAACCCTGTTAAACCTGAATTTAAAAAACCACTAACCTGGCTCTGTAATTGTTCAGTTTTTAACGTGTTAATTTGATTTTCAAACTCTGATCTTTCAGTATCCCATTTAGACACCGCTTCATTATGTGTCTTTTTCCAGTACTCATTTTGACCTCCTTCAGCTTTTAATGTCTCAATTTGCTTTTCAAGCTCCTTGATTTTGCCTTCTTTATCACCGCCTTTTGATTCTTTTAGCTTTTTCAACTCACTCATTTTTTGTTTAATGAACTCGTAAGTTTTAACATCATTAGGTCTACTTTCTCCTAACGAACCTAAAATATCATTATCTAAATCAGAATAGACTTTTGCTATTCTTGGCTTAATTTCTTGCTCAAAATGAGCGTTTGCATGATTCGTCAGTAACTCTTTACCTTCATCAGTTGTTTGAATGTGCGCTATAACCCCTGTTAACGCTCCTTTGTCTTTAGATATAAAATCTAGTACTTCTTGTAATATCATAATTCCCCTTTATGAGTTTTTAAATTATTTTTTATCAGCTTCGTTTGGCTTTTCTGTTGTTTTTGGAGGTTTAGCATCCTCTGTTTTTTTTGCATCAGTTTTTACAGGCTCTTTAGCTTTTAATTCAGCTTCTTTTTTAGCAATTTCAGCTTCACGTTTTTTTAGATCAGCTTCTTTTTGTGCTAATGTTTTTTCCTTTTTAGACAAATCATCATCTTTTTTAGGTGCTTTCTCTAAATCCTCAATTGTAGGATCGTGAATAATGTGAACATCTGTATATCCTAATTTTGCAAACTGAGCTTTACTAACCTCAAAACTTTTTTGATTGAATTTTTTATGCTGCACCTTGAATTCAAACTTCTTTTTTACATTGTCAGCTATTGATTTAACAATAACGACATGATAAAGATGTCTTTCAGATTCATTAATTTGTTTAGGAAATAAACTATTCGGTACTTCCTTCAGTTGCTTTTGAACTATCTCCAGTTTGTTTGGTTTTAATGTACTCATCGCTGTATTTATTTAAAATTTCTTTTATTTTTTGAAGTCTTTTATGTAACTCTAAATCTTTACCAAATTCTACTAATGGTGTGTTTTCAATCTCAAACCGATTAAGAAAACTAATTAACCTACCTTTTAAGAAAAACTCTTGTTCGGTAATTAATCCTAAATTCATTTTCTCTAATGCTTCAGATACTGATTCGTGTGGTAACGGATCAAGTAATTTTATCAGTTCAAGTTTGGTTATCTTACTAGGATTACCCTTGTATTTAGTGGCTATGAGTTGTTCATAAATCATATCTACTTCCTCTATTGGTAAACCTATTTTTTTAGCATTTTCATACTTTTCCTGTAATTCTAATTCTGATAACAAATAAAATTCTGTTCCAAAATTTGCGTTTACTTTAACATCAGTTTTTGCTCCTGATTGTAATTTTGCTACAGTTTGAACAATCCATTTATACAACTCATCAAAGTTTGATTTGATTTTTAAAAGCACATTTTCTCTACTTTCAAAACTCCCTTTAACTTGCATTTCATTGATTGCTTCCTTATTTAGAACACTATCAATACCAACTGTTTTTAATTTGATATTTTTCTCAAGATCATTCAAGTCAGTTTTGGTAAATTCTAAACTGGTAGTATCAGGTGAGATCATTCTAAATACACCAGCACTATCAGGATCATCTTTGGTTTGTTTAGCAGGAATGTCTATTACAACACCTGGCCCTAAAAGTTCTTTTTTAGAACATGCAGGACAATCAATGTATTTAGTTCCGTGTTTTTCTACATCACCCTCATAATAGGTGTGACTTTCTTCAATAACACCACTATGACACCCCTCTACATCACAAATATCTTCTACACGTTCAATTATTGGGAATGCGCCATAATGTTTTACATAGAAATTGTAAACATCAAATAATTGCCACTCTTTAATTTTACTTAAAGTACTAGTAAATGGAATCTTTCTATTAAACTCATCTTTAGAGTTGAATTTATCACTGATAAACATTCTAGCAGGACAAACACCTGCATTATGAGGTATGTTAATCTCCTCTTTATACTTACCATCATCAACAATAAAAACTCTGTAGGCCTGTTCATCATAAAAAGCCACTCGTTTTATTGTTTTTCCATCATCTAATATTTCTATAGAGTGAGTAAAAGCAATATAATTTAGCGTAGAATCAGTATTAATACTGCAATCAATAATTCTATCATTTTCAATAGATAATAAATATGGATTACCATCTTTATCTTTATCGATTACAACTACAGTATTTGGTTTATTCTTTAAAACTTCCTTTCCTTTTTCCTCAATCCATTTAACAGGATTAATTCTAGCAATAGAGGTTTTAAGTTTATCACCACCATTTGATTTAGTTAATTCAAAGTCAAAGAACGTATTTCGAGCATCAAAAACTTTATACAAGTCTGTTAGTATGCTCTCTGTTATATCTACTGATGAAAGTGGATAAGAAATATATTGCTTAATCCTTTTACTTCTTTCAGCAGAAAATATGTTGTCTAAAAAACTTGTTACCTCTTTCCAGCCAGCCTCATTCTTGAGGTCATCAAGATATTTTGGTTCTGTAAATACTCTTAAACGGCTTTCATATTTTTTACCTTCATTTATCTCCTTCTTGAGTTTCGGATTTTCGAGTATTTGTTTTATTTGTCTTTCTGATAATTTCATTGTCTTTTAGCTCATATTTGCCATCTGCGATTATCCAATCTTTACTGTTTCTGCGTAATAGAGCAAGTGCATGATCTTGTTTAAAATCAAACACTTTTTTATCTCTTACTCTTTTTAATTTTATAGTTTCCATTTTAATCAGCTAAAGAGAATGGATTGAAATCTTCAGGAGATACCAATACAATATCTTCACTCCATCTAGGGGCTAATGCAAATTGAATATCATTTGAATCCTTTGTGCCAAACCCTTCATTTCTTCTGTCTTTAATACCAAATGAATATGGTTGAATGTCTATTGGAAAATGATCGTCACCAATCTTTCTACACAATATTTTACCTTCATTAGTGATTCCGTAAAAACCTAAATTTGATTTACAAGTAATCTTCCTGATCGCTTTTTCTTGTTCAGGAGTTCCGCTTTTTAAAAGTGCTGTTACTGTAGAAGGATTTTGACCAGTAATTTCTTCAACTCCATTTAAAGTTGTGTTATCACCACCACCTTCAGTTATAAAATCTCCTGGCTCTATTTTAACATCTCGAAGATTTGGTGTTACTATTACTTTTGTTTTATCAGTAGCTGCAATCAAAACATCCCAATCTGCTTTTTTTGTTATATCTACTGTGCCATTTTTCCATTTGTAGGGAGTTTCCTGAAGAATAAGTCTTTGAAGTTGCTTTATATCCCAAGGGCAATTACTATTTGGGATAGCTCCTAAAATACCTACATCAGGACAATTACATAAATCCATATTTCTAAAGTTTTTAAATTCTACTTTTATTGAATTCAAACTTATAGAGATAATTGAACAGCTTATTTTAAAAAGAACATTTAAAACACATTTAGTATTGAGAGTATTTTGTTTTACGTTTTTTGGTAGTTAGTTTCTTAAAAGCGTATCTACCAGCATCAATTGTATGGTTGTAATCATCAATAGGAATTTTAGCTTTTTTATCTGACCAAACATAATTGTTAAACTCCTCTTTGATATTAGAACTTTCAGTAGTAACGATATGTTCATAATCTTGCATTGAGATTAATCCCTCTCTAACACCATTAGGAGGTGTTGAGTACGGTATCAGATTTAAACCTTTCTTTCTCAATTCAACACAAAGTCTATCTTCGTGACCATCAGCCATAATTAGATTCTTTCTGCCAGCTACTTCTAAATCGTGTTCGTATATTTTGTCTGTTGTGAGGTGTGGTTTGTATAAATACTCCTCCCAATACACTTTTTTACGTTTTGTGTCTACTGCAATTTTAACTAGAGTAGTAGGGTCATTGCTAAATCCGAAGTCCTGACCATAGCAATATGGTAAACTTGTATCGAAATCTCCTTCAGTATAGGTTAAAATAACACCTTCTGCCTGACTAGCCCATCTACCAATGATTTTATAAGCGTATTTTGATGAGTTAAATAGTTTTTTTCTTAATAGCTCTCTTTTTTTCGGATCTTTCTCATCTTTTGAACCATCATTAGCCCTTTTGATTGCTTTTTGTTTAAGTTCAGCGAGATCATTTAAAAAATCCCCATCAACATTATCTAAATTATCTAAATATGTAGTGTGAATATGCTCAACTTGTGGGTGTGTGCTAATCTGAACATCGACACCATCAACTTTTACAATTTTATGAGTGTCTTTTATGTATTTTTGATAAACCCAGTGATTAGCATCAGTTGGATTCATTATGATAACAATACGGTTTTTTACACCTTTGGTACGTATTGACAATCGGAGTTTGTCATAATCATCCTCATTTACCCATTCTTCGGCTTCATCAACTACAAATGTCGTAAGCCCTTGTATAGATTTTAGTTTTGCAGTTTGATTTCCTTGAGATGTTTTGATTCCTCTAAACATCAATTTACTACCTGAAGCACTATTGATAATGTCTTTTTTAGTAGATTTAAAATATTTTGATGTGCCTTCTAAATCAATTTTTTCCTGAAATTCAGGAATAATTGATAATTCAGCAGAATTCATTGTAAACCTTGTAAACAAGATTTTATGACCTTTCTCAAAAGTTAACCGTTGTAAAAATGTAGATGCATTAAATGATTTTGCACCACCGCGTCCTCCAGTAAGTAATATTATTCTCTTATCTGTAGTATAGAGTTTATCATAAACAGATTGTGTTTGTATCATACCACATACTCTAATTCAAATTTTTTACCCTTTTTAGTTAATTGGAATACGTGTACACCTACCTGATCTAATCCAAAACAATTTAAAAAATGATCTACTAAATCAACACTGGAGAACCTTAACAATTTGCAAGTAGACATTCTGTTAAGTTTGAAACTATCAATCTCATTATCTTTAACTACAAATGCCTTTCTAGTTTTATAGTTGAACGAAAACATTATACCGTCACCAGCCTGCACATCTAATAAATCACAAGTCATATAAGACAATGTGAAATTATTGTTTATTGTGTACATCTTGATTGTCGGCTTTTCTTTAACCCTATTTTTTCTATTCCGTCTCACTATTACTATTGACATCAGTTTTATTGTTATTGCTTATCCATTGTTCTATTGGTATGTTTACACTTCCCTCAAGTTCTACAGATTTCTTATCTGCTAAACCTAAATCACGCGCTATTATGTTAGGGTTTAAAAACCCTGATGCTGCACCCTCGAACTTTTGATTGTAAATTATTTGCCTTATACGTGTTGTGACTTGTAAAAAATCTTTATCCTTTGAGTAGTTATCAAAGGTTTTTACGCATATTTCTAAAAAATTACATAGTCCATGAATTGTAAAAGGTCTCATCTTACTTAAATGTGCAATTGAGTATGGATGAGTGATTTTCTTTTCAACTTTTTTAGGGTTTCCTTCTTCGTCTTTAATTTCAACCTCAATATATTCAGTCCAAGCCTTATTTACAATTTGCTCCTCTTTTAAAGGATTATTTTGACACCAGTTGAAATATCTATTAGCACCTCTCAACAAAGTTTCAGGCGTGTATTTTTTATCTCTACCGTCTTTACCTCTAATTTTCCAATGTTGATTTCCTTTTGATGCTCCCATGTCTATAGTATTATAATTAGTAGAAATATTAAAA
Organism: Tenacibaculum profundi; assembly: GCF_052050075.1. Classification (GTDB taxonomy): domain Bacteria; phylum Bacteroidota; class Bacteroidia; order Flavobacteriales; family Flavobacteriaceae; genus Polaribacter. The sequence continues at coordinate 895,227 of NZ_CP197225.1, forward strand.
ATATTGCTGCTCCGATTAAACATGCTAGATTATCTCCTATTTCTATATAATGTTTGTGTTTTATCTTTTGCTTGTTTTTTGCCATTTTACTAATTATCAACCTCTAATTCTAATGGGTAATTTCTTGATGTTATTGTTACTACACTCATTGTTTAATTTCTTTAGCCCTACTATCTGATTAATTACTTTAGAAATACTGTTTCCAATATTTCTTGTGGATATGTTTTTACTCTTCCAAAACGAGGGACAGGAATCGATGATAACTCAATATTCCTTTCCCTACATATCTTGGAAGCCTCTTTACCTAATTTTTTAGCAAACTCTAAATTAATCTGCTTTCCTAATAATGATGCATAACCTACTATTGTAAAGAAGTTAGGATCTGTCTCGTTTTTCTCCTTAAGCACCTTTATTTCTTCTTTAATCTCTGATACATCTTGTTCAATTACTTCCTGCTTTTTCTTTAAATCAATACTGTTTTGAGCAATTTGGATTACTAATTCCATTGGGTCGGCAATTCTATTTGTAGAATTATATTTCTGTTCAACCTCTAAAAAATAATTCCTTGCTCTTTCTCCCTGTTCTGTTCTAGCTAACATTGATAGCTTCTTTGCAAAGTCAATAGATAGCGCAAAGTTTCTTGTTCTCCCACTTAGGGGGAGTTCTGTATAATCTTCTTTTTCAAAAGCAAAAGGATTTTTTAGAATATTCTTTTTATACCATTTCGACCAATGTTGTATTGCAAACCCTAAAAACTCGTAAAGTTCCCTTGCAGAAACAACTTGCTTTCCATTCTCGTTTTTTATTTCAATTAAGTTTTTCATTCTGAAAGTTTAAATATTGTTAATTGAAGGCTGTTTTATATACAGCAGTAAATCATTAACAGTCATCTTTTTAATAAATGCTGTTTTGTGTTCTGATGTTTTACCATTGAACTCAATTATTGATTTTCTACCTTGTATTTCTATTTTTAGATTACTCATATCTTGCAATCTGATTAAGCATATACTCTTTATCAAATTTTACATTGTTCCTCTCTAAAAAATGCATGTGCTTTCTAAAAAGCATTGATTTGAAGTGTTGTTTTTCGCCTAAATAATCGTGATCCTTACGGTTTAAAGCCATTAGATTTTCTATTCGATCTAATTTCTTACTTCCGCCCATACCACGCCTTTGAATATGGTGTATATCAACCACGCCTACAAAACCTGTAAGTTCACATTCTTGACGGTTTTCATAAGGGTCTAACCCTAGAGCATCAAAATAAATTTTAATATGTTGCTTCAAATCTCTCTACATTAGAGAAGGCTGTTGAAATCTGTTGAAGGCTGAAAAATTGTGATAGAATTATCACTGAAGTCTGAAGTGTAAATATACTAAAATTATTTACTTTTATACCTTTAATGTTATTGGTAATTGTATTGGTTTTTGAGTAGGATGTATTCTGTCAGGTTCATTTCTTTCCTTTACATTTGATCCGACCCAAGACTTGAAAAACTTCCTAACTGGTTTTTTAAATGAAGTCCATGCTAACTCAGCATCTGCAAAATCATTTTCTCCAGTACCTTTATCCCATATTAACCAACAACTAGTGTCGTATGGCATCCTGCTTATAAAATGATTAGCTCCCCAAACAACTTGATTTTTTGATACTCTGAACAATTCTGTGAAATATTCTATTCCAGGTGCTGAATTATCCCAATCATCTTTTCCTCTATAAACTTTACGTTTACCATTTCCTAACTGCATTTTATTAACTCCAATTCCATAAGGAGGATCAACTATTGCTAAATCGAAATATTTGTCAGGGTAATGTTTCAGGCTCTGAACACAATCCATATTGTAAACTTCACTTATTAGTGTACTCATTATATTGCTTTCTTTAAAGTTGAATTATTTTGGTTGAATGGTAGATATTTAAAAATGTGTTCAATTATGGGTAAAGTCCAGCCATCTCCTAATAAACTTGCTGCCTTGTTTCTTGATAATATATTTAAATAATCATCTGGAAACCCTTGTAATCGACATAACTCAATTTTTGTAAATGACCTTATCTCTTCTCCATTGAAAAGCCAATTATCTTTATCAACTAAAGTTATTGTGTTGCTTTTTTGTGTTTTATTAACTTCATACTGTTGAACATAATTTCCTCTACCATTCCCTCTTCCTCTTTGTGCAACACAGTAAACCACATTTCCAAAACCAGTAGTTTTATATCTTCTTAATAATTTTTTCATGTCAGTATTTAATCTACTTTCACTTTCTAAAATTGCCCTTGCTTTGTCTCTATCAACAAATCCGTTTTCAATAATATCTTTAAGAAAAATACCTCTATCTTTAGGTTGTGGTATATCTGTAACCAAATCAAACATTGTTTGTCTTGTTCGCATATTTGACCAATAATATCTATCTCTTTGTTGAGCTGTAACTAATTCAGAATTGATCCTACACGGATAAATACCCATTGCTCTACTCATTATTCCAATATCTTTTTTGGATGCACTCCCAACATTTTCCTGGAAGAAAATAATATTAGAATTAACCTTTTTAATGTGCTCAAGGATTTCGATAAACCTCCAAAATAAGCCACTATTATCTCCGTAAATTCCTTTTCGCTTTCCGGCACCACTTAAATCCTTACAAGGAGACCCACTTAAAAGTAAATCAATACTACTCCAATCTATATCCCATTCTTTCCAGTTATTTACATCTCCTAGTTGAATAGTTTTAGGGAAATGGTATTGTGTTAATTCAATAGCAAAAGATTTTATCTCACTTGAGTAATAATTACCTACAGGAATACCAATATTTACAAGTGCCTGATGCCCGGTACTCATTCCATTAAAAAGCGATAATACATTTATTGGCTTCATATTTCTTTTTTAAATCCGTTTGAGTAAAAACCAACTTGATATGCTTGAATCTTCCAACCTTTTGATTTGGCTTGTTTCATCATCTTTTTGTATTCTGCATAAGTGGTTTCTTTTCTCATTACTACTTCAATTATTGTTTGATCTGATAACATTACTTTTTCTTGCTAGCCTTTTCTTTTTTTAACAATTCCTTAAAATGGTCTATCAATGCCAACCTTTTGCATTCGTTTTCTATCTGAATTTTAGTAGGCTTTCTCATGCTTTTTCCTTTTAAGACATCAAGAGCACGGATAACATTATTCTGCTTTGGTTTTAAATTTTTAAGTGCTAACTCTTTTATTTTTGCTCTGTACTGATCTGTAGGCTTGATAATCCCTTTTTTAAATAAATAATCATACAAGTAGCTTACAGCTATAGGAATGGTTTTAGATTCTTTATACTCCTCATACATTCTTTGTACACCCTGTTCTAAAATTGTTTTCTTTTCCTCTTCAGTAAACTTTTTCTCTTCCAGTTTTTTTGCTGTAATTGGAATATTATTGTTGAATCTTGTTTTTTGTAACCAGTCTCTGTATTTATTTAAAATTGTACTGACATAATCTGCATCAAACAATTGAAAATGTTGAGTTTTATCATCATAAACACCATATCTCTCAAGTTTAAAAGCATAATCTATTTCCTCCAGTGATAACCCTTTAAATCTCATTAATATCATTTCGCCTATATCACTTTTGTTTATTTGGCTTATTGGCTCTTTTATACCTGCTAGATTTGAAATCTTTGTAAATAACATTGAAAACCCCTCACCAATAGATTTTTTATCTAAATCTCTAATCTTTACTAACTCAACAGATTTTCTAGCAAAGGCAACCTCACTCAACTTCCCAACCTTGGCTATTGCTAATGATAGTTTCTCTTGTTTGACGGTTAATTTTTGGTTCTCGCTCTGTTGACTGTGTGTTATTGCTTGATTGTTTTCCATTGCTTATAATTTCATCTTTCCAAGATTGGTTGTTTAAAAATGTTTCAGGGTTCTTTCTGTATTGTTTGTCAGGTTGTGCTTGTTTGTATTTTGGGATGTAGTCTAAAATCTCTTCTTTTGTTTTTTGAGAAAGTTTATTCCACTTCTTTTTTATTTTTTCTTTACTACCGACTTTTTTATCATACTCATTCCAAAAATCATCAAATGTTGGGTAGACATTTTCTTCGATTTTTGATTTTTCGATTTTACCTTTTTCTTTTTCCTCTACATCTTCTTCTACTTCTACTATTACTTTTACTTCTACTATGGGGCTAGTTAGCCCCTGATTTTCTTTTAGATATTTAATGAGGTTTGTGTCAATGTTTTTTATAATTTCTTTGTCTTTAGTTTTAGTTCCTTTGACAATTAAATTTTGTAAAAAAGGGTGTTTTTCAACAAATCTAAAATTCGTCTCAAACACTCTTAAAGCGTTTATATGATAGGAGTTGAAGGGATTTAAAGGGAGCATTTTTTGGTGCTTCAAAAAATTCTTTAAGTAAATTTTATCCCCATTTTGAATGTCTGAATCAGCCCCTAACAAGCCCCTACGTAGCCCCTTGATAGCCCCTAAAATTTCATCCTTACTAACACCTAAATGAAACTGAATGTGTCGTAGTGAAACTTCATAAAATCCTGCATTATCTACATGGTCAATCAGGTAATAAAAAAGTAATTTCTCTACTGCTTCTAAATCAACAAACCAAGAATCATTATATTTTTCAGTATTAGTTAATCTTTTAGCCATTGGTATTTTTAGTCTTTAATAAGTTATTATTGATGTATTCTAACTCTAGTTCTGTTAATTTGTGTGATCTAAAAAGTGTATTATCAACTATCTTTATTTCTACCTGAATACCATCCTCTCTAAAAATGAAAAAGGTATTAGGCTTCATAAAACTTGGCGATATGACAATACTTTGATCCATTTAAACGACCTTTTTTATATTTTCAAGTATGTTATTGTCAAATCTTTTTTTCTCACCATTACGCTCAATTTCATTCAATTCCATGATGTAATAAACCTCTACCTTGTCTTTAGGTTCTATACCCTCTAGGAGTGAATAAAACTCTCTACGTACTTGAAATCGACATGGTTTTTCACGATTTTCAGGTAATAAGATCAAGTCCATTCGTTCCGTATCAGGAAGCCCTTTCTTTTTTCTTGATACCTTAACTTTTTCTATTAGTAATACTGTTCCTTCTGTTGATGTCATTGCTAATTCTATGCTTTTTAAAGGGGGTTTTCTCCCCCTGATGATTATTGTATTATACCTCCAGTATTGCTATGTCAGGAGCTATTTCACGTATCTTATCTATTTGTTCATTTAATAATTGGCTCTTTACCTCATTTATTAAATCTTTAGCATCAGGAGATATAAGCGCACAAGCAAAGCTGTTACCGTTTATATTTATCTCTACTTTAAATGTTTGAGCTGGCTGTCCTTTGAAAATTGGAACAGTAATATCAAATGATTCAGGGATATTACTTTGTACTACTTGATCTTTTAAAAGGCGTGTATTTCCTCTATCATTATCTGATGCTTCAATCTGTTTATTAACCTTTGCTTTAAAGTTTTTTAATTCAGATACTAGTTTCATTGCAGTGTTTTTGTCACTGAAGAAAAAGCGATTCATCTTTATAAAGTCAGCTAACTCAAAAGTGTCTCTAGTAGAACCGTCATTAATACCAAAATTGATAAAGTCAGGGTTTGGTTTTAATTCTCCAGTAATAACATCTTGATAAGCATTCTTTTCATCGACAACTAGATTTAAAGCACCACTTGAATGATTTACAATAACATGACATTTCTTTTGCTCTACAACATCAATACGCTTTGTTAAATACTCATAAGGAGCATTAATAAGTCCTGCAATTTGTACTTTTTCAGGCTCTAATCTAGGTAATGCATCACCTTGAAGAATTTCTAGGGTTTCAGTACCCTCTTTTATGTGTACGTTTACTTCTTTCATAATTAATCGCTTGTTCCAGTTTGTGAATTATTACCTATTATTCTTAATTGCCTTTCATCTTGCATTAGCAATCTTTCATAGACAAGTACTCCTTGTGAATTGTAGTACCCCATTTTGCCCTCATCTTGTTCATCTAATAAGAATACTGTTTCGGTTACCTCCTCAATTCCTGATCTAATTTTAGAAATTTGAGTTTTCATTTCTTCTTTTACAGGCTTGGTTTCAGACTTGTGTATCTCTTTAGCCTCCTGTAATTTTTTGTCTGCTATTTCAACTGTAATAGCATGTTGTGTAAAATTGTGCTTTTCCAATTCTAACTCCTCATTTGAAAGCTGTTTTGGATAAGTAAAAGTTTCAGTTTTTACACATGTATCCTTGAGAATCTGAATTCGTTCTTTTGGATTATCTGTTTGTAAAATTTGTTGTTCCATTACTTTTGGATTATGTTATTAAATAGAAGGCTGTTTGTATTTTTATGCTAACTGAATTTTATCAAGAATTTTAGTTAATGAGTTTATTTGCTTATTAATTTTATCAAGTTGCTTTTTGATTAATTCTTTAGTTAAAATGCTTAAACCAGTGTTGTAATCATTAACTAGATTGTCTTTTTGCTCTCTTAACTGAACAAAATGAGCGTTGATTAAATCAATGCGTTCATCTATATTTTTGACAGCTCGATACAAGGTGTTATTCTTGTTAGTCCATCGGTTTTTTTTACTTCCTTGCTCCACGATCAGGAAACTTTTTTTAAGTCCTGTTACTCTACCAGTTATCTCATTAATAGGGATCAAATATTTTTCAGATATTTCACAAGAAGTACACGGTGCATTCTCCTTTATTAACTGGAATATTAATTGCTCTTTTTTTGAAAGGCTCTCAATGATTGATACATAAGCATCATTTCTGTTTTTTATTGATGTTTCCATTTTTACTCGTGTTTTACTTCTACGTCTATTTCAGGTACTGGTATAGTGTAATTAAACATGCTATAAGCTAATTGACGGCATGCCTCTTGGTAATTCTCTTGATCTACTGTTGTGTTTTCTGTTGTGCTTTTAGGTCTCGTTATAGGTCTACCAGTTTGCTTGTTAAAAAATATTTCTCCAGTTTCAGTATCTACATACTCTTCATAATTAAGGTTCGTTTTCAAAAACTCGTGCATTGTATCACTTGACCATATTTCACCCCATTCTGTTTTAATAATATTCATCCAATGTTCTATAATCACACCCCAGTAATACCTATTCTGTTTGTTAGTACGCTTCTTGTAAAACCTCTCAACTGTTACTTTAATTTGTTTTCCCTCAAATGATTGTATAGCATCATTTACAATTTGCCTGTGTTCAGATATTTTACCATTCAAAACAGATGTCTTTACTGATATTTTGCGTGGATTAGACATTGGTAATAGATTTTAATTGTTTGTCTCTATACTTAATAGCTTGTATTAAACGACCTTTTAATTTTTGAATATCTTCATCATTACGACTGATTTTAAGGACTTTTAATTGTTTATTGTCATCCTTATATCTTGGATCGTAACTAATGAAATACCAATATTTTCTATTAGTTACATACATTGAACCTTGAATTTGCCAGTAGTAGTTTTTACATTCTTTTTTAAACTGATCTTGATTTTTTAACTTTAAATATGAAAAGTGTGTTTTTGAATTCGGACATTTTGTTTCAATACCTCCATCTGTACTGATTAAACCATCAGGTGTACATCCTATGTTATCTCCTAATGTTTGAAATTCTTGATTTTCACCGTAATTATAGACTTCAACACCTATATCTTCCATGAATTTCTCAACAGCATCTTTTTCATTTAAGTTTCCCCAGTCCATAGAAGCATTAGTGTATGATTCCTCATCTCTTACTGTGAGTATTTCAATGGCTTTATCTATTGCGTAAGTTTCTGCACCTTTAGGAAATGTGTCTTTATCTTCATACCCCATTAATCTATGAAACTCTGAAGCTGTAAACTTTCCTCTACGACTTTCTAACCAAGCATTTATTTTCTCCTGGCTTTCTGATTTAAGATTGCTAAGGGATTCAAAATCCAACCCCTTAGCATCCTTTTCTATTTCTGCTAGAAAATCCATTACCCTAGAATTTCTGTGTCAAAAATCATTGTACTTCCTTCAGAACTTTTATTGTTCTTTTTACCTCTGTAGGTTATTTGTACTGGAGTTTTTATTGGTCTACTTTGAACAGCTTCAACTAAAGTCATTGAGCCATTTATAAAGCATTCTTTTTCAGTTACAAATACACCACATTTAACAAGCTCCCCTTTATCGTTAGGAATATCTTTTAACCCCATATAAAATGCTCTGATAGGTTTGTCTTTTAAAACCGCCCAATCATCAGCAGTTTTGTATTTTAAATTCAAACTGAATTTAGGTTCTAAACTTTTTAACTTTCCAAGACTTTCTGTGTCAGGAATCATAAAAGTCACTTCAGTACCACTTACTTCTTTAATGTCATTACTCATAATAATTGTATTTAATGTTTAACTTAATTTTGATAATTCTAATTCCATACTCTCTTTAAATAACCTTTGTGCTATAAGAGTTTGATTTAGCCAATCTTTTAGCTTTTCATCTTTTATATCAGGAGTTTCTAAAGTGAATTGTAATGATTCAATGAACTTTGATATTTTCTCTTTATCAGGCTTTATAGCTTCCAATCGTAATTGTTCTGCTTTTTCACGAGCCTTTTTTTCTTTCTCTAACTTTGCTTGGCGTTCTGCATCCTCTTTTGCATTTTTATCAGCTTGCTCTTTAGCAATTCTATCAGCCTCAATTTTAGCCAGTCTGTCTTTTTCGGCCTGTATTTCAGCTTTTTCTTTTGCTAATTTTTGCTCCTCCTCAAGTATTTTTTGTTTAGCCTCCTCATCACGTTTTTTTTGTAATTCCTCTTGACGTTTGCGTTCAGCTTCTAATCCCTCCCTTTCTTTACGTGCTTTTTCTTCAGCTGCTTTTTTCTCTTCCTCTAATTTTTTTCGCTCGGCATCTAATCGCTCACGCTCTTTGCGTTGTTCCTCTTTTTCATTTAAGTAGTTGATTTTTTCAGTTAGTTTACCTTTAAGCAACTGTACTTTTTCTTGGAAGTCTAACTCGTATTCGCCATACTTGTCAGTCTCTAGTGTAGACTTTTCAAATACATCTTTGACTAAATCAATTTGATTCAATTCAAGATTATCTATTTTGCTTTTCCAGTCAGAATAATAAGATGAGATACTTTGCTTTATTTTTTCAACACGTTCTTGCTCCAGTCGTTCCTTTTCAGCCTTTTCTTTTGCTTTGATCTCCTCAAATCTTTTAACCTCATTTTGTTGTTTTTCCTCATAAGGAAGGCTAATTGCAATAAGCTCTTTTGATAAATCACTAACCTTTGATCTGAAGTCTTTTATTTTAGATCCTATAAACTGATCTTGCTTTTGAATAGTAGTTCTACCAGTCACTAATGCAGTTCTACGCTTTTTAGCTTCATCATAAGATTTGTTGTCTGTGATTTTGATAAAAGGATTATCGGTAACAAGTTTTTGTTGTTTTTCCTTCCATCCTTGAAATTCAGGTAAGTTTCTAGGGTTAAGTTCTTCTAATTGTAACACTTGAACTTGTAAGGCTTCTGTATTTTCCATATTTTTGAATTATTAAATTTTAATCTTCGGTTTATTTGATTACCACTATTCGCAGTAGTGGTTTTCTTTTTTATCTTTTAGGATTTAATAGTCCTAATAAATATTCTGTTGCTTCAGCATCTGTAATAAGTGTTTTTTTTTTAGGTGTAATTTTTTCCTTTTTTGGAGTTTCAATACCTAACATTTTGTAAAGACGAGGAATCTCTTTTTTTGGTAGAGCCTGGATTACATGATATGCTGTTTCCGCAGTCATTTATTAGCTAGTGATTTTTGGTAGCATTGCTTCTAATTCTGACTTTGCTTTAGTGAAGTAAACTATTGCATCCTCTGATTTTTCAAATGCCTTGTTTATCATCTTGTAAATAGCTTCTTTGTTATCCTCTGTAATAGTTTGAGTTCTGTAATAGATACTTCTCACTGTAGAGTAACTAACATCAACTGTAGCAGAGATGTCAACTAAATCTTTAGTATCTAAAAGCCTATGCAATAATGACTTTTGTTCTTCTGTAATTGGTTTTCCTATTTCTACCATTTCAAATAGTTTTTAATAAATTCTGTAAAAGTTTGCGTTTATAAATGATTTTGTTTCTTCCAATGCTTTAGCATCTAATTCAGTTATTCGATCTTCCTGTTCTTTTTGCTCCTTTAATTTATATAGATTGTCAGCTTCTTTATTGATTATATTTTGTAGTGTTATAATCTGCGTTTCTGTAGGTTCTAATTGATACCACTTTTGATTTTTCATACATCCAAAATCCTCTACAATCACTTTATAATCATCCTCCTCACTTCCGTAGAAACTCATCTCATATATTCCGTTTTTAGATCGAAATCCGATAGTTTCTAAATCACTGCCAGTATCACACTCTACTTTCTGTTTAAGCCTGCTGAATACTCTTGTTTGCATAATTTCTACTATCTTTACTGTTATAAAAGTTTTACAGTTCAAATATAAGTGAAATAATTTCACTTTAAAAAATAAAAGTGTATTAATTTCATTTTTTCATTAAACGAAACTTTATACAACTAATTATGAATGCATCAGAAATTAAAAAAAGACGTAAAGAACTGGGTTTAACTCAAGAACAACTAGCTAAAAAGATTGGAATAACTAAAAGAACAATAATAAATTATGAAAAAGGTGAATTTATTCCAGAATCAAAAGTGAAATTATTACACTCTATATTGTCTAATAAAAATGAAGAGGCAATTCCATTAGACTTCTCAGAATTAAACGTGATGTTTGTCCCTTTGGTTAATCAATATGCCTACGCTGGTTATTTGTCAGGATATGGTGACGATGAATTTATAGAAGGCCTGTCTAAAATTCCTTTTATAGCTGATCAAGAACATAAAGATCAATACTTATGTTTTGAAGTAAAAGGTGATAGTATGGATGATGGTAGTTATGAAAGTTACTTAGAGGGGGATGTCCTATTATGCCTTAATATCCGGCAAGATTACTGGATGAGCAAGTTACACATTAACAAATGGGATTTTGTTGTCGTTCATAAAGAAAAAGGAGTATTAGTTAAAAGGATTACTGAGCATGATGTTGAAAACGGAATACTAACATTACACTCATTAAACGAGTATTATGATGACTTTCAAGTTCATTTGAAAGATGTAGCAAAAATATTTAATATAGTCGATGACAGACGTAAAAGAAACAGAAGATAAACAATAATAAAAGTACACTAAACGGTACACTTTTTTGACAAAAAACAGGGGTTTAAGATAAAAACAGCAAGGTATTTATTGGATTTACAAGCCATTTTTACTAGACTCCAAACTTCATAACCCTGAGGTCGGGGGTTCAAGTCCCCCCTTCGCTACAAGTGTAAAAACATTGCAAAAATGCGGTTTTAGTGTACCTAAAACCGCATTTTTTTATGAATAAAAAACACTTATTTTTGTCCAAAGTATACGATTCTGTATACGATTTTGAAAAAATGAAGTATAAAAAGAAATATTCTGAACCTAAAATTTACACTGGTGGTGTAGATGTAAAAAAATGGAGTAAGCTATCCGAAAGACAAAAAAAAATTGCTTTAAGCAAACAATGGTATGTTTATTTCTCCTTTAGAAACCCCGAAACAGGTTTACTGGAAAGACAAACCCCAATAAAAGGTAACGCAAATAGTCTTAAAACAAAAGAAGGAAGACTTGAAATATTAACAATTTTACGCAACAATTTATCTTTAGCATTGAAAGAAGGACTCTTCCCTACTACCAACGATAATAATCTATCTGACGAAGAAAACCTAACAATAGAAGAAGCCTTTAACTATGTTTTAAAAATTAAAAAAAATACACTTGCTGAAAGTTCTTTTAACAATTTTGAAAATAGGATAATTCGCTTCAAAAAATTCTTAATAGAAAAGGGCTTTCAAAATAAAAATATATCAGCAGTAACAAAAAAAGATGTTTCAAACTATTTGAATATAATTCTAGAAAAAACAAGCCCAAGCAATCGAAATAATAACAGGACAGACTTATCTTCTTTTTTCTCTGTACTTGTTAACGAGGATGTAATTACTCAAAACATTGTTTCTAAAATACCTGTATTAAAATCTAGTCCACAAAAAAATAAAGCTTTTACAGAAGATGAAGTTCAAAATATTTTTGAATATTTAAAAGAGAATGACCTATGGCTTTATTATTTCTGCGCACATATATATTACGGACTATTTAGAAATATTGAAGTCGTTAGAATACAAATCAAAGATGTTAAAATTAATGAGCAGTTAATTCATTCAAAAACAAAAACAGGAATCTATTATAAACAGATACCTAAGATTCTAATAAACGAATTTTACAACAAAATTGATCTTTCAGAATACAATAAGGATTATTTTTTATTTACTAAAGACAATGAACCCAGCCAATGGTTAACACCCGTCAACACAAAATCAGGTAAAAAAACTACAACAACAGAAACAAACAGAAGATCATACTGGGGAAAACGATTCAGCAAAATAGTTAAGAAAAAATTTAATTTTTCAAGCGACCATACAATCTATTCATTAAGACATTCGGCCATAGGTAAAATGTTTTTAGTTAAGCTAAATGACTATAAAAAAGATGATATACCTAACTTTGAAGAAAAAGCACTTGATTTTATTAGAACAATAACAAATCACAAAGACAATAAAACAGTAAAGAACTATTTACGCGAAATAGGTTACTATAAAATTGAAGATTGGTCAGATACATTGAAATAAGTAAATTAAGTTACTTTTTCCTATATATATAATAAGGTAGTCGATTTTCAAAATTATACCCCTTTACAATTATAATATCTAATGTTTTAAAATATTTTTTAAGAACTTCTTTAGTAATCTTAATCTTTGACACTATTATTTCAACATCATTTGTATTAGAGTAAATTATTTTTATTTTTTCAATAGGGGTATCGTAATGATTTAACTCAATCACTTTATCTTTTTGCATAATGAAGACTTAGTTTGGTTTTTTAGGGGGATTATTTTTTGACACTTAATTATTAAGTATCGCATTTTCAGTTTTTTAAAATTCAGAAATCTAGAATAGTTTTTTTGAATTAATCATTTGCTATTTCTTTAATTCTATTATAAACTTCATCTTGTTTTTCTGGTTTCGCATTCCTCAATGCTATTTTAGAGATTTCATACATTTGTTGCCTTGTTTTATTTATTCTCTCTTTATAATACTTCGTAGTTAATAAAACAGCATACGTAACTAAACAAGCAGAAGTTATTGTCATAAAATAATAGACTACATCATTAAAATCCTGAAATCGTTGGAAGATCCAAAAGAATGAGAAAAAACAAATTGAGAGTATATAAGTATGAAAAATTTTACTTCCTATGTTACCCCTTTCTCTCAAATATGACTTTATAAGGTTGTATAAAGCATAAATAAATATACATAACACAAAACCAAATCTTTCTAAAAAATGTCGTAAAGAAATAAAACCATAAACCCTTTTACTTTTATAAATTTTAAGGCATTCTTTATACGCTTTATTCTTTTTTTTATTTATCGCTAAATATTTATCGTATACAGGTGTGCCTTTAACTGAATTTTTAATTTCAGTTAAGGCATTTGTATTCTCTTTTTTTAAATCTTCAAACTTTTTCTTCGCTACAGAGTATTCTAAGTCATCTTTTAATCCAGGTACAAACTGGTGAGAATAAAATAAAATAGCACATAAAACTACTATAAAAATAGTTAATACCTCTCTAGTTTTCTTCGTTATTAGGCCAAGCGTCACCATCATCTTCTCTATGTATAGCATCTTCTTTTTCAATTGATTGTTGGGCTTTGAGTAATTCTTCATGTTCGCTTTGATTATCTGTACATGAAACTAAAAATAAACTGATTGCTAGTAATAATAAAAGTCTTTTTTTCATTTTTAATAAGTCTTATTGTGACCTGTAAAAATATGAAAACCCTTATAATAACTAGGTTTAGTTAGTTATAGTTTCACATTAAAAAATAGTTTGATTAATCCGATGTTGTTGTTTACATTATACTTTTCCTTCGCTCTAGCAATAGTTGTTTTTACAGTACTTAGACTCACTCCTTTTCTTTCAGCAATTTGATTAAAAGAATATTCTTCTAGAAGCGGTATGAACTCCTTCTCTCTTTCGGAAAGTATTATATCATTTTTACGTTCAACTAAATAAGAATCCTCATATTTCATAGGCTCAAAACGATTAACAAAATAAGTTTCTCCATTATTAATAAAATTCATAGCCTCTTGAAAATGAACATCACTAAAATAACATTTTGGTATAAATCCATTTAAACCTAATTTTTTCTGACACAATTCATAAAAAGACTCATCATAATGCTCTGACACCATAATGATATTGAAATTCAACTTATTTTCTTTGAAATACTTTAAAACATCAACACCATCACAATTTGGCATTCGAACATCAAGAAGAATAAAATCAATTTTACTTTTATTCTTTCTCGAATAGTCTATTAGTTCTTGACCGTCTTTAAATATCTTGGTAACCTGAACGTTCGGTATTAGGTTTAAAACCGCTAGATATCCTTCTACATAGCATTGAAAATCCTCCGCTATAACCACTTTAATTTTCTTCATGCAACAAAGCTAAAAAGTATATTTAAAAAAAAATGTAGACCTTTTAGGTATATTTTTATTGAAAATGTTAAAATATAACAATTTACATAGAACACTTGGTTAGATTACTAAAATCTAACCAGTACTACTAATAGCAGCTATAAAATTTTATAGAGGCTACTTTATACCTGAAAATAATAAACAAATTTAGCTAACACATATCTCAGTAAATAAAAAATTTTTATTTACATTGGCAATAAAAGTTATGGCTGAATTTTGTAAAAATTGCGCTCCTAAATATGGAATGAAACCAGACGAAGCTCCTTTATTATGCGAAGAATGCGGTAAAGACATTGAAAAAACATCTTTTTGGAATAAGATTATTAATAGAATAAATGGAAAAAATTTATTATTTCATCTTTAATTTTCTTTTACAGAATATAACCAAACAAACAATTTGGTAGACTTTCTAATAATACACAAACCTTTCGGTTTATCACTCATTAGCTATATTTTTATAGACCGCATTGCACAAAGTTAGTTTTGATTAGTAAATATATTTTTTCCAAACAGGATATTAAATTCAGAAACACTATCTTCTATTATACCTTTCAATTCAATTAACAAATCTTGAAAATTCTCAGATTTTAATCTGATTTTCAACGAATCAAAAACGATAACTTTAATTTCCTCAATACTAAAAAAAGTATTTTTTTCTTTTGAAAATCTCCTCTCAAAAGAGTTTGAGCCTATACAAATTAACATCGTGGCAAAATCAGAATATTTATCTAGTAGATGATTAAATTTTTCGGCTTTAATATTAGTAAGTTTTTCTTGACATTTAAATCTTCTAGAATTTATTGGTTCTGTATATGAAATCAAATCAGAGCTAATTTCATAAATTCTTTTTGCAAAACTTTTTTTATACCAAAGCATTAAATAGTGTTCTTGAAATTCAATGTAAGAAAACAATCTAATATTAGTATAATTTACACTTTCTAGAGCTCCTTTTTGAAATCCCTTTTTTGAAATTATATAACCTATATCTCCTCCAGTTGCATTCATAGTAGTAATGAAACTATGAATTACATGCTGAGGGATATTTTTATTCCAATTTTTGCATTCAATTATATATTTTATTTTATCAACGCTTTTTGGGTCAATTGCATATACATCAACTTCAAATTTTGAAGTTGGGGTTTTTAATTTAACCTCTGTATTAGAGTCTAAACCTATATCATTTAGAATTAAATTAACTTTGTTTTGTAAGTCTTTCCAATTTTTTGGTTCTTTAGTTATCATTAATGGATGAGATTGTCATATGGGAATTTATCAATCGATTCTTTTCGTTTTTTGAAAAACTGTTTACAACAGCTACGTGTAAAAATAGTTAATAAAAGCTACCGTTGGAAAATTCCGTAAGATTTTTCGAAGTAAGCACTTACCGAGCAATTGTTTTTAAACATTGTTACCCAACGTTTTTCTTTCTTGTATTAATTCCGAAGCTACCTTTCTTGCATTAGCCATATAGAGTTTTTCGTTTTCAACAATATATTCCAATTCCGATATGGATTTTTGCTTGTAAATTTCCCTTAATCGTTCTTTCCTTGTTTTGGTAACATACTGTCCCTTAATTCTTTTTAATTCAACAGCTTCTTTAGAATCCGATTTGTTAACATAGGTAAACATTCTAAAACGATATTTGGTGTTTTTAAAAAATGGTTGGTCATGAATAAAATCGTGTAATATACTCGTTAAGTAATATTTGTCTCCATTTTTAAATTCCAATTCCCAATATCCAAAATCAGAAATCATTATTGGAAGTCTTCCTGCTCTATCTATTGCATTTTTGTAATAAATTCCAAGATGATAAGTTGATTTTTCAATGTCTTCTTTTTCATAACTCTTTGTAATTCCGTTTTGATTTATTGAAACTTGCTTTGTCTTCCAGTCTAATGAAAAAGATATATTTCTATTCTCAAAGTAATAGTTTAAAAAAATAGCTATTGTTGGAACAGACATTACTAAAATAACACAACAAAATAATAGCACTGACTGTTGCTTAAAAACGAAATTCATTTCATGCTTTATTCTCCAATAGATTGGTAAAACAGCAATCATTAGAACAACCATAATCAAAAATTCGATTATGATTTTTTTCAAAAGCTTGTTAGATATTTCGTAGGTTTTTCTCAAATGTTGGATAACGTTCCGAGTAAAGTGCGTTGCCGTCCCGCAGGGCGGTTATGCAATTTACTCATTGTTGACAGCCGTATTTTCTATGTTTCTTTAAATATCTCTTTTATATCAATCTCTTTTTGATATTCAGGTTTAAGGACTTCCTTTAGATAATTCTCGAAAATTTCTTTTTTATTGGCCCATTTACCAAATAAAACTCCTTTGAAACTCCAAGCGTAAAATAATTTCTCACTACTTGGATTGAAGTCAAGGTATAGAAAGGTATCTTTAGTTTTAGCAATTTCTTTAACCCAAGACCATGCACGTTTCCATTTTATTTCAAATCGTTTATCTTTTTCTCCAATAACTAATTCAGTCAAAATTCTTTTTTCTTTCCAAGGTTTTGCAATGTTCACAATCCAAACTAATCGATTTCCGCTTAAGTTTTTGTAGAAAACATTTCGCTCGATTACATCATATCCATCCATTGAACTTTTTTGAATTTCTATGACATATTTATCTGTTTTTATATCTGCTCGATGTTCTCTATTCTCACCGCAAATGACTTCACAATTTGCGTCAAGGATAGGTTTTTTCCAAGATGCGTGCCATTCAGATTCAGGCTCATAACCTCTAGGGAACGGTGGTTTTTCACCAGAGTATTTCCAAAATTGTCTATACTTACCTACACATGCCTTTACTTCATATTCGGGAAACCAAATATCTCTTGCGATAGTTCCAGATTTCACCTCTTTTGCATGAGTTTTATTTCCGTTAAGTAATGCGTATTTCATATTTTATGGTTGCCAACGGTCTCGTGTATGATTTCGTTGCGTGTTTAAGCACCTAATTTAGCAAATACAAACCGAATAGAAAATCCGCGAGAATTTTCGTAAGCAAGCATTTACTAGCAATGAATTATACACATTGTTATATGCTGGCTTTTAAATTGTCAATTTTTTTATAGAATTCCTTTTTCAAATCAGTTAAATCTTTTTCTCTTTCGAGATAACCATTTAACCATTTAAGTTGTCTTATAATTTCATTTTTAACATATTCCTCGGACTTTGTATCCTCAAAAATCTCAAATCCATATTCAATAATGAATTTTATAACATCTTGTTTGACTTTTTTATCAATTTTTTTAGTCGATAAACTTCTTGCAATCATAAAAAATTCATCAATTTGCACTCCATTTAAGTTTTTCGAGTTATTCAATTTTTTTAAAAAGAATGAGATATCATACAGAGAGGAAAAAGCATATTTTTTATTGTTAATAATCCAATCTTCTAATTGAATATGTGAGTAGAATTCTATATTTCGATAAATATTATTCTCAATAGCAAAATCTATAATTCTTCTAGTTTTATAAGAATATTCTTGAAATATGTCATTTTCTTGTGATTCAGTTAAATGTTTTGAATTTGAAATTTCACTCAATAGTGTCTGTGTTTCCAAAAAGAAATAATCATATACATTTTTATTATTCTTCTCAATTGAATGTTCTAATGATTTAAAAAATAAATCAGGCAATTCGTTCTTCAAGTAAAACCAATAATTTAAAATTATCTTGTCTCTAGAATCAAAATCTTTTTGTTTAAAAAGATAGTCAGAAGTTGAAAGAATCTCATCTGAATAGTTTACTGAATCTATATGTGCTTTTATAACATGAGTTAATTTATTTAAGAGATAAGGCTGAAGATTGTAGTATGAGTTGTTTTCAATTAGTAATCTAATTAAATCTTGAATTGTTCCATCAATTGGATTATTTCGAATATCTCTAATCTCTTTCTTAGCTAGATGTATATGAGTTCTTAAAAGATTATTTAAAAGTACACCTGTTGTAATTTCATCAGATTCCTCAATCGCTACTTTTTTAAAGTGTCTCGCTAAAAAATTAAAGGCTGATAAATTAATTATTAAATCTTCTTTTTCCGAATCTTTGTCTAACGGTAGAACTAGTTTGTCATATAATCTGTTTATTATAGTTTGTGGTAAACCCCAATCATTTTCTTTAATCGCAGTTATACCAATGTCTTTAAGTTGAGTTAATTTATTCTTTTCTAAAATATCAATTATATTTTTCTCATTAATACTTTGAGGATTATGTAGATTTTTTAAATCCTCTTTATCAATGTTATCTATTAATTTTTTTATAATCTCATAAGAGTTAGAATGTTTAATACTTAATATTAATAGAGGAAATTGAATCAATAAGTTACTGAAAGCTAAAAAACTAGAAAGATACACTAGAGTAATTATTGTATTCTTATCAGAAATTTTTAAAGTTAGCAACACTAAAAAGATAAAAACCAAAGAACTACTAAAAAGGGAAAAAGTTATTTTAATCCAAGGATTATTTAATACAAAATCAAAAGAGTTTCTTTTTATTTTTTTTGAAAATGTATTGTAAGCTAAAAGTAGAATTGTTAATATAAAACTTGAAAACCCAATGACTATAGAAAGTAATCTTAAGATATAAGATTGAGGAGACTCAATTTCTCCAAGTTTTAAAAAATCAGGAATTACTTGTATTAATGGGATTCTGATGATTAAAAATATTGCTAAAAAAACTAATATTAACTTTCCACTATATAAGTTGGAAATTATTTTGAAAAAGTTCTTCATATTCTCATTTGTTCAGCTTGCATATAACGGTCTCGGCTATGAACAGTTGGGGATTTTACGCCCTAACTTTTCAGTTTAACACCGACCTTTATTTTTTGTTTATAGTTTCGTTTTATCACTTTCGCTCCAATTGTTTATAGCCATTGTTGTAGCCAGTGCTTTTTTCATTTTCCAAGTTTTAATATTCTTATCGCTCCTTGAATTACCAAAGCAAAAACGATTGTTCCGATTATCAAGTCAGGTTTGTTCGAGTTTAACCAATTGACTAAAACTCCTGCTGTTATCACTCCCAAATTTATTATCACGTCATTTGAAGTGAAAATCATACTTGCTTTCATATGAGCTTCTTCTTTGCTCTTTGATTTTTGTAGCAAATACAAACAAATTCCGTTAGCAATAAGTGCAAAAATAGAAACGATTATCATTGTCGAGAATTCGGGCAATTTTTCTGCTCCGAAAAATCTTCTCAAAACTTCAATAAATCCAATTACTGCAAGAGTTATTTGAAAATATCCAGCGAGTTTTGCAATTCGTTTTTTTCTTGTCAAAGTTCCGCCAACAGCAAACAAACTAATTCCATAAACAAAACTGTCGGCAAGCATATCCAAACTGTCCGCAACAAGTCCCATTGATTTTGAGATTATTCCTGTTGTCATTTCGATTAGAAAAAAAACAAAATTTATACCGAGTACAGTCCAAAGTAGTTTTCTTTGGTTTGTATTTTCTTTAAAATTGGTCTGGTCAGTTAGTTCGGTCGAGATTCTCTTTCCGCCCAAATTCAGTTCGATAAGTGACTTTTCGATTTGGTCAATTTGTCCGCTGTGAAAAATGGTCAATTTTCGGTTTGGAATGTCAAAGTCCAAATTCGCAATACTTGAAATTCCGTCCAGTTTCATTCGGATTAAATTTTCTTCCGAAGGACAGTCCATTTTTGTAATCTCAAATATCGTTTTGTTCATTCACAGTTTCTTTTTTCGCATTGGCTACAACGGTTTGTATAAACCCCGTTTTAATGGGGTTTATACGCTGTTATAAGCCGTTACGCTTAGTTTTTATCTCTTATTAATTTCTGAACTAAAGCTTTTAATTCTTTTATTTCAGAATTTTGTTTTTTCAGTTCTTCAATTTCTTCTTCTTGTTTTCTATTTTTAGCCTTTTCCTTTTTCAATTCTTTAATTTCTTTTTCTTGTGCAATAGTGTATAATGTCAGTTCTTCAATTTTTTGCAATAATTTAGCATCCATTTCTCCAAGATAAAATCCGTTCTTTTCTACTTCTTCAGCACTTGGAATATCCTTTAAATGTCCTTTTTCTTTGATATGGTTTTCAACTTCAGTTAAGGTTGGTAATTGGTAATCATCATAAAAAACAAAATCAGACCAGTCTGGAAATGCTTCTACCTTAATTTCTCTTGCTCCTATTGAGCCTTCAACTGCTAATTTGTGATTTCCAGTTGTAACTGTGCCTATCCCAACATTACCATCCTTCAAAATTGAAAAATAAATGTTTTGTCTTGCAGCAATATCCTCCGACTCTGTCGAAACTCTGTAGCCAATATCGAATCTATTACCCAATGACGCAGTTTTTTGATGTAAAGTCCAAGAAGAACTTTCATTTGTTAGAGAAATAGAAGAACCATTGCTACCTGCGTTACTTGACATTAATTGAAGTCTCGCATCCATACCTTCAATTATCGAAGTGACATAAAGGTCTTTAATACCGTTTGAATTACCAGTAAATAAATGTTGCTTAGCTTTAGGACTTGTTGTTCCAATTCCTACATTTCCATTTTGTTGAACCCAAAGACTATAAGTATTGTCATCTGTTCCAATATAAACACCTCCTTGATTCGCTGTTCCATAACCAATATGCCCCTTTTTAGACAATCCTTCTCTATGAAACTTTAAGAACTTGGTTTGTTTAGATTTTATTTCTAATTGAGAACTAGGATTTGTTGTTCCAATTCCCACATTACCATTAGGTTTTATTAAAAACCTTACACCTTTTGACCCTGATACACCTGTGTGATCCTCGTAAATAAATAAAGATCTGGTATAAGAAGGGTTACTAGCTTCATACATCCCAATACTCCAACGGTCTGTTTGATTTATTCCTAGTGTTACAAATGGTTGATTAGTCAAATCAGAGAAAATATTCAAGTTTCCTCTTGAATCAAATTGGGCGTTTACTTGCCATGATAATAAAACTACTGCAATTTTAATTGTTGTTTTAATCTGTTTCATTTTTATTGTTTTTTAATTGTCAGATTGAATCGCTTGGATAAGCATTCTATTTCCGAAGAAAAATTTCTCATAGCGATTTCATAATAATTTAAATTTATAATTGTTTTTAAGTTGTTTTCTTTTATGGCTTATAACGGTCTCGTATAACCGTCAGTTACGGGTTTTAAATTACTATTTTTCGATTAATTACTGACGCTCGCAATTCCGAGTGGATTCGGACATAGTCGAATCCGCCGTAATTGCGGTTATACATTGTTGTGCATAGTGTTTTATTCAATCTCTTCAGTTTTTTTAGGTTTCATTTTCCAAATAATCCAAGATACTAAAAAAGAAACTACAATAAGCAAAACTGAAATTCCGATATCTTTTAAGATACATTTTGGATTAGTAATATAATCTCTATGGAAATACCAGAAATAATTGAATACAATTTTATATGTTGTCCAAATTCCGTGAAAAATTGACAATCCGAAAGCTAACAGCCAAAATATTTTTCTATTTATAATAATTGGTAAAGTTAGAATAGCAGTAGGAATAATTATTGCGTAAAAAATATCGAAATAGAATGGGCTAGAGTCATATTTATATTTTACAAAATTCAGTCCGACAAATATCCATAAGAGTAAAATTCCGCCGTAAATCAAACGTTGAATTTTATCATTTTTTAAATATTCAATTATGGAAATTCCTTTTTTCAATTAAGTCGTTTTTTAAATTTTCGAGAATGTTGATCTACATTATGCACAACTAGCGTATATACACAATTGTGTATATTTCCGCTGCAAATATAACATTAATTCAGACCAATCAAAAACACTTAAAAATCAATAGATTAAATAGTTTAAAGACACTTATTATCCGAATACAAACGTTTACAACCGTTTACAAACGACTATAAACGTTTATTTCACCTACCATAATTCCCTCCGAGACCTTTTTCTTTTTAGACACATTACCCCCTATAAAAACTGTGATTCAATCATATAAAATAAAGCTTTTTAAATATTGCTAAAATCTGTAGCAAGGTTTGCAATAATTACAAGCTAAATTTGTAGTATGGGAAGTCCTTATAAATATATCGAGAGAATAAACGGAATAATCAGTGAGAAAGGTGTACCTAAACTCTCACCTAAAGAGTTGAAAAGGTTATTGAAAATCGTAGCACTAGAATATCACGAAAGAGCTTTAAGAGCTAAATACAAAGAAAATGTAAATCAGCACGAAATTTTTTTAATAGGAATGAAAATAACAGATTTAACAGGGAATATAAGCCCCGATAAACTCATTGAAGAAATGGTACGTTTATCAAGGCATCATCTTTAAATTAATTTTCCAACCAACGGTATACTCTTTTTTTCCTGCTATCAGATAATGAAGATATATCGACGCAATCATTTTCATTTATTGGCTTTGGTATGCACTCCGGAGAAAGAACAACGCTCAAATCTTGTGGCTTTTTTATTTTACGTATTGCTATTTCATTTTTTGTCGTTTCTTTATCAATCGCCTTGTGAATCGTTGACTTTACCAAAAGAAAACACACGATAAAACCACCAATAAAACCGACTAAAACCTTTATTACGGTTAATTTCCAAAATCTCATATTCTTTGTATTTCTAGTTCAAATTCTTTCGGCATAATAGCTAGTATTTTTTTCATTACTTTTTTACTTGAAGTAACATCCCGATAACCATCTCCATTGATATCCTTGTGAGCATTACCCGCCAGAAGAAATACTATAGAATAAGTCGATATAAACCAATATTGATATTTTTAAAATAGGAATAAAAAAGGTTCATCAGTTTTTTTAAACCTTAAAAAAAAGGAGTTTGAATATAATGCTTATAAAAAGCTACAGACTTACCCATTCTCTCTTTTTAGATAAAAACAGCTATTTTATTTTATTCTTCTCAAGGAAGTAGGCTACTAAAGATTTTCAATTGTTATCATTGTCTCGCTGAACTTGATTTTCTTTATCACTACCAATGAATATGTCGATATCTGCTGTAATGAGCCTTTGCTTAGTACGCAATCCCATTTCCTCTGATTGATCTTTTTACCAACCACCAGCTTCATGATTGATCCAAAACCTAAGTAATTTAGCATTTTCTTTGCCTACTAATTTAATATATTTCGGGATTACCAGTTCTTCTTTTGTTTTCATTCCTCCATACACGTACTGAGCTGTAATAGCTCCTTCTTGAAGCTTTTCTCTTAGTACTAATACTTTCCCTAATCTTATTAGAAAATGGTTTTCTGGAAGTGTTTTAATAAAAGTATTGACAGCGTCTTTTGTTTTTTGACTTAACGATGGTAACTTACTCACTCTCTTCGATCCTTTTTCTTTTGTCAAAAAGGACTTATATTCTTCTATATCATCATCTTTCAATTTTCTTACTATTTCTTTCTCTTCATCTGTTCATTTGAATTTTCCATACTCTCTAACTTTTTTATCGATCCAAGGATTATCTTTTATAAAATTCTCATTGAACTGTAAATAGAACTCTTTTACAAGCCTATAAATCCTTTTCTCAACCCATTCTCGTTCTTTTTATCCTAAATAATTAACCGTTGAACCATCTGATTATAATTCTAACTGTCTAGTTATTTGCAAAACAATGATCATTACTAATTTATAAATGATTTCTAGATTTTTACGATCTGTCGTATAAAAAAGTTCTATATCTCCTTTTCTTCAATACTTTTTTAATACTAAATTAAACGTAATTTAAACTTTACGTTAATTTCGAAACATTTAAACAATACAGCTTTTTGAATTTCAGAAAATATTTATCTTTCAATATTAGAATTATGGTACTAAAAACTTTTGATAATTAATAATATTAACTAAAATACGCTTTCTAATACTTTTTTTCTACCTAACTTTTCGGGTTTAACTTTACAAATCAACTCTTTACTAAATATTTTTTAAATACATATAACTTTTATTTTCACATATTAATAGCTATTTTTTTACCTCTTTGGCTTTTTTCCTAAAAAATAATTAGCTATTTCTGATTTAGAGTTATTTCTCAATAATCCAGTATCAGCTCTGCTAAATAACGATTGTATGATAAAATTTTTATCCTTTTCATCTACTAATTTATCTTTTATTAGAGCTAAATAAACATATGTCAATTGTTCTTTCTCCTCCGCATCACGTGCCAAATGAAATGAACTAAATGCTACTTTACTTAACACTCCAACTCCATATGCAGCAAAAGAAATAAAAATAACGAATATAATAGACCATTTGATTGCTTGGGCATTACCTTTAACAAAACTCAACAGCATTCCTTCTGATGTTAACCAAAGTAAGCCATAAAGATTAATGCAAGTAAATACAACCACAGCCACTAGCCAATCGATTGCCCTCCATCCTTCATTTTTTAATGTTCTAGCTCTAGATTTCCAATATTCAGCTGGTTTCTTGAGTTTTAATAATTCTTCGTATGTTTTTTCTAATAAACTAATTTTTGCTTTTGAATTTGAATCAAAATCAGAAAAATCTTTTTTTAATCCTTCAAACCATTCATCAAATGATGATTCCTCAGGCTCTTTTGGTTTTTCAGTTTTATTTACAAGATTTTCGAATTTAGTAATATCTTCTATTATTTCTATTTCATTTTTATCTATATATTTTTCTAGCTTCTTTATCAGCTTATTTTCGAATCCCATTTCTTTAGCCTCTTTATTAGGTGATTTTAAAAAATCTTTTACTTCAAAATCATACGCTAAAAATGCGCCTATGAGGCTACTTTTATTATTGATATTAATCGAATCTGAACCTATCATAAATTGATAAGCTCCTTCAAAAAAGTCGGGTCTTTCTTTATTGATTTTCAATAAAAACTTCACTTGTGGGCTATCATAACAAAAAAAGCTTTTACCTTTAAATTTATGAGCTATTGAACTAGTCCAATAACTACTAAGACTTTTTTCGTTACTTTCGTACTGGCACTCTTTAAAAAAATGTTCTGTTCCAGACTTAAGAGATTTAAATTCATTTTTGAGATCTAATAATTTCTTAGGAAGTGATTCATATTTTTCCCAGCCACTAATTTGCTGACTTAAAAATAAATGAATTGCATTTAGTCCTTTAAGCTCAATATTAAAATGAGGGACATTTATATTTACTTTAACTAAACTAAACCATTTTGGTAGTTTTGTTTCATTAATATTAATTTCTAACTCTTTTGTTATCATTTCTCAATTATTTTTTTAAAAAAACACTATAAACACATATAATCACACTTCCCAATATCCAATTATTTTTCATGTCTAAAATGAAGTTTACCACAATTAAAATGACGGAAAACAGCACCTGTCTTTTTTAAAAAATTTAGATAAATTAATGCTAAAAAACATTTCGAAAAATTACAGTAAATGATATTTAAATACACTTATGATACCGTTTGAAGAGATCTCTAGAATATAAAGTCATATTACATCTTCAGTTTTAGCATTACTTGCGTAAGGATGTTGATTTTAATCAATAAACTTGTTAAAAAAACAAATCAGTTTATATTCTCAAGAAATACATATAACTTAACCAAAGTAAGTTAGTTTCCTTTTAATCGTTTATAATATATCTACTTCAAACTTATGTTCTATTTTAAAATACTATTTCCAATATAATTAAAATGAGTAATAATAGTTCGATCAAAAAGTATGTGTTGTTTAATTTCAAAGTCTGATTCAATCGATACAAAGCTGCTCCTTTAAATATTACTCCCCTATCTAACAGTTGCTGTCTTTATGAATAGTACTATTATTCTCTATTTCGTAATCATTACGCTATGTTTGTATCTATTGTACTAATAAATTCTCTAAACCATCAATAACTCACCAAAGTTTAAAAACATTGTTTTTTAGGCTTCTATTTTTTTACACCTATCATAATTCGTAAAGTTCAATTGGTAAATTATCAGGATCAAAAAAGAATGTGAATTTCTTATTCGTATATTCGTCTATGCGAATGGGTTCAGTTATGACATTTCTTGATTGTAAAAATTGAATTTCATTTTCAATATTTTTTACACCAAAAGCGATATGCCTTAATCCTGTTGCTTCAGGTCTTGTTAATCTTTGAGGTGGATTTGGAAAAGAAAAAAGTTCAATCAAATAATGTCCATTAAAAGAAAGATCTAGTTTGTATGACTGTTTTTCTTGCCTATAAACTTCGTTTTCAATATTGAAACTCAAAATTTCTGTATAAAATTGTTTTGATTTTTGATAATCAGAACAGATTATGGCAATATGATGAATTTTTTCTATTTGCATTTGATTAATGTAATCATTTTATAAATGATTATACCAAACGTTTATGTTAAATACGTTTTTACACAGATTTTTTGTAGTTTTTAACCTTTTCACTTGTATTAATTCAATCATTTTCTCTTCAGCTAAAACAAGCAATTCCATAATACTAGAAAATATAAATTAAAATTTCGCACTGTACTAGAAATAACTTTTCTTATGACTTCTATTATTTAGATGTAATTTATTGCGTAAAAGGTGCGCGAGTTCTTTTAAGCTGAAATAAAAAAATTAGTAGGATTGAATTTTTATTGTTGCTTTAATCTGTCTCATATATACTGTTTTTTTAAGTATCAGATTCAATCGCCTAAACAAGAACTCTCTTCCCAAAGAAAATTTTTAATAGTGATTTTATCTTTATTAAATTTATAATTGTTTTTAACTTATTTACAAACGTTTAGTCATGACGTAAATTTAGTGTGCAAATATATTCTATTTTGAAACTATCGCTACCTTTATTTTAAGTTGATATTCTATAAGAGAAGTGTTTACCTATTTTCTTTATGTTAGCGATGTTTTTTAGTTTTTTTAGACACTAGTAATCCAATTTTTTTTTATAACTAAAACCCCTTTTTTAATAACTAAATCTCCACTTAATATCTTGATATTGCCTGAAATTACAAGTACGTATTAATAAAATTTCCCCTATATCTAATCCTTCTAGTTATTAATACGTATTTTTTTTACTGATCCCATTTTATATTTTAAATTACCACAATAAAAATTTCTTTACTCTATTTATTTCAGCATAATAAAAGGCATCAGTTTCAGTTGTAACTTACTTTTTTTCTTTATCTAAATAAAATTCTTTCTTTTTCTTTACTGTAATTTCAAATATTAAGTATAATTGTATGCTTAAACATTTAAAAAACACCTTAAAAGGTGTTTTTTAAAAAGAATTATTGCGTTTAAATCTTCTGCGAATAATAACTAACTTTCAATTTCTTGCAAAGTATTTCTACGAATTTGAGACCGAATTTCTTTCAAAGTTATGTCTTTCAATAATTTTCCATTTTTAAAAACTTCTTTCAATTCACCCTTTTTTTCTTCCTCCCAGCTTACCTGATCATGCAACTTGTACGCTCCATCTTCAAATGTTATTTTAAGAAGTCCTTTTGCTGATTTTTTTGTACCATCATCAGTTATTGGATCTTTAAATATTTCACGACCATTGCCATTTACCTCTCCATAAGTAGCTTTCATGGCAAACCCAAAAGTATCTCTTGTATTATATTGATAGGTAAAAGAACCTATTCCAAGAACTACATTAGTCGAAGCAAATCCTTTCTCTTTTAAGCGCTCGCAAATCTGTTTCGCTCTATCCAACGTAATACTATCGCCATAAATCGCTCCAATATGAGAAGTAAGTTCTTTATACCCCTTTTTATTAATGCTACCGCCAAAAGTTTCCCAAAGAAGCTCTACTACTCCTTTCGTTTCTTCTGAAGTTTTACCATGGGTATTTCCACAAATAATATCAACCGGATCTCCGCTATCGGGTCTAATAACCAATTTACCATCACGTGCCAAAACTTCTTCTTTCAAATTTGGTAAATATTCTGTGAGAACTTTCCATAAGTCCCAAGTATCTGAAACTACAGAAACCACTCCCTTTGGATACACTTCTGTAATTAAACGCTTAAATGTTTCTTCTTCTCCGCTATTGGTTCCCATACACATCACCGAATGTTCCGTAGCAGCTACAGACCCTCCGATAAGTTCTTTATCTGAATTCGCATTATAATACTCTTCAAAAAAATCTATTGATGGAATGGTATCTGTCCCTGTAAAGCTTAATAAGTGCCCTGCCGAACTCATCATAGCTGCCTCTAAACCAGCCATCCCTCTCATTGAGAAATCATGACCTTGCCAATCTACAAATTCAGGCATTGATGATGTTTCTTTTGCATATTGATCTAATATTTTTCGATATTCTTTAGCTACGGTTGCGGAATTACAAGGCATCCAAACGGTTGTAGACAATAATGTTTCAAAATAATTGGTTAACCAAAAAAAATCAGGTAACGTATTATACATCGTAAACATAGGCACTCTTATAGGTACTGAAGCCCCCTCTGGTAAAGCTTTTATAACCATAGGTATGTATCCTAAATCATGTAAAGCTTCTATATGCTTTACCCCAACAGCATTTTCGCCTAAATAATTATTTATTCTTCTACTATATTTTTTACAAACTTGCTCTTTTGGTTGATTGAAGAAATTGTTTTGAAAATCTTGAATAATATATTTTTTAATAAAGTATTGTAAGCCAAAAAATACAACTTTATCAATTCCACTAATTCTACTTTTTCTTGGTGTCCAATTTGAATATACTAAAGTAGTACCTTCAGGATACTGTCTTCTGTGATCTACTTTATAACCGTCGGTATATAATAAAGGGTTCATCGTTTATTGTTTTAATTCGTTTATTAATTTAGATAATTGATTATACACTTGTTTTAAACCAGCTCTATCATCTAGGTATGCATTGGCATATATTTTTCTACTATTTGATTTATAATAAGGAGGATTATCGTTAATGGTATCAAAAGGGATTTTATATTCGTTTAAATAATTTTCAACAAATGCTAAATTTTGTTGGCCTGTCCAACAGATCAAATAACAACCAATCGCTTTTAGTTCTCTTAAGAGTAAAATTACATGGTTATATTCCCTTCCTTTTTTATGAAAATCATAAACAGTATCATCAAAATCAAAAGCAATAGTTAAACTTTTATATTTAAAATATTCTTCTTTAAGTCGATTATAAGAGTGAGTATTATTAAGATAATAGTCCATTAGATAATTTTATTTGTGTGACCCTTGTTTCTCCATTGATCGTTTTAAAAGAATCTGTGGTATAAATACGGTCAAAATATTTTTCTAAAGAATCAAAACCTTTGCTGAAAATACCGTGACTTACAGCTAAATATAATTTTCCTGCGTTTTTTGCTTTTAACTCTTTAGCTAGCCCTAAAAATGTACCACCACCATCACAAATGTCATCTACAATTAAGCAATCTTTCCCTTCTAAATCATCAGAATACACTTTAAAACCGTCTAATTTTCCTGTTTTAACATCTCTAGATTTAGAACATTCAACAACCGCATACGATTTTAAATATGACGCTACTTTGTATATTTTCTTTAGTGCTCCTCCATCTGGTGAAATTAGTAATAAGTCATTTGAAAGCTCCTTTGTAATTTGCTCTATAAATTTGTGGTTGTCTATAACTTTGCAATTATTTAATAAAGCCGGAGTTACTTCCGAATGTGGGTCGTATATTTTTACTGTATTAAAATTTTGACTATTTAATAATGCTGCATACACCTTTACCGACAATGCTTCCCCTTCAACCATCAATCGATCTTGCCTAGCTCCTGGAAAATACGGTAAAAACAGGTTCATTTTCTCAATACCCATATTTTTTAAAGCATTTACCGCTAAAAATAACACTCCTAAGTCATTAAAGGATTGAATGCGATGGTTAATATTAACTTCTTTAACAGAAGAAAGGTTGGATGTAATTTTAATATGGGGCTCCCCTCCTGAAAATATAAAAAAGTCAAATTCAATTTCTTGCTGATGGGGATAAGGCTTAAAACCTGTATCTAAATTTAAAACCATATTGTGTATATTTTACACAAAGTTAGTTTTTTTTGTAATAACTAAAAAATGTTTTTAAGCAAATCTAATCTCAAAATGAAATCCTTTACTCTCAAACTCTTTATATTTTGCGTGATTGAATCTAAACATTTTAGCTGGACGTCCATTAGAAGGTTTATATATTTTTCCAGTATCTTCTAAAATTCCGAAACTCATTATTTTTTTTCTAAAATTTCTTCTATCTATTTTCTTATTTAACAAAGTTTGGTATAAATTTTCTATTTCCGAAAAAGGAAACTCTTTATTTAGCAACTCGAAACCAATAGGTTGGTAATTTATTTTATTCTGAAGTCGTGTCATCCCTGTTTTCACTATTTCATTATGATCAAATGCTAAATCTGGTATTGTATGTACATCAAACCACTTTGCATCTTTCGCATCTGTAGCAGCCTTTAAAATAACATTTTCTGGATTTATCAATGCTAAATAAGCTATTGAAATAACTCGTTCTCTTTTATCTCTATCAATTTCACCAAAGCTATATAATTGTTCAAGATAATTAACCTCTACTCCCGTTTCTTCTTTTAATTCTCTTATTACAGCTTGATCTAGCGTTTCATTATCTTTAACAAACCCTCCAGGAAGTGCCCATTTATTCTTTTCAATGCCAAACTTCTGCTGAATTAGTAGTATTTGTAGCTTATTATTAGAGTAACCGTACACTACAGCATCAACAGCTACTTTAATATTTTGAGTAAACTGCATATTCGTTTTATTCACAAATTTAACAATATTTAACCTCTTAGTAATACCCATCAATACTACTTTCTACGTAATGTATGATATGTATTCATATGCTATTTTACAACAGTAATTGATGTATCCGAATATTCTTCAAAAATTTTTGTGAGTATTTAACTAGCATTTATCTTTTTCTAAATAGGTAGTAAATACCTCCAATGCTTCAGAAAGTCCAGCTCTCCCAAACCCTATTCTAATATATTTCCCTTGGTACTCAAATGTTTCTGCTGGCAGTGTCATAATCCCAGTTTTCTTTACTAGTTGGTCACTAAATTCTAAAGCCGAGCAGGCAATATTTAAACGAACAAATGCTGTTGAACCAGCCTTTGGAGGTATAAAATTTGAAATTATACCTTGCTTTTTAGAAAACTCTTTAAAAATTGAAATATTATTTTTTATTTTTTTGATATTTTGATCTAAAAATAAATTGATGTTATTCAAAGCAATTATCGATAAAATTTCACTTGGTGCACTGCTGCAAATACTCAAGTAATCTTTAAACGCTAAAACCTTTTTAAGAAACTCATGGTCTTTACTGACCAACCAACCCGTTCTCAAACCTGCCAGTCCAAAAGTTTTAGAGGTACCCCAAAGGCTTATTCCTTTTTCATAACCATCACAAATCGGTGGTAGCTCCTCTGTAGCATCAATTATTAATTTATGATACATTTCGTCAGAAAAAATATATAAATCGTGCTTTCTAGCGATGGCTATAATAGTATCTAATTGCTTTTTTGTCAAATAACTCCCCGTAGGATTGTGTGGAAAGTTTAAAATAATAAGTTTGGTATTTTTACGAACTAATTTTTCTAATTCATTGGTGTCAAATATCCAGTCATCCTCGCTAGGTTTCCAAAAAGAAAGTTCACATCCAATTGAATTCGCAACTTCATACAATGATTGATAACAAGGATAAACAGTTATGGCATGATCTTTTGCATCCAACAATACATTCATACTCATAAAACTTAATTCACCCGGAGTTGCTACCACTACATTATTAATATTGTTCGTTTTATAGTGAGTAAGTATTACTTCCCTTAATATGGGGTTTCCTTGACTTTCGGTATAGCCTAGTTTTAAATTATTCCACATAGTTAAATCTTCTTCAGAAGCATTTTCTAGAAGATAGTTTAATTCATAGGCATCACAGTCAGAACTAGACAGCAAATACTTAGCTGTAAACTCATGTTGGGCAAAATAACGCTCTAAACCGAAATCTTTAATCTTCATAATATAAAACTTTTACTTGTTGCAAAATAAAAAAATTAATTTGAGTGTAAGATGCATTTTATTTTACGACCAAATAGTTTCTAGAACGAGTAATACATAGTTCTAGTTGAACCCACAAATGAAAAGACTGTCTTTATTGACAGTCTTTTCTATACCATTTTGTTTCTCCTATTTTCATAGACTCAAACGATGTAGTTTTACCTACTAGGTAGGCTATTTTAAATTTTCTAATCCAAATTGAGCCAACTTGTCAATAATTGGTAACGTTTTCAAACCTATTTTTGTTAAACTATACTCAACTTTTGGAGGGATTTCAGGATACGATTTTTTAGATACAAGTTTATTTTCTACCAACGATTTTAATGATTGAATTAACATTTTTTCGCTAATTCCTGGTATGCTTCTTTTTAATTCACCATACCGTATGTTTCGCTCGTTAATTTGAAACAATATTAGCAATGTCCATTTGCCATTGAGTATGCCTAAAGACTTTCTTACAGGACAATTTTCATCTGATTGCATAATTTTTTTTTGACTCATTTCCCTTTATAATCAACATTTTAAACAAAAAAGTAAGTACTACACAAAAAAGTAAGTACTTGTACAAAAGTAAGTAAAAACTTATCTTTGTACAAGATTTTAGAATAATAAATAAATTACATGCAAATAAAATCATTAATTGTTGGAGTCTTGTGCGTATTTACTGGACTAGCAGTTACACAAGCTCAACACAAAAATAATTTAAAAATTAAAAAAACAAATAGTAAAATGACACCAAAAGAAGTAGTTATAGCATACGCAGAAGCCCTTGGAAAAGGAGATATACCAACAGCTTTTTCATATTTTAGTAATGAAATTAAATGGCACCAACCAGGAAGCAATAAATTCTCAGGAACCAAAAATGGTCCCAATGGAGTTGGTGAAATGTTTTCTCAAATGATGGATATCTCCAAGGGTACATTTGCCTTAAAACCCAATGGTAATATAATGGAAAATAATGACTTAGTTGTTATGCCTGTTCGTTTTAGTGGAGAAATTGAAAACAGAAAAATTGATATGGCTGGTATTGACTTATTCAAAGTTGTTGATGGGAAAGTTACCGAAGTATGGCTATTCTCTGATGATCAAGTTGTTGAAGATAATTTCTGGGGTAAATAAACCCTATACGTTTCACAATTATTACATAAACAAAGGACACTTAGTATTAGGTTGTTCTTTGTTTTTTTATATTGCTAATTTTATATCACTCGTAACTTGCTTTCCATAGACAATAATGGGTAGTACTATCATGTAACGAGTTTATTTTTGATGAAAATACTTGTGAAAAGAAAAACCTGAAACTACCCAACTTTATTACTAAAAACGACCTTACAACCTAATGTAAAATAGCTTTTTTTAATTTATTGTTTTGCTTGCTCTTATTCACCACACGAAAGGATCTTCTATATAACGGAACTGGCAGTACGGTAGCCTCGTGCGAAGGGCTTTATTGCTAAACTTAAAATACAATCTATCTTATAAAGACAAAGAACTATTCTAAAAACCCAACTTCATCTATTTCTATAATAGTAATGTCATCTTGAAAATTTCTTGCACTGGAATATTTCCAAT
Organism: Tenacibaculum profundi; assembly: GCF_052050075.1. GTDB lineage: Bacteria > Bacteroidota > Bacteroidia > Flavobacteriales > Flavobacteriaceae > Polaribacter. Next base: position 929,434 of record NZ_CP197225.1, read on the forward strand.
CTACTGCATTGGTTACAAAACCGCTTTCTATTGGATTATTATGAATATAATCTATTTTCTGTTTGATTACTTTTTCGCTCCATAACTCTATTGATTTGTTATGATGTTGCCAAAATTGATGTTTTGTAATATTTCCTTGTTTCTTTCCTGCTCGCTCAAACATCCATAACAACCATTCTTTTCTACTTTCTTGTGGGTTATTCTCAATAGCTTCTATAACTTTTTTTGATGTATGTCGTTTAAAACTTCTTAATAACTCCATAGGTTGTTCATTAACACTTCTGAATATAAAATGAACGTGACTAGGCATAAAGCAATAACAATACAATTCTAGTCCTTTTTCTTTTCTGCAATAACTAACGCTTTCTGTTAAAACATCAAAATACACCTGTCTTGTAAATACATCTATCCAATTTATCGTAGCAAAACTTACAAAATATAAACCTGCTTTGTTATGAAATTTATACTTTCTACTCATAAATCTAAAATACAAAAAACTACACTTTTATAGTATAGTTTCTTGTTATTATCGTTGACGGCACTCGTTACAAACGAGCGCTAGCAGGATGTAATTACATAAATATCTAAACCAATAATAAAAGAAATAATAAGGAGAGGTAAGTAAAACCAATCTTCGTTTTTACCTGATCTTTTTATATAAAGTTTTGAAATTGCTATAAAAATAACTTCTAAAATATTCATTATTCTATTTTAATATTTAGATTTTTATGATTTATTAAATGAACTCTAATACTATCTACCCAACTTTTAAGAAACACAACAATAATCTAATTATTTACTAAAGTTATAGGTAGTAAACCTCTTTCTCCTGAATAATCTACAGCACTACTATATACGTAATCTTCAGCTTTAAAAACCAATCCTGATACTACTGGATTTTGATGTATATAATACACCTTTTGTTTAATAACAGCATTCGAATATAAAATAATAGGATGGTTATCATTACGCCATAACTGATAGTTTTGCTGTTTACTGTTTTGTGCTGCTGCATTTTTCATAACTAGCAACAACCAGTCTCTTCTACTTTCCGAACTTTCTTTTATTTCTTTTACTATTCTTTTACTTGTAAACTTTTTCATATCTCTTAGTATAGCTGTCATTTTGTAACCTTCTTTTGCCCTTGCTACCAAATGAATATGATTACTCATTATTACCCAACTACATAATTCTAGTCCTTTTTCTTTTCTGCAATAACTTACGCTTTCTGCTAAAACATCAAAATACACCTGTCTTATAAATACATCTATCCAATTTATCGTGGCAAAACTTACAAAATATAAACCTTCTTTGTTATGAACTCGCTACAAACGAGCACTAGCGCGGGGACAAGTCCGTACTATCGAGTGCTTGGAGAGTCTTCAAAAAACTCATATAATCTTTTACCCCTTTTATATTTATTATATTTTCCTAAATTAATATCTGAATTTTTTGGATTTTTCTCGGAGTAAAAAACCTTCACCTTTTTACCTATACAAGATGTACTTCCATCGTCACATTTGAAAACCGCAACTCTCCTCTCACTTTCAAACCTCTTTTCTCCAACAAAAAAAATATACTTAATATAAAATTTACCTCCAGAATAATAACCATCAACAATTTCCCCCTCAGTAACAACACCGTTCTCTAATAAGTCTTTACTTTTTGTTACAGAATGATAGCCTATAAACCCAAACATAGCGATAACAAAAAATACTGCTGATATTCTCTCTATTTTCGATGATTCCATTTACACGTATTTTAATATTCAAAAAAACTATTTTTTAAAACTCCTGTAACTTGTTGTTCCTTTACTCATAACAAAACTAAAATACAAAAAAGTTCCATTATTGTACCTATTGATGCTTTTTGTTAACCATTGCAAATGGCTTTTATCTTTTCGTTTTTAATTATTTTTCTTAAAAAAACTTGCTATTAGGCTAACGCTAAATGTTAATGTATTGAGCTACCTTATAAATTAACAAAATTAAAATAGCTAAAACAATAGAAGTTATTACTCCTAAATTATGATTTGATGTTTTAATATATCTTAAATTCTTTCCATACTTTGTTTTTTTATATAACTCTTTATAATTTACAGTTCTTTTTAAAAAATACTTTATATATAGATATCTAATTGTTAAGCCGACATAATTAATTCCAAAGTCATCCATTTTTTTCTAATTCATTTTATCCATTGCTTGTTGCAGGTTACCATTTGAATTGGTAGCCATTTTTATTTTATTCTTATTTTTTTATTAACCAAAAAACTACCTCACAAAATAATGTAAAGTAGCTTTTTTATTTATGGTTTGCTTACTCTTACTCGGCACTCGTTACAAACGAGCGCTAACAGGGGATAATACCTTGCAGGATAAGTTGGCTTAATCTACAATAGTTTAAAAGTTGTAAAAAAGAAGTTAGCCGACTTTAAATATTTCGCAAAGTCTTTAGATTTTGCTGTGTATGTAATTAAATATGCTTTACTATTTTTTATTAAATATACCTGCTTTAATTTAAGTTCTAAAAAATTTCCCTTACTTATATCTTTTGGGATTGTGTAAATAAGCTCTTTGGCGTTAACACCTCCTATTGTAACATCTTTATCACTTGTAACTGTATTTTCTCCAAGAGCCTGTTGCATTTGCTGTAATGTAAGATTGTGGTAATCCTCTAAACTCATTAGGTTTTGAGATAAATCTTGAACAATTACATTTAAATTATTCCTAAAATTAGTCCCATCTTTTTCATCTCCTTTAGTTAAAAAAACAGAACGACTTCGTATTATTTTTTTCTCCCATGAGTCATCATATGAAAAAGAAAAGCCATCTTGAGTACTTTTATAATCTATTAACTTTTCCTGTGAACAACCTGTTAAATGTATTAACAAAAAAAACAGCACACTAAACTTATACATATTATTCCTATTTAAAAATATTCTCTTTTTTTTCAAAGCTATTAAAATACTCTTCATCTGTTTTTATAATCTTAAATTTATCATTTAGTAATATATCTGTTACAGCAGAATTATCTACTAAAAAAAACAATTCCCTATTTTGTTTAAAAGCTGAAACATTGATATAATCGTTTTCTATATTAAACTCTTTAGATTCTTTTATGTTAAAAGGAGCTCTTTTCTGTAAAATTTCACAAACTTTATCAAACCCATCTTCAGTATATGGTATCATAGCAATATCATAAAATTCTCTAATGCCAAAAATCGAAAAACCATTTTTTGCTAAATTTTGAAATAAAAAAACAAAGCCTTTTTTAAAAGGTAAAAATTTTGATTTCAACCTCTCTTTTAAAAAAACATGTATTTTTCTTCTTATTATTAAATTTTTAAACCACATAATCAATTAATAACCTGAATAACCTTGTTTTCTAGCAAAATTACTTCCTGCTTGCCCTCCATAATAACTTCCATAAGCACCCCCTACTATTCCTCCAACTACACTTCCTATTGCACTACCAACAACTGGACCAAAAAACGAACCTATAACAGCTCCCATTTTTACTCCTGCCAAAGCACCTGCATAACCACCTCCTAATGAACCTGCCCAACTAGAAGCTTCATGTACAGCTGCATGAGTTTTATTATTAGCATTATTTATATATTCATAAGATTGATATCCTCCATAGGCTAATCCAGCAACACCTAAAGCTCCTCCGACTCTAGCTGTTCTCATTACTCCCTTATTGGGTTTCCAAAAAGAACCATCAGGATTAACTTTGAAGTTTCCTTTTTTAACTTTAGAAAATGCTTTTAATTCTGGTGTAAGTTTATTTCTAGCAGCTTCAGTATAGGCATTTCTTTGCCTACTTGCAGCTGTTCGAGTTGCTCTATCTGCATAACGATACTGCTCTAATGCTCTTACATTTGGTCTATATTCAAAATCTCTAACAGCCCAAGCCCAAGTTAAAGACGCTGAAAAGTAATTTAAAGTTCCAAAATCAGCAATTCCACTAGGTTGTAACCCTCCTCCGCCTTTTCCTGTAATAACAACTTCATCTAACTCATAACATGGATCACCTTTCGTACAACCTCCATCAGGATCAACTTTATTATTCCAACTATTCCCCATTGACATATACGGAGAAGGATACTGTCCATAAGGGTCGACCGTTAACCATCTATTAATACGTTGGTCGTATAAACGTAATTGGAACGCAGGTTTTCCAGTCTCTGGATCAGTTTCTGCATATTCACCCTGATAACCATATCTGTATGGCTCACCATTTACGATTTTCCTGTTAGGCATCGCCATCCCGCCAGGATAGTAATCTGTTGTTGTTGTAGCAATTGCTTGATTTCCATTTTTTGCAATTACTGCTCGTACATTTCCTAAATGGTCGGTTAATTGATAAACACTGGTTCCTGATGCTTTGTTATACATTCCCAAACGTGAGGCTCCATAAATAGGTAGCTCTTTTAGTTGCTGATCTTCATATATTGCCATTACAGATCCTGAAGCATCTAAAACATAATCGGTTGTTTTATCCTTAGTCCCGTCATTTTTATAACTTAGTTTTTTGGTTCTAAAACCTTTGTCGTTATAATAAAAATGCACGCGTAATTTGTTGTTATAAAAAACTTTGGTAACCAAACCACTGGCATTGTATTCATACCTTACATGCTCATCAATATTATCAGTTAACTGTCCAATACTGTTATATTTATAGTTATCAGTTGTAGTTTGTGTTTTGATATCGTTCGCATGGGTATCCGTTACTACCCTATCTTCAACTCTTTTTAATTGATTGGGTTTGTCTGCCTTATAATGATAAATTAAGTTATCCATTAAATTGGAGTCTTGTTCGGTATTTTTATTCCTTTTTAAAGACTCGATATTTCCATTAGCATCATACCTCAAATTACTCACATCATAATCTTCTGATTGGTATTGCCCGTTTGCATTGTCAGCAACAATTTTTGCAGAAAAAGTAACTGATTTTGTACCTAATACATGAAAACCAGGTTTGAGTGTTATGGCGTTTGTAGCTTTTGCATGCTTTGTTACAAAAAGATCTTCAGCCAAAACGATAGTTGACGGATAACTTCTTTGCTCTGCATTAAGTCCATTAAAATTTGCTTTCTTTAAAAAATTACGCTCATCATACTCATATTCATACAATACAGGATCATGTTGCTCAGCTTTATTTTGCTTGCTATTCCATGTCATGGCTTTGATATTTCCTGAATATTGATTTTCCACAGTTAACTGATCATTGAACGTAAAGTTACTATTTCTTTTGTAATCTTGGTTGTAATAATCTAAAGTTAATCCAAACAAATCTCTTCCATGCGGATTAATATTGGGATCCTTTGCTAAACTCGGATGATTGATTGATTTTAGCTGTCCTGCCAAATTGTATACATAGTCTATCTCTTGAATGCCTCCTGCAATAGTCGTTCTTTTTAAAGCCCCTGTAGTATTGTAATAACTATACTCAGCATGTGTTGTATAATTTGAGTCGTTGGTAGAAGTTGCTACTTTTACCAAACTTTGATCGTCCGAATCATAAGTATATTGATGGATAAACTGGTCAGCTTTTCCTTTCTGGTAATATACTTTAGCTACCTGACTTGTTATAGGGTCGTACTCATAATCAATGGTTTTAACGCCTAAATCTTTTAAATTTTGAACAATCCACGTAACACGACCATGAACATCATAACTATAATACGTTTCTGATATATTGGTTCCAGAAGTATCTTTATTGTACGTTTTGGCTACATTCCCTGAAAGGAATGTTGGCGTTCTGTAAGCTGTACTGACTAAACCATTTAATTTATTTTGACTTACTGTACTTAAATAATCATATTCTGTAAAGTGTTGCTCTTCTCGTCTTGTCGTCGGAATATCGCCATCTTTTACCTCTAATACATTTTTAATCGTTGGTTTAAAAGGGTCTGTTTGCATATTTAGATTGTCCATACCTACAAACGATTTTAAATAAGCTAAAGCATTGTCTTTGTATACGCCACTTTCTTTCGGGCGTGCAAGATCATCGTATTGGGTAAATGACAATTCTTTTGCTTTCCATTGTTTGCTATTTACTGAAAAACGTATTTGCCCATCATTTCGATATACAAACCATGCATGGCCTTCATCAGGACTACTGGTATGTATTAACTGCCCAAGACTGTTGTATTTGAAATAACTTTTTAATTTTGAATTGTGATTTACAGTAGCATTTAATTGGTTAAAACTACTATTGTTAAAGCCTAGCGGTTGTAAAGTAGTCACTAGTTGTCCCGCATCATTATACTCGTTTAAACTAAAGCTATGATAATTTACTTGATAACGAATACCTGCAGCGGCATTTTTTACGGGTTGAATTTTTTTATCTCTAATGTCTATAAAAGTTAACTGATGCTCTTTTGAAAGTTTGGTTCTCCCAACATATTCTATACGGTAAAAACCACTTGATAAGGTATTTGGTGTAGGAGTTATTAATTTTTCCTCTTTTAAATCATACACTTCATAATTTACTGCCCCCCCTAAAAAGCGAGCTGTATTTTCGCAACCTACTGGTATATGAATGTCAATAAACTTCTGTTCTCCAATTAGTGATAGCACATTGTATGGTGTACCTCCTGATCGGGCTGCTCCTAAAGTTTTACCATCAGCATCGGTAAATACCACAGATTCTCTTGTTCCAGAAACATCTTGAACCACAGTTTTTGAAGCCTTTAACCAAGCAATTTTTTTGGAAGAATCATTAAGCGTAGCGCTGATTCCTGAATAAGTTGTTGCCACGGCTGGTTTTGAAGGAAAAGCATTATACCCAAGGGCATAATACATTTCTTGTGCTGCTGGCATTGTAAAACTATAACCTTGCTTCCATGTACCATTCATTTTATTCCCTCCTACAGTCTGCTTCACAGCTCCTGGGTTTAAAGTACTATATACTGATCTGGTATATGGGCGTTCAGTGTTATCTTGCAAAGTCTCTTCCGCATTGTTATAATAGTACTTTCCTAAACGAGAAGAACGTTGTATTTTAGGAGAATTTTCAATACTTAAACGTTCAAGATCGTTACTTGTTAAAACGGTTCCGTTTTCTTTTTTAATTAGTTTCTCAACAAACTTAAAACCCTCTGTTTGGTTTTTATCAGTTAAAGGCGCTCCCATAGTTTGTAAAGCTGGTCTTCCTTGCGAATCGTAAATTACATGAGAAGCAAAAATTCTTTTTTCTTTGGTATCATAATTTTGTGACTGCTCAAGCTTTCCTAAATCGTTAAAATATTTTTTAGAGCTTCCTATCAATTTACCCTTAATATCATACCCCTTTTCAGTTGTATAATTGCGTACTTCCTTCGTTTCCAAACAACCATTATTTCCTTTGCTAAATTCAGAAGGACATTTGTCTAAATTATTGGTTACTTTGCCTCGCACAGGACGATTGCTTATTTGTGGTTCTTCTTCACAGTCTCCAAAACCATCTCCATCACTGTCTTTAAAATAATACTGATAATTAGGACTTCCTTTTTGCTTAATAATAAAGGAATCAAACAATACGTAGGCTTCTGGTTTAGCATGATAATTTGATATTGAAAGACCATTTGCTCCTGATATAAAAACCTGAAAGGATCTTTCGGGTTTATTGACATTGTTTTCTAAAGTTAAAACTACTGTAGTTTTATAAATAACTTCTGAATTGCCTGGAAACGGGTTTGTTGAAAAAATATTAGGTTGATGAGGATCTTTTACATATTTATTAGTAGTAGAAGTATACGTGATACCCGCTACCCTCATTTCTTCATCAGTAAGTATTCCTGTCAATAGGTCTTCGTTATTAATATAGGCTTCTGTTGGGTCAGAAATAATTTCTGACCCGTTACAGTTTATTGTTACATGCCTTATTGTTATAGGCCTTAGAAATGGTTCACAATAACTTTCAATAGTAAACCTATATTCACTTTTCTCTTTCGGTAACTCTATGATTTCATTTTTTTCAACACTTGCCATAGTATTACACATCTTAATCCCTGGAGAAAAATTATGTTTGTTATTTACACGATTCGAAGGATCAAGCAAATTATTTATTTTAGATGATTCCGGTGATATTAACAAGCTATTTTCAAACTGTTGCTTTTTGATAGGAGTTACTTGAGCAACTCCCAACTTTACGATAAACAACAACAATACAATTAAAAGTTTTCCTAAAAAATTCATTTTTATCATAGCTTAGTTATTTCTTTTATAATTATACCCATGGGTAGTTACTCTTTTAAAACCTCCTTTAATGCCTGCTGCTGGATTATCAACAACCTCAACCCAGGTTTCTTTTAAACGGCCCGCATCATCATAAATATATTTGGTAGCCAACCCATTGGCTCCTATAATGTAACTAACTTCATCCCATTTATTATATACATAACTGGTCATGCTTGATACTGCCGGGTGCAACCTAAAATCATCCAATTGAACGATTCCATTCGTACTGGTTATAGCAACTGTATTGTTTACATTAGAAGTAGAAGGTAAAGTAATGTAACCTGTTAACATAACCCAGTTCCCCGCAATAACTTTTTCAGCCATCGTAAAGTTATGAGTGTCTGCATTGAGTTTAATTTTTACTCTATTTTCTTGACCTTTCTTTACCCAAACAGATACTTTAAAACGATTTTCAATCGGTTTACGCGTTGCTCTTGATGGAACTACCACCTCAAAAGCATGCTGCCCTCTATCTATTTGTACTATTCTGTCACCTGTATGCGCATCTGTTGTTGGCTTATGCCCTAATGATTTTATGCCTCCATCAAAATAATTTCCTTCAACATACTCTGCCCCACTGTAGTGCATTTCATTATAATTGGCGTTAGCAGTAGCGATGACCTTGCTATAATTATCTCCCATTTTACTAGACACATAACTTCCGTTCACATCCTTTGTTTCTAGGGGTTGTGAAAATTGATTGTACTTTGTTACTTCACTCGTTTTTTTCCATTTTGTATTGGATGCTTCTTTAGCAAAATTAAAGTCGGTAAAATTGGTGTACATTCCCTCGTCATCAACGCCTCCATTCCAAACATAGGTTTTGTGCTTACGCCAAACATCATTAGTACTAACAGGTTTTCTATCATTTAATTGGTACGCCCAGTCACTTTTCCATGTCGTGATACCTGCTCCAACTTCCTTCCATGTGTTATTTTTAAGTATATAAGAATACTCTCCAGCAGTTTGACTTAGCATATTCTTATTATTAATATTATCTACTTTGGAACCCATTTGAGAATATTTCATGTAGGCTTTTAATACTATTTTTCTCAATTTAACACCAGTACTTGAATATGAATATACTTCTCTAGCACTTCCCGTAATCGGATCTAAATCTTTAAATTCTGTAATAGTGCTTTGACCTTTTTTTTCTTCAGAAGAAGATTTTATTATACTTGGATATGTTATTCTTGTTGTTGTTATTCCCAACTTCTTAACATTATGCCCACTGGATATTTTCTTATATGTTTGAAAAGATTCTTGAGTTACCCCTATTTGATCTGGTATTGAATTTTTATCAAAATAAGTATTCTTTAAAATATTAAGTGTTTCATTTTTAAAACCAAATGTTTTAACTCCTAACAATTGACCTATGGAATTTAGGTTATCTTTAATTTTAAAACTATGTAATTGATTTAAAGAACTTGTATTACCATACTCTTGATTTGATATTAATTCATAAAAATTACCAAATTTTATTTTTCCCTCTTCCTTTTCTTTTAATACATTAAAAGAATATTCATTTTCTATACCAATATTCTTATAATTCTTACCATTAGAACTTATTTCTGTACTCGTTCTCACAAAGTCATACATAATTTGTGGAGGTGGTAACTCGGAACTATATGGCAATTCTTTAGCTAATTCTGGAGCATATGGCAGGTAAGTTATAAAACCAATACCATTTCCTTTCTCACCATAAGTGTATTTCATAGAATTATAACGTCCTGTTTCACTTACGGTAGAAATTCTTTTAACCCTAATGCCTCCTAAGGTTAGTGGATTTTTAACTATGTAATATAGATTAATTGTAGATATTGGTGTTGTCCCTGAAAATGCAGCTTTACACTTTATATCATCCTTTGCGCTTACTATTATCTCACGAGGATTGACCACTTGATCAACAACAACTTTTGTTTTTTTAGTGCACGTATTAAGCCTACCTACTCCATTTAGGGTTTCCCATTGTTTTTCCTCAATAGTTAATTCATCGCCCTTTCGAAAAGAAATATTGATTTCATCTAATTTAAAGTCTTCTTTCCTAGATGTAATTTTATACCTATTTCCTGTCAAATTTTGAATATCATAAAAAGAACTAGAATAAATCATAAACTCTGATTTTAACACCGGTTTAAATTTATGCGATTCATATTCAATTTTAATTTTTGATCCTTCAGGTGTTTCTATTTCATTCAAAGACCAAATTTTATTATTTTTTTTCTTGTAACCAAAATCGTCTTTATCATTAATATCAAAATTATCTTCTGAATTATAATACTTAAAATTGTAGCTAGGAAGAACTGTTTTTTCTTTTTTTCCTTTAAAACTAACTCCTCGAAGCGTAAGTCTTCCATTAACACTGCTATTTGGTGTTCCTTTTACTAAATCGTAATGATTGTTGTTTAATTCTATTGACTTAATTATTCTACTATTTGATAACGATATTTTATCATCTTTGTCAATAATATTTTTTAACAAATCAAATTTAGCTTTATCTCTTTTATATCCTCCATTTTTATAAAATAAACTAACTTCTTTTTCTGAATTATTTCCTGAGCTTTTATCCAAACGTAAATCTCCTTTAAATAGGACTATTTTATCAAGTTTTAATGGAGATTGTTCAGGTATTGTAAATGCATTTTCAACATATGTATTTTTATCATCTGCATATCCATAACTAAATACTTTTGACAGACCATCTTTTCTTTTAGACTTTATAAAAATTGCTGTATGCGTTCTTGTTTTGACTTTATCGAGATAGTACAGTTCTTTACGACCTTTTACCCATGACTTAACGCTTTTATCTTTTGGATTTTCAAAAAAATCTTTTCCGTAAGCTCCATTCCAAATAAAAGCTTCTGAATATTTTCCATATTCAAAATCGACCCAATAGCCAAAATCATTTTTATCTGGTATACCATTATTATTTACATCAATAAAATCATGACCTGTTATCGCAGTCAATAACCAATGCGTAGCATAAGGTGCCATTTGGTTTTTCTCGAAATATGCCTCTTTTTCTGGGCGAACTTGATTACTTTTAAAATACTTACTAATTCCATAAGTTCTATGAATAACTTCATGATTATAGACCGGTAATGAATAATGATACGTTTTTCCATCTATTGCAGTTATTTTAAAACCTCCAATACCACTAGCAATAGCTTTACTTCTATCAAATCCTGTAGCTTTTGTATTTATAAAGCCCTCGGACTTTAATCGAGCACTATCTTTTAATATTTCGTTATTCGTATAGTATTCAATATAACTAGCCATTTTTCTTCTTGGGAGACTTGTTGTATTAGATTTAACGTTATGACCTTTTAATATATTTACATCTAACTTAGGAACAGGAACTCTCAAATAACTAGAAATTTGACTTTCAAAATAAAAATTTGGTCTGCTTTTAAATTTAAACTTATTTGCAGATCCATTATCATCATTTACATGATAATCTAAAATTCTATTTTCAGTATCTTTATTTCCCGAAAAACCATAAAGTGCTCCATTTTCTAATATTCTTGGAGCTATAGCCCCAGAAAGTCCCTGTGCTTGAACACTATACTTATCATAATTAGGTAAATTTGGATTGGCTACAGTTAAATTTTCTTTTTCAGAAAAGTCTCCTTCAACAATAGGTAGTTCATAAATATCATGTACTGAATTATCCTTTACTCTTGATACTTTGCAGTCAGTTGAACATTTTTTGCAAAGCTCATTCGCTTCTGCTTGAGTATCTACTATCTTTGTCCATTCTTCTCTAATTTCTGAATTATTGATAACTAATCGAGGACAATGTGCTTTCCATTTATTTTGTGCTAACTTGTAAAAATTCAATGGACCGCTAACAAAATTATAATTATTTTCATCTCTATAGAACTTAAACTCTTGTTTTCCAAAAGAAAAACTCAAAAAACCAGCACCAAATGGGATCATAATTGGTATTCTCCAAGACTTCGACCTCATAGAATAATTGCCTATTTTACTTGATCTTTCAGATGAAAAGAAAGCTGCTCCTACAGATTTTCTTCCTGTAGAATTAGGAATATTTAGGTTTAAACCTACACCTGACGAAGACAATGTGACCCTAGGAGAATAAGAAGATTGTTTCATAAGTATTGAAACTCTTTGAGATGAAACTTTTAATCCTAAACTATTAGTATTATACTTTAGATTAAACTCCGGTTTTTCACCTGTCTCAAAACTAGCTCCTAATGTTAAACTACTAGATAGGTTACTCAAACCAAGTAAATCAAGATTCAGACCAACAGAAACTCCTTTCTCTCCCCCTAATTTAAAATCTAAAAGTTCAGTTATTCCTATATTTATATGTCCACCTAAACTTTTATGGCTACCCCATGAAAGATTTAAACCTATTGTAGAACCATCAAAAGATGACATCCCAATTGAAGCTTGATAAGATCTAATGGTTTGTTCCTTATCCCAATAATACTCGTTAAAAAGATCTGAGTCATAATCATCAGGAAAGCCATTTACATTTCTATTTATAGCTCCTGGATTTAAATTCCAGCCTAGTCCTATCCAAGATGCTTCTTGGTCCATTGCAATTCCAGCATGATAGCTTAAAGCTAACGGATAACCTCCTTCTGGACTGGGAACATTGAGTAGTGGCAAAACATAGCTAAAACTACCTGTCGATAAATTTACCATATCCGTAGCATCTACAGGCTCAAAAGATGCTGCTTCAGGAGCATTCGGCGTATTTGATTGTCCGAATATCGCATTATAAGGTACTACGCTACTCAAAAAATTGAGTAAAAAGAAAACAGCAATTGTTTTTCGGGTACGTTTGTTCTTTATCATAATGATTATCTTATACTTGTATGTTTTTGAGAAACTTCTCACAAACGTTCGAAATAACTCTTATTTATTTTATTTATTTTTCTTTTTTACCACTATACCGCTGTTGTGGTGTTTTAACTCTTATACGGTTATAAGTAAATTTTCTTTACTAAAACTGTATGGTTGGTTCATTTTTTATCAACTGGGTGGGTACTTTAAATTTTACCTCACCTGTATAAGTTCCTAAATCTCCAATGACAACCGTTAAGTAATCTTCTTTTAAAAACTTCTCATCCCTAGGATATACAAAAAGCATAGAAGTGCTATTGGTCATGCCATACATTCTTGGGTATACATAATCCAACAATTCCAATGTATCTTTCTGAGGCGATAATAAATGTACTTTTTCGCCCATTCCAAATGCCAATTGGTTGACCATAGCGCCAAACTCTTGCCTGTTTTTAGGTGTAACACTTAAAAGTTCTTTATTATTTTTCCCCATCGATAAGTTAAAGTACAAGTACTTTTGATACTTAGCCCGTAAAGTTGCTACTTGTTTTTTATCCTCAGTGTCTTGTAATTCTTGTGCTACCAATACATCTGTTGGCTTATAAATCAAAGTAAAATCATAACCATTAATATTTTTACTTTGCACATAGCCTTGATCTTCATCTTTAAGGAACTGCCACAGGGCTTCCTTTGAAGAAAATGATTTTGAATTACAACTAAGAAAAAATAGTATGGTTATGCCCCATAAAAAACGACTCATACAATAATATTTACTATTTTCATAGTATTAAGAAGCCTTTGTTCACACTCCTAATAATTAACATAGGTTTGTTCAACAGAATTTTTTAGTTTATAAAAACATTGCTTTTTTAAACCAGCTTTTTACAATGAAAATATATCCGACTTTATTATTTTTTTCCTTGATATTCGGCATTCAAGCCTTCTAAAACTTGCTCCGTTAAGTCAGCAGTTTTATCTGCATACATAATATTACCTCCCCCACTGGCACCAAAAATAATTTTATACCCTTGTTTCTTTCCAAATTCTTTTACATAATCATTGATATCATTCACAACGGTTTGAGTTGCCTTTTGATCTTCCGACTGAATTTGCTTTTGAATCGCCTGCTGGTAATTGTTTATTTGTTGTTGTTTATTACTAAGTAGTTCTTGTTTTAATTCTAATTCTTTTTTTGAAAATTTAGAACGCTCTTTTTCATATAATTTTAATTCCTTTTGCCAGTCCGTAACCAAACTATCTACATTTGATTTTAATACGTTGGCTTTTTTTTCAAATTCTCCACGAACTACTTTTGTTCGTTTGTATCCTTCAATTAGTTTATTAACATCTACGTAAACCAAATCTGAAGTGTTTTGAGAAAGAAATAAAGTTACTAAGGACAGTACAAAAGCTAAAATAGCTAACGGTGCTACAATTTTTTTCATTATTTATTTTTATAATTATCTTTTGATTCAATTTTTATCGGCGCGAATATATAATTTTTTAGATAAAAATTAAGCTTACTTTTTAAGTTTTTATTAACAGCTTTAAAAAAAACAATTCTCTTTCTGAAATTCCTTATTTTAGTACCTTTTCTCTTATTTTGGCATAGCATAAAATATAAGCATAACAAAAAACAACCAATGTAAAAGCGAACTTAAAGCCAATCATATCAGCCAATAAGCCATATAAAGGAGGAATAATTGCGCCACCTACAATCATGGTACACAAAATACCAGAAGCTTGTGGTTTTAAGTCTTCTAAACCATCAATTGCCAAGGTAAAAATGGTTGGAAACATGATAGAATTAAACAACCCTACCGCTAGAATAGACCACATTGCAACAAAACCATTGGTAGTTATTGATGTTATGATTAGTACCAAAGCGGCAATAGCAAATCGCATCAACACCTTATTAGGAGCCATAACTTTGGTTAAATACGCACCTGCAAATCGTCCTATCATAGACCCTGACCAATAAAACATCACAAATGCACCAACAATCGCTTTATTATCTACCTCAGCTAGATTTGTATTCAAAATAGCCTCTGCAATACTTCTCATGAAAGTATTGTTTTTTATGATACTAAAAAGTTCCATATCCATAAAATAACTTACTAGGTAACTACCAATAGCTACTTCTGCTCCTACATACAAAAACATACCTAAAGCACCTAGCATTAAAGGCTTATTAGTTAATAATTTTCTATGACCTCTTTTGGGCGCATTTTCAATTAAATGGGGTAGTTTTACAAAAACAAATAACATAGCTAACACTATAATTAATGCGGCAATACTTATAAAAGGAATTTGCACCGCTTCTGCTTCTGCTAAAAAATATTCTGTTTTTCCAATTTCAGATAAGTTAGCAATTTCTTCTTTTGACTTTACTTTGTCACTTAAAATTAACATTGCTCCAATTGCTGGTGCAATGGCTGCGCCCAATGCATTGAATGCTTGTGATAAATTTAAGCGGCTACTAGCCCCTTCTTCTGAACCCAAAGCGGCTACATATGGATTGGCTGCCACCTGAAGAATAGTCATTCCTCCGGCTAAAACAAAGTAAGCAAACATAAATACACCAAAAATACGATACGATGCTGCTGGAAAAAATAATAAACACCCTACCGCCATTGTATACAATCCTAAAATAATTCCTTTTTTGTATCCTATTTTTGCAAGAATGTGGCCCGCTGGAATGGATAGTAAAAAGTAGGCTCCAAAAAAAGCAAACTGTACAAGCCCCGCTTGAAAATAAGTAAGTTCAAAAAGATCACGAATTCTTGGAATTAAAGAGTCTACCAATACAGTTATAAACCCCCAAAGAAAAAATAAAGAAATAAGAAAAATAAATGCCCTTTTTTGGGACTTGTTATTTGATGTAATCATATAGTAGCTTATCTGAGTATTCGATAGTAGGAATACAGCTTAATTTGTAACTTTTTGAAACTGTCTATTAAGAATAATAATTGATTTTTTATCTAAAACGCTATATTTCCCGAGTGGTTACAGGTTTGGCTTGATCTTTTAATATTTTCATGTTATTCATTTATTGTCCTATTTTCAAATATAAAGGAAAAAGGAAAGGTCGAAAGCATATTTTTGTTTTTTTATGCCATTTTTACTGGGGAAAACCACTTTTTTATGCTAAAAGTAATACTTAAACCGATTAAAAAGTTTAGTAAACTTTTTTAAACGCCACTTTTGTCTTTGCTCTTCTCTGAAAGAATCATACTATTTAGTAAGTTTGTTTGTATTCAGCTAAGTTAACAAAGCTTTAACAGAAAGTAATTAAACTTGTAAAGATATACGAAGTCAAATGTACTTTAAAAATCAGTTTTCATGAAAAAAAAAACGCTGCTACTACTTCTTTTTAGTGTCACTTTATTTTCACAAAAGAGAAATGTAAACTTGGATTCCTCTACCGTTACTATTTCAGGAGTTATACTAGAAGCGACTCAAAAAATCCCTTTAGAATATGCTACGGTCCTACTTGAAGATGTTAACAATAAAATGATTTCTGGAGGAGTTACTAATAGTAAAGGAAAATTTACGATTCAGATTCCTAAAGGTTCTTATAAAATTAGTATTGAATATATTGGTTTTAAAATCAAACAATTTCCTAGCTCATCATACACTAAAAATTATAACCTTGGAACTATTTTACTTCGTGAAGATGCTGAACAACTTGATGAAGTTGAAATTATAGCAGAAAAATCAACTGTTGAAATTCGTTTGGATAAAAAAATATATAACGTTGGAAAAGACATGACCCTAAAAGGAGGTAATGCCTCTGATGTATTAGATAATGTTCCTTCTGTTACTGTTGATGTGGAAGGAAGCGTAAGTTTACGAGGTAATGATAATGTAAGAATTTTTATAGATGGAAAACCATCTTCCATAATCGGACTTAATGGAACAGATGCCTTAAGAAATCTTCCTGCAGATGCTATTGAAAAAGTAGAAGTAATTACCTCCCCCTCTGCACGATATGATGCTGAGGGAACAGCAGGAATTTTAAATATTATTTTAAGAAAAGGTAAAGTATTGGGTGTGAATGGTGCTATCAATGTAACAACAGGGTATCCTTCTTTGCTTCAAATTGGACCGAATATTAATTACAGAACCAAAAAAATAAATCTATTTTCTAATATGGGTTATTCGTACCGAAAAGGGCCTGGAAATTCATTTTCAGAATTTTTATATTATAATAAAGATGCCATTTTGGATAGTATTCGAACAGAGGATCGTCTTTTTGATAGAAAGAGTAATAACTTAAATGGAACTTTAGGACTGGAATATTACCTTAGCAAATATAGTACTATTACAGGATCTTTTTTTTACCGTAAATCAAAGGGAAACGATACCGCGAGTAACATAACAGAGCTATTAATTCCAGAACAACTATTAAAAAATAGAATTAAAAGAATCGAAAATGAGAATGAAAACAAAATAGATAAACAGTTTTCTTTGAATTACACCGAAAATTTTGATAAAAATGGCAAAAAATTAGTAGTGGATTTGCAATATAGCAATAGTAATGAAACAGAGTTAGCTCCCATCACAGAAAACGATGTTTTAATTGAACAAAATTCTCAAACTACCCAGTCTACAGATCAACTTGTACAAGTAGATTATATTCATTCTCTTAAAAAAAACAGTCAGTTTGAAACAGGTTACAAATCAACCTTTCAAGATTTACATTCTGATTTTAGGGTACGGAATGCAAATAATCTTCCTTTTTACTATGATCCATCTAACGCTATTAATTTTAAACAAAATATTCATGCACTTTACGCTCAATTCGGAAGTAAGATTTACTCATTTTCTTATTTGCTTGGCCTTAGAACTGAAATAACAGATATTGATTTAAGAGTACTGACAACCAATCAGTTTTCAAATAAAAATTACACTGAGTGGTTTCCCACTATTAATTTAGGATACGAGTTAAATGACACCAATAACCTAACAATAGGTTACAGTAGAAGGATACGAAGGCCTAGATTCTGGTTTTTAAATCCTTTTGAATCTAGAAGTTCTGCTACTAATATTTTTAAAGGTAACCCAGCTATTGACCCTATGTTTACAAATTCTTTAGATATAGGATTTACAACTAAAGTTAAAAAACTAAGTTTAAGCACTTCTATTTACTACCAATATTCTACAGATATTATTCAAATGGTTTCCGTAATTGAAAATCGAAATAATACGAGAGTTTTTATCAGGCAACCCACCAACTTAAATAGTGAAAAACGGTATGGTTTTGAAATTACTTCAAATTACAATGCTGCTAAATGGGCTAAGCTATCTACTTCCTTCAACTATTTTAAATTTAAAAGAGTAGCGTTTGATCATGTTTTTACTGGATCAAATGGTAATGAAATTATAACTCATCTTCTAGGTGTTTCAAGTGACAGTTGGCTTATGAGAATTAATTCACAAATTACACTGCCAACAAATGTTCAATGGCAAACAAAAATGGTGTACAGAGGAGCTCAGGAAGAGGCTCAATCAAATAGAAAAGGGATGTTTTCTGCGGACATGTCGTTTAGTAAAGACCTATTTAAAGAAAAAGCGTCCCTCGTTTTTAATATACGAGATCTCCTGAATAGTAGAAGAAGAGAGAATATAACCTACAATGGAGATAGAATGAGTCCATCGAGTATTGTAAATGGTGATTTTCAATGGAGAGAAAGACAAATATCTTTAAGTTTAACCTATAGATTTAATCAAAAAAAGAAACGAGAGCGACCTTCACGAAGCTATCAAGAAGACGGAGAAAAATATGGTGGTTGATTTTTAAATAAATATAGCTAAACTATAGTCAAATACATTTCATCTATTAAAAACAAACCACTTGTCGTTTGTAACTAGTACTTAAACTAAGAAAATAAAATAGTAATGTACTTGCCATTATTTTTAAACTATAGTTTTATTTTTAAATTATTGTTTAGTTAGTTTCAGAAAGAAGCATTTTTAATAAAAATGCTTCTTTTTTAATTTAATAGAATCGGTATATCATTTCAACAACTATTTTCGTTAACTCATATTATAAAATTCCTAAAAAATACTATTGGTATTTTTTTCAATACTTTAAAATTTCAATAGTAACTTTTAAAAATAGTTTACTAAAAAAACAATTCCTCTTTAGTTCTATTCACTTACATAAGTTACTCAATGTCATCCGTCTACATTTTATAGTATTTCGACTAACTTTATGGTATTATGCCATTAAATAAATTTATCTTTAATATGAAAAATAAGTTTTCCTTTATTTTTCTATGTTTAGTTTGTTTTAAAAAATAAGAAGTGTTTTAGGTAAAATGCTTCTTATCTTTTTTGATGCTTATCCCAAGTCATTACTTCTCAATAAGCATTCTAATCGACTGAAAAAAAGATAATTTTAAAGACCTGTTCTATTCCTTTTATTTTTTTTCTTCTAATACCATATCGTATTCGAAACTATTTTAGCGCTATTTTTTAACAAAAACCCTAGTGAGTTTACCATATCTATAATGGTTTACACCAATTTCCTTTTAGGGTTTTCCTCTATTTGTCTATTTATTTTTATTCTTCATTTTTGCCATCTCGTTTAAACATTCTACGTGTTAACCGATCAATATAACTTCATATATCATTCTATAAAGTTAGTGCGTAGTAGTTTAAATGAATTAAAAACATTATTATGAGTAATTTAAAAGCGATTAAATTTTAGAAGGGTTTTTTATTCGTTTTTTAAATCGAAAGGAGTTTTTAACTCCTTTCTCTTTTTCGTAATAGTGTTTTCTTTTTTGGACAATACAATAATTTTCATCTATTTTTCCTTTTTTTTACTACGTCATAATTACTACATATGTATACCCCTAACCTTTAACCCTCTATATTTGAGTCTATAAAACCCTTCTTTGGATAGCTCAAATAGCTTTCTATAACAGCTATCAAAACATAATTGTCAATAAACAATTTCCCCTTAATAATGTTTTGATAGCTTTTTTATGGGTATAAATTAAATACATATGAGACCCCTTTATTATTTTATTCTTTCACTCTTATTTACTGTAGCAGTAAATGGACAAAAAAAATCAAATTTTCAAAAATCTTCAAATCAAAAAAAACAATTAAGATCAAGGAATAATGACCTTAACAATGAATGGTCAGAATTAAAAATGGAAATTGATAGACATGATTGTTATTACACAGGTGAAAATGGAGTTATAAGTGCCATCGATGTTGACCCTAACAATCACAATATTGTATTCGCTGCAAGTTTGGCTGGAAACTTATGGAAATCAACAGACAAGGGGCTTTCATGGTCTGAAAGCTTAGTAAAAAACTTACCTTTAATTAATGTTTTTAATGACATTGAAATTGCCAAATCCGACAGTAACATTATATATGCTGCTACCGATGTTGGCGTTATAAAAAGTATTGATGGTGGAAATAATTTTTCTATGACCACTATTAACTATAGCGCTAATTTTCCAAATTTATCATTTGCTGGAGACGGCTATAAAAACGAATACCTTTTTTTAGATGTTGCTAATGATAATCCTAATAAAATTGTTGCTACAGACATAAATCCTAACGATTTGATTGGAAAAATCGCTGTTTCTCAAGATGGCGGGCAAAACTGGATTAAAACCTCATTTGGAAAGTACCATTTCCCTACCGATATTCTTTTTCATCCTACTCAATCCAACATCATTTATGCATTGGTGAGAAATTATACCACCAAGCATTATGAATTTTATAAATCTACTAATACAGGTAAAACTTTTTCATTAATCACCAATGGGTTGCCTGTAGAAAACAATCCAAAAGACTACGAAAATAAAGCTCGGCTAGCTGTATCATCAGCGCAGCCAGATCTTGTTGCAATATACTATCACGTTCAAGGACTTGGTTACGGTTTTTATAGATCAACAGACAAAGGATCTTCTTTTTCAAAAGTTTGCTGTGGTGGTTCTGGTATTAATAAATCTTCTAATACTCGAGATTTTTTTGGTGAAGGTATGGAGGCTGTACAAATTAGATGGGCTACAAAATTTGAAATTTCTGATACGGATGCTAACTTTGTAGTTGCAGCTACAAATTACTCTCCTAGATCTTCATACAACCAAATGCAAAGTTGGTATTGGTTTCCTGATAAATCAAATAATTACGGTGCCCCCAGAAATATAAAAAGTCCAGTATCTCGTTGTTCTACAACAATGCATGGCGATATTAAAGATATAGTAATCAGAGGTAATGATGTATGGGTTGCAAATGATGGTGGTTTGGTTTATTCAAGTAATAAAGGAAAAACCTATGTGGAAAGAGCTGATGGCTTACCACTTACAATGGTGCTAGGGTTTGATATGACCCAAGGTAAAAAAGATGTTATAGTTTCAGCTATGGATCACAATGGAGTTGTAGTAAAAGATGACGCGATATACAAAGGCAAATGGAAACCTTTAGGAGGCGGTGATGCTAGTAACGCATCTATAAATCCAATAGATGATTTTTGGCTATATACAAGACCTGCAACGAGGAGTATAATTCAAAAAAGACCTAATTACGGACCATCGCATAAACATCCAACAGAAAAAGGTTTAGAAGTTAATTTAGGTAATGGCTATTTAAAACAGTTCAATAATGTTCAATTTCACCCAAATGAATATTATAAATTATTTGCCATCGACTATATTGGTAAAAGAGTTGTTAAAAGTAATGATAACGGTACATCTTTTGAAACACTCCTTAAGCTAGACTTAAGTGATCATTATTCTTCTTATGCTGAAGTTAAAGTGAGTTTATCTAATCCAGATATACTGTATGTAGCAGAATCTTCTCCCAAAGTAAATAATGTGTTTTACTCTTCTGATAGAGGGACTACATGGAATAATATTTCTCCTAATATCCCTGGCAAATTTAGAAATATAGAGATTGACTCAAAAAACCCTAATATTGCATGGCTTTCACTAAATAACGGGAACACCCCAGAGGTATACAAAACAACAAATGGAGGAAAATCATGGAAGAAATATTCCTCAGGAATAAAAGGCTTTTACATTTATAGTATGATCCACCAAAAAGGTTCAAACGGTGGTGTTTACATAGGGACAAAGAATGGGGTTTATTATAGAGACGCTAATTTAAATAGCTGGCAAAAATATGGTAGTCTTCTTAGGTCTGGCGCTATTAGATTTCTAAAAATTAACTATGCCCATAATAAATTAAGAGCAGGAACTCATGCAGGTATATGGGAAAATCACTTGTATAACACCTATTCCCCTCTTGCTAATATTGCTGTAAATAAAAAGTCAGGCTTATGTGGAGAAACCATCTCATTTGCAGATCATTCAGCAGCAGGACTAGACGCTACCTATCAATGGTCATTTCCTGGAGGAACACCTTCTTCATCAACACTTGAAAGACCTTCTGTAACCTACAATAAGAGTGGTTTATATAATGTTACACTTACCGTAACAGATTCAAAAGGTGCTAATTCAATGACACTAAATGACATAAAAATTAATGGCAATAATTGTACAACGCAGATCTCTTGTAATGATGGTATATTGAATGGAACAGAGACTGAGATTGATTGTGGAAATTCTAAACAGTACATAAAAGCTTATTTAAGAGGTAAAACAATTGATGTAGCTATGCAAGGTAGCTATATTGGAGGTACTCCAATCATATCAAAAAAACTTTCTAATACTATATCTAGTGGAAATGAATTTTGGGTAGCAACCTATAATCAAGGATATACAAAGGCCGTAAAAATAAAAATCGAAAATGAAGCAGATGGTATTAAATTTACCCAAACTGAAGCGAAATATGTACTAGGTAACAAACCTAATTTTAACTTCGATAAAAAAGGAAGTACAACAAATATTGCCGTAAATGACTCGGATACTGGTTACGGTGTTAAAAGTATTAAAATTGATAATCAAATAATTATTTCAGAATATTTAGGTAACAATGGGAAAAAATGGAATCTAAAAAATACTATTTGCAGCAAATGCGATGTAGTTTCATCTAATACTTGTTCTGATGGTATATTGAATGGAACAGAGACTGAAATCGATTGTGGAAACTCTAAACAGTACATAAAAGCTTATTTAAGAGGTAAAACAATTGATGTAGCTATACAAGGTAGCTATATTGGAGGTACTCCAATTATATCAAAAAAACTTTCTAATACTATATCTAGTGGAAATGAATTTTGGGTAGCAACCTATAATCAAGGATATACAAAGGCCGTAAAAATAAAAATCGAAAATGAAGCAGATGGTATTAAATTTACCCAAACTGAAGCGAAATATGTACTAGGTAACAAACCTAATTTTAACTTCGATAAAAAAGGAAGTACAACAAATATTGCCGTAAATGACTCGGATACTGGTTACGGTGTTAAAAGTATTAAAATTGATAATCAAATAATTATTTCAGAATATTTAGGTAACAATGGGAAAAAATGGAATCTAAAAAATACTATTTGCAGCAAATGCGATGTAGTTTCATCTAATACTTGTTCTGATGGTATATTGAATGGAACAGAGACTGAAATCGATTGTGGAAACTCTAAACAGTACATAAAAGCTTATTTAAGAGGTAAAACAATTGATGTAGCTATACAAGGTAGCTATATTGGAGGTACTCCAATTATATCAAAAAAACTTTCTAATACTATATCTAGTGGAAATGAATTTTGGGTAGCAACCTATAATCAAGGATATACAAAAGCCGTAAAAATAAAAATCGAAAATGAAGCAGATGGTATTAAATTTACCCAAACTGAAGCGAAATATGTACTAGGTAACAAACCTAATTTTAATTTTGATACGGGAGGAAATCAAAATGCTGTTGCTACAAGTGATGCTTCTGGTGGCTATGGTGTTAAAAGTATTAAAATAAAAAATCAAATTATAACGTCTGATTATTTAGGTATCAAAGGACAAAAATGGAATCTAAAAAATACTATTTGCAACAAATGCGATGTAGTTTCATCTAATACTTGTTCTGATGGTATATTGAATGGAACAGAGACTGAAATCGATTGTGGAAACTCTAAACAGTACATAAAAGCTTATTTAAGAGGTAAAACAATTGATGTAGCTATGCAAGGTAGCTATATTGGAGGTACTCCAATCATATCAAAAAAACTTTCTAATACTATATCTAGTGGAAATGAATTTTGGGTAGCAACCTATAATCAAGGATATACAAAGGCCGTAAAAATAAAAATCGAAAATGAGGCTGATGGTATTAAATTTACCCAAACTGAAGCGAAATATATACTAGGTAACAAACCTAATTTTAATTTTGATACGGGAGGAAATCAAAATGCTATTGCTACAAGTGATGCTTCTGGTGGCTATGGTGTTAAAAGTATTAAAATAAAAAATCAAATCATAACGTCTGATTATTTAGGTATCAAAGGACAAAAATGGAATCTAAAAAATACTATTTGCAACAAATGCGATGTAGTTTCATCTAATACTTGTTCTGATGGTATATTGAATGGAACAGAGACTGAAATCGATTGTGGAAACTCTAAACAGTACATAAAAGCTTATTTAAGAGGTAAAACAATTGATGTAGCTATGCAAGGTAGCTATATTGGAGGTACTCCAATCATATCAAAAAAACTTTCTAATACTATATCTAGTGGAAATGAATTTTGGGTAGCAACCTATAATCAAGGATATACAAAAGCCGTAAAAATAAAAATCGAAAATGAGGCTGATGGTATTAAATTTACCCAAACTGAAGCGAAATATGTATTAGGTAACAAGCCTAATTTTAATTTTGATACGGGAGGAAATCAAAACGCTATCGCTACAAGTGATGCTTCTGTTGGCTATGGTGTTAAAAATATTAAATTAAAAAATCAAGTTATAAGCTCTAATTACATAGGAAACAAAGGAAAAATTTGGGATTTACAAAATATATCTTGTCATAAATGTAATACAAATAAACCTATAGTCTTTAGAAACGCTAGCACTAAAATTATAAATAATTCTATTAAAAATGATGATTATAGTTTAGTATTAAATGAATTTAATATATATCCAAATCCAACAAAAGACATATTATATATCACATCGCTAAATCCAATTTTAACTTACTCCATTGAAGATGAAAATAATGAAAAAATAGTTCCAAATACTAAAGTAACAAACAATAGCATTAACATAAGCCATTTATCAACAGGTTTATATATCCTCAAATTAATCGACAGTAAAAAGAATATAATAGTAACTAAAGTTATTAAAGAAGAGTAACTTGTTTAATTCATTCTTTTTCCCATTTTAACAAAAAAATGAAAACTATCGAAAGATAGTGTTACTTTATCTAAAGAAAGAAAAAGAAACACTTATAAATATTAATTTTAAATAAATTATTTAATGTTTCGTTTTTTGTTATTTTAATAGTCTGAAAAGAAGAAGCAATTTTAAAAAGTTGCTTCTTCTTTTATTTTTTGAAGCATTTGTTTTTAAACTTCCCTTTTTCATTTTTTTATTCTCTTTTTTAGGGCTTAATTTAATGTTAGTAATAAAACTAAAGTCAAACTGTAACACCAAATGCTGTGTACGTTAAATTACCCAATAATAAATATCCAAAATTCATGAATTTTACTTCTGAGAAAGTTAATATAAGCCTAATTAAACTCGTCTTAATAAAATTTATAGCATGAATTGAAGGGTAAAAGAATAAAAGAGGAAGACCAACATAAAAAAGAAAAATGGTTAAAGTTATTTCTACTAATATAAAGCCCTATACTCCCTGTTATTTCAATAACTCAATGAGATAAAATCAAAAATATTTAACCTAATAAAAACTATTATTCTTATGCAGAACAATAAAAAACTATTTTTCAAAGCTCATTTTTGGGAAATACTTTATTAAAATTTAAAAGTAACGCTAGCCAAACGAAACCAATGAG
The DNA here is from genome assembly GCF_052050075.1 of Tenacibaculum profundi. Taxonomy (GTDB): domain Bacteria; phylum Bacteroidota; class Bacteroidia; order Flavobacteriales; family Flavobacteriaceae; genus Polaribacter. Next base: position 955,408 of record NZ_CP197225.1, read on the forward strand.
CAAAACCTATATTTTAATTATACACAAACTAGTTACCTGTAGTAAATATTCAATTACTTATTATAACGAATAAAGTAGTTTCAATAATAAAGGTAGGTTTTGATTTCAATGGTTCTTATTTTTAATATTGTAAAATACTGACAAACAATTGCAATCGTTTACACCAAAAATATAACTTTATTATTTACTTTTTTAAAGTAGTTCTTTTTGAACTTGTCACTGACAAAGTATATGAAGATAAAATTTTTCAAAAAATTAAATATTTATAAAGATTATTTTAACGAAAAAGCTTTCAATATACTATATTTTGATAAGGCACAATACTTGTGTTAACAAAACAAAATATATAAAGAGTAATATAATTATCAAGTCTTGTTAATCATAATGGCAGAGTGCTTTTTACACTGATGAAAATAAATTAATTATACCACACTCCACCATTATTCATACAAAGTATTTAAAATTTCAATTTACATCCTCAAAATTTATTTAATGGGTTATGCTAATAAAATAGCCAAACCTGTATCTTCATAAAATGCCCCCTCTTTATTCAATGCTTTAATACAATGATTTAAATCGGGAAAGTTTTGCCCCACGCTTGGATCCATAATAGTTTTATCCGATCGCTCCAAAACATAATGTAGGCTTTTTGCTGGAACCCATGTATCTGCAGCACCAACTCTTAAAATCTTTAGTAGAAATTGACCTTCTTTTAAAACTGGAGCTTGTTCTCTTTTTAACAACATTCCTTCTTTTTGCGCATCTAATTTCTCTGTATTATAAAAGTATAATAACAGGTTTCCTTTTAAAGTAGTTGGCACAAATGCGATAGAATGTATCCCCAACAATGCAGCAACCTTCCCTATTCTACTGGGCAAAGAATAACCACTTTTATCACTCGGTGCTCCTTCAGCTCCAGAAGTTATTGCATAAATCATTGCTTCTGATTGCTTATCACCATTAGGTTCTTTAATATCATGCGGAGTAATCCATAAAGGATGGATAGGATTCTCTGTATTACCTGGTATTTTTGTTTTTTTTAATTCAATGGCAGCACACATTAATGATGCTGCTCCACATGAGTTGTTAAATGTTTGTTTGTATTTAGCCATAATTTCAAATTATTTATTTTATATGATTTAATATTGTCTATTATTCAATAATTATTGTATTTCTTCTAAAGATCAGAATTGTTCAAACTACTTTATAATCTACAGCTAGCATTTCACACAAGGACTAACAGTATTTTCATAGATTTATTATTCGTTAATAACACTTTATAAACCTATTTTTACTTCTAAAAAACATTCAATGCTCTCTATACCCCCTCTATTTCATTAATTTTAACTCAAAAAATCTTATTCAAAAATCCAGTACTATAAAAATTAAACTGAACTCAATCTATATTTATTTGGAGTAACTTTTGTTTTCTTTTTAAACATTCTATTAAAATACTGAGGATATTCAAAACCTAATTCATATGCTATTGTATTTACGCTTTTGTCTGAATGCAAAAGTCTATTTTTAGCTATTTTAAGCACATAATTATGAATATGATCTTGAGCTCCTTGTCCAGTTTCTTTTCGTAATATATGGCTCAAATATTTAGAAGACACATTCATCAACTCTGCTAAATATTGAACTGTTGGCACTCCCTGATCTAACTGCCTATCCGTTTTATAATAATCTTCTAACAACTCTCTAAATTTATTAGCTTTACTATTTTTTCTATTGGTAAGTGTATAAAATTGTCGGTCGTAACAACGTAGACAATAATTAAGCAATAACTCTATATTTAATACTACTAAAACTTGAGTGTGTACATCCGTAAGTTTCCCGATTTCATTTTTTATATTTTCTACGATAGTTGAAATTGTTTGTCTCTCCTCTTTATAAATCATAAGATTTCCTTCAAAAGTACAAGAGAAAAAAGGATAACTATCAATCTTGTAGCTTAACTCTACTTTTCTTATTAAATCTGGATGAAAAAACAAGTACCATCCTTCATCTTGGTCTAATTTTTTTATTTCTTTTATCTTTCTGTTTACCATTTGAAAAGACATTATTCCTCCCTCTAAATCATCAAAAAAATCTCCGTATTTAGCAATGGTATTTAAATCAATATCCGTTAAGCTGATTTGATATAAATTTAAAGTATGAGGAATCTTTATTTTATCAAGGGCAGATTGAATAGCGCTCGATTTAACTAATGATATATAAGGATGTAAAGGTTTACCTAATTTTAAAAAATTATGTAGTTCTAAAATACTATTTATCTTAACTGATTCACTCATACTTTCTAATATAAAATCTAAAAATTATTATAACTTCTATGTAAAATTCTGATAATTAAGATTCTTTAGAAACTAGATTATACTGAACTATCGTAATCAGTATTTGAATTGTAAAATGATTCAATAAAAGCCATGGCTATTGTTAAAAACAAACTGTTGGCCTTATTTTGAAACTTTAATTAAAATTGTCAAAAAATTTATTTTGATAAATTTTTTTTTTAAGTATTTAATTTTCAGATAAGAACTATTAAAGAGTTTTACTAACGATTATTCTTTCCCTGTTTCCCTTGATCACTGACTAATATTATTAGTATATTTGCCTGATTTAATTTGTTACTGCGTGTTAACCAAACCTTCTACTATCTATACCCATAACTTCATGTAAGGAGTTAATGCGCAGTTTTACTCTTTTTCATAACTTTTACACATAAATTAATAATTGATTTTTCTCCAAAAAAAATAAATTTGAATATTATTTAATTTATGAATCGTTTTTTAACTAATCGTATTAATTATATGTAGTACTTAAAACGATTTTTTTACCTTCATTATTCACTTTCTCTTTAGAAATACGCTCCTTAGGGAGCTTTTCTAAAGTTATTAAACCATAAGAGAAATAAAATATATGTAATTTAAACATCATTTTATTTTGTATATCTTTTCTAAAAGCACTTGTATTTATAAAAATTAAAAACACCTATATATAATTTAAAAGCTCATAACATTTAGAATATTCAAATACTAATGAAAAGTTCGTTAAATTCAATTTATCCGTATAATATGAAATGCTTTGATCTTAGTGGTATGTTATAACGAATTTATTCTCTCATAAAGTTGATAGGAACACACCTAAAATTACAGAAAACTAAAATAGTTATTAAAGCTAGCTTAAAGTGAAGCTTTATGTCACTTTAAAATGGAGTTCAGACAAAATATAGTAGTCTACTTTTTAGGTTAAAAAAGTAGATCGTTTATTATTAGAATAAATAATGTTACAAATCAAAAGTTTATTAATCTTCTCCTTAACACTAGTTTATCTGAATCAATAACTTAAATAAAAAAGTCACCAGTTTAAAACTGATGACTTTTTTATATTTATAATTTTTTCTATTTGTTATGGCGTTTCTTTATTCAGTATATATGTATCGAATTTTATAGTACAAACATAGTTATCATCATCTTTCTGTACATAACCAAGTTTATTTGTATTTCTATTATTACGACCCTTTCCGATAGCGTTATTAGAATTATGTTCTAACCATTTATCTTGCTTAGCAACATATTCATACACTATATTTTTTGTTTCGTCTATACAAAAATCATCACACTCACCAAGCGTAGAAACAATTCTAAATCTTTTTCCTTCCTCCTTTGTTATATTAAAAACTAGGTCATTACCATTCGCATATTCATGATCTATACCATATGTAAAATGATCTCTTTTTATATTTAAATCATTATTAAATCCCCACCTAAGTCTATTACTAATAGGATTCCAATCTCCGGTTTCCACGTCTAATTCTTCTACTATAAAATCTCCATAAAATTCAGATCCACCAGTACCATGATCACCTCCATTATAATACAGTGTCGTTGGATCAATAACAATTTCTTGACACCTTCCTTTTTCTACAGAATTATATGTCGTGTTAATTGAATACACTGAATTATTACTAATCCTTTTTGTATGATAACCAATTATTTCACCTGGATTATTCTTACCTGGGTCTGAATGATTAGATAAAGCGTTTATAATTTTATCAATTTCTTTTGTATGAGCAAATAAAACTGTTTTGAATGCGTCTGAACTATTTCCTCCTATTTGCTTTACTGTAACCTCTGTATTATTAAGTGTACGTTGATACTTTGCTTTAAGAGATGCATCAGCTCCAGCGACCGCACCTTTATACGCATAATTTAAAGCTGCTTTTAAATCTGCTGCAGAACTACTTGATTGATATACTAATGAATAAAGACGTCCATAAGTTACTTTATTTACATAAACAGGATCTTTAGTGCCAGCATATTTCTTCATTAACCTCACCACTTCTTTTTTACCTAATTTATTTGAATACCAACCATCTTCTCCTATTAATCCTAACTTTGGAGTAACCGATACACTATAAAACTTTTGTTTTAATTTTACTGCTACAGCGGTTTTATCGCTTTTTAAATCAACACCTAGACTTGATGAAAACTTATTAACTGGACCAGAATAACCAATATCTAATGCTGCTTGTAATTGTTCTGTTCCATGTACTTCTTCGATTGAAACTTCAAATTCACCAGGTAAAGCTGAACCATCTTCATAAAATTTATGTAAAACTTCATTTACAGCATCACCTATTTTTGCTGGACCTGGGGCCGGGACTACACGTTCTGTTTTAAAGGGAACCCCACTTTGTCCATCTATCCTAACAGTAATTGAATTTCTTTTATTATCAAAAATTGGCACATCAGTTGGGTTACCTTCTTTAATAGATTCAGGATTAAGAATAGCACCTACATATATAGAATTCGGAGTGTCCTCAATTGAGAAAAAAGTATCGTAGTCTTTATCTTTTAGTACCGGTTTACCATCACAACCATTAATTTTATTTCTATTAGCACTTAACTCATTTAAAGCTGTCGCTTTTTCATTTTCAAATGAATTTTCTGATAAATCATTGCTACAAGAAGTAGCTACAAGTGATAGTACTACCAACGATTTTGTTGATAGCTCTCTAAATTTACTAATCATTTATTTTTTATTTTATTTTATGATGCAAAACTAGTACTTAATTTATTTTTTGTAGGCTCTAATCATCCATTTAACAAAGCTTTATGTATTTGTTAACTATTTTCAACTTCATTTTTAAATATTTATTTTTTAAAAAACCTAGTAAATATCACTACAGCCTACCGTTTTTATGGTTTAATAGTCAAAATGAGCATATCTTATATTTTTCATAAAAAAAATAGTATTATCAGTACTAAAATTTAAGAATTTGAACTATAATAACCATTTTTAAGCTCAAGAGTAAGATTGAAATTCATGTTAAACTTCTTTCTAACGAAACTAAAAACCATGAACTTTTTATCTAAAAATTATTTTTTATAAACTATTTTTATTTCACTGCCTTACTAATCTTTTTTTATTTAATTGGATAGAATATTTACTATTGCTTATCTCCTTTGAAAATTTTTAAAACATAATTTAAAGAGTTGTATAGGTATAAGGTTTAAACTATCCGGAATAACACAATTTTTCACTTAATCACAGCAAAAATTTTATTCTAGAAAGCTGCTCGGATAATCCTTATTGCAAGTAATCTCGAAAAGACAGTTGAAATAAAAGTGAAATCTGACTTATAAAATGATTTACCTACGATAATAAAAGATAAGTATCCTAAAGATTCACCTAATTTCATAGATAAAACTATTTATCACAACTTGAAATTAAAACTTATTTATTTAGAATAAAATATTTCTGCCTTTGAAATTATAATCTAATAATAAAAAGACTGTTTAATCAAAAACTAATATGACAAATCAGAGTAATTGAATCATCATCAATATTGTTGCAAAACCTAACTATACCATATATAATTCGAAGTAACTTTATTAATAAAATACACTATTAATTTCATGTAATTATTTATAGTATACTTAAAACAGTGTTTTTTCTTATTTTAAAATCAATTTTAATTATGTAAAATTTAATAAAAACATATTCCCTCCATGTATCTTTAGATCAAATAAATAATAAATATCTTTAGATTTTTTTAAGAAAATAAAGACTGTCTGTTTAGGCAGTCTTTAATTTCTTGGAGCCATATTTAATCGTTGTAAAATATAATTTATCTAAATTTTAGTTTAAAAAAATGTAGTTTATTAAACCTCTCCCGAATTTACTCTCCTTGTCTTAGTTCTTTTTAATAATCTAGATAAGTAGAAAAATACTATATGTTTTTTCTATTTAATTTAACAAAAATGCTGTTTTCTATAGTTAATAAGTTCGATAAGTCTTTTTCAAAACTTCATATTTTGATTATCTTTAATCTATATCCTATGGTAAATTACTTTATACTTACAACAAACCTATACATGCCTAATATTTTCCTTTATTATTATTTTTATATTCAAAATAATTGTTTTAATTTTACGTATATCATGTTATTTAACTGCGTGTTAACCAAACTTTCTACTATCTATAGCCCACAACTTCATGAAAGAAGTTAATGCGCAGTATTAACATAATTCAAAGATATTTACCCAATTCAATAAATATTTCTGTAATTAAAACCACTAAAAAAATATTACTATAAACTTATAGTTAATCGAAGTTTAATTCATTGTTTTTCAATTAACCTCATATTCAACACCTGTAAAGTTTTTTTCTTAACACAAAATATTAATATTTTATGTATGGCTTTCTGTAATTTTTCAAAGTATGAAATAAATATGTTTGAAAGTATAGATTAAAAGGTTAATATGTGTTCTAAAATACTTCATTTTAAAACTTTATTTTAGATATTATGAAAAATAACATTGAAAACTCATTTGTTTTATACCATAAAATTATAACTAAATTACTTGATTCAAAAACATATAATATGTAAAGTAAATTCTTTATATATTATTATTGTAACTAATTAGTTTAATGATTAAAATGCTGTTAAAGTCTGCCATGGAAATATAAGATTACAAACAATAAAGGTAATTTAATGTTTATTATTTATTGTATAAAATTATATAAAGCAATTAATAAAATAATAGGAAATTTAGATATTATCAGAATAAGTTGTAGGGTACAGATCATTTACAAAAGTAAATCTAATATGTACAATAAAATTATTGAAAACTTAAAAAATCATTTCCACCGAAGGTTCTTTTAAAAAACTTATCATTCAATAGTTTAATTTTTCAAATTTCATACAGAAACGGTCCATATCATAATATATACGAAGGAGAAATATTGGGATCCAATAAATTACTAATTATTATTCGTTAAAAGCACCAAATAATAATTTAAATAGTGTGTATTATAAGAATTAAAGGTCTCGTAAAAATCTCTTTAGCTGTCTAAAAGTCATAATTTGAGTAATTTCAAAGAATTATGAAAAAGAATCAACTAATTTAGCAAAGTGAAAAAATTCGAGTAAAATAGTTCAAAAGGCTTTTTTTCTTACAACTACTATCCTTTACGTCATAGAAAACAAGTCTCTAATGTAAGAAACTTGTTTTTATTTATCTATTCACAGTGCTGGTTTAAAATAATCGGAGTTAATTTTGTTTTTTAAATATCATAAACCAAGCTGGTGAAGGTTGTATTTTTAAAGTTGAATTATCTAACAAAATCATTTCTGCTCTTCTTCCTTCATATAGATTTGCATCTTTTTTATTTATATCACCTTTATTACTAGCTTTCTCAACACAATTACCCTGAGAGTCGGTTTCGTATGTTGTAAGATCAAATGTTAAATCATCGTGAACGATAAAAGTATTATTCTTAACACAATCAGGGGTAACATCAAAAGAAAAATCTCCTAGATACTTATCTAATTTCCAAACCCCTATAATAGGATCTTTAAAAGAGCGTAATTCATTATTATTTTTAGAACATGATATTAGCAGTGTATACAATATAACTATCAAGCCTTTTTTTATCATTTTGGCATAATTAAAATTAAAATATTTAGTGAAAAAGTCATTTTTTTCGAGTTTTAGTAGACCAGTTTAAAATACTTATTTAAGCAAACTGATCAATAAATTTGAATATAGCCGATATACCAAATTTAAAAAAATAAAAAGTTAATTGACCTATTTAAACCTTTTAAAATTGGGCTATTTTAATTGACATAGATCTGATAAAAAAATCTCTTAGACCAATATAGCTCTAAGAGATTTTCATAAAAATAAGTTTGGTTAGCTTTGTTTTTTAATGTCTTAATGCGTAACTCGCTCCTTTGCCAAATTCGGCTAAAATAAATGTTAAGCGACCCAAAAATAATTTTGTTTTTTTTATTAAAAATTTCCCCATAATAATAAACTTTATTTTTTGATTTGCATGTTAAAAAACAACATTGTAAAGATATCTGTTAAAAACGCCAAACAGTTAGGGATTACCGATAAGCACTCTGTATTTTTCCGCTTTTTTAAATTAAGTCATTATTTCTCAATAAGAACATCTTTAATGTTTTTTTAAAACTGAAATTAAAAATTGTATACACTCTATTTTTTTAGATTAGTTTTAGATTTTCTATCATTCCAAAAAGCAATTGTTAAAACCATAAAGAAAAAAACTAGCATAAAATTTAAATATTCTCAACTTATAACAATCTTTAAACTTCCTTATGCTTTTTACACATAAAATATTGCATTAAGAACTATATAGAAATAAAAAAGAATCAACCATATGGAAAATAAAATTTTTCTTTTCAAAATATGGTAAGAGCATAACATTGATTATAAAAAAAAGGAAAGATAGCTTACTTCCAAAGCTAAATATAATGCCTTATAGATATCTAAATTATCTTGAGTAATCAACTATCATTATATTACAATGGTTATTTTTTCATCATAAATAACTCTAGGAGTACAATTTACGACTTCTTTTTATTTTAATTCAACATCTTTAACGTCTAAAGACTTTGAAAATTATACCCACCACATAACGACTTTATCTAAACTAATATTAAAATTCAAGTAAAATATTTGATTAAACATTTATTACCCAATTCACACTAATTATCAGAAGATTACTCCCTTTTAAAATCAATTCACAATTTAAATATTGATTCATTTTTTTTATTTTTTATCATTTTATTTTTTTAGACAAGTCTAAAAAATTATTTTTGTAAATCTAAAAAACAAACATTACTAAATTGATCAAATATGTAATAATAGTATTCTGATAAAACATCACTTACTTAAATAGATAAACTAAAAAGACAAATAAAATTGTTAAAAACAAAAACATAAAATGAAAATTACACATACACTTCCAGAACTTCCATATGACAAAAAAGCACTAAATCCAATTATAACAGAGCAAACATTTGACTATCACTATAGTAAGCATCATGCCGCTTACGTAAACAACCTTCACAACCTAGTAAAAGATACTGAAATAGAAGAATTTAGCATTGAAAAAATTATACAAAAAGGATATATTGAAAAAAACGATAGTCTTTTTAATAATGCTGCGCAACATTGGAATCATTCTTTTTTCTGGCATTGTCTCTCGCCAAATGGTGGTAAAGAACCATCGGGAAAGATTAAAGAATTAATAATTCGTGATTTTGGTAATTTTCAGCAATTCAAAGAGCAATTTTCATCGACAGCCATTAAGTTATTTGGTGCAGGTTGGACTTGGTTGGCTCAAAATGAAAAAGGTAAACTTGAAATACTTGCTATGAAAGACGCCCATACTCCATTGACTGAACTCAAAAAACCAATTCTCACATTAGATGTCTGGGAACATGCTTATTACATAGATTATAAAAATGTAAGACCAAAATTCGTAGAAGGTTTTTGGGAAATTGTCAACTGGGATTTTGCTAATAAAAATATAGTATTGTAATGAGTGATACTTGTGTGAATCATATAGAAGAACACTGGAAGGCCTTAACTACTGAAAGTAATAACTTCTTTAAAAAAGGAAATTACAAAAAAGCGATATCAGGTTACAAAGATGCTCTTTACAGAGCTGAAGTATTGAATAATAATATTTCAGACTGTATTCGTTTAAAAACCGCCTTTGTACAAATTTATATTATTTCTTGCAACAACTTAGCTAACACTTTTGAAAAACTTAATAATAAAAAAGAAACTGAAAAACTTTTAAAAAGAGTCATTTACTATCTTTTACATTTAAAAACAAATAAGGATCTTAATATAGACAGCTTACAATCAGAGCTTAAAAGAGCTACACTGGCATATATTTACTTTAGAAAAAAGAATAATTTAGTTAAAAAAGAGGATGAAAAATTATTTACTGAAATAAAAAAACAACTCATAGAGAATAACGTCATAAATATTCCATAAAATTATTTATACAATTAAACTCTTTTTTTAAGAGTATTTTACTCATTTTAAAATAATCAAACATAATTTATTTTATAATGTTTAAACGTTTTATTTTATCTGTACAGCCTTAAATATATCCACCCTCCATATATGATTCTCTTTTTCCTGGATATATATCCCCCAACTGGACAGATAATTATAAAGCCTTACTTAAATAAGTAAGGCTTTTTTAATTTAGTAATAAATTTAAATACGTGATTTCACACTAAAATGAAACTATAAACATTAATCAATATTCATTCTATTAAACTAAGCATCACGTGTTTTTACAATAACATTATCAAGTTTTATACCCAGTTCAGCAAATTGATCTAAAACATACCTAAAACAAACATTTCCATCTGGTTTATAATGTCCCGAGCTATCATTAATTTCAATATAAAGTGTATTTAAAAAAATAAATGACGTTTTTCGTGTTAAATAAAATTCGCCTGCACATGTAACTGGAAGCCCTGCATTTAAATCGCTATGCCTCGTATAATCTCTTGAATCAAGAGCTAACTGAGAATTCCATTTATACAAAATTTTTCCACCAGGAACTAACACCCAAGAATAATGTCCTTCACTTTGAGCATACAACTTCAATTCCTCTGTTATTTGTCGTTTCAACTGATTTCCATATAATTTTCCATTAACCATGGGTAATAATACTCCTACTCCTTCAATACTTTCAGGATCATGGTATTTAAAAATTGGCCCTCCTTCTTTAACATAACGTTTCCAATCTGCAAGATAAGGCAACCATCCTACAGGGTAAGATGACTTAAAATTATCAGAAGGCCTTTGATTAGCTGCTAATGAAGGTAAGTTGAGTCTTGGTAAATTTTTAATTGTATATTCTGTGCTTGAAAGTAATTCTTGAATAAACCAATAATTAGTACTCTGATTTTGTGCAAAGAAATAAGATATATCACCTATTTCAAAAGAAAACTGTACACTGTAAGCATTATCCCAATGCCCTTGCATAACTTCTTCTCCCATTTTCCCTTCTTCCAATAGTTCTCTAACAAACCATCGTTTACTACTTTGGTCTTGACCATAGAAATATTGATGACCAAAAAGTTTTGTTGGATATAAAAATTGAACTCCATAAGCACTGTCCAAGTACCCATTTGAAGTCTCCTCTCCCATCAATCCTCCTGGTAGTAATTCTTGAATAAACCAATAATTAGTGCTCTGATTTTGGGCGTAAATATAATGACATTCATTGATACTAAATGGAAATTGTACTCCATAAGCGTTGTTCATAAAACCATTAGCAGTCTCCTCCCCCATCAATCCTCCTGGTAGCAACTCTTGAATAAACCAATAGTTGGTACTTTGATTTTGACCATAAAAAAAATGACGACCATCAATAGAAAATGGAAATTGTACTCCATAAGCGTTGTTCATAAAACCATTAGCAGTCTCCTCTCCCATCAATCCTCCTGGTAGTAACTCTTGAATAAACCAATAATTGGTACTTTGGTTTTGACCATAAAAAAAATGACGACCATCAATAGAAAATGGAAATTGTACGTCATAAGCATTGTTAAAAACACCTTCTGCTGTCTTTTCCCCCATCTTTCCTCCTGGCAAAATTTCTTGTATAAACCAGCCATAAGTACTTTGACTTTGACCATAAAAATATTGACGATCTTCAATAGAAAATGGAAATTGAACTTTATATGCATTATTTAAGTGTCCATTTGCCACTTCCGCTCCTAATTGAATATTAAGATTATCTAACATATTCGATAATTGTTTTTATATTTAATTTAAATCCTTTATTTAAAAGTCAAAAAAACTTTTAAAATCAAAAAATAATATTTATTCACAGCAAATAATTGAATTGTAAATACCGATAATTACGAGTATACATGCATTAGACTAAAAGCATGAAAACACCCATTAACAACTTATGTGTATTTTTAAAATAAGTTCATTTCTGAACAAAAAAATAATAATTAAGAGATCCCTGTATAACTGTTAATACGGGGCAAAACTAGCAATAATCAGCTTTAGACAACTACTAAATCTTAGTTAAAAAAAACTATTATCTTACTAATTTCTCTCAATAATCTTAGTACTAAAAACTTAAATAAATAAAATAAAAGCTTGCTTTTTTATTTTAATATGGTCTCGACAAAGATTTAGATAAGCTTAAAATTATAGGTGACTACAATTCATTAAATAAAAGAATTTTTAAGTTCAAAATTTAATCATAAATGCACTTTTATATACGTAACAAAGAATTTCATGAAAACAAAATCTATAAGAGCGGAAATAGTATTATGTATCTAAACGATAAAATCTTTTTTATTCAAATGATTAATGAAGCTGACATAAAAAAATATAGAGTACAAGAATACGATATACAACCTATTCGTACTAAAAGGATCTAGGACACTTTAGGCGTAAATAAATGTCCTCTTGTAGAGTTTGAAAGAACAAAAAAGGTATTTAAAAAGGTTTATTACACTTGTAGATACAATATAAACAGAAGAATCTATTAAGTTAAACCAATAAAAGTAATGTTTTTTATCTCCAAAAAAAGGAGCTAAAGAAAAATACTACCGTAGCATACACAGATACAAGCGGAGATTTTTCAAAAATCAGAACCATATCTAAAATTATAGAGGATGAAAACGGATTTACATTATACATCATTGAAAATTCGACAGGAACTAGGACAGTGGGTCAATTTAGATTTTAAAAAAAGAACTGACAATCAATAAAAAAGAAAGAACGCACTTAAAATTTCTATTAATCATATCTATTTTACTTTTTAAACTAGATAATACTATTTTTAAATCTATCCATATCTATAAACTGCTAATATTAATATAAAAAGAACAAGTGATTGTTAACTAGTTCTTAGCTCCTGTAAAAAGTATTATAGTTAATTGAATTTGTTTTATTTAAAACAGAGAGATGTTTTTGAACTTTGTATGGTAACTTTAAATGTATAAATTATGAAAAAAAAAGTCATGATAACTGGCAGTAGTAACGGTTTTGGTTTAAAAGCTGCAAAAGATTTTGCAGATAACGGATATAAAGTATTTGCTACTATGCGAAATACGGAGGGTAAAAATGCAGAAAAAAAAACTGAATTAGAAAACCATTCTTCCGATATTACAGTTGTAGAAATGGATGTAACTAGCGATACTTCTGTTAAAAATGCAGCAAATTTAATACTCAAGGATGCTATTAATATTGATATACTTATCAATAATGCAGGGATTATGTATGTTGGTATTACGGAAGCTTTCAGTGTTGAACAGGCGCACCAACAAATGAATACAAATTATTATGGTATTATAAGAGTTAGTCAAGCAATTTTACCATCTATGCGTAAAGCTGGTAAAGGACTAATTATTAACACTACTTCTGTAGCTGGACGTGTTGCGTGGCCTTTCTGTGGTACTTATAATGCTTCTAAATTTGCTGTGGAAGGTTATTCTCAAGCTTTAAAATATGAAGTTGCTGGGCAAGGTGTTGAAATAGTTTTAGTAGAACCTGGCCCTTTTGGTACTGGATTGTTTGGTTCTATTCAAGAGGAGGATCGCAAAGAAATACTTACTGATTATCCTCAATTGGATTCCATTAAGAACGGAATGATAGATCAGTTTGATCAATTTTTAAAATCACCTGAAGCACCTCAATCACAAGAAGTGGTAGATACTTATTTAAGTTTAGCTAGCATGCCTCATGGAAAAAGACCTACAAGAACCGTAGTTGGCATGGATTATGGAGCCCTAGAAATGAACAAAACTTACCAACCGCTTCAAGATGAAGTCTTGAAAACATTACAAGTAGAATTTATGAAAGAAACAAAAGTTTCCTGAGAAAAAATATACCAAAATCAATTTTGTTCATAAATAATAGAAGCACTAAAGCTTCTTTTATTTCTCAAATAAAAGAATCAAAAAAGCTATCCCCTTTATTAATAGTATATTTTGATTCTTTTTTTGATAAAAATATCGCAAATGATTTTTTTAACTAATACATAAATTATGTTTTTAAATCAATAGCGTCCAAAACGTTTTAAAGAAAGAGGAAAAAGTTAAGTATCTGAAAGTTATCTTTGATTTGCACAACTCCAACCGAATCCTTTTGTGGTAAAAAAATGAACGTTATTTTCTCTGATTATATCAAAATTACAAATGTTTCTGATACAAGTACAACTTTAAAAACAACTCTTTAAAAAACTATAAAAAACAAAACTTAAATAGTTTTAATATGTCATTTACATGAGAGTCATAAATAAAAAATACTAAAATTATTTTATTAATACTAAAGAAAATTCGATCTTATTTATACTTTTAAATTTATCTTATAAAAACATAATTAAAGAAATGTATTCACATTTACTTGTTTTACAACTTTTTTAAAGAATTAAAAGAGTTCTAAAAACAAAAGTTGATATATAGTGAATTCTAAAAAAAGAAATAAATAAAGAATTCAAGCAAAAAACACCTAATGATATAAGTTGACATACAAAAACAGTTCTTCATTTATAAATTAATTCAATATCTATTTATTATTATCTGTGAATTTTAAAAATTGCTTGCACTTAATTATTTTATAAAAAAGACCTGATCCAATAAAATCAGATCTTTTATCTTTTATGCTAGTCCAAAAATATTAATTAGAACAGCTGATACTAAAAGAAGCGTATTTGTCTTTTCTCCATTTACTACTCTTTGCTAATGCTACATCAGGAACCTTTATACAGGTTAAATTAGAATTCATATAACAATATACAGTTTGAATATTTAAATTTTTGGAAATATCTAAACTGGTTAGCTGGTTATTAAAGCAATACAATACTCTAAGGTTCAGATTCTTTGAAACATCTAAACTCAATAATTCATTACCTCCACAGTATAAAATATTGAGTTTTATATTTTTTGAAACATCCAAATTCAATAATTCATTATACGTTAAGTCTAACCATTTAAGCTCTGTACTTTTTGAAACATCCAAGCTTGAAAGTTGATTTCTACTACAATCTAAAGATATAAGATTAATATTTTTAGATACATCCAAACTAATTATTTGATTATCATAACAACTTAACTTGTGAAGTTTAATATTTTTGGAAATACCTAAACTAGTTAATCGATTATTACTACAGGCTAATATTTGCAGGTTATTATTTTTTGAAACATCTATATTCGTTAATTGATTATCACTGCAGGTTAAAACTTCAAGATTAGCATTTTTTGAAATATTTAAATTCGTTAATTGATTTCGATTACATCTTAAATCTAAAAGCTTTAGATTTTTAGAAACATCTAAAATAGCCAATTGATTGTTAAAACAATACAACTTCTCAAGGTTTACAAAGAATTCTACTTCTGTTATGGATTTCAAACCTTTATTCTCCACATACAAACGTTTTATCACTTTTGCTTCACCTTTTTGAATTTCTCCATCCTGATTTTTATCTACTCCATCAGAAACAAGAGCTTTTTTAAAATTAATATCTTCAAATTGAATAATTTCATCATCATCATTACAATTTGTATTCCAATAAGCACTCCTGTCCTTTCTCCACTTCCTATCTACTTTATTCATATCAGCTACCTGAATGCAAGTTAATTTATTACCTTGACATTTTACTCTAGAAAGAAATCTGTTTTCCGAAAGATCCAATGCTATTAGTTGATTTCGTTTACATAATAACTGTTCTAATTTTATATTTTTAGAAATATCTAAATTTACTAACTCATTCTCAGAACAATCTAGTTTTAAAAGGTTTGTAAAAAACTCTATTCCTTTTAAAGATTTAATTTTATAATCATCTACATATAATTCCGTAATAGCTTCTGCTTCGTTTTTTTGAATTTCTCCATCATCATTTTTATCTACGCTTTCATCAATTAAAGCTTTTTTAAACTCAGAATCTTCAAATCGTATAATATTAGATTCTCTTCTGCTCCTTAAGAATGTTGTTTTTTGCTCAGTTGCTATATCATATTTCATAAAAGAAGCCTCTTTTTCAGTTACTAAATCATCTTCTGAACAAGAAAATAAAGAGCAACTAATTAAAACTCCTAAAAGCAAATTACATTGTTTCATATTTTAGTTTTTATGAATTTCCAAGCCCGCAAAACTACTCTTATTTTCTAAGTTAACTACTTAAATATTGACAATAAAAAAAGTTATTAACTAAGATGCTATGTAATAATTTTTTACCTGTTCGAGTAAGTTTATTAGGAGGCTTGAATACTAGCTTAATCAATAATATTAAATTTTTAAGTAAGGATTTTTTTCTAAAAAAATCAATAAACAAAGTAAGCTATGAACTAATATAGCTTGTCATTTTTATTTCATTTTATATAGCTTATAAGTATATTTTATACATTGGAATTAACTATGAATCTGGTTTTTTTTCTTCAGTGTAAAGCAACTTTGTTTTTATCAAACAAGAATTGTGTTTCTCTAGATCGTTTAATTTATTGCAGGTTACAAGCTGAATAATAGTAATTTTCAAACCAGTTATTATTTTTTAATTATTCCATAAATATCTGAAAGACTTTTTATTTTTTTTTTAATTTACAAATAAAAAACTCCAAGGTGTAAAATAATCATTTACCTAAATTTTCTATAATTTAAAAAGCTTTCACACCTTTCTTACAGTATTATAAAACAAGTTTTTGTACATATTTAAATGGTATACTCCATTTTGAGAATACCCAATATTCTAATCTACTAAACTATCTAACTTCTCTATATTATCTTTGATTGCTCCTTTATAATCTCTAAAGAATTGGTAGCGATACTGATCTCTGAATCCTAATTTTTTTATTGAATTTTAAAGAACCGTTCTATCGATTAACTTTTTCCAAGTCATGAAATCTCCACTTTTTAGGTAAGCTATAGATTTTGACCAATAAGCATACTGAAAAGTTGGATCGATCTCAATTGATTCATCTAAAATATTTTGATATTCTTCACTAAACTAGTAATAAGGCTTAATTTCCATTGTCTTTAAACAAACTTTGTATTTTAGAGTATCTCTATAATATTTATGCGTTTTGCAATTTGGTTGTGCAAATGTGCTTAGAGATGGAAATTTGAATATTAAATACGTATAACAATCAACTACTAATTCATTTCTTTTAAGAACTCACCAGCTTTTTAATTCGTTTAATTATCTAATAAGTTGAGAAATTTTTAATTTATAAATCTCTCTTTTTTAGTAGTTCTGGTTTGATTGCAAAATTCAAAGCCTTCCTGCTTTTCCCTAGTAGTTTACAATAAACCGTATTCAATAAGTCCATTTTCTTTTTTGGAAGTAATTGGTTGGAAATTTGATTGAAAAGTGTTTAAAATTTTTAACTTTTTTTCGCTGTAAACTGATCCTAAATTAAAATATTGAAAGGCTTTATCATCTCCTTTACAAACTTTGAAATCTAATTCTTAAATCTGATCGTTTTTTCAATATTCCCTATATGCCTCAGATTTTTTTGTTTTTCACTTATTTTTTGTGAAGTTGGCAACTCTATAGAAAAGAAGAGACTAAAATAAGAGTTAAAAACGAGTTTTTATATCGCTTCATTCGTGTGTTATGAATCTAGATTGTAGTTTTTTGGGATATTTTATCTTTTCGTATTGACAATTAAAAAATACACAATGCTATGTATTTTACTTAAAAAAGCAATCTTTCTAAAATAATGCCTTGAGGTAATAAACACTAAATATTTATTAAAATTACAGGTATTTCAATACTTTTCTTATCTTTCTTGTCTCTATAATTATTAGAAATTACAATTTTTCCTTTTGTTGGTTCTTTTACATCAAATTGTAAAAAACAAGAATACATATCAGGCCCATTTTTTATCCACTTTTCGTCAGCCCATAATACTTCAACAGATAATAAATTTCCTTTATCATCAAATACTTCAACAGTTCCTAATTTTTCGTCAAATGAAGGCCAAACGCCTCTTGAATTAACTCGTACAACTGTTGAAGGTATTACCTGATAACCTTCTTTAATATTTATTGTGGGTAGTTTATATTTTTTATTAGAATATACATCTTCATCTATTTCTAGTAGTTTAAATTCTTTGCTACCATCATTAAATTCAGCTTTATATTGTCCCTCATGCCTTTTCCAGTACCAAACATAATTATCTTTTTTATATTCACCTGATTTAGCACCAGCACTAATAAGAGGAAGATTTAATTCATCAATTCCTTTTAGTTTCAATTTAACATATCTATCATTATTTTTTTTATAATATGTAACGCCGATTAATTCATTTTCTTCAGATAGATAGGCATGATCATAAACATCTAATATATTGGCTATCTTTTTATCTAAATTAAAATTATTTTTATTCTTCGACTTATTTTCTGTTTTACAAGAGGTAAAACAAAAAATATATAATATACTTAAGAGAACTATTTTAAGCTTTTGAGAATTTGTTAAAAAAATATGCAATGATTTTAGGTTTTTATTCTTCATCAATTTTTTAATTTAATTGAGATTTTACTTTGTCACTTTGCTGAAAGCCACAATTAAAAATATTTCAAAATAAAACTAATTTAATTTTTAACACTTCTTTGTTTTTTTAACCAAACTTTAACACAAAAATAAAAAGTATTAGATGTCTCTTGTAATTCCGATTGCTAAAATTATTTATTCCATAATATTACCGAAAACTAATTATTTTTGACTTTATACAAATATTCATTATAACAAGGACTTAAGTTTGAAATAACACCTTTATACCTAGTAACAAAAAAGTTAACCGTATCAAAAAAATTTATACTTCTGATATCGATAATTCTTTCTTCTTAATTTCAAGCAAAAAATAATTCACAATAGATCTAATAACCAATTTTAGAGGAAATAAGAAAAACAAAAATTAATGTTCTATATACCTTATCTATAAATTTCCATCAATATTACTCTTAAATGAACTCGTTAATTAACAAGTACAATATTCAATAATCATCTCAGAATAAACATATCTAATCATGAATACATCTGCCCTTAATTTCATAAAAATAATTAGTATTGTAATAAATACGTATCTTTTAATCTTTATTATTTATCATTTCTCCTTAAATATTTATTTATAATCTCACTTACCTTTCGTGAAGGTAAACCTGTTTTCTCCGCAATACTATCAACACAATTATTATCAGTAGTAAGATAGAGGTCTAGCACAATTGCTTTTTTTTCATTTTCTAATTCGATCATAACTTTACATATTTCTTTTTTTTTAAAAAATCTAAAATCACTATTACTACCCCAATGAGTAATATCAGACATTTTTAACTTTATACTTTCGTCATACTTCTGCTGTAACCTTAAATAATCTATGTTATCATGTTTTTTAACTTTAGGTTTAAAAACACATGATAATAATTAAGACGTAAGAAGAATTACTTTTCAATATTCTATTATCAACAAGAAAAGGTTGTTTAACCCTAAAAATTATTTTTTCAATTACATTAATATATTTGTTCATATTTATAATACATATACTAAAACATAGGTATAAAAAAACACCTTAAATTAAGGTGTTTTTTATACTATTCGAAACTAAAAAATAACTTACTTAAGCCTTAAGAGTATCTAAATATTCTAACGTCGTTGTTTTTTCTGTTTCATTAATTTTATATGTAAAAATCTGAATTTCTTTTAATGTTGAAGGAGTAAATCCAGGTAAATCATTTGTTGTGGTAATCTTTTTTACTACTTCTTGAAATTTAGGTTTAGCTTCGGCCCAATCTTTAAAACCTCCTGGTTTAAATAAAAGAGCTTTAACTGCATCTGTATTAAAACCAACAGTTTGTATTTCACTATTATCCAATCTTCCTTTGTAATCTTTTTGTTTTTGCAACAACGTATTACGTAACCCTTCCATTTGAGACTTAAATTGATCCGGTGAAAAAGTTTTTTCTTGCCCAGTCATAGTAGAGCTACTTGAGGCATCTGCTTCACTGAATTTCAAAAACCTATCATTTCCAATTGCATCTGGAGCAGCTAATAAACCTATACTTCTAAACTTTTTATCAAGCATCGCTTTTCCAGCAGGACCTTTAGCCTGAAGATCTTTTAGTTCCTCTTCTTCTTCAGCCGTGCTTACCATTTTATATGGGGCAGCAATAAGTCTATTATGAATCAAAGACCAATTTCGTTTTGGACCGTATCTTTTTTCTTTTACTCCTGAAAATTCAGAAGCCGGTGCTCCTGCATCTTGAAATTCTAAATGTGCATTGTTAAGTTGAGCGGTTCTAACTAATAAACCGCTATCATTAAATTTATTAATAATAGCTTGTGCTTCATTTGGTGTATTTGCCATAATATTTGTTTTACTTGTTATATTTGTTTTTTTGTAATTAAGACCTTTGTAGACTTATATTAAAATAGCAACTAGTATTTTACTTTGACAAAGTCTTTAACACAGATCTAAAAATTATTTGTTCAACAAAATTAAGCTTAAAGAAACTCAATAAAATTATTATTCTTCTCTACAATCGTATCAGACAATTCAATTATGCATATCTAACTTTAAATTGATTTTTATTGTATAATGACACAACGGAAATTAGTGTAATTTACATAAAAAATAAAATGATTATTGGCTTATTCAACTCTAAAGCTTAAATTTTGAAGCTTCAAAATTATATAAAAAACTCAATACTAAACAAATAAAAAACTAAGTAAATTAACTAAACATTAAAATCATTGTGAAATCACTGTGCTATCTCATTAGAAACATTTATCTGTTAAATGTATAATAAAGTTGTTTTTTATTTTTCTTAACCTTCTTTGGGATCTTTTTTTACATAAACTACTTAGTATATATATTTAAATTTCAACAACATAAGCAGTTTTGTAATCAAAATATTTTAAAGCTACTTTTAATATTCTTAGTAATTAACAAGATTATACACGCCTAATTTCATCTTAACGAATTTTTATAATTCCTTCCCCTCTCCTCTAATACTAAACAAATACCAATAAAACGATTCAAAAAATAAATTATCAATACGAAAAAAATAAAATAATACAATTATCAACAATTTGTTTTTTTTATTACAACATAACATATAACTATGATTAAATCTATGAAAATATTTAAAATCTATATAATTTTGTGTCAAGGGAATTAAAAGGGATGATTGTTTCAAAACAATCAGGGAATAAAGACTGTCATTAAGATAGTCTTTTTTTCGTTATGGGTATATTCTTTCAAAAAACTAATTTCTTTTTTATCAAAAAAATTACTACATTTGCTAAGTACTAGTTAACCGTCTTAATGGATAATTAGAGTTTTATATTGATTTAAATACTCTGCGTATTAACCAAACTTATAACTACAAAAGAATAGATTAATGCGCAGTTTTTAAATTAATTTTCTTGCCTTTACTATATCAATTACTTATTTAGAATAAATTTTATAATTAGTTACACAACAATTAATTAGAAAAGAATAGAATAGGTTTATTGTTATTTATATTTAATATAATTGTATTCAAGTTTCTCAATAAAGCCATCTTCTTTTAAAATTAGTATTTATATAAAAATTAATCTAACCTTTATAAAAGCATTAAATAAGTCAACATAACACTATTTTGTATTTAAAATCATAATTAAATAATATCTATGGTTACGTTTTTTTATATTCTCAAATAAAAAGAACCGCTTAATTTGGGTTATTTCAAACTTAAAATAGTGTTATTTAATTTAATTTTACAACAAACAATTAATTCATTAACTATGTTCTACCAATTTCTTTTCTAATAGTTCATTGAAAATATTATTGCGTTCATAAACTGTTTCTGAAATTAAAATACGCTGATAATATTTTTTTTCTAATTGGTTAAAATTTATATTACTAGACTTTTTAAAAGAATCTAGTAATGAATATATTTTTTTAAGAATTTCTACTTTTTGTTTAGTTATATCAGCTTTAATGCCACCAATCTTATTAGGCATTCCTAATTTATGTCTTTTATCTTGACCTGTTAATGTTCTTTTAGAAATTCCTCCAAAAATTTTTTTATTGATCGTTGCAAATACCTTGTGCGACCCTCCAAAAATATTATCCATGTTAGGAGCACTGGCTTCAAATGAAATTAGAATTTGAGCTCTTAATCCATCCTTACTCGATGCAAATCGATGAAAAACATGTCCTGTTTGATATTTTTTCTGTTTATCACCTAGTGTATTACTTCTTCGGTCGGCAAAAGAAACTCCTTGATATCCAGTAACAACAGGTCTTCCCTTAATATCGAATAAACTTTGACCGATACCTCCAATAGGAATATCAATTCCTGTAGCATCTACTCCTCCTAAAGCTCTATCTAACTCTATAATTTCTCCTCCATCAAAAGATTCAGAATGCGTCCCTATTCGTTTATAAGCTCCCATATAAGTTGTAGGTAAATTACCCCCAAATGTATTTTCATAACTTCTTAGTGTATCTAAATCATCGGTTCCCATTAAAAAAGTATTAAATTCATTAGCTGACCCATCTTTTGAACGATAATTAAATCGTCCCCCTATGGAAGCCAAAGTAGCGAGATTTGCTGAAACACCTTCTTGTTTAAAATTTTCAATAGGTTGATAATTTTCTTTTTTCTTTATTTTATTAAACTGTTCCCCACCTTGAACTCCCAAAACAGCCATTGCTAAAAAGTGCTTCTTTAACATTGCTTGCTGCTCAAGAAGAACTCTTTCTTGGTCAAAATTATAATTTTCATCACCTGGATTTAAACCTTTAGAAAACAAAGTATTATACCAAATTGATGCATTTGCTATATTTTGATTTAACAAATTAGCTTGTTTAGTCATCATAAAAAATTTAGCTTTTTCTTTGGACCATTGCTCATTCATCGAGTAAATATTATTAATCATTAATCTTACTATTTTGAAATTCCTTCTCTAAAAAGTTTTTTTAGAAATAACTTGCCTTTTTTTAAACAATCAATATTATTCAATTAGTAAAAAAATTTTAAAGAGGAATTGATGATTAACGAGGTTCCTTTAGCTTTTATTGCTAATAAATATTTACTTTATTATTTTTTTATGATTTAAAATTAATCACTACTTTTCCTTTAGTATGTCCTTTTTTAACATAAAGAAGTGCTTTTAAACTATCTTTTAATTCAAATACCCTATCGATTATTACTTTTATTTTTTCTGATTCAACTAAATCTTTAATTTCATTTAGTTCCGCCACTTTAGCTCTCATAAGCACTAAGCTGTAATAAGCTGATTTAATTTTAATTTGTTTAGTTATCTTTCTTCTTTTCCATGCTAAATATAATCGAATCAACATACCAAGTTTCATGTTTTTTGCTGTTTCTTTATCAACAGGACCAACAAGTGTTATTACTTTGCCTCCCACTTTGACCACATCAAAGGCTTCTTCTGTATATCTATTTCCAAGTGTATCTAAAACTACGTCAACGTCTTTCACTTTTTCTCTATAATTCTCTTTACGATAATCAATAACTATATCCGCTCCTAGTTCTTTTACCCATTTTATATTTTTTGTACTTGTAGTTGTATATACATAAGCTCCAAGCAATTTGGCATACTGAATTGCAAAAGATCCTACTCCTCCAGAACCAGCATGAATTAAAATCTTTTCTCCCTTTTTTAACTTTCCTTTTTTCAAAGACTGTATGGCTGTTAAACCAACCAAAGGTAAGCTCGCAGCTTCTTCAAATGTTATATTTTTAGGTTTCAACCCTACAATAGACTGTTTTACAGCAACAAATTCTGAAAAAGTCCCTTGTTTAATTACTTTTGAGTATACCTCGTCACCTACTTTAAAATCAATAACATTTTTTCCTTTCTCTATAATAACACCACTAACGTCATATCCTAAAGTTGAAGGTAATTTAAGCTTAATTAGGTCTTTCATAGTACCTTCCAAGACCTTTAAATCTAATGGATTTACACTTGAAGCATAAACTTCAATTAATACTTCATCTTCTTTAATAATAGGCTTATCTACTTCGTTAATAACAACACTTTTTGTTACTTCTCCATAAGTTTTAAATTGCACTGCTTTCATTATTAATTAATTTTATTTAATCCTTTCCAGGTTAACATTGCTAAAATTGCTCCTAATGTTGGTGCTGTAATATAAATCCAAATAGCACTCATATTTCCAGAAAAAAAGGCTGGCGCTAAACTTCTCGCTGGATTAAATGCCCCTCCTGAAATTGGCCCTGCCATTAGGATTATACCCGTAACTACTAAACCTATTATAAGCCCTGCAACACTAGAATATTCTTTTTTCGATGTTACTCCTAATATTGTTAACATCAAGAAAAATGTTAAAATAAACTCTAAAACAAATGATAAAAGTAAATCCCCTGATGGAATTGTAGCTCCTAATGTTGTATTCTTAGAGAATATACATGTTAACACACCGCTAGCTAAAAAGGCTCCTGTTAACTGGGCAATAATATAAAATAATGCTTTCTTTTTTGAAATTAATTTTCCTACGGCCAAAGCTATCGTTACAGAGGGATTTATATGTGCTCCCGAAAAACTTCCAAAAATATAAATCATAGCACAAACAATTAATCCAAAAGCTGAGGCAATCCCAAACAAACCTAAATTAGCTCCGTATTGCTCATTAACAATTATTGTTCCTGTACCACAAAAAACAAGCGCGAATGTTCCTATACATTCTGAAATATATTTATTCATTTTAATTTTCAATTTTTATATTACTACTACCACAATTAATCCTGTTCCTGCACTAGATGGTAAACTATTTCCAAATCTTAAATCTAGAGGTAAACCAATGACAATATCAAAACCGTTTCCTTTAAAAATATTTCTTAATAAAGAAAAACTTGCCCCATAACGTCCATTAATTTCAAATGCAGCTCTTATACCATAAGTAAAATACTCTGTATGAAATAAAATTCCAGGTAAGATTGCTAAATTGGTTAGTGAAGAGCCTTCTTTTTTGAAAGTAATGATAGGATCTAATTCAACTGAATAAGAAAATTTTTTAGACTTGTTTAAGTTAAGTCCAAAAGGAAACGCTAATGTAGTTGATTTATCAAAATTTGATAACAAACCATCGTTTGATAAGGATAGAATAGGAATTGCAGTACCTATAAAACCATTAATATTTGGATATTTTTTCTGATTTTTATCTTGAGAAAACAATGAAAA
This sequence comes from Tenacibaculum profundi, assembly GCF_052050075.1. Classification (GTDB taxonomy): domain Bacteria; phylum Bacteroidota; class Bacteroidia; order Flavobacteriales; family Flavobacteriaceae; genus Polaribacter. Next base: position 980,929 of record NZ_CP197225.1, read on the forward strand.
CGTTATACTCAATGAAAATAATGTAATAAATATTGACTTCATTTTAATTACAAGAGAATAAAAGGTAACCTGAATTACCTTTTATTTTTTATCTTTTATTTTATTTTATTTTTTATCTTTTATTTTATTAAATCTTTGAAGCACCTGCTTCCGCAACAATATGATCATTTTCTACTGTACTTCCACTAACTCCAATGGCTCCAATTACCTCCCCTGACTCATTTTTTATCGGTAAACCTCCTGGGAATGTAATCAACCCATTGTTTGAATGCTCTATATTGAATAAAGGTCTACCTGGCTGAGATAACTCTCCTATTGTGCCTGTACTCATATCAAAAAACCGAGCTGTTTTAGCCTTTTTTATAGAAATATCTAGAGAACCTAACCAAGCTCCATCCATACGGCTAAAAGCTACAAGGTTTGCTCCAGAATCAACAATTGCTATATTCATTTTAGTGTTAATTTCTAGAGACTTTTCTTTTGCTGCTAAAATAATCTTCTCTGCATCTGCTAACGTAATATTCATAATTTCTGTTTTAAAATTGTTTTTTATTCACTACAAAAGTAAAACAGAGAAGCTCTTTTACAATTACTAAAACAGTTCAACAGCTTATGAAAAAAGGTCAAATAAAATAAGTCAAAAGACAGTGAATTTGACACTTAAATGAATTTTCTAATTATTAACTAGCTATTTTCATTTTTATTAATTATATTACATCGTGTATGTTTGTAGTCACTGCGTATTAACCAAATTTCTAACTACACTATGAAGTGAATTAATGCGCAGTTTTTGTCTCGCTACTTCTTAAATTAAAATGTCTAAATAAATTTCAAATTTACACTATCACTAAATTTAATATTCTATTATCAGTAAAAAAATAAAAGTCACTTTTGTATCGTGACTTCTAAAAATGATTTTTAATTTGAAATAATAGAATGAGTGCTCTTTTTGGCTTTCCAATTCAGAAAAAAGAAAATTTAACCACAGTAATACTTCAGTTTTAATCTATATCTTTATAAAAACATATCTGGTTTTACAATAATCTTGAATATTAAAATACTGAAATTATTTTATTTTTTTGTTCAAAACATTCTACATCAATTATTTTATTTACTTTTTTGGAACACTTACAAAAGTTTTTTTTATATTTTTTTCGTTAAGTTGCTCTGCCTTTTTTCCTTGAAGTTTTCGAGTCCAAAATTTACTTGAATCAATATTCTTTTCAACACCTACTCCATTTTTATATGCGTAACTGATGATTGCTTTTGCTTGAGGAACCTCATGCTCTGCTAAAACTTTCCATGTCTTGAATGTTGAAACAGAATCTCTTTGCACCCCTTCTAAATACATGCTTTTTAATTCAGTTAACTTTTCAGGAGCAAAATCATTACTAGATGCCATTTTAGGCGCTGGACTTCCCAAAATAATTCCATCTTTGTTTCTTTTATAATCGGGAAAAATTTGCATTCCTAAAAAACCCCAGGCTACTGAAGTTAACATTACAACAGAGCCTACCGTTTTCATCTGTGCTTTTACTCCCTTAACTTCGATTGAGCTTCCTTCTTCAGAAATACCTGCTCCGCTCATGTATAAATCTTTTCCTATTTTTAAAGCAAAAAAACCAGCTATAATACACAATAAGGCACCTATTCCGTATTCAATTATTATTAAAGTGTCATTTCCCATAATTAAATTATTAAATTATAATATTATTTATTTAATTACCCATAACATTCAAATATAAATACTTTATATAAACTTACCTTCAAAATTTAACTTTAAACGAAAAAAAATAACTATAAAACTACATGGTTTATTTAAAGAAAAATAAACATTACCCTATAGGATAGTAATTTATATTTCGTTAATATTATAGGTACTGAGTAAGTTCTGAATGATTATTTATCAATCTAAAAAATTATACTTTTATTAGGTTAAGTTAGTTTTTGAAAATTTTATCTTAGACAAATTAAAATTATTCAAAATGCCAAAATTAATTTTAGTATTAATTCTATTCTTATTGGTTAGCTGTACTAAAGATGAAGATCTTTGTAATTGTACTAATGTTCATACCAATCCGGAAAACTTATCAATTACTGATATTCAAACAACGACTTATCCATGTAATGAAGATCCTCCTTGCAATCAATAAATAGAAATTTTAATTGCTCTTTATTACATTTAAAAATATATTATAAAAGTTATTTTATCTAAACCTTTTAAAATTAAGAAACACCTTATTTAATGAAGGTGTTTCTTAATAACTATATATTTTAATGTTACTTATAAACATCAAAGAGGTATGGGCATTAATTTTTGTTTGAAAATTATCAGTGATAATTTATTAAATAATATAACGAACTAAAGAGTTCTAATTTTACCATTACTTTATTTGATCAAGTACTGGAGAAAAAGTGGTGCCAGATAATTCATACTCGACGGACTCAGGCTTTTCTAACTGAATTGTTTTAACTGTAGACCATATTTCAGGCAAAGGAAGAGTCATAATTTCAATACTTATCTTTATGTCTGATGCAAATGCTGGAACTGAAATTTCTTTATTTGCTAGCACAGGAAAATTTCCAGAAATTCCCTTTTCTAAGACGCCATTTACATTCCAAGTAACAGTAAATCTTGACACATATGCTCCTTTATTATTTACCTTAATTGATGTTTCTACTGGTTTAGAAATTTTTGGTGAAAACGGAATAACCTCACTGATCCAACCAATAATTTTAAGTGTATCATCAATTGTTTCTGAAATTTGAAAAGGTCCAAGATATAAAGGCTTTCCTAATTCTTTATAACCGTTAATAATCTCTTGATCCTCCTCTGCCCATGTTGCATTTACATTAATTCTTTTGGCAATAATCATACTAGTAGGGATCAAGGGAAAGACCCCTTTGTTATCTTGTAGCTCACCAGAAGAGCAGTACCCTTTTGATTCGTTTGAAAGATACCATCCATCCAATTGAAAAAGTAGTGGATTATACCAAGGCCTATCTAGTTCAACTTGCATATATTTCATCTCCACAGAGTTGATTTTTGAATCAGGGTGCATTTTTTTTCTTTGACCACCCTCTAGTATAAAATCTAAATCATGGGTACCAGGAACTGATTGAAATATAGTATTTGCGATGCTACTGGATGGGTCAATTATTAAACTTTTAAAACGATTATCATTAGCTGAGTGCCAATCTTCTGGAATAGCATATACAGGCCTCCATTGCCCTGGTGTTCCATCTCTATCAGAAAAAGCTTTTAGATTATAGTCTTCGCGAGACTCACTAATAACAGACCTCGCAAAATCGTTATTAGAAATTATTGTCGCACTTTTTAAAATATGACCGTATAATTTTTCTGATGAAGAAGTACTTGCTGCATAAGATTTACCTATTCTAGGAACCGGGTCAACTAATTGACTAAAATTAAATAAAGCACCTATATCACCCAAAGGTTTCGTATTGCTTCTGGCATTTTTATACAAATTTGCGTCAATTGTAACAGGAACAGAATTCAATTGAACAATTTGTTTCTCTGTATCAGCGTTCACTTTTAAGTCACTTCTGGAACCTATACTACTCCTTGATTTCAAATCACTTTTACCCAAAGCACTCGCAAAAGCCTCATGTATATTCATAATTTATTGTTTTGTAAAGTCATAAAAAATACTGTAGAAAATGTTTTTCTACAGTATTTAAATTTTACGTTTAACTAGCCTTCTTGCGGTGAAGCAGGAATAACCCTACTAACCCATCCAATAATCTGTAAACCAGGCACTCGTATTTCACCGTTTTGATAATCTGATGAAAAATTATCTTCTGTTGAACCAAATCCATAATTTCCTCCAACTGAAAAAGGTCCATATCCAACTGAAACACTTCCATTTACAGACTGTGAAATATGCTCTTCTTCCTCGTGTGAAAAATCTGCTTTTATAGAGATATCCTTGGCAACTATAAAGGATACTGGGTACATCGGTAAATAATTCCCTTTATTACTTGAATCAATTTGTCCATTAGAAATACCATGCTTTTCAACTAATTTCGTAGACCAGCTTCCAAGTCTAAACAATGACTCAGAGAACCATGGCCTTTTGATATCTACTTTAGCAAACTTAGCTGTAATCTCTAAACTGTCCTTATCTGTTGAACTATTTGAATTCTTAAACTCTCCTCCTACGCCTGTTTTTACATTCCACAATCCATAATTTACATTGACATCAAGACCAAATTTATGTTCTGTAGATTTAGAACGTATATTCGTATTACCGCCACTCAACTTAAACTCTGTAAAATTTAGCGCTCCTTCTTCATTCCAATTTGAAGGCGAAGGATAACTCAACAACCATTTATTATCAAACCCTAAAGAAGAACTAAATTTACGATCCTCTTGAATAGACTCCTTAGCAACACTTATAGCGGCACGAATACCATCATTTATAGTTGTGTTTAGAATATCTAGGGCTTGTTTAACAAACTTTGCGTTCCCTGATGACAATTTTCTAAAAGCTTTTTTTATTTCATTTTCAAGCATTGGTGCTTTTGCTTGCCAATCTCGATCTGCTTTTGAGCTAACTTCTTGGTCTTTTGACTCTAAGTCATCTAAATATAGATTATAGGCTCCACGATACATAGATATTGCAGAAACGTACTCTTCCATATTAGCCTCATAATCAACATAATCCTTAGAATCACTTCTTGATGTTATTTCTTCATCTGTAAAAGGGTTTTTTTCTGTTTTCTCTGGTCGTAAATAATCGTATGCTTTGTTATACATAGCTACTTGTTTCTCATCTTGCTCCGTTGTCACATTTGCTGAATTCACAATATTTGAGTAATTTTCAGAAAGTCTATCTCCTGAATTTTGCCACTCCAATGATAAAGGTGAAACTACGTCAACCATACGAGAAAACTCTTCGGAAGCTTTTAAGTCTCCTGTTGGATTTGAAGGAGTTCTTGGATTTAAAAAAGATTTTGGATTAACCGCTGAGTTTTTTGAAAAATGAATAAAAGTTTCAGTTTCTGTAAAAGGGTTTTCTCCTCCTGCGGGTTGATAAGTAATAACATCAAATATCCTATCGTAAAGTGCTTTAAGTACTTCCTTTTCTTCATCTTGTGTCATAAATATTTAGTTTTGAATTAATCCTTACTCGTTTGGTTTTTCAGGAATACACCCTGTTATTATAGTAGTTTATCAGCTCTACCTTTATTTATACTTTACCAGAGTCTATTAAGTCAAATAAGCAAGTATTATTAATACTTAGAATTTGATAAAAAAAATTATCTGATAAAATTATTTTTATATGATCCTAAAAAGAATACTCTCATTCAAACTTTTTATAACAAAAGCCTAAGAGAATGAAAAGTATATCCTTTAGAGTAACAAAATTTTGAAACTCGGAATTAATCATTAAAAAACTGTAAATAATTATATATACCCGACAAAATGGAATATAAGTATTTTCGTAGAAGCCAAATGTAATGTTTTTTTATTAAGAAAACACGTTAGGTTCTTTTTTTACCATTATTTATTAATATTTAATCATTAGTAAAAACCAAACATTGATAAAAAGTTCAAGCAGTTCAACAACATACAATATTATGAATATTTTCGGTTCAACTTCCAAAATTTTTAATACAGAAATCTCTTAACTATTTGAGAAAAAACTAGTATTTTAAAGTTAAATAGTCTACAACAAAAAAACTCTAATACAAAGTATTATCTAACAAAAGTATTTTAATTTTATATGCTATTTTTCCTAAAATGATTTGTTAATAGGTCAGAATAATTTTTGATATTCGTGAAAAGTAGTTGCGCCTTTTGGAAACTAAAAAAAGTTTTAACACTAGTAGACAACTAAGAATAATAATTGAAAAACTCGTTCCTTTTAGAGCTATATTTATTTGAATAAGTAATTACACGAGTGTATTAAGAATCTTAATGCAAACCTTTAGAAAAGAAATAACATAAATATTTAGAAAGGATTTGGTCTTCGATAATAAAAATAGAAAAACATATTATCAAAAGAAGTTTAAACTTCACTTAAAACCTGCTAAAATTATGTATTACGCTTATAATTATCAGTATAAAATACACTTTATACTAACGAATATTCACACTAACATAGATTAAGTAATACGACGCTAAATTTCATTTTTTGACATTAATTCAAAACCATTCTTTTTTTTCTATCAAAACTTTAACTAGTAAAAACACCGATATAACATTCAGTATTTCCCCTAAGTTATTTTTAAATTATTTTTATTTAAATTTATACTTTATTTAGATTCTGCGTATTGACCAAACTTTCTACTATCTATAGCCCACAACTTCATGAAAGAAGTTAATGCGCAGTTTTAATAATAGCCTCCTCTTTATTAATAAATTAAATCCATTAAAAAACATTTATTGTAATATTTAATTGAATAATTTTTACAACATTTCTTCCTTTTAAACTTATTCAAAAACTAAAAAAGCATCTTTCTTTCGAGAAGATACTTTTCTATTTTAGTTTAACTTATTGCTCTAAATTTGTTTCTACTACTTTCTTAAATAACTTAATACTGATTTATAATATGAATCAGCCACTTTTTTCAAATACTTAGAGGTTCTTTTTTTATTTTTTCTGTCAGGATTATGTAAATTTAAAGATCTTGAAACCTTTTTATTATCTTGATAAAGCGGTTCTCCATAAAGTATAGGAGAATTTACCAATCGTGTCATGGCTAAATTTCTTGAAAAAACACCTTTTTCTTCAGTTACAACACAAAATTTACTTAAGTAATCAGCATCATTAGCAGTTGCTATTGGAATACACGACATCTTGCGAAAAAAAGTGATAAACTCTTTTGATAATTGAATTGATTTTTTAATGTTATCTGTTGCCAATAGTTTCAAAAAATTGAGTTGATCTATCGGTTTTTTTAACTCGTTTGTCAAAAAAGAACCAGGGACAAAAGTCATCATAAAATTTTTATTAGTACTCTTTTTCCAGTCTTTATTCTTTTCATCTACATTGTAGTGTATTGCAATTGTCAAATCTGGATCAAATTCATTAATCATTTCTGCTCTCTTACGCAATTCGAATTTAGCATATAAGTATTTAAAAATTTGCTGATCTGTAGCCTCATTTTTAAACCATTCTGCTTGATTATCGTTAAGCTCACCTAGCTCAAGTTGCTCTTTTAAAGTTAGTTCAAACTTTTCTTTTTTCCATTTATCAAAACCTAAATTCCAAATATCAGGCTTTTTGTCTGATCTTGTTAAAAAAACATCAAACCCTTCTTTCAATAATTTATCTTTAAGAATTAGTGCTGTCCTCAAAGCTAAATCAGACTCATAAAACTTTATTTTACCGTTATCAAATTCAATATACTTTTCTTCATATTTAGCCTCCATAAAATTGGTCGCTAAATGTCCGGGGCTAATTGCTATTTTAATTCGTTTTCTTGAAATACTTTTATTAATGTTATTTTTTCCTAAGGAAACATATTTCTTATTTCTTATGAATGCGTTATAGACCGAATCATAAGGTTGATTTTCAATATCTTTTTTTAAATTCTTTAAATCTTTCCAAGAAATAAAATAATCAAAATTATTTTCTTGTTTATTTACAGAATCTTTAAAAAAGAATACCCCTTCTACTTTAAATTCAAGCTGATGATAATGATCTAAAGAATCTTTTAAAAGATATTTCTTCGCTTTTTTTAAATAAAATTCCCTAGATAATATTTCATCACTTGTGTTTTGCGCGTAAGCTTGTATTCCTATCAAACAAAAAATAATAATTTGTTTAATCCAATTTAGGTGTGTATTCATAATTCTTAGTCCAATATAATTTTCTTTGTTAACGGACAAAAGTAAGTAAACACCTTTCTATTTTTACTAATAAAAATAGAATACTTTTAGTTTAACGAATAGTCTTATTTCGATGCATAAATATTCTTAAATATTAAAGGATGCTATTACAATAATACCTCTTTACAAGTAAGAAGATTTAGACATTTTTTATTATTCTGAGAATTTTCTCTGGATCTAATCTTTCTGTGTAATCTTCAGGTATAAAACTATATACAACTTCTTTTTGTTTATTTATTATATAAGTAGCTGGCATTGGTAATTCATAGTCTTTATTTCCATTATGCATATCAACATATATATCGAACGAATGGTATAATTTTCTTAAATCTTCGGGCATTTGAAAAACCAACCCTAATAATTTAGCATATTTATTATCTACATCGCTTAAAACAGTAAATGACAATTCATTTTTTTCTGTCGTCGTTAAAGAGTTATCTGGTTTTTCAGGAGAAATAGCAATCAACTCAGTATTGTGCTTTTTTAATTCAGGTAGTATACTTTGGAGAGCTTTTAATTCCATATTACAGTATGGGCACCACCCTCCCCTATAAAAAGAAATCACTAAATACTCATATTTGAAATCACTAATTTTAACACATTTATTATTTATGTTAACAAGATTAAAGTCTGGAAATAAATCCCCTTTTTTGACAGCATTTTCACTTAGTTTAGCTTCTTTCAAAGAATTGGTGCTTTTTTCCATAATCTCCCATTTTTCATTGGAAATATTTTGTATTGTAGCCTGTTTTTTTTGTGCTAGTTTATCTGATAATTTCATATTATGAATAAATTAAATTATGAATACAAATATGAAATACTATTCATTTATAAAAAATGAAATAAAAAATGAAAAGATGGAATATATTCTTTTTTTAAAACTATTTATTTTGTGCGTTTTCTATATTGAGTCGGTGTCAAATCTGTACTTTTTTTAAAATATTTAATAAAATAATAAGGATCATTAAACCCCAAATAATAAGCAATCATTTTACTTGAGTCGTCTGTATTTAACAGTTTATATTTTGCTTTTTCAATTACTTTTTCTGTAATAAAATGACAGGGGGTTTTATTTTCACTTTTTCTCACCTCTTTGATCAATACTTTTAATGGAATTCCTAATATTTTTGAATAAGCCCCTGCACATAAATTTTGCTGGATATGCTGATCTATTAATTCAGAAAACTGTACTACAATTGATTTTTTTTCATTTCTAGAAAAAAAATCATCAAACAATTCATTCCATAAAATGTGTAAAAAGCTTTTCTTAAGTTTTGTGTTGTCTGATATTTTTAAGATTGAATGAAATAATCTTCTCTTGTTTTCAATATTTTTAATTTTTATAAAATCATGAATATACTCTATCTTCTTTGCTTGCTCTTTTAAATCCGAAAAATCCATTAAAAAATCGCTATCTATTTTTAATATAAAACCATCTACAAAAGGAGAACTTGCTATAATTTCAAAGCCTCTATTAAAAAAAAAGAAACTATTTGAACACATAACTATATTTTCTTTATGATTCTTAATGGTTATACTTCCACTTAAAAGAACACAAACATTTAAAATATCAGGGGTAATAATTGTATTATTTATAATAGGAAAAATCATTTAAATAAATTATTTGGAGTAAAAAAGATTAAGTAGTTTAAAACAGAATAACTATTTATAGACAATTTAATTTCATAAAAACTAATTTTTAATACGCCTATAGAAATATTCTTTTTTAATAATTACTAACTGTCTATATATTTTAGTTGCGAAATATAATTGATAAATACAGATTCTTAGCTTTTTAATTTAAACTTGAAATAGTCATATTCTGTTCTAATTTTCATAACAACGATTATTTATCAAAATATTTATACTTAGATTAAACATAAATATACTGCTGGTAATAAATTTGATCATTAATATTAACTTTAAATTTATTTTTTTACTAATCTAAAACAAAATTGAATATAATTTAAAGTTCTTAATGTTAAAATATGAAACACTTAATTTTTTAATAATTAAATACTGTATTTTTTTTTAAAGAAAAGAATAGTTTTTACAATTGTTTTAAGGAAATAATCTTGCTTAAGATATTATTAAATTAGTCTACTTAGTTTGGCTTTAAATAATACAGTTTTGATACTGAAAATAGATTAATATTTTTTTCTTGCTATAAGTTTAGGAGATTATTTAAATATTAATTTTTAACTATTTTATTTATTTTTTATTTCATTTTTTATAGCTTTGAAAAAGCTAATAGCTTGTCTCAGGGGACTATGCAGACAAGTTAAAGTTGGTATAAATATCACTGCGTGTTAACCAAACTTCTAACTACATTTTGAACAAGTTTAATGCGCAGTTTTTATTTACTCGTTATTCTGATACCGTTTAATAGTCTAGGTAAACTTCCCTTTGCATCATAAAGCATTTTTCTCCCGTTAACTATTCTAGTTAAATAAAAAAAATATATTTTAATTTAAAATTGACTAAAATTAAACACTCAATACTCCCTATTCATGATGTTTTTTATACAATCCGATTTAGGGATATTACCTATTTCATACTTAAATAAATTTTAAGAATTTTGAATAACTTAGAGAACGAACTAAGTTTTTTCTTATTAAATGCATTTTTTCTCGCTCATATTTTGAGCGGGATTTTTTTGAATACATTTTTTAACTATTATAACTAATTTAAGACTGGTTTATTAGTAGTAAAGCATCTAGTTATTTGATTTTTTCACCTACCTACCAACTACACATAACCATCTATTATTAAACAAAATAACAAATTAAAGTTAACTTATATTACTCCAGATTCCCATGTTTTTTCGAAGCCCTGAAATCACTTTATTTAAAATCTCATTTCTTGATTTTGCTAAAGCTGGATCATCATTAATTGTTTCAATAGCCATATGTCTAGCTTTATGAAGTATTTGAGAATCTTTTACAACATCCGCTATTTTTAAATTAAGAACACCACTTTGTTGTGTTCCCATAATATTACCAGGTCCACGCAGCTTTAAATCTACCTCAGCTATTTTAAATCCGTCAGATGTATCCACCATTGTTTTTAGCCTAGTTTTACCATCAGAAGATAATTTGTAGCTTGATAATAAAATACAATAGCTTTGCTCGGCACCTCGTCCCACTCTACCTCGCAACTGATGTAACTGACTTAAACCAAAACGCTCAGAACTTTCTATTACCATTACAGAAGCATTAGGAACATTAACTCCTACCTCAATAACAGTAGTTGCCACCATAATTTGAGTTTCTCCGTTTACGAAACGTTCCATTTCAAAATCTTTATCAACCGCTTTCATTTGTCCATGAACGATACTTATCTGATAATCAGGACTAGGAAATTCTCTTGCTATACTTTCATAGCCATCCATTAAGTCTTTATAGTCCATTGCTTCTGATTCTTGAATTAATGGATATACTACATATACTTGTCTTCCCTTTTTTATTTCATCTTTTAAAAATTTAAATACGCCTAGTCTATGGCTATCATACCTATGAACTGTTTTTATTTCTTTTCTTCCTGGAGGCAATTCATCTATTACTGAAACATCCAAGTCACCGTACACAGACATTGCTAAAGTTCTTGGAATTGGAGTTGCTGTCATCACTAATATGTGTGGAGGTACCAATGCTTTTCCGTCATCTTGTCTACCTTTTTTCCACAAACGAGATCGTTGTTCTACGCCAAATCGATGCTGTTCATCAATAATAGCTATTCCTAAATTATTAAATCGTACTTTATCCTCTAAAATAGCATGAGTACCAATAAGAATATGCAAACTTCCTTCCTCTAAACCTTTATGAATTTCTCTTCTCTTTTTTGTTTTAGTTGATCCTGTTAATAAGTCAACTTTAATACTTGTATTTTCGAGAAGTGTTGCTATTCCATTATAATGTTGTATGGCTAAAATTTCAGTAGGAGCCATTATTGTTGCTTGATATCCGTTATCAATTGCCAGCAGCATTGTAAGTAAAGCGACAATAGTTTTTCCTGAACCTACGTCTCCCTGTAATAATCTATTCATATGTGTTCCAGAGCCAATATCTTTTCTAATTTCCTTTAATACTCTCTTCTGAGCATTGGTTAAACTAAATGGTAAATGATTCTCGTAAAAATCCTTAAACTCATTACCAACTTCACCAAAAACAAACCCTTTTAATTTTGATTTCCGAATAAGCTTTTTTTGAAGTAATTGCAATTGAATAAAAAATAATTCCTCAAACTTCAAACGATATTGAGCTTTAGCTAGTAATTCTTGACTTTTAGGAAAGTGAATATTGAGAAGAGATTCCTTTTTTGCAATTAACTGATGTTCCTCTATTAAGTATTGAGGTAAACTCTCTTCAATAGTATTAAAAAACTGCTGAAAAAGATTCATTATTATTCCTCTAACAACTTTATTCGTAATCCCTTTATTAGTTAACTTTTCAGTTGAAGGATATACCGGTTGCATAGCCATTTGCACCTTATTTTTATATGCCTGTACTGTTTCCATCTCTGGATGAGGCATGCTCGCTTTTCCATTATACCAATTTAACTTTCCATAAATAACATACGGAACATTTACTTTTAAATTATCTTGAATCCACTTGGCTCCTTTAAACCAAATTAGCTCTATTGTTCCTGTTGCATCTGAAAAAACAGCTACCAACCTACTTCCTCGTTTTTGCTTAACCGTTTTAATTCCTGTAATTTTCCCTACTACCTGAACTTCTGAAGTGTTCTGCTGCAATTGATTAATTGTATAAAACTGCGTTTTATCTACGTAACGAAATGGAAAAAAATGTAATAAATCTCTGCACGATTTTATGCCCAATTCCGAATATAGTAATTCAGCTCTGGCCACACTTACTCCCTTTATGTAGGTAACTGGACTATTTAAGTTCATTTTAAGTTATATTCTATACTACTGTTTGTTAATTTATGGACTTCTTATCTAGCAAACATCCTTTTCAAATATAAATGTTTGTTTCATTATAATTTAAATTAAGATAAATAATCAACTCATCTCGCTAAAAAAATATTGGTCTGGGTAGGAGGTTTAGCTTTTTTGAAGAATTCAAAGTTAAGAGTATTAAAAAAATCTTGTTTATTTAAATCTTCAACATAAAATTATTAAAATTACTTATTAGTTAGTGATAAGTACTTTACTCTACTTTTTCTACTTCAATGAAGTCAGGTCCTCCATCAATTGGATATCCGTCAATCTTATACCCTACAACAGTTACATTTTGATTGATATAGTTATCTAAATTTACAGCATTGCTTCTTAAAGCATATCCGGATATAACATGCGTTCCATATTGATAAGTAGTTATAACCTGCTTTTGAATTATTCCTTTAATTTCAAAACTATCTGACTTACTGTTTTCTTTGTCGCATGAAACTGCAAAAAAACAAATAATTATAACAACAAATAGAGATTTGAATAATTTCATAGTTTTCTGTTTTTGCACCCCAATCATTATCATTGTACCTAATACTCTGTTTATGATTAGTCTTGCAGATTAAACAATAAAGTTAGTAAATAAATCATAGATCGGAAATATGGTCTAATTTCAGCAAATAAGAGTAGTTTTATTTGAAAGTTTATTTAGTAATTATGTAAAGAAAGAATATAAGAATTCTCAATAAAGCTTGAGCACGCCAGTGGATTATGTCTCAAAATGAATATGGTATTTATTGAAAGTAGACTTACAATTAGCCCCCTAACAAAAAATAAATTAGCAATCTTTTTAAAATTAAATATGGTTTTTTATATCTTACATAGATTCAAGCATATCAAATTACGCTGTAATTGAATTATAAATTATTGCCAATTGTGTTATTGATAATTAACTTTGACTTCCTTTGATTCTTCATAAAACTGTAAAAAAATTCTAGTTCTTAGAAGTATTTTAGTTCCTAAAATATATGTTTTCTCCCATAAATTCAATTTTTGAATAATAGGTAAAACATCTTTTTCAAAATCTATTTTAAATTTTCTGCTTTTAATATTTTTATACTTAGCTAAATTAAAAATAGAATCAATCATCTATGTATCTTAAACCATCATGAGCTACTGAGAAGTTAAGATTGAAATTGGAACGCTACTGCTTTTGAATTGTAACTTTTTTTGTAGTACTGTGTAATATCAAAAGTACAGTATAGGTCAAAATTACATTTTCTTCAAAAACTATAATCAACTAATTTTAATTCAATTACTGGTTTCGGTATATCGCAAGAACAAACATTTACTTTAAAAAGTGAGTGCGTTAAAACCATAAAAATATGTTTTTTTTCATACTGCTAGCAATATTTTATTTATGGTATATTGCAAATTTTCATCAGATGTAATTAAAGATTATTAGGTTGATTTTTAAAAATTCACTTTCCAAAGTAATTATTAATTACACTTGGTTTTAGACAACGGTTAAAATTATTAAACACAGCTCTTTTTTCTTTTTTATAAATACCATTTCTACCCAAAAAACAAAAACGCACTTATAAAAAGACTATAAATATTTGAAAAATTGAATTATCGGTAAGCAGATTAATCGCATATTTTCCTTTTTTTTCACTTTGGGTCGGATCATAGATCCTTTAAAAGTAAGACATGATAAACGGCTAAAATCAACTATCTTTGCAAATTAAATTAACTCGATGAGATTACATAGAAACTTAGTTTTCGCGGTTATTGACAGTTTACGCGATATTTTTAATGAACATGTTTATGCTGATAAAGCGGTAGAGTTGGCTTTAAAAAGAGATAAACGATGGGGAGCTAGAGATAGAAAGTTTGTAGCAGAAACGATCTATGATATTGTTCGTTGGAAACGTTTATATGCTGAAATAGCTAATGTAAAAGAGCCGTTTTCTAGGCCTGATTTATGGCGTATGTTTGCTGTTTGGTGTGTGTTGCGAGGTATACAGTTGCCAGATTGGAATCAAATAGAACCTACCCCTAATAGAAGAATCAAAGGTCGATTTGATGAGCTATCTAAAATTAGGAAATATCGTGAATCAATTCCTGATTGGATTGACGAAATCGGATTACAGGAATTAGGAGAAGATGTTTGGACGAAAGAGATTTCCGCTCTAAACAAACAAGCAGAAGTTATTTTAAGAACCAATACTCTTAATATTACCAAAGATAAACTTCAAAAGGTTCTAGCAACTGAAAATATCAATGCCGTTTCTATTAAAGGGTATGATGATGCTTTAAAATTAAAAGAACGTGCCAATGTTTTTAAAACGGAGGCTTTCAAAAAAGGATATTTCGAAGTTCAAGATGCTTCGTCTCAGCTAGTAGCAACCTACCTAGATGTTCAACCAGGTATGAAAGTTATTGATACTTGTGCTGGTGCTGGTGGAAAAACATTACATCTAGCTTCTTTAATGCAAAACAAGGGGCAAATTATAGCTATGGATATTTATGAGAGTAAGCTGAAAAAACTAAAAGTGCGTGCAAGAAGAAACGGTGTACATAATATAGATACAAAAGTCATTGATTCAACTAAGGTAATTAAGAAACTTTATGGCAAGGCTGACAGGGTGTTAATTGATGCTCCATGTTCAGGATTAGGTGTTATCCGAAGAAATCCTGATAGTAAATGGAAACTTGAACCTTCTTTTTTAGATCGTATTAGAGGTATACAACAAGAGGTATTAGTTAGCTATTCAAAAATGGTAAAGCAAGGAGGTAAACTTGTATATGCTACATGCTCTGTATTACCATCAGAAAACCAGCAACAAATTGAATTATTTTTAGCTTCAGATGAAGGAAAAGACTTTTCTTTTATTAGTGATAAAAAGGTTTTATCACACTTATCTGGATATGATGGATTTTATATGGCTTTACTTGAAAAAAACTAATGTTATATAGTTCTGTTTTTTTAAAGACACATCGTTATACAGTACAGTCTTAACTTTAAAATATCAAAAAGGCTTAAAAGAGTATTACTTTTAAGCCTTTTTTATCAACTACTAAAAACTATATAATTACTAACCTTTCATGTTAAGTAATCAATTTGTAAACGATTTAATTCTAATCTTGTTACAGTTTTTAATTTGTTTTTCACATCTATAACAACTATTTAAGTTTTTTTTATTGCTTATGTTAAAATAAAAATATTCTATTTAACATATGCTAAATAGAATATTTTTATAATATAAACTCAGGTTATTATTTAGTTTTTACAAATTTACCTGTATATTTCTGTTTATTGTAGTAAACAACACACACGTATGGTCCCTTTTTTAAAGAGCTAACATTACAGTTTATATTGTTATTATCAGCTTCAAAATTGAATTCAACAGGATTTCCTGCAGGATCATAAATATAAACCTCAGCATCTTGAACTTCAAGTCTAGACCTAGTACTAACATTCAAAACATTTAATAACGTTAATTGATTGGTTACAGGATTCTCCAAAATTGTCAATTTCTTCCCTGACACTAAAGATGATGAACATTGCTCTACTTTTGTCCAAGCATGCTGCCAATGCATTCCAACTCCTGGTTCATAAGCCCATGCAGATGATGACGAACACCACCCTGCTATTTTACAGTTATACTTTGTTCCTTTATTCTGAACTTCTTCTTTATTTCTATAAGTAGTACCTGCTACGTATTTAGTAATTCCAATACAATCATTTACTGTTGAATTAGATTTTACTACTACTTTCACATTCTTAGAAACCGTTGAAGCTCCTTTATTATCAGTAGCTTTAACTGTTAAAGAATACTCCCCTTCTAAAACGTTTACAAGATCATATGTGTAAGGCTCAGAGGCATCTTCTCCCAATTTATTTGTCCCGTTAAAAAATTCTACATTTACAACATTCCCATCAGTATCTGAGGCACTAGCTTTTATAGATATTGTTACTCCTTTAATTAAGTCTGTTCCTGCAATTGGTGAGTCTATTTGTACTTTTGGAGGCTTGTTTGTAGTATTAGCTCCACCTCCATCACATGGTCCTATTTTTTCCCAAACTTGCCACTGTCCAGAATTATTCGCTGGATTTTGATTTCTTGACCACCATTTACTTCTATAATGGATGTTATTATGCTTGACATCTGATTTTGCGGAGTATGGAACTTGAGATGACCACTCTGGATATTGGCTACATGAATCTGTTATATCTTTAACAACCTCTACTTCAACTGTTTTTGATGTAGTTGTTGCCCCTTCATTATCGGTTGCTTTTACTGTTAAAGTATAGTTTCCTACATTCAAATCGCTAACTGTAAATTTGTAAGGTAATTGCGTTACTTCACCTAATTTCTTACCATCCCGAAAAAACTCTACTTTTTCAATACTTCCATCAACATCTGATGCTTTGGCTTCAATTACCATTGTTGATCCTTCAACAAATGAATCTCCGCCATTTGGAGTTATTATTGATACCTCAGGTGCTGTATTTTGCCCCTCATCTTTAACTGTTACTTTTACTACCTTAGAAACAGTTGATAATCCTTTATTATCTGTCGCCTTTGCTGTTAAATTATAGTTTCCTGACTTTGCATTTGAAATAGTATATGAATATGGCTTACTAGTGTCTTCGCCCAACTTATTTTGACCGTTAAAAAACTCTACCTTTGCTATGGTTCCATCTCTATCGGATGCATTTACTTTAATTTCAATTTTCTTACCTGTTTCAAAAGTTGTATTATTTATGGGCTCTGTAATATTTACAGTTGGAGCCATATTACCTCCTCCGTTACCGTTTGCAAAAACCTCGTTTATTTTATTAACTAATGGAGATTTTACATTGGACCATTTTTTCAGTTTACTTCCGTATGATGTAACAGAACCTCCAAATTCTAGATCTCCGTATACTGTCCAGACAATTGTTCCTCCTAATGAATTATCATTAATGAATTGAGCTTTAATACCGATTGATTCTTCATCATCATAACTTAAAAAGAAATTGCCTTTTACTAAATAAGGTACTTTTGCTTCATCATCCCACTTTCTTGTCCATCCACTATTGGGCGTTAACGCTTTTTGTTTGATAAAAAAGTAATTCGGAGTTCCATCATACACCTCTTTCTTCCAATTTGTATAATCTGCTGATGTTGATATAGGCCCGTCTGGTTGAACTGTTTCTGAGCGTTTTACTGTTTTAGAATTTAACATTGCAGTTCCTTCCGTCACCACTCCTCTTCCGTAGAAAGGAGCTCCAAAACAAATTTTACTATTTGGAACCCCTAACTCGTTTAACTTTTTTAAGGTTGATTGCCAATTAAAAAATGGAACTTCTGCATCGGTATAACTATAAACAGGTGCATTGTGACCCGCTTTATTTGACCATCCTCCATTAAAATCGTAAGTCATCATGTTGAAATAGTCCATTGATTTTGATAGGCGATTCCAATTGAACCCTTCTAACTTTCTTGGATCAGCTGACATTGCCGAAGTTATTAGTTTATCTGGACCTATTGCGCTTCTAATATCATCAACAAGATTAACAAAATTCTGAAAATCAGCTTCTGTACCAGTAAAATTCATTCCAGAATAAGGTCCTGGGTATTCCCAATCAAGATCGATACCGTCAAAACCAGTCGCTATTAATTTTTTACAATCTTCAATGAATTTTTCTTTTTTAACAGGATCAGCAGCCATTTCTGGAAAATGTTTACACATACTCCATCCACCTATTGAAGCCATTACTTTAACTCCATTTTTATGTGCTAATTCCAGTAAACCTGGTGCACCAGTTTCTTTATGAAGAGGCAAAGGTAAGTTTCCAGATAATCCCCAAGTAGGTTGTTTCCATGATCTCCCATTAACCTCTACTTCAAACCCCTGTGCTTCGGCTCTTTTTTTAGCATCTTCGTTTATGTATTGCAAGGGCTCAATTTCTCCAAATAAAATATGAAGATCCCAACTACTATAAATATCTGTAAAAAAGATATCATTTGGTTCTTGAGAAACTCCTTTTTTATGGATGTTTTTGTTTCTATGATCTCCACTATGTAAGGATCCATCTTTTGCTACTCCAAAAAAAGAATAATTTAAAATTGTGTATTTCGAATAATCAATATTCAAATGAGTAAGAGCACCAGCTCCAGGCACACCTGCTTTATTATTTTTCCAAGCATCCCAATTTGTAATGTAACCAATAATTTGTTTCTGATGGTTAGCTTTAGTAGCATTTCCACCAGTATTCACCTGCGCATATGAACAGGTTATTAAGAAAAGAAGTGCAAAAAACACTTTTTTTCGTGTTTGTGATAAGGGTTTCATAATATATAATTAAATTTCTTGAAAATTCTTAATTATAAAATAACCTTTAAAAAAAAATCGACAAACAACACTATATAAACAACTTAAAACAAATTGAAAAGAATAAAATATCTACAAAAATAAATAAATCACTTTCTAAAGTAAGAGAATAAATCATCTTTAATCTTTGGTAATTCATACTTTTTGATGACTGCTACAGTTCGGATTATCATAATAACAAGGGCAGATATAATAAACTGAATATCATCATTTATATGAATTGTATCAAGCAAAAGATATATCAGCCCTCCTGATAAGCAAGCCGAAGCATAAATTTCCTTTTTAAAAATTAATGGAATTTTTCTTGTAAGCACATCTCTTATAACACCTCCAAAAACAGCTGAAACCATTCCCATCACAAGTGCTAAAAATGGATGTAAATTATGAGCTAATCCTTTTTCTAATCCTAATAAAGTAAAAACGCTAATTCCAATTGTATCAAATAAAAACATTGTTTTACGTAACGGTGAAATCTTTGATTTAAATAAAAACGTAAATATAACTGCTGAAAAGATAATCCAAATGTAATTTATATCTCCAATCCAATTTATAGGATGAGCATTTATCAGAACATCTCTTAACATACCACCTCCCACTGCAGTTACAAAAGCTATAATAATTACTCCAAAGACGTCAAACTCCTTTTTTATTGCAACCAGAGCTCCACTAATAGCAAAAGCGAATGTTCCACAAATGTCAAGGATGTAAATTACATTCATCTTAAATAGAAATTTCAGTAATTTTTATTTTTAGAGACCTTTCTAATTCTAGCAACCGTTCTTTTTCATTTTTAAGAACTAAAACCAAAGAAACCCCTATTTCTCCTGCTCTTGCTGTTCTTCCACTTCTGTGCGTGTAATACTCATTCTTCTCTGGCAACTGATGATGGATAACATAGCTTAAGTTTTTCACATCAATTCCCCTTGCTGCAACGTCTGTTGAAACCAAAACTTGTAGATTTTTATTCTTAAAGGATCTCATCACTTTATCCCTTTCTTTTTGTTGCATATTTCCTTCCAATGCTTCTACTGAAAATCCTTCTTCCCTCAATTCTTTGGCTAACTTTTGTGCGCCTGCTTTGGTTCTAGAAAATATTATCCCTCTACTAAAAGATTTTTTCTCTAAAAATCTCACTATTAATTTAACCTTTTCAGGAATCGTGGTTTCAATAAATTGATGTGTTATATTTTTATTCACATATAAATTCTTATTCACTTCAATTTGTTTAGTAGAAGCAGTCATATATTTCTTAACTATATTTCTAATCTCTGGAGGCATTGTAGCCGAAAATAACCATGTCTTTCTTTTTCCTGAAGTATACTTTAAAACACGATTTAATTCTTCTTTAAAGCCCATGCTTAACATTTCATCTGCTTCATCTAAAATTAAAGTCCCTATATCTTTTAAATTGACACTACCCCTTTCTATTAGATCGATAAGCCTACCTGGAGTGGCTACGACAATATGTGTAGTTCGCTTTAGATTTTTTATCTGACGTTCAATCTTTTCTCCACCATAAACAGCCTCTAAAAATATTTTATCATCTGCATATTTAGTAAACTTAAACAATTGTTTTTTTATTTGTTGAACTAATTCTCGTGTTGGAGACAAAATCAAAGCTTGAATAGTATCCTTTGAAGTATCTATCTTATGTAGCACAGGGATCCCATAAGCAGCTGTTTTTCCTGTCCCTGTTTCTGCCAAACCTATAAAATCAGAGTTATTGCCTAACAAATAAGGTATCGATTCTTTTTGAACCTGAGTTGGCTTTTTAATACCCAATTCATGTAATCCTTTTATGTAATCTTTTCTTACTCCTAGTTCTCTGAATGTCATCATCCCTTTTTATTTAAGTAAACAAAGATATTGCTTATTTTTCTCTCAAAAGTAATTTTGTCACTTCTTCAGTAATTCTTTTCGGTCTTCCTGTTTTGTTATCAACCAAACAGAAAATTGTTTGTGACCTCACAATCAACTTAGAGTTTATACTAATTTCAACATGGCGTACAGACTTCACCCCTTCTGTTTTACCTATCCAAGTTTTAATAATTACAACATCATTTAAAAGTGCCTGTGCTATATAATCTATTTCATGACGAACCACAAACCAAGCATAATCTAGCTCCTCTATTTCTTTTGTAAGCTCTTGCCAATGCTCATTAGCTATATCCTGAATCCATTGAACATATACTACATTATTAACGTGGTTATATTGATCTATCTCACTTTTTTGAACTACTTGAGTTTTTTCATAAACATTCATTTAACAAACTTAAAGAAACGATGTTAATTTATCCTTAAAAACCTTTCACAAAATATGACATATACCTGAATAAGTTGATATTAGCTATTTAATTGATAAAAATTAAATAGTGATCAGTAAATTCGGTGTAGATAAAATTAGCTTGCTAATACTAAGGCAAGCAATCCCTTCCTCTATTGGAATTTTAGCTATGTCACTAAATTTAATTATTGATACTATCTTTGTTGGACGTTGGGTTGATTTATTGGCTATTGGTGCACTTACTACAACATTGCCTATTGTTTTTTTCATCTCTTCTGCAGGGATGGGTATCGGTATTGGTGGAAGTTCTATAATTTCTCGTGCTCTTGGTAATAAAGACAAGTACAAAGTTAATAAAGTTTTTGAGAATCAATTATTTTTAACTTTTTGTATAGCTTTTCTATCTCTTTTCATTGGTGTTTTATTCCCTACTCCTTTACTCAAATTATTTGGGGCTAAAGAAGCTATAGAGGTTTTAGCCAAAGAATACTTCGGCATCGTTATTTATGGGGTGCCTTTCTTTACTTTTGCTATGATGGGAAACCCTATAATTAGGGCACTTGGTAAACCTAAATATGCTATGGCAGTAATCATTTTCCCGGTATTTATAAATATTATTTTAGACATTTTGTTCATTAAAATAGGAAACTTAGGTATGTTCGGTGCTGGATTGGCTACAACATGCTCCTTTTTAGTAAGTGGAATTCTTGTTTTTTACTTCTTTTTATCAAAAAAGCAACAAACAACTATTTATCTGAAAAAAATATCTATCGTTCCTTCCTTAATAAAAGAAATAATGTCCCTTGGTAGTGTTACATTTGTTAGACAAGGTACTATAAGTCTTCTTATTATAATTTTAAACTATAACTTACTAAAATATGGCTCCGCTATTTCAATATCCATATACGGTATAATTAATAGAGTAATGATGTTTGCTTTATTTCCTGTATTAGGTATAACACAAGGTTTTTTACCAGTTGCTGGCTATAATTACGGAGCTAAAGATTTAAAAAGAGTTAAAGAAACTATTCGAATATCATTAATATTTGGAACAGGTATTGCTTTAATTATTTTCATTTTGATTATGTTTTTCAATAATACTTTAATTGGAATATTTACGAACAATAAATGTATGATTAAAGTGACTTCAAAAGCGCTAACAACAACTTTTTTAGCAACACCTCTAATAACAATTCAGTTAATTGGATCAGCTTATTTTCAGGTAATAGGAGAAACCTTAAAAGCGCTATTATTAGCTCTTTTAAAACAAGGCTTCTTCCTTATACCGTTAATTTATATTTTACCAAAATTTTATGGAATCAACGGAATATGGGTCTCTTTTCCAATTGCAGATATTTTATCAACTATAATAACCTTGTTTGTCCTTAAACATGAGATTAAGACTAATCTTTAAAAGCAGTTTAAATAAATTGAATCCTATTTTTAGGATAATCAAATTTTTATATTATAGACTCTCCATTTAAATCGGTAGTTAAAACATCACTCATAAAATCAAAAAAAGGTCTCAATATTCTAAAAGTTTTATCAACTTCTGCAACAAAGTTATCCGATATTACCTCTTCATCTGAGAAATTTCTTATTGCAATAAAAGCCTTTTTTCTTATTAAATCTATTGAAGGATGTTTTTTATCAAATCCTTTTGGAGCTGTTTTCAATTCATCTCCTTCTAATTTCCCTCCAAAATAATTTTTAAACTTTTTATTGTTTAAAATATCTCTAATTTCGGAATCATCTAATTCAAATTCTTTCCTTATTCTTAATAAATCTTCTTTTTCAGGCTTAAAAAAACCACCTGCTGCAAAGCTTTCTCCCGGCCTAATTCTTAAATAATACCCTCCCCTTAAACGAGCTCCTTCTCGTGAAAAAGAGCCCGCAAAATGATGCTTGTATGGTGTTTTGTCCTTACTAAATCTTACATCTCTATAAATACGAAATAGTTTATCTTTTCCAATCTCATCATGTTCTTCTAGCTTTTCTTTAATAGACTCAAATAATTCTTTGGCATTACTTTGAGCTTCAATAAATATTGATTTATTTTCTGAAAACCAATCTCGGTTATTATTCTGTTTTAAGTCTTTCAAAAAAAACAAACTTTCTTTTTTAAATTTCATCAAAAATAAATTTAGATTAAATAAAAAACCCTATTGAAAAATTTCAATAGAGCTTAACATTTTCATTTTGTAACATCATCCTAAACATTAAATCTGAAATGCATTACATCTCCATCAGAAACAACGTATTCCTTACCTTCTACTCTCATTTTCCCTGCCTCTTTCACCTTAGATTCAGAACCAAAAGTAACATAATCATCATAACCAATCACCTCTGCTCTAATAAAACCTTTCTCAAAATCAGTATGGATAACGCCTGCTGCCTGAGGTGCTGTTGCTCCAATATCTATTGTCCAAGCTCTAACCTCTTTCACTCCAGCCGTAAAATAAGTTTGTAAATTAAGTAAATTGTATGCAGATCGTATTAATCTTGAAACTCCTGGCTCTTCAAGTCCTATATCTGACAAAAACATTTGACGTTCTTCGTAATCTTCTAATTCAGTAATATCAGCTTCAGTAGCCACTGCTAAAACAATAATCTCTGCCTCTTCATCATGAATATTTTCTCTAACCTTACTTACGTAATCATTCCCATCTTTCGCTGAACTCTCATCTACATTGCAAACATATAGAACTGGTTTAGATGTAATAAACTGCATTGATTTCACTAGCTCCTCTTCACTTTCTGAAAATTCAAGTGTCCTTACAGATTTTCCCTCTAAAAGTGTTTTTTGAATAGTTTCTAATATTTCTAGTTCCTTCTTAGCTTCTTTGTTACCCGTTTTAGCTGCCCTTTTAACTTTATCTAATCTTTTTTCAACGGTTTCAAGATCCTTTAACTGTAGCTCTATGTCAATAGTCTCTTTATCTCTTATTGGGTCTACTGATCCATCTACATGAACTATATTATCGTTATCAAAGCATCTTAGAACATGTATTATTGCATCTGTCTCTCTGATATTAGCTAAAAATTGATTTCCCAACCCTTCTCCCTTACTTGCACCTCTTACAAGCCCTGCAATATCAACTATTTCAACAGTCGCAGGAATAACTTTTTCCGGAGCTACTAACTCTTCTAATTTTTCTAAACGATTATCCGGTACATTTACAACTCCTAAATTCGGTTCTATTGTACAAAAAGGGAAATTTGCACTTTGTGCTTTAGCATTTGACAGGCAATTAAACAAAGTTGACTTTCCGACATTAGGCAATCCTACAATTCCAGCTTTCATTATATATTGTATTAGTTTAGCGCAACAAATATAGTACAATACTTTTTTTTAAAAGACATACAATTTTAAAACTATTTCACGGTGAGTTTTGCATAGGTTTAAAAAGTTATTTTTTTTTATTACATTTACAAGATACAACCGACCTAGAGAATGAGTGAATTAAGTGATGAAACTTTATGGAGATCCTTAAAAGAGGGAGATTTAAAATCTTTTTCAGTACTATTTAAGAAGTTCTATCCAATGCTTTTTAGTTACGGACTAAAAATATCCAACGATTCTGTTTTAACTGAAGACGCGCTTCAAGATTTTTTCGTTTACATATACGAGCACAAGGAAAATTTAAGTAACTTGGAAACAATAGCTCCTTATCTCTTTTCTTCATTTAGACGATTTATCATTAAACGTTTGAATAAAAATAAAAAATACTCAGTTGTTAGAAACATTGACGCCGACATTGTCGATATTAATTTCACCCAAGAGGAGTTCATGGCCAATCAAGAATCTGTAACTTTTCGTAATAAAAATCTTGCCAATCTTGTTAATAAACTTCCCAAAAGACAAAAAGAAGTTGTCTATCTAAAATTTCACTGTAATCTCAAACCTCAAGAAATATCTGATACTATGGGTATTAACTACCAGAGTGTCGTTAACACATTACATAAAGCTATTAAGAACCTAAGAGAAGAAGTCGCTATCTCTGAATTATTAAATTTATAAGAATGCGAATTTATATATTATTTAAGAGTATATTTGTCAAAATAATATCTTACTTAAGATGGCACCCCCTCATAAGTTTTCGTATGACACAAAAAGAGTACACCAACATTAACGATTTTATAAACGACTGTTCATTCAAAAATTGGGCACTCAATAATCAGCTTTCAGATGTATATTTTTGGGATTTCTGGCTAAAATGCAATCCTAGTAAGAAAGATATAGTCTATGAAGCAAGAGATATAATTATTGGAATCAATTTTAAAAAAGATGTAATTCCAGAAGAAAAAATCGATTTTGAATGGAGTAAACTTGAAAATAGATTAAAGAAAGTGAAGTCTCCAATAAAGAAAAAAAGACCTTTTCTAAATAAAAGGGATAAGTATCTTATATCTGGTATAGCTGCTAGTTTTCTTCTTTTAATCTCCGTAAGTTCATGGTATTTTTATAGTGACTTTATGAAGGTAACACATAAAACATCTTTTGGAGAAGTTTTAGAGTTAAAATTAAGTGATGGAACGTTAGTCACTTTGAATTCAAATTCAACTATTTCTTATAAAAAAAATAATGCTAGGGAAGTTTGGCTAAAGGGAGAAGCTTTCTTTAATGTTAGTAAAAAAAGAGCTTCAAATGCTAAATTTTGGGTAAACACCAAAGATTTAACTGTGGAAGTTTTTGGAACGCAATTCAATGTAAATACACAAAAAAATAAAACAAAAGTTTTTCTTGAAGAAGGTTCTGTTAAACTTAGTCTTAACAATGGTTTATCTAAAAATATGGTTCCTGGTAACTATATAGAATATTCATCTCACTCAAAAAAAATTATAGTTGATGATCATTTAAATTCAGGCTATGATCAAGTAGCCTGGAAGAACGGAAAACTTATTTTTATAAATTCTACTCTGTCGGATGCACTTGAAAAAGTTTCAGAGACCTATGGGGTTAACTTTGATTTTATTGATGAGAAAACTAAAAAAATTCTTATCACAGGAACTGTTCCTACAACAAATCTTGAAATTTGTTTAAACGCAGTAAAAAAAGCTGCAAATATTACCATTAAAGAGGATAATAAAAAACTAATTGTTTACAAAAATTATTAACTTCAAAGTACTTTAATGACACAAAAAAACATCATTTTATTTGTTATAATAATATGCTTTTTTAACGTGTCCTTATGCAGTCTTAATGCTCAAAATTCGAATTATATATCAGTCTCAGATCTACTTGTTTTTTTAAATGAAAACCATAATGTTTTTTTTACTTATAACCCAGAGGTCATAAAAAACAGGAATTTAAAAAAAATAGATTTTACAAAGCTATCTTTGAGAGAATCTATAGACATATTAAAAAATAATACTTCTTTAAAGGTTGAATCTCTTGGTAATAATTATTATGTAATCTTTGAAAAGGATTATCAAATTGAACAAATACTAGAAAAAGATAAAAACAATCCTATTAATAAAAAAATTATTGATTCTTTAAGAAACGAAAAAACATCTGAAAAGAAATTAATTTTGGTAAAAGGAACAGTTCTTGACCAATTTGATTACCCTGTTGAAAAAGCTAGTATTATCGAGAAGAAAACGCAACGAGGCACTGTAACTGATAAGAATGGGAATTTTGAATTAAAAATCATTCAGGGGGCTTCTATTGAAATATCTCATATTAGTCATAGTACAAAAATAGTGTATCCTTCCAAAAAAAAAATAACAATTCGTTTGCAATCTGGAGTTAAACTCGATGAAGTACTAGTTGTAGGCTCTAGAAATAATACTAGACAAAAAATTGACGCACCTGTTTCAACAGATGTGATTGATATAAAAAACGCTGAAAGTAAAAGTGAATTTATTCAAATAAATCAACTAATTCAAAATGAAATTCCTTCATTTAACGCCACTAAACAATCTGGGTCAGATGGATCAGATCATATAATTCCTGCTACATACAGAGGACTTGGCCCTGATCAAACTTTAGTTTTAATTAATGGTAAACGAAGACATCAAGCTTCCCTTATCAATCTCTATGGAACTAGGGGGAGAGGAAACTCTGGAACTGACTTAAATGCAATTCCAACATCTGCTATCAAAAGAATTGAAATATTAAAAGATGGTGCTTCGGCCCAATACGGTTCAGATGCCATTGCTGGCGTAATAAATATAGTCCTAAAAGATCAACCTGACAAAACATTAGTAAATACTACTTTTGGTTTCAATAATGCATCTAATAATACAAATAAAAATCGAAGAGGAATTGATGGGGTATTTTATAAAGCCGATATAAATTACAGTAAAAAAATAGGTAAACAAGGATTTTTTAATTTATCAACAGAGTTATTAAGTAAAAATCATACTTTTAGAAGAGGAACTGATATTAGAGAAAATTATGGAGACCCAGCGACTAAAACCAGTAGTCTTTTTTTTAATTCTGAAATTCCGTTAACAAAGAATGCAAAATTTTATACCAATGGGGGGTATAATTTTAAAGACACCCGTGCGTATGCATTTACAAGACCTGCGGAAAGCGAACGTAATATTACTGAAATTTATCCTACAGGATTCAATCCGATCATAACATCCAATATTTCAGACAAATCTCTTACCATAGGCTCAAAAGGCAATTTTTATAATTGGAATATCGATCTTAGCAATACAATTGGAATTAACCATTTTCAATACTTTATCAAAGAAACGCTTAATGCCTCACTATTAGATAAGTCTCCAAAGAAATTTAATGCTGGCGGACATAACTTGCTTCAAAATACTACTAATTTAGATATATCTAGACACTATAAGAACTTTTTAAATGGTTTAAATATTGCTGCTGGATTTGAAAATAGATTTGAAAATTATCAAATATTTTCTGGAGAAGAAGCTTCTTATGCACTATATGATATAAATGGAAATATTGCTACAGCTTCAACTCCCAATAACCTATTACATACACACAATGGAAAAATAAGACCTGGCGGGTCTCAAGGATTTCCAGGATATTCAATAGAAAATGAAGTAGATAAAATGCGAACAAGTGTTAGCTTATACTTCGATAGTGAAATTGACTTTACAAAAAGATGGTTGTTAGCAACTGCTATGCGTTATGAGAATTACAGTGATTTTGGAAGTTCTATAAACACCAAAATAGCTACTCGTTATAAAATTTCTCCAAAAGCAAAGCTACGCTTCTCATATAGTACTGGCTTTAGAGCTCCATCTTTAGCACAAATATATTACAACCTAAAATTCACTAATTTTATTGATAGTAAAGCCACAGAATCATTTTTAATCGCAAATGATAATCCTATAACTAAAAGATTTGGCATAAGTAGACTAACAGAAGAAAAAGCAGTCAATTACAGTCTTGGTTTTAATTATAACCTTTTTAAAAACTTTAATTTTTCTCTTGATTCTTATCATATACTCATAAAAGATAGAATCATTTTAAGTGGGAATTTTGATGCCTCACAAATAGACCCTAAAGTAACTAACGTACAATTTTTTGCTAACGGTGTAAATACATCAACAATAGGACTCGATTTTCGATTAGGATGGAAAAAATATTTCAACAATTCAAAATTGAATATCGATATCGTAGGTAACGTCAATAAAATGAAAATAACGAAAATAAACAATAAAACTCTTAGCGAAGATGCCTTTTTTGGACCTAGAGAACAATATTTTCTATTAGCTTCTGCCCCGAACCATAAACTAATATTTAACGCTATTTATTCACTGAAAAATTTTACCATAAGTACTACGCTTACGAGATTCAGCAGTGTTGAATTAATTGATTGGCAAATTTTTAAAGAGAACATTCCTTTTGAATCTTCTATTGACTATTATCAGGGTAAATATACTTCAGATATTCATTTAACCTTTAAATTATATAATAACTTCTCTATACATTCAGGAGTTAATAATCTTTTCAATACCTATCCTACTGAACAAGCTAGAAATACCGATAGTGGAGGACTATGGGACGCAATTCAAATGGGAACAAATGGAGCCTTTTACTACACTAAATTTTTAATAAAACTTTAACTATTTTGTATTTTTTTTAATAAAAAAGGGTATAATAATATAAACACCATCTTTATATTATTGTAGCGAATATGACAAAATTGAATCAACAACCTTTACATATTCTTAATTTTTTTAACTAAAATATTATTTATGAAAAAAATACTGACTTTTCTTTTTTCCATTTTTATCAGTTTTAGTGCATTAGCACAAACACGAATATCAGGAGTGGTAAAAGATGCAAATAATGAAACACTTCCAGGAGCTAACGTTTTAGAAAAAGGAACTCAAAACGGTACGACCACAGATTTTGATGGGAAATTTCAATTGAATGTAAATCAAGGAGCCGTTTTAGTTGTTAGTTATTCTGGTTTTGAAACACAAGAAATTGCTGTTAGTGGTAAAACCTCCTTCTCAATTACATTACAAGAAGGTCTTCAATTAGAGGAGGTTGTTATTACAGGTAGTAGGACACCAGCAAGGAGTAATACATCAAGTCCTCTTCCTGTAGATATTGTAGGAGTTAAAGAGCTTCAAGCTACAGGTCAACCTACTTTTGACAAGGCCTTACAATATAAAATACCATCATTTAATACAGTAAACACACCTGTAAATGATGCGACCTCTTTATTGGATCCTTATGAAATCAGAAATATGGGGCCCAGTAGGACTCTTATTCTTATCAATGGTAAACGTAAAAACCTAAGTGCTTTATTATACACGCAAACCTCTCCTGGAAGAGGAGAAACAGGAGCTGATATTTCTGGTATACCAACAGATGCAATAAAAACGATACAAATCTTACGTGACGGAGCTTCTGCTCAATATGGTTCTGATGCCATTGCTGGAGTAATGAACATTATTTTAAAAGATGATTATAAAAATGGTTCTGCTACTTTCAGGTCTGGAATTACAGGTGAAGGTGATGGTGAAATGTTAGGAATAAGTGTTAATAATGGTAGTAAAATAGGTGACGGAAAAGGCTTTATTAACTATACTGTAGACTTTTCTAAAACTGCTTTGGCTAATAGACCTGGAACAGTTGATGCTGATGGAGAATTTGCAGACTTTGTCGAAGTTAACCCAAATAGTTACAAAAGTTATGTTAACGATGACGGAACTTTAGGCGGTGTTGATATTTCAACTTTCGCTAATGAGCAAGACAAAGAAAATTATTTCAACAATACCTATATAGGTTCAGCTGACTACAACACAAAATTATCCGCAATTAATCAAGGTAACATAAATGGTCGAAACGCTGTAGACGATTTTCTTTCAAGAAACCCTGATGCAAACAATATCAACGGATCTCCTGGCACAACTGCCGCGAAGTTTTTGATAAACGGACTAGTAGATTTAAAAGAAGATAACGAGCTGTACTTTAATGCTGCATATGTTTATAAAAAAGTAAATAGTTTCGCTAACTATAGAACACCTTATTGGAGGCAACAAAATGACTTTTTTAATCCAAGAAATAGTAGTGGAACTCGAGCTATTTCAGGATGGAGAGAAAATGGAGATATGCCGTACCTAACAAACTTTTTCCCAGGAGCTAATGGATATGACGGTTACGTGCCAACATTTGAGGGTAATTTAAATGATTATAATGCTACACTTGGCTTTAAATCGAAAGTTAATGATTGGAACATTGATTCAAGTATAACATTTGGTGGAAACCAACAAACATATACTGTTAATAATTCTCATAATAGAAATGTTGTTCTCTCACCCTCGACTTGGATTGACTCTAATGGTAACGGAACTGTAGATTCAGGAGAAATCTCTCAAGGGACTCAATTATACAGAGAAAGTAGTCCTGTAAGCTTTGATCCAGGAGGTACAGCATTCAGCCATATTGTTGGTAACCTCGATATATCTAGAATATTGTCTGATAAAGTAGCTATTGCGTTTGGTGCTGAATTCAGAACTGAAAACTTTGAAATTATTGAAGGTGATTTAGCTTCTTATGACGGTGGTGGTGCAGACTCATTTGCGGGAAATAGACCAGAAGATTCTGGAAGCTTTAATCGTTATAATCTTGGTGCCTATGCGAGTCTTGATTGGGATATCAATAAAGACTTTTTGATAAGTGGTACTGCAAGAATAGAAAACTATTCTGACTTTGGAAGTACTTTCATCTGGAAAGCTAGTTCTAGATATAAATTTATTGATGACAAATATACATTGAGGGGTTCTGTTTCTACTGGATTTAGAGCGCCGACCTTACATCAAATCTATACTCAAAAAGCACAATATAGCTTTGTTCCAGGCCAAGGGATACAAGTGGGTGGATTAGTTAACAATGTTTCTCCACAGGCACGACTTTTAGGCATTCCAAAACTAACAGCAGAAGAATCTACGAACTTCACAGTAGGTATTGGTGGTAAGCCTTTTAAAAACTTTTCTTTCACTGTTGACTACTATAGTATAGCAGTGGATGATAGAATTGTACTAAGTACAGAATTAACACCACCAAGCACTTCTGTTTTCGAAGGTTTAAATGATGTTAGCTTTTTTGTAAATGCAATCGATACTAAAACATCAGGAATCGATTTTGTGGTAAGCTATAACAAATTACCAGTAGGTAAAGGTACGTTGGGCTTTAATTTATCAGGTAACTATACAATTCAAAATGAACGAGATGGTGCTGTAAAAAACCCTGAATTTGCTGCTAATTCTGGACAATCGGTTGTGAATGCTACACAAGAAGCATTATTTTTCACTTCAAGGCCTAGAACTAAATGGATATTAGGAAATACCTATAATATAGGGAAATTCGGATTTACCTTGAATAACACTTATTTTGGTAAAACCATATTTAAACAGCAAGGTCTTGACAACAACTTAAGAACAGAATTTACACCTAAAATAGTAACAGATCTGGGAATTAACTTCAATGTTAATAAAAACTGGACAGTTTCTTTTAATGCGAACAATATTTTAAATGTTTTACCTGAATGGAATTTTAAAGCAGAAAACGTAGCAGGTGTTAATGTATTAAATAATCCAGCGTTGTTAAAAGAACAATCTAACTTAATCACGTTTAATCAAAGATACTCTCAAATGACTTATGATGGTTATCATTTTAGTCAATTAGGTTCTATGTTTAACCTATCTGTAAATTACAAATTTTAAGAATTTAATTGTTTTCATTATATAATAGTAATTATACGTTTGAACCCCAGAGTAAAGAATTAAACTTTGGGGTTTTATTTTTTTTGTTAAAAAATATTAGCTTTTTAAACTATATTAAAATCATTACCTAAAACACCATTCAACCTCTATCTATTTTTATCAAATAATTCATTAAGAATAGTTCAGATATATAAAGCTTTCTTGTTTTATTTGTTTTCTTGTACTTTGTTATTTTAAAATAAAAATCTAAATGAGCTATTGAAGCTTACTAAACTCCTTATAAAAAAAAGAGTTTTCTGAGAAGAGTATAATATTTTTCTCTATTTTTTCAACTCATAAATAGTCGTAAGAAACAACAATTATCAAAACTTATAATTGAAATACACAATTTTTTAGAATTGACTAGGATTTGCTCCTTTTACGTCCTTATAAAAATCATGAAAAACTTTAAAGTCTTTTTCAATATCATCGGTAGGATAATATGGAGGTGATACTGCTACCTGCTTTTTACCGAAATCAAGAGTAAACATAACAATAGGAACACTTGCTCCTTTTGCTATATAATAAAATCCTGTTTTCCACTTATCTACTTTTTTTCTTGTTCCTTCAGGAGCTAAACCAAGCCTAAACTCTTCTTTTGAATCAAACAAATCAATAACAGATTCAACTAAATTATTATTTTTTGATCTATCTACTGGTGTACCGCCTAACCATTTAAATATAAATCCAAGTGGTGGTTTAAAAAGTGATTTCTTTCCGATAAAATTCACTTTTATTCCGAATGAATTCCTTGCTAAAATAGAAATTGGAAAGTCTTTCCAACTGGTATGGGGGGCTCCGATAATTACATATTTTTGAATATCAGAAGGAAAAGCTCCTACTAACTTCCACCCTAAAATTTTTGTATATATGAATTTAGATATCATTTCTCCGTAAATAATTTTCAATGATACGGTTTTCAACATTAAGAACAAATATTTTTCGAATAACTTACCATATATTTGTTTTGATTTTAATTTCAATAGATAAATGAACGCTACTTTACTTGTTATAATTGTTGCTTTAATTTGTATTACTTTGGGAACCATAATAGGAAACCTATTAGGAAAAATAAAAGCAAATAAATTTATTCACGATTTAGAAAAAAATAAAAATATATTACAAAGTAAATTAGACAACTTGGTAGTACAAAAAACTGAAATCGATAAATTTATAAGTAAACAAAAAGAAGAATTCACAAATCATTTGGATCAAAAAAACAATGAAATAAACGCACTTCGTCGCGAAAAAGATTTTTCATCTATAGAACTTGTAAAAAAAAATGAAGAGCTAAAAAATTTACATTTAAAATTAAAAGAAAATAAAGAGGAAATAGGACAATTACAGGAAAAATTCACGAAAGAGTTTGAGAATTTAGCAAATAAAATTCTTGATGAAAAATCAAATAAATTTACGATTCAAAACAAAGAAAATCTTCAAAATATATTAAACCCACTTCAAGAGAAAATTAAAACTTTTGAAAAAAAGGTAGAAGACACTCAAAAAGAAAGTATTTCAATGCATTCTGCTTTAAAAGAACAACTTTCTAATTTAAAAGAATTAAACTCTCAAATGAGTAAAGAAACCTTAAACTTAACGAAAGCATTAAAAGGAGATAGCAAAATCCAAGGTAATTGGGGGGAACTAGTCCTAGAAAGGGTGCTTGAAAAATCTGGCTTGGAAAAAAATCGTGAATACTTTGTTCAACAATCTTTCAGCAATGAAGAAGGCAAACGTATTATGCCTGATGTTGTTATTCACTTGCCTGATAATAAAAAAATGATCGTTGATTCGAAAGTATCTTTAAAAGCTTATGAACAATATACGAATACTGAAAATGAACAAGAAAAAGAACGTTGCCTTAAAGAACATCTTAATTCTCTAAAAAGACATATTGAGCAACTTTCTGAAAAAAAATACGAAGATATTTATAGAATTGAATCTCCTGACTTTGTGCTATTATTTATTCCAATAGAGCCTGCTTTTGCCGTTGCTTTAAATGAAGACAATACACTATACAATAAAGCTTTTGAAAAAAATATCGTTATTGTAACTCCCACTACTCTATTGGCAACATTACGAACTATAGATACTATGTGGAATAATGAAAAACAACAAAGAAATGCTCTTGAAATAGCACGTCAAGCTGGTGCTTTATATGATAAGTTTGACGGTTTATTAAAAGACCTTATTAATATTGGTAAAAAAATAGATGCGACAAAAACAGATTACAGTGCTGCGATGAATAAACTTGTTGAAGGTAGAGGAAACTTAATAACTAGTGTAGAAAAACTAAAAAAGATGGGCGCTAAGGCTAAAAAGGCCTTACCTGAAAAGATTATTGAAAGAGCTCAAGATAGCAACTAAACGTAACTTTTATAAAAAACAACCTAATATTAAATAAATAAAAGTAGAAATTTTGTGCTTTACTAACCTATTTCTCTTGTTTTAAACATAACTTGTCAATAAAAACTTTTGTGATGTTTTAATAATGAAAATTATTTCAATACTTTGAATTAATAAAAAAACCGAAGATTTTTTATCTCCGGTTTCAAAAATACTATTAAATTTAAAATTTATTACATTACAAATAATCTTTTGTGATGCATTAAGTCATAAACTTTGTCAGCTATTGTTTCTAATACTTCATCATTTTCAATATTCATTATGACTTCATCAATTAAATCTACAATCTTTGTCATGTCCTCCTCTATCAATCCTCTTGTTGTAATTGCTGATGTTCCTATTCGAATACCTGATGTTACAAACGGTGATTGAGTATCAAAAGGTACCATATTTTTATTTACTGTAATTTCTGCTTTCCCGAGAGCTAGCTCTGCATCTTTACCTGTTACCCCTTTATTCCTTAAATCTATTAACATCATATGATTATCCGTACCCCCAGAAATAATATGATACCCTTTAGTTATAAATGCTGTAGCCATAGCTCGTGCATTTTCTCTTACCTGAATTTGGTATTCTAAAAACTCATCTGTTAAAGCTTCTCCAAAGGCTACTGCTTTTGCTGCAATTACATGCTCTAATGGCCCTCCTTGATTTCCAGGAAATACAGAAGCATTTAAAAGTGTAGACATCTTTTTAAGTTTCCCGCTTTTAAGAGTCAAACCAAATGGATTTTCAAAATCTTTCCCCATCATGATCATTCCTCCTCTTGGCCCCCTTAGAGTTTTATGAGTAGTAGTTGTTACAATATGACAATAAGGTAAAGGATCTGACAATATTCCTTTAGCTATTAATCCCGCAGGGTGAGATATATCAGCTAATAAAAGAGCCCCTACGTTATCCGCTATTTTTCGAAATCTTTTAAAGTCTATATCTCTAGAATAAGCTGAGGCTCCCGCTATTATTAATTTCGGTTTATGCTTATTTGCTTGTTTTTCTAGGTCATCATAATCTATAAGCCCCGTTTCCTTAACAACACCATAAAATACTGGGTTGTATAATTTCCCTGAAAAATTTACAGGAGATCCATGAGTTAAATGCCCTCCATGAGATAAGTCAAAACCTAAGATAGTATCTCCTGGTTTCAAACACGTGGCAAAAACAGCTGTATTTGCCTGACTACCTGAGTGTGGCTGTACATTTACATACTCAGCTCCAAACAATTCTTTCGCTCTATCTATTGCTATTTGTTCCACAACATCAACTACTTCACACCCACCATAATATCGCTTTCCTGGGTAGCCTTCAGCGTATTTATTAGTTAAAACTGAACCCTGTGCCTCCATTACTTGTTCACTCACAAAGTTTTCAGAAGCAATTAACTCTAGACCATGTAACTGTCGATTATTTTCTTCGATGATTAGGTCAAAAATTTGATGATCTCTTTGCATTTTTATACTTTGTTAAATTCTAAAATCAAATGTAATCAATTTAAAGGTAATTAATACTTGTTAAATCGGAATTTCATCTATTTAAATCTATTCATCAAGCAACGAAATTACCATCTGTTATATTTTCTATATTTTACTATACATCACTGGTGTAAAATAAAAAAAATATGTAGGTTTGATGTCAAATAAAACAATTAATTTAATGGAAATAACTGCAAATAATCCAAACAGAAAATCATGGTTAACTGTTGATGTAGACTCAGATTTTCCAATTCAAAATATACCATTCGGTGTTTTCTTAACAAAAGACGATATAATTACAATTGGTACTAGAATCGGTAATTATGCTATTGATCTAGGAGCTTTACACCAATTAGGATACTTTGAAGGAATTCCTTTAACAGATGATATATTTTTACAAGATACACTAAACGATTTTATTGCAGATGGAAGAAAAACATGGCGTTTAGTTCGTAATAGAATTGCTGATATTTTTGATAGCAAAAATCACCAATTACGCGATAATGAAGGACATCGGGATAAAGTAATTTTCACTATGGAGGAAGTTGAAATGCAACTGCCTGTAAGTGTTGGAGATTATACTGACTTTTATGCAAGTAAAGAACATGCGACAAATGTTGGAAGTTTATTTAGAGATCCAGAAAATGCTTTGTTGCCAAACTGGTTACATATTCCTATTGGATACCATGGAAGAAGCTCTTCAATAATTCCTTCAGGAACACCAGTTCGTCGTCCTTTTGGACAATCAAAGCCTGCAGAGGGAACTAATAAGCCTGGTTTTGGTCCTTCAAAATTACTAGATTTTGAACTAGAAATGGCTTTCATTACAACGGTGGCTAATGATTTAGGTGAAAGAATTCCTATTGAAGAAGCAGAAGACTATATCTTTGGATTAGTACTTTTTAATGATTGGTCCGCAAGAGATATTCAAGCATGGGAATATGTTCCATTAGGTCCTTTTTTAGGTAAAAACTTTGCATCAACAATTTCTCCTTGGATTGTTACTTTAGATGCTTTAGAACCATTTAGAGTAGATAATCCAAAACAAGTTCATGAGCCATTACCTTATTTGAGAAAGGAAGGTAAAGACAGCTATGACATAAATTTACAAGTAGCCATTAAACCTGAAGATTCAGAAGAAACTGTAGTATGTAATTCGAACTTTAAATATATGTACTGGACAATGGTTCAACAATTAGCTCATCACACTATAAATGGTTGTCCTGTAAATGCAGGAGATATGATGGGGAGCGGCACCATCTCAGGCCCTACCAAAGACAGTTATGGTTCTATGTTAGAATTAAGTTGGAGAGGTCAAAATCCATTAAAAATGAACGATGGTTCTGAACGTAAATTTATTAATGATAATGATACTGTTATTCTAAGAGGGTATGCTAAAAATAATGATGTTCGAATAGGTTTTGGAGAATGTTCCGGTAAAGTACTCCCAGCTCAAGATTAACCATATACAGTTGGTCATGAGCTTAACTTCTTACAGAAAACTTGATGTAATTCATTTCTAAAAAAAGCTATCTATTTAAATTAATAGATAGCTTTTTTCATTCGACTTTTCTCTACTCTTCTTCTGGAGGAGGGTGTCCATGGATTTGTTCATATACCTCATCAAAATTATTTCTTATGTAGGTATTCAGTTTTTTTCTATAATCATCTTGTAACCAATCAATAAAATTATGAGTGCTTTTACAAATACATTTTGAATATCTAAAAATTCTATCGTCAATATCTCCTCCTAGTTTTTTAGCCAAGATGAGGGCATCAAATACATCTTCACTGTTTTCAACACACAATTTTGCATGATGCTCTATGCTTTTCTCTAAAACTTTTTTTGATGATTGACCTGATTGAATAGTTTGAACATAAACTTTCTTAACGTCAAAATAAAGATTTTTTGAATTGGCAAATTCTTTTTTTACATCTTCAGGAAGCTCATACCTAAAATCACTCTCAATTTCTTCATCACTTAATAAATTATCTAAATAGAAATTAGGAGCTCTAAACATTTTTTGCCAATCTAAGTCTGCTCCCCAAGGTCCAAATCTGTGAAAATTATTTCCTAGATCTATAACATTGAATCCAGACTTTCCTGGTAAAATACGAGACCCTCTACCAATCATTTGGTAATATAATGTAAGTGATTTTGTAGCTCTATTTAAAATAATTGAGCTAACTGAAGGTTCATCAAAACCAGTTGTCAATATACTTACAGAAGTAATAATAGCATTTGGTGTTTTGTTAAACCATTTCAATATAAAGTCACGTTCTTTTTTGGTATTTGTATTATCTAAATGAGCAATTGGATAACCTGCTCTTTTAAACGTGTCATAAACATGTAAAGAAGTGTTAATTCCGTTGTTAAATATTAATGTTTTTGTTCCTTTTGCTCTTTCTTCATATGCTTGTAAAAGTTTTGATAGCATGTCCGTATTTGTATACAGATCTTCCGATGACTTTACGGTATAATCACCATTGGCTCCAACCTCTAACGAAGTTAATCCAACGTTGTAAGAGTAAACACTAGCTTTAGCCAAGTATTCATTTTCTATTAGAGTTGCAATACTCTCTCCAACGATCAATTCGTCATAGTTGTTTTTCATTGGAAGTTTAATATTTGAGCTCAAAGGAGTTGCTGTGACCCCTAAAATGAATGATTTATCAAAAAATTTAAAAAGTTTTGTAAAAGAATTATAGTGTGCTTCATCAATAATAACCAATCCAACATCTGAAATATCAAGCATATCATCGTTCAATCGATTATTAAGCGTTTCTACCATCGCAACAAAACAATCATAATTACCTTGATCATCTAAACTAGCCTTACTATCAATTATTTTGTTATCAACACCAAATTCTCTTAACATTCTAGCTGTCTGCTTACAAAGCTCTATTCGATGCGTCATAATAAGTACCTTCTTCTTATAATGCTTTAAATACTGTCTTGTAATTTCAGAAAAAATAACTGTTTTTCCTCCTCCTGTTGGTAATTGGAAAAGTAAATGATAATTCTCAGGAGCATTTTCGTAACTCTTAAAGATATTGTGTATCGATTGCTTTTGATAATCGTATAAGTTCTTACCTACAATTTTCTTGGTAGTCGTTGCTTCTTTACTCAATTTTGTCCTATTTTGAAGACAACAAAAATACGATGAATTTGAAGAAATCTTCAAAAATTAAAAAGGAAATTTAAAAACTTTTTAAATCAATTTTTGTGATCTCATAATGAGACGCATGAGTTAGAACTTCTTTATTTTTAATTATAATCAACTGCGGTGATTGATGTATAACTTGAAATTTATACCCTACTTCATCAGAAACTTGTCTGTATTTTAAAAGATCTAAATAGTAAACTTTAAAGTCTTTTAGAGAACTATCAAATTTTTCAACAAAACTTTTTATAACCATACTACTTATTCCGCATCTGGTTGAATGCTTGAAAATAGCCACAGTTTCGTTCTCTGACAAAGCTTCAATTTCACTTAATTGATCGACACTATTTAAGTCAATCCAATTTACAAACGTTACTTTTTTGTTTTTATTTTCTTTAGATGAACCGAAAAAATTATTTAGTATCCCCATTATTATATTTTTTTATTTACCAATCAACCACAACAGACAAAAAGTCATTAAAAACCACTAAACACAAGACAAAATGTCAATATTAACTTTCTACAGTTTATTGGTACTGATTTTGAGTTATGGATCATAAAATAAAATGATTATGAATTTCAACAATTATACGATAAAATCACAAGAAACAATACAACAAGCTCAATTACTTGCTAATAAATACTCTCATAATCAAATTGAAAATGAGCATTTATTCAAGGCACTTCTTGTTGTTGATGAAAATATATTGCCTTTTATACTAAAAAAACTAAATGTTAATTTACAAGTTATCAAACAAGTTATCGACAAGCAACTTGAAAGTTTTAACAAGGTATCTGGTAGTGAAATAGTGTTATCAAGAGAGGCTAATAAAACGCTTACAGAAGCTACTAGTATTTCAAAAAAAATGAATGATGAATTTGTTTCAATTGAGCATTTAATTATTTCAATATTTAAATCCAAAAGTCAAATTGCCCAAATACTAAAAGACCAAGGTGTAACTGAAAAAAATTTAAACTCAGCCATTCAAGAGCTAAGAAAAGGTAATAATGTGACTTCTCAGAGTGCAGAAGAAAGCTATAACTCTTTAAACAAATATGCCAAAAATTTAAACCTTTTTGCACAAGACGGAAAACTTGACCCTGTTATCGGTAGAGATGAGGAAATTAGACGTTTGCTTCAAATATTATCACGAAGAACAAAGAATAACCCCATTTTAGTTGGAGAACCAGGAACAGGAAAAACGGCTATTGCTGAAGGATTGGCACATAGAATAATACGAGGCGATGTTCCTGAAAATTTAAAGAATAAAGAGATCTATTCTTTGGATATGGGAGCTTTAATCGCTGGGGCTAAATACAAAGGTGAATTTGAAGAGAGGTTAAAAAGCGTCGTAAAAGAAGTGACTAACTCTGATGGAGATATTCTTCTTTTTATAGATGAAATTCATACTTTAGTTGGTGCAGGTGGTGGTCAAGGAGCAATGGATGCAGCTAATATTTTAAAACCCGCACTAGCGCGAGGAGAGCTGAGAGCTATTGGAGCTACGACACTTGATGAATATCAAAAATATTTTGAAAAAGACAAAGCGCTTGAAAGAAGATTTCAAAAAGTTATCGTTGACGAACCTGATACTGAAAGCGCTATTTCAATTTTAAGAGGTATTAAAGACAAGTATGAAGCACACCATAAAGTAAGAATAAAAGATGAGTCTATTATAGGTGCTGTTGAACTTTCGCAAAGATATATAACCAATCGATTTTTACCAGATAAAGCTATTGACTTAATGGATGAAGCTGCATCTAAACTAAGGATGGAAATTAATTCCAAACCTGAAGAACTTGATGTACTAGATAGAAAAATAATGCAGATTGAGATTGAGATTGAAGCTATAAAACGTGAAAATGACGATATGAAGTTAAAGTCTCTAAATGCAGATATAGCTAACTTAAAGGAGGAACGAAATGAAATAAATGCAAAGTGGAAATCCGAGAAAAACGTTATTGATCAAATTCAACAATTAAAATCATCAATTGAAGAATTTAAACTAGAAGCTGATAAAGCTGAGAGAAATGGTGACTATGGTAAAGTTGCTGAATTAAGATATGGTAAAATTAAAGAAGCTCAAGAACAACTAGACAAACAGCAAATAATATTAGCAAATCAAAAGGAAAACTCGTTAATAAAAGAAGAAGTAACATACGATGATATTGCTGAAGTTATAGCTAAATGGACAGGAATTCCTGTTACTAAAATGTTGCAATCTGAACGCGAAAAACTATTAAGTCTTGAATTTGAATTACATAAACGTGTTGTAGGGCAAGAAGAAGCTATAGAAGCAGTTTCTGATGCTGTTAGACGTTCAAGAGCAGGACTACAAAATCCAAGTAAACCAATTGGTTCATTTTTATTTTTAGGAACAACAGGAGTGGGAAAAACAGAGCTTGCAAAAGCGTTAGCTGACTATCTTTTTGACAATGAAAACGCAATGACTCGTATCGATATGAGTGAATATCAAGAACGACATTCAGTTAGTAGATTGGTTGGCGCACCTCCAGGGTATGTTGGATATGATGAAGGAGGACAGTTAACAGAGGCTGTAAGAAGGAAGCCGTATTCAGTAGTATTGCTCGATGAAATCGAAAAAGCGCACCCTGATACATTTAATATCTTATTACAGGTACTTGATGAAGGTAGACTCACAGACAACAAAGGCAGAATTGCTGATTTCAAAAATACAATTATCATCATGACCTCAAACATGGGTAGTCATATTATTCAAGAAAAGTTTGAAAACATGAAACAAGATATATACTCTACTATGGAAATAGCAAAAACCGAAGTCTTAGGACTACTTAAACAAAGTGTACGTCCAGAATTTCTAAATAGAATCGATGATATTGTAATGTTTACGCCTTTATCTGAAAGAAATATTAAAAATATTGTAGAGCTTCAATTAAATGGAGTTAAAAAAATGATCGCCAAGAAAAACATTACTATCGATGCTACAGAAGAAGCCATTTTATACCTTGCTAAAAAAGGATATCAACCAGAATTCGGAGCACGCCCTGTTAAAAGAGTAATTCAAAAAGAAATATTAAACGCACTATCAAAAGAAATATTAGCAGGAAAAGTAGTTACAGATAGTATTGTTTTACTTGACGCATTTGATGATCAATTAGTTTTTAGAAATCAATCTAATTTAATTGAAAATAATTAACCTGCTAAAAGTTAAATTTATGTATAAAATATTGAGGGACTAATCCTTCAATATTTTATATACACACAATTATTATTTTAAATTTTAAAATGTTATTCTTTGTTTTATTTTAGCCCATCGATAGTCTCTTACAAACGCCCCTTCTTTCTTGTTGACTACCTTTGGAGTTTTATTAATATAAGCTTTTGTAAAAGCTTTCATAGTTTGAAAAAAAGTAGAAAGGCTTTTCTTTTTAAAAGAAGTTTTAGCTGTAGCAATAATCGCGAGCATAAATCCATAATTCATCTTATACATTGCCAAACCATGTTTGGAAGCGTGTGACTTACGATATCGAAAACCAGTTGGTTTAGCTAAAACTACTTTTAAATCCTTAATTATTTTAACTTTATAACCATAATACTGAGCTAAAATTTCATCAATGGTATCCCAACCAATAGTTTCTCTCATACCCCCTATAGCTTCAAAACAATTCTTTTGATATGATTTTATAGGTCCCCTAAGATGTTCCT
The DNA here is from genome assembly GCF_052050075.1 of Tenacibaculum profundi. Classification (GTDB taxonomy): domain Bacteria; phylum Bacteroidota; class Bacteroidia; order Flavobacteriales; family Flavobacteriaceae; genus Polaribacter. Next base: position 1,024,296 of record NZ_CP197225.1, read on the forward strand.
TCGAAGAAATGGATTCGTAAACTAACTTTTCTTTTTTTTTAATATAAGCCAATCCTCCTACCATACCAATCATATTATCACTTTCATACAAGCTAATTACTTCTTGAAAATAATTCGATGGTAACCGGACATCTGCATCAATTTTAAAGACAACATCCCATTCATTCAATGTTGATAAACCTGCCTTAAAAGCTTGAACAATTTTAGCTCCAGGCTCAAAAGATGCCTGTTTATCTGTGTGAATAATCTTAAGAAGATTAGAATTCTCTTTTATTTCTTCAACTATAGCTACAGTTTTATCTATAGAACCATCATTTACAATAATTAAATTTGAAGGTAATAATGTTTGATTTAGAATTGATTGAATACAATCTCTAATATATTTTTCCTCATTGAAACAAGGAATAACTACAGAAAAATTAGATATACTACTCATTAAACTTTTAAAAAACCTACATAAATCCTTGATCTGCCATCCATTGATCTGAATAAATTTTATTCATATAGCGAGAACCGTGGTCAGGTAAAATTACAACAATAACACTATTTTTATCAAAATAGTTTTGATCTGCATACTGCTGTAAACCTTGTAAAACTGCTCCTGAGGTGTAACCCGCAAATATTCCTTCCGTTTTTACCAGTTCTCTTGCTTTTAATGCTGAATCTTTATCTGAAACTTTTTCATAAACATCTACTATATCAAAATCGGTAGATGTTGGGATTAAGTTTTTTCCTAATCCTTCAATTTTATATGGACTTATTTCATTTGAATCAAAAGCTCCTGTTTCATGGAATTTTTTAATAACCGATCCGATAGCATCTATTCCCAAAATCTTTATATTTGGATTTTGTTCCTTTAAAAAGCGTCCAGTTCCAGATATAGTCCCACCAGTACCACTAGCTACCACAACATGTGTTACCTTACCCTCCGTTTGCTCCCATATTTCAGGGCCTGTGCTTAAATAATGGGCTTCAATATTTAATTCATTAAAATACTGATTGATATAGATTGATCCGGGATTTTCTTTGTGTAATCTTTTAGCGACTTCATAATAAGATCGAGCGTCATCTGCAGGAACATTAGCTGGACAAATATGTACCTCTGCTCCCATTGCCTTTAACATATCAATTTTATCTTGTGAAGATTTATCACTCACAGCCAAAATACACCTATATCCTTTTACAATACTAATCATTGCTAAAGAAAAACCTGTATTACCAGATGTTGTCTCAACAATAATATCTCCTCTTTTCACTATTCCCTTTCTTTCAGCTGTTTCAATAATATGTAAAGCTATTCTATCTTTAGCTGAGTGACCAGGGTTAAAAGCCTCCAATTTGGCAAAACAGTTTCCTGGAACGTTTTTACTAATATTGTGCAATTTAACTAAAGGTGTTTCCCCTACTAAATCTAAAACTGAATTTGTAACTCCAGCATGTCTCATTCTCTCTAAAATCATAAAAAGGTATCATTATGAAAAGTAGAGTGCGTATTTTTCTGTTTTCATAATAACACCCTCTTACTCTTTCCTTGGGCAAAAATATAATTATTTTTCTAACTTATTCTCTAACATTAAAAAGAACGTATATTCTTCGGCTACTTCTTTAATGGCATCAAACCTGCCTGAAGCTCCACCATGGCCTGCCTCCATATTTGTATGTAAAAACAGGTAATTGTCATCTGTTTTCAATTCTCTTATTTTTGCTACCCATTTAGCTGGTTCCCAGTATTGAACCTGGCTATCATGTAAACCTGTTGTTACCAGCATATGTGGATAAGCTTTGGGCTCTACTTGATCATATGGAGAATAAGACTTAATATAATTATAATACTCTTTATCATTTGGATTTCCCCATTCATCATACTCTCCTGTAGTCAAAGGTATGCTATCATCCAACATTGTAGAAATAACATCTACAAATGGTACTTGTGCAATTATTCCATTATAAATTTCTGGATTCATGTTTATAACTGCTCCCATTAACAATCCCCCAGCTGATCCACCCATAGCATATAAATGTTTGGGAGAAGTATACCCTTTTTCAATTAAAAACTTTGAACAATCTATAAAATCTGTAAACGTATTCTTCTTTTTTAACATTTTACCTTCCTCATACCAGTCTCTTCCTAAATACTGCCCTCCTCTTATGTGGGCTAAAGCGAATATAAAACCTCTATCTAAAAGACTTAATCTGGTTGTAGAAAAACCATCAGATACAGTATGTCCATATGATCCATAAGCATACTGCAAAACAGGGGTATTTTCATCTAGCTTTGTATCTTTATGATAAACTATTGATAAAGCTATTTTCTTACCATCGCGCGAAGGAACCCACAAGCGCTTACTTATATAATTTGCTTTGTCAAACTTGCCTCCTAGTACTTCCTGTTCTTTTTTAACATCTTTAGTTTTTTCTTTCATATTGAAATCAATGACAGAACTTGGTGTTGTCATAGAGTTATATGAATACCGAATTATATCTGTATCAAAATCTGGATTTGAATAAACACCCGAAGAATAGGTTTCTTCTTCAAAAGGTAAATAATAATCTTCTTGACCATCCCAGCGCTTAATTCTAATTTTATTGAGCCCTTCACTTCTTTCCTCTAAAACCAAATAATCTTTAAATATTGAAAAATCTTCCATAAAAACATCTTCTCTATGAGGTATAACATCTACCCAATTTTCTTTAGATGTTTTGTCTAAAGAGGTTTTCATTAATTTAAAGTTCGTTGCTCCATCTTTATTAGTTCTTATGTAAAAAAAATCACCATAATGAGCAATATCGTACTCCAAATCCCTTTCCCGCTGTTGTATTATCTTAAATTCACCTGCTGGATTATCCGCGTCCAAAACTCTATACTCGTTAGATACAGTACTATAAGAACCTATAACAATATATCTTTTTGATTTTGATTTTGTAACGAATACACCAAATGTTTCATCTGTTTCCTCATATACTAACTCATCATCAGATGTATTTGATCCTAAAATATGTCTGTATACCTGAGAGCTTCTCAATGTAACTGGATCTTTTTTAGTGTAGTAAAAAGTTTTATTGTCATTAGACCAAACTGATCCTCCAGTTGTATTTTCAATTTTATCTTTAAGTATTTCTCCTGTTATAAGATTCTTGACCTGTAACGTATATTGTCTCCTGCTAATAGTGTCTACAGCAAAAGATGCTAATTTATTATTTGGACTTATACTTAATCCTCCAAGTTGGAAATAGTCATGTCCTTTTGCTTCTTCGTTAACATTAAAAATAATCTCCTCTTTGGCGTCTAATGTTTCTTTTTTTCTACTATAGATAGGATATTGATCTCCAACTTCAAATCTTGTGATATAAAAATATCCATTTTCTTTATAAGGAACGGATTCGTCATCTTCTTTTATCCTCCCTTTCATTTCTTCAAACAAGTCATTTTGAAATGCCTTTGTATGTGCTGTTTCTTTCTCAAAATACTCGTTCTCAGAATCCAGATAAGCATACACCTTTTTAGTCTGTTCATCCTTAACTTTGGCATTTTTTTGCTCATCAGTCAAGCGCATCCAAAAATAATTATCTATTCTTACATCTCCGTGCTTTTCTAACCTTGTTACTTGCTTTTCAGCTACTGGAATTTGTATATCTGTATTCATTCTTTCTTTTTTGCAGGAAACAAAAATAATGTTTAATGTTATTATTGTAACTATAATTTTTCTCATTTTTATTTTAGTTTTTTTTTCGAAGTTAAAATATTATTTTTGCAAAAGTTAAATATTAAATATAAAAAATGTTTGGAGACCTTTCTAACATGATGGGTAAATTAAAAGAAGCCCAAAATAAAGTTGAAGAAACAAAAAACAGACTAAATACTGTTCTTATAGATGAGTCATCTGCTAACGGAAATATCAAAGTTACAGTTACGGCAAATCGTGAAATCAAATCCATTTTTGTAGATGAATCCCTACTGCAGGACAAAGAAGAACTGGAAGACTATTTAATATTGACTCTTAATAAAGCGTTGAAAAAAGCTGGCGATATTAATGAACAAGAATTAGCTACTGCTGCCAAAAATGGTATTCCTAACATTCCTGGAATGGATATATTTAAATAAAAAACTTGGAACTTGAAAATTATTTGATACCTTGTTTAAATAAAAAACTATTTGGTATTGATTGTCCAGGTTGTGGATTTCAAAGGTCTTTAATATTACTTTTAGAAGGAAATTTTTTGGATGCGTTCAATATGTTCCCTGCGATTTACACAACTATTTTGTTTGTTGTATACTCAATTATTCATTTTTTCCTTAAAAAAAAAATCAGCTTAAATATTTTATTAATTTTGGGTATCATTAATGTAAGCATCATAATTTTGGCTTATATCATAAAAATAAACAAATTATTTAATTAACTTAACTAAAACAAAACACTGTCTTGAACGAACTTGAACAAAAACAATTACCAAATGCTACAGCAGTTTTAGTCTTAGGTATTATTTCAATAATCAGTTGCTGCTGTTATGGAATACCTGGAATTATACTGGGAATTACTGCTCTTATTTTATATAGACAAGATAAAGTAAAATATGATTTAAATCCAAGAGTATACTCAAACTTTCAAACTTTGAATACGGGTAAAATTCTAGCCATAATTGGAATTATCCTGAGCTTTTCTTACATGATCTTTATTATTAATCTTTTTACAACAATAGGGTGGGAAGCCTTACAAGATCCTGAAATTCTTCAAGACAGACTGAATGGCTGGTAAATAAAAATAATTTAAAATTAAAATAAGAAGCCCAAAGTATATACTTTGGGCTTCTTATTTTAATTTTAAAACACTACAATAAAATCTTTTCTAAAGAAAATAAATTACAGTATTTTCGCTCGCCATTCTATAAAATAATATTACTAAATTACAGAACTTTAATTGAAATGAATTCAGAAAAGAATTGGCTACTTTATTATAAACATAGTCTGTTTGATAGCGAAAATTTAGCTATTGATATTTCTAGAATAAAACATCTTTATCATCAAAATTCTTCTAATATTATCAATGCTTTAATAAGCACAAAAAATGCCTTTGAAATACTAGAACTAGAAGAAAAAAGAATAAACCGGTTAAAAGGAATTTCAAAAAAAGATAGTACTCGATGGCAAAAAATTAATGAAACTCAAATATTGATCTCTCCATTTCATCTAAAATATGAAACAGAAAACTCTCGTTTAAAACAGAAAACTATTCATCCCTTCTGGATTGCCGCTACTTTGGATAGATCTGGAAAACTATCAGCTCCAAAAGATTTATTTCCTCTAATAGTAAGAAACTACCTAACTCCAATAGCTGATATAAAAAATGATTTTATTTTCTCTAGTATTGAAAATGTGACTAATGCTCGTAATTTAGAACAACCGAAGGGAGATGAAAATGATAACCCCATAAACTGGAATGTTTATTGGGATTATATTAACCATATTTTCAACGAAGTTACATTTAACTCAATTTCTCATTACAGAGCTGAAAAATATACAACTCATCACAGCCTTACATATTTTGCGATTAGTTCAAAAATCTCTACTGCTAAAAGTATTTTATTTCTTTATGAAAATCTACTTGATCACTTAGATGAACTCCCCTTATTAAGTAAAATTGTAACTCCTGCAGACCGGTATAGAACCTCTCCGATTACCGATGAAGGTTATTTGCATTATAATCATTTGCACCTAGGACAGATGTCAAATGAGTTCCCTCTATCAATAAGTCAAAGAAAAACACTACTATCGTATCTTACTGCAGAGGAAAATCCTATAATAGCTGTAAACGGCCCTCCAGGAACAGGTAAAACAACGCTACTTCAAAGTATTGTTGCTACTGAGTTTGTAAAGGCTGCAATAGAAGGAGAAGAGGCTCCCTTAATCTTAGCTTGCTCAAATAATAACCAAGCAGTAACAAACATTATTGACAGTTTTATCAATTCAAGAAGTACAACAGAAGGGCTTTCAAAAAGATGGATACCTAATTTTCATGGATATGCAACCTACCTTCCTTCCAATTCAAAGAGCGAAAAAAAATTGAGTGAAATTAATTATCTTAAAGGTAATTTATTCGGTTACGAAGGAAGTCTATGTGAGCTTGAAAATAAAGAATATCTAATCAATGCAGAATATTATTTTCTCGAAAAATATAATACGTATTTTGGCTATAAAGAAACATCTCTAGAAGAGGCATGCTATCAATTACAGCAAGAATTAATAAATATTGAAACCAATCTAATTAATGCTACCCGGTTCTCAAATGATTATATATCATCAATGGAATTTATAAATAATGTATTATTAGATAGTAGTAATCATATATCTAATGAAAATATTAATATCACAAAACTTCATCAATGGCGCTCATTGTTAAATGAACTTAAAACGGAGTATAAAAAAGAGGAGTTTATAAATAAAATTAAGGTACATTTTACTTTTGAGAAAAATTCTAACAATTCAAAACATATTTTCAAAATACCCCAAAATAAACTTGTCAATAAAGACACTGTATTATCTTATGTTAAACAATTACTTGCTAATATAAATTTGCTATTACAAGCAAATCTAAAACTAAGCAACTGGAAAAAAGAAAATAGTATTGAAGGCCTACCTTTAATTTCTGAAGATAGAATGTGGCATTATGAATTACAAAAAAAGACAAAAGATAATCAACTAAAGGGATATTTTTATAATGAAATTGACCTCACTCTTCGCCATAAAGCATTCTTATTAGCAACGCATTATTGGGAAGCACGTTGGATTCTTGAAACAATTGACACAATTGAAAATAATACTGAAAAAGGAACTGGTGAAATTGCAATAAAGAAGCAATGGAAAAGACGTTCAATGCTTACGCCTTGTTTTGTTGCTACTTTTTATATGGCTCCTTCTCATTTTGTAAGAAGTCAATTTCAAGGGGAAAGTGAAGAAGGTAAAGCCATTTTTGAATACTTTCCTTTAACTAACTTTATAGATTTACTAATAATTGACGAAGCTGGACAAGTAACTCCCGAAGTTAGCATACCTCTTTTTGCTCTTGCCAAAAAAGCTTTTGTAATAGGAGATTTAAAACAAATTGAACCAATCTGGTCTATTCCTCCAAAAATTGATACTGGAAATTTATCTTCTCTAAACATTATAGAAAGTAGTCAAGAAAACGAACTACTTGACAAATTAGGCTTTTTAGCATCAAGTGGTAGTATAATGAAAATGGCACAGAATGCATGCGAATACGAAACCATTATTAATGATAAAAAAGAAAATGGCTTAATTCTTCTTGAACACAGAAGATGTAATGATGAAATTATTAACTTCTGTAACGAATTAGCATACAATGGAATTTTAAAACCAATGAAAGGGAAGGCTAAAGCAGATCAGATTTTTCCATCAATGCTAGCCTATCATGTAGAAGGGGTTAGTGAAAAAAAATACAATAGCCGTTTTAACATCAAAGAAGTTAATACTATAATTTTATGGTTGCAACAAAATAAAGAAAGTATCCAAAAAGCTTATAATGTAAATTCAATAGAAAATATATTAGGAATTATTACTCCTTTTGCTAGTCAAAAATCCGAATTATCTAAAGCACTTGTTAATGCTGGATATAATATTAACGATGTTAAAATTGGCACTGTTCATGCTTTACAAGGAGCAGAAAGAAGTATAATTTTGTTCAGCTCAGTTTATTCAAGTAAAGATGAAGGTACTATGTTTTTTGACAGAGACAATAAACCTAATATGCTAAATGTTGCCGTCTCTCGAGCAAAAGACAGTTTTATCTTATTTGGTGATACTCAAATTTTTAATGAAATGAACAAGACTCCTTCAGGATTACTAAAAAAGCATTTAAATATAAGAGAAATAGAATATTAAAAAATAATTAACAAACTTTATTATTAAAACTATTAAAAAAAGGCATTGACTTATAATCAATGCCTTTTTTATACTATGAAAATTCTTTAATCGTATTTTTTATTATACTAATACAATCTCTTAACTGGGTCTCATTCATAACCAACGGAGGTGCAAAACGTATTATATTACCGTGTGTTGGTTTGGCTAGCAATCCATTATCGCGTAATTTCATGCAAATATTCCATGCTGTATCACTATCTTCAGTATCATTAATTACTACGGCATTCAACAAACCTTTTCCGCGAACAAGAGTTACTAATTCATTTTCACGAGCAAACTGCCCTAGCTCCTCTCTAAAGATTGTACCTAAGTACTCAGCATTTTCTGCAAGCCCCTCATCTACAGCTACTTCTAATGCAGCCATTGCTACCTTGCAAGCAAGCGGATTTCCGCCAAAAGTAGAACCATGCTCTCCTGGCTTTATGGTTAGCATAACTTCATCATCTGCTAGTATTGCTGAAACAGGGAACACCCCACCACTTAAAGCTTTTCCTAAGATAAGTATGTCCGGTCTAAATCCCTCGTGTTGGCAACAATACAACTTACCTGTTCTTGATATCCCTGTTTGAACCTCATCTGCAATAAAAAGTACATTCTTCTTTTTACAAAGCTCAAAAGCTTTTTTTAGATATCCTTCATCAGGGACCATTACTCCTGCCTCACCTTGTATAGGCTCAACCATAAAACCAGCGACATTAGGATCTTCGAGAGCTTTTTCTAAAGCTTCTAAATCATTGTATTTAACTATTTCGAAACCTGGCAAATAAGGCCCATAATCTTTATACGCACTTGGATCTGTCGATGAAGAAACAGCTGCTAAGGTCCTACCCCAAAAATTATTCTCTGCGAATAATATTTTCGCTTTATTTTCTTCAATCCCCTTAACTTTGTAAGCCCATTTTCTACATAATTTTATAGCAGTTTCTCCTCCTTCAACTCCGGTGTTCATAGGTAAAACTTTATCGAAACCGAATAAATCTGTTATATATTTCTCATATTGTCCGAGAACATTATTATGAAATGCTCTGGAAGTTAATGTTAAAATGCTAGATTGCTCTACAAGTGCATTTGTAATCCTTGGGTGACAATGCCCTTGATTTACAGCAGAATAAGCAGATAAAAAATCATAGTATTTTTTACCCTCAACATCCCAAACATAAACCCCTTCACCTTTGCTCAATACCACTGGTAATGGGTGATAGTTATGTGCTCCGTACTTGTTTTCTAAATCAATTGCTTGCTGTGAAGTTAAATGTTCTAAAACAGCCATTTTCGTAATTTTTAAAAATTGATAAAATAACCATTCCTACTGTACCTTTATTTTTTCGATTGTACCGAAAAAGCAGCGTGGGAGAGAAATCATCCCTATGATATCGCAAAATAGCAAATATCTTCATTTATTAAAAATAATAATCTCATTTTAATTAATCAAAATGAGATCAATTTTTAAAGTTTTTCAAAAAAAAGATGATTATTATTTTTTAACTCAAACCTAAAAATAACTTTTCCTAATTTTGCTATCATAAATCAAACAGAATAAATGCCAAGACGAGAACGAAATAAATTCGTAAAAAGAGGAGAAGTTTTAGAAATATTAATTGAAGATTATGCTTTTGGAGGTAAAGGTATAGGGCGAATTAGAAATGAGTTAGGAGAATTTGTAGTATTTGTTCCCAATACACTTCCTGGTCAATTTGTAAAAGCTAGAGTGGACAAATCGAAAAAAAAGTACGCAGAATGTAAACTTTTAGAAGTTCTTAAGATATCTAATAACGAAATTGAATCTTCTTATCAACAAATACCAGGAGCTCCTTATATAAACCTTCCAATTGAAAAACAACATGAGTACAAATACACTAGTACTATGGATCTCTTTAAAAAAATTGGAAAAATTGAGCATATCGAGGATTTTTTTGATGAATTTATTGCTTCTCCAAATTCGTTTCATTACCGAAATAAAATGGAATATAGTTTTTCCGCAATTGGCTATGATACTAAAAATAAAACAGATATTGATGAATTTACTTTAGGCTTTAAAAGACGTGGTACGTGGTGGATTGGTGAAAACCTTAATAAGGATAGTGGTTTATTTGATGATGAATTTGAAAACAATCTTTATAAGATACGTAATTACTGTAAAAATACAGATTTAACTCCATGGCATGCTCCTAAAAAAGAGGGATTTTTCAGATATTTTGTGGTTAGAAAATCGTTTGATACCAATCAACTTCTTTTTAATTTAGTAACCACCTCAAAAGACCTTTCAAGGTTTAATCTTAATAAATTTTCTCAATTTTTAATTGATTTATTTGGAAGTAGAGTTGCAGGGCTTTTACACACCATTAACGATGAAACTGGAGACAGAACTATTGCCACTACCGGTAGTATAAAGCTCATTTACGGTGATGAAAAAATTGTTGAGAAACTGCTAAACTTAAAATTTGAAATAAGTATGAAAAGCTTTTTTCAAACAAATCCAAAATCTGCTGAAAAACTATACTCTAAAGTTGTTGATTATGCTCTTGAAAATAAAGATGCTATTGATAATACAGTCGTAATGGATTTATTTTGTGGAACAGGAACTATTGGTCAAATTATTGCTTCAAAGGCAACAAATACAAAAATTGTAGGCGTTGATATCGTCGCTTCTGCCATAAGAGATGCAAAAAAAAATGCAAAGCGCAACAACATTAAAGGAGTTGATTTTTTTGCTGCTGACGTAGGAAAATTCTTAATGGAGCACCCGAAATTCAGAAATAAAATAAGAACAATTATTTTAGACCCCGCAAGAGCTGGTATCGCACCAAAAACACTTAAAAAAATAATAAATTTAGGCGCGGATAGAATGGTTTATGTATCTTGTAACCCAGCAACTCAGGCTCGTGATACGGAAGAGTTAGTGAATTCAGGCTATCAAATTAAAAAAATAAGTTTGGTAGATCAGTTTCCACATACATCCCATATAGAAACTGTTGTGCTATTTGAAAAATAGCTTAATAACTAAGTTTACTTATCAATATTTTGAAAGATACACAAATGAAAAAATGTTTTAGTGTTTTATTACTATGCTTATTCGCCTTTAATTCATGTGAAAAAGATGATTTTTGCACAGAAAATCCTGTAACGCCTAACTTAATAATTAGGTTTTATGATAAAAATGATATCACCTCTCTAAAAAGTGTAAATCAATTTTCAGCAATAGCAGAGAGCAAAACAGACAGTCTATTCACAAACCAATCATTAGACTCTATCGCCATTCCTATTAATGGAAACACCTCGGAAACAGTTTATACTCTAAAAATAAATGATAAAGAAGGTACTTTAGCTAATAATAAGTATGTAACTCTAAGAATAAATTACAATTCTGTTGAAGATTATGTTTCAAGGTCTTGTGGGTTTAGATATATTTTTAAAAATATTGAATTATCAACAACTAATAACGAATGGATTGATAGTATTTCCAATAAAAGTATTCCTGAAATTAACAACCAAATCCGATCACATGTACAAGTATTTCATTAGTCCTATTCTATTTTTTCTAGTTTCTTTTAGTTGCTATACACAAGAAGAGTCTCTAAAAAATTCATCAAACGACAGTATCAAATATAAAACAGGCTATGGTTTAAGAATTGGTATGGACATCAGTAGACCTATTCTAGGAATTTTTGATAAAAGTTACAATGGTATTGAATTTATTGGAGATTATAGAATAGCAAAAAATTGGTACTTAGCATCAGAGTTGGGCTATGAAAAAGAAACTACTTTTGAAGATTTTACCACCTCTTCTTCAAAAGGTAATTTCGTTAGGGTTGGGGTTAACTATAATGCTTATGAGAACTGGCTGGATATGAATAATGAAATCTTTGTCGGTGGACGATATGGTTTCGCTTTGTTTGATCATTCCCTAGACAGTTATACTCCAAACGTCACTCAAGGACCTGGTTCATCGATCTACTTTCCAGTAAATACAATTAATTCTGAACGAGAACAAACAGGACTAACCGCTCATTGGATAGAAATACAACTTGGAATTAAGGTTGAAACCTTTAAAAACTTATTCATTGGCGGTGGTTTTTCCTATAAAATACTATTAAGCATTAAAGATCAAACAGGATTTAAAACCCTATATACCCCAGGTTTTAATAGAATTTTAGAAAGTAACACAGGCTTTGGTTTTTTCTACACAATTTCCTATTTAATTCCTTTTGTTAATAAGTAATTTTTCTTATTATTCCTTGTTTCACTAACTTTACCGAGAATTACATAAAAACTTATTAACAATGAATAAAATTCCAAGTGTAAATTTAGAAGACTTTCTATCAGAAGATGAAACACGCAAACAAAGGTTCATTAATGAAATTGGAAATGCTTATGAAACCATTGGTTTTGTCGCTCTAAAAGGTCATTTTTTAGGTAAGCAATTGGTAGATGATTTATATGACGAAATTAAAAAGTTTTTTGATTTACCAGTTGATACCAAGCAGAAATATGAAATTCCTGGTATTGGAGGACAAAGAGGCTATGTGTCTTTTGGAAAAGAATCTGCAAAAGGTAAAAAAGAGGGAGATTTAAAAGAATTCTGGCATTTTGGTCAATATGTTGAAAACAATCCAAAATTAGAGGCTGAATATCCAAAAAATGTCGAAGTTAAAGAACTATCTAAATTTAATGAAGTTGGTAAAAAAACATATAAAATGCTCGAGAAAACGGCTAAATATGTATTGCGTTCTTTAGCCTTATATTTAGACTTAGAAGAAACTTATTTTGATGAATACATTAAAAATGGAAATAGTATTTTAAGACCCATACATTACCCTCCCATAAACAAAGAACCAAAAGGAGCTGTTAGAGCAGCGGCTCATGGTGATATTAATTTAATTACATTACTCATGGGAGCTCACGGGAAAGGACTACAAGTTCAAAACCATGAAGGACAATGGATAGATGCTATCGCGCAACAAGATGAGTTAATGATTAATGTAGGAGATATGCTATCAAGACATAGTAATAATAAATTAAAATCAACTATTCATCGCGTTGTAAATCCACCAAAAGAACTTTGGGGAACTTCAAGATATTCAATACCTTTCTTCATGCACCCAATTTCTGATATGAAATTAAATGTTTTAGAAAATTGTATTTCAGAAAACAACCCTAAACAATTTGAAGATATTACAGCTGGAGATTTTTTAAATGAACGTTTAAGGGAACTTGGACTTATAAAATAAGAATGGATTTACAAGACCAACTTAAAAATCTTTTTCCAGATCATCAATTTGAAGAAAAAAAAGAGGAAAAAAAGTCTAATATCTGGCTACAAGAAAAGCCACTATTATGTAAGTACGAAAAACGAAAAGGAAAACCAATAACCATAATTGACGGTTATGATGGCGCTACTGAAGACTTTAAAAAATTAGCCAAAGAAATAAAAACTAAATTAAGCGTTGGAGGTAGCTATAAAAACGATTGTATTATAATTCAAGGAGATTACAGAGACAAAATAATGAAACTACTTAAAGAAAAAGGGTTTAATGTCAAAAGAGTTGGAGGCTAAAAAGTTAAAATGCTAGGAAATAAACCCTAGCATTTTATTTTTAATAAATTTTATCTTAATATTACACCATACAAATAATTAACAACAAACAATACAAATAAAAAAGTATCGTTTTAATTATACTATTAAGAAATCTTCAATCATTCCCAAAATTATGACAGCTTCAACATTACACATCGCAAACGGAGACAACATTACCCAAGCTTTAAAACACATAAGAATTAACGGTGAAATCATTACATGGCGGGAAATATTATGTGAAGGAAAAACAACTATTAATGTTGGAAGCGAAGTTTTTTGGAAAACAAGGTTTGATTTCTTTAAAGACTCCTATAAAACCAGTAAAAAAGCCTTCATAGATTATACATTAAGAGAATACAGGAATCTTTGTAAGCAAAAAACACAAGATGAAATTGTTTTATGGTTCGATAGTGATCTATCTTCCCAAATAAATATGATTGCTGTTATTAGCTGGCTTAAAAGATTTCGTAAAGGAAGAAAAATTTCAATCGTTCTGAACAAAAACTCAAACAACGACATTCAAGTCAATTTTTTGCAAAGCAAAAAAAACGACTTGTTAACATATTATAAGAGTAGAATTGAACTTAACAAAGATGATATAGAATATGCTGATTACATTTGGCAACTATACTGTTCTGATAGTCCTTTGAGATTAGAAAATATTCATACTTTTAATACAACATCGGCTTTCACCCATATAGAAAAAACAATAAAAACGCATTTAAAAAGATTCCCTTCATTTAAAAATGGCTTAAATAGTTTAGAAAATCAAATATTGAGCTTAGTTAGTGATTCAAAAATAGTAGACAAACAGGATCTAATAGCAAAAATAACAGAGAATCAAAAAATCTATGGTTTTAATGAGCTTCAATATATACATAAGCTGGATAAAATGAAAAAGCTATTTTCATCTCTAAACCCAGTAAAGCTTAGTAAAAAGGGTAAAATGGTCTTAGAAAATCAACTAAATTTCTATGGTCAAATACGTTCAGATTTTTCTTATCTTGGCGGATCTAAAAAATACAGCTATTTATATGTAAATGATACTAAAAAGCTGCTTAAAATAACATCATAAATGACTATACAAGACTCTGAACTTATTTTAAATTCGGACGGGAGTATTTATCACTTAAACTTGAAACCAGAACACATTTCTAAAGATATTATATTTGTGGGAGATCAATACAGGGTAGATATTGTCGCAAATTATTTTGAACATATTGAGTTTAGTACTCAAAAACGAGAGTTTAGAACAATTACAGGAACGTATAAAGGTAAACGCATTACTGTTATATCAACAGGCATAGGTCCGGATAATATAGATATCGTTCTAAATGAACTTGATGCTCTTGTTAATATAAACCTAGACACCAGAACACTAAAAGAAAAGCACACATCACTAAACATTATCCGTATTGGTACTTCTGGGTCCCTTCAGTCAGATATACCTGTAGATAGCTTTTTACTTAGCTCTCATGCTCTAGATATTAATGGCATGCTTCGTTCATATCAGGTAGAAAATATTGGTAATCCAGATATTGAAAAAGCTTTTATGAAACATACTTCTTGGAGTATTCATAAGGCAACCCCATTAGTCATTAAAAATAGCTCTAAACTTGGAAAAAAATTATTTTCAGATAAAATTTTTACTGGTATCACTGCAACTGCTGGTGGATTTTATGGTCCTCAAGGAAGAGTACTTAGGTTGCCACTTCAAGACATCGAGCTAAATAAAAAAATAGACAGTTTTAAATACCATGAGCATAAGGTCACCAACCTAGAGATGGAAACGTCTGCTATCTATGGTCTATCAAAGCTACTTGGTCATAATGCTGTCTCCATGAATGCTATAATTGCAAATAGAGCTAATGGAACTTTTAGTAACGAACCTAAAAAAATAGTAGAGAATTTAATTGTCTACACTTTAAATAAATTGGTTGAATAATGCTGAATTTAAAAGTAGGAGGTGTGCCAGAACACTTCAACTATCCTTGGTACATAACCCTTAAAAATAAAGAATACACAAAAAATAGAATTAATTTACGCTGGCAAGATTTTCCTGGTGGTACAGGTGATATGTGTAAGGCATTAAGAAGTGGTGAAATTGATATAGCTATAGTTCTCACTGAAGGAATTATTAAAGATATTATTGAAGGCAACCCCTCTAAAATAACTCAATTTTATGTAGAATCTCCGCTAATTTGGGGAATTCATGTAAACGCTAAGTCAAAATACCAAGATATTTCTGAACTTCAAAATGCTACGATCGCCATCAGTAGATATGGTTCTGGTTCACATTTAATGGCTATTGTAAACGCACACAATAATGGTTGGGATATAGACAAATTAAAGTTTAAAGTTGTTAATAATCTTGAAGGAGGTATCGATGCTCTTAATAAAGGCGAAGCAGACTACTTCATGTGGGAACATTTCACTACTAAACCTTTTGTTGACGAGGGTACATTCAAAAGTTTAGGAAATTGCCCTACCCCATGGCCTTGCTTTGTTGTAGCGGTTAGAGAAGAAATTATTAAAAATTACTCTAAAGACCTAAAAAAAGTATTAGATATAATTAATAATTGTACTAAACACTTTAAAAAAATAGATAAAATTGATCAAACCTTATCTTTAAGATACCAACAACAGCTTAATGATGTAAGAGAATGGTTATCAATAACTGAATGGGGTGACGCAACACCCGTCTCGGAAGATTTTATTACTGACATACAAAATAAAATGAAAGCATATAACGTTATTGATAAAACAGTAGACTCTCGAAGTTTAATCAAAAATATGTATATTTGAGTCCTTAGTCCTTAATAATATCAAAAATGAAGAAAGTAGTATTTATTGCAATTTGTATGATTAGTTTATTGAGTTTTACTTCTTGCGGTAGCACAAGTCCTTGTGGTTTAGCAGAAAACAATAAACAAATTAAACAAGATACTCATCAACAAGAAGTACTCGTTGCTGACGTAAATGTAGAATAGTTGATTTGATGTTTGTTCAAATTCAATAGATCCGCTAATAAGCGGATTTTTTATTAATTTTCACACTAACCTAAATAAAAAAGAAGACCATTAAAAAATATCTGATTCTTTGAAAAAGATTGAATACATTTTATTTAATAGCTACTTTCGACAAATACTTATTTATTTGTGGAAATTTAAAGATCTACTAATTTATAACTTCTAAGTTAAAATAAACAATTTTAATTTCAACAACCAATAAAGTTTACTTTTCAAAAGCAACTTAAAAAAACTTTATATTCACAATTGAGCTAAGAGTAGTCTAATATTTATATGATGAGCTGGTTAAAATTAAAATATTCTTTTGTTTAAAAAAATATTAATTCTTCTCCTTCAACATTGGCACAAAACGAAAGTCACCTAACTCATGTTTTTCAAATTCTTTAAGAGATTTTCTGATAAACAGTGTCATAACCTGTTCTCCTTCACCTACAGGAATTAAAAGCTTACCTCCTACCCTCAATTGAGCTAATAATGCTTTCGGAACAAATGGAGCACCTGCTGTAACAATAATTTTATCATAAGGAGACTGTTGCGGAAAACCTTTATAACCATCACCAAAAATAAAACGTTTGGGTCTGTAACCTATTTTAGGCAAGAAAACAGATGTCTTCTTAAATAATTCATGTTGCCTTTCTATTGTATACACCATTGTTTTTAATTCTAACAAAACAGCAGTTTGATATCCTGAACCTGTACCTATTTCTAGTATCTTTTCTCCTTTTTTTATATCTAAAACTTGTGATTGAAAAGCGACTGTATAAGGATGTGAAATTGTTTGATTTGCTGCAATTGGAAAGGCCTTATCTTGATAAGCGTGTTCTTCAAAACTACTATCAATAAATAAGTGCCTTGGAATATTTCTTACAGCATTTAATATACTTTTATCCGTTATTCCTTTTGCTTCTAAAATAGAGGCCAATTGATTCCTAAGGCCTTGATGTTTGGTTGTGTCTCTCACTAATTTGCCAATTTCAGTCGGTCAAAAATAGGAATAAATATGTTTAAAAGTGTATCTTTGTTAGCGTTGATTTTTATAAAATCACTAACTAAAAAATAATACTTTCATTTTGAGGATCCTCTCTTTAATTCTTTAAAAGAATAATTTTTTTAGGACTCTTTAAATAAAACAAAAAATAAACATGTTAAAAGCCGGAGTATTGGGAGCAGGGCATTTAGGTAAAATTCACCTGCGTTTATTGCAACAGTCAGAAAAATATGAACTCGTCGGATTTTATGATCCTTTTACTGAAAATGCAGAAAAAGTAGCTAATGAATTCGGCTACACTTTGTTTAACTCTATTGAAGACCTAATCGATGCTGTTGATATTGTTGATATCGTAACTCCTACACTTTCTCATTTCGAATGTGCCAAACAAGCTATCGAAAAAGGGAAACACGTATTCATTGAAAAACCAATTACGAATACACTCCAAGAAGCTGAAGCCATTAGAACTTTAGCAAGTCAAAATCATGT
Organism: Tenacibaculum profundi; assembly: GCF_052050075.1. GTDB lineage: Bacteria > Bacteroidota > Bacteroidia > Flavobacteriales > Flavobacteriaceae > Polaribacter. Next base: position 1,042,313 of record NZ_CP197225.1, read on the forward strand.
TCGTGGTCAAGTAGGTCACGTTGAAAGATTTAATCCTGCATTTACAGCTGTAAAGGATATGATTAAATCACCTATGTTTATCGAAACACATCGATTAGCTGAATTTAACCCTCGCGGGACAGATGTTCCTGTTGTACTGGACTTAATGATTCATGATATAGACATTATTCTATCTGTAGTTAAGTCCAAAGTCAAAAATATAAATGCTAGTGGTGTTTCAGTCATTTCAGAAACTCCAGATATTGCTAATGCTAGAATAGAGTTTGAAAATGGATGTGTAGCTAATTTAACAGCTAGTAGAATATCGATGAAAAATATGCGAAAATCAAGATTCTTCCAGAAAGATGCTTATGTATCAGTTAATTTTCTTGAAGAAAAATCTGAAGTAGTTAAGATGAAAGATGTACCCGAAAATCCTGAAGAGTATGCTATGATTTTACAGAATGCGGAAGGTATAAAAAAACAAATCTATTTTGATAATCCTAAAATTATTCAGAACAATGCTATTTTAGATGAACTTGAATCTTTCGCCGATGCTATACGAAACAAAACAACCCCCATTGTGTCACTAAAACAAGGAACTGAAGCCTTGAGAGTTGCACAACAAGTCATTGATTGTTTTAATTAATTAATTTAAGTAGATAAAAGAAAAACTACATTTACTAGATTCTTTTTTTTAACAAAAAACAAATCTGACATTAAACATATATAATATTGTTTTACCTGGTCATTGATGTTAAAAAATGAACTAAATATTTAACATAAATAAATAATAAAAGTATGGAAAATATAGCTGTTATTGGAGCTGGAACTATGGGAAATGGAATTGCTCACACTTTTGCTCAATTTGGATACAATGTAAACTTAATCGATATTTCTCAAACAGCATTGGAAAAAGGCTTAAAAACTATTTCTAAAAACTTAGATAGAATGGTTTCTAAGGAGCGAATAACAGAGGAAAAGAAGAATGAAACGTTAAACAAAATCAAGCTATTTACTGACTTAAAAGAGGGAGTTAGAAATGTAGAATTAATCGTTGAAGCCGCTACAGAAAATATAGATTTAAAACTGAAAATATTTAAAGATATTGACGAATTTTCAAATAAAAACACCGTTTTAGCAACAAATACATCTTCAATATCTATTACTCAAATTGCAGCAGCTACTAGCAAACCTGATAAAGTAATCGGCATGCACTTTATGAACCCTGTGCCAATTATGAAGTTAGTAGAAATTATTAGAGGTTATAATACTACTGACGAAGTAATGGAAACTATTGTTGATTTAACTAAGAAAATTAACAAAGTACCTGTTGAAGTAAATGACTATCCTGGTTTTGTTGCAAACCGTATTTTAATGCCAATGATCAATGAATCTATTGAAACATTATACAATGGTGTTGCTGGTGTTGCAGAAATAGATACCGTTATGAAATTAGGAATGGCGCACCCAATGGGACCTTTGCAATTAGCAGACTTCATTGGATTGGATGTATGTTTATCCATCTTAAATGTAATGTATGACGGATTTAAAAATCCTAAATACGCTCCATGTCCGTTGTTAGTAAATATGGTAATGGCTGGAAAGTTAGGAGTTAAATCTGGTGAAGGCTTTTACGACTACAGTGAAAGCAGAAAAGCAGAGAAAGTAGCCAAAATGTTTTCTTAACACATATTACGACTACATGATTGCTGAAAGATTACAAGCACTAAGAAATTACATGGCATCTAAAAATTTAGATGCCTTTATTATACCTTCTACCGACCCTCATCAGTCGGAATATGTAGCAGATCATTGGAAATTAAGAGCCTATTTTTCTGGTTTCACAGGATCAGCTGGAATTTTAGTAGTAACGCAAGACGTTACTGCTTTATGGACGGATTCGCGTTATTTTTTACAGTTTGAAGATGAATGTAAAAATTCGGAAGTTTCACTTTACAAACAATCCATTCCGCATGCTCCAGAACATGTAGCTTGGCTATGCGATTCATTGGAAAAAGATGCAACTATTGGGGTAGATTATAGACAATTTTCAAAATCACAAATCGATTATATTCTAAGTTTTACAACTCCTAAGAGTATAAAACTACAAAATGAACCTTATTTCGCTAAAGAAATATGGACTGACAGACCGAGCTTACCAAACTTTGAAATCTCGGTTCATCCTTTAGAGTTTTCCGGAGCAACTACAGCTTCCAAGATAGCTACAATCGAAACTGAAATAGAAATACAAAAAGCTGATTTCTATTTATTCTCTTCTTTGGATGAAATAGCTTGGTTATTTAATATTCGCTCTCGTGATGTTGATTTTACACCTTTGGTTACGGCATATGCTCTTGTAGGTATTGAGCAAACTATTTTATTCTGTAATACCAATCGTTTCTCTGAGAATGTAATTGCCGTTTTTGAAAAACTAAATATTAGCATTAAAGATTACGATTCAATTGCAACCATACTCCCTGAAATAACATCTGGTAAAAGAATTGTAACTGATTCTTCAAGTTTAAACTACGCCTGCTTTGAAGCCGTTAATGGCGAGTTTATTTATCAAAACTCTTTGGTAAAACGATTAAAAGCAATTAAAAATGAAACAGAAATAGCTGGTTCTAAAAATTGTATGATCAAAGATGGAATTGCACTAACAAAGTTCTTCATATGGTTAGAAAAAGAATTAGCTACCAAAACAATTTCAGAATATAAAATAGGAAAAAAATTAGATAGCTTCAGACAACAACAGGAATATTATACAGGAGAATCTTTCCCTGCAATCGTGGGGTATAAAGGAAATGGTGCAATCATCCATTATACTGCGCCTGAAGAAAACTCAGCTGAAGTTTCAAATGAAGGGATTTTATTAGTTGATAGTGGCGCTCAATACAAAGATGGGACTACCGATATTACTAGAACTATTTGGTTAGGAGGAACGCCAAGTGAAAAAGTAAAAACTGCTTATACTGGTGTTTTGAAAGGGTATATTGAATTAGATCAATTACAATTTCCAGAAGGGACTACAGGAGCTCAAATTGATGCTTTTGCAAGAGTTCATTTATGGAAAAAAGGACTAAACTATCCTCATGGTACTGGTCATGGAATTGGTAGTTTTGGAATGGTTCATGAGCCTGCACAAGGATTTACCACAGGACCAACTACAGAACGTGGCACAACTCCACACCTAGCAAATCAGTTAACCACTATTGAACCCGGTTGTTATGTTGCAAATGAGTTTGGTATAAGAACCGAAAACATAGTATTGTCAAAAAAGGTACATACAACAGATTTCGGAACGTTTTTAGGATTTGAAACCTTAACGCTTTGCTATATCGATACACAATTGATCAATATTGACGAACTAACGAATATCGAAAAGAAATGGTTAAATAACTATCATAAGCTGGTATTTGATAAACTTTCTAACTTATTAACCGAAGATGAAAAAAAATGGTTAAAAAATAAATGTAAGAACATTTAAAAAAAGTAATTTTCACTGTAGTATATATGAAAGTATTAAGTGGCCTACTTTCTTTTTGAATAAAAATAAATTAAATAATCATGTTTTTAAATTTCTAGTTAAAAATTAGCTTTTGAAACTTATAGCAACTCATATTGCAAAAAAACAAAATACTTCAATTCGTATTCAAGAATATGCTGTAGGTATTTTTAAAACGATTCCTACAAAATCAGCATTAAAAAAAGCAATAAAAAAAGGCTTAGTCTTTGTTAATGGAGAAAAAACATCCACGGCCTCATTAATAAAAGGAGGTGAGAAAATTGAACTGTATGAAGTAGCAATTGATATTCACTCTTCAAAGAAGAAATTTGATATTCCATTAGAGGTTCTTTTTCAAGATGAGTATTTGGCTATTATAAACAAACCTGCAGGTGTATTAGTTAGTGGAAATTCTTTTGCCACGATTAACAACGCCTTACCTCTAGTCCTAAAAAAAAGCAATCTACCTGACGCTACAACTCCAAGGCCTGTACACCGCTTAGATTACCCAACTAGTGGCCTACTTTTAATTGGTAAAACAACATCAAGTATTATCAAATTGAACAGGCTTTTCGAAATGAAATTGATTCAAAAGAAATACCATGCTATTTCAATTGGTAAGCTACCTAAAAATGGAGAAATTAATACTCCTATTGACACCAAAGTTGCTTTTACAAAATTTTCAGTATTAAACACTGTACCTTCTGACCGATTTGGCTGTCTAAATTTAATTGAACTTCAACCGTGTACCGGAAGAAGACATCAGCTTCGTAAACATTTATTTAGCTTGAACTCCCCTATTCTGGGTGATAAAGACTATTATTTAGATGATTTAATTTTAAAAGGAAATGGGCTTTATCTTCATGCTTCTTCGCTAGAATTTATTCATCCTTTTACTTCACAAACAATAAATACCTCAAGTAATCTACCTAAAAAGTTTAAAAGAATTTTCCCTTAATATATTATTAGTTTTATTACTTATTTACGAATCAACAGAAGACTTCATTAGGAAAATTCTTTCTATTTATTTTAATTTTCAATGTTGCAAGTATTTTTAACATATCATAATACTAAAAAAACTTATGCTAGCATATCTTCTGAACCCAATACTAATCTTAAACCCCATAACACTAGGAAGTTTACTTATAAACATAGTCTTATGATGTGTATTGACGATGAAAAAATAAATAGAATGAGAATAATTTCATCCAACATAACGAAAGAGTAGCTTAATGAAGAGCTATTATTAAATTCATTGATCGCCATTTTCATAACTTTTTGGGAGTATTATTCAAATACAAATTTAACATTCCCTCTCTCTTTCAAAGAAAAGCCTCATCTATAAAGAAATCCTTATTGGGCTTATAAAATTTATAAAAAATCAAATCAAAAATTAAGAAAACCTCTGATTTGAATATACTTCTAAAAATCTTTTATAACTGATAAAGCTTTATCTTTTTCATCTCCCTAGAAATACCTAAGAAAATGGATTATCATTCTTTTTTTTGTTTCAGAACCACCCTAACCCCCTTTTAAAAAAATAAGTTAATCTCCACAAAACAACTCACTATTTCAAATTAGACAATATAACTATTACTAATAAAAGTAATTTTATTTACAGATTTTTAAAAACAAGAATTATTGTTTGTTAAATTACATAAACAGTATCCTACATCTAAAAATGAATTTTTACTCCCATCAAAATTTTATTTTGATGCTAAATCAAATATCACGCTATTCTATGAAAGATAATTTGCCATGTAAAGAATGTAAGCCTTACCTTTGCCGAATGCGAATAGATATCATTACTGTAGAACCAGATTTATTAAGAAGTCCGTTTGAAAATTCAATGATGAAAAGGGCTATTGAGAAAAACCTTGCTGAAGTTCATCTTCATAATTTAAGAGAATACGGATTTGGAAATTATCGTCAAATTGATGATTATCAATTTGGCGGAGGTGCTGGAATGGTCTTAATGATTGAACCTATCGCAAAGTGCATCGATGAACTAAAATCTAAGAGAAAATATGACGAGGTCATTTACATGACTCCAGATGCTCCTACACTGAACCAACCAACAGCCAATACATTATCATTAAAAGAAAACATACTAATCTTAACTGGTCATTACAAAGGAGTTGATCAGAGAGTTCGAGATCAGTATATAACCAAAGAAATATCAATTGGGGATTATGTTTTAACTGGTGGAGAATTAGCAGCCGCTGTACTATGCGATGCTGTAATTAGGTTAATACCAGGAGTTCTTGGTGATGAAACTTCGGCCTTGACAGATTCTTTTCAAGACAATTTATTATCCCCCCCTGTTTACACAAGACCTTCTGATTATCAAGGAATGAAGGTTCCTGAAGTTCTATTATCAGGAAACTTTCATAAGATAGAAAAATGGAGAAATGAAAAAGCAATAGAACGCACTCAGCAAATAAGACCAGATTTATTAGATGAAAACTAATTTCATATATGATTTAGTAATTGTTATTCCCTGTTATAATGAACAAGATAGGTTACCGGTAAAGAAATTTCAGAGTTTTACCAAACTAAATTCTGAGATACTCATTTGTTTTGTTAATGACGGATCAAAAGATGATACAGAAGTAATACTATCTAAATTACAAAAAGAGCATCCAAACACAATAACACAACTCTCCCTTAAAGATAATATTGGAAAAGCTGAAGCCATAAGAAAAGGTTTTTTATATTGTAATACTACTTACAACTATAAAAAAATAGCCTATTTAGATGCCGATTTAGCTACCTCGCTTGAAGAATGTATTAGCATAAGTAATTACATAAAAAATGATGTAATTCTTGCTTTTGGCTCTCGAATATCAAAAATAGACAATAATATAGATCGTAAATTTTATCGTTTTGCTATCGGTAGATTTATCGCTACTCTTATTTCAAGGCAATTAAAAGTAACCGTTTACGATACTCAATGTGGATGTAAAGCATTTGAACAAAACGTTGCTTCAGAAATATTTAAAGACCATTTCATTTCAAAATGGCTCTTTGATGTTGAAATATTTCATCGAATAATTACTACTTACCAAAAACAAAACGTACATAAAATTGTTAGAGAAATTCCCTTAAAATCATGGGTAGACACTGATGATTCCCGTGTAAAATTTAGTTATTTCTTCAAACTTTGGTTCGACCTATTAGCTATTAGAAAAAAATATAAAAAATAATATTTTACATGAGTACTAGTTTTATCAAAAAACACTTTTTCACCCTTGGGGTGTTCTTATTAATCTTATTGAGAGTAATTTTAAACATATTTATTCCTCTGATGGACAAAACAGAAGCTCGTTATGCTGAAATTGCTCGAATAATGGCTGAAACTAATGATTATATAACACCTCAAATAGATTACGGAATTCCTTTTTGGGCAAAACCTCCTCTTTCTACCTGGCTATCTGCAGTTAGTATTGAATTTTTTGGTTCAAATGAATTTGCAACACGATTACCGTACTTATTATTATCTATCTTAGTGGTATTTTTAATAGGTAAATATGCTAGTAGAGAAAAATTACCTTTTTATTTACCTGGATTTATAATTTTAACCATTCCTCAATTTTTAATCCATGCAGGAGTAGTATCAACAGATACAGCTTTAATGTTTTGCACATCATTGGTTATGCTATCTTTTTGGGAGGGAATGAAAGAAAATGGAAATACAATTTGGAAATACTTAATTTTTATAGGTTTTGGTTTGGGGCTTTTAGCTAAAGGCCCTATAATATTTATTTTAACACTACCTCCTATTTTCTTTTGGTCACTATACACAAAGTCATTCTTTGAAATCTTCAAAAAATTTAACCTTTTAATAGGCATCCCCATTATATTCATTGTCGCTTTACCGTGGTATTATTACGCTGAACAAAAAACCCCAGGATTTATAGATTACTTTATTGTTGGTGAACATTTTAAACGTTTTTTTGATAGTTCTTGGAGTGGAGATAAGTATGGTTTTCCAAAACAACAACCTTTAGGTATTGTATGGTTATTCCTTCTTGGTTTTGCTCTCCCTTGGATTCAGGTTATTATAGGTAAAATATGGAAACATCAAAAAAACGTAAAAACAAGTCCTTGGCTAATTTTCTTACTACTTTGGTTACTATGGACTCCTCTATTTTTCACTGTATCAAAAAGTTTAATACACCCATATATAATGCCCATAATGGTACCCATTGCATTATTATCAACATATTTCTGGAGAAACTTAAAAAGAAAAAAACTTATTATGGGAATTGCATTAGTAACTCCTATAGCATCATTCCTAGCGTTAATTATTGGGTTATCAACAAATAAAATCGAATATTTATCAAAAACAGATAAGTACTTAATCAAGAAAAATTATGACGAAAAACTCCCCTTGTATTACTATGATACGAAGAGTTACTCAAGTCAATTTTATTCGAAAGGAAAATCCAAAAGTATATCTGAAGAAAAAATAAATTCACTCATAAGCGATAAGGTTAGTTTCTTCATCATAATACCTAAAAAAACTAAATTAAAAAGTATCAGAGACGCATTCATTTTGGAAGATGAAAATAAAACAAATAGAATATTTAAAGTTAATTAAGCTTTAATTACATAATAATTTACTTTTTTATCTAAAAACAAATAACTTTTTTTTAAATTTGCACACACAAAATCAACCTCTGACGAAAATCGTGAATGTTGCTTTTTTTAAACAAAAAATAATATATTAAAATGGAATCTTTAGTAAAATTTGTACAGAACGAATTTGTATCAAGAAATGATTTACCTGAATTTGCAGCTGGTGATACTATAACTGTTTATTATGAAATTAAAGAAGGTAGTAAAACTCGTACACAGTTCTTTAAGGGGGTTGTAATTCAAAGAAGAGGTAATGGAAGTTCAGAAACATTTACTATTAGAAAGATGTCAGGAACTGTTGGGGTAGAGCGTATTTTCCCTGTAAATTTACCTTCAATTCAAAAAATTGAAGTTAATAAAAGAGGAAAAGTTCGTAGAGCTCGTATCTATTACTTTAGAGGTCTTACTGGTAAAAAAGCAAGAATTAAAGAGAGAAGAATCTAATAAAGATGAAAATATTTATGAAGCACAGTGTTTATGCACTGTGCTTTTTTATTTTAAAAAATTATCTTATTTAGAAAAAAAACTTGTCACCTTTAACATGAAAACTATTAAATAATGTAACACAGCTACTTAAAAAAACATATATTTAAGAAATATCAAAATCGTCACTTCATCCCTTAAAGCTCTTAAAAAAATATTGAAATCGAACAAAATTATCATATAGTCAGCAAAACAAGTTAATTTATAATAATTTTGCAACAAAAATTCCGTAGGTTATTTATAAATTTGCAAGACTTCAAAATAATATAATTTAATTCTTAATTATGAGCAATTCGGCTAAAATTATGTATACTAAAACGGATGAAGCTCCTGCGCTTGCTACACGTTCGTTTTTACCCATCGTAAAAGCTTTTACAAAATCATCAAACATAGAAATTGAAATTAAAGATATTTCATTAGCAGCACGCATACTAGCTAACTTCTCAGATTTATTACCTGAAAAGCAAAAAGTTGAAGACGCCTTAACTTTTCTTGGTAATTTAGCAACTAAACCAGAAGCAAATATTATTAAGCTACCAAATATTTCAGCGTCTGTTCCTCAGTTGAAAGCTGCCATTAAAGAATTACAAGCTCGTGGCTTTGCGCTTCCTGATTATCCTGAAGAAATCAATTCAGATCAAGATAAAACTATTCTTGAACGCTACAATAAAGCAAAGGGCTCTGCTGTCAATCCTGTATTAAGAGAAGGAAATTCAGATAGAAGAGCTCCAAAAGCAGTTAAAAATTATGCTAAGAAAAATCCTCATTCGATGGGAGCTTGGAACTCCGAGTCTAAAACCCATGTTGCCACTATGAGTGAAGGAGATTTTGCACATAATGAAAAATCAGTAACTGTAAATAAAAGCACTAATGTTAAAATAGTACATACAAATACCATTGGAAATAGTTCTGTTTTAAAAGAAAAAATTTCTTTACTTGAAGGAGAAATCATTGATGCCTCTTTAATGAGTAAGAAAAAGCTAATACATTTCTTGGAAGAACAAGTTATTGATGCTAAAAATAAAGATATTTTATTCTCATTACACATGAAAGCTACGATGATGAAGGTTTCGGACCCTATCATTTTCGGTCATGCTGTAAAAGTTTTTTTCAAAGATTTATTTGACAAACATCAAGATACTTTTCAAAAAATTGGCGTAGATGTTAATAATGGTTTTGGCAACTTACTAAAGAATTTAGATGAAGTTTCAGAAGAAAAAAAATCAGAAATACTAAAAGACATACAAAATATTTACAGAAGTAATCCTGACCTTGCAATGGTTAACTCTGACAAAGGAATCACAAACTTACATGTCCCGTCAGACGTTATTATTGATGCCTCCATGCCTGCTATGATTCGTACATCGGGTCAAATGTGGAATAAAAACGGGGAAACTCAAGATACAAAAGCTGTAATACCCGACAGTTCTTATGCTGGTTTATACCAAGAAACGATTAACTTTTGTAAGAAAAATGGAGCTTTTGATCCTACAACTATGGGAACTGTACCTAATGTAGGCTTAATGGCTAAGAAAGCAGAGGAATATGGATCTCATGATAAAACATTTGAAATATCTTCAGATGGTAAAGTTCAAGTTATTGATAGTAACAATAATGTTCTAATTGAGCATACTGTAGAGAAAGGAGATATATGGAGAATGTGTCAAACAAAAGACGCTCCTATTCAAGACTGGATTAAGTTAGCTGTAACCAGAGCAAGAGCTACAGAAACACCTGCTGTATTTTGGTTAGGTAAAAATAGAGCCCATGATACTGAAATTATTAAGAAAGTAGAAAAATACTTACCAAATCATGATACTTCAGAGCTAGAAATTAAAATACTATCACCCGTAGAAGCGACCAAGTATACTTTAGAAAGGGTTAAGGCTGGTAAAGACACAATTTCTGTTACAGGTAATGTTTTACGTGATTATTTAACAGACCTCTTCCCTATTCTAGAACTAGGAACATCTGCTAAAATGTTATCTATTGTTCCATTAATGAATGGTGGTGGTTTATTCGAAACCGGCGCTGGAGGATCTGCCCCAAAACATGTTGAGCAATTAACAAAAGAAAACCACCTACGTTGGGACTCTCTTGGAGAATTTCTAGCATTAGCTGTTTCTTTAGAACACCTTTCTGAATCAACAAATAATAAAAAAGCTGGAATTCTTGCAGAATCATTAGATATTGCTACTGGGCAACTTTTAGACAACAGAAAAAGTCCTTCAAGAAAAACTGGCGAGCTTGACAATAGAGGTTCTCATTTCTATTTAGCTCTTTATTGGGCGCAAGCATTAGCTGAACAAAATCTAGATAATGAGTTAAAATCTGAATTTACTCTTATCGCGAAAAGTTTGTTAGAGAATGAATCTAAAATTGTTGAAGAATTAAACAATGTTCAAGGAGTTAATGTAAATATTGGTGGTTACTATGAACCTGATGATAATCTTGCCAACGCTATTATGAGGCCAAGTAAAACGTTAAATACAATCATTGATAATATTAATGTTAGTATTTCTTAAATAGGTAAAATAAAAAAAATGGAATCAATAATTGATTCCATTTTTTTTATTTTAACATTGTTACTATTCTTTGAGGTAGAGGTGCTTCGTAGCCTTCATTTCCTAAGGCCTCTACAATTTTTTGTCTTGTATCCCAATAAACATCCCAATAATTTTCACTCTTAACATAAGGTAACGCAAGTAACTCAATACTATTTTCTCCAAGATTATTAACAGCAACCCTTGGTTTCATTTTCTCCGTTTTTAAAACATTTTTATCTTGAACTAAAACATCCAAAACAATATTTTTAGCTTTTGATATATCTGCACCATATCGAATTGCAAAAGGCATGTCTATCCTTAAATAACCAACAGTTGATAAATTAGTTATTTTCCCAGAGGTTATTGCTGAATTAGGAATAATTTCTGTTTCTTTTTGAAAAGTTTCAATAACTGTAACAAATACCGATATTTCTTTAACAAAACCAAAAGCCCCATTTACTTTTATTAAATCTCCAACTTTAAATGGACGAAACACCAATAACATAATACCTGAAGCCAAGTGACCTAATGATCCATTAAAAGCAGCCCCTATAGCAACTCCAATACCTGCAACTAATGCTGCAAAAGTTGCTGTAGGTACTCCTACAATACCTGCTATTGAGATAATTAATAATGCTTTTAAAACAAAGCCTAGAAGCGTTATTAAGAAAGGTCTTAATGTCTCATCAATATGTTTTGATTCAAAAACCCTTGAAACGCCTTTCATAATAAACCTTATTACCCATAATCCAATAATTAAGGCTGCTAAAGCTCCAAAAAGCTTAAGTCCCCAATCACCAATACCTGTAGCAATAGAATTATAAAAATTAGTTAATGAGTTTTGGATGGTTTCCATAATATTCTGTTTTTTGATTTCACATAAAATATGACACCTCATTCATTTCTAGGTCACTTTCATAACTTTTGAACTAATTAAAAAATCAATATTTGTAAATTTGTTTTATGAAATTTACAAAAACAACAGAACAAGATTCTAATTATACTGATCTAGAAAAAAAAGATATTTCTGAAATTCTAAAGAATATTAATAAAGAAGATAAAACAGTCCCTAACGCGGTAGAAAAATCAATTCCTCAAATAGAAGCACTAATAAAAGAAGTCGTGAAAAAACTCAAAAATGGCGGAAGATTATTTTACATTGGAGCTGGCACAAGTGGACGTCTAGGTATAGTAGATGCAAGCGAATGTCCTCCTACTTTTGGAGTCCCTCATGGAATGGTAATTGGGTTAATTGCCGGTGGTGATAATGCTATTCGTAAATCAGTTGAGTTTGCTGAAGACTCTAAATCACAAGGCTGGAAAGATCTATGTGATCATAACATTAATACAAATGATTTTGTAATTGGAATTGCAGCCTCTGGAACAACCCCCTATGTTATTGAAGCTCTTAAAAAATGCAATGAACATAATATTCTAACGGGGTGTATAACATGTAATCATAATAGTCCCCTATCACTTACAGCACAACTACCCATTGTTGTTATCGTAGGACCTGAATTTTTAACTGGTAGCTCACGAATGAAAGCTGGAACTGCTCAAAAGTTAGTACTTAACATGATTTCAACATCGATTATGATTCAATTGGGAAAGGTTAAAGGCAACAAAATGGTTGATATGCAATTATCAAATAAAAAACTTGTAAGAAGAGGCATTGCCATTTTAAAGTCAGAACTAAAGATAGAAGAAGATCAAGCAAAAAAACTTCTAATGAAATACGGAAACGTTAGAGAAGCAATAAGGAATTTTAATCAACTATAAAAAGATGGAAAAAAGCTTTAAAAATGTCTTACTACTTATGACATTACTCATAATATCTCCCTTAATTTTAACTATTTCTTATAAAGCTTTAAAGGCTTTTGATACATATCCTAAAAACATTTTTGCTTATTTTTTATTTATTTTTAGTATTTTAACAGTTCTTTATACATTATACTTTGGATTCAAGACAATAAAAGTGTTTTTAGATGAACTATTCAAAAAATAAAAAAAATAAATTTGAAATATAAAAATACATCTTTTAGAATATTTGATTGGGAATACTGGCCTTCCTTTTTCTTCTATATCCCAAATATTCCATATGCTTTGTATTTAGCTTGTAAAGCAAAAAAACTAACATTCTTTACTGCTGCCAACCCAAGTATAAAAAGTTCGGGTAATGGAACAGAAAGCAAATTCAAAACGCTTCAATTAATACCTAAAAAAATAAGACCCAAATCAATATTGGTAAAACCAAATACGGGTTTTAATAATATTACTAAGCAATTAGAAAATGCATGTATCTCATTTCCGGTTATTGTAAAGCCAGATGTAGGTTTCAGAGGTCTTTTAGTAAAAAAAATAAATAACCGTAAAGAATTAAAAATATATCTGGAAAAATATAGAATTAAAATAATCATTCAAGAATTCATAAATCTAAATCATGAATGTGGTATCTTTTACATAAGAAATCCAGAAAAGAACAAAGGAACCATCACTTCAATCACCCTAAAAAAATTTTTATCTGTAAAAGGAGATGGTAATACAAAATTGAAAAATCTTATAATCCAACACAAAAGAGCCAAACATTATATTAAGGAGATACACCAATCATACTTTTCTGAATTTGAAAAAATTCCTCAGAAAGGGGAACTAGTCATTTTATCGGCAATAGGAAACCATTCTAGAGGAGCAAGGTTTATTAATGGTAATCATTTAATCAACAAACCCCTAAATGATAGGCTTGATAAAATAAGTGCATCAATCAATGGATGGTATTATGGTAGATTAGATATTAAATATAATTCTCTTGAAGAACTTGAAAGAGGTGAAAATTTCAAGATTTTAGAGATTAATGGCATTATAGCAGAACCAACCCATATTTACGATAGCGAAAACTCTAGCTACTTAAAAGCGCTAAAAGAAATACGATATCATTGGAAAAAATTATACACCATTTCAATTATAAATCATAGAATTTTAAAAATCCCATATAAAAATACCAAAGAGTTTTTTTCAGAAATACTTGTCCTAAAAAACTACATATCAACTATCAAAAATACAATTTAAATCCTATATTTGTGATTATTAAGAGAGAAAAGCACCTAAAAACTATAAAAAAAACCCCTATATTAAAAGAAGTTATTTTAAACTTCTTAAATTAATAACTTGATATTATGAAGAGAATAATTATCCTTTCTATTCTGATTTTCGCCCCTTTGATTACAATTCTGAGTCAGGTAAAAATCGGAGACAATCCTAATGTAATTGACGGAAGTTCTATTTTAGAACTTGAAAGTAGCAATAAAGTTCTAGTTGTTACTAGAGTAACTGATGCTGAAATGAATTTAATTTTCCCTCTTGAGGGTGCGATTGTCTACAATACAGATCAAAATTGTATTTTCCAATATGGAAATATGATTTGGAAGAGCTTGTGCGATCAAACAGGTAGCAGAGAACTCCTTTTCAATGCAACAACCAACGAACTAACCTTAGGAGACTGGGGAACAGTTAATTTAACTTCATTAATAGATGATGCTGATAATGACCCAACAAACGAAGTCAATACATTGATGGTTCTTAACGGCACTACCTTGTCTATTACAGATGGAGCTGGGACTCTATTTACTGACTTATCATCTCTTTTGGCTGATGGGGATGAAACACAAATTATTGCAGCTGGAATAAATACAATTTCCGGTACAGGGACAACTGCTGATCCATACATAATTACAGCTACGGAGGTTGATGGTTCTGTAACTAACGAAATTAATACCAGATTCGAAGTTAACTCTGGTAATCTAGAAATTACAGATGGTAATGGAACATTATCTGTTCCTTTAACAGCCTTAGGTTCTGATGATCAAACAATAGATGATTTCTCTTTTAATACAAGCAATAATCAACTTTCAATATCAATCGAGGACGATGGTGTTGCGCCAATTATCGTAGACCTTTCCTCTTTAGCCTCTGATGGTTCTGAAACAATTATAAATGTGACAGGAATTGCCACTATATCAGGTACTGGTTCTTCAACAGACCCATATATAATAGGTGCTTCTGAAGTAGATGGCATCATCGGAAATGAAATAACAGATGCTACTGATGGTACTTTAATTAGAAGTGGATCGGGTACAAATGGGGATCCATTTACTTTAGATGTGGCTACCGATGGTATTACTGCTACTGAAATCGCTGCTGATGCGGTAGGAACTAATGAATTAGCCGACGATGCTGTTACAACTGTTAAAATTGCTGATGATGCTGTCGACAGAACTAAAATAAATGCCAATGTTGCCGGAACGGGACTTACACAAAATGCAAACGGTTCTTTAGAAATAGATCCTACAACAATTACTGGTGATGGTGATATTACTTCTTCTGATCTTACCGTTACAGGGGGAACTGATGCTACTTTTAATGATGTTACGCTTGAAATTACAGCTGGTGCTGTAGGAACTAATGAATTAACTGACAATGCTGTTACAACCATTAAAATTGCTGACGATGCCGTCGACAGAACTAAAATAAATGCCGATGTTGCCGGAACGGGACTTACACAAAATGCAAACGGTTCCTTAGAAATAGATCCTACAACAATTACTGGCGATGGTGATATTACTTCTTCTGATCTTACCGTTACAGGGGGAACTGATGCTGCTTTTAATGATGTTACGCTTGAAATTACAGCTGGTGCTGTAGGAACTAATGAATTAGCTGACAATGCTGTTACAACCATTAAAATTGCTGATGATGCCGTCGACAGAACTAAAATAAATGCCGATGTTGCCGGAACGGGACTTACACAAAATGCAAACGGTTCCTTAGAAATAGATCCTACTACAATTACTGGTGATGGTGATATTACTTCTTCTGATCTTACCGTTACAGGGGGAACTGATGCTGCTTTTAATGATGTTACGCTTGAAATTACAGCTGGTGCTGTAGGAACTAATGAATTAGCTGGCAATGCTGTTACAACCATTAAAATTGCTGATGATGCCGTCGACAGAACTAAAATAAATGCCGATGTTGCTGGAACGGGACTTACACAAAATGCAAACGGTTCCTTAGAAATAGATCCTACAACAATTACTGGCGATGGTGATATTACTTCTTCTGATCTTACCGTTACAGGGGGAACTGATGCTGCTTTTAACGATGTTACGCTTGAAATTACAGCTGGCGCTGTAGGAACTAATGAATTAGCTGACAATGCTGTTACAACCATTAAAATTGCTGATGATGCTGTTACTTCTGCCAAAATTGTAGATGGTACAATTACTACTGCGGATGTAACTGATGATGCTATTGACAGAACTAAAATAAATGCCGATGTTGCTGGAACGGGACTTACACAAAATGCAAACGGTTCCTTAGAAATAGATCCTACTACAATTACTGGTGATGGTGATATTACTTCTTCTGATCTTACCGTTACAGGGGGAACTGATGCTGCTTTTAATGATGTTACGCTTGAAATTACAGCTGGTGCTGTAGGAACTAATGAATTAGCTGACAATGCTGTTACAACCATTAAAATTGCTGACGATGCCGTCGACAGAACTAAAATAAATGCCGATGTTGCCGGAACGGGACTTACACAAAATGCAAACGGTTCCTTAGAAATAGATCCTACTACAATTACTGGTGATGGTGATATTACTTCTTCTGATCTTACCGTTACAGGGGGAACTGATGCTACTTTTAATGATGTTACGCTTGAAATTACAGCTGGTGCTGTAGGAACTAATGAATTAGCTGACAATGCTGTTACAACCATTAAAATTGCTGATGATGCTGTTACTTCTGCCAAAATTGTAGATGGTACAATTACTACTGCGGATGTAACTGATGATGCTATTGACAGAACTAAAATAAATGCCGATGTTGCTGGAACGGGACTTACACAAAATGCAAACGGTTCCTTAGAAATAGATCCTACAACAATTACTGGCGATGGTGATATTACTTCTTCTGATCTTACCGTTACAGGGGGAACTGATGCTGCTTTTAACGATGTTACGCTTGAAATTACAGCTGGTGCTGTAGGAACTAATGAATTAGCTGACAATGCTGTTACAACCATTAAAATTGCTGATGATGCTGTTACTTCTGCCAAAATTGTAGATGGTACAATTGCTACTGCGGATGTAACTGATGATGCTATTGACAGAACTAAAATAAATGCCGATGTTGCCGGAACGGGACTTACACAAAATGCAAACGGTTCCTTAGAAATAGATCCTACTACAATTACTGGTGATGGTGATATTACTTCTTCTGATCTTACCGTTACAGGGGGAACTGATGCTGCTTTTAATGATGTTACGCTTGAAATCACAGCTGGCGCTGTAGGAACTAATGAATTAGCTGACAATGCTGTTACAACCATTAAAATTGCTGATGATGCTATTGACAGAACTAAAATAAATGCCGATGTTGCCGGAACGGGACTTACGCAAAATGCAAACGGTTCCTTAGAAATAGATCCTACAACAATTACTGGTGATGGTGATATTACTTCTTCTGATCTTACCGTTACAGGAGGAACTGATGCTGCTTTTAATGATGTTACGCTTGAAATTACAGCTGGTGCTGTAGGAACTAATGAATTAGCTGACAATGCTGTTACAACCATTAAAATTGCTGATGATGCTGTTACTTCTGCCAAAATTGTAGATGGTACAATTGCTACTGCGGATGTAACTGATGATGCTATTGACAGAACTAAAATAAATGCCGATGTTGCCGGAACGGGACTTACACAAAATGCAAACGGTTCCTTAGAAATAGATCCTACTACAATTACTGGTGATGGTGATATTACTTCTTCTGATCTTACCGTTACAGGGGGAACTGATGCTGCTTTTAATGATGTTACACTTGAAATTACAGCTGGCGCTGTAGGAACTAATGAATTAGCTGACAATGCTGTTACAACCATTAAAATTGCTGATGATGCTATTGACAGAACTAAAATAAATGCCGATGTTGCCGGAACGGGACTTACACAAAATGCAAACGGTTCCTTAGAAATAGATCCTACTACAATTACTGGTGATGGTGATATTACTTCTTCTGATCTTACCGTTACAGGGGGAACTGGTGCTGCTTTTAATGATGTTACACTTGAAATTACAGCTGGTGCTGTAGGAACTAATGAATTAGCTGACAATGCTGTTACTTCTGCCAAAATTGTAGATGGTACAATTGCTACTGTGGATGTAACTGATGATGCTATTGACAGAACTAAAATAAATGCCGATGTTGCTGGAACGGGACTTACACAAAATGCAAACGGTTCTTTAGAAATAGATCCTACAACAATTACTGGTGATGGTGATATTACTTCTTCTGATCTTACCGTTACAGGAGGAACTGATGCTGCTTTTAATGATGTTACGCTTGAAATCACAGCTGGTGCTGTAGGAACTAATGAATTAGCTGACAATGCTGTTACAACCATTAAAATTGCTGATGATGCCGTCGACAGAACTAAAATAAATGCCGATGTTGCCGGAACGGGACTTACGCAAAATGCAAACGGTTCCTTAGAAATAGATCCTACAACAATTACTGGTGATGGTGATATTACTTCTTCTGATCTTACCGTTACAGGAGGAACTGATGCTGCTTTTAATGATGTTACGCTTGAAATTACAGCTGGTGCTGTAGGAACTAATGAATTAGCTGACAATGCTGTTACAACCATTAAAATTGCTGATGATGCTGTTACTTCTGCCAAAATTGTAGATGGTACAATTGCTACTGCGGATGTAACTGATGATGCTATTGACAGAACTAAAATAAATGCCGATGTTGCCGGAACGGGACTTACACAAAATGCAAACGGTTCCTTAGAAATAGATCCTACTACAATTACTGGTGATGGTGATATTACTTCTTCTGATCTTACCGTTACAGGGGGAACTGATGCTGCTTTTAATGATGTTACACTTGAAATTACAGCTGGCGCTGTAGGAACTAATGAATTAGCTGACAATGCTGTTACAACCATTAAAATTGCTGATGATGCCGTCGACAGAACTAAAATAAATGCCGATGTTGCCGGAACGGGACTTACACAAAATGCAAACGGTTCCTTAGAAATAGATCCTACAACAATTACTGGTGATGGTGATATTACTTCTTCTGATCTTACCGTTACAGGGGGAACTGGTGCTGCTTTTAATGATGTTACACTTGAAATTACAGCTGGTGCTGTAGGAACTAATGAATTAGCTGACAATGCTGTTACTTCTGCCAAAATTGTAGATGGTACAATTGCTACTGTGGATGTAACTGATGATGCTATTGACAGAACTAAAATAAATGCCGATGTTGCTGGAACGGGACTTACACAAAATGCAAACGGTTCTTTAGAAATAGATCCTACAACAATTACTGGTGATGGTGATATTACTTCTTCTGATCTTACCGTTACAGGGGGAACTGATGCTGCTTTTAATGATGTTACGCTTGAAATCACAGCTGGTGCTGTAGGAACTAATGAATTAGCTGACAATGCTGTTACAACCATTAAAATTGCTGATGATGCTATTGACAGAACTAAAATAAATGCCGATGTTGCCGGAACGGGACTTACACAAAATGCAAACGGTTCCTTAGAAATAGATCCTACAACAATTACTGGTGATGGTGATATTACTTCTTCTGATCTTACCGTTACAGGGGGAACTGGTGCTGCTTTTAATGATGTTACACTTGAAATTACAGCTGGTGCTGTAGGAACTAATGAATTAGCTGACAATGCTGTTACTTCTGCCAAAATTGTAGATGGTACAATTGCTACTGTGGATGTAACTGATGATGCTATTGACAGAACTAAAATAAATGCCGATGTTGCTGGAACGGGACTTACACAAAATGCAAACGGTTCTTTAGAAATAGATCCTACAACAATTACTGGTGATGGTGATATTACTTCTTCTGATCTTACCGTTACAGGGGGAACTGATGCTGCTTTTAATGATGTTACGCTTGAAATTACAGCTGGTGCTGTAGGAACTAATGAATTAGCTGACGATGCTGTTACAACTGTTAAAATTGCTGATGATGCTGTCGACAGAACTAAAATAAATGCCGATGTTGCCGGAACGGGACTTACACAAAATGCAAACGGTTCCTTAGAAATAGATCCTACTACAATTACTGGTGATGGTGATATTACTTCTTCTGATCTTACCGTTACAGGGGGAACTGATGCTGCTTTTAATGATGTTACGCTTGAAATTACAGCTGGTGCTGTAGGAACTAATGAATTAGCTGACAATGCTGTTACAACCATTAAAATTGCTGACGATGCCGTCGACAGAACTAAAATAAATGCCGATGTTGCTGGAACGGGACTTACACAAAATGCAAACGGTTCCTTAGAAATAGATCCTACTACAATTACTGGTGATGGTGATATTACTTCTTCTGATCTTACCGTTACAGGGGGAACTGATGCTGCTTTTAATGATGTTACGCTTGAAATTACAGCTGGTGCTGTAGGAACTAATGAATTAGCTGACAATGCTGTTACAACCATTAAAATTGCTGATGATGCTGTTACTTCTGCCAAAATTGTAGATGGTACAATTACTACTGCGGATGTAACTGATGATGCTATTGACAGAACTAAAATAAATGCCGATGTTGCTGGAACGGGACTTACACAAAATGCAAACGGTTCCTTAGAAATAGATCCTACTACAATTACTGGCGATGGTGATATTACTTCTTCTGATCTTACCGTTACAGGGGGAACTGATGCTGCTTTTAATGATGTTACGCTTGAAATTACAGCTGGTGCTGTAGGAACTAATGAATTAGCTGACAATGCTGTTACAACCATTAAAATTGCTGATGATGCTGTTACTTCTGCCAAAATTGTAGATGGTACAATTACTACTGCGGATGTAACTGATGATGCTATTGACAGAACTAAAATAAATGCCGATGTTGCTGGAACGGGACTTACACAAAATGCAAACGGTTCCTTAGAAATAGATCCTACTACAATTACTGGTGATGGTGATATTACTTCTTCTGATCTTACCGTTACAGGGGGAACTGATGCTGCTTTTAACGATGTTACGCTTGAAATTACAGCTGGTGCTGTAGGAACTAATGAATTAGCTGACAATGCTGTTACAACCATTAAAATTGCTGATGATGCTGTTACTTCTGCCAAAATTGTAGATGGTACAATTACTACTGCGGATATTAATCCAGGTGGTAATAATAACGTTTTAGTTACAGATAATGCAGGTGCTGTACAATGGATTGATAGAAGTTCATTAGAAACAATTTACACAACAGATGGAACCTTAACTAATAATAGAGTTGTGAACGGGGGATCTAATAATTTAAGTTTTACTGATATTGGCGATTTAGTTTTAACGTCCACTAATACTTCGATTCTAAATTCTTCAGGAGATGTAGGAGTGACTTCACAAACAGGTGCAATTCTTATTCAATCAGGAACTGGTGAAAATGTAGTTATTTCACCTAACTCAGGAGTATTAGCTATTGACGGTTCAACGGTCAATTCTGGAAACTTCAGACTCACAGGTCAGTTTATTGACGGTTCTGGAAATTCAGGTACATCTGGACAAGTGTTAACCTCAACCGGTGCATCCACAGAATGGAATAATATAGTATCATCAGATGCTAACAATAAATTAACAACAGGTACAGACGGAGGAGCTTTTTTTGCAGGACCTGTTAGTATAGCCGCAGGAAAGGTTAATGGCAGTGGTGCTGCTTTAAAAATATTCGGTGCTACAGTTAGAAGAATTGATGAAGGAGACTATGAAGTTACTTTTAATACTCCTAGAACTGATGATAATTATATTATTCAATTAACCGTATTCGATTGTAACGGTGATTGCCCAGGAAATACAGCTGCTAATTTTGACGATCCTGGTATTACATACTATCAACAAGCAACAACTGGATTTAGAATAAATATAGGAGACTCTGATAATGGAGCAAATGAAAAAGATGATATTGATTTAGAGTTCATGTTTAATGTGATTGATTTTTAGATATGAAAACTCATCTTTTAATCGCTTTACTGTTTACTTTTTCTACTGCTTTTAGCCAAGTCGATGGCTTTTCAGTTATGGGAATTCCTACAGTAACAAATATTACAGCAATGAATGCAATAAATGGAGCCCTCTAGGGCTCCATTGTATATAATATAGATCAAAAAGGTATCTATATTTTCAATGGAACAAACTGGGTTTCACCAAGTGGAAATAATTGGTTAATTTCGGGTAACAATAGCACATCTACTTCTAATTTCCTAGGTACTATTAATGATGTAAAAATGGAAATTCGCTCTAATAATTTACCTATGTTGGAATTTGGCAGAAGACAAACACTCAATTTGGTCCAGAGCTATCCTGACTACACAGATACAGATCAGCCTTTAATTCATTTAAAGAGAAATGGTAGTATTGCTGCATTACAATTCACTGCGGTTGGTGCCGACTTTTATAAACCAATGTTTTTTACCACAGCAAATGGTAGTTTTAGACTAAAAGAAAGTGGAGGAAGAACTGATTTATTCGAAATCGGATCTGCTGGTCCTTCAAATGACGGCAGATTGGAATTTATAATTGGTGATGACGGGAGTGAACCAATTGTTTTTAAACGATATGACTATCGAAATGGTGGTTTTCATACGGAGCTTTTTAGGGTGCAAGGTAGCAACGGAACTGCAAATGCAAAACCAAGATTTGGCATTAATATAAACCCTCAAGAAGTTCCTTTAGATCCCACATACAATAACTCTTCTTCTTCCGGATATAATATTGCTAATTCTACACTTCAAGTAGGCGGCTCTATTTCTACTGCAATATTAAGGACAACAGGAAGTATAACCTTAGGTGAAGATCATCATACAGTAATTATTACAGGCTTACATAATATTGTATTACCTAATGCTAACACCTGTTCCGGTAGGTTGTATGTTTTAAAAAATATATCTGGATCAAATAGATCTATATCTTCTTATAGAACTTTAAGTAACGTTCCTTCAAACACAATACCTACTAACTCTGCTATTTGGATTCAAAGTGATGGTATCGATTGGCACCGTATTAACTAAAATATACTTAAAGGCTCATTTATTTTTTTGCAAATTTGTCATTTTAATTTTATTACAGCAAAATACTGACTTTAGCATTTTGGATATGCTATTTTACTAATATAAACTTTAAATAATACTTACTTAGTATACTTCAAACTTTTAACAATCAAACAACTTTCAAACCTCTCAAAACTCGATTTAAACAACTATTTTACAAGTTATTATATTGATTTTTTAACTTTAACCGCCTATCTTTAGATTTTTGAAATAGTTTAGTAATTCTTTAATTTATTTTAAATCATGGTTAAAAACTCAATTAAATTAACGGTAATCTTAGTACTCATGTTAGAGTATTGCTTCTCTCAGATAGACTCGCAATCCATACTAGGATTACCTAATGTGGCTGACACCATAGAAATGAACAATATAATCAATCCAAAGGAAGGTTCTTTAGTTTACAATATAGCTCAGAAAAACATATTTTATTTTGACGGTACAAACTGGTTATCAAGCAGTAATGGTAGTCCTAATTTATATAGTACTAATGGAACCTTATCTAATGACAGAACTTTGGATGGGAATAATAATTCTTTAACATTTTCTGATTTAACTGCTTTTTCATTATCAAGTAGCTTATCGTCAGATATGTTTTCTACTGGTCCTATTAGAGTGCAATCAACAGGTAATAGTACATCTATATCTGGAACTGAAATAATCATTTCAGCAACAGCTAGCGGTATAAATCTAAACGGTAATACTTTTATCACAAACGATCTTAGCTTATCGGGCGCTTTTGAAGACAGTACTACTTCTTCTGGAACTGACGGTCAAATTTTAACATCCACTTCGAATGGCACAAGATGGGTTGATTCAGTACTTCCTAAGGTGGTTAATAAAACATCAAATTACACATTAGCAATTGATGATAATGGTAAAATATTTACTTTTAATAGCACCTCAAATATTACACTAACAGTTCCTCAAGGACTTCCTATAGGTTTTAATATAAGCTTATATCAAACAAATACCGGAAGAGTTACTATCCAAGGAGCTCTTGGTGTGACTGTTTCAAATCGACTATCAAGATTTAATACTGCTGGTCAACATGCTGGAGCAGGACTTGTATCAACTGGAACAAATAGTTTTCATTTAACTGGAGATTTAAGATTATAAAAAATGAAAAAAATTAAAATATTGGCTGTATTTATCATTTTTATAAATGAAATACAAGCTCAGATATCAAATTATAACCACTACCCCAGCCTAAAACCATTTCATATTCTAGATGATAAATTAACCGATATAAGTTTTGCTTTTTCTATGAGAGTACTAGAAAGTGATTATAATGGACCGTTAATAAGGCTCAGAAGAAGCAGTGACAACGCAGAAGAAGATTTTTCTTGGTCTGACACTGATATAGTTGATATCAACGCTATTAATACTTGGCGAAATGGCAGTAATGTATTTGTCCGTACTTGGTATGATCAAAGTGGTCAAGGCAGGAACGCTACTCAAACAGACATTAATAGTCAACCCGAGTTTTTTCCAGAAATACTTACTCCACACTTTCAAGGAGATGGTGTCGATGATTTTCTTATTATAGAAACTCCTAATGGCGTTCAAGATGTTACAAATTCAGGAAATCAAGGAACTGTGATAACTGTTTTAAGAGCCACTATTAAAAACCAACATTCATTCGGTGTTTTAAATAATAACAATAGGTGGTCTACGCATGTGAACTGGGGTGACAGCAGACTATACTTTGACCCTGGTATCTGTTGCAATGCTACTCGTTCATTCAACAATAGCAGTAATAACAATGCATGGATGCTGTATACTTTCATAAAAACAGATACAAATGTTTTAGCAAGGTCTGATGGAGTTCAAAGGTTTAACGGTTCTCATACAACCGGAAGATGTACAAGAACAGATAATTTCACTATTGGTTGGGCTAATGGAAATCAAACAAATAATAGGTCTACAACTGCTTTTTTAGAATTCATTATGTACCGAAATGATATAATACCAACAATTTATGAGGAAATTGAAAATAATGGTATTGCTTTCTGGAACTTATAGGTAATTTTATGTGACGCTTTTTTATTAAATGTGTCAAAGAAATAAGAATTAACATTGAAAATTAAAATGTTGTTTTTAATTTGGTTAAATTAAAAATAGTATTCAATATTTTTAATTGATAGTTTAATTTTATCAATTCATCGATCTAAAAAAGAAAAAAAACACCATAAGTCGCTAATTTTTAACCATTCAACCAATAAAAACTTGCATATATCGAAAATAATGTTATCTTTGTAGACTCAAAACTAATCACAGTGCACTATAAAGAACACTAAACTTCAGGTGCAAAAAGAATAAACGTTTTTAATAAAATAAAAATAACTGTATAAAAAATACGGGGGTATTATGAAGAATTTTTTATCTATGATAGCTGTTATTATGCCTTTATTCTTAAGTGCTCAGTCAGCTTTCCACAACTTCGGAGAAGTTAAATTACATAACAATTCAAGTGTTGGTTTCCACACAGATTTCATTAATGATGGCAATATGTCTAATGATAATGAGGGCTTAGCTGGTTTTTATAGTGATAGTGAAATTAGAAGTATATCAGGAAATAATGTAGCTGTTTTTAACGATATTGAAATCGATGCTGTTAATGATATTGAACTATATTCCTCTATAGGTGTTACTAATGATTTCAGTTTTATAAACGGCAAGGTGTTTACCCCAAGAAATGACGCTAATATTTCATTAGAATTCATGAATCATAACTTGTATGCAGGTGAAGATAATCAAAGGCACGTTGACGGTTACGTTTCTGTTTCAGAAAAAAGTAATTTTACTTTTCCTATTGGAGACGACAATAATTTAAGACCAATGATTCTATCTGCGACAGGCACTGTTACTAAATTTACAGGAGCATACTTTTCAATTAATCCTAATAATGCTCCATATAATTATGACACTTCTCAAAAACAAGCTTTTATAGAAAACATAAGTACTAAAGAATTTTGGGATTTAGATGGCTCAGCTGAAACAAGAATAACACTTACTTGGGATAACAATAGTGAAATCAATAATATAACTTCTGATATAAACTTACTGAGAGTAGTTGGTTGGAACGAAACAGAGGGTAAATGGATAGATTTAGGAATGTCTAATATTAACGGTACTATTAATGCTGGTTTAATTACTTCATCTACTTTTGTACCTAATAATTATTCTGTAATTACTATTGGCTCTAACTTCTCCGATTCAGCACTAAGTAATGTAAATTTGATATTTACGCCTAATGGTGATATAAAAAATGAAACCTTAGTTTTTAAAGGATTAGAGCGATATAAAGGAAATAGTCTTACTGTTTTTAATAGATGGGGTAATATTGTACACCAAACAATTGACTATAAAAACGATTGGAGAGGTCAATCAAATGGTAGAGCGACAATTAATCAAAAAGAAAACCTTCCTGATGGTACATATTTCTATACTTTAGATATAAATACAGATGAAGGAGAAAAAACCCAAAGAGGATGGGTTTATATCACGAGGTAACTTAGTATTAAATAGTATATTCTAAAAATCAAAAAATTACTTACTACTTTTTACTTATCATAGTGCCCTTATCAATTCATTTTTTAGGTGTTGTTGGATTATACCCAAAGTTTTCACTAGTTAAATCAACTCCAAGCTGGAACATAATATAGCCTATACTTGCATAATGGTGAATAACATGATTATGTGCCTGTAACAATACACTTCCCAATGTGTGTTGAACAACAACCTTTTCTATTCCCAAATCATCATTTACAAATACTATTTGATTAAGATCTTTTCCCTTTATTTTTTGTAAATTCCTCCGAACATCTCCAAAGTACCTTAGGCCTTTCTTAATATCTTCCTCTACTTGAATATTTCTATCCCTGAGGGAAAAATCAATATTTCTATCTTCAACACCTTTAAAAATACACGTAAACACATCTAACGAATGACGAATATGTGTTCCTATACTAGCATAATATGGTGCTATAGTTTTATTACAATAAACCTGATTATTAATCGTACGCAACAGTTTTATGCCTTTTTGTAAATTTGCATCTATAGCTATAATCATTATTCCTCTTATCTTATATATTCTTAAATATAAATTATTTCAATGATAATCAACAATATTGAAATAGTATTTTATTAAAGATTATTAATTACAGAAAAACAACCTTTAATCTATGGTATTTTTTGGCATGTCTTTTGAAAAGTAAAAGATAATAGCGGAAGCTGAAAAGCATAAAGAGTAAGCATAACCCTAAATTTAGTAATTATGAGAACAGGGATTTTTTTAATAACAACATTAATACTGACAGTAACAATAAAGGCCAATACCCTTAATATACTGAATAGTGGTTTTAGTGCCGATAGAAAACATGCTTTTAACAACAAGATAACCTTTATTGAAAAAGGTATAGAATTTCATGTGTTCCTTAATGGTGATTTCGATTTTAATACTCACTTTAGAGACAATTCTTATGAAGATTACAGAAGTAGAAGGACAAGAATCAATAGAAGAGTTAGAATAGAAAGAGATTATAGTGGAAAGATACGAAGAATTGGAAATGTTTTTGTTAATTATAACATTAGAGGTAATGTTACCAGAATAGGAGGTATATTTATGAGGTATAGCGCTGGAAATTTAGTTAAAATTGGAGGTTTACGCATTCACTATAATAGATGGGGAGATCCTTTTTATGAAGGACGTGTAAGAACTAGAGCTATGTTTGACGACAGAAGAAACTGTGACAATTCGATTAATATCGATATAAATATTGGAGACATTTATAATTATGATGATCTTTATTTTTATAAGAAAAGTTTTAGAAATAACTATAGTCGATTTAGAGAGGATAACAACTTTTTCTATTACAGAGCTATGCCAAATGCAAACATAGGTAACAGAAGTAGAATTATAAGACGAAGAAAATCTAATAACAGTTTTAAAAATACAATTCCTGAACAAGAAGGAAGATCGAGAAGAAATAGATAGTAAAATAGAAAAACTCCAACCTTATATTAAGGTTGGAGTTTTATTTTATATAAGTGTAAGCTTTTTACTTTGCCACATTAACGACTCTTGTTTCTCTAATAACAGTAACTTTAACTTGACCAGGATAAGTCATATCTGTTTGTATTTTCTGCGAAATATTAAAAGATAGCTCTGCTGCTTTTGTATCACTAACTTTTGTACTCTCAACCATTACCCTTAACTCTCTACCGGCCTGAATAGCATATGCCTTCTGAACTCCTGCAAACCCAAAGGCAATATCTTCTAGATCTTTCAAACGTTGTATGTAGCTATCTAAAACCTGTCTTCTGGCACCTGGTCTTGCTCCTGAAATAGCATCACAAACTTGAACTATTGGTGACAGCATACTTTTCATTTCTATTTCATCATGATGCGCTCCAATAGCATTACAAACATCAGGTTTTTCTCCATATTTTTCAGCCCATTGCATTCCTAGTAGTGCATGCGGTAATTCACTCTCAGTATCAGGCACCTTACCTATATCATGTAATAAACCAGCTCTTTTAGCTGCCTTTGCATTAAGCCCCATTTCAGCAGCCATGATACCACAAAGATTAGCGACCTCTCTCGAATGTTGTAATAAATTTTGACCATAAGAAGACCTGTACTTCATTCTACCTACAGTTTTAATAAGCTCTGGATGCAAGCCGTGTATCCCTAAATCAATAACTGTTCTCTTTCCAACCTCTATAATTTCTTGACTTATTTGTTTTTCTGTCTTACGAACAATTTCTTCAATTCTTGCCGGGTGTATTCTTCCATCTGTAACCAATTTATGCATTGATAACCTAGCGATTTCTCGTCTAACAGGATCAAAACAAGATAGTATGATTGCTTCTGGTGTATCATCTACGATAATTTCAACACCCGTTGCAGATTCTAAAGCTCTTATATTTCGACCTTCTCTACCGATTATCCTACCTTTGACGTCATCCGATTCTAAATTAAAAACAGAAACACAATTTTCAACAGCTTGCTCTACACCAACTCTCTGTATTGTGTTCAACACTACTTTTTTTGCTTCTTGCTGAGCTGTCATTTTAGCTTCTTCAACCGTATCTTGAATAAACGCCATTGCATCTGCCTTAGCCTCCTCTTTCAAAGATGCTACTAATTCAGTTTTAGCTTCATCGGCTGACAAACCTGATATTTGCTCTAGCATATCGACGTGTCGCTTATGTAATTTTTCAATTTCATTCTCACGCTTTTCTATAATTCCAATTTTAAAATCATAATCTGATTCTTTTTTTTGCAATTCCTTATTACGCTTTTTGTTTTTATCTAACTCATTTGAAACTTGACTTTCTTTATCTCTTATTCTTTTTTCTATGTCAGAAACCTTTTTTTCTCTTGATAAAATTACTTTTTCATGCTCTGCCTTTAACTCTATAAATTTTTCTTTTGCCTGTAAAATTTTATCTTTTTTTATTGCTTCTGCCTCAACCTTCGCATCTTTTATAATATTTTTTGCTTTATCCTTAGTTTCAACTATTAACATATTTGCTTTGGTCTTCTCTAGCATTTTAGTAATAACAAACCCTACCACTAAACCTATAATTCCTGCCAAGACAGGAAATAATACTCCTTCCATAATTTTGAATTGATTGTATAAAAAAGCCCGCATTAATAAGGTTTTATAAACTCCATATAAACAGGTTTAGGACTAACTGATTGATCAAGAATCCAAAACGAAGTTGGCATACTTTACTAACCATGACTTATCCTTTTTAATTTAATAGTGTTGAGTTTATTAAACTATAATACTAATGCGGGCAGTATATTAATATTTTTAAGAACTTTATTTATAGTCTGACATTAATTAAACTTATTAATGACTGTATATTTTTTAATGTATCTCTATCTCTTTTTAATTTAATTATTGATTCTATTTCTAACTTAGAAGCAAATTGTAAAGCACACATCGCTAATACATCTTGCTTATCTGCAACTGCATAATTTTCTTCAAATTTAGCAATTAAATCGTTAATCTGATTTGCAGCTTTTCTCATTCCTTCTTCCTCCTCCACAGAATTTACATTTAACGGATAAGTTCTGCCTGCTATCACAACATTAACTTTTAGTTTCGTCATAAAAAGAACTTTAAGTACTTAACAATTCGATACATTTATCGATTTCTCGTACTAATGTATTTATTTTGAGTTTTGTTTCTCTTGTATTTTTCTTACTGCCCTCAATAGTTTTTGCAACCCTAAGCAAGTCGTATTTATCTTGCTTATCGTTTAATTGTTGTTGCTTTTCTCTTAATAAACGTTGTAACCTTGCATTATCTTCTAACAGAATACTATTTTCTTCCTTTAAAAACTCATACTTAGAAAGTAGTTCTTTTATTTTAACTTCCAGTAAATGAATCGCCTCGTGGGTATTTAACATTAATTTTCTGAGAATAAAACTATTTTTACAAAGTTATTAATATTGATTAATTTAACAAATTTTTTACAGCTTTTTAGTAAACTAATTGATTAACAAATTATTAATGCTTTACAATTATTTTATTAATTTTGTTTAAAACCCCTTATGATTTTGAAGCTTTATCTTTTACTTTTTTTCACACTTTTTACAAAGACTTTATTTTGTCAAGATAAATACCCTAAGGATTATTTCGCTCCCCCATTAAAAATACCAATCATTCTTGCTGGAACATTCGGAGAATTAAGAAGTAATCATTTTCATGCTGGCGTAGATATTAAAACCCAAGGCAAAGAAGGTGTACCTATCTTCGCTCCTGCTGACGGCTATGTTTCTAGAATTAAAATTGGTCAATATGGTTATGGAAAAGCCTTGTATATTAACCATTCGAATGGCTATACTACTGTATACGCTCATCTAAAAAGATTTGCCAAAAACATTCAGAGCTTTGTTAAAATAAATCAGTATAAGAAGCAAAAATATGCTATTGGTAACCTTTTTCCTAAACAGAATAAATTCATCTTTAAGAAAGGTGACATCATTGGCTACACTGGGGATACAGGAAGTTCTGGAGGTCCTCACTTGCATTATGAAATAAGAGATACCAAAACAGAAAAAATAATCAATCCATTACTCTTTAATCTAGATGTTTTTGATAGCATAAAACCAACAATAAAACAACTAATGGTTTACCCTCTTGATGGTGCAACAGTAAACAACTCAAATAGCAAAGCAATTATTGATTTTAAAAAAATTGAAGAAGGAAAATACATTACCGACAGAATTACAGCGGCTGGAAAAATTGGTTTCGGTGTTCATTTATTTGACAGATTAAATAACGCTCTAAACAAAAATGGTATTTATAGTCTAGAAATGAAAGTTAATGGAAATACGGTGTATTATCATGATGTAGAAACATTTTCTTTTTCAGAAAGTAAATTCATAAACTTACATATCGATTACTCTCATTACAAAAAATATAGAAAAAGATTTCAAAAAACGTATATAGATACAGTAAATAAGTTAAGTACTTACGAAAATCTAATAAATAATGGAATTATCAACATTGAAAAAAACAATAATTATATAGTTGAGATAATTGGTAGCGACTTTAAAAAGAATACTACAACTATTAGAATCCCTGTAAAAGGTGTAAAAAACAACTATACAAAACAAGAACTAGATACTACTGGTTATAAAATAAACTGTAATCATTTTAATAAATTTAAATTACAAAATGTAACAGTGGCCTTTCCTTCAAAATCTTTTTATAACAACTGTTTTATTAATTTTAAAATAGATAACGGCATAGCTCATATACACAAACCTACGATACCTCTAAATAAAAAATATACTTTAACTTTTGGCACATCACATCTTTCCGAGGCTCAACAACAACAAGTTTACATTGCCAACGTAACTAATCCTAAATACCCAAGATACGTTTCTACTAAAAAAAAAACAGATAAGGTTTATACATCAACTAAGTCATTAGGAAGTTACACTTTAAATTTTGATACTAAAAAGCCAATAATAAAATTATTAAACTTTCAAAACGGTAAATGGATTTCTAAAAATAAAACCCTAAAGGTAAGGATAAGAGATAAAGAGACTGGAATAAAAAATTACAAGGCGACAATCGATAATAAATGGATATTGATGGAATATAATCATAAAAGAGGGGTTTTAACTTATGATTTTAGTGATAAAAAATTGGTTGGCAGCAAACATATTTTTAAAATTGTAGTTTCCGATAACGTTGGAAATACCAAAACCCTAAAAGCTACGTTTTTTAAAAAATAAACACCAGACACATTGAAACAGCTTATTATCATACTTTTTTTCCCAGTATTTATCTTTGCTCAAAAAACAGCTATTATAAAAGGTAAAATAACTGATAGAAATAATAATCCAATTGAAAATGTTGCTATTACCTATTCCGATAAAGGTACTACCTCAGATAAAAATGGAAATTATAAACTTTCCATCCCAATACATAAAACAACTGTAGTTACTTTTAGCCATATTTCATTTGAAAAGAAAACCAAAAAGTTTACTGCACGTGGTACTAGAACCTTTAATTACTTTCCTAAATTGGTTGCATTAGACAAAAACCTAAAAGAAGTCGTAGTAAAAAACAGAAAGAAGGAAGCCCAAGGAATGTTGAAAATTGACTCAAAAAAAATGAATGACCTTGTAGGGGCTAATGCTGGTGTCGAAAATATACTAATGACACTACCTGGAGTTAATAATAATAATGAACTGAGCACACAATATAACGTTAGAGGAGGTAATTTTGATGAGAACTTAGTATATGTAAATGGTATCGAAGTATATCGCCCATTTTTAATCAGATCGGGTCAACAAGAAGGGCTTAGCTTTATAAACTCACAAATGATTCAAAATATCAATTTTTCAGCAGGTGGTTTTCAAGCACGATACGGAGACAGACTTTCTTCTGTTTTAGACATTACTTATCGTAAACCTCAAAGTTTTAAAGCCCAAATAGACTTAAGTTTGTTGGGCGCTAATGTTTCTGTAGAAGATTCTTATTTAAATAATCAACTTAGTGCAATTGTTGGAGTGCGTTATCGAGATAATAGTTTATTTGTAAATAATAAACAAACAGAGGTAAACTTCAGACCTCAGTTTACCGATTTTCAAACTTATTTATCTTATAAATATTCTAACAAACTTACATTAAATTTCCTTAGTAATTTTTCCTTGAACAAATATAACTATAAGCCTTTAACACGTAAAACAAGATTTGGTGGTTTTGTAAACCCTATTGAACTGATTGTATTTTACCAAGGTCAAGAAAAAGATGAATTTAAAACATTATTTGGTGCTTTTTCTACTGATTACAAGATAAATGAAAACCTAAAACTAACCGGAACGATATCATCTTTTAATACACAAGAAGAAGAATATTTTGATATTGCTGCGGCATATAATTTAGGAGAAATTAATACTAATGCTGGATCTGAGAATTTTGGTGAAGTTGATTTTTCTCAGGGCATAGGAAGTCAAATAAATCACGCTAGAAATGATTTAGATGCCTTAATAAATGCTATTCAAATTAGAGCCTCGTTAAAAAAAGGAAAAAATGAATGGCAAGCCGGAATTAAATATCAAAACGAAAATATTAGAGATAAAATTAATGAGTGGGAAATTATAGATTCTGTTGGCTTTTCTGTTCGTCCCCCTAACAGCTTAATTAATAACCAACCTTATGAGCCATATTCTGGTCCAATTGAACCTTATCAAAATGTAAAAGCAAAAAATACTATTGATACAAAAAGAATTACAGGCTTTGTTCAATTAAGTAGAAAAACCTTTATTGAAAATCACGAGTTATGGATGAATTTTGGAGTTAGAGTACATCATTGGAACATCAAGGCTAACGCTTTGAATCAAAAAAGTAATACTGTGATAAGCCCAAGAATTCAGCTGGCTATTAAACCGAATTGGAGCGCTGATATGCTTTTTAGATTATCTGGAGGATGGTATTCGCAACCTCCTTTCTACAAAGAATTCCGTGGTTACGATGGTCTAGTTAACCCTGAAGTTAAAGCACAGAAATCTATTCATATTGTAACGGGTAATGATTATAGTTTTAAACTATGGAATAGACCATTTAAATTGACTACAGAGATGTACTACAAAAACTTGACTGAAATAAACGCATATTCAATTGACAATGTAAGAATTAGATACAGAGCAGATAATCTCACTGATGCTTATGCCTATGGTATTGATATGAGACTAAATGGTGAATTTGTCCCTGGGAATGAAAGCTGGGTAAGCTTTGGTTACTTAAAAACTGAAGAAAACATAAATGATAGAGGATACATTGCTAGACCTACTGATCAAAGAATAAAATTTGGAGTCCTTTTTCAAGATTATATTCCGAATTTACCTAGTTTAAAAGCATATCTAAATATAGTTTATAATACAGGTTTACCTGGAGGAGCTCCTGCATACTCTGATGTGTACAAATTTCAAAACAAACTAAATGATTATAAGAGAGCTGACCTAGGGATCTCTTATGTTTTGACTGATATTAATAAACCAATTTTAAATGGTTTTCTTAGTAAATTCAAAGAATTGACTATTGGACTTGAACTCTTTAATATTTTCGATATTAGAAATGCAATAACCAATACATGGGTAAGAGACGCCTATAGCAAACAACAATATGGAATCCCTAACTATATGACTGGAAGAGTTTTAAACATGAAGTTAGGGATGAAATTTTAATATAAAAAAATTAAATAATTTTTTTATACATTTAATCTGTTTTTCCTGAACATCAGCCATAATCCAATTAATACTAATGGAATACTTAGTACTTGTCCCGTATTTAATGAATTTAAAACCCAATCCTCTCTTCCTTCGACTTGAGCTTCTTTTAAGAATTCAATAAAAAATCGTAGTGACCATAATGCTACCATAAACAACCCAAAAAGAAATCCTGATTTATTCTTTTTATCTGTTTTCCAATAAAAATACCATAAAATAAAAAATAATCCTAAGTAACTGAAGGCTTCAAATAACTGTGTTGGGTACCTTGGAACTGTTTCCCCAGCCCTTTTAAAAATAACGCCAAAATTACTTTCTGTTGGCTTTCCATAAATTTCAGAATTAAAAAAATTCCCAAACCTAATAAAGAATCCTGCCAAGGCAACCATAATACCTAACCTATCCAAAATAAACAACCATGGCTTATATAGGTGTTTTTTTGAATAAAAATACAGTGCTATTGGTATTGCAATAGCTGCACCATGGCTTGCAAAGCCAGTAAAACCAGTAAATTTCCACCCATTTACCATTCCAAAAAGAGCGCTTGCTCCTTCTTGTTTTTTAAAAGGAAGTATAATTTCAAGAAGATGATTTTGATAGTAATCCCAGCTATAAAAGAAAACATCTCCTAAACGCATTCCTATCAACATTGATATAAATACATACATAAAAAGAGGATCTAACTTTTCTTCAGAAATATTATCATTGACAAAAATTTTCTTCATTAAGTGAAGACCTAGAATAAAGGCTAAAACAAACATTAGACTGTACCATCTAACTCCAAAGCCTCCTATTTTAAAAATTTCGGGATCTATATCCCAAACTACTGATAAAAAATTCATTGTATTTTTAATTATTTTTTTTGTTTTTTACTAGGAACTGGGTCATAACCACTTCCTCCCCAAGGGTGGCAGCTAAAAATACGTTTAATAGCTAACCAGGAACCATATATAAGACCATGCTCCTTCAAAGCTTCAATGGTATATTGAGAACACGTCGGTATATATCTACAACTTGATGGAGTATAAGGTGATATAACGGTTTGATAAAAACGGACTAATAAAATAAATGGATATGTAAGTATTCTTTTCAACTAGTTTATTGTAAAAGTTGTTCCATCTCTTCCATCTTTCAATTGCACTCCAAGAATTATCAATTCATCTCTGATTTGATCAGATAATATCCAATTCTTATTTTCTCTTGCCTCCTTGCGTAATTTTATTAATAACTCTACAGCCCCTTCTAATGCTTTACTCTCTTCTTGGCTATTTTCTCTCAATAGCCCTAAAATGTCAAAAGTAAAAATATTTAATGTGTTTTTTAATTTTTCCAAGTCTTCTACAGAAATTGTTGCTTTTTTATCATTAAGAAGATTCACATACTTAACAGCATCGAATAAATGAGCTATTAGTATTGGAGTATTAAAATCGTCATTCATTGCATCGTAGCATTTCTGTTCCCATTTGTCTAAATCAAAATACGATGTTTTGTTCTCTCCTTTTATTAATTTTAAAGTCCTAATAGCTTCCATCAATCTATTAAAACCTTTTTCTGAAGCTAGTAACGCATCGCCCGAAAAATCTAGAATACTTCTGTAATGGGCTTGCATTATAAAGAATCTAACAACTCCTACACTAAAAGCCTTCGGTAGAATATCATTTTTCCCGTTTAAAATTTCTTCAGGTAAAATAAAGTTTCCGGTCGACTTAGCCATTTTTTGACCATTAAGCAATAACATATTAGCATGCATCCAATAATTAACTGGTTGTACTCCTGAGCATGTATGAGACTGTGCTATCTCGCATTCATGATGCGGAAATTTTAAGTCCATCCCTCCTCCATGAATATCTATTTGCTCGCCCAAATACTTCGAGCTCATCACTGAACACTCAAGGTGCCAACCAGGAAAACCATCGCTCCAAGGAGAAGGCCATCTCATGATGTGACGATCATCTGCTTTCTTCCATAAGGCAAAATCTTGGGGGTTTTTTTTATCTGTCTGACCGTCAAGAACTCTAGTGTTGTGTATGGCATTTTCTATTGTTCTACCAGACAAAATTCCATAATTATGATTTTCATTATATTTTAACACATCGAAATATACAGAACCATTTACTTCATAAGCAAACCCTTTTTGAATAATTTCTTTAATCATTTCAATTTGTTCAACAATGTGACCTGTTGCTGTTGGTTCAATACTTGGAGGTAAAAAATTATACATCTTTGTTACATCATGAAAGTCAACAGTATATCTTTGAACTACTTCCATTGGCTCTATTTCCTCTAAACGGGCTTTTTTAGCAATCCGATCTTCTCCCTCATCTGCATCATTTTCTAAATGACCTGCATCAGTTATATTTCTAACATAACGAACTTTGTATCCTAAATGTAAAAGATATCTATACACCATATCAAAAGACATGAATGTTCTGACATTTCCCAGATGAACATTACTATAAACCGTTGGCCCACAAACATACATCCCTACTCTACCAGCAGTTACAGGTTTAAAAAATTCTTTTTTTTTCGATAGCGAGTTATAAATTTTAAGTTGTTTTTCCTTAAATAATTCCATAGAAAAAGTCGTGTTTAACAAGTGCTAAGATAGTTACTTTAAAAAGAATATAGAAATGGATTTCAATGCAAGTTTTTGTAAAGTTTATAACTTTCTATTAAAAATAAAAAAACACTAAAAACTTAAAGAAAATTCTTAAAACATCTATTAAGAATTAACATTTACCTTTTAAAAATAATTTAATTTATAATTATTTCAGTTGAAATATAACATTAACCATTAAGCAACAGAAACAAGCAGTTCAACTTTCCAAAAAAGAAAAGTCAACAAAAAAAAAATACACGAAAGAGAAATCAATTAGTTTTGTATATAATTAAAGTAAAATCTCATCATAAATTGTTGTTGAAATAGTTAAAAAAGAGTCCTGAAATTTGGACTCTTTTTTAAATAGTATATAAAATATTTGATATTAACAACTTCAATTATCTTTTATTAAACGAAAAACACTACTTTTGTAGTGTTCATTTGGTTACATTTATTAATTTTAAGGTATTATTTAGTAATTAGTTTTTTGAG
Source organism: Tenacibaculum profundi (assembly GCF_052050075.1). Lineage (GTDB taxonomy): Bacteria > Bacteroidota > Bacteroidia > Flavobacteriales > Flavobacteriaceae > Polaribacter. The sequence continues at coordinate 1,080,485 of NZ_CP197225.1, forward strand.
TTTATTCTCTTCTTGCCTTTTTTTATTTCATCGTCCCTTTATTATTTTTAGTGTTTAAATAACTTTAAATTAATTCATTTTTCTCAGGAATTTTGTTAATTAACTGTGTAGTCAAATGATCAAAAATTAATAATAACATAAAATTAAGTACCAATGCAAGAAGGTATAGTAAAATTTTTTAATGACTCCAAAGGATATGGATTCATTACATCATCAGAAACAGGAAAAGATATTTTTGTTCACGACTCAGGTTTAATTGATAACATAACCAAAAACAACAAGGTTAGATTTGAAACTCAAAGAGGAAAAAAAGGGCTAAATGCTATTAATGTTGAAGTTATCGAAAAATCTTTTGACGAAGCTCGTGATACATTTCGTTAAATCGCAAACTGATTATTATCAATAGTCGAATAAAAAGATTGCCTAAAGGCAATCTTTTTATTGTTTTATACAGTTAGTATATAAAAATAAAAGAAATATATTCTGAATTAAAGTTATAATCTAACTTCATTCAAATTATATATAAAGTATTATATAATTTATTACCAATAGCGTCCAAAACATTTTTAATTAGCAACTCTTATTATTGATTATCTTTTTTTGTGTTTTAATAACTCGCTTTTCTAAAATAAACTCCTTATAATTTTTTAAGATCGCTTTTAGTTCTCCTGAACATTTAGAAGATAAAAATTTGTCAATTTTATAGGCTAAAACTTGTTTTATAATCTATAACCTATTATTCTAATAATACTTTTGCTACCCAAAACGATTTCAAAAATTATTTATTTGGGACGGGATTAATTTATTACCTACTTTGAAACTATAAATTATCAAAAAACAAACATCGGACAGCTTAAAAACGGTGCTTATATTTTCATCAAAAAAAGAATACGTTTTCTATTTATTGATTTTCCTTGGATTTTATTTTAAATTTACAAAATACAAATTTTATAATCGTAAACTCATATTATAAACTCTAAAACGTTTAAAGAGTTTTTCTAAAAAAGAAAAATAGTTCAATACTTTTAATGAAAAAAAAACATAAATCTACTTTTACTGAAAAGGATGGTATATCAGCACCTAAAACAACAAATAAATTTTCTGTTGAAAAAATTAAACAAAACAGAAGAAAACAGCCTTCAGTAGAAATTTTTATTGACAAGATATTAAATGGAGATATTAGTTATTTAAGTAGGGCTATTACTTTGATAGAAAGCACGAATCCCAATCATCAAAAAAAAGCAAATAAAATATTAGAAGCCTGTCTTCCTCATTCAGATAAATCAATAAGAATTGGTATAACTGGAGTACCAGGAGTAGGAAAAAGTACTTTTATAGAGTCGTTTGGTAAACACTTAACCAGTTGTGGAAAAAAAGTAGCTGTTTTAGCAGTTGATCCTAGTAGCTCTGTAAATAGAGGAAGTATTCTTGGCGATAAAACAAGAATGGAGCAATTAGTTACAGATAAAAATGCTTTTATTCGTCCCTCCCCTTCTGGAAGCTCTTTGGGAGGAGTAGCGCAAAAAACACGAGAAAGTATTATTTTATGTGAAGCTGCTGGCTACGATACTATTATAATTGAAACTGTAGGGGTAGGGCAATCAGAAACTACTGTTCATTCAATGGTAGATTTCTTTTTATTATTAAAAATTGCTGGAGCTGGTGATGAGCTTCAAGGTATAAAAAGAGGAATTATAGAAATGGCAGATGCAATTATTATTAATAAGGCTGACGGAGATAACATTAAAAATGCTAAAATAGCTCAAATTGAATTTAACAGAGCTTTACACTTATATCCTCCAAAAGAGAATGGTTGGATTCCAAAAGTTTTAATTGCGAGTGCCTTAAAAAATGAAGGTATTGATCAGATATATAATATGATAAAAGAGTTTATTTCCAAAAATAAAAAAAGTCTATTTTTTAGTAAAAAAAGAAACTTACAAAATAAGTTTTGGCTGCTCGAAACCATTAATGCAAAACTCAAAAGTGAATTTTATAATGATTTAAAAATTAAAACACTGTTAACCAAAGAAATATCATTGCTTGAAAATAAGAAAACAACACCATTTAATGCCGCCAATAGATTATTAAATAGTAAAAAAAATTAAAGCTGACTTAATCATGATTTGCTCAAGCCAGCTTTTTTGGTATTTCCCTTACCTTTGTAATAACGGACTAATTACTTACAGTACGAAATTACCAAAAAAACACATAATACACTGAATACAAAACCCTTAAAGCTAAAAACAAGATCCTAAACGTTGATCAATCTGACATAAAAGTGTTTTTCCTTTTTTAAATAATAATTTGATTTCAATTTTGTAGTTTTACTGCAAATGGATATTAATATTAAAAATATAATTTCGTGGGATGACTTTGTAAAAGTAGATATGAGAATCGGTACTATTATAAATGTCGAAAATCTAAAAAATGCTAAAAAGCCTGCTTATAAAATGTTTATTGATTTTGGTGAATTAGGCATAAGAAAAACCTCTGCACAAATAACTAAATTATATCAACCACAAGATTTAATTGGTAAGCAGGTAGTGGCTGTCGTTAATTTTCCAAAAAAACAAATATCAAACTTTATGAGTGAATGTCTTATTCTAGGTGGATTAGGAAATAAAAAAGAGGTAACAATAATAAGTCCTGAGAGAAAAGTAAAGAATGGAACCAAAATTGCCTAGATTAAAAGCCAAATAACATTTTCATTACAATCCCTATTTACCCATTATAGTTATTACTTACCATACTATTTATTTAAATTATAATTGAGATAGTAATATATTCTCATGTAAATAGTAAAGTTAATGTAGCACTGAAAATACAGCTACTTTTTAGTTTTTCATAGATAATAACTAAATAAAAAGACCTCTTTTACGGATAGCCACAGAGAAAACGCTTTTATTCAACATTAATTTACTAGTACAATAAATTTAAACTTAAAATTTAGTATGCTTTAAAATGTATACATTTTTTTCTTATCCCACGATAACACTCAATCACCGATTTTTCGGTGATTGTTCTTTAACAAAAAACATTAATTCTAAAAAAAACCTACTACGGAAACCCGTAACCCAATACAATCAAAACCTAGTAGATTTGCTGAGGCAATGATAATAAAACTAACCAAACTTTTAGTATTGTCCCCCCGTAAGCAAGTAAATACACCTATTTTCTGAGTTTTTACTTGCTTCTTTATTTTTGCTCATTCTAATAATTTAGCAAAATGCAGGCATTAAATAAAAAACTCTTTAGAATTTCCAACAAACAATTCGAGTAACTTTATTTCCATGAAACATTGGTATATTTATGAAATCCTTCACACCAATTTTTTTACTAGACAGCTCCATACTTTTAACATTTTCTTTTCTAGAAACCAAGCTTGTAAACCAAAAACTTGAATTCGAAAACAATGAACTTTGATATAAATAATTATGCAAAAAAGCTTTCTCTCCCCCCTTATAACACAATTCTTCTTTAATTCCTGAAAAGTTTCTTGCTAAATTAACACCTAAATTTTTATTCTTTTTCTTATTTACTAATATTGCCTCACTCATTGAGCTATAAAAAGGAGGGTTACACATCGTTAAAGTAAACTTTTCTCCATTTTTTATAACACCTGTTAAAATTTTTGAAGCATCCTCTTGATATCTTAATTTAATTTTATTATCTAAATTATTTTTATAAATATTGTCTTGTGCTATTTTAAGTGAATCTTTATTTATATCTGAAGCTACAAAATTCCAATTATATATTGCTGCACCCAAAATAGGATATATGCAAGTAGCTCCTGTACCAATATCCAAAACGGAAATATTATTTTTTCCTTTTATTAAATCTGCTAAATAATGAATATAATCTACCCTACCAGGTATTGGAGGACATAAATTTTTATCAGAAAAATTCCAATTAGTTATATTATAATAGCTACTTAGTAGTGCTTTATTTAGATGTTTAACTGCTTTTGGATTTGAAAAATCAATAGTTAACTTTTCAAACTTTTCAATTACAAATGGAATTAAATCTCGATTATTCTTCATTAAAAGCTCAAAGTCATAGCCGCTTTTATGAATATTCTTAGGGTGGAGTGATTTCATTTTATTTAAATCTTGATTTATTTAAAGTTATTATGCTTTTTACCAATTAATAAGTACACTTACTGTTTATTAAAATTGAAAAAATAATAGTTCAAATTCTAAAAAATTATTTACAACTCATTAATCCATAACTATAACTGTAAACTTTTGATCTAAAGGATTTAAACTTTTTTTCAAAACCTCTATAAAACGTGCTCCATATTCTAGATAATACTCTGAAAAATTCCTCTGTCGTTCTTCCAAAGACTGATTTGGTAATATTTCATTTTGTATTGTAGTAATACGTTCTACCAAATCATATTGCTTTCTTTTTTCTGCTCTAAGTAACCTCTTTTCTAAATTATTAAGTCCTTTCAATTGCTTTTTTTCCTGAGCGTTCACAGCACCTATAAATGAAGCATCTGTTTTTGAAGCAATTAATTTAAGTTTTTTAAATTGGTTTTCTAGATATTTTTTCTGTTCTATAAAGTCAATACTATGCTCAGCTTCTATGTTAACTTTATTTTTTAACAACTCGTTTTGATTCAGGAATAATTCTTCTAAACTAATATTTAATCTAATTAGTTTTTTTTCTTGTTTCTCACTAATTATTTGAACAGAATTCCTTAATAATAAAATTGGAAATGGTACTGATACTTTATTAAAATAGTTCTTTAACTGCAACCAATAAGCTAACTCCCCTCCTCCTCCAATATAACAAAGGTTTGGTAAAATTACCTCTTGATATAATGGACGTGTAATAACGTTTGGTGAAAATCTTTCTGGGTTATTTTCTAATACCTGAATAATTTCTTCTTCTGAAAAAACCAAATCGGTATTGTTTACTTTAAATAAATTATTTTCATAAATTAGTCTTTCACGTGTACCTTGAATCAAATAAAATAAATTTATTTTCCTTGGATTAACTTGAGTTTTATATTTTTTTTCAAGCATTTTAGATGTTTTCGATACGCTTTTATAAGAAGTCTGATCGAAAAGCTCTTTTTTTACATAAGGTGTTAATTCTCTTTTTAAAACTTTATCATCTGCATTTAAGATAACCAGTCCATATTCTCCAAATAATTTATCGACGATATACCTAGTCCCTTCTGCTAAATTTTGATGTTTTAAATACCCTTCTTTAAAAATTTTTTTTAATTCTTCTGCATTTCTAGACATCCCTAAATGATCTGATAAAACAGAAAAAACCTTATCAAGTCCACTTGTATTAAAGCGTCCTACTCCTCCTTTTTGATCAGAACTCCACTTAACCTTTTTTTGTCTGAAAGAAAAGTGATTAATTTCCTCAAAATCATGATCCTCTGTAGCCATCCAATATACAGGAATAAAATTCTCTTCGGGAAATTGCTTTGACAATATCTCGCAAAGATTAATTGTTGAAATAATCTTATACAAAAAATAAAGTGGACCAGTAAATAAATTCAGTTGGTGTCCTGTTGTAATAGTAAAAGAATTAGACAACTTTAATTTTAATAAATTATCATGAACCTTTTTATGTGATTTTATATTTTTATATTGAGCATCTAGAACTGAAAATAATTTATTCCTTGTACTTTCATTATAAGATAGTTTTTTCTGTACAATTTGACTTTGAAAACCTTCAATAGAAGGGAAATTATTATAAAAGTCGTTTATTGATTCGTCTTTTTCTAGATAATCGAGCATTATTTGAGAAAAAAAACCGGTATTTTTAAATGGAATTTGATACGTTTTCATTTTTGATCATTTTCTTAGAGATCTTTACTTTAGTTAAAAGACGTGGTAAAGAATTATGTTTTAGAAACAATACTTTATATTTTCTCTTTAATATCGAAAATTAAAAATCGAATCTACACTAAATGTTGTCATTAAAAGCTCTGATTTCTTACCATAATGAAAACTTTTTTTTCAAAAGACAATTGCCTCTCTTGAAAATTATATTAATATATCGATTTTTTTACCGAGCTTTATTATTCTTTATACAAGACCCCTCTTTTGTAGTCATGAATCAAAAGTAGTAAAATTTCACGATAGGCAAAAACTAAAAATACTTCTAACATATTTTTAACTAGTTTGTTGAATAACCTTGTTTTTGACTATTTTTACTTCCTGAGTCATTTTCACCAACAATAAAAGGTAATAAGTGATTCGTATAAACATTTGTTAGAACCTAAATATGCAACTCAAATATCCTGAAATCTTATACTTACTTGGACTTCTTATAATACCAATAATAGTTCATCTTTTTCAATTACAACGGTTTGTAAAAACACCATTTACCAATGTAGCATTTTTAAAAAAAATCGCTTTACAAACTCGTAAGAGTTCTCAAATAAAAAAATGGTTAATTTTAATTACACGATTATGTATACTTTCTTTTCTCATAATTGCTTTTGCTCAACCCTATTTAAGTAACAGAGAGGCTAACAAAAGATTACATTATTCAATTTACCTCGACAATACCCTGAGCATGCAAGCTAAAGGAAAAAAAGGAGATCTTCTTCAAATAGCAATTCAAGATTTAGTAGAGAATTTATCAGTAGAAAACACATATACACTTCAAACCAATACGGGATATTACCCTCGAAAAAATGCTAGTGAAATGAAACGTATTCTACTTAAAATAAAATATTCCGCATCAAAAAAAAATGTTAACGACGTATTATTGAAAATGAGCTCGCAAAAAGACAATAATTCTATTTCATTTAAAAGAATTCTTATTTCTGATTTTCAAAACACGAATACAAATAAATTTAAAAACATAAAACACAATACATCTTTAGTTCAACTAACCCCTCAATTGAAAGAAAATCTATCTATCGATAGTCTTTTTATTAAAGGGAATAAAGAAAATGCTTTAGAATTAAATATTATCATAAAAAATCAAGGTAGTGATAAAAAAAATATTCCAATTGCAATTTACGACAACAACTCCTTACTCAATAAGCAAACTTTTGACATTCAAAAAAACACAACTAAAAACATCTCTTTTTCACTACAAAAAGAATCTTTATTGTTGGGTAAGCTAAACATCAACTTCAATGATACTTACTCATTTGATAATACTTTTTATTTTACATTAGCAACAAATGAAAAAATTAATGTACTATCAATCGGAAAATTAAACGATGCATTTCAAAAGATATACACTCCAGATAAATTTAATTTCAAGCAAACTTCACTTCAAGAAATAAATTATAATGATTTAAATCAACAGCAACTAATTATTCTGAATGAACTTGATGAAATTCCTAATTCAATACAAGAAATTTTAAAAAATTTTTCCCAAAAGGGTGGCAGCATGATTGTTATACCAAGTAGCGCTATTGATACATTATCTTACTATGATTTATTTAGAAAAATGAATATTAACGCTTCAGAATTTAAAAAAAATAATGATACTCTAAAAATAACCAACATTAATTTTAATCATCCCATTTTCGCAAATGTATTTAAAAAAGATGTTCATAATTTTCAATATCCTTCGACAAACACTTCGTACACAACAAAGTTCATTAATTCGAGTAGTATTTTATCTTTTGAAAACAAAAAAGACTTTGTTTCTAAAATTAAATTAAAGGAGGCTTCCATTTTTTGGTTCTCAAGCCCTTTAGATAAGAAAAATAGTAACTTTAAAAATTCTCCATTAATAGTTCCATTATTATATAACATTGGCAGGCAAAGTATAAAAATAGCTGAGCTTTATTACACGGTAGGTAAAAATAATATTTTAGATTTAAATATACCTGTTAGCAAAAAGAGTATTTTAACCATATCAAATAGTAATAATTCTTTTATTCCGTTGCAACAAGTACTTCAAAATAAAACAAGAATTACGATGAAAGAAAAACCTTTATTTGCTGGCTTTAATTATATCATACAACAGAAGGACACTATTAGAAGTACTGCATTTAACTACGATTCGAGTGAAAGCTTACTCTCGTTCTTAAACCTTAAAGAAATTGTAAGTCAGAACGAAAATCTCAATGTTTCATCATCTGTTAAAAGTACCCTAAAAGAAATTAAGAAAAAAAATGAAGTTCACTGGCTTTGGAAATGGTTTTTACTACTTTCCATTGTATCTTTGCTTTTTGAAATTTTGATCTTAAAATTCTTTAAATCATGACGACGCTCCTCAAATCCGCTAAGATAGTAGACATCTCTAGTCCGTTTCATAATCAAACAAAAGATATTTTAATTGTTAATGGAGTTATTTCAAAAATTGAAAACCAAATAGTATCTAATGAAAATTATCAAATTATAAAATTTGATGATTTACATGTATCAACTGGGTGGTTTGATACAAGTACTTCTATAGGAGAACCTGGTTATGAAGAAAGGGAAACTTTAAACCATGGACTGAATGTCGCTGCAAAAAGTGGTTTCACTTCTATTGCGGTAAATCCCAATTCAAACCCCATAGCAGATAATAAAACATTTGTAGAATTTTTAATCAACAAAGCGAATGGTTCTACTACTGATGTTTTTCCTATTGGCGCACTTACTCAGAAGAGTGAAGGACTTGAAATAGCGGAATTATTTGACATGCAACAATCAGGTGCCATAGCATTTGGAGACTACAAAAAACCCATATCTAATGATAATCTTTTAAAGATAGCTTTACTATATGCTCAAAATTTTAATGGTTTGATTTTAAGTTTTCCTAAAAATAATGCTATTGCTGGAGAAGGTGTAGCTAATGAAGGTATGAATAGTACAATTCTCGGGTTAAAAGGAATTCCTTCACTTGCTGAAGAATTACAAATTGCTAGAGATATTTTTTTATTAGAGTATACTGGGGGGAAGTTACACATTCCTACTATTTCAACGGCTAAGTCTGTTCAATTAATCAAAAAAGCAAAGGAACAGGGCTTAGACATAACTTGCAGTACAAGTGTACATAACCTATCTTTGACTGATAATGAATTACATGAATTTGATGCTCTTAAAAAAGTAAATCCACCACTAAGAACAAAAGAAGATTGTTCTGCACTCATTCAGGGAGTTAAAAGTGGAGTAATAGATATAATCACAACCGATCATGACCCTATAGATATTGAGCATAAAAAAGTTGAATTTTCAGTAGCTAAGGATGGAACCATCGGCTTTGAGAGTGCTTTTAGTTCACTAAATACTATCATTGATCTAGAAACAATTCAAAAATGTCTATCGATTAACCCCAGAAAACGTTTTGGAGTTCAATTTGATTCAATAAAAGAAAACAACAAAGCTAATTTTTCGTTATTCTCTCCTAAGGATGAATATATTTTCTCTGAAAAAAATATTTTATCAACTTCAAAAAACAGTATTTTTTTAGGAGTTAAATTAAAAGGAAAAGTATATGGATCATATAATAATAACAAGTTAACTTTAGCACAAAATGAATAAACTATCAGCAACTGAGGAAGGAAAAACAAATGCTATTATAAGTCATTTTACAATAATAGGTACTATAATCGCTATTTTACTAAATAATAGTAAAAAAAATCAATTTACGAGTTTCTACATAAGACAAATGATTGGATTACACTTATTATCATTTCTTAACGGATGGTTGACAAAACAATATCTTAGCGGATGGATAAGCTCTGCTATTGGGATCACTATTTTTTTGTTTTGGTTAATTAGCTTCATTGGTGCTATTAACAATAACGAAAAGTTAATTCCTTATATAGGGGATAAATTTCAAGAATGGTTTAAAGTAATTCAATAATGAGTTTAAAGTATATTACAAGACCTCCAAAAACAAATACAGACAACCCTCCTTTGTTAATTTTATTACATGGCTATGGAAGCAATGAACAAGATTTATTTTCATTTGCAGAAGAACTGCCTGAAGAATTATTAATCATAAGTGTTCAAGCTCCTTATGAAATGGGCTATGGAGGCTACGCTTGGTATACCATTAATTTTGATTCAGTAAATGGAAAATTCTCTGATATAACTCAGGCAAAGGAATCTTTAAACAAGATTGCTAAATTTATAGATGAGATCAAAAAAAAGTATCGTACTTCGAAAAATAAAACGTTTTTATTAGGCTTTAGTCAAGGAGCTATTTTAAGCTATGCTCTAAGTTTAAATTTCCCAAACAAAGTAGAGCATGTTATTGCGCTTAGTGGATATATAAATGATGAGCTATTACCTCAATTTATTGACAACGAAATAAGAACAGATTATTATATTTCTCATGGGTCTGTTGATCAAGTACTTCCAGTTGAATGGGCAAGAAAAGCTCCTTTATTCCTTTCCAATTATAAATTAAATAATATATATTCAGAATACCCCGTAGGTCATGGAGTTGCTCCTCAAAACTTTTACAGTTTTAAAATGTGGATAATAGAGAGACTTAAAATGTTATAAAAAATATAATTGTAAGTTTAATTTAAAAATAAAAAAATATCTTTGTTTACACCTAATCATAAACTATGTTTGATATACTAAATCAAGATACTCTTTACTTTTGGAGTGCCCCTTTCTTCCTATTAGTTATTTTAATAGAAATGTATTTTAGCTATAAAGCTAAAGTAAAAAACTATAACTTTAAAGACACTAGTACTAATGTATATTTTGCATTAGTTAACTTTAGTCTAGATTTAATAATGAAGGCTTTTTCATTTTTGGTTATGGGATTTTGTTATCAATACAGAGTTATCACATGGGAATCTCCTGTTATTTATTGGTTAGTTGCCTTCATAGGCCAAGATTTTCTTTATTATATTCATCATTATGTTGATCATCACTCAAGATTCTTCTGGGCTGTTCATGTAACTCATCATAATTCTGAATACTATAACATTACTACAGGTTTTAGATCTCCTGTACTTCAACCTTTATTTAGGTATATGTTTTTCTTACCACTTGCTTTTTTAGGAATTGCACCTTTACACATAATGTTTGCTTACGCAATGAATCAAAATTATGGGACTCTTTGTCATACTAATTTTATTAAAAGTAAATTAGGCTGGTGGGGATTCTTTTTTGTTACACCTTCACATCATAGAGTACATCATGCATCTAATACTAAATATTTAGATAAAAATATGGGTATGGTTTTGATTATTTGGGATAGAATATTTGGAACATTTCAAGCTGAAGAAAACGAAATGGAATATGAAAAACTTAAATTCGGGTTAACTAAAAACATTGAAAATAGAGGTCCTGTAAATATCATATTTCATGAATGGAAAGAGATTTTTAAAGATTTTTTCGTTAATAAAAAAGGGCTTCCTCTTCCTATAAGACTGAAATATGTGTTTATGCCTCCTGGATGGAGTCATGATGGAAGTAGTAAAACAAGTAAAGAATTACAAAAAGAGCTACTAGCTGGAGGAAAACAGAGTAATTCCAATTAAAAAACGCTTAATAACAATAAAATTAGGACATCTAGTAGTTAACTTAGATGTCCTAATTTATTTAGTTTAAAATTTGACTAGTATGGTCTTTTGTTTTAACTTTTGTTATTATATTCTCAATAAATCCCGCTTCATCAATAATAAAAGTAGCTCTATGAATTCCATCGTACTCTCTACCCATAAATTTTTTTGGTCCCCATACACCAAATGCATTGATAACTTTTTTATCTTCGTCGGCTAGTAACGAAAAAGGTAAATCATGCTTATTTCTCCAATTTTGCTGTCTCTTAGGACTATCTGCACTAACACCAAGAACTCTATAGCCTTTAGCCAAAAAACTTTGATAATTATCTCTTAAATTACATGCTTCAGCGGTACATCCTGGCGTACTTGCTTTTGGATAAAAGAATAAAACTAGTTTTTTTCCCTCGTAATCTGATAATTTTATAGTTTCTCCATTTTCATCTTTTGCTTCAAAAGATGGAGCCTTATCTCCTATTTGTAGTTTAGTCATTTTCTAAATATTTTTGATTTTTTAAAAATCAAATTTACAAATAACAAAAGAAATGATAAAACATCGTTATTTAAGTTTGTAAATTTGTTGTAGGTTTTTAGTTAAAACTCTCTTTTAAAGACCTTTTTTATATAAAACTAAGTAAACTAATGACAAAAAAAGAAAAAGTTCAGTATGTAATAAATACATTAGAAGAATTATATCCTGAAACACCAATTCCTTTAAATCATAAAGACCCTTATACTTTGCTTATTGCGGTTTTATTGTCTGCTCAAAGTACAGACGCTAGAGTAAACACAATCACTCCACTGCTCTTTGAAAAAGCAGATACACCATACAGTATGGTTAAACTTTCTGTGGATGAAATTAGAGAAATTATAAAACCCGTTGGACTTTCACCAATGAAATCTAAAGGTATTTTTGGGCTTTCTAAAATACTAATAGAAAAACATAATGGAAAAGTTCCTGCTGATTTTGAAGCTTTAGAAGAATTACCAGCAGTTGGACATAAAACGGCTAGTGTTGTTATGGCGCAAGCTTTTAATATTCCTGCCTTTCCAGTTGACACACATATTCATAGACTAATGTATCGTTGGAACTTGTCTAATGGTAAGAGTGTAAATCAAACAGAAAAAGACGCAAAAAGATTGTTTCCTATGAATCTTTGGAATAAATTACACTTACAAATAATTTACTATGGTAGAGAGTACTCTCCTGCAAGAGGCTGGGATAGAGAGAAAGACATTATTACAAAAACTGTTGGAAGGAGATCATTATTAAAATAATAAACATTAAAAAATCCTCAACTGCTAACAGTTGAGGATTTTTTACTCTTAATTCAAATGTAATTCGATTAAACAATTCGATTTCATTTTTTTTACTTGAAAACTTTTTGAAAAATTAAGTATAAATTGAATTGTTTCTTCCTTGGGGTTATTTTTTGAGTCGTTTGACTTTTCTCTAGAGTAAAGCTGCGTCATGTATTCTTAATATTAACATATAATTCGTGAATATAACGCATAATACTCAAGAATATTGTTTAATTAACTAAAATTACATTATTTTTTTCCACGATTTTTCTAAGATTTATTAAAGCATAGCGCATTCTTCCTAAAGCTGTATTTATGCTAACTCCTGTATTTTCTGATATCTCATTAAAGCTTAAATCATTATAAATACGCATGATTAATACCTCTTTTTGTTCTTCGGGTAACTCATCTACTAAATTTTTAACATCATTTAATATTTGACTTTTAATGATTTTTGCTTCTGCGTTTAATTCTCCATCACCTATTACAGAAAAAATATCAAAATCATCCGAACCACTAAACATTGGCATTCGATTATTTTTTCTAAAATAATCTATAACTAGATTGTGAGCTATTCTCATAACCCATGGCAGAAACTTACCTTCTTCATTATAATGACCTTTTTTCAATGTTCTTATCACTTTGATAAAAGTATCTTGAAATATATCCTCTGTTGAATCTCTGTCCTGAATTTTACTGTATATAAAGCTATACAATTTTTGTTGGTGTCTTTTAATTAGTATTGCAAGGGCATTTTCGTTTCCTTTAATATAGTCTTTGACCAAAGAACTATCTTGTAGTACATTTTTGTCCATAAAATTACTTTTTGAAAGATAGTTGGAACTATCTTTCTGATTAGGGGTAAAACTTTTTTTTAGAGTAATTTTATGCTATAGGCGTTAAATATTGATTTATAAACTGTTACAAATATTATTTTTTTTATTGTTAAATGCAAATATTTTTTTATTTTTTTGGTTATTATTAACGTTGAATAGAAAGTATCTGCATGCAAATAATCGATGTTTTAATCTATTATTTTTTATTAAAATTAAAAGATTAAAACAAAAAAAACAAAGCTTTCCCTCAGTGTTTATAGATGGTTTCGTCCAGATAAACAAAAAATATCTTTTAATTTTCTTAAATAAATTCATCAAATAATTTTCAGTATTAAAAGGCTTTATCGGTGTATGAAAAGAAAAAAAATATTGTTAAAAATTATTATGAAGACATACTTATTTTAACATTTTAAACATTGCGTTTTCTAAAAAACAATTCTTTTTAATTTTCCTAGAAAGAGCTTCCATAGTGGTTAGCTAATAAATACATGAAAAGACAAATAGACTTCTTCTCATCAAAATTTCTTTCTATTAATCTTATAGATTATTGTTTATCTTTCCCATTAAAATCTGATAATATACAGCTTTTATATACCGCTTAGATGTTATGACAAGCTCAGTTTATTGAAATAAATCAAATTTTTAATTTCTTAACTTTTATTTTTAAAGATATTACAAAAAATTAAGGAGTAATTAAAAGTCCCTTTTTAATCTTGCCTGATAAATCATTACCTAAAAAATTAAAAAGTTAAAGTTTCACCAGATATTTTAATCAATCAAGAACTTTATTTTTAAAAACCAAAACCAACTTTAGTACTTCCTTAAAAAGCTTTATTTTTACAACATATATTCTAAAGTATTAAATGAAAAAAGATATTTCTAGTGTAAACTCTAAGGAAAACATTGTTATAAAAGGTGCTAAACTTCACAATTTAAAAAATATAGACGTTATTATACCCAGAAATAAACTTGTAGTAATCACAGGTCTTTCTGGCTCAGGAAAGTCATCACTTGCTTTCGACACATTATATGCTGAAGGTCAAAGACGTTATGTAGAAAGTTTATCCTCATATGCAAGACAATTCCTAGGCAAACTTCATAAACCCAAAGTTGAATATATAAAAGGAATTTCTCCTGCAATAGCTATTGAACAAAAAGTAAACTCGACCAATCCAAGGTCAACCGTTGGCACTTCTACTGAAATCTATGATTACATCAAGCTCTTGTATGCAAGAATAGGAAAAACCTACTCACCTATTTCGGGTGCTGAAGTAAAAAAACACACAGTAGCAGATGTAATAGACTTTGTAAAGGGATTTAAAGATCAAACAAAACTACTTCTACTAGCGCCGATTATTTTCAACGAGGATAAAAAACTGGAAACCGTTATAAAAATTTTAAAACAGCAAGGATATGCAAGGTTAAGATATAAGGATGAAGTTTATAAAATAGATAATTTTTCCGTTGATAAATATAACGGAGGTGATCTCTTCTTAGTTATTGATAGAATTGTAGTTAAAAATGAAGACGACTTTTACAATAGATTAGGCGATGCTATTCAAACTGCTTTTTTTGAAGGTAAAGGCTCTTGCTTAATTTATGATTTGACTACTAAAAAAACAAAAGAATTTAATAATAAATTTGAACTTGATGGCATAACCTTTCTTGAACCAAATACGCACTTTTTCAGTTTTAATAACCCCTATGGCGCATGTCCTTCATGCGAAGGGTATGGTAATGTGGTTGGTATTGATCAAGAACTTGTAATACCTAATACAGGTTTATCTATTTATGAAGACGCCATATTTCCCTTCAAAACAGATAGCTATAAGAAATACAAAAACGATCTTATACTTCATGCCGAAGAATTTCAAATTCCAATTCATAAGCCTTGGTTTGAGCTTTCAGAGGAACAACAACAATTAGTTTGGAATGGAACTAAAAAATTTAAGGGAATCAATAAATTATTTAAAACTCTCGAAGAAAAAAGTTATAAAATTCAAAATAGAGTAATGCTCTCACGCTACAGGGGAAAAACTACTTGCACTGAATGCCATGGAACACGCCTAAGAAGTGAAACTAAATACGTTAAGATTAACGGAAAAACAATAACAGAACTAGTAGAACTACCTCTAGATGAATTAGTTAACTTCTTTACTAAACTTAATCTCTCTTCTTACGAAGAAAAAGTTGGAAAAAGATTACTTACTGAAATCAATAGTCGGTTACAGTTCCTGCAAGATGTAGGTTTAAACTATTTAACACTTAATAGGACTTCGAACACTTTGTCTGGCGGAGAAAGTCAGCGAATAAATTTAGCAACTTCACTAGGAAGTAGTCTCGTAGGTTCAATGTATATTTTAGATGAGCCAAGTATTGGATTACACCCAAAAGATACAGAACGCTTGATCATAGTTTTAAAAAAATTAAGAGATTTAGGTAATACGGTAATTGTAGTTGAACATGATGAAGAAATTATGAAAGAAGCTGACTATATAATTGATATAGGCCCTGAAGCAGGTACTTACGGTGGAAAAATTGTTGCTGAAGGATCGTTTAAAGAAATCATGAAATCCAACTCTTTAACATCACAGTACCTTTCAGAAAAATTAAATATTGAGGCACCCAAAAAAAGACGAGTATCAAAAAATGCAATAAACATTATTGGGGCTAGAGAAAATAATTTAAAAAATATTGATGTTTCATTTCCTTTAAATAACCTAACTGTTATTACGGGTGTTTCAGGAAGTGGAAAAAGTACTTTGGTCAAAAAAATTCTTTTCCCTGCTATGCAAAAAAAATTAATCGGTTATGGTGATAAATTAGGACAGCATTCAGAGATTAATGGTAGTTTTGATTTTTTAAAGCACGTTGAATTTATTGATCAGAATCCTATTGGAAGATCCTCAAGATCAAATCCAGTAACTTATATTAAGGCTTATGATGATATTAGGAAACTGTTATCCTCTCAAAAGCTATCAAAAATCAGAAATTATCTGCCAAAACATTTTTCATTCAATGTTGAAGGAGGACGATGTGAAATTTGTAAAGGAGAAGGTGAAGTTACTATCGAAATGCAATTTATGGCTGATGTTCATTTAGAATGCGAAGTTTGCAGAGGTAAACGCTTTAAAAAAGAAATTTTAGAAGTTAATTTCGAAGGTAAAAATATTGATGATATTCTCAATTTAACCATTGATGACGCTGTTGTTTTCTTTACGCTTCATGAAGAATTTAAAGTTGCCAAAAAACTTAAACCTCTACAAGATGTAGGTCTTGGGTATATAAAATTAGGTCAGTCCTCATCTACCCTTTCAGGAGGAGAAGCTCAAAGAATCAAACTAGCCTCATTCTTAGTCAAAGGTAACACAAAAGATAAAGCTTTATTCATTTTTGATGAACCCACTACTGGACTACATTTTCACGATATTAAAAAGCTTTTAAACTCTTTTAACGCTCTAATTGAAAAAGGACATTCAATAATTGTCATTGAACATAATATTGAGCTTATAAAATGTGCTGATTATATTATTGATTTAGGAGTCGAAGGAGGTAAAAAAGGAGGGAATTTAATTTTTTGTGGTACCCCTGAAGAACTTGTTAAAAATAAAATTTCTCACACCTCAAAATACCTTAAAGAAAAACTATAAACACACCACATTATTAAATACACCAACTTTTTAAGTCAACATAATCATTACAACCTAAAAAATAATCATTAGGCCCCTATCTACCTATTATTATGAAAACATGAATTTTAAGCATTTTTTAACGTAAAATATTTTTATATTTGACCTTTATCCACTCATTTTTAATGAGATAACCCTTAACATAAAAAAATGAATAAATTTAAATTTTTTAGTTTTCTTGTATTTTGTATTATTTCAAGTTGTTCTAATGACGAAAATACGGCTAAAACTCCCGACATTATGGGAGAGTTAAACCTAACTAAACTAACGGTTGATGGTAATATACCTATCAAAACAAAAATACTAAATATTGAAAATGAATATAAAAAATATACCTTAGAAGGAACCGGTAAAAACTTCAATGCTTCTGCTATTTTTCAAAAATCTCCGAATAAATTAAATTTTAATGGCTCTTTTGATACAGAAATAAAAATTAATGATGGTACTGATAACATTAATGAAGTAGTCCCTATTACAAATATTTCAAATGAATCAGATTATTATTTTAATACATCTGGCGATAAACTTGTAGTTAGTAATGGTATTTTTCTTGAAAATATTGTGATTTCTTTACTCCCTGACGAAATCCCTGATTCAATTAAAAATCAAATTGAGCTAGGCGAAATTATAATGGATGTAATTAGTTTAACCGATGATAGTATATTCCTTGAGACAAATATTAAACAAAAAATTGAAGAACCTCTATCTTCTTTTTCTGAAATATTAGACAATTTAACTGATCTAAATATACCACAGACTGTTATTGATAATAGCACCTTAATCATTGACATAGACACAAAGTTTTATTTTGAATTAACAAGATAAAGATTAAAAACTATTTTAAAACTTACACTCTATTTTTATCTATAACAGAATTAAAATAGCGTTTTTTATTATAAAAAAGTCTACTGTTACTATTAATGATCTCAAGCAGATTCTTTTATTATAATAGCTTTTGAAATTTATAAAATTGTTTTAATAAAACTTATATAACAAACTAAAAGAAAAGAAGCAAATACTAGAAATGCTTCTTTTCTTCAAACTAACAAACTAACTAAAAACGAAATATTAAATCTTTTATTAAAGATACTTCAACTTGTTAGCTTAAAAAGTAAGTTTTAGACAAAGTATTTATATCCTTCGGTGAGTCATTGTAAATATAGTGTTGAAATACTAAAAAGTGACGAACTAAAAGATTTATATGTTAGTTTTTATATCTCTTTGAAGTAACTTTATTAATTCAAACTTATATGATAAACTCTAATCTATCTTTACTTAATAAATAAAACTCTAAAAGTTTTATAAAAACTAAAATCATCAAAACCGTGTGTAAGTAGTACTATATAGCTCTCTTATAATTAACTAAAATCAGCAGAATAAATCTTAAAAAAACAGTTCTTCTAAACAAAAAACAATATTTCACTTTTTGATTAAATTCATCCTTAGATCTAAAAAACTTATTTTTTTTGAATGACATCCCAATGTTCAGCGATCTTTCCATTTTTTAACCTAAACAAGTCTGCGAAAAAATGTTTTTCTTCCCCTATAAATCCTTTTGAATAGGTCATAACCATATCACCTTTAGCAAAAATAGCTAATACCTCATCATAATGTAAACTTATTCCTTGACTAGAAAGACTCTTCATAAATTCGAATAATCCTTCCACATTGTCTTCAACCATTGGATTATGTTGAATTACCTTACCTTCCTCAAAAAAATCTTGGATAATACTTACCTTACCTTCGATCCATACATCTTTTAAAAATCTTTCTATAATATTCTTATTCTCTTCTGTATTATCAGGAGTCGATGTGCTAGCCCCATCAAACATCGTATGGCCTCCCAACTGATTATCAGGAACCTTTTGAACTACCGTATGTATTTTATTTTCCATACTGTTTTCAAAAAGAAGCATATGTGCATAAGACTCATTTCCTTCCATTGATTCAAAATGAGCCAATAGCTGATCTTCATTTGAAAACAGTCTATGAAATTTAATGTTATTGTAAACTTTCAGATGGCTTTGAATTAAGTTTATTTTTTTCTGCTCTTCTGCTACATCCAATAAAGCCTCTACTACCTTTTGTGGACTAGAAAAATTTGGTGTATGACTACTTTTAATAGAGTAGACTTTTAGAACTTTTCCTTTATACATACTTCTTTGAATATCTATTGGAATCGCTTTATCTTCTGTTGTCTCAATGTAATACTTTGGTATTTTTTCGAAATTTTTATCTGTAATTTCTAGTTCATACATAAGAGGAGCCAATGGTTCTCTAACAATATGAGGTTTAGCACCTTCAAAAATTTCTGCAGAAATATCATGAGCAAATGCATTTTGTAACTCTTCCTCTTTAACTACAGCATACGTCCTATCGTTTGATACCTCAAAATTATCTACAGCTATTGAATTCCCTACTTCTTTAACAGCCTCATAAAACGAACCTCCATTAGGAAGAAGGAAAGCCGTTAAATAAACAAGACTCTTAATTTTAGAAGGTCTTAATTCTGCTACCCTACTTATTGTAATACCATTAAAACTGTGTCCTACTAAAATTACTGAGCATTTTTGCTTATCTAAGATACCTATCAATTTATCTACATAATCATCCATTGTTATATCTTTTGGTAGAGTATCATCAATTCCATGTCCTGGCAAATCAGGAGCTATTACCTCATGGCCTTTTAAACGAAGAGATTCGGCTATATTATCCCATTGCCACCCCCCTAACCAAGCTGAGTGAACTAATACATAAACTTCTTTATTATCCATTTTGTTTTTTTAATATTAATTATTATTTAAAATTTAACTACATTTTTTTAATCATTTATAACCTGAAAAACTGTAAAATGAAAAGCTATATTTTTTGTTTTTACCAATATAAATGTTAATAAATATAGCTATACAACAAAGATAAATTGAAGTTTAATATAAAAGTTGTGTCTTTTGTTACAAGTACTTAAAATAGTTCATAGCTTTATTTTCGTAAAGTAATCTTATCAATAAAAATAATGATGTTACCTCCCTTAAACTATTTCAAAAAATGAAATAGTTTTTAATCTTCAGACAACAAAAAAAACAAGAATTAATTCTTGTTCTTTTAAAATCCCAATAGGAAGAGTTCTTATAAATAAAAACTTTTCCTATTGAGGGTTATGAAAAATATATCATAAACGATTCTATTATTATTTTGATAAAACAAGACTTATAATTTATTTAAAACTAAAGTGATCTATTTATTTGTAAAGAATTTATTATAAGTCGTTGTTTACATTATTTTTAAAACAAAACTAGAATCGTTTAGTATGACAATATTTTTTATTTTTTACTTTTTATTTTTTTAATTTTATATACTTCAGCTTAATACTTTTTAAGCGCCTCAAACTCATCATATGTAAGAACCCATTTACCATCTTTCTTTTCCCACTTTTCTTGATAAATTTTACCTTCACCTATATTCATACTCCATTGAGAAGTTAATATAGCAGAGTTACCTGTAATATCTTTAAATGCAGGCTTATGATAGGTTAAATTCTTTGCTCCATCTGATATGAGTTTTGACCAAAATCCTTTAATATCTTTTTTATTATGAAGAAATGCAAAAGGGGTTGCATTCATTGTAGCATCTTCAGAATAACCATTTGCACAAATTTCTACTTTCCCTAAATTAAATCCTTTAATCCAATTCATCGAAGTCGTAATAACCTCTTCAAGCACAATATGGCTCCCTATTGGGTTTGTTTTATTCTCTTTGGGCTCCTTAAATTGCTCTAATATTTGAAAATTATCATAGGTAAGTAACCATTTTCCTTCCTTCTTTTCCCATTTTTCTTGGAATATAACTCCTCGTCCTACGTTCATACTCCAATTTGCTGATAAAAAAGCGGTAGTCTCATTGGATACTTCAACACTTACATTCGTATAAATTAAATTTGTTGCCCCTGACTTTATAAATGGAGTCCAAAACTCTGAAATTTCTTTTGTTCCTCTCTTTATACCAATAGGAATAACACTCATCACAGCATTCTTTTCATAGCCTCTAACAGCTGCTTCATCATTTCCTCTATTAAATTCTTTTATCCAATCCTTACTTGCTTGTAAAACTTCCAGAGCTACTTCATGATGCTTAATTGGAGAATGCTCCTGGTAAGATTGTTTAACAATTTTTTTTTCTGTTGTTTTTTTCTCTTGTGTACATGCTATTGAGGACACTAAAATGAGTCCAGCTAATAATACTTTGTTAATATGTTTCATTTCCGACTGATTTTTATAATTTGATACAAAGAAACGATACTTCAAAAGTATATACCTGTGACTTTTGTTACACCGACAAATTTATTTTAAAATTTTTATTTCTTTTTGGCCTAGTAGTAATCGACCATCCTTTTCAAGCGTTTTTAACAGCCTAGAAATTACTTCTCTTTTAGTTCCTAGTTCTCTGGCTAATTCTTGATGTGATTTATTTACTGTTGAGTTTTCTGCTTTAAAAACAAGGTAGTCAAATAGTCTTTCCTTTAGTGGTTGAAATGCCAATCTTGCATATTGATTTATCAAATGACCATAACTCTTTCTAAAGATATTTATTGTAAATTTATTCCATGACTTATATTTGTAAGTCCAATCTCTGACAAATCGAACAGGGATGTTCAATATAGTACAATCCTCTTCAGTAACAGCATTTACTGTACTTTTACAATCCTCAAAACATGCTGATAGTGAAAGGGTACAAGTTTCCATATTCCCCAAATAATAGATCAATATTTCTCTATCTTCATTTGTCTGATATACTCTCACTCGTCCATGCAATACAATCTTTAAAACCTTTATGTACTGGTTCTTTTTTATAATAAAATCACCAACTTTATGGGTTGTTAAAGTTGAATGTTCTTTAATTTCATCAATAAGGTTTTCTTCAGTGATGAATAGTTTATTTAAAAATATATTTAAATTCATTCTTTTCTAGCAAAAACAAATAGCTTTTGCCTATTTTACAAATAGTTTTCAATTAGATTCACTTACATAGCGAAAATATGAAAAATATCTGTTTTATTTAAAGATATTGAACTGTTCTGATTGTAAATAAGTAGAGGAATAAAGATACCAAATAAAAAATCATAAATCTTGATCTAAAAAAATAAATAACTGATACCTTAAATCAAGGTATACTTGTTAGAAATTAAATAATGATTGTATTAATCATCTTTCTCCTATGAGCTAACTTTGAAAACAATTGAACTATATTGGTCTTTCGTTATGATACATTTCTATTCCTGTTAAGATTGAATAAAGAAACATCATAGTCTTTAACGAATACTATTTTAGCTTAAAGTTCAAAATGAAATTTTATACTCTTACCTAAAAAAAATAGCCTAATTAAATAATTAGGCTATTTTACGTAACAAAAACTAACAAAATTCAATAAATGTATTTACTGAAGTGCTTTATCTCCTTTATTAGGATTATATATATAATTAAAGGTGAAATATTGTGAATCAGATGACATATCCTGTGGAATTTTATAATAACTAAGTATTTCAATTTTAGCATAATGCCCATTATGGGTCTTTACAACTAATATTTTTCCAGCAATTGGGCTAATTATATGAGTAGTAAAGCTGTAATTATACCACCCGTTACCATTTCCTGTTGGTAATGCATACACACCGTCGGCATCTTGTTTAAAGTGCTCATCTACAGGAGCTTCCAGTACCTCTGAAAATGTATTAGAAACTATACTTAAACTAGCATTTCCTGTTCTATTTGGCTCATCTGCTATTCCTATTTTTGCACCTCCATTTACAATAATCTGAGTTGCTCTAAAAGCAATATCCCAATTATCGTCTTCTACCTGCTTTCCTTCAGAAAAACTAAACTTAGTAAAAGGACCTGTATATTCCCCTCTTCCTTCACCAGGGGCATGTAAACTTTCTATCTTTTTGGTCTCAAGTGGGAGCAATTGATTCAATGCTTCTTCTTGATCACTACTCCCGCAAGATGTTAATACCAAAGCTATAATTACACTACTAATAATTGTTTTAAATTTTTTCATGATTCAGTGCTTGTTTCTATTTAAATATTTATTTGAGTTCTAACATAATAACTCCTTCCCAATTGCAAAAAACTTTCGTTAGGTACCACCCCTCCACCATTTGGATTAGAAAAATTAAAAAGTTCTTTATTATTTAATCCATCATAATTAAAGAGGTTATCTATACCAAATTGTAGATTGACCAAACCAAATAATTCTTTGTTTACAGCAAAATTGATTTGTGTATTTGGCTTTACAAAATTGTCATAAGTATCTATTAAATCATTATTATTAGAATCCATAGGTACAAATTCACTACGGTAGATACCACGAAGATTGACAGCAAATTTGTGCTGAAAATTTTCATAAAATATTTTTGCATTCAGCATATGTCTGGAACGATTTGCCAAACCAAAATATGCTGAGGGATCGAGTTTTTGAGATATTCCATTCTCATCTTTATAGTAAACTCCCTTTTTTATTTCGTCTATCTCTACTTTATTACCAGTGTCTAAAAATTGGTAACCTGCTAAAAAGCGTAAATTCTTGTTAATTTTATAATTGATATCAACTTCTATTCCCTGAGTGAACGTTTCTTTGAAATTTCTATAAGTAAAAACTCTTATGTGGCGATCTTCTGAAATACCTATCCTTCTCCTAAGCTCTTTTTGAACTTCAACCACCTCAGGGCTTAAGTCTTCTAAAGACCTAGATAAAAGTTTAGTATCATAAGAATCTATAAGATCATTAATATCGTTTCTAAAAGCATTAATATTTATTCTTAATCCTTCTACAGGCTTAATTTGAAAACCAAAATTATAACCAATAGAACTTTCAGGCTTTAAATTCCTCTCTACTTGTACCACAGTATCTAATCCATTCGTAATTTCGTCATTTATAGTATGTGTTCCTAAAACAATATAACCGTTATTGACATTTCGGAAGTTGAAAAACAACTGTCTGAAATCTGGAATCTTAAATCCATACCCAACAGATCCTCTTACCGAAATAATATCATTTAATTCATAGTTTGCCGAAATTTTTGGTGTAAATGCAGACTGATAACTATCACTTCCCTCGTACCTGGCACCATAGACGATATTTATCTTTTCTGTAGGATTAAAATCTAACTGCACAAAACCATACCAAGCTTTAAATTTTTTACCCTTATCAATAAAGGTCCTGTCTAAAGCATCAATATTAACTCCTCCTCCAAAAATCAAAGTTGCTGTATTCAAAAAGCTATAATCTGATCTTATTTCCGGCCTAAATAGACTTCGATCAAATAGGGATGTATTTCCATAAAAATCACTAATTGTTTTAAATCGAGTGGCGTAAAACGTATAATCGATGTTCCATCGATCCGATAGCTTATGGATTAACTTAGTATTACTATTAAAATCAGTCTGAGAATTGGTAATGCCACTACTTATGAACTGATCTTGGTTATAATAACGAAAACTGGTATCAAAATTTAAACTGTTGGAAATATCGTAGAGGACCTGTGCGTTCAAGGTATAATTTTGATGTGGATAAACTGTTTTTGGGCTCGTTTGTGGTGTTAAATCGAATCCACCGCTCGAGTTTAAATTCACTCCTCCAATAATACCTAATTTCGATTTTCGATACGAAATGTTTGAATTGATATCCAATTCATTCCTTGAACCTCCTCTTGTTAATACATGGTATTGTCCTTTAAAAGTATCATTTTTGGGTCTTTCTGTGATAATATTAATTACACCACCCATAGCCTCCGAACCATATAAAGAAGAAGAAGGACCTTTTACAATCTCTATTTGTTTGATATTATTGACCGTTATCCTATTTAAATCAATATTCCCAGCTGTTCTTCCTACTACAGGAACACCGTCAATCATAATAAGTGTATAGTCTGCTGCTATGCCTTGTAATTGAATGCCTTCTGAATTGCCTGCATTTTCACGAACAAGGGTTACTCCTGTTTGTTCCAATAATATATCACGTAATCTTACTGATCCTATTTCCTTGATTTGTTTTTTGGTAATCAGAGTAACAGGCATTGGTAAAGAAGACAACTGTCTTTTCGTTCTTGTCGCTGTTACAATAACCTCATCAAGTTGATTATTACTATTAATATTTGTAGTGTCCTGTTTTTTTTCTAAATCAACTTGAGAAAAAATAGCTCCACAAAATAACAAAAAGAATAAGTAAAGTTTATTTAGAAACATTCTTAATAATTTTGATGCAAATATATCAGTTATTTTAAATCAATCTAAATTAATTTTATATTTTTGTAAAAATTTTTTAAATTAATAAGTTACAATGAATAAAAGTGTATTGATTATTTTTGCTTTTATATTCTATTCCACAGGAGTTCAATCGCAAAAAAGCGAAGATCAGGAAGCCATCAAAAAAATGTGTGGATGTTTTGAGGTTACTTTCAATTTTGCTGAAACATTTAACTATAGTAAAGATTCTCTTTACAAACCTTCAAAAACAAAAACTGAAAAAGCACTAGAATGGGCCCAACTGGTTAAAGAAAATAAAAATTTAATCTCTATTCAGCATTTACTGCAAGTCGGCAATCCTTCCTCTCCTCATATTATAAAACACTGGCGTCAAGATTGGGTTTATCAGAATCAAAACTTTTACACATACAATGGAGATAATACCTGGATTTATGAAAATAAGTCTAAAAATGATGTTAAAAAAGAGTGGAGTCAAAAGGTATATCAAGTTGATGATAGTCCGAGATACGAAGGTACTGGAAGGTGGATTCATTTAAACGGTAAAAGTTATTGGGAAAGTACTACAGATGCTCCATTGCCTAGACGAGAATATACTAAAAGAAGTGATTACAATGTTACTGTTAGAGGAAATCGACATGAAATTACTGACTACGGATGGGTTCATGATCAAGACAATAAAAAAGTAATTAGAGAAGCTGATAAGCAAGATTATATTTTAGCTCATGAAAAAGGGTATAATACATACGTTCGTGTACCCGATAGCAAATGTAAGGCGGCAAAAGAGTGGTGGCTTTCAAATACTTCAAAATGGAAAACTGTAAGATCTAAATGGGCAAAAGTTTATGCTAGAAGAAAAACATTATCATTAAAGAAAAAAGTTAAAAATAAACCTCTTTATAAGCATCTTTTTTCTGATAAAGTATCTCAAGAAGAAGAAATAGGAGAAATAATTGAATCATTTATAAAAAATTAAAGATTTGAAATCTGTTTAATAAGGTACTTTATAAGTTTAAAGTACCTTGTAGTGTAATATCTAGCTAATTTCTTTAACTATGTAATTAATAATTTTAGGAAACAATCATTTTTTCCTTTGAATCCTTTTGTCAAATGATAACCAAAACAAAATTTATGAAATAAAACACTTCCCCCTAATTCCCTAATTTTAGGCTAATCCCCTCTCTCAATAATTTATATTTTCTTTAAGTCAATTTATGATTCCCCTAAATTATAATGACTTTAGAAACCGTATTTTTAAAATTCTATTATTAACAACTAATAAAATGATGATAAAAAAACTTACTCTAATTTTAGTTTTTACATTAGGAACTATTTTTGGTCAAAAACAAGACCAGAATGAATTTTTAGATCGTAAATTTTGGAAAGCCAGCCCTACATTGGAAACAATTGATCAAAAAGTTGCCGAAGGAAATAGCCCCTCTGAATTAAATAAATATGGCTTTGATCCTGTTGTCTATGCCATACTTGAAAAAGTAGACAATAAAATAATTAAACATTTACTCTCTTTTAAAGGAAATGATGTTAATAAAATTACACATGATAAGAGAACGTATGTATTTTGGGCTGCATATGCTAATAATATAGAGTTAATGAAACATTTAATAATCAATAATGCAAGAATGGATTTAAAGGATTCACATGGTTTTACTGTAGCTAACTTTGCTGCTGCAACAGGCATAACGAATACAGAAATTTATGATTTATGCATAGAAAATGGCATTGACATTGCAAATGATATTGATAAAAATGGTGCCAATGCGCTATTGTTAGTTTCAGGCTACCTTAATGACTTTGAAGTCATTAATTATTTCGTATCCAAAGGGTTAAAATTACAAAGTGAGGATAAATACAATAATGGCATTTTTAATTATGTAGCAAAGAAAGGTAACATCAATCTTTTAAAAAAATTAGTAGCTAAAAAGTTTAAAGTAAAAGGACTAAATAAGAAAAAGGAAAATGCTCTTTTTTTGGCTACTAAAGGTTCACGAAAAGGATACAACTCTCTTGAATATTTTAAATATTTAGAAAATATTGGTTTAAAAATTAATATTGTTAATAAGGATGGAAACACTCCTTTACATAATTTAGCTTTTAAAAATAAAGACCTAAATACTTTTAAATATTTTATAAGAAAAGAGGTTAATCCTAATCACATTAATAAAGAAGGAAATTCTGCTCTTATTATAGCTGCAAATAAAAATTCTGCAACGATAATCTCTTTTTTAACTGATTGTGGAAATTTAATAAATCACAAGAATAATAATGGAAATTCAGCATTATCGGCTGCTGTAAAGAATAATTCTCCTGAAGTTGTTAAGTTATTACTTGACAAAGGTGCAGATATAAATGTTATTGATAAAAAAAACAATACACTTGCTTATTATTTGATTGAAGGTTTTGATCAAAATCGTATAAACAACTTTAAATCAAAAAAAGATCTATTATTAAAGAAAGGACTAAAATTAACTACTTTACAAAATGGAAATAATAGTCTTTTCCATTTAGCAGTTAAAAAGAATAATATTGAATTACTAAAAGAACTAAATGAATTAGGATTAGATCCTAATACTATAAATAAAGAAGGGTTAACTGCTCTTCATGTAGCAGCAATGTCTGCTAAAGACACTAAAATTATTGAATATTTAATCAAAATTGGTGCAAAAAAATCAATCTTTACTAACTTTGGCGAAAGTGTTTTTGACTTAGCAAAAGAAAATGAGCTATTAAGCTCAAAGAATATTGATATTAACTTTTTAAAATAATATAATAATGGTTGTAAAAAAAACTTTAATTATTGCTTTATTTAGCACCTTATTTCTTTCCAGTTTTAATAAGATTATTGATAAAACATCCTACAAGTGTATGATTCAAATGAAAAATTATACTGGAGAAGGTGCTTATGTTGTTATCTCTCTATTAGATAATCAAAATAAATACTTGGAAACCTTATATGTCCAAGGAGATGATGATGAATGGTATTCTGATATAACTGAGTGGTGGAATTTTCATGGTAAAACTAGAACTAATATTGATGCGATAACTGGAGCAACTATAAGCGGAGGACAACGGGCTATTAGTGTAATACAAATAGATAATAATAAAATAGACAATGGATACAAATTACGTTTTGAATCTGCTGTTGAAGATCAAGAATATTACACAGATGATGTTCTAATTGAATTAACCTCTGAAAACTTAAAAAATAAGTTAGAAGGAAAGGGTTTTATAAGATACATACGCATGATGCCTCAATAATACTATCCACAATATGACAACGTCTATTTGGAGATATAGTCATTTAATATTGGCTATATTTTCTTGTATTTTTATAATTATCGCTTCTGTAACAGGAGGTATTTTGGCATATGAGCCAATTGAAATACAAAATTCCCCTTCAAGCATCTCAAATTTAAATGATTACACACTAGCTAAAACTATTGAGAAGCTTCAAGAAAATTATTCAGAAATAATTGCTATTGAAATTGATGAAAACAACAGAATAAAAACTTCTTTAGTTACGAATGAAGGAACTAAAGAGACTTTCTATATAGATCCAAAAACTGGAAAAAAAATAGATAGTTTCATCAGACGAAAATCTATTTATAAATTTGCAACAACGCTACACAGGTCGCTTTTTTTAAAATCAACTGGAAGATTGATTGTAACATTATTCTCTGCTTTTTTACTGCTTATTACCATTACAGGAACTATCTTAATTATTAAAAGACAAGGGGGAATTAAACAATTCTTCTCCAAGATAGTTAAAGAACAATTTGAACAATATTACCACATAGTTATAGGTAGAATGGTACTCATCCCAATCTTGATAATATGTGCTACAGGAATTTACTTATCGCTAGACAAGTTCAATATTTTATCTAAAAAAAAAACAAAACACGCTACTTCTTTTGTGGAAAAAGATTATAGTAAAATAAATATCATCAACTTCAATATATTTAATGAGACCTTACTTTCATCAGTAAAAAGTTTAGAGTTTCCCTTCTCAAAGGACGCAGAAGATTACTTCAAACTAACGAAAAAGAATGAAGAGCTTTATATCCATCAATATTCTGGTGAAATTCTAAGTACTTATTTTATCAGCAGAACTGAAAGCATGGTAAACTGGAGTTATATTTTACACACTGGAAATGGAAGCTTTTTTTGGTCTATAATTTTATTAATCTCAACTGGCGGTATCATTTTTTTAATATACTCAGGATTCTTCATTTTTTTTAAAAATAGAAATACCTTTACCAAACTATTAAAAAATAAATATGGGAAAGACGAAGCTGAATATGTAATTTTGGTAGGATCTGAGACAAATAGTACAAATTACTATGCTAATATTTTAAAAGTAGCGCTTGAAAAAAATAACAAAAAAGTTTATACTACAAATTTAAATAATTACGACGCCTTTAAGAGTTGTCAAAATTTATTAATACTTACAGCTACTTACGGAGATGGTGAAGCACCTTCGAATGCTAAAAAATTTGAATCTCTTTTTGAGAAGATTCCAACTAATAAACGTCTAAAGTACGCTGTAGTTGGATTTGGATCGATGGCTTATCCAAAATATTGTGAATTTGCAGTAAAAATTGATAATTTAATGAGGACTAAGGCTACTTTTAGACCTCTTTTACCAATAACTAAAATTCATAATCAGTCAATACATTCTTTTAAAAATTGGGTTTTTAAACTGAGTGAGGTAACTGATCAAAAACTAAAGGTTGAGATAAACAAAAAAAATCCTAAAAGTCAGAACTATTTTAAAGTTATTTCCAAAACATATACTAATGAAGATCAGACTTTTTTAATAAAATTCAAACCTCATAAAAATATAAAGTTTAAATCAGGAGATTTACTTTGTATCTACCCTGAAAACGATATTGTTGAAAGACTCTATTCGATTGCACGGATAGATAATATTATTCTTTTAGCTGTTAAAAAACACTATTTCGGTGTATGTTCCAACTACCTAAACAGTCTTCGAAATAATGAATCGATAAAAGCAATAATCAAAAAAAACTCAAACTTTCATTTTCCCAAAAAAACTAATGAAATTTTACTTATATCCAATGGTACTGGTATTGCCCCTTTCATTGGTATGATAAATGAA
Organism: Tenacibaculum profundi; assembly: GCF_052050075.1. Lineage (GTDB taxonomy): Bacteria > Bacteroidota > Bacteroidia > Flavobacteriales > Flavobacteriaceae > Polaribacter. The sequence continues at coordinate 1,111,156 of NZ_CP197225.1, forward strand.
AATACTTCAAAGATAAATACTCATTTATTTTGGGGGGGAAGAACGAAAAACTCATTTGAGCTATACAAAAAATTTGTAGATAAACATATTCAAAGCGGACAACTATCTACATTTCATCATGCCTATTCAAGAGAAGGCAAAGATCGTAGATATATTCAAAGTACTTTGAAAAATCAAGAAAAACTAGTTTGTTCAGTAATAAAAAATGAAGGCTTAATATATATTTGTGGATCTATTACAATGATGAATGAGGTTTTAAAGGTTATTGAATTTATATCTCTAAAACACTTTAGAATATCTATTGAAACTCTTAAAAAGAAAAACAAAATAAAAACGGATTGTTATTGAGACTTCTAAACATCATCTAAAATTTAACCATCTTTGACCTTTATAAAATCTCTTAACAAATAAGTAAATAGTAATTGTATTTTATTTCAATAAAAATATTTCAATTTTTGTTTTTTTTAGATTCTATAATACATTTAATCTATAATTATTATTTTTCTATAGCTTTAACATTATAATTCAAACTGTATTAATCACCACATAACATCTTATCATCGAATAATTTAACACTAAAAGTTTTATTAATTTATATTTCAAATATCATAATATTTTTATTTGATATTTGTTATTTAACTTAGGAGAATAGAATCTCTTAAAAGAGTTTCTCATTCTCCTTTTTAATTCTTCTAATAAAAAATTGAAATTATTTTTATCCTTTAAAAAAAGAATAGTTACAGTTTTCTTGGGGAATAATTTTGAGTTTCTTTAAATCATACCCTTGCAGAATTAAGTTTCTAAAAATTTTAAGAAGTTCATTTTTTTGCCTAACTGTGGTTATTCTTGGCGTTCTACTTAATATAAATAAGGAATTACGAGTAGGATCACTAACCACTGAAAAACTATATGGTTTATGAAAACCATTATTCACTAAATCAATTATCCAATAATCTCCGTATATTGGACTAGGTGGGAAATTAACTTTTAATTTAGCGTTAGAAAGTGTGTCAACCACAATAGCTTTACCGGCAGCACCCCCTGTATCATTCCCATCATTTCGAATGCATTTATTTACAACACTTAACCCTACATCAATAATACCGTAATTCGCTACAGTACAAGAACACCCCTTATTAAAAGGTCGTGGAAAGTTAGCTATACCATACCAGCGACCTGTGTATCTCGAAATATCTACGTAATCTACGGTGTGGACAGGAGCTAACGGAGTTGTTTTTTTTTCTTCTTCAAAAACTATAGTTTCATTGCTCGTTATGGTATTCAACCATAAATTTATGTCATCACTTGTTGCTACTCTTGATAGTTTTTCAATAACTACCGAACTACCTGAATTATCACTCTGTTCAAAAGAGTTGTCATTTTCGCAAGCGATTAAACACAGTAGACAGCTTAGTATTGTAATCAATAAAATTTTAGGAAAGGTTTTCATTAATTTTTGAGTTTAGTTAATTATTTTTTATGAAACACTATTTTAAGCTTACGAAACTAAACTTAAAAGTTGTGGTCTTTGTTTACTTAAAGTTAGCAAACTATAAGTACATTTAAAATAAGGAATCCCCCTATTGTAAAACCTCAAAAACCCTATAAAAGACAAAACAGATATTAAAATACTAGTTTATTTCCACTATAATTTTTTGAGTCCCTTATATTCAATAAAAATAATAACCCATCTAATTATTCCTTTATAAATAGGAATGTTACCAAAAATTAACATTAAAATTTGCTTAGCTAGATTTTTTTTCAACTAACCCATATGAGATTATTTAATAATTATTTCTTTTCTTACTACTGATCATAAATAAACATACTTAAACAAACAAAATATAATTTGAAAATTTGCCTTACATATCTATTGTAAGAATTTATAAATTTTACATTAGAAAGAATAATGTCAACGATCTTTATGTAAAAGAAAAAAACTATTCTAAATAAAGACTCAGTGATAAATAGGCACTTTTTTCCTTTATTCTATAATTCAAAATTAACTTTATATTTTATGATTACACTTATCTGAAAAATTTTAAATTTATTTTGAAAATAACAATCATGTTACTTTTAAAGAAAACTTATTTGATTCCTTTCGTATCGCTTTTTTTGAAGCTATAAAATCCATAACAAGAATAAACTGTATTATTATTACTAAGGCATTTCTAAACTCCAAACTGACACATTTTAAAAAAGATTAAATTTATTTCTTTTAAAACCTATTTTTCGTTAGCTATTAATAAAAAAAATAATCTGATAAGGTTTTAATATCCACCACATGCTGTGACAGTTACATCCTCATTTATGAATTTTAACTCATAATTATATCCTTTCTCTATAAATCTTATTTCAAAAGTAGCAGAATAAGCTTTATCTCCAGTTGGAAACCAACTTTTAACTTTTTTATTAATGCTAATAAACAATCCGTTTTCATCGCCTATAGCACAAAACTTTTCAAAGTCGCCATCAAATTTTTTCATCCCTGTAGTTCTATGAATTTTTCTGAAAATTTTTTCAATACTGTTAACAGGTATTCCTATTTCTGAAATTTCTAGCAATGAATCAGCACTAAATTTTGTTTTGCTTTTATTTTTTATATTTTTTCTAGCTATAAATTCAATAATATTATTATCTAAATCATAAAAATAAATAGCCTTAGCATTCCAAGATCTAAAATCTTGAATTTCATTAAGTCCTACTTTAAGAATTTCTACTCGCTCTTTTAGCCACTTCAGAGCTTCGTGCTCTCTATTACAAGGTATATTTATTGCTAGGTGATAAGGATGAGAAATATCACTCTTAACCATTTGAATTCTTGAATTTCCAATCTGAAAAGTAGTATAATTTTCAGAGTAATCAATAACCTTTAGTCCAATTATTTTTGAATAAAATTTAAATTGACCTTCTAGATTCTTAGTGTATATTTTTAATTCTCTTATTTGCACCTTACCTTTCACTTAATTCCATTTTCAAATAGACATTTTAACCTTCCCACAAGACCACCAACACCACCAAAAAATGAATTACAACACATTAAACATCTAATCTCACAAATTCACTATATTGGATTTAATAATATAATTATTTTAACTAAGTAATCTGTTTCCATAACAAACTTAACTTTACTATGAGATAGTTCATTATTTCAATAAATTCATACTATTTAAACTAATACTGAATATGTAATTTAAATTAGACTTTTTTTAAGAATGCGCTATTTTAACCTATAAATTTTCTATTCTGCCCAAACAAAATAAATTCGTAATAAGTTTAATTATTTTTTCATTAATTTATTTTTCTTGAACTTAGAATTGTTTTTTTTATTCTTAAATAACTTATGTGTTCTATTTAAATTCTTAATTTACTAAAAATCTATATATTTTTGAATCAAACGAAAATTATAATTCGTTTTAATTTTTTTAGGGGATAAAGACTGCCGCACTAGGCAGTCTTTTATTTTGTCTCTATTTAATATTATATATTGTTATTAGAACAATTTTATTTTAATCCTCTTATCGATTTAAAATTAAAGCTAATTTCTCTAGTGGGTTTCAATTAATGAGATAAAAAACAAATTATTCAATTATAAAATTCTTTTTTATATAGGTAATCAGAATAAATGAAAAATATAATATGAAGAAGTCAAAACTTTGTAGTTTTAAACATAAAAAATTAACTCAAAAAATATTTTAAGTTAATAATAACAAACTCTTTTTATTTAATTTCTTCAATTATTTTTTTTAAAGTTTCACGATTTAAACTACTCGTATATTTAGTAATCAATTCTCCTTTAGCATTATAAAAATAAGTTATTGGCCTTGCATTAATACCATATTCAGATAAATTTTCAGTGCTTCTCAAATAGTTAAAACTATAAGAAGTCGATTTTGAAAAATTATTGATTTTTGTAGAAGACTCATCTGAAATCATTACAAAATTTACATCATCATCTAACTCTTTCTTTACCTCTTCAAAGTGTTGAAATTCTTTAACACATGGAATGCACCAAGTAGCCCAATAATTTACTACTAGAGGTTTTCCAAGATACTCATATAATTCAACCTTAGTTCCACTTAAATCTGTAACTTTAACTTTGTTTAAAGCAATATCTGGTTGAACACCAAACTTTAAATAAATAACTACAACTGTAAGCGCAAAGAGCAATCCACCCAATATAAATCCTATCCAAAATGATTTTTTATTCATAATTTATTTTATTGAAAAGTTACCAAAAATTACGAATATCAAAACCGTAAACATAAAGAAGCACATAAAACCAGCTAGTAGTCCAATCGTAAAACTTATTTTTTTATTCATTTTATTATTGTTTTTATTTTTTTAGTTTCTATATAGACGATTCGTTAAATTAAATGTAACAATGTTAATTGAAATTTTATTAAAAAATTACCTAGAAAATTTTATCAATGGATTCTATTTACAAGATTTTATAATATAAAGCATTTTTTAAATTAATTTATCTTAGTTGAAAATACATTTTTGCTTCATACTAATATTCTGATAAAAATTAATGTAGCGAACAATTTGATATTATAAACTTATAAAACTCTTTCAAATTATAATTTTTATGCTAGTACATTTCACAAAAACTTTTCTTTAACTACAAAAAACAATATTATGTAAAAAGAAACCCGCTCTAAAATAGAGCGGGAAAATTGCTATGAAAAAGAACTCAAGACGTCTCTTGAGTATTACTAAATTATAATATTTTTTTGATAAAAAATAAATTTAAAACAAAAAAAGATATCATCGTCTTTAAAAAGACAGAATATTTAAAATCAGTATTTTAAAAATATTTTTTGCAAATTTCACGTTAACTTATAGGCGATAACTATACTAAATTATTAGTGTAATTATTTAATTTTGTCTTTTAGTCTTATTTAGAATCAAAGTTATTTCTTTCCTCTGTAATTTTCAATCCTTTTAGAAAATTCTTAAATAAATTATTCTTGTCGGGAAAATATACTTTTAAATAAAACTTAAGTAGACAACAGTGTCTAACAAACAGTCATAAAAAAATAAAAAAGTTAACTGTTTTTAAAATATCAAATAAACTTTTCTACTCATAACCTTAATTTTGATAATTCTAGCGTTACTTTATCGTCTATTCATCGATTGATATCAACAACTTATCAAATATTATGAATCTCATATAATAATTAAAGTAATTTTAAATAGTTTCATGTTTAGTTAGTTATTTAATAAAAAGAGAAGAAGTACTCTAAAAAGGTTACTTCTTCTTTTTTATTCCTCCTATTTATAATTAATTTTCTTTGTGTAGGTTACATTAAACACAATCTTTTAAAATTTTCAAATAAAAACCTCAGCTATTATTTTCATCACCTATCAATCTAAAACATTCTTTAACACATTATAGTACCTCGAAGCAATAAATTCTGCTCCTAATAAATTGTAATGAACATCATCAGCCAAGAGGCTATCGTCAAAACCTGTAAACATATCAACTGCTATTACTTTTGATGTAAGTGTAGTTTGATTAATAGCCATATTTAAAACCTCTTGCCGCATATTATTAATAAAACTTGTTAGTTCTGGTGTCATTATATCTGAACTACCCGGTGACATTTGCTCAATAATAATTATAACATTTGTATTATTTTCTTGAAGAATGTCAATAATAGCGTTAATATTTAAAACTGCTTTTTCAAAAGATAATCCATTCAGTCCATCATTCCCTCCTGGCGAGCTAAAAAGAACAATATCTGGAGATCCTGTTTGATTTAACCAATCATTTAATCCCTCCAATATTTGACCTGAAGTCCATCCTCCTCTTCCTTCATGGTCTTTATCAAAACTATCTGAATTAAATAATGGGTATGACGCTTCATCAGATTGTGTTCCAATAAAATCGAAAAACCAACCATTTTCTTTCAAATCTTTCCAAAGTTCATAACGATAACTTTCATATTGAGGCCTTGCTCCCTCAACTCTTGAGGCTCCTAAATTAAGAATTTTATAATTTGAATTATTTTCTAACTTGGGCACTATTTCGTCATCGCTACTACACGTATTTAAAGTGAGTAATGCTGTTGCTAGTATTAAAGTTCTTAAGGCTGATTTTATCATAATTTTGATTTTCAATTATAGATAGTATTATCACTATCTAGATCTTCTTTTAAAGAATAACAAAAATTACAATCTAATTTTAAAAAAAACAAACAGCTGAAAGATAATTACTTAACACAAATATAAAATATTTATTTTACTATTATTTCAATAATAGATTTAGACCACCTCTTTAGTGATTAGAAATTTATGTTTCAACATCAAAATTTCAGTATAAATGAAGAATTATTTTTTGAAAACTTCTATTATCTTTTTATCTACTATCAACCATAAATATTTAAAAAACACCAACCATCCATTTAATTCCGGATTCGTTTTATTTCCGTTCCCTATTCGTTTTAGTTGCTCCTCATACCATATTATATTCATCATTCCATCAATTGCTTTTACCCCTGTTCTTTTTATTCTTGTTTGAAACTCGTTACGCTTTCCTTTTAATATATCATTTGCCATATTAGGAAAAACAGCAAAGGGCCTAGCAACCCCTATAACATCTAACTTATTTGACCCAACGGCATCTTGCATTACTAAAGCAGTACGGAACCCTCCCGTTAGCATTAAAGGGGTATCTGTTATTTTCCTTACTTTCTCTATATATTTCATAAAATACGCTTCTCGCTCTTTTGTGCTCGTTTTCTGTTTTCCCATCATCATTGGTGACTCATAGGTTCCTCCTGATACTTCTATTAAATCAATTCCCTCATTTGAAAGGATTTTCACAACTTCCATTGACTCTTCTTCTGAAAAACCACCTTTTTGAAAATCTGAAGAATTTAATTTTATTCCAATTGGAAATTTATCTCCTACATAAGCTCTTATTTTGCGATAAACTTCAACAACAAATCGTGTTCTATTTGCTAAACTCCCCCCCCATTTATCTTTTCTTATATTTGTTTTGGGTGATAAAAATTGACTAATTAAATATCCGTGTGCTCCATGAATCTGAACACCTGAAAATCCTGCTTCTTTTAATATTAACGATGTATTTGCAAAGGCATCAATTACAGTTAAAATTTCACTTTCTGTTAATGCTTCAGGTATTTTTGAGGACACATTTTTTCTTCCGCTCATTTTTAGCGGTACTGCAGATGGCGCTTTCAATTTTTTATTAATTTCTTTCATAGCTTGGCGACCTGGATGGTTTATCTGAGCCCATAAATGTGTTTCAGTGCCTTTTACCGAATTCGCCCATTGGGTAAGGATTTTCATATTTTTTCTATCCTGTACAACTACATTCCTAGGCTCTCCAATAGCATCTGAAGTAATCATAATATTTCCTGTAATAAGTAATCCGGCTCCTCCTTGTGCCCATTTTTTATATAAGTTTATTAAGACAGGAGTCGGCTCATGATATCTATTGGATAAATTTTCACTCATAGCAGATTTCGCTATTCTGTTATGTAAAACTACTCCATTTGGCAACATCAAATTCTCTTCTAATTCATTCATAAAATATTTATTAAAAATTTAAAATGAAACGAAGTTTATGAAATTATATTTAAAATATATAAGCTTTTTTTGTTTCGTGTTGCTTAGTTTTTCTTTAATTTATTTATTGAATTCTATCACAAATAGATAGTTGAAGATATTTTTTTATAGGCAAATTATATCTGAATATAAAAAAGCTCTCATAAACTTGACTTTTGAGAGCTTTTTTTATAAAATAATTAGTTTGGTTAGTTACATTGTTTAATTTCTTAAAGCATAACTTGCTCCTTTTCCAAATTCACCTAAAATTAGTAGTAAGCGTCCCAAAAATAACTTCACTTTTTTTATTAATAATTTCCCCATAATAATAAAATTTAATTTTTTTTACTTTTTTTGCTTGATTAAACAACATTATAAAACTACTCTATAAAAATCATTTTCTTTAAGGGATAACCGACAACTATGTAGTGTTTTTCCGCGTTTTAATAAAACATACGCTCCTCAACACAAATGACAATATATTATTTGCCACGACTTAAACTCTGAGCTATTTTTCTTATTTTAAAGATGATTTTTATAACCAAATTTTAATAAAAATGGAACTAAAAAACAAGTTAGAATAACTCTATGAAAGAGTTGAAAAATTAAAAGTGAGTATAACCACTGAAGAAGCTACCAAAAATGCTTTTATCATGCCCTTTCTTCAAATATTAGGCTATGATGTTTTTAATCCCACAGAAGTACTTCCTTAGTATACAACAGATATTGGAACTAAAAAAGGAGAAAAAGTTGATTATGCTATTTTAAAAAATGAAACACCTGTAATCATTATTGAATGTAAACACTGGAAAGAAAATCTAAACTCGCACAACTCACAACTTCATAGGTATTTTAATGTTTCCAAAGCCCGTTTTGGTATCCTTACAAATGGTATTACCTATAACTTCTTTACTGATTTGGAATCGCAAAATATAATGGATGAAAAACCTTTTTTAACTTTAAACTTAGAAAACATAAAAGAGTCCACTGCAAAAGAATTAGAGAAGTTTTCAAAATCAGCATTTGATATTTCTAGTATTGTTGATTCCGCAGAAGCATTAAAATACATAAGGGCAATAAGAACAGAATTTGAAAATGAAATCAGATGAACTTATAAAACTCTTAGTAAATAGGTTCTATAATAAGCCCATTACAGCTAGTAGACTTGAAATGTTTAAAGATTATGGTAAAAAAGCAATATCATCGTCAATAAACGATGTGGTAAATGCTAAACTAAAATCAGCTTTAAATATTAATGAAGAGAAAGCCAAAGAAGAAGAAATTATAGATAATGATCTTCCTAAAATAATTACGACAGAGGAAGAAATTGAAGGTTTTCAAATAATAAAGGCGATATTAAGGGAAAAAATAGATGGCCAAAGAATATCCTATAGAGATACCCAATCATATTTTGGAATTCTTTTAGATAACAATAATAGGAAACCAATATGTAGACTTTACTTAAACAATAGTAAAAAATATTTAGAACTTTTCAATAATGGAAAAAATAACAGTAAGAAATACAGCATAGAGACTCTTGATGATATTTTCCATTATAGAAATGAACTATTCTCTACATTAAAAAAATATCTAGATAAATTAGAGACCGTGTAAACCTCTATTATAACATTCAAAAGCCCTTCTTACTTTACATAAAACGATAAAACTAAAGTATTTTATAAAATCAAATTACTTTAAATTTTCACATTTTTTTAAAATTAAATTTCAAAGTGTTGGTTAAAATAATGATTAATTAAAAAAGTTCTCAAAATGTTGGACTTCGAGAACTTTTTTATAAAATAATAGTTTGGTTAGTTTACTTTTTTAGTGTCTTAAAGCATAACTCGCTCCTTTACCAAATTCGCCTAGAATTAATAGTAAGCGCCCCAAAAATAACTTCGTTTTTTTTATTAATAATTTCCCCATAATAATAAAATTAAAATTTCTTTTATTTTTTGTGCTTAAAAAAACAACAATATAAAAGTACTTCTTAAAAACAATTAATTTAAAGGGATAACCGACAAGATTTTAGTGTTTTTCCGCTTTTGAAAAACGGGTTAGAATATTTTTTTCAAGCCATCTAATTTTTTAACAGAGACACATCCGATTTAAAAGCTTTTAACCTTTCATTGGTTACTAACTAAAAAGTTGTTTTCAAATTGAAAACTATTTTATTCTTTTCGTTTAGTTTACTCTTTTTAGACATATTCTTTTGTTTTTAAACACATAATCTAATCAAAAATACGACATGTACTCTTTTCGACTAATATAAGATATACATTTGCTATATGATTAATCCAATTTAGAATATTAATGATTGATTTTAAATAATTAATACTTTTTGTCTAAGGCTATCAGAGCTAAACAATCCCCAAAACAATTCCTTTCCCTAAACATGTTCTGGTAGCTTTTATCAATTTTAAAAAACTAAAAAACAACACTTTAATTAATACGTCACTAATACTACACAATATATTTTTTAACTATAAGATTATACATTTGCTACATAAAGTTGTTAAAAGCTATCAGATTTATCATCGAAATACTAATACACCCCTTGCGATGCTCTGATGGCTTTTTTCTATTGTGAATTGATTGTAATTGACTTATGATGATTTTAAGCTCTAAGAACTTTAATAAATATGCTATATTGTTATAGTTTTATTGATTTAAAAAATATTCTTACCTGAACGCTATTTATCAAATCTTTTCACTACTCTCTCTTATTTTGTTCGTTATCGATTTGAAAGATTCAATGGACTATCTTTTATTTATCCTTGCATAAAAAAATATTTTGAAATATCTCCCGAAGAACTCTCAAAATATTTTTCAATACATTTTTTTAAGTTTTTTTTATTCAAACACTACTTTAAAAATGATAACAAAACACAAATGAATTATTATCATGTAATGATCAACTTTTTTTCCGACTAATAAACACGTGTTAGAACAACTTCATATTAATTCTAACCATATTAAGGGGGTAAAGACTGTCTAATTAGACAGTCTTTTTTAATTCCTTACAATAATTTACAAACAAAAAAATGTGTCAATTTCATATTTTAATGAAATTGCTATTATTATTTCATTTGATATTAGATAAAACGTTTGCTATTTTAAATCGTTATCTAAAACAATAAAACCTTTAATTATTTTCAAACAAGCCAAATCAATTTTTGTAGATTGTCGGAATCACCAAAGACAATTGCGTTCTGATTAAATTGAATTCCTATTTTTTTAGCATTACTTAACGTAATATTATGAATAAAAAAACTTTCCTCAGCACTCCAATTATCATTAGCCGGAACCCCTTTTCCTAAATTAAAATTATAGCCTTCTTTAAGAATTATTTTTTGAAGTTGGGAGTTTAATAATTCGTTTTCAAATTTAGAAAGCTCATTCGAAAAAGGATTAAAAGCAGTTATAAAAGCCCAAGATTTAATGTTACACTTCTTACACCAAATATTAAATTCGTGATTTAGGGTATCCAATCGTAATTTATATGTATCCTTTTTTCCTACTATCTGATAGGTAGTTTCCATATAGGCTTTTTGTAAAAACTCATTCATACTTTATGAATTAAAACACTTTCTACTGGGTCCCAAACCTTTATATAATTAGCTAAAACTTTATCTTCTTTTTTGAAAACCTCAATTCCCGAAATATAACTTGGAAGAAGATTCATTTTTTGCTCTGCAAAGGGTCGCTCAGGCGGAGGAATATAATTTGAATCTCTTTTTGTAAACAACTGATTATTTTTGTCTCTTAAATGTTTTCCAAAATTCACCCAACAATTTTGTCCGCGAGTTTCCATTGATAAAGCTGCTGCGGCAAGAGGCGAAAACATCTTCAAATGGCTAAACCAAGCCTTATCTTCTCCAACAGGACCAAAACCATATCCGTCCATGGCGTGTCCAAAAATATCATGTACTATCCTAAAAACATCATTAATAACCAACTCATAACCATTTATTGTTAAACCGGTCTTATTTAACATTACATTATCTTTTATTTCAACCTCTCCTCCAAAACCTGCTTTTGTTTTAAAAAAATATATATGATGATTATGAATATCAAGTAACATATCAAAACTACTTGCATAAGGCTCTCCCTCTCCCTCATATGGCTCAAATTCTATTTTTTCATTTTTTATAAGATAATTAAACTGATTCATAACTTCTTTTGCTAATTGTTTATATGCAGCTTTTACTAAATGACTATTTGGTTTATGCTCTAAAACATCGTAAACATCAGCAATCATAATACCTAATGTACCTGTCATTTTATCTCTATACCTGAAAGGATAAGAGCCAACACCAAAATTATTTTTATAATTTGAAGCTATCTTAGTTAAGATTGGACAACTACCTCCGTACAAAACTTTTAGTGTACATTTTTTAATTAACTTTTGTAATTTTTCCATTCTTAAATATCTAAACTTTCATTAAACAAGAATTCCCAATCGATAACAACTTCTTCAGAAATAAAACTAGGAAAAGGGTGGAGTCCTGCTTTCAGATTTGAATACATAAGTAAATCAACCCCCTGATTGTGAGCATAAAAAACAGGGTCTAAATACCTCATTAGCGTAGGTTTTTCAACAAAGAAATTAATTGGTCTTTTTTCACACATAACCTCTTTTGAATCAAACTTATATCCAAACTCATCTTCACCTCCCATATTCGCAAGGTATTTTGATTGAAAAGCTTTTTTATCGTAATTATCACTTATTGAATTTTTAACTCCTGTAGCTGTCACCACGGCAAACATAGTTTTTGCTAATGCCTCAATTTTAACTTTATCATTAAATAGATAAGCTTCAAAACCAGCTAATTTAGCCTTTTGTACATTTATTAAGCTCTTATCAATAACAACTATTTTTTTTGTCTTTTTTTCTAAATAGTGAACTATCCCTTTTCCTACTTTTCCATATCCAAAAACCATGAAACTTTTATCAGATATATCTTCATGGGTTAATTTTTCGAAAGCTCTTACAAAGGCTTCTCCTGTTCCTAAAACACCTTCTAAGCTCTTAATTTTGCTTTTGTCTACCGATATAATTGGATATTCATTTTTACTTGAACCATATTTGTTTGAACCTGTACCTGTAATTTCAACAGCTCCTATTCTAGGAGGACAGCGAAAGATTAACTCTGCCGCGCAATCTAAATGGACATCAAAAATCTCTTCACTATTAATATCATGTAATTGTTTCCATGTTCCTCCTGCATCAACAAACTGATTGATTAAATTTTTATCTACCTCCATGAAACTGGGAGAAGTTATTGTTAGGTCTGCCCCTCCCTCGTATAATATACCTAATTTTACAATTGTTTCTTTTGTGAAGGGAATATTATGTAAGATTTTCAACCCTTTATAAGGCTTTGCTACTTTTACTCTTTTTAGCTGTCGATTTAGAAATGGCATATCAGTAACTTTATAATTACTTTTGATACTCTCTATAAATTTAAGGATACTATTCATTACATATTTTTATTTTTGTTATTCTAATTATCTTTGTCTATATTTTGTTTCTAGCTTACTTTCTTAGTATGTATTTAACACTTTCAAAACTTTTTTAACACTTCAAAAGCATACTATACTTCAGTAAACCTCGATAATAAAAGTTAGTTTCTTCTTTATTTTCAAACATTATAATCTATACAACAATAACAAATAACTATCGAAAACACACAATACATCATAAAATCTTATATAAATTTGTAGTGGGATTTAATTAATAAATATTATGGGGAAAAAAACAATCGAAGGGATTCAAAGACTTTTTAGACATTTCTTACTTACGTTAGCAGAATTTGGTAAGGCAGCCAGTTATGCAATAAATAAGTAGTATGTTTGAAATAATTTTGAAGAAGCCTCCAGTTTTAAAGTAAAATTGGAGGCTTTATTTTCTTATTTAATACGCTTTAAAAATTATCAGAAACTCAGTATTTTTTTGTATTATTAAAAGTTCTACTAAAGTTAAATTATAAACATTTCATATATCAAAACTGCCCAGAAATTTCTTTCCGAGCAGAATCAGTAAGTTTGCAAAATGAATTTATGTAACCTGTTATTTAATTGCCTAATATAAACTTACCTTCTTAAATTATTTCTTTTTTAGTTATAGTTTTTAGCAGATACCTATCTAGTTTTTTAGTCTTTGCAAACTCCACATTTCATGCTACGATTTAATTAGATTTTCTATAAAACTAGTCTAATATTTCAATTAGATTTTTAAATTGTTTTTCAACTACCTACTCAAATTAAGTTATAACCAATAACAAACATAGTTTTTAGTTCATAGTATTTTAAATAAGTTACCTAATAACAAATTTATAATAGTAATATTTAATAAAAGTATACTTATTACATATTACACAAACTCAACATCAAAACACTCAATAATGGACACTTAAAAAAACTAAATAAATTCAGTTTTTGAAAAATTGATTTTCAACTATTTAATAAAAATAGTATACTAATTTCAGCACCCTTAAAAACTACTTTTAATTTTGTCTAATAAAAATTGGAACCTAGCAATAATAAATTCTTTAAATAAGTCATTCTTTCTGAACTTAAAACAAATGCTAGTGCTCTACAGAAAATACGCTATTATAATTTTTACTAAAATAAGAATCTAATACAAGGTATAACTAAGTAATTATACTATTTGACATACACAGTATAACAAGGGCTTTTCTATTATCTTACTAATGGTTGATCTATATTCTTTTCAGTATAATCCCCTATTTTACTATTCATTTTATTTATTAATCTTTACCATGTCGTTTTGAGGTACTAATGTATTAACTAAACATCACAACTTCATACTTTTCAATCTTCGAAAGTTATTACGAAGCTGTCTCCTAGCGACTTTAGTTACATAGCTAACAATTATTCTAAATTAATTAAAAAGGCGATTAAATTTTAGAAGGGTTTTTATTCGTATTTTAAACTGAAAGGAGTTTTTTAACTCCTTTCTTTTTTATTAATCGTTATTCAAATCATATTACTTAAGTTTAAACTCTTATAATGAGGTAACAGCTTAAGCTTACTTACTACTAGTTAAATATAAATATGTAAATTAAAAAATAAGTTTAATCGATATTATTAATATTCAGTTTCGAATAAAAGTAGATATTATTCATGAGACCGTCCTTAAATTCAACTGTCTCATTTTTAAAAATCACTGTTGAATCGTTAACCCACTTGGCAACGCTAGGTCCCCAACCTACGGGTTCATAAAAACCTATTTCCTTTAAATTTCCATTATTATTTTTAAAAAGTTGGAAACCATTTCTACTATAGCCAGCTTCAATGTCCACGCTTACAGATATTAGATAATTTCCCTTATTAGAAAAATAAGGTCTACCAAATAAATTCAGCTCTTTCCCGTCATTTTCATTTATTAATTTATAACCATTACCTTCTCCCCATTGTGTACGAATAGCATAAAATCCATATTTCTCAAAGTAATATTCGAATATATTTAATTGATAGACGTCAACGTTTGAAGAAATTAACTTCCATCCTCCATTTTTTATTTTTAAATGCAACCCTAAAGAATCCCTTTTGGCATAATCTTCATTCAGTTTTAAAAGATATTTTTCTATCTCTAATTCTTTTTCATAATCATTATCATTAATAGCAATTAATGAGTCCAAGAACTTTGATTCAAAATAGTGATCGGGTATATAAAGTGAATCTGTATTTTTCAAACTAACTAATAGAGAATCTTTAAAATACAAAAGTGTATCTAAACTTTTTGGATCAAATAATTTTTCATTTTTAACTATTTCTTCTTCTTTTACTTTTTCAACCTGCCTACTTTTTTTATGGACTACTTCTTGTTTTGAGGAAGAATCAATTTCAATTTTAAAAGTATTTTTTCTGGTTTCCTGTTTACATCCTAGATTGATTAGACATGATAAAATCAATAATGCGTTTTTCATTTTTTGGTAACTAAATAACAATTAACCCTTCTACCTTCAAAGGTAGTATTTATTTAACCACGCAGGCCTAATGAGTTAGTTAATTTTATAAACAATTTGATTGACCTAGCACGCTCTGATCCTACTTAAATTTATGATTTGTAAAAAATCTAAAATTTAATTTTAAAATTTTAAGGCAATCGCACAAATTTCTTAGTATTTATTTAACAAACGAAACTCCATATTTAGCTACTAAAGTAGCTTTTTTGTTTCTTTAAATTATTTTTTTTGATGCTATTGAAATTTCATTAAAAAAATTTTCAAATCCTCCTGGAGTAATAGTACTAATGGTAATATCAGGCAGCGTATCAGTGTTAGTAAAATTATATGTAATTCCTTTAGGTAATTTGATAAAGTCCCCTTGCTTCACATCTATTTTTTTACTCCCAAAATTAAAAGTATAGTTACCTTTTAATATATAAAAAGTTCATCTTCGTTTTTATGGACATATAAAGGAGGTACTTGATTTGGAGGTTTTTCAGAAATAATTACTTAAAAATTTTTCAACAATTTTCATCCTAAAATATTCCATTTTTTTCTTCATCAGCTTTTATATGTAATAACTTATCAGAAGCTGACTTATTTTTTATAAGTTTCTGTTTTTACTTTATGTTGACAACAAAAATATAATGTAATTAATACTAAAAAATTATCTGTTATTAATTTAATAATCAAGCTTTCATAATACTTAAGATTCTGTTTTATTCATTAAGTATCTTGTGGGTATTTTCTATTCCTTACTTGAAAATATTTTTATTTTTTTAAGGTTTTTACTTTTTTAAGTTGTACCACTTCCTTCTTATAGCAAAGAATAAGTAATGTCAAATACTAGATCTTATAATGGTTAAACCTCACAGTTTTTTAAGTAGTATCCTCTATTTTTTATTGTGTTTTTTTTATATAATTTTGATTAAATAATTTAGGGATACTGCGTATTAACCAAACTTTCTTAACTATTTATCTCTAATAAGATCTGGTGAGAAAATAATACGCAGTTTTATTATTAAACTACTTTTTATCAAAAACTTAAATTAAAAACTCAAAAATATCATCCTAATGTATTCTATAGCAAAAACCTAAAACAACCGCTATTATTATCACTCAATATTATCATTCCAAACCTATTTTTTGTATTCTTGATCCAATAGTAAATTCTTTCATTTCTTTTTGTAACCCTTCAAAATCTTTTCGGTTTACCTTCTTTACTACCTGTCCTTTTTTTAGTAAAAAAATTTCATCACAAGTTTCTGATAATGTTGAAAATATATGAGATGAAATTATTACTATCTTATTTAAATTCTTTAGCTCATTAATCAACTCAATTATTATAATATTACTTTGAATATCAACACCATTAAATGGTTCGTCAAGAATAAATACTTTATTTTTCTGTAAAAGAATTGCAGTTAATGCTAATTTCTTTTTCATCCCTGTCGAATAATTTGAAGCATATTCATTTAATGGTAAGTCAAAAATATTCTTATCTTCAATTTTTTCAATTTTAATATTTCTAGCGTTGGTAAGTAATCGAATATATTCTTCCCCTGTTATTTTAGAAAAAAAGAACGGATCTGTTAATAAAAACCCTACATGATCCTTTAATTTTTTTATATCCGATGAAATACTTCCTTTATAACTTTCTAAACCAGCAATACAATTAAAAAGCGTAGTTTTACCTGCACCATTTTCTCCAACAACTCCATAGACTTTTCCTTTTTTAAATTTCATATTAACGGAATCGATAACTACTTTATTACCATATTTTTTAGATAATTTATGTATTTGTATCATTTAAAATTAAATTTAATTTTTTAATTGATTGAAAGTAAAAGTAAGGTATTATGACTAGTAACGTTGGAGGAAACTTAAGACTAAGTAATATCAAAAATAATTGTGGTAAATGCATTTTATTGGGGTAAACCGAGTATTTTGCTAAAACTACTGTTATCAAATAGACGAAAGAGAGACACCAAAAACCTATTATAATTAAAATATTTTCAAAAAAAAACAAAACTATAATCAAAACAACAGGCATGCTTAGTAAGGCAAAAAATAAAATACTTGTTTTAATTTTGTAGACTAGAAATTCTTTCGGGTCTAGATTAAAACTCCAGACGAAATAATCTTTTTCGGGATTAAAATAATAGGTTAAACAAACACATGCTACTGAAATAATTGAAAATATTCCAAGATTGAAATTTTCCACTGAAACCGACATATAAGTTAAAAAATAAGTACCCAATAAAATGAGGAATGTTTTCCTAAAACCTATTGTAAATTCAAAAGGCTTATTTCCAAAAGGTGTTGGCATTATAAAATTAGTATTGATAGCAAAACTATAAAAAGCTAAAAAT
Source organism: Tenacibaculum profundi (assembly GCF_052050075.1). Taxonomy (GTDB): domain Bacteria; phylum Bacteroidota; class Bacteroidia; order Flavobacteriales; family Flavobacteriaceae; genus Polaribacter. The sequence goes on from NZ_CP197225.1 coordinate 1,129,082, forward strand.
ACAGCTATAGCAATTAAAACTAAGCCATGAATAAAAAAACCTTTGTAAATTAAAAAAACTAAAAAAGGAAAGCTTAAAATAAAATTTTCTAAAACTCTGATTCTATAGTAATTATATGAATTGAAAATCAGTTTTAAAAAATCATTTCGCTTACCTTCTCCCTGCGCGAATACATAAATAGTTGCTAAAAAAAGATACAAATAGCTCCCCCCCCTATCTAAAGCAATAATATATTGTGATAAATAATAAAAGCCTATCAATAAAATTGAGTATGCCATTATAACTGACATACCAAATTCAGTTATTTTTCTATTAAGCATTTTGTATTGCAAAACAAAATAATCTTTCATTTTCAATATATTTAAAACATATAATATTTTAAAATTCAATACTACAGTTTATTAAAAAAAATAAAGCATGCAATTTAAGTTGCTATACATTTCTCTTATTTGTCGTTATTTTATCATAAATGTAACTTAGATTTAGCTAAAATTTAAAAAGAAGTATATTTAGAATAGAATAAAATCTTAAAGTAGTTGATAAAAAATCATATGAGAGCTCTAAAGAATAATCTATTTCTTACTTAGAAATGAAATTTATATCAGAGATACTTGTACTTAAGAGCCTTTTTCTATTTTACACAAACCTATTTCAAAAAAAGAAGCTTAGATAAGCTTCTTCAGTTATTTTTTAACCTATATAACTATATTAGGCAAACTTTCATTATTTTTCATGACGAAATTACCACTATTAAATTGTAAATCTCATAAGCTTTTTAATCTTATCAACGTTTTTATTAGACGTCAATATTTCCAATAATTTAAATGCAACATCCAATCCTGTAGCTGGACCAGTAGATGTAATAATATTTCTATCAACTACAATTTGTTTGTCCTGAATGATTACTCCAAAACTGACAAGCTGCTTTCTTCTTACTCCATTACTTAAATCATATGTAGTTGCTTTTCTTCCTTTTAACACCCCCGATTTACCAATCGGCAAGGCTCCAACACAAATACTTGCGATAACTTTTTTTTCTCTATCAAATTCTCTAATCAAATTAAGAAATCTTTCATCATAAGCATCATCATAGAACCCTGCATCTTCAAAACCACCAGGTATAGCTATCGCATCAAAATCTTTAACATCAACATTATCAAAATCTAATTCTGGCCTAACCTTTAAGTTCCAAGTACACTTAATTTCAGATTTTAATGCTGTTGTAACCATTTCAACAGGCTCATTTCCTAATACTCTACTCCAACCAATTACATCTGTAAAAACTGCTGCTTCATACTCTTCAAAGCCTTGGGCAAGCAATAGTAACACTTTTTTATTTTTCATGTCATGTTATTTAATTATTGACACCAAAGATATTTTGGTTATACATAAGTAAAAAGGACAATCAATAATCGTTTTAGGACATTCTTTTTTTAATTTTAGAAGGCAAAGAATCGTAATACTTTTCAACAATAACTCTAAGCTGCTTGGATGTTTTATAACCACATAAATTAGCTATATAGTCAATTTTATAGTCGGAGTTACTTAACAAACTTTTCGCTTTTTCAACTCTCAACTTTGTCCTATATTCAGCTATCGTTACACCTGTTTGTTTCTTAAAGGTGCGAGTTAAGTTACGGGGACTAATATGCACTAATTCTGATAAAGATTGAATTGTTGATGATTTCTCTAAATTATGGATAATCCAATCTTGAACAATATGGATTTTTTCATCTTGATGGCTTCTATTCTGTAAATATACACTATCCTGTTCATCTTTAGAATGCCGTCTTTTATAAACTACCAAATCTTTTGCTATCTTATTTGCAATCATTTTACCATGCCTTTCTTCAATTAAAAATAATGCTAAATCAATACCTGTAATTACTCCTGCACTGGTGTAAATATTATCTGATTTGTTAAATAATATACCGTTTTGCAATTTTAAAAGCGGAAAGTAAGTTTGTAGCTTTTCGATAAAATTCCAATGAGTAGTGCACTCCTTTTCATTTAGTAGTCCCGCCTTTGCTAAAAGATAAGCTCCATTACAAATACTACAAATAGTTGTTTTTTTACAATTGGCTTTATTTATCCATTCAAAAAAAGCTTGATCTTCAAAACTATCAAACATTTGAAATGTGTTTGAACCTGATATAAAAATAATATCATTTTCTGATGGATTAGTTTCTCTAAAATCTTTTAATGAAGAGATTGTTAACCCAGAAGAACTTTCCACAACTAACTGGCTACCGACAAAATTAAAATGATAACCAAAGCCCAGTCTTTTCGCTTCTTCAAATACTTGTAAAACACCACTAACATCAAGAATTGTTACTTTTTGGGGAATATAAAAATAAACTGTTACTCCTGTTTGCTCCATATTTCATTTTGCTTTTAATCATTTACTACAAGTAGATATTAACAATATCTCTATCGTTTAAAATAAAGATAACTTAGTTATGTAACTAACTTTATTTTTATTTAAAGTATCAAAAACAAAAAAAAGTAATTTCTATTTTAGAAACACGAAATTCAATTTTTATTTTTTTTTTCTTGTTCTTCTTTATATTCAGTAAGAGACCTATAAAAACTAAAACACATGACAATAATTATTATGGCAAAAGGAACACCTGTAAGTATTGAAGCTGTCTGTAAAGCTGTTAATCCTCCCCCTATTAACAAAATCGAAGCTATCAGTCCTTCAATCGTAGCCCAAAATATTTTTTGCCCCTTTGGAGCATCGTGTCTTCCTCCTGAAGTTAACATATCAACTACAAATGATCCAGAATCCGATGAAGTTACAAAAAAACTCGCTACAAGAATAACCGTTACTACAGAAGCAAATTTGGTATAAGGATATTGCTCTAACAAATAATATATTGCAGTTGCTACGTTGTTATTGACCGCTTCTGTTATGGTTGAGTTTCCAATTAATTCTTGATATATAGCACTTCCTCCAAATACAGAAAGCCATAAAAAAGTCAATAATGTTGGTACTAAAAGAACTCCTAAAATAAATTCTTTAATAGTTCTTCCTTTAGAAATTCTTGCTATAAATATGCCTACAAATGGAGACCATGAAATCCACCAAGCCCAATAAAATACTGTCCATGAATTTTGCCAATTTTTTTCTTTACCAACGCCATTGTAGGAATTTGTCCAAAAACTTAACTCAAAAAACTCATAAATATAATGACCTATGTTCTGAACAAATGTTTTTAATAGAAATAATGTTGGCCCAACAAATAGAACGAGTAGTAGTAAAAATATTGCAAGACGCATATTCCATTCACTTAATAACCGAATTCCTTTATCGATTCCCAAAATTAGAGACAATGTTGCAAAAAGAGTTATTACTACGATTAAAATTACCTGTACTGTGACACTATTTTCAATACTAAATAGATATTCCAAACCTGCATTAATCTGTTGTACACCTAATCCAAGTGATGTCGCTAAACCAAATAAAGTAGCTATGACTGATATGATATCGATTATATCTCCTATTGGTCCATGAATTTTTTCGCCAAATAAAGGGTAAAAAATAGACCTTATAGTTAATGGTAATTTTTTGTTAAACGTAAAAAAAGCTAATGCAACACCTACAACTGCATAAAGCGCCCAAGCATGAACTCCCCAATGCAAAAAAGTAACCCCCATTGCTTGTTTGGCTGCTGCTACCTTATTCCCTGAATCATCAAGAAAAGGATTACTTTTAAAGTGAAAAATTGGTTCAGCTACACTCCAGAATAATAAGCCTATTCCCATTCCTGCACTAAACAACATGGAAAACCATCCCATTTTACTAAATTCTGGTTTGGCTTGATCTCCTCCAATTCGAATGTTTCCAAACCTCCCAAAACCTAAAAAAAGAGAAAAGATTAACAACCCATTTACTAATAAGATAAAGAACCACCCTACGTTATTTGCTACAAAATTTTGAGTATCAGAAAACCATTTTTCCATAGGTTTACCAACAATTAGCGTAGTTATCACCAGAGTTAAAACAATAAGTAATGAAACTATAAAAACAGGTCCATTTGCTTTAATTCCAAAGAATGTTTTTTCATCACTTCTTATTTGTTGATTCATAATTTATATTTTTTAAAAATAGTATCCAATATTAATATTAAAACGTGTTTCCCATTTAGCATTTATTGACCCGTCAGCTAGTGCATTTGTCCATACTGGTCCTAGCCATGGTTGATTTTTTCCAGAGGCAACATCTATATATGTATATACATTTCCTGAATTAATTAGTACCCCTAAAACATTCATCATAGAATCATTAAAATTTTTCACAGCTTTATCAATATATCCAAAATCATTATAAATTTGAATACTAGAAATCATTTTTCTCTTAATTGGTATTACATAACCTACTCCAAAAGTATATGTAGTAGCCTTCGAGGCTACTAAATAAGGGGCTCCGTAAGCAGTCATAGCAATAATATTATCTGGCTCTTTTTTAAGATTTTCTGTATTATATTCATAGAATGAAACCTGCGCTTTAGCATCAAATTGAGCTATATTCAATTCGTAATGTGCAGCCATGGCTAAATGATTCCCATTTTTCTCTGTATCTAAATTATAAAGCCCTCCATATTGTGCTGAGACTCCTAGTTTATGTTTTGCTTTAGATGCTTCTATTAAATAATTTATTTTAACGTTAAATTGATTAATTTCTTTATTTCTAATATCTAAAGAACCATTCCCGTCTAAATCAATGGAAGCTACATCATAAGAGTACCTACTATTCGAAATATCAGAATTGTTACCAAACCTTAACTCCTCCGAATTTTTAAAAAAAGCCAAAGCATATTCCCAATTACCATTTTTATGAGTGTATTTGATTCCCATATCATGATCATCTTCCAATCCTACATAATAATTGATTCCGAAAAACCAGTTATGTGAATTATATTGTGTTATACCAAATGGAACCTGTGTTAAACCTATTTGTAAATTAGTGTTTTTACTAAAATCATAACCTATCCAACCTTGTTTAAGCATCCCTCCTCCAAAATCTTCAGAATAAAAACGATACTCAACATTTAATTTTAAATCTTTATAATCTGCTTTAGTATTAATTCTAAACATATCGAAACCAAAATCACCTCCTCTTTTTTTTTGCCCTGCTTTCCAAGAGGAAAAATTATAATTGAACCGAAGTGCCCCCCCTATGGAAATTTTTGGTTTTTCTGGTTTTTTGCTTTGTGAATGCATATTAGACGTGACCCCAATTGCCAATAAGTAAAGTGCTTTTTGATAAAATTTCATGTTTATTTATTTTATAGTAGATCTAATACCCTCTTTAGAACAAAGAGCGAAAGCATAATCAAAAATTACAAGCAAATGCCTATATTTTTGTTAATTAAAGTTCAAAAATTATGCCTCTATCTGGATTTCTTAACTATGACGCAGGGGGAATAAATTTGTCCGACTGATTTCGGAAAACGAGGAAGTTAAAACTAAATATTCGTTTATTTTTTTTGTCTTTAAGTTTTTTGATCATATTCTCTGTAAAGTTAATCATTTATATTAACCCTAAAAAATTTTCAGTTATTTTTTGTTATGTACGATTGAATAACTTTGTTCTCAATAATCATTAAAACCATAGCCTTAACACTTGTATATTTTTATTTTAAATAACCTAAAATATACAAAGAAACATTTATCTTCTACGAACTAAACTAATTGTATTCAAAATAAAAATATTAAACCATAGCTTGTACTTCACTAAATACATATGGAATATCAATACTCAAACTTGTTCCTTCCTTCACTTTTGAAATAATTTCAATAAAACCATTTAAACGCTTAGCCCTAGATTTAATACTATCAATTCCTTTTGAAATTTCTAATTTAGATATATCAAAACCAACGCCATCATCTTTTATTTCAATCCTTACACTTTTATTATTTTTCTTTATCGTAATAAGAACCTTTTTAGCCAAAGCGTGTTTTATAATATTTTGTATAGCTTCTTGTATAATTCTATACACATTAACTAAATCAACTTCTCTATAATTTTTCCAACTAATACTTTTATCGATATCAAGTTTGTAATCGAATGTTATTGAGAAATTTTCCTCTATAAATAAACGATCAATTATTCTTTCAAAATCAATTTCGTCTTCTTCTAAGTTTAAGCTTAATTTATCTGGCAATTCTCTAATCTCTTTTTCTACTTGATGTAACTTATTAAGAAAATCTTGATATCGCTCTCTTCTCTGATTTACAGTAAAACCTCTTAAATTAGGCGTCATACAATTACAAAATAGTTCGCTTAAAATACCATTCTGTAGCTCATTTGAAATTCGTTTACGTTCTTTAGCTCCCTCTTCTTTTTGTTTAATCAATAGTTCTTTCTCTAATTTTTTTATTGTATTTTTTTCTTCTTTTGAAGGCTTCTCTAATTCCTTTTTGGCTATCATCTTTTTAAATGTCCAGCAGTAAGTATAGTGAAGAGCTACAAGTAATAGAGGAAATCCTATAATTATGAAAATTACACTGATTGTGGTTACTTTTGTTAAAAGACTAATAAAAATTGAAATATAAAATAATGACATTAAAATAATTAAACTATGAATAAACTGCTCTTTGTTCTTATTCGTTTTTTTTTTTCTTGCTATTATTAAATTATAAACTCCATAAATAAAAAAAAATATAACATAGCAAATTGTCATATAAGTTAATTTATGATTTGATTCTAATCCAGATAGGTCTTGCTTTTTATTATCTTCTTTAGAGATCATAGGAGTCGATTCTATTCTTAGATTGAAATTTAACTGCTCTGATAAGCCTTTATAAAGTTTTACTAAAATTGATGAATTAAGTATATATTCCAAATTCATCATATGACTCTTATCATATGCTTCTGATAATATAATTCTTGAGGTATCTTTTTTTGCTCCGTGCAATGATAAGTTATAAACTTGACTAGTAAACAAAATAATTATGGTTAAAGAGAATAATAAAAATAAATTACGTTTTTGTATTTCTATATTTACTCTCTTCGTTACTAAATTATAAGGTAATTCTATTTTTAATTTGTTAAGTTTTTTGTCTTTTTCTTCAATGTAGTTTTCCATTTTTTAGAATATTGTTTGGTTTAGTAGGAGTCATAATACATGAGCTAAGCTTAATCTTTAAAAAAATAAAAGATTTTTTTTCTGAAGAAGTTCATTCATGCTTTCTAATATAATACTTTTACAAGTATTATTTATACTAAATAAGCTTGTTCTATTGTGATATTTTTATATTATTTAGTTTTTTCAGATCTTCTTAACAAGACAACGCTAAATTAACTTCACCTTTTTACAACCTTCTTTTATATCCTATATGCTAAAAGAAGACTACAATAATACAACTCATAAAATTTTCAATTAAGATTAAAAAAAAGAAAGTTTTAATCTAATTATCAGACTATTTAACTATATTTGTTTAGAAGCTACGATCCTATTTTTAAGGATAATTAGTGTTTTATATTGTTTTAAATTCTCTGCGTATTAACCGAACTTCTAACTACATCAAGAATTAAATTAATGCGCAGTTTTTAATAAAATCAACCTCTGAAATTCTTTGATTATTTTTTTCGAATATCTTTCTCAAAATTTATAATTAATACCATCATTTTATAATATCATAAAAATTAGGTTTTCTTGAAGAATACTAATTGAATTCATAAAAAAAGTAATCAAAAATAATTATTTATTAATATACAAACATCACCCAAAAAAAAACAACGCATTAACAATCAATACATTATACTCATCTTTAAAAATAATACATCCATCAAAAAAATAATATTTTAATTAAATCTTGGTGTATATTTAAAAAGTTTTCATTGTTAAATTAATTTAATTAGTTTTAGAGAGGAGAAATAATCGTTAATTATTTCTCCTCTTGAATTTTAAACATTATCTGTTTATTATTAGAAAAAGAAATATACTTATTTCTTTACTTTGATGTGCCACTTCAAACATATATATCATTAAATAAATACATGAATTCTAAAAAAATATATTTTTTAAAAAATAAAGCACTGATTTTCAAAACTTTTTGTATATTTAAATAACTTTTAGTGTTCTACTGCGTATTAACCAAACTTATAACTATACCCCCCCAAAGTGTTGATGCGCAGTTTTTACCCAATTTATCTTTTATTTATATTTTTTATATTTTTTTAAAAAAAATATTCTTTGATTATATTGAGTTTCATTGTAATTATTATATGTTTCTGGATCTTATTTCAAGATTTAATAAATTCATTAGTTTTTGTATTTCGTCACACAAGTCATATCTGTAATTAATAATTTTATTTGTTAACTCTAATTTAGCAGCTAAAACATTTCTTATTTTTTGATCTGAAAGTATTGTCTGATAGTTATTTTTAATTTCATTGCTTATATTAAATTGAGGATCTTGTGAATGTAATAACCTAACAAAATTAACATTGTTTATAGCTATCTTATCTACACGAAGCTGTTGTACCGTTAAACGGTCTTCAATAAAAAATTTTAAACTATTTATATTTAACTCAAGAGCTGTAAAACTTCTACGAATTCCCCCATTCTTAATAATTCCTAATTTCCCTGTATTTTTAACATCTGAATAAGAATTAATTACAGGTACACGTGCTTCAAAATTCCATAATAGTTCATAAAATATTGAATCGTTAATAAACTTATTAAAATCTGTTTGAAATCCATATTCTGTTTTTCCCAAAGCTAAAAACAATGACCTTTTTAGCTTTTCTTCTTGCAATGCAAAATTTTCCGACTGCTTTTTGGCACTTTTCAAATCCTCAAAAAGATTTTTTAAAATATTAATTTCTTCTATATCAACTTTTCTATCTTCATTCCAATTATTAATTTGAAGAGCAATTAAAATCCCTATGACTACCATTACAACTTCTTTTACTAAGTATTGAAGTAACTTAAAAAAATTAAACCCCATAATTAAATAATCTTGTTAAATTTATAGGTCGAAACTTTTTGATATTATTATTAACACGCATCACAAAGATAATGGCGACTTTTGTACCCATGATTTTAATTTATAATTGATTTAATTTGTTCCGTTTAAGTTATTAAAGATTAACGTACGAATAATTTAACACCAAATGTATTGTTTATTTCTTTAACTGTTTAATCTTACCTATTTTTTATCCTTCTTTATTAATTGTTATGCTTTTTACTATTAATTTCAATCCCACTAAATTATGTCCGCACTAGAAGTTATTTAAGAAATATTATAGTAATGATAGATGTGAAGATAAGCCTTTAACATTATTATTGTTTGAACAATTTATTAAGCTTTTTTTAATATAAGAGAACAATCGTTCATTACTTCTTATAGCAACATCCTACCTAATAAATGTTTACTCTTTTTTTCATTTACATTGCTTAATTATTTCGTTTATATTTTTTATATTTGATACTCTATTTTGTTTTACTGCGTATTAACCAAACTTTTCATAATACTGTTTTCTTTTAAAAACGTTAGTGCGCAGTTTTACCCCAATTAGGAATTGAAAAAAATTAATACATTCAACACTATCCAAACGTAGTAGATTTCTTCAGATATACCAATAATTCATATAAAATAGGCTTACAACTTAATTTGTGCGCTATTCTCTTTATGGGTATTATAAAATCAAAAAAAAGATACTAAAGAAATAATTTAATACATATAAAGTTTTAGTTGTTAAAAAGGTAAATTTATACCTGGAATAGGATACTTTTTCATCAATTTGGTTTTATGTATGGTATTTAGAGTTTTAAATATGTAACGAAATCATATTTTAATAACTGTATTTTTTTCAACTTTTTCTTTTGAGTATACAATTAAGTACTTGTGTAAAAGTGGTAATAAACAACTATTTCTTTATTATCATAAAAGAAAAATGTCCTCTATATAAAATAAAGGACATTTAAACATTTTTTATTGATTTTTTGTTAAATAGATTTTCTATTCTCTTTTTTCTGTGTTTCTGCTTCTTTTTGTGCTCTATCCATTTCAAAGTTGTATATCATTCGGATTAACTTATCTGTATGATAAATATGATCCTTAACATTGTCCATATCTTCTGATAAATCATCTACAATTGCAGCCATGGGTTTCTTTTGCGAATTATCATAACTATTAAGCCTATCAAGTTTCCTGTTTAACAGTTTTGAGCTATTGAGCTCTATTCCCTCAATTCTTTCAGCAATATCTATATAAGGTTTTATAAATTTATGACGAATCTGTTCTGCTCTATCCAAACTGATTATAGTACTACCTCTTCCTGCAAGCGTACCTTTCGGAACTGCTAAATAATCAGTTCCAAAAACTTCTGAAATAGCTAAATTATCAGCCCATCTGCTTACATCCTTATCCTTTAATAAGGCCCATTTATATCCACTTCTATCTTCGTCATGTTTTATAACTTTACCTATAACACGATCTTGTTGATGTAGCTTAAGCTTATTTATTATAACATTTTTATTATTGTATTGCTTCTGTAATTCTTTGAACTTTTTTGCTTGAGTCGTACTCAATCCTTTTATAATTTCATCACGCCCTTTTTCTGGATATAATCCTTCTCTTTTCAATAATGCCGCTAGTGGTTTTGAAAATTTTTTTCCTTCATTCCAACGGTTTGATCTCTCAAAGATAGGCTCTTTAGAAGTGGCTATCATATCTGCTAAAAGTATTTTTGTAAGTGGCTTTTCATTAACAGGACTTACTCCTTCGAGTAGTTTAGCAACTTGATCTACCGCGTCCAATATTTTAGATTCCGCAATTCTGTCTTTTATCTGTTTTATGTAATGCGCTTCATTTGCTCTTTTAGCATACGCTTTTATTGAGTCCGATTGTTCTTCAATAAAACTTTTAAAAAGATCTTCTGTTTGAATTATACTCTCAGGCTCTATTATTTTAGGCGTTGGACTTGAAATAGGATTCCCTTTAACGTCCTTTAACAGTTCTTCTCTGATAATTTCCATCATTATCGCCCTACTCTCGTTTAACTTATCAAAAGCTGCCTCATAAGGACTCAAAACTGCATCAAAAACAGTCTTTTCTTTCGTGTTTTTTTTAATTGCTGGTTGACTCCAAAATCTCATAACAGAAGCCATCATCCCCATTAGAGCGCTTTTTACATTGGTCTTTTCTTTATCTAATTCTATTGAAGTCATTTTATCATATTTAACCTTTCCTACAGAAGCCAATATATTCTCTTCAACCATGTTATCATCTACAATTTCAATAAGAAAATCACTTATACCTTGGTCAGCCCATTTCGGTGTATTCTGCAAGTTATTTCCGAGTTTCACAAAAATATCTCCAAAATCCTTAACCTCTTTTCGTGTTTGAACGTCATGTAATTCAAGTTCTTCATCAATAACTAAATTAGCCGTTCCTTCTTCTTCTTCATCAACTACTAAATCTGATAAATCAGGTATTTTAATCATTTGTTGTGAAATTTCATGTAAAGAACTACCATGTGTTTCTGTTGTTGTCATGATAAGATCCTTCAACCCATCTCCAATAGCATTGGAAGCTCCAATTGTAAAAGAATTAAGTAATTTAGCCAACATCTTACCCAGCAATGGGGCTAAATATTTTTTTAGTATTCCTTTATCTGTCAAAGTAATTTTCTCATGATAAATAATTTCATTTATAAACTTATGAGCTGTTTTAAAAGTCAACTCTTGGATATTTTTACTAAGCTTTATATAACCTTCTTTGGCTTCAATTTTTAAATCTTCCTGAATACCTTTAACATAGCTATCTAAAACCAATGATTTATACAGATTAACTCTTAGGTCGAAAGGTACAATTTGTGGATTTAAGTTCGGATGTGTAAGTACATCTTCAAATTGTTGTTTAGACACATGACCTGTTTTATTGTGTTGGTAAGATAAATGCCATATTGTAGCACTTTTGTTATTAATATCCTTTACGATTTGTTCAACACTTACCTTGATTGTTGGTTTGTCTTCACTTTTAATAGGGGATGTTTGTTTTGTCATTTTTATATTGTTTATTTTTCTGATCACAAAAATACCTCACTGCACCTACAACTGACTTACCTTTACAGTCCAAGTATTTATGAAAATAGCTCTATTTATACTTCAAAATATTATGATACAACACCTCAACAAAAAATACTCATAAATCACTTGATATATCAATTGTTTAAATAAAGTTTAAATTCAAAAAACACTTAAATTAAGAGGTTGATAAATAGTAAGTATCGTATTGTTGGTTATAAATTTATATTAATAACGCTACCTAGAATTTATATACCTACCTCATGAATAATACCTATATCTTTTCAGTAATGAACCTATTTCGTAGAATGAATAATTTAAATACTTTAGCGATATAAGAGAAGGGGCCTGCGTATTAACCAATACTTAAAAACAAGTACGGTATTCAGATTAATACGCAGCTTTTGTTTTAAATAAATTCCGCCAATAAGATGATATTAAAAAATTAGTTATATAAATTCCACATGATATTTTTTTAATATAAAAACTTATGAAATCATTTAAAAGTGAAAGTATGCCAAGCTTTGAAAAAGAATTACCCAATAATAAAAACTAAGCCTTATTTGCTAAATATAAAATAAAAAGATTATTTTTTGTGAAGAAAAGACGAACATACTAAAGGCTTCAAAAAAGCTGAGTATAAATATCATTTTTATAACTATAGTCTTATAGAAATTATCACTACTAATGCGTTTTATATTATCTTCAAAATATAAATAAACAGTACATGTTTAAAAGTATTAACAAACTAATTCTTTATGCAAAAAATCGAAAAAATTATGAAAAAAATTGAACAGAAATATCCATTATATAAACGAGTTTATAATAAATGAAAAATACCAAGTCAAACTTGAATGTATAAAAACTATTGAAGACTATTGACCATTGTACCAAGTTATCAACTCCTATTTAGATTAACATCTAGGTAATACAACAACATTAGTTATAAATCGGCAGACAAAATACAAACAATTAATAAACAATGCTTTAACCAATACGTGAAATTGATATTTTCATTTAGATCAATGCGTAGCTTTTATTTTAGACAACTAATTACCAACAATATAAATTCATATTAAATTTGTTTCTGGACTGCACTCTTAATAATAGATTTCAGTACCACTTTCTTTTTTATTATAACCGTTTAATGCGTTATATAAGACGCTAGTATTTTTATTTTTTTATAAACACTAATCTAACATATTCAGATATCATTGTTTTTTAGAATTATTTTCAAAACAGAAAAAATATTTATTACATACAAAAGCAATCGATAGTACAATAATTTCACACACTTAAATTAGTAGTTATTGATTATAAAAAGCCCCTTTATTTAGATTATAAAGGGGCTATAATTAAACTATTTCAGTTTAAAGACTAAAAGTTATTTTTTCCTTATAGAGATTTTCTTCTATCTGAATTTGCACCTACTTTTGATTTCAATAATTCAACTTGATCTTCCAAATTATTACTTTTTATTGTCAAGTCTAAAACAACTCTATTAACCGTATCAACTGCATGGCTAGCTGTCGCTTGAGATTTTTTCACTTCATTTTGCAATTTTTTCATAATTTGATCGTAGGTTAATAAAGTTACTTGTTCTTCAAGATCGCTCAAGCTAATTGTTCCATTATTTAATTCTTCTTCTATTTCTTGCTCTAATTTTCCTCTTGTATCATATTGAATATTCAGAATATCAGCAGCTATTTTCTTATTTTTTTGCACATAATTCTCTCTAAACTCATCTGCTCTATCTAAGCCAATAACAGTACTACCTACTCCTGCTTTCCCTGATGTTTTAGGAACAGCTAAAAACTCTTTTTTAACTTCTGATATTGCTATATTTTCAGCCCAATCTTCTATAACCTCTTTATTAGGTTGTCCTCCTTTATGTTCTAATTTCCATAAATACCCACTTCTATCCATATCATGTTTTACTACTTTACCTATGACATATTTTTGTGGATGTAATTTGAGTTTATTGACCAACACTGAGTAATCATTATAATTCTTTTTCAATTCGTCAAACCTTTTTTGATCACCCTGACCTAATCCTTTAATGATCTCCTTACGGTCAGATGATGGAATCAATTCATTATCTCGTAATAATAAAGACACCTTATGTGACATTCTTTTTCCTTCATTCCATCTATTTGATTTACTAAAAACAACTTCTTTAGAACTCGCTATCATATCAACTAACAGCATTTTTTGATATGTACTAATAGCGGTATCGATTTCGGGTATTTGCTTTATTTTTTGTTTTACCTCCGCTAATTTATTTATTACACCTGAATTGGTTATTCTTGTTTGTATTTTTACTTTATATCCAGGGTCATGAACTAAATTAACACGCTCTTGTATTTTTTTATAATGCTTTAATAAAGCCGCGCGCGGATTTTCATTTTCTAAAACCTTTAATTCAATTACAGGAAGTGGCTTACCATCTGGAGATTTTGATATTTCCTCTTGTACAATAGATCTTATTTGAACCTCAAACTCCTCTATTTTTTTTACTGCAGCATCATATGGACTCAAAATACTGTCTAAAATATGCTTTTTATTTTTAGCCTGTCCCATGGCTGGCTGGTTGTAAAATCTTACAACACTTACTAGAGCTCCAATAATTTTACTCTTCGCTTCAGCTCTCCTACTAATGGCATCATTTCCTTTTAAACCTTTAAAGGCAGCCTCCCCCATGGTAGCCATTAAATTTTCATTAACCATCTCATCATCTACAATTCCTATTAAAAAATCACTTATACCTTGATTTGCCCAGGCAGTTGAATTTTGCAAATTTTCTCCAAGTTTCTTAAAAATCTCCTCAGGATTCTCAATTCCTGCTCTAGTTTGAACATCTGAAAGATCACTGCTCTCTAAATCGCCTAAAGGATTAACTCCATCTGCTACATTTGTAAACATTTCATCGTTGAAATCAGGTACTCCAATCATTTGCTGTGAAATTTCATGGAGAGAATTACCATGTGTATTTGTAAGGGTCATTACTAAATCCTTAATTCCATCAGCAACAGATTGTGAAGCTCCAATTGTAAAAGCACTTGCTAATTTTGCCAACATAATTCCTACTAACGGAGCAATATACTTTTTTATTAAACCTGGATCCGTTATTTTTATTTTTCCATTTTTTATGGTTTCTTTAATAAATTTATCTGCGGCCTTAAAAGCTAATGTCTGAATATCTTTTTTTATTTCTGCATAAGATTTTAAATTATCTGACGTACTAAAAATACCACTAACATATAAAGCTTGATCCAATGTGCTTGCTCCAAAAACTATGTCTTTATAGGTTTGTACAACATTTATTAGCTTATCGCTCTTTATAATATCTACATAATCATCCAGAGTAATATAGCCTTGTTCATATTGATTGACCAAATCTTTTATAGTTGCCTTTTTATTATTTATATCATCTATTATTTGACTATTACTTGTATTATCCATTATTTGTTATTTATTTTTTTTATGTAATTAATGTAAACGTTTTATTTTCTATATATTTTATTTTAGATTCATAATATTATTTCTTTCAGCATTTTAATTATTGATCAGAAGAACTAAATGTGCAATGAATACTCCTCTATTTAATATTTATTTTGATTTTTAACACATACACCTAATTTTAAGGATCAATAATTGTTATCATTTTTTTACAAGGAAAAATAACATAAAATAAATCTAATCAGTAAGAATTTTACTTTATTGCCTATAATGGATGTGCTGTTCTAGCTATAAACGATTTACTCTTTAAACACTAAAAAATTGAGTAAAAAAAACACAAAGAAGTAATAATTATTTTCAAATTAAAGACTGCGTACTAATCAAATTCATCCTATTTTTTTGATTAATACGCAGAGTAGTTAACTATTAATCATATTTGTTGAATTTAATTAAATAATAAAGAAAATGAAATCAGCAAGAACACTGAAAACAAAACAGGAGTAACCATTAAAAAGTTATCTATAAGGTCAAAAACAATACAATTAATAAATTGCATAATACAAATCAATTTTACGATATTTCAAAAAATAAAACTATTAAAACAGAATAATAATTAGAAATTTGAAATTGTATTATAGCTATCATTCATCGAATGAAAAATTGTAATATGATATCTTTCCTAATAAGATTAGGTTGGGTTGTATCAATATAAGATATCCTTTTTGTTATTAATGGTAGGTTAAAGAAAATTCCCATTCTGAAAAATTTAGCCTGCCATTTTTTATTTTTTTGAAAGTCATTTGAAAAATAATAACTAAAATTTCATTTATTATCAATAACCCTAAAAAGAGTAAAACAAAATAAATTACTACCTGATAAAAAAAATCTCTTAAAGTATTTTTAAATAATTTTTATTTTCCTATTCTAAAATATTAAACACAAACAACAATTCAACATTCAAAGGAGGTAATGACTCTCTTGTCATTTTTTTATTAAGTCCAAAACAATATATAAAATAATAAAAAAAGAATATTCATATTCAAAATACTAAAAAAAGTAAACTGCTAGATTCAAATTATAAAAACACTTTTTTTTAGGGTTTAAAGTAATATAACTGTTCTATTCTTGTATAATATATCCCACTAAATATTATACTTTTTCAAATCGCAAAAAGCTCCTTCCTTAGGGAGCTTTTTACATTTGTTTCCAAGAATATAAGAACTCTAAAAACAGCTATGAAACTCCCTTAACAAAAAAAGCTTCTGTTTTGTTCTCTGCATCTAACTTCTTATTAAAATTATACTCTTCGCCCATTTCAAGACTTTTGAAAGCGCTTACTGTATTCATAAAACAACCTCCTGCATCTAAAATTAATTGCCTTAGCTCTAACAATCTTGAAATACTGTAAGCTTTAAAAGAAATTTTTTTGTTTTCAAATACATCACTAATTGAAATTTTTTTGTTTTTTTCTTCTATTTTTTGATCAATAACAAGAGCTCCATCCTTATTTTTATGCGCTTTGTTGTACTCTAAAAAAATGGCATTCTTGAAAAGAGAATTTTCTAAGTAGACTTGAGTTTCTTCTTCTGACGGTATTAAAGTTACTATTAATAAATATGCTTCCACTTTTTTTTCTTTGAAAATTCCATCTTTTTCAATTTCTATACATTTTTCTACGTTAAGCTTAATTTTCATATTTTACTCATTTGGTTATCTACAATTTATAATAAAATATTATTTTAATATAAATTCCAGCAATATATTTCACGTTTATTAAAGAAAACGATAATTAAAATCGATTAATAAAACTATCTACAAAATCAAAAATTAACTACTAATTATGTTTTAAGTATTATAATTTTACTAATTAAACCTACTTACTAAATTTATTAAAGTTATTGAATAAAATGTTACATTGAAAATATAGATCTTATTTTAAGAATTTACATTTTTTAAATTTTACGAGTGAAATTCCCCTTTATAAATTATTTCTTTATTGATCCAACATTAACAAAATCTTACGATAGCAAACCACATGAATCTAAAAACGTTTTAGTGTGTTTTAGTCTTCTGAAATTTCTTCTACCTATTAATTTTTTTGGTCTAAAACCCTTAAAATAAATGATTACCAACAACTTGGTTTATAGAAAAGCTATACAATTAATAATTTTATAATGTACTATGAATCTCATATAAAAATGAAAACAACTTTTAATTTTTGTCACCACATTTTTTAACCGCATACACATAATGCCTTAGTAATAGCTTTGATTAAAATTACATTCCTTAAACTTTGTTTGTCCTCTTTAGCATAATCATTTAAATATATACAAAGCCAATAATTAACAGGAAAACACTTAAAAAAAAATAGTACTTTCCTCTTTTTTTTAATGGTTGATCCTATTTTTATTTAGTAACTCTATCTATTTTTAGCCTCATTTTATTACCGCATCTTTGAGCATGCGTTTTGAGGTTTATTCATATTAACAAAACATCATAACTTCATACTTTTCACTCTAAATGTTAATGTGTTGTTTTCCTCTAATGTATTTGTTTAAGAAACTAATTAAAAGTTTTGAATTAATTAAAAAGGCGATTAAATTTTAGAAGGGTTTTTATTCGTATTTTAATAAAGAAAGGAGTAAAACTCCTTTCTTTTTTGTTTTGAATTATTTATTAAGTGTAGTATTTTTTTTAGTTTTCTATTTTAATCTCTAGCCTCTCTTATAATAATCTTTTGATTGTCGGGACTTCGTAAAAAAAGAATTTTTTCTTGTGAAATTTCCTCTTCTTGTTTAGTTGTCGAAATATTTGAACGTCTTAATTTTAAAATGACGTCATTCAAATCACTTGTTTCAAAAACAATCCCTTTTAAACCTACTGCTTTATCAGATCTATCCGTATATTCCAAGTTAAAATCTTGTTCTGACCCCCAATAATACTGTAACTCAATAAAAGATTCTTTTTGCTGGTACATCCACTCTCTATTTTCAATTGCATCTAGATCTAGTTCATTAGGAGGCTGAAGATGCTTAGACCCTAAAAAATAGAGTGTAAACCCTCTTCCGTTTCCATGATCTACGTACATCCTTACTAAAAGTTTTAACTCAAAAAGATGTTCATAAAATTTAATTGATTTTAAAGGATCTTTTGTTCTCAATGTTATAAGCCCAAATACTGGTATTTCTTTAAGTGGCAGAGATTCTATAGTCGTAGTTGGTGTACTGTTATTTTTAAAAAATTTTTGAATGTACTCAATACTATAATTCTCTGTATCTCTTGTATGCATCAAGTAACCAATATCTTTAAACTGAAAAGGCACTCCCTTTACAAATTTAGGATTTAAAGATCTATAAACCTCTTCAATATTATCTACAAACAAGCTATATTTCCAATAATTATCATATCCTGTTTCTTCATAAACCTCATCTTCTTCATTATTTAGTATATCGTGATGAAGTTCTAAGGAAACGGTATTAACATTATCAGGAAAACTAAGAACATATCTTGATTTCCCTTCAAACGTTTTAGTCTCTAACAACCTCATTCCAAGCTGTCTTATATAATAATCTAAAGTCTTCTCTGGTGACTTTATCCCTAATAGCAACCTTGATAATTTCATTTTTTTAATTTTATTTTTAGTAGAAAAATACATCTATTATCCTTACAAAGAAATGAAATTAAAAAAGTAAAGCCTGTGACTAAAGTCACAGGCTTTACTTTTTTAAGTATTAAGTATAATTTTCTTTTTTTGTTAATTAAACAAAGAAAACAAGCAAAATTATTTAAAATAAAAGCTCTAGAAATAGGCCATAAACTAACCATTTATGAATCTCTTTTTTCTCTTAGGTACAAAACTTGTAAAAACTTTTCCTTCAGGAGATATTGCAAGTTGCTTAGACTTAAAAACATTGAATTCTTTTTTAGCTTCGATAATCATTTTAATTATTTCTATAACATTTCCATTCTTAACTGCTTTTTCACCACCTTTAAAAAAAACTTCAGAAGCCAAATAAATAATAGGCGCCTTATTAATTATCCTTTTTGCAAGTAACGTGCTAGTTCTATCAGCATGAACGAGCATTACTTTTTCTTCTGAAAATCCGCCAACCGCTACACAGTCTGATGCTCCACCTGTCCAAGCTCCTGATTTTGAAACATGAATATCTGCCATTTCTATTAAATTACTTTCAAAGTCGTCTAGAGATCCAGGTATGTTATCAATAATACGGTCATCTATTAATTTCGCTATATCCCGTTCCTGTTGAGTTATTGATTCTGAATCTTCCTCATGAATTGACCAATTAGGGTCATTTCCCTTTATCCATTTTTTCGTAAGCCCTGCAAACTCAATCTGATATTCTACTCCTAACTCTCCTTCCCTACAACCAACAATAGTCCAAGGTATTTTTTTTATTCCTTCAACTACTTTTAAACCCAATAAATCTTTATTTACTGTGGCGATTCCTTCAAATTCTTTCTTTTTACTTTCCATTATTTACAAATTTAATTTCTCGAAATCTCGTGATTAATACTGAGATTGACTCTTTAATTTCATTACTATATTTTTTAAATTTGTTTTAATCTAAAATTGGTTTTTTATAAAAACTTTTATACAGTAAGAGATTAACTTTTAAAAAAGATCATCATTACCAAATCATATTTATTTTAACTCTCATTACAATTTAGCATATTCATAGTTTTTGAAGAAACTGATACCATATCATAGAATTACAAAAACAAATCTTCTAACTATAAAAACTATTAAAACCTGTCTAAAAAACCCAAAACTAAGTAAAAACCCTATTTTTTTTCAGTAGAAATACGTATTGCTTATTTACCTCCTTTTTTATTTTTTTGTGTTACTATTAGACTTATAAATTTGTAAGAAGGGTTTTTTAAGTGATTAGTGAAGGGAGCTTCTTTTTGATGCTCCCTCTTAACTTTACGACAAAACATAATATTTAATAACCACCACAACTTACCATTCATTTTATTTAATCCTATATTTTTATGGCACAATATTTGAATCATAACAATATATTAATTAAAATATTAATTAGATGGAAATATTTTACTATTTAAGCCAAATTTGTGGGAATAATTGCTTTTAAGAAGATCGTAAAAAAAACTAATAAAAAATTATTAGTTTTTTTTTATTTTTATGATTGATTTTTAGTATATTATGCAAAAAACACAATAATATCTTTTAAATGATTTTTAGATGTTTTTTACATAATGTCTAATACTCTATAAATTGAAATTTTTTGGTAATTTCTTTGAAAAAAAAACTAAATAAAGTAATTTCGATTTTTTAAACACTAAATTTCCTAAATAATTAAGAATGAAAAAAATAGTACTTTTAGCCCTCACAGGAGGTATTATAATTTCAGCCCTCGTAGGCGGTATTATGCTTTCATATACGAAAGAAGAACCTATAAAGGATTATCTGGTTTTATCTGGCACGATTGATAATTTTAAAAGAAGAGATATAAAATTAGAGGGTTTTGACTTTGAAAAAAAGATACTTTTTGATAAAAAAGCGAAAACATTTCTCGATACAATACGTCTGAACAGAGATGGTTACTATAAAATAGTAGTAAATAAAAGAAGATTCGATATTTTCTTGACTAAAACAGAAGATCTAAAAATTACATTAGATTATAAGAATCCAGATGCAATAACTTTTGAAGGAGTTAATGGCGTTACGGGTAAATATTTTTTAGATAAAAAGGAAATATTTGCCGAAGAAGTAATAACCTTACGAGAATTACTCACCAAAGAAGAAACTGATTTTTTAACGATACTCAATGGCTATAAAGAATCTCTCTCAAAACTTTTAACAAATAGTCAACTACCAGAAGCGTTTATTAAAAAAGAAACTAAAAATATAGAGTATGAATACCTAAGAAACTTATATTATTACCCTAGCTATTACCCTGCTTTAAGTGGAGATGAAGAATACAGTCCTTCAGGTAATTTCCCCTCTGTATCAGATAAAATAAATTTTAACGAAGGAGAAGATTATCAAGATTTTACCTTTTATCAAAATATTGTTAAGGATGAAATCCAAAGGTTAGCTGACGAAAAGTCAACAGAAGATACAGACATAGCACTCAACTATTTAGAAACAGTACATACAGAAGTTTCCGATAGTATTGTAAAAAACAATCTTTTATTTGATCAGGCACAAAAAGGAATTACCTATACAGATAACTTAGAAGGATACTACAGAAAGTATATGGCTTTCTCTAGCAATAAAGCACAAAAAGATAGGATGACTGAAATATATAATTCATTAAAATTGACAGCAAAAGGTATGCCTTGTCCTAAATTTGAAAATTATGAAAATATAGAAGGAGGAACAACTTCTATGGATGATCTTCTAAGTTCTGGAAAATATTTATATATTGATGTATGGGCTACTTGGTGTAGTTTCTGCAAAAGAGAAACCCCTCTCTTAAAAAGATTAGAATTACAATACCATGATGAAAATATTGAATTTGTAAGTATTAGTGTAGATAATATTAATGCAAAAAGCAAGTGGAAGGAGACAATTGAACAAAAAGAGATGGGCGGAGTTCAATTATTTGCAGATAAATCTTTCGGTTCTGACTTCATTAAAAAGTTTGCTATTAAAGGGCTTCCAAGGTTTATTTTAGTTGATCCTGAAGGAAATATAATTAGCCCCAATGCTCCAAGGCCTTCAGACGGTCCAAAACTAACTAAAATGTTTGAAGAAATTGGAATAAGTATATAAAAAACATCTATCTAAAATATTAAAACCGCTACCTAGCGGTTTTTTTTTTGGCAAAAAAATCATATATTGAAAATTTTACGCTCTTAGTAGCGTTAAAATACTTTAAGTAATATTTAATTTAAAACTCCCCTAAACCTAATTTAAAAATGAATTTTTTTTCAAAACTATTATTATTAACTCTTATTATTTCTTGCTCTAAACCGATAGAAAAAGACTATCTAATCATTAGTGGAAATGTTAAAAACACTAAAAGAAAAAGAATGAGATTAACAGGTTTCAATTTTGAAAAAGAAATTGAAATTGACTCAAAAAACGGTAACTTCATTGACACATTAAGAATACCAAGAACAGGATATTACAATATAGTATTTAACAGTTCAAAAACTATTAAACTTTATCTAACAAAAACAGATGACATTAAAATTCAAACAAATTTTAAAAATGTAAAAAATACAACTTTTGAAGGAACTAATGCTCCAATTAACAAATACTTTATTGATAAAAGCAAACTTCATTCATCAGTTATTATATCTGCATATACATTATTCAAATATGATGAAGAATTATTTACTCAGACCATGGAGCGTTATAAAAATAGTCTTACTGAATTATGTATTTCAAATAATTTTCCTGAAAATTTTCAGAAAAAAGAATTAAGAGGTATTGATTATGAAATCATTAGAAATATTAATAATTACCAAGACAACCACAGAACTTTGATTGACTCTGATGAATTTACCGTTTCTAATACCTTTTATGACAACTACCCTCCTATTGGTTTTAATAATACGGAAGACTACAAGGATTTTTTCTCATATAGAAAAATTATAGAAGAATCTTTAACAAGAAAATCAAACAGAAAAGAATCTCTGTACCTAGGCTATTTAGAAACAATCACGAAAAACGTTAAAGACAGCCTAATAATAAATGATCTATTTTTTAAAAAAGGAGAAACAGCTATAACATACACTGATAAGCTTGAAGAATACTTCAACTTCTATATACAAAATTCATCTAACGAACATTACAATTCTAAAATCACAGACAAATACAATATATTAAAGCTTACAGCTAAAGGAAAAACTTCTCCTAAATTTTACGATTATCAAAATTTTGATGGAGGCACAAGCTCTTTAGACGACTTTTTAAACAATGGAAAATATTTATTTATTGATATATGGGCAACATGGTGTGGATATTGTGCAAGAGAAATCCCGCTACTCAAAAGATATGAAGTTTTATATCATGACAAAAACATTGAATTCATTGGTATCAGTGCCGATAATCAAAATGATTTTGAAAAATGGAAAAGAACCATCATAAAGAATGAACAGTCAGGACATCAGTTGTTTTCCGATAATGCAATGGAATCAGAATTTTTCCAAAAATATGCAATAGAAGGACTCCCTAGATTTATAATATTAGACCCAGAGGGAAAAATTGTAACTCCCAATGCCCCGAGACCTTCTGAAGGCGATAAGCTAGAAAACTTAATCAACAGCCTAGATATTTAATTATAACACTTATAGACTAAGGAAGGTATTTGATTGAATACAAAATATTCTCTCCAATACCTTTCTTTTTTAAAAACTATTATCTCCATCAATAATATTACCGAATTCTTTTACCTGAATAAGGAAATAAAAAGATACTCACCTTTTAACGAAATCTTTATTTAAAATAAAACCATAAATGAACTGTCTTCTGTTAAAATTCTTTTTCTTTATTAAGAACCATACTTAAAATTAATATTCATTTTAATATCTAAACCCATCATCATAAAACTCCTACTTGCTGAAACAACTCTTGTATCTGGATATAGCTCAATCTCTATAAACTACATTTCTTATGCGTAAATTCAATAATTAATCTAAGGTGCATTGTAATAAAATAGTTTTATTTATTTCACTGTAATTGAATTTTAAGATTTCAATTTCAAGCTCCATTCATATTCAAAGCTAGAAACCAAATCACCTTTCTCATTTACCCCTTCTGATTTTACTGTTATAGTCTGTCCTTCTCCTGTTTCAATAGCTTTTCTTATTGCATTTTTAATTAACTCACCTTCAACACATTTGAAATACACTTTACCGGTTGCTTTTTTTGTAAAGATTGCATTCATTTTAGTCACCAACATGGATATATTTTTTCCTGAATCTTTAATAGCCTTCATTACTAAAATCCCTGTTGTAAGTTCAGAAGCCATCCCCTGAACAGCCCAAAAGATCGATTTAAAAGGATTCTGATTAATCCATCGATGCCGCACTACTACAACCGAACATTTAGCAGTTATGCTCTTTACTCTGATACCGGTAAAATAAGCAGCAGGCAACTTAAAAAGTAAAAAAATATTTATTTTTTTTGATGTAAAGCTCATTTAAAGTGTATTTTTAATAATTCGAAGACTTTTTTATTTTTTAATATTGAAAGACTTTATTCTAAAACAAACACTCAAATATATAAAACAAAATAAAGTCAATT
Source organism: Tenacibaculum profundi (assembly GCF_052050075.1). Lineage (GTDB taxonomy): Bacteria > Bacteroidota > Bacteroidia > Flavobacteriales > Flavobacteriaceae > Polaribacter. The sequence continues at coordinate 1,153,826 of NZ_CP197225.1, forward strand.
TTAGAAGTCATCGTATAATTTATAGAAACAAGTATTCCTAATCGACTTTAATAATACCCCCATTATTTTGATAATCTATTTTAAACAATTTTCTTACACTAACACCTTCAATATAGAAAACAGCAATATAAATACCAGGATCTAATGCATTACAAATCCTAACCTGTTGTTTATTCAATAAAGTCTTTCCTAAAATAACCGTACCATTTAAACCATATATCTCAATATGAATACTATTAATATCTCTAACCGAATTAAAACATATTCGATAATTAGTGATAGAGCAAACTATTTTATACGGAGTCCTATTAAATGAATCTACTTCATAGATTGTTTCATCATTACCATGCTTTATAAATCTTACTTGAGGGTCTATTAAAAAGAATCGTCGACTTTCAGCTATCTTAGCTTGTTCAGGTATATTAGTATATATAAAATAAAGTGCTCTATTAGAGGAAGCGTCCATTGTTTGCAAATCCATACCAATACTTCCTAGATAGTTAATTTTTAGAGACTCTAAGTTATTATTATTACAACTTAAAACTTTAAGAGCTTTGTGAGCTCTGATATCTAAGTTTAAAATACTATTGTAACTACAATCGAGTTTCTTTAAATTTAAATTATTACGAATATCTAAATTATCCAGCTGATTATTATCACACAAAACTTCATTTAGATTTGTATTGTTATTGATATTTAAATGAACTAAATTGTTGTGAGATATATGCAACTTAGTTAAACCTACCAAAGCTGAAATATCAAGCTGAAAAAGGTCATTATCACTCAATTTCAAATATTCCAAATCATCAGAGTCAGGCAAGTTTATAAAAGTTAACTTATTTCCTCTACAAGATATATGTCTTAATTTACTGTTGTGCCTTATTTCTAAATATACAAGTAAATTATTGTCCCCCACCAATAACTCTAGATTCTGATTACGGCTTAAATCTAATACTTTTACGTTATTACCTGAAAAATCTAAATGCTTTAAGTTTGAGAACGCTTCAATACCAAGAAGGGATGAAATATTTTGGTTACTAATATCCAAATTAACAAAATTCATTGCCTCCGACACATCAATTTCCTGATCTTTATTTCTGTTTACTGACGATTGCAATAATATGTTTTTAAAATTAGGGTCATAAATTTCAACTACCTCTTTATCTTGGGTAAAGCCAGTACTTATTATCGTAATTAATAAAATTATGGTTAGTTTTTTTTTATTCATATTTGGTTAAATTTATATTGTTAGATACCGATCAAAAATTATTCATATTAATCGGGACATATCGAATGTAAGAAGGCAATATTACTTCTAAAGCAATAATTAAAAATGAATAAACTCGTAAGAAGGAGTTTTCAATATAGGCATTATAAATGAAAAGTTCAGAACTAAAAGAAAATTTCAAGCCTAATACATCTAATAAATCATAATTATTATTCTAAATAAAGAAACTATCCGAGATGTTATGAGAATTTAGCTAAGAATAGCTGAATTCTCATAACACTATAAAAGACAGACATATATTCAATAATTTTTAAATTTTAATTTATTTTTTGGGCACCAAATATTAACCTAATAGATCAAAAAACAAACTGCATACATAAAAAACAAAAAAACTATAAATAAGTAATTTAATTACTAATCATAACGAATAAAGAAGCTTGAAAAAGGAAATAAGTCTATACTTCTTGTTTGAGAAACACACTATAAAAAAAACACCTAAAGAATCATTTAACAAAAAAAACAGTACTATGTATTGCATAATACCATTTATTATACATATATTTGCATTGTAAAGTAGTATATAAAATATCTTACAATGCAAAATAATAAGGAAAACACAAATGCTTTTTTAATACATATCTCATCATTTACTGGATATTTATTTCCATTGGGTAGTGTTATTACACCACTGATTATATGGCAAACTATGAAGGATAAAAGTTCCAACTTGAATGAACATGGTAAAGAAGTTCTTAATTTTAATATCAGCTTTAGTTTGTATATGCTTATCCTTGGAACCTCTATTTTTTCTTTTATTATTAAAAATATATGGACTACTTTAGAGAATATTAGTATTGGGTTTAATGATTTTTATTTTTTTAATAATTTTTTTAATGTTTTAGGAATAGCCTCATTAATCAGTATTATAACATTTTCTAAAGTAGCTTTAATCATTTTAGGAGCCATAAAAGCCAATAACGGTGAATTTTATAAATACCCACTTACCATTAAGTTTATTAAGTAATTATTTTTAAACTAGTCGTAATGAAAATAGAAAACACAAAAGCACAAATGCGAAAAGGGGTTTTAGAGTATTGCATCTTATCTATTTTAAAAAATGGAGATGCCTATACTTCGGAAATTCTTTCTACGCTAAAAAATGCTCAAATGATTGTCGTTGAAGGAACTATTTATCCTCTATTGACAAGACTAAAAAATGCTGGATTATTAAGTTATCGATGGGAAGAATCAACTTCTGGACCTCCAAGAAAGTATTATGTTTTAACAGAAAATGGACTACTCTTTCTAAGAGAGTTAGACAAAACATGGAATAATCTAGAGAATGCTGTAAGCCAAATAACAAGTACAAAATCAACTGAAAATGAATAAAACTATTAACATAAATCTAGGGGGGCTTTTCTTTCACATAGATGAATCCGCTTATAAAAAATTAAAATACTATTTAGACGCCATTGCTAGTTCTCTTAGTGATGACCCACAAGGGAAAGACGAAATTATTACGGATATTGAGGCCAGAATAAGTGAATTGTTATCTGACAGAATAACAGATATTCGTCAAGTAGTAAATGACAACGATATAGAGGTCATCATTACCATCATGGGACAGCCAGAAGATTATTCAGACTTTGAGCAAGAATATGATAATAATTCATCTTCTAAAAACAGTAATAGACGAACCTCTAAAAAGCTTTTTAGAGATGGTAATGACAAATTTCTAGGAGGTGTTTGCTCTGGATTAGGTCATTACATAGGTATTGACACTATATGGATTCGATTGGCCTTTATCATTTTAATCGCGAGTGGTTTTTCTCCTCTTGTTTATATACTTTTATGGGTTTTACTCCCAGAGGCCAAGACAACTTCTGAAAAATTACAAATGGAAGGCGAACCTGTCAATATTGATAATATTGAAAAAAAAATTCGTAACGAATTTGAAAATATTTCCAGTAAACTCAAGGATGGAGCTAATGAATTTTCTGATAAAATTTCAAGCGCAGATTATGAGAAATTAAAATATAAAACTAAATCAGGAATTCAGGATTTTTTAGATACGTTAGGTAAAATACTTCAGTCTTTGTTTAATGTATTTGGAAAGTTAATAGGATTCTTCCTAATACTTTTTTCAGGTGCTATGCTGATAGCTTTTCTATTTGCTATTTTCTCCATTGGCAGTTTAGAAATTTTAAACTTAGACAGTGACTATGTTCACTATCCCCCTTTTTTTTATGATTCATTAATACCTGAATGGTTATTAACTATATTCTTATTCATTTTAGTCGGTGTGCCTTTTATTGCTCTATTCATGCTGGGTTTACGAATTTTATCTCCTAATATTAAAAAGTTTAGTACCTCATTAAGATTGACCTTATTGGGAATTTGGCTAATCGCATTATTTTGTATTGGATTTTCAGCCATTGAATTTCAAGCTTCAAAAGCATATAATGGAATAAATATCAAAAAACATAATATTAGCTATAATGCTGAAAACCCATTAATAATCAGAGTTAAAAACAATGACGACATCTACTATAACGAAAATCTGTGCCATAAAAACAAAGCTATTTATATAAACTTTAATAATGTTGATTCTAAATATTCTAATAACGTAATTATTGATGTAAAAAAAAGTGAAATTAATAAGGCTTACATCAAAGTTAAAAAAATATCAAAGGGGCGAAAACGAGAACATGCCAATAAAAACGCGTCGAGTATAAAATACAGTTTTAATTCTAACAACAACATAATCACTTTTAATTCATTTTTCTTAAATGAATATAAGAATATGTATAAGGATGAAAAGGTTAAAATAACAATTTATCTTCCTCTTAGATCAACTATATATTTTGAAAAATCATCTGAAGCCTTTCTTAAAGAAATAAAGAATATGTGGCCTGATGATATGATTAATCATCTTTTTATCATGACACCAAACGGTCTTCAATGCAATGATTGTAATGATTTAGAAAAATACTAATAACACACAAAATTAATCTAACAAACATACTTAAGTAAACTACTTACTATCGCTACATTTTAAAAATCAGATATCAAACACTTATAAAATATAGCACTCTAATGAAGTTTGAATATTAATTAATAAAAATTAAATTCTTATTCAAAGAATAAAATATCAACTCTAAAAAACAAATAAATATTTCAAATTATGGACGCATTTTTCGACTTCTTTTTCAAAGGTGAATTTCTAATGAATTTAATTAAATTGCTTTATAAACTGTTTTTTTCATGGTTATCTAACTTTTAAAAAAACTAACTATTAGCAAATTAATTCTTTAAAAATAAATTAATATGAACAAAATATTAAATTTCCCTTTTTACCAAACTAATTTCAAACGATTAGGTAAATAAAAAAAGTTATCAGTTAGATTAAATTGAAGTTCAAAGAAAAAAAATGTAGGTTTTATAAACCTTAAATACACATGTCTATTTCAAAAAGTGAAGTAGAAATAAAGCCTCTTTTTAATTTAAATAACACTAAGATTATTTATAGTAACAAAGATTGTACATCTTATTTTAATCTTTTACAACCCATGTAAACGAAAAAAATAAGCTAGCCTTACAAAAGGTAGTGATTATACTATAATTACAGATAAAAGCTCCTATGTAAAATAAGAATTTTCATTCTTATAAATATTAACAGCATGTTTATTGAAATACAATTATTTTTGATTACAAAAGTTTAATAATTATAAATCTGTATTTAACCATAAATAAATCATATTTTTTATAATTTTGATTAAATATTCTGCATGAAAAACACATAAGTTTAAGTTTTATAAAGAAAAAAATAAATTTAATTCATATACGCAAAACATACCGCCCCTAATATAAATTTAAGATGAAGATCAGAATTCTAACAATAATATTACTTTTAACTTCTTTATTTAAACTGTGGTCACAATTACCAAAAGGTTTTTCCTACATAAAAGATATTGCCCCAAGCATACAAAAAGAACTTCGCTATTGTCATCATAATAACTTTGTAGGTATTCCAATTGAGGGGTACGAATTTGATGTTTTAATAACTTCTACAGCTACGGCAAAAGCTCTTAAAAAAGTTCAAAAAGAGTTAATCCAAAAAGGATACTCACTCAAAATATTTGATGCTTATCGCCCTCAAAGAGCCGTAGATCATTTTGTTCGTTGGGCTCGTTCAATAAATGACACACTAATGAAGTCAAAGTTTTATCCAGAAATAAAAAAAACAAGCCTTTTTAAATTAGGATATATTGCCTCAAAATCTGGCCATTCAAGAGGTAGCTCTGTAGATCTAACAATAATCGAAATAAAAACTGAAAAAGAATTGGATATGGGAAGTACCTATGATTTTTTTGGTACTTCTTCTCACATCAGTCATCAAAAACTAACCAAAAAACAGAAAAAAAACAGAGCTTTACTACAAAAAGTAATGGCTAAATACAACTTTAGACCCTACAAAAATGAATGGTGGCATTTTACTTTGAGAAACGAACCTTTTCCTAAAACATATTTTAATTTTCCAATTAAATAATAAATAGTTTATCATTTAATTTCATTTTTTATTTTTCCAATAAATAAAATTCGGTACTATATTTGTTGTAATACACTATGTTGTAACATACTATTATGAATATACTTTTAAAATATTTAATATTTAATGTAGCTTTATTTTTTTCTTCAATTACCTATGGGCAAGTGGACGGTTCCAATGGTAGCAGAAAAAAAGAGATATCTGGTGCCAGCTTTAATCTTTCAAATGAAAAAATAGAGAAACCAAAATCTTTAGACTTTAAAGACGATATTGGTTTTAAAACAGCACACAAAAAACAGCAAGAACAATTTAGAAAAAAAAATGAAGAAGAAAAATCTCTTAAAAAAGGAATATTAACCCCTGAAATAAGGAGAAAAATTGTAACTCAAAAGAAAATGGAACAATACAACATTAAAATACCTCAATCAGATCTAGATTTAGGTAGTTTCCATACTACTTCGAGTAAAATAAATATAAATGCTTTAGATTTTGGCGCTATTGATGGAGACAAGGTTTCTGTTTATCGAAATGGAGAACTCATCATAAAAAGTTATACGCTTCAACAATATACTCACACCCTTAAAGTCCCACTTGTAATAGGAATCAACAGAATTGAAATTGTTGCTATAAACGAAGGTCGTTTAGTACCTAATACTGGTGCTTTTACTTTATTTGACGATAGTAATGAAATTGCACTCTCAAATATGTGGAATTTAGCGAAAGGAGCAAAGGTTATAGCAGTAATTATTCGAGATGAAAAAAAATAATATTCCTGTGCTTTAAATTTTAATAATATTCACGAATTTCTTTTAGTTAGATGTTTTTTTAAATTATTAAAAACTACTACTTTTGTTGTTGCGTTTTTTTAAGCGAAACAAACAAACTAATAAACAACTAATATATAATGAAAGAAATCACCAAAGAAACCTATATCAATTGGTATAGAAACATGTTATTTTGGAGAAAGTTTGAAGATAAGCTAGCAGCTGTTTACATTCAACAAAAAGTAAGAGGTTTTTTACACTTATATAATGGTCAAGAAGCAGTCTTAGCAGGATCATTACATGCAATGGATTTAACCAAAGATAAAATGATTACTGCATATCGTAACCATGTCCAACCTATAGGAATGGGAGAAGATCCTAAAAGAGTAATGGCTGAACTTTACGGTAAAGCTACTGGAACATCACAAGGATTAGGTGGTTCTATGCATATTTTTTCAAAAGAGCATCGTTTTTATGGTGGTCACGGAATCGTCGGAGGACAAATTCCTTTAGGTGCTGGAATTGCTTTTGGAGATAAATATAAAGGTAGTGATGCTGTTACATTATGTTATTTTGGTGATGGTGCTGCTCGTCAAGGATCCTTGCACGAAACCTTTAACATGGCTATGAATTGGAAATTACCTGTTATTTTTATTGTAGAAAATAATGGATATGCTATGGGTACTTCTGTAGAAAGAACCGCAAATCATACCGATATATGGAAGCTTGGTCTGGGTTACGAAATGCCTTGTGGACCTGTAGATGGCATGAATCCCATAAAAGTAGCAGAAGCTGTTGATGAAGCTATTCAAAGAGCTCGAAGGGGTGATGGACCTACTTTTCTTGAAATGAAAACTTATCGATATAGAGGTCATTCAATGTCTGATGCACAACATTATCGTACAAAAGACGAAGTAGAAGAATATAAAAAAATAGATCCTATTACCCAAGTACTCGATATAATAAAAGAAAAAAAATATGCCAATGAAGATGAAATTAAAGCAATTGACAAGGAAGTAAAAGACATGGTAAAAGACTGTGAAAAATTCGCAGAAGAATCACCTTTTCCTGATGTAAGCCTCTTACATGAAGCTGTTTACGAACAAAAAGATTATCCATTTATAAAATAATAAATCCAACAAACTCTTAGATTATGGCTACAGTAATTAATATGCCTCGATTGAGCGACACCATGGAAGAAGGTGTTGTGGCACAATGGTTAAAAAATGTTGGAGATAAGGTGGAAGAAGGTGATATTTTAGCTGAAATTGAAACCGATAAGGCAACAATGGAATTTGAATCCTTTCACGAAGGTACTTTACTTCATATTGGTGTAAAAGAAGGTGAGACGGCTCCTGTAGATACTCTTTTAGCAATCATCGGAGAGCAAGGAGAGGACTTTTCTGCCCTGCTTTCAGAAGATCAAATTTCTACTAACGAACAAAAACAAGAAAAAACTTCTTCAAAAAAAGAAGTAAATACAAATCCTACTTCGACAATTGAGATACCACAAGATGTTCAAGTTGTTATGATGCCACGCTTAAGTGATACCATGACAGAGGGAACCGTTGCTTCTTGGTTAAAAAATGTTGGGGATAAAGTGGAAGAAGGTGATATTCTAGCTGAAATCGAAACTGATAAGGCAACAATGGAATTCGAATCTTTTTATGAAGGAACATTATTGCATATCGGAGTTAATGAAGGAGATAGTGCCCCTGTGGATAGTTTATTAGCGATCATTGGTGCTAAAGGAACTGATGTTTCCACCTTAGTAACCGCTCACAAAGACGGTAACTTATCAGCTACAACTGAAACTTCTAAAAAAGAAACACTAAAGACAGAAAGTACTATTGCTACTAATCAAGAGACAACTATTGTTGAAGCTTCTGTAAGCAATTCTTCTAACGGTCGCATTTTTGCATCTCCTTTAGCGAAGAAAATCGCTAAAGATAAAGGAATCAGTTTAGCAGATGTTCAAGGATCTGGTGAAAATGGTCGTATTATCAAAAAAGATATTGAAAACTACACCCCAGTATCTCGAATAGTTACACCTCAAAAATCAGTTACTTCTGCTCCTTCTGTAACTAACTTTGCTATTGCGGGTCAAGAAGGTACAAAGGACATGAAAAATTCTCAAATGCGTAAAGCCATTGCTAAATCTTTGGCAGCATCTAAATTTAGTGCCCCTCACTTCTATCTAAACATCGAAATAGACATGGCTAACGCTATCGCTTCTCGTAAAGAGATAAATAGCATTCCCGATACCAAAGTATCTTTTAACGATATGATTGTAAAAGCTTGTGCCATGGCTTTAAAAAAACACCCACAAGTAAATACTTCGTGGACGGAGAATGCTACTCAATTCCATAGTCATATTCATATAGGTGTTGCCGTAGCTGTTGATGAAGGTTTGGTAGTTCCTGTTGTAAAGCATACAGATGCGTTAAGTTTAACTCAAATAGGAAGCTCTGTTAAAGATTTAGCAGGAAAAGCAAGAAATAAGAAAATAAAACTAGAGGAAATGCAAGGAAGTACTTTCACTGTATCCAACCTAGGTATGTTTGGAATTGAAAGTTTCACCTCTATTATAAATCAACCGAATTCAGCTATTCTATCAGTGGGAGCTATTATTGAAAAGCCCGTTGTTAAGAATGGGCAGATCGTTGTGGGTAATACAATGAAATTAACTTTAGCTTGTGATCACAGAACTGTAGATGGTGCTATCGGGGCTCAATTTTTACAAACATTAAAAACTTATTTAGAGAACCCAGTTACAATGCTAGCTTAACTCTAAAATAAATTTATCATTATATTAAAACTCGAAGAATTCATCTTCGAGTTTTTTATTTCTGTAATGTTTTTAAATACCCACGACTAAACCCTAAATAATATTCTATTTGTATGAGATATATCAATTACCTATTGACTGTATTAATATTATTTGGCTGTATATCAAATGATATTATTGATGATCGTGTGGATGAACAACTAAGCTATAACTTTCCTATTGAAAATTTAGCCATCACAAAAACATATCAACTAACAACTAAATATACCAATAACGTAGGAGTGGTTTCAACACCAAAAATAACATGGACAAGCTCTGATAATTCTATTTTGAATGTTTCCGAAAATGGTTTAATCACTGCGGTTAGTCTTGGTAAAGCAATTATAACAGCAAAAGTTATAAACTCAGAAGGAAAGAACGTAAGTACTTCTTTAACCATTGTTGTTATCCCTTTTAAAAAAACATTAACCATCAATAATATTATTGAAGATATTATTGTAAATACTGAACATCAATATCAAACTACTTTTATAAATACCCTTGGTGTTGAAGAAGATACAAATATTATATGGTCCAGTTCAAATTCAAATATTGCAAGTATATCTTCAACAGGACTGATGAAGGCTAATCGATTAGGTAAAGTTACAATAACTGCGAAAACAATTAGCAATGGAGAGGAAATAAGCTCTTCAGATGAATTTACAGTAAACACAATTGGTGAAATGATGAGTATTAACAACCCACTAAATAAATTAATGGTCGGCGAAACACATCAATACACTACTACTTATACCGATAATACAGGACAAAATAAGGATGTATCTGTCAGTTGGAGCAGTTCTAATGAGGCTATTGCGTCTATTAATCAAGAAGGTTTTTTAACAGCTACAAATATAGGTAAGGTTACCATTAAAGCTTCTTACACAAACGCTAACGGAGAAGAAGTCTTAGATACAAACACTTTCAATATTCAAGGAAAAGCAGTAAATACAAAATCAGGAACAATTCGTTCTACCAGTAGTTATGAATTAACTGGTACTTTTATGTTAAGTGAAATACCTGGAACGAATAATTTAGAATTAAAAATCGAAAATAACTATAAAGCCTCTACCTCACTTCCTGGATTGTATTTATACTTAACAAATAACCCTAATACAATTGCTAATGCAAAAAAAATACAAAAAGTAGCTGTTTTCAATGGAGCACACAGTTATATTATTGAAAACACAAGCATAAACGAATTTAGTCACTTATTATACTGGTGTAAGCCATTCAGTGTAAAAGTTGGAGATGGAGAAATTATAGAATAACATTTATTATGATCAAAAAACAATTAATTATAGTCACTTTTCTTTTTCTTGGAATGCAAAGCTTTGCGCAATGGTCAAAAGGAAAAGGTAAAGGATATTTCAAATTATCAGCTTGGTACCTACAATCTGATCAACACTTTACAAGTACTGGAAAATTAGACCCTAACGTTACCAGAACTCAATTTAATACTAACTTATATGCAGAATACGGGCTTTCTGATAAACTAGATATAATTACCTATATTCCTTTCTTTGCTAGAGTAGCACAAAACAATCAAATTTCTGGAACCAATAGTAGTACTATCCTATCTGGTGAATCTTTTAATTCTTTCGGGGATATAGATTTAGGAATTCGATATGCGTTTCTAAAAAAAGGATACTGGGCCTTAGATGCAAAATTGATTCTAGGGTTGCCTTCAGGAAGTTCGGTAGGCGGATCTGACGGGAGTTATCAAACTGGAGATGGAGAATTTAATCAATATTTATCTACTTCTGTTGGATATAGTACCAATTTATTCAAAAAACCAACTTATTTAAAGTCCTATTTAGGTTATAATAATAGATCCGAAGGTTTCTCTGATGAACTAAGAGCTGGTTTTGAAGTTGGTGTAAACGTACTAGAAAAAAAATTATGGTTAAGCTCAAGAATCAATATTTTACAATCATTACAAAACGGAACACTCAATGCAGCCAATAGTAATGGTAGTATTTTTGCAAATAATGTAGAGTTTAGTAGTTATGGATTTGAGGCAGCCTACTATTTCACAAAAAATATTGGAGCTTCTATTTCTTTTGACTCTGCCTTTTCAGGAAAAATTATAGCAGCAAACCCTTCCTATTCTTTTGGAATTTTTTATGATCTAAAATAAAAACAATCTAGTTGTTAATTCCATATATTTTTTTAGCTTGGACAATATGCCTTTCGTTGTGGTAAATCACAAAACGAAGGGTATCTCCCAAGCGAAACTTTAGCAATGGTAATGTAATAGATGTTTTAATTTTTGTTAAATTTTTTGTTCTTGCTTTTTCTATTAGTACTTTTAACTCATCTTGAAGGTCTAAAAACTCTAAAAGAACTTTTTCATTATTCAGTTTTGAATATATTGGATTTTTACTTTTAAAGGTATTCATTTTCTTCATTTTATCATTGGGTAACATATCCATAGCAAATTTACCTCCGATAATACCAGATTTGAAAATATCTGAACTTGGAAAATTAGATGTTTCTATTCCCTTTCTAATTTCTTTATTATAAAATCGTGCATATAAATTTAAATGCTCAATACATTCTATGACTGACCAAGATTTTTCATTTACCTTATATTGGATTCTTTCACTATTTTCTTGTAGCAAAAACTTCACATAATCTATATGAGAGTAAGTAAGCTCCGAAAGCACATGAAGCAATTCGTTTTTGTTAAAAGTCATCTGTTTTTATTTTTTCTCAAAATTGAATATATTTATTTTAATAAATATTGATTAGGATCAATACTTTTCAAATAAATTACTTTGAATTGACAAAATATAATACATATGACAAAAATTAATATCGAAAATTTACCTTTTTCTAGAAATTATTAATCTATTAAAATTCCAGATGCCTTTTCAAGAATATAATTGCAATGTTCCACATCTTCATTATTTAGCTTAAGTATTCCTTCAACCTCTATAACTTCATCTGTTTTAAAACTTGGTGGCTTTTGAAACGCAATTTCAATAATACTTTCAGGGCCTGATCCCCCACAAAAATAACATGCAGCCATTGGGTTTTTAGAGAGTATAAGCATTTCTCCATCTCCAGAAATATCTATAAAATATCCTTTAATTTTAATCTTTTTTCCTTCGTACGACTTTATTACTTTACCAAAAGTAGGTACCAAATAGCTTGCTTTATAAAGTGTATTATACTCCGATTTAAAAGTTACATCAGAAAATTCTTTCCATGTTAATTTTTCTTGCGCAAGAATGTAATTACACATGAATATTAAAAAGATAATTATGTTTTTCCTATTCATTAGATAATGTTTTTACCAAATTTAGTTTAAAAATAGAAAGAGAGGCTAACAAACAAGCTATTAAAGCTATTAAAATTACAATACCAAATAAAAAAAATTCATATGCTTCGGGTGGATTGAGCTGTAAGCCATAATCATAAGATCTTTCTATACATTTAGATGTAATCCAAACCCCCATTCTTCCAAGTAGCCAGCCTGTAATGTAGCCAAGTACACTTAAAAACATGCCTTCAAGAAGTGCTACATAAAGTAACTGTACTCTCCGAAACCCATAAATTCGCAAAAGAGCTAACTCATTTTTTCTTTCATTTATTGTTTTTAATAGGCTTACAAAAATACTTAATCCAGAGACTATCAAAATTGCAAAAGCTATTCCATTTATAATAGTTATTCCTGAGCCAAAAATACTTGTCAATCTCTGTACTTCATAGCCTGGTATAGCTGATTGCAGGTTTGTGCTTTCATTAATGTACCTAGGCATCTGAATCAAACCTATGGGGCTTCTAAATTTTACCAATAAAGATGTAATCTCCAGATCATCCTTATAACTACTTAAATCAACTTTTCTCCTTTTTCCTTCTGAAATATTATGATAATAAGCACTCTTCTCTTTTTCTTTATGCATATGATCATCAGCATGTTGTTCATGCGCATGGTCCTTTTCATTAACCTCTTCATCCACACCATGAAAACTACTACTTTTTTTATCTTTATAATCCTTCTTATGGTGATAAGAATCATAATTATGAGCTTTCCATACACTTTCAATATCACTAATAATCAGGTTATCTACTACAGTCCCTGTAGATTTCAAAACACCCTTCACCTCATATTTATCATTCTCGTGAATTTCTATTGAAGATTTTAACAAACCATGAGAACCCGCAAATTTATCTCCAATTTTTAGCTGTAGTTTTTTCGAAATCTTACTTCCTAAAACTACCTCGAAGGGCTCGTCAAACAGTCTCCCTTTTTCTAAAGTAACACCATAACTATCCAAATAATCTGTGGTCGTTCCTAAAATTCTAATCCCTTTATAATTATCTCCATATGACAAAGGAATTACCTGTTTAACTAAAGGATTTTTTTGTAATTGCTTAACTTCTTTAATCTTAATATTACCTGTTGGAGCATCTATATGAAGTACAGATGATAAAATTATTTGCAAAGGGCTTCCCTTTGCCCCTATTACCATGTCAAAAGGACTTATGTTCTTATTTAACTGCCCTTTTACTTGATTACTTAATTGTAAAACAAAAGTAACTAAAGATACACTTAACACCAGAAGTACCAAGCTTAAAACTAAGTTAAATGGTTTTGATATTAAATTCCTGTAGGACAAATACCATAATTTCATAATACTATATGATTTTTAAAGTGAGATTTTATTCTAAAATCATGTGTAATAATAATCAAACTACTCTTACTTATTTTTGCTTCTTCTTTTAATAGCTCTATTACCTTTAAACAATTATAATCGTCTAAATTAGAAGTTGGCTCATCTGCAAAAACAATTTTTGGTTTATGTACTATTCCCAATGCAATAGCTAATCTTTGTTGTTGTCCTTGGCTTAAATCAACTACTTTTCTATGTGAAAATTGATCTAAACCAAGCCTTCTCATCAAGTCTAATCTTCTTTCTTTATCATCAGACGTTTTGGGGTAGTTTTGCCTCAATTGTAAATTCTCTAATAAACTTAAAGATTTAATAAAATGATATTGCTGAAAGATAAAACCTAGTTTTTCACCTCGAAACTCATTAAGCTTTTGTCTTGATAACGAATTTATATCTATTGCGTCGATAAAGACATTACCATTTAAAGGTTTTAAGAGTCCTGACATTAAATATAAAAGCGTTGTTTTACCTACTCCCGAAGCCCCTAAGATGAGTAAATGTTCACCTTCGTCAATTTTAATATCGGGAAAACTAAAATTTGCCAAATTATCGTATGAAAACGATAAGTTTTTTGTTTTTACCATAGGTTAGATATAGAATAATAAAGATGCTAACTAATGCATATCTGTTGCAAGATGGTAATAATTTTATAAATTAAGGTTAAAAAATACTTTAAATCTATTGAAATAACAACTTACGTATAACTTAATCGCTAGTTTACAAAACAAATTCATAAATTTGATTATCTATTTAAATCGTCTTTGAAAATTCTAGATAAAGTTTCAGGAGTCATTCGTAGATAAGAAGCAATATATTTTTGAGGAATTTCTTGGAAAACTTGAGGACTTCGATTTTTTAATCGTTCTAATCGCTTAATAGGGGAAAAAGTTATTAAATCAATTTCTCGTTCTACCTGTTGTAATATAACATGTTCTAGTAAATCGCTCCATAATACCTTATTTTTTTTATCGTTACTTATACACTTGAGTAACTTATTTTTTGAAATAACGTATAAATTAGTTTCTTTTAATGCCTGTACATAAAAAGTAGTTGGTTCATTACTTAAAAAACTATCTATTGCAGTAATAAATGAATTCTGATAGCCAAATCTTATTGTATGTTCTTCTTTTCCGTCTTCAATATATATTCGAATACTTCCACTTTTAACAAAATAGAACTTTGTATTTATATCATTTTTCCTTATCAAAAATTCATTTCGTTTTAAAATAATTTCTCGTTCCCATTCGTTTCTTAGAACCTGTATTATATTATTATGAATCAACACCGCATTATTTAAATTAACAAGCAAAAATTTATAATATATCAAAAATAGTTATTATAAATTTAAACAAACAAGCCAAATAACTATTATCTTGACTAGTTATTAATTTTAATTAAAAAGGTGATAAACAAATATTCATCACCTTTTTAATTAAATCATTTAATTTTCAAATTATCTTGTCTGAAACTTTATTTATTCAAAATCATTTTTTTGGTAATCACCTTATTATTTAAAAAGATTTTATATATGTATACTCCATTCTTTAGATCTGAAATATTTTTTGTGATACGCTCTCTTCCATTAAGAATCCTAGAAGGCATAATTGTTTTAACAGGTCTTTCAGATAAATCGTATAATTGAATTTTTCCTGTTGATTTATGAGATGTAAAAATTTCAATATTAGTATAATCTTTAACTAAGGTTTGACATTGTATCTCAGATAAGATATTATTCTCTTTTACTTTAGAGCAATCGGAATCAAATTTCCAATCATTTGAAGTATTAGGTGTGCTTCCCTTTGTCCACCATTTTGCTAAATATATTTTACCTTTATAATAAATTTTACTTCCTCCTAAATAAACTAAATCAGATCTCCATGCCTGACTACCGCAATAAGTTACAATGCCACCACATGGTCTTAAATATTCCCAAACATTACTTTTGCCTGGCTTTTCTCCTGCTGATGCATACCATTTATTTTTATAAACTTCACCATTATATGACACCTCTGTGCCTGACTTCGCATATGTAATAGCTTTCCAAAGAGGAATATTATCACATCCCCCATCTGTATTTTTTTCTTCTACTTTAAATGATATCATCTTTACTGACACCATTCCATTATTATCAGTAGCTTCAATTTTAAAGTCAAAATTACCAAAAGCTTTTGGTATCCAATTAAAAATATACTGATCTTTTTCTTTAACTGCTATAAGCCCTAATGACAAATTATTTATAAAAAACTCAACTGAGCTCACTGATTTATCATCTGTAATAAGAGCTTGTAAATTTATTTCAGATAAAGTTTCTTGTTCAATAATACTACCGTTTTTTGGTTTTATATCAGATATACTCGGTGCTGAATTTGACGTCCCTTTCTTTTTGAGAATAATTTTAATTGATTTTATAGAAGTATTTCCTTTATTATCAGTAGCTTCAGCTATTAAAGTATATTCACCAAAATTATCAGGTATAAAAATTGCTGTATATTCATTACCGTTTTTAGTTGCTTTGATCGTACTACCTTCTACCTTAAATTTAAATAAACTTATTTCTCCATCAAGATCCGAAGCCTCTGCTTTCAAGGTGATTTCTTCAATTACATCCTGCTCTATTATTAAATTATCTGTTGGTGTCTGCCAAGTAATTATTGGTGCTGAATTTGGCTCTTCCTTCTTTCTAATAATAATTTTAATCGATTTTTCAGCAATACCACCTTTATCATCAGTTGCTTCGGCAATTAAAGTGTATTCACCAAAATCATCGGGTAAAAAACTTGCTGTATATGTGTTTCCCTTTTTAATTGACTTAATCGTATTGTTTCCTTCTTTAAAATTCAGTATCCTAATTTTTCCATCAAGATCTGTAGCCTCTACCTTTAATGAAATCGCACCAAGTATATCCTGCTCTATTGTCAGATTATCTGTAGGTGTTTGCCAAGTAATTACAGGTACTTGATTAATAGGAGTTGTATTTCCTGCTGCCTCATTGATAGCTTTTAAAATACTTGAAGAAGAATTATAATCAACATCCTGAGTTAGCTCCCAAATAATGACCCCTTGATGACCAAAATTTTTCGTGTACTTTATTTTTTCTGCGGCTTGTTTCGGTGTATCAAAGTATATATTTTTTCCTTTTTGAGAAATATGACCATTCAACTTTTTTGGATCTTTTTGATCGTAACTTGTTGCCGCATTTGGAAACTCAGAAACAATTTCTCTATAAGGTACAAACTTAGCTCCATTTCCTCCGCTAGGCTTTTTTTGAGAAAAATCATATCCATACATTGGTACACCAATTACTAATTTTCCCTTTTGTACACCGAATCCCCCAGAATGATTCCATGTAGCAGGAGCAATTCCTAACCAATATTCTAAGGCATCTTGAGCTGAATAAATTGGATTGTCAGCACTTTGATTTTGGTAAGTATTCAATGGTGTTTTATGTAACGAAGCATGTGGACCAATAGGTGATTTATCCCAAGACCCTGTAAAATCATAAGTCATTAAGCCTATCCAATCTAAATACTCTGCTACATCACCATCATAATTATTACCATACCAAGAAGTACCAAAAACTGCAGCTGTAATTAACTTATTAGGCATTTTTTTTCTAAGCTTTTTACTTAAATTTGTCATACCTATCGCTGCTTTATGAGGGCCTTCATCACGGTCTCCCCACTTACTTCCTCTTACTCTACCTCCTTGATCTGTTGTTCCTGAAATAGAAGGATCAGCCCACCAACATTCTAAATCTAAATCAATACCATCTAATTTTCTAGAATTAATAAAATTAGCTAATAAATCAGCTATTTCTTCTAATTTTTGATCATTGTTATGATACTTTGTCATGAGCCATAAAAAAGCATAATCTGTAGCACCTCCTAGAGCAACAGAAACCTTTACATTCTTTGCTTTTGCTTTTGCTAAAACTTTACAATCTGTTAAAACTGAATCTACTTTTTTTAACTGAAAGTTATCAAAAGCTATAGAAGCAAAGTCATTACTTTTATAATCTTTATTATTCTGCTTAAACATTAAAAATGATACATTAACATTAGTAACAACTTCTGGATTAAATTTGTTTTTAATATCATAATCTGGAATCCATGTTGGTAAATACCCAATTATACGTTGCTTTCCAGAGTAGTCAGAACCTAAACCTCCATCACCGCAAGCTCCATCATTTTTCCATGAAGCATCACCAGGCTTTGCTGTTGTATACCATTTTGCCGTATAATTAATACCTTTTAATGAGGCTTTATCTCCCTGACGATATGTTTCCCCATCCTTATATTGAGGATAACAATCAGGGAATTGATATTGAGCATTGATAAGAGTGCTCAAAAATAAACATAGTATGAATATTGTTTTTTTCATAAAATTAAGATTTGAAGGGTTATTTAATTCTTGATCAAGAATTGAATTATTTGTTTATTGATAAGTTGCTCAGGTAATAATGTATATTTTGTTTAATACAAATTAATTTTCTTTAAGTTAAACAACAAGAAATTATTGCCCAAGAGTAGTCTATCGATTTTATTTAAATTAATTATACTACCTCACAAGGAAATATGAGGTAGTAATACTCACTTATATTAAAAACATTAACACCGTGAATTATAATCAAGAATAATAAAATTTATTTTTTTATAATTTTCTTAGTTTGAATATTTCCGTCAATTTCAACACTATATATGTAAACACCTTTCTTTAAACTCGAAAGATTTTTTGTAAATACATTTCTTCCTTTTTTAACAACTGAATTTAATAAGGTTTTATACAAATTACCAGCAGTATCTTTTACCTCTACCTTGACTTTTTTATCTAATTGAGGAGTTATTGTTAAATGAATTTCATCAGAAACGATTGATGGATAAATATTAATTTTAACAGACTCGTTTGCATCAGTACATTCTGACACGTACTTCCATTCATTACTTCTTTTTGGATTACTTTTGGTCCACCATTTCGCTTTGTATATTTTCTTATCAAAATACACTTCGTCACCTGCAAAATAAATTTCGTTCGCTAACCATTTTGGGGAATTACAATGTAATATAGTTCCTCCACATGGTTGTACATACTTCCAAACACTACTTTTTCCTGGAATTTCACTACTTGAAGCATACCATTTATTCTTATATATTACTCCATTATAGCTAACTCTCATTCCTGGTTTTGAATAAACTTTTGACTCCCAAACAGGAGTTCCATTACAAGAATTACTATTAACCTTCTCTTTTATTGTAAAAGAAACTGTTTTACTTGATATTACTCCCTCATCATCTTCTGCTTTTATTGTTAATGTGTATTCTTTAAAACTTTTTGGTTCCCAATTAATAACATATAAATCTAGAAGACTTTTGGTAACTGCTAACTTTTCATCATCAATTGAAAACAATACGTCTACAACCTCTGAATCATCTGTAATTAAAGCTTTTAATTCTATTTTCATTAATTTATCTTGCTCTATAACTAATCCATTAGAGGGGCTTATTTTTGAAATAATTGGTGATGCATTTGACGAATACTTTTTCACTGTAAAATTAACTTCTTTACTAGTGACTTTTCCATCATCATCCGTGGCTATTGCTTCTAAAGTAAAAGATCCAAAATTAGAAGGAATGAATTTTGCTGTGTAAGTGTCCTCAGATTTAGTAGCAGCAATATTTGCTCCATTATGAACAAAATAAAATGAGACAACCTCACCATCAGAATCAGTGGCTTTAGCTTTCAATGATATTGGCGATAACTCCTTTGTTTCAAAAATTTTTCCATTTAGTGGTGCTTGCCAATTTACTACTGGTGGTGTTTTTTCTATGGTTCCACAATCTTTAATCTTTTCCCAAACTCCATTAACACCTGGTGTATTACCTATTCCTGCATACCATTTATTTCTATACACAACATCATTAAAAGTTACATAGTTATTCGGCTTATCGTAAATTTTAGTAGACTTCCATACCGGTATATCAGAACAATCTAAATTAACGCCATCCCAAATGATTACTTTAATTGTATTGGTTGCTGAAAGTCCATTTTCAAAGGTTGCATTTGCTATTAAATCTACAGCTCCATAAGAACTTGGAGTCCAAGAGAAAGATTTTCCTGAAAATGTTTTATCCCCGATAGTCGTAGTAATTGTTTTTAAAACAGATTTTTTTTGATCAACATTAATATTAACCTCTATTGAAGAGAATTTTTCTTGCTTTATTAATTGATCATTTATTGGCTTTACAAAAGTTATAGCTGGCTTTTGAGCACATGGCTCTGCAGTAAAGTCTGCTGAATCTCCACCATACTTTGACATGTCTTTACAGCCACAGTCAGATAGATCATCAACACCATCCATATCAGTTCCTATTTTGTAAATACTAGTATATCTTTTATAATATCCAATTCTACTTAAAACCTGTGGCTTTTCTTTTCCTTGTCCACACTCAACTCCTCCATTTATTATGTTTACAGTCATTCCTAAACCTGGCACTCTATTTTTAGTTTTATCCAAATCATTTGGCACCCATTTTTTAACCATCACATTATGTGCTGATGGTTTAGGATATTGAGGTGTCATCCAAAACCATATAGCTGTCTGGAAAGCTAAAGCTGCATCTTGAATTACCAAATCTGGATTATCTAATAAAACTTTCTTATCTCCAAAAATAAATTCACTAGCTGGCCCATAATTATAATTATAAGAAAGTTGGATGGGACCTCTTCCTTTATATGATTTACCAGGAGTAGGTGGATAATTAGTATCTGGATATGCATACGATGCATTGGTTGGTTCTTCTCTAAAATGAAGTCCCCAAGAATATTTTCCGCCTGGAGCAGCATCCCACCCCCCTGTTGTTTCATGAGAAATATTTGCAAAAAAAGCTACTAGTTCTCTTTTTCTAGTCTCTAAATCTCCTTCGTTTAAAAAAGATCCATAGTCTACCTCTTCAGTAATGATTTCTTTGTCAGAGTTTCTAGGAGCATCGAAATCTACATCTGTTCGAAAAGTATTTGACTCTCCGGTTACTTTATCAATTCTTGTAATTTTGTATGCGTTAGTTCCACATCTTCTTTCAAAAATCACTTTAATTTTATCCATTCTGTTAATGGCTTCAATAAATGACTCATAAGTGTAGAAATCCTTCTTTGGATCTAGAACCCATACTCCACCCCCTGTATCTTTTGATCCAAATCTATATGGAAATAAAATATTCCATTGCTCTTTAGAAACAAGAGGATGATCTGTTTTGGTTGCTCTTTTGTTTAACTGTTTAGTTTTTTCCTTTGCGTAGTTTAGAAACAAATTCCTTTCTTTGAAATTGTTTGATTTAGCGTTCATGGTAAAAGTTGAAAACAACAAAACCATGACGAACTGCACATAAATTGTTCGTTTCATTTTTGAGATTTTAAAGGGTTTTTGTTTATTAGCCTCTTATTTAACTTACTGATATATAAACACTAAAGAAACTAATCAGCATACAAAATTAGATGTCCCCTTACTGCTAGCAAACTTTTTAGATAAAAAGCATAAAATTCTCTATGGAATGCAACTCATATGGAATGAAATAATTACTTAGGTCATTTTCAATTTATTAAAAAACATAATCGTTTATAGATTTTCATTTTTTTATTAGTAACATATGTTTCATGCAAAACGATTCTCTTTTTCAAATCAACATCTCTAAAAAACAACTACCTTTTTTCTATTTTAACCAAATAAAAAATATGATTTGAAAAAAACAGATCCGCTTATTTTATGGAATATTAAGTGTTTTTTGTGATCTTTTTAAACTTTTATTCTTTTCGTGATTTATCTAGTAGATAA
This sequence comes from Tenacibaculum profundi, assembly GCF_052050075.1. GTDB lineage: Bacteria > Bacteroidota > Bacteroidia > Flavobacteriales > Flavobacteriaceae > Polaribacter. The sequence continues at coordinate 1,175,701 of NZ_CP197225.1, forward strand.
AAATCTGCTAATACTAAAGCGGTTAAAGCCTCCACAATAGGTACAGCTCTTGGAACTACACATGGATCGTGCCTTCCTTTTCCTTGAATTTCGGTTAACTCTCCCGTCGAATTTATAGTCTGTTGATTTTGCATAATTGTGGCCACAGGTTTGAAAGCGACCCTAAAATAAACATCCATACCATTAGATATACCACCTTGTACTCCTCCTGACAAGTTACTTTTAGTAGAGCCATCAGAGTTAAAAAGATCATTATGATCTGATCCTTTCATTTCTGCTCCAGCAAAACCACTTCCAAACTCAAAACCTTTTACTGCATTTATCGACAACATTGCCTTACCTAACTGAGCATGGAGTTTATTAAATATAGGCTCACCAAAGCCAACAGGAATATTTTTTGCAACACAAGTAACTGTTCCACCAATGGTATTCCCCTCTTTTCTAATTTCTTTTATTTTTGAAATCATTTTTTTCGCAACTTCTTCGTCTGGACATCTTACATCATTAGATTCTATTCGTGATAAATCCAACTTTGCATAAGATTTTTTTGTATATATTTTACCTACAGACGAAGTATATGCGTTTATACTAATATGACTAATTAGTTGCTTTGCTAATGCACCTGCAACAACCCAATTAGCTGTTTCTCGCGCAGAAGTTCTCCCTCCTCCTCTGTAGTCACGCGTACCATATTTCTTATCATAGGTATAATCAGCATGTGAAGGACGATAAACATTCGTATTATGACTGTAATCTTTACTTTTCTGATTGGTATTCTTTATTATAAAACCAATAGATGTTCCTGTTGTGACGCCTTCAAATATACCTGATAAAAATTCTACTTGATCTGGCTCTTTTCTTTGGGTAACAATATTAGATTGGCCTGGTTTCCTTCTGTTAAGCTCATTTTGTATTTCCTCAAAATTAACCTCAATTCCTGAGGGAAATCCATCAATGATACCGCCTATAGCTGTTCCATGAGATTCTCCAAAAGTTGTTAGTTTAAGAATGTTTCCGAATGAATTAAACATGTTATCATAATTTAAAAGCGAATGTAGAATTATTTCTTAAGATATAACAACTAAATTACTATAATTACGCTTAATATTACTCCCTAGTTATATACATCGAATAACCTTTACTTCTTAAAACAATAGTTTACTTCGAATAACCAGCATACCAGTATTAATTTTTGTTAAAAAAAATTAAAAATACACTGATTTACAAGTACTTAAAAACAAACAATAAATTCATTAAAAAAAACTTATAAAAACTTTTTTTATAATTAAAAAAAGGTTCTATATTTGCATCCGCAATCAGGAAACACCTGATTAGACTCAAGGAGAAATGGCAGAGTGGTCGAATGCGGCGGTCTTGAAAACCGTTGACTGTAACAGGTCCGGGGGTTCGAATCCCTCTTTCTCCGCAAATCCGAAGTGAAAACTTCGGATTTTTTTTAGGGGATTAAAGAGAAAAAGCTTGTTCTAAGACGACAAGCTTTTTCCGTATATACTCTTTTTAAAAAGTCAATATCATGCAGTTAATACTATATTAATATAATAGATTTATATACTAAGGACTTTAAATAAAAATTAGGATCATTCTCAAAAGTTGTGGTTAGGCAAAAATTTGCGTTAATCTAAAAAGGAAGAATTCTGTGTTTTTCACTCCTCTAAATTGTGCTCCAAAAGCTTTTATTTTTGTATTAAAAGATTCCGCGAAAGCATTTGTACTTCGATTATTAAAATAATTGAGTTTTGATTTGTAATTTACAACTTATAGAGTTTGCTACAATATTAAACGCTTTAAAGTCTGAGTACTATATTTCTTTAAACCACTTCGCCAATTTTGTGCAAGCAATTCCTTTAGTTATGGTTTTGTTATTAAAAAACTTCTAAGTTTTTGACATATTCCATATGCTTTTTAATATCTAGATATTATTCAAATAATATTTCTTCTCTTTGTTGTTATTTTTGTGCCCAGCCTACTTTTGTTTTATAATGTAAATATCTACTTCTGATCAATATTTTTTTTACAGTATCTATGTTTTCAAAAGTTAATAATAATATATTTTGTTATTATTCTTAGCTTATTTGATTTGATTATTTTTTATATCATTAGCACCCCAATGATGTTTTATTCGAATATCTTGTAAAGCGTCAAAAGCTAGTTTTTGCAAATGAAACCTATTTGTTACTCTTTTAGCTTGTAAAAAACACTTTTTAGTTATTAACTTCATTGAGTTAGCCATATCTAAAGTTATTTCTTTTACTTTGTTTCGTTTTGAACTTAGAATTTTAAGTAGTCTATCTATCGTATATTCAGCTTTAGTCCCTGCAATGATAGCTAAAATACCCTCTACTTTTCCTTTAGCTTTTTTATTAGTAACAATGGTATATAACTCCCATTAAGATATAGAAACCTCATCAATAGAAAGTTACCTCCCTATATTTTCAGGAAACAGTAAGTAATCGTATGTGATTTTTCTTTCCATTGTTTAAAATCACTTAAATAGCCTTTAGATTGACGTTGTAGCTTTTAACCATTTAAACCATAAAAACTAGCTATGGTATAACAAACAGGCTTTAGTACCGATTAAGCACTTTTAAAAAAACAGCAAACTCAACAGTCACGATAGTTCCCTTCCCTATGCTACTAAATCCCAATTTCTTTAAACTACTTTTTGAGTTGCTTTATTCAACCATCTCCTACTTTTGATATGGAGTATAATACTATTTTTCATCTTAAAGGAAAATCTTATACTATAATTTCTTTATAAAAATCATGAGAAACAACTATATCCATAGTAAACTCATCATTAATAGGCTTCTTTTTCTCAAAATACAAATGAAGAGTTTCTTTAATGGTTTAATACTTTATAATATCAAAATATGTAATCAGTAATTCTGGTGGTAAAACTTTTAGTAAGTCGATATAAAAATCCAAGTAGTCCCTTTTTTTATAAAATCGATATTCTATTTCAATTCGCCCACAACTTTTGTTATCGATCCGATTTCGTCCTCAAGCACTAAATCAAACCAAATAATCTAACAAATGCATCCAAGAGATGAAATACTACAAAAGATAAAAGAATTCTTATGACTGATAATACTTTCAATAATAAAAGATAAAATGAGAAGTACTTCGACTATAATTTAAAAAATCAAAATTATATAAGCTACAAAGTATATTTATAAAACATCAAATTACAAAACTTATTAATCCCAATAAATCAATTTATATATCTAGCTAGCGTAATATCATTTCCTAAAAAGAATCCTTTTTTTCAAATTAATGTAGCTAATCAAAAAACTCGATTTACAAAAATGGAACATAAACCTCTTACAAAATCTTCCTACAGAACATCATTTAGAAACTGGTCAGTAAAGAAAAAGCTATAAAATAATTTAAAAGTATACTACCTTAAGTACTAACATATAGAGAACTCTTAAACAATTAATTATATAAATAAATATTTTCTTTACAAAAAAGAAAAATCAACCTAAAAAAACTACGAGCATAATTAAAATAGACAAAAACAGGGAATACTTTCCTATTGTGGGGTTTTAAATTTGCAGCTAATCATTAGTTAGCCCAATACTTTAAAAAGAAATATTATTTATAAATTTATTTTTAATAAAAAAGAGAGGGACCCCCTCTCTTTAATCGCTTATCTTATTAGTTTTTTATATTTAATACGTTTCGGCATGACATCTCCTCCCAAGCGTTTTTTCTTGTTTTCTTCATAATCAGAGAAAGACCCTTCAAAAAAATAAACCTGGCTATCCCCCTCAAAAGCTAAAATATGTGTACATATTCTATCTAAAAACCATCTATCATGAGAAATAACAACCGCACACCCTGCAAAATTTTCTAAGCCTTCCTCTAGAGCTCTTAAAGTATTTACATCTAAATCATTTGTTGGCTCATCCAGCAATAAAACATTTCCTTCCTCCTTCAGAGTCATTGCAAGATGCAATCTATTCCTTTCACCTCCTGATAAAGTTTCTACTTTCTTATTTTGTTCATTTCCTGAAAAATTAAAGCGACTTAAGTAAGCTCGAGAATTCACCTGCTTACCTCCCATCATTACTAGATCTTGACCATCAGAGAAATTCTCCCATATAGTTTTACTAGGATCAATATTAGAATGATTTTGATCAACATAGGCAATTTTAGCTGTTTCACCAACATTGAAGGTACCTGCATCGGGAGTATCTTCGCCCATTATCATTCTAAAGATTGTTGTTTTACCAGCACCATTAGGGCCTATAATTCCAACAATACCAGCTTGAGGAAGATTAAACTCCAAGTTTTCATACAATAATTTATCTCCGTAAGCTTTTGATACACTTTTTGCATCAATAACATTGGTTCCTAGTCGTGGTCCGTTAGGTATATAAATTTCTAACTTTTCCTCAACTTGTTTTTGATCTTGATTGAGGAGTTTATCGTAGTTCTTAAGACGAGCCTTTGACTTTGCCTGACGTCCTTTTGCTCCCTGTCTAACCCATTCTAATTCTCTTTCAAGTGTTTTTTGCCTTTTAGAAGCTGCTTTGCTCTCTTGTGCTAACCTATTTGACTTTTGATCTAACCAAGAAGAATAGTTTCCTTTCCACGGAATTCCTTCACCTCTATCTAATTCCAATATCCATCCTGCAACATTATCTAAAAAATAACGATCATGTGTAACCGCAATAACAGTTCCTTTATATTGCGCTAAATGATGCTCTAACCAATGTACTGATTCAGCATCTAAATGGTTAGTAGGCTCGTCTAATAATAGGATCTCAGGCTCTTGTAGTAACAAACGACACAGAGCTACCCTTCTTCGTTCTCCACCTGATAATAAGCCAATCTTTTTATCTCCCTCTGGGGTTCGCAATGCATCCATTGCTATCTCAAGCTTAGTATCTAATTCCCAGGCATTTGAAGCGTCTATTTTATCTTGAAGCTCTGCCTGTTTAGCCATTAATTTTTCCATTTTATCTGGATTAGAATACACTTCTTCTAATCCAAACATATCATTTATCTTATTATATTCATCTAAAACAGCAACTACATCCGCTACCCCCTCTTTAACTATTTCTAAAACTGTTTTATTCTCATCTAAGATAGGTTCTTGTTCAAGATACCCTACTTTATATCCTTGCGAGAATACTACATCACCTTGATAGTTTTTTTCTTGCCCTGCAATAATTCTTAATAAAGTAGATTTACCCGAACCATTAAGACCAAGAATACCGATTTTGGCTCCATAAAAAAAGCTTAAATAGATATCCTTTAATACTTGTTTTCCCGTGCTCTGATAGGTTTTAGAAACCTTATTCATTGAGAAGATAATCTTTTTATCGTCACTCATTATTTTATAATATTTTTAGAGTTAATTTAAGAATGATTTTACACCCTACCCTTTAGTGCATTAAATACCCAAGCATTTGCAAAAAAACCTAATCCCACAGCACCAAAACCATAACCAGCTATCTCATCATACTTAAATATTGCCAGTACAATAAGCAGAACTCCCATGAAAATCATAATTAGTGTTGCCCAACCAAGAACAGTGTTTTTATTCATTGCCATAATTAAAATTTTATATTGAATAAAGAAACTTTATGCTATTTCTCTAAACCAAAGTAAGTAACAAATATCGCAAATATTTAGCCAAGAAAACAACAAAGACATTTAGAGTTTTTACATTTATTTATAAAAAAATTAAACCTCCTAGTCCGAATTAAATAATTCACTTGGACTTACCCCAAATCTTTGTTTAAATTTTACTGAAAAATAGGAAGCACTTTTTATTCCTACAGAGTATCTTACGTTATTTATATCTGCTTCTTCTTTATTTTTGATTTTTTTATAGGCTTCTTGAAGTCTTATTTCCAAAATAAATTTAACAGGAGTTAGCCCCGTTAGTTTTTTCATAATTCTTTCGAGTTGCCTCTGGCTTAAATTTACCTCTTCAGCTAAAAAAGCAACAGAAAAACCATCTTTATCAAGGTTATCAATAACAATTTTTTGAAGTCTCTTAAGGTTCTTTTCTTGAAACGATTCTACATCTTTATCTTTTTCTGTAATTTGTTGTTTAATATTATCTCTTTTATTTTTATTATCAAGTAAACAATTTATTCTTGCTATTAGTTCATTTTTACCAAAAGGCTTTACAATGTAATCATCAATACCAATATTAAACGCTTCAACTTTATTTTCTTCATAACCCAACGCTGTAACTAAAATAAAAGGAACATCATCATTTAGAGTACTCTTTTTCATATGCTTTCTAAATTCTAGTCCATTCATTTTGGGCATCATCACATCGGAAATAACAAGATCATATGACTTCTTATTTAATTTTTCTAACCCCTCTTCACCATTAAAAGCAAAATCACATTCATATAGTTTAGATAAAATTTTTTCATAATAATCTACCATATACGGGTTATCCTCAACAACAAGTATTGTACTAAATTCCCTTCCAATGTTATTTATAAATATTGAAGATGCATTACTAGGCTTAGGCTGATTTATAACTTTTTTTGAGACAACCTCAGTGTTTCCAATTATTTGTTTCGAGTTCGAAACTGGTAACTGAACTCTAAAAGTTGTACCTTTATTGGGCTGGCTCTCTACAGAAATAACACCTTTTAAGGTATCTACAATATCTTTAACAATTGCTAAACCAATTCCAAATCCCTCTGATTTCCCTTTTTTCTCTTCTTGATAAAATTTCTTATAAATATTTAATTGATTTTCTTCACTTATTCCACTTCCCTGATCTATTACTTCAATATTAAACAAATCTTTTTCAAGAAAAACGTTAAAAAAGACAATGGTATTTTTATTAGAAAACTTAATAGCATTGCTTACCAAATTATTAACTAAACTCTCAACTTTATTTAAGTTTGTTAATAAATTAAAATTCTCTGGTAAATTGGAGCTGTAGTCAAGTTCTATATTTTTAATTTTAGCAATACTATCAAAAGAAAAAAATAGTTGTTGTAAAAAAGGCTCTATTATAACATTTTCTAATCGTAATTCCTCTTGTTTTTTATCTTCCTTTAAAAGGTTTATTATATCAGAAATATTACTAATAACTTTATTACTCTTCCTTCTAATCTCCCCGAGATATTTTCTTAATTGATCTTCGCTGATACTTTTGTCTGTAGACAAATCGATATATCCCAAAATTAAAGAAATTGGAGTTCTAATTTCATGAGCTATGTTAATAAATAATGACGCTCTAAACTTTTTAAAATCTTGTTCATTTTCTAACTCTAATTTTATTTTTTTTCTGTCAAAATGAATCTTAAAGAAATATCTCTGAAAAATAACAATCAACAAAAGTCCTACTCCTAAAAAAGCTATGATTAATTGTTTTCTTTTATTCCCTTCATTCACCACCAAAGCTTCTTTTTCCTTTGTAGTTAAATTTAAATTCGTTTCCGCCATATCTTTTAGATCAGAAACTAAGGAGTCTTTATATCTTTCAGTGAACTCTATATATTTTTTTTTATATAGTTTGACCTTATTTAGGTCTTTCTTTTTTAAATAAAAATCAATAAAATTATTATAAACTCTTCCTATTTTTTCAACATCATCAATGGCCACAAATCCTTTTTCTGCTTGTTGCAAACAATCATACGCTTTATCCAACTGATTAACATTTATATATGATTTTGAAAGGGTTAAATTAATTACATCTAAATTCTGTTTTTTTATAGAGTCTAAAACTTTCAACTTGTCATATGATACAATCGTATCATATCCTTTAAGTTTTTCAAAAAACAAATCTCCATATTTAACAGCCTCTTGGTGTTTCGACACGTCATAACTATAAAAAACTGATAATTCATGAATTGGAAGTAAATCATAAGGATATACACTTTTACTTTTTGAAATTTCTAGTGCTTCTTTCAGTACTTTTTCTATCTCATTATATTTTTTTCTTCCTCTGTAAGAAATTGCTCTAATTTTACTTATACTCACATAATCTGACCATCTACTAAAATCCCTATAATATTTTTGTAATTTATCAAGAATTATATCGCTCTTTTCATAATCAGCTCCCATCAAATAGTACCAAACCATCAAACGATATCTTTTAGCCAATTCATGATCATCTTGAATGTACTGAACCTCTTTAGATAACTTAAACATAGCTTTAGCCGCTATTTCTGGTTCCAGACTAAAGAAAACTATTTTCCTTAATGAATCATATTCTTTCTTTGTTAAAACAGATACTGACTTAATTTCTGAAGAACTATCCTTATCAAAATCACAACCTAAAAATACAAGTATAAAGGAAGTGACTACAACTTTTAAATAATTTATTTTGCCCATTATTACCCTAAGACCATAAATCAATTTTTAAGTTTATTTTATTAAAAATTGAATACAGCTTGATTTACAACTTCATATTAATGCAACAAAGTAACAAAAAAGACAAGAAATATCATTTGATATATTTATTTTTTAAATAAAAAAGTTAAAAACACGAAAATTCAATCAATTACGTTTTACTCAAGATCGTGATTCTACTTCTAAAATCACTATTTTGAACACGAAATCATACCCATAACTAATTCATTAAAATCAAAATTCACAAAAATAGTCAATTCAAAAAGTAAAACTAAACTGTGTTCTTTGATTGAACAGTAATTATAAATACAATTTTTTTTTTTGCAAAAAAGAAAAAACTACTATAATTCAAAGATAAATTAAAGGACAGCTGCTAACCTGGCTCCCTGATTAATAGCTTCTTTAGCATCCAATTCAGCAGCAATATGAGCTCCACCAATAACATGTACAGTCATTCCTTTTGACGTAAGAGGTTCATAAAGCTCTTTAAATGGTAATTGCCCTGCGCAAAGAATAATATTATCAACCTCAAGCACCTTATTTTCATTATTTTGAACATAATGCAATCCTAAATCATCAATTTTTGTGTATTGTACCTCTTTTATAAATTGTACGTTTTTCTTTTTTAAGTTTGTTCTATGAATCCAACCTGTTGTTTTACCCAAGTTTCCTCCAAATTTACCTTCACTCCTTTTAAACATAAAAACTTCTCTTGGTGACGGTGCTATTTTTGGAGTTGTATTTTCAATACCGCTTCTAGCTTCAAGTGTTTTATCAATACCCCACTCTTGAAGCCATGCGTCAATATTAACGCTAGTACTTTCACCGTCATGAGTAAGATATTCTGAAACATCAAAACCTATTCCCCCTGCTCCAATAACAGCTACTTTTTTACCTACTTCTTTTTTATATTTTAAAACATCTATATAACTAAGAACTTTCTGATGTTCTATACCTTCAATTCTGGGTTTTCTTGGTGTGATCCCTGTCGCTAAAATTATTTCATCGAAGCCTCCTTTAATTAAATCTTCTGAATTCACCCTAGTGTTTAAGCGTAAATTCACCCCGTTTAATTCTATTTGCTTTTTAAAATATCGGATTGTTTCATAAAACTCTTCTTTACCTGGTATTTGCTTCGCTATATTAAACTGGCCTCCAATATCATTTTCAGAATCAAATAACGTTATATCATGTCCTCTTTTAGCTGCTATTGTAGAAACAGAAAGACCTGCTGGTCCAGCGCCCACAACAGCTATTTTTTTCTTTTTATCAGTTTTATTGTAATTTAATTCTGTTTCATGACATGCCCTAGGGTTTACTAGGCAACTTGCTATTTTTTTCTGAAAAACATGATCTAAGCAAGCTTGATTACATGCAATGCAGGTATTTATTTCATCCTCTCTCTCTTCTCTTGCTTTATTAACCCATTCAGGGTCTGCAAGAAAAGGACGTGCCATAGAAATCATATCTGCATGCCCTTCAGACAAAACCTTTTCGGCTGTATCTGGCATGTTAATTCTGTTTGAAGTTATTAATGGAATTGAAACTTCTTTTTTCATTTTTTCAGTCACCCATGTAAACGCTGCTCTTGGCACCGAAGTTGCTATCGTGGGAATTCTTGACTCATGCCACCCAATACCTGTATTTATAATAGTAGCACCTGCTTTTTCTATTTCTTTACCTAAATGCACAACTTCCTTCCAAGAACTTCCGTTATTTACAAGATCAAGCATTGAAAGTCTATATATAATTATAAAGTTTTCTCCTACAGCTTCTCTTGTCTTTTTAACCAAGCTTATCGGAAGTTTTATTCTATTTTCGTAATCTCCCCCCCAACCATCTTTTCTTTTATTTGTTCTTTCTACAATAAACTGATTGATAAGGTATCCTTCTGAGCCCATTATTTCTACTCCATCATACCCTGCTTCTTTTGCCAATTTTGCCGAGTTAACAAAATCTCTGATGGTTCTTTTGATTCCAGACGAATGTAACTTAAATGGCTTAAATGGATTTATGGGAGCCTTAAGTGCTGAAGGGGCTACATTTAACGGGTGATAAGCATAACGACCAGCATGTAAAATTTGCATACATATTTTCCCTCCTTCATCATGAACCGCTTTTGTAATAACTCTGTGCTTTCTCGCGTGTTTTTTTGTGCTCATTCTCGCGGAAAACGGAGCTGTCCAACCTTGTATGTTTGGTGCTATTCCTCCAGTAACTATAAGTCCTACTCCTCCTCTTGCTCTTTCTGCGTAGTAGGCTGCAATTTTATCAAAACCATTTTTTTCCTCTTCCAGTCCAGTATGCATTGACCCCATTAAAATTCTATTTTTAATAGTAGTAAATCCTAAATCTAGTGGTTCAAAAATATGTTTGTACTTGGTCATAATTAGCTTTGTTTATACATTTATTATGCGCGCATAATAAATGCAAGTTACTATAAATTTTAATAACTAACAAAAAAGAAATCCCCTTCCAATTCAAAGCTTTTCGATGCAAAACATACTCAACTACTAAACAAGCTATTAATCACATTAAAAGCATAAAAACTTATACTAGGATCGATATAAATAATTAAAAATAAAGCCGTTAAAATATCACTATTTTAACATTTAAGATATAATATGGTTTTTTAAAACTATAGTATATTTGTTTTTTAAAAAATTATATTTATTCATGTTTAAAAAAGTTCCAAATTATGTGAGGTATATAATGACTAATTTTCTAGCATTTTTTATTTATGCTGGCTTATTTCGTTTAATATTTTATATTTCTTACGCTAATTTAGAACAAGCAAGTTTTAATGAAATTAAAACAGCTTTGTCATTTGGTGTTAGATTTGACATAAAACTTAGTGCAATATTAATAGTTCCATTAACAATACTAGTTCTAATATTTAATGATCGCTTTTTCACTAAGAAGGCCTGCAAATATGTTGCTAATATCTATCTCTCACTTTCTTTCTTATGCATCACATTATTTTATTTCTTTGATTTTGGACACTATGATTACTTAAATACTCGATTAAATGCCTCCTCTCTCCGTTTTTTAAGTAACTTAAAAATATCTTTACAAGTTCTAATTCAAAGTTACCCGATATTTAAAATTACATTTGCGTTAATTCTACTTTCAATAATTTCGAGTAAAGTAGTAAGTCTATTTTATAAAAGATTTAATTCTGCAAATAATAAAACCGCGACAAAGGTAAAGGTGTATTATGTTTTCTTTTTATTACTAACTCTAAGTTTTAGCATTTACAATAGCTTTACACATTATCCCTTAAGATGGAGTCAAGCTTTTTTTTCTAAAAATAATAATGTCAATCAGTTTGCTCTTAATCCCGTACTTTATTTTTTCGATAGTTTTAAATTCAGAAATGAGGGAGTGGACATAGTAAAAACAAAGCGTTTTTATCCTGCTGTTGCAAAAGAATTAAATCTTTCAATAGACTCTTTAAATTTTAAAAGAACATTTTCGTTTTCTAAAGACACGTTAAAAAATCAACCTAATATAGTAATTGTTATGCTTGAGTCAGTTGGAGTTGTACCAATGAGTTATTTTGGTAATCCAATTAAGACAACACCGAAAATGGATAGTATCATTAAAAAGAGTACGCTATTTTCAAAATTTTACGTTCATAAAGCAGGAACAGCTGCTAGTGTATTCTCTAGTGTTACTGGTCTTCCTGATGTTGATGGAGTTCGTACTGCTTCAAGAAACCCTATGGTAATAGACCAACGAATAATTTTTGACCAATTTAAAGATTATCGAAAACTATACTTCTTGGGTGGAAGTGCTAACTGGGCAAATATTCGAGGAATATTTCAATCAAACATAAAAAATCTAGAAATTTATGAAGAAGGAAGCTATAATTCAGAAGAAAGAGTTGATGTTTGGGGTATAGATGACTATGATTTATTTAGAGAAGCTGATTTAAAACTAGCCAAAGTCAACAAAACAAATACTCCATTCGTTGCCTATATCCAAACTGCTAGTAATCATATGCCCTTCACTTATCCCAAACAAAAAGATTCATTTAAACCTTTTACTGATAATGATATTAGTAAAAAAGAACTTGAGAAAGCAGGGTTCGATGGTATAAAAAGATTAAACGCACTTAAATATTTGGATTTTAATGTTGGTAAATTTTTAGAAAGGACCAAGAAGTCGGGTTATTATGATAATACCATATTTCTCTTCTTTGGTGATCATAATACCTCTATGCACGCAACTACTAACTTTAAAAAAGAATTTGATTTAGGTATTCAAGCCAATCATGTTCCCTTTTTTATTCATGCTCCTAAATATATCCAACCCAAAGTAATATCAAAGTTCACTAAGCTTGTTGATATATTTCCTACAGCTGCTAGTATTGCTAAAACTCCTTACACAAACTACACGTTAGGGGCGAATGCTTTAGATAGCACAAAAACAAATAATTTTGCCTTTATTTTTAATATTTCAAATGGTGAGCCTAGCTTAGCTTTATTAAAAAACGATTTCCTATATTCAAAGAAAATCATAACCAATGAAGTGCATCTGCATAAGCTTTCCGGAGAGAGTCTAGAGGATTATAAAAATGAACTACCTGAAATAACAAAGTCTATGGATAGCTTGGCTCTAGGTTATTATCATGCTACTAAATATCTTTACCTCAATAATAAAAAGTAGTGTTTTTTACTAAATATAAAAGCTAAATAAAAAAGAAGTCGTTAAATGACTTCCTTTTTTATTTCTAAACCATTATTTCTCTTTTTTCTAAGTAAGATTCAATTATTGAATAGAGCTTAAAAAAAAGGTAACCAAAAGTACCTCCAACTGTTCCTCCAACCAAAATATCTATCGGAAAATGTACTCCTAAATAAATTCTACTGTAGGCAAAAAATAAAGGAAATAAGAAAAGTAATTTTATGGGCTTAAATAAATCCTTTAACAAAAGAACAACAAAAACAGTAAGAAAAGTTGATGTAGTAGCATGCCCAGATATAAAACTAAAACTTTGCGGATTAATTAAACTAGGTCTTAGAAACTTAGAGACAGAGATATCATTATTGGGCCTCAATCGCTCAAAAATCCCACGAATCATATTCGTAAATTGATCTGAAAAAACCACCAAGAAAATAATAAACAAACAAGTAAATAATCCTTTTTTTAATCCTAGCTTTTTAAAAATAACATATAATATAAAAATAAATAAGGGAGTCCAATTGAATTGATTAGTTATAGTCAACCAAAAATTATCAAAGAGCTCATTCCCTAAATTATTTAAGAAAATAAGTAATTCTTTATCTATTTGTATAATTCTATCTACCAAACTACTTCCCTACTTTTAAAACTTCAACTTCAAATACTAAATCTGATTTAGGAGGAATTGGCCCCATACCTTTTTCCCCGTATCCTAAGTAATAAGGAATAAAAAATCTAGACTTATCACCTTCTCGCATTGTTTTGACACCTTCTTTCCATCCTGCTATTAAACTTTGCTCATTTATAGTAAAAACAAAAGGTTTGTTCCCATCGATACTAGAATCTATTTTTTTTCCATCTGTTAAATAAAGTGTGTAATGAACCGTTGTAGCAATCGCAGGATTTACTTTTTTACCACTTCCTTTAGCTAAGGATAAAATTTTTAATCCTGAGCTCGTTAAAGTAGCATTCTCGATTCCCTTTTCTTTTTGAAATCTCGCTTTTGCTTCCTCAAGTTTTTTCTTTCTCTCTTCTTCTTTTTTAACTACATTGTTTAGCTCAAATTCGAAAACTTCATTTGCTCTAAATTTTTTAGCTTCTTTTCCTACCCTAATAATCTCAATGCGGTTTATATAATCGTCTTTTTTAATCGTATCTACTATATTTTGACCTATTTTAACTTGACCAAAAACAGTATGCTTGCCATTTAACCAAGGTGTTTCTTTATGTGTAATAAAAAACTGACTCGAATTAGTATTTTTTCCTGAATTAGCCATAGATAAAACTCCTGCTTTATCATGCTTGTATATCAACTCTCCTTTGTCATTTAAGGGAAATTCATCAGCAAATCGATATCCTGCATTTCCTCTACCTGTCCCAGTGATATCCCCTCCTTGAATCATAAAATCATTGATAACTCTATGAAATTTGGTACCATCAAAATATGGCTTTCCTTTCAAAGAATCTGTCATTTTAGGGTTATCTCCTTCTGCTAAGGACACAAAATTAGCAACTGTCATAGGAACATCTTTATCATAAAGCTTTACCAAAACATCACCTTTATTTGTTTGTATATCAGCATACAAGCCATTATCCAAATTAGGGTACTTTGCAGACTTACAAGCTGAAAAAACAATAATAATAGCAAAAAATAATTTAAATAATTTCATTTTAATTGACTTTAAAAAAATAAGGTTAGTAAATCTACTAACCTTATTACATATTTATTTTAATTCTTCTAGAAGCTCTACTTCAAAAATTAGTGTGGCAAAAGGCTTTATTTTACCTCCTGGTCGTGGTGTTGCTCCATAACCTAAATCACTCGGTATAAAAAACTTATACTTTGCTCCAGGCTTCATTAACTGTATACCTTCTGTCCATCCTTTTATCACTCTATTTAATAAAAATTCTGCAGGCTCTTTTCTATCTACTGAACTATCGAATACAGTTCCGTCAATTAAAGTACCATGATAATGTACTTTAACCTTAGAAGTAGCTTTAGGACTTTCTCCCTTTCCTTCTTTTAACACAACGTATTGCAATCCACTTTCAGTAGTTACAACTCCTTCTTTTGCTTTATTTTTCTCTAAAAACTCTTCGTTTTCTTTCTTCAAGTCTCCAAATTCTGCCTCGGCTTTTTTAACCTGTTCTTCTTGCATTTTTTTCATTCTTTCCTCATTCTTTTTCTGAAAATACTTTCTAAGAATATCTTGAACGTCTTTTGACTCTAAAAGCAAATTAGTTGAATCAATCCCATTCTTGAAACCTTGCAAAAGTAAGTCTGCGTTTGCATCTTCAAAGTTACTCTTAATTTGAGTTGCCATGTTTAAACCAACAGCATAACTTACGGTATCTATTTGGTTTTCTAATGATTTTTTAGTTTTAAATTGACCATTATCACATGATACTACTGAGATTCCAACTGCAGTAGCGATTAAAAATTTAGTCATTCTCATTATTGTTGATTTGTTTTTATATCTATTAATTTTATTGTACTTTTTATTGATTGATTGGTACCTATTTTATGCCCGTCACCAGAAACCCCAAAAGCTCTGTATGATGGAATAATAAAGGTCACTATATCTCCTTTTTTCATTTGCTTTATTCCTTCTTGTAATGCAGGAATAAAATCCTCTTTATCTACTTTATATGTCTTTCTTACCTTGTTATAAATAATTGCTCCATCTATATCTTGAATATCGTATTCTATATTTACAATATCATTAAGCTTGGGCACATATGAATTTAAACTGTCTTTATTTACATAATAATACCAGTAACCAGTATTGCTTTGTTTATAATCATGAATAGTATCTTTGTGTATCCATGATTCAATTCTATTTCTTTCAAGTCTGTTCAATTTTTTATTTCTTTCGAGAACTTCTTTGTAAAAATTAGTAACTCCTTTTTTCTTTGGTCTTCTTGCCAAAGGTTCGCCGCAAGAAATAAGTATCGCAAAAAAAACTATAAAAAAGACATTAAATTTCATAAGAATTTATTAAATCATTTTTGTATTTAGGCAATAACGTCTTAAAAAACTTTAGAGTATCTTCCATATTCATTTCACTTCTGCCTCCTGCCGCATTATCATGGCCACCGCCATCAAAATAATTTCGAGCAAATTGATTAACAGAAAATTTACCTTTTGATCTAAATGAAATTTTGATAATACCCTGTTCTTCATCCTCAATAAAAATAACACCGAAAACAACTCCTTTTATTGAAAGAGCATAATTAACTATTCCTTCCGTATCTCCTTTTTCGTGAGAAAATTTTTTCTTTTCTTGCTCTGATAAAGTAATAAATGCTGTTTTATAATCTGGTAATATTTCTAAATTACTGAGAGATTGCCCTAAGAGTAATAATCGACTGTGTGTATTGGAGTCGTTCACGTTACTATGGATTTTATCGTTCTCTGCTCCTTTATCAATTAAATCGGCTATAATTCTATGCGTTCTACTAGTTGTTGACCTGAAACGAAATGACCCTGTATCTGTCATTATTCCAGTATACAAACATGTAGCTATGTTCTTATCTATCAAATCCAAATCTCCCATCATATCAATAAAATTATAAACCATCTGACAAGTGGAAGACATTGCCGTATCTGAGTACATGTACTTAAAATCATCAGGTTGTTGATGATGATCAATTAAAACAAAATCATGTTCATATTTACTAAGTGTATTCTGCATATCACTTCCTACTCTGTGTAAGGTGTTAAAATCTAATAAAAAGGCTAAAGTCGACTTTTTGAGAGATTTAACACACTGATTATTTTGACGATCAAAACGATATACAGTTCTAGACCCTGGAATCCAATGCAGAAAATCAGGGTATTCATTAGGCATCAAAACCTGTGCTCTATGTCCTTTCTTATCTAGGTAATGTTTTAATGCGAGGGACGACCCTACAGCATCACCGTCAGGATTTTTATGCCCAATAATCACGATCTGCTGTTGTTTTATTAAAAAACTTTTTAATTCGTCAAATTGTTTCAAAATCATAAGTCGCGAATATACAAATTAAACTTTTATTTGCCTTTGAGTCATTTTGTTTTTTGTTCTAAAAAAAAACTCAAAAAAGATCTTTTAATTTCAGGTTTATAAATCATTTTAAACATACTTAATAAGTATATAAACAATTAATTATCAAAAAACCATAAGAAATATATCAAAATTATATACCCTTTATTTAAAAAATCATAAATCTCGAATTACTTGATTAGGAATTAACAGCTTCAAAAAACAGTATTGCTAGATTATTAACACCAACTTTAATAAATAAATTAAAAATTCATTTTATTCTAATTCGAACTTATTTAATTCGTGCTTGTTTGAGTGATTGAATTCTTAACTTGTGGATAACATATAAAAATGTATTTTTGCGCCGACTAAAAATTAGAAGACATTTAAAGATGGCAACAAATAGAACTTTTACAATGATTAAACCAGATGCAGTTGAAAACGGACACACTGGTGCTATTTTGGGAAAAATTAATGCTGCAGGTTTTAGAATAGTGGCAATGAAGAAAACTCAAATGACAAAACGTGATGCTGAGACTTTCTATGGAGTTCATAGCGAACGCCCTTTTTTCGGCGAGTTAGTAGAATTTATGACTCGTGGACCAATTATCGCCGCTATTTTAGAAAAAGAAAATGCTGTAGAAGACTTTAGAACATTAATAGGTGCAACAAATCCAGCAGAAGCGGCAGAAGGAACTATACGAAAGTTGTATGCTACTTCAATTGGTGAAAACGCAGTACATGGATCTGACTCAGATGAGAATGCAGCTATTGAAGGTGCTTTTCATTTTTCTGGAAGAGAGTTATTCTAGTCCTAAATAGCAATACAATTGTTTATTTATCATTTCTAGATTATTTGAAGTGAATTACAAAAATATATACAAACTCGTTACTTACTAACGAGTTTTTTTATACTAGCATAAGTCGTTTTATAACTTCATCCTCCATTTCCTCATTCAGCATTTTAATAATTTTTTCTTTACCATAATTAAGTTCTTCTCTCAATACAGACGAACTGAGTCTGACAAATAACGTTCCATTCTGTAGTTTAACTTCGTCTGTATAAGACTTCACACCTATCCCCATTAGCTTATCCCACGCTTCTTCAATATGAATTTTTTGAAACCCTTTTTTTAAATTTCCTTTTTGAATATAAGATTCCATAAGCTCTTTAATTGAATAACTATCATTTTCTCTTTTCATTGTTTAGTTTATAGGTTAAAAATTTGATATTCTTCATTACTCTTTTCGATAACCATTTTTGTTCTATTAGCATGGGTATCTGTTATAAATATTTGCCCAAATTCGTCCTTATTAACTAAATGAATAATTTGAGCAACTCTATTTTCGTCTAATTTATCGAAAATATCATCTAATAACAAAATTGGAGTGATATTGATCTGTTGCTTTATGAACTCAAATTGAGCTAGCTTTAAAGCTATTAGGAACGACTTTTGTTGCCCTTGAGAACCAAATTTTTTAATTGGAAACTCTCCTATCTCAAAGCTAAGATCGTCTTTATGAATTCCTGACGAAGTAAATTGTAGTATTTTATCTTTTTCTAAACTTTTAGCTAATAACTGTTCAAAACTGTCTGAGGAAAGCTGACTTTTGTACTTCAGACCAACTTCTTCTTGGTTGTTAGAAATTGCCTGATATTTTTCCAAAAAGATAGGGCAAAATTGTTTTAAAAAAGCCTCTCTTTTTTTGTGAATGATATTTCCATGCTCAACTAATTGTTGGTCATATACTTTTAAATTTAATGCATCAAAGATTTTATTGGCTGCGAAATACTTTAGTAAAGCATTTCTCTGTTTCAATATCTTCCCATAAGCTAAAAGATTATTCAAATAATTCTTGTCTTGCTGTGAAATTACTCCATCAATAAACTTCCTTCTAGTATCGCTTCCTTCCACAATTAAATCCCTATCTACGGGAGAAATAATAACCAAGGGTATTTGTCCTATATGATCTGAAAATTTTTCATATAATTTCCCGTTTCTTTTCAATACTTTTTTTTGTCCTTTTTTCAACGAACACACTATTTTTTCATTCCTCTCTGCCAAAATATAATCTCCCTCAATGATAAAAAACTCTTCCCCATGTCTTATATTCTGAACCGCTACAGAATTAAAATAACTCTTTGCAAATGACAGATAATAAATGGCATCTAATACGTTTGTTTTACCTACACCGTTCTTCCCTATAAAACAATTAATTTTCTTCTTAAAATCAAATGTTTTGCTAGTTACATTTTTATAATTTACTAATGAAATTTTGCGCAAATACATGATAAAATTTAGGACCTTTTAGAGAGTTGCAAATTATTGAAAATTTACGAAAAATCAGTTTTTAAAATCCAATTAAAAAAACTATTTTTGTTGGCACTAATTATAAAGCGATTATGGCTACATATAAGAAAAGAGGATATAAACCCAAGAAAGAGAAGGCTGTTAATGAAGTTGAAGAAACTTATGATGAAACTCAAAGTACAACGGCTGAAGTATTTAACAATTTGGATGAAGCTGCTAATAAATCAGAACAGTGGATTGAAAATAATAGCAAGCCACTTTTTTATAGTTTAATTGCAGTTGCCACTGTAATCCTTGGATTCCTTGCCTATAACAAGTATGTATCAGAACCAACAGAAAGAGAAGCTTCAAATGAGCTTGCATATCCAAGAAGTTTTTTTGATGAAGCATCAACATCGACTGGTGTTGCAGCGGACTCACTATATACTTTAGGTTTAGAAGGTGGCGATGGAAAATATGGTTTCGTAGATATTGCAGCATCTTTTAGTGGAACAAAGGCTGGAAATTTAGCAAACTATTATGCTGGTATTTCTTATTTAAAAATGAAGAAATATTCTGAAGCTATTGAGTATTTGAGTAATTTTGAATCTGATGATGAAATACTTGGACCAACTGCTTTAGGTGCTATTGGTGATGCTTTTGCCGATATTAATCAACCAAAAGAAGCTTTGGAATTTTACGAAAAAGCTGCCACTAAAAAAAATAACGAATTTACAAGTCCTTTATTTTTATTCAAAGCTGGGCAAACAGCCATGGAATTAAAAGATTTTAATAAGGCAGAAGGATTCTTTAACACCATCAAAGAAAAATATTCTAAAACCGATCAAGGAAGAGATATTGAAAAGTATATTAATAGTGCAAAATATGCTCAGTAAAACAAAATCTCTTCGTTTGATTAAAATATAAATATGGCAACAACAAATTTATCTTATTATGATAAAGCAACAATCCCAAATGCGAAGCCTTTTCGATTTGGGATTGTTGTTTCTGAATGGAATCCAGAAATTACGAAAAAACTTCATAAAGGTGCAATCAACACTTTAATAGATTGTGGAGCCTCAAATGAAAACATTGTTTCATGGGATGTACCTGGTAGTTTTGAATTGATTTTTGGGTGTAAAAAAATGATTCAAACACAAAAAGTTGATGCAATAATTGCCATAGGTAATGTTATTCAAGGAGAAACAAAACATTTTGATTTTGTTTGTGATGGCGTTACACAAGGAATAGTAGATTTAAATATAAAATATGATGTGCCTATTATTTTTTGTGTACTTACAGATAATACTAAGCAGCAATCAATAGATAGATCTGGCGGAAAATTAGGAAATAAAGGCATTGAATGTGCTGTTGCCGCTGTCAAAATGGCTTTCATAAATACCAAAAATTCTCAATCAAATAGTGTTGGGTTTTAAAAAAATAATTCATAAAACAAAAAAGCTGTAACGTTGTTACAGCTTTTTTGTTTTATGAATTTACTATGTAACATTTGTTACACTTTAAACTAACTAAATGCAATATATTGTTTTACAAATATTAAACGCGAAAATATGTTAGGTAAAACAACCAAATTATTATTGTTTCTGATGACTTTGTTCAGTTTGGAAACATTTGCTCAAGGCACAATTACTGGTATTGTTAAAGATTCATACGGGGAGGGACTCCCTGGTGTTAACGTAATACTAAAAAACACTGCTAACGGTACATCAACAGATTTTAATGGAAACTATACGCTTAACATCCCCTCTTTTCCTGCTACTATTGTATTTTCCTCTGTAGGTTTCGTTACTAAAGAAGTTAACATTAAAAGTGCTGGTACAACCAATGTAATACTTCAAGAAGGTGAAGTACTTGATGAAGTATTATTGATCGGTTCAAGAAATAAAAATCGTATCGCTATAGACACCCCTGTTCCTATAGATGTATTAGACATTGGAGAACTAACAACCTCTGCACCTCAAGTATCAGTTAACCAGCTACTTAATTACGCAGCACCTTCCTTCAGTTCTAATACACAAACAATCTCAGATGGTACTGATCATATTGACCCTGCATCTTTAAGGGGTTTAGGGCCAGACCAAGTATTAGTTTTAATTAATGGAAAGCGAAGACACAAAACATCTTTGGTAAATGTAAATGGTACATTTGGTAGAGGATCTGTGGGTACAGATTTAAACTCCATTCCGTCTGATGCTATTGAAAGAATTGAAATTTTAAGAGACGGTGCTGCAGCTCAGTACGGTTCTGATGCTATTGCAGGAGTTATAAACATTGTTCTTAAGAAAAAGGTAAACGAACTTGGTGTATCAATTGATACTGGTGTCAACATGACAAATGTAAAGGATGATGTAACTGGATTGAGTGATACTAAAAACGATGGAGAGCAATATAACCTTGGTTTAAACTACGGCCTTCCTTTAGGAGATAATGGAGGTTATATCAATTTTACGGGTTCTTTTAACTTTAGAGGGGCTACTAATAGAATGCTTGAATGGGAAGGTAATATTTTTAATCAATATAACGCAATTGAATGGTCTGCTTATAATGACGGATATAACCTTTCCAATTTATTAGATGACGATTTATCCGACATTTTCAACTATGCAGGACAAACTGGAATAAATTTAACTGGAACTGAGACATTAGAACAGTTACAAAATATTTTAAGTGCTGATGCAACAGATTCTCAGCTAACAGCGAGAGGCTTACAACGAAGTGATTTTAACATGAGAGTTGGGCAATCAGAATTACGTAATGCTCAATTTTTTGCTAATATGGCCATTCCTGTAGGAGACGATTTAGAAATTTATACCTTTGGTGGTTTAGGAAATAGAAATGGTGAGGCTCGCGGATTTTATAGACTCCCTAATCAATCGCGTACCTACACTCCTGCTTATATTAATGGATTCTTACCTCAAATACACTCAACAATTAGCGACATATCAATAGCCACAGGAATTAGGGGTGTTGTAGGAGAATGGAATATAGACTTTTCAAATAACTGGGGAAGAAACTCCTTTCTGTATAACATTAGAAATTCTTCTAATGCTTCTATGCTACAATCAACTCCTTTTGAAGCCAATGCAGGGGGGTATAGTTATGCTGAAAATACAACTAACTTTGATATGAGTCGTTTTTACGAAGACACTATGGCTGGGCTAAATATTGCTTTTGGTCTTGAATACAGAACTGAAAATTATAATATTGAAGCTGGTGATGAAGATTCATATGCTCAATTCAATACTAACGGTAATGTTCACAACCCTACCGATCCTACTTCAATTGTTGATGCAGATTTTTTTGGTAATAACCGCCCTGGTGGCATTCAGGTATTTCCAGGATTTAAACCTGAAAATGAAGTAGACGAAAACAGGAATTCTATTGCTGCTTACTTTGATGTTGAGGCAGACTTTACTGAAAATTTTATGGCGAGTGCTGCCGTTCGTTTTGAAAACTATTCTGATTTTGGCAACACTACAAACTTTAAATTAGCTTCTAGATATAAAATAAATGAGAATTTGAGTATGCGAGGTGGTATCCAATCTGGTTTTAGAGCTCCTTCTCTACATCAAATTCACTATAACTCAACATCTACAATATTCGTTGACAGTACTCCAAATGAAGTAGGAACTTTCTCAAATACCTCACGTGTTGCACGTATTTTGGGTATTGATCCCCTAAAAGAGGAAACTTCTTTGGGAGGTAGTGTAGGTATCACTGCTAAAATACCAAACTTAAATACTAAAATAACTATTGATGGATATATGATTAAAATAGATGATCGAGTAGTATATACGGGTTCTTTTGGGGATAATGGAAATCCCGAGCTAGCCAATTTATTTGCACAGGCAAATGCTACATCAGCAGCTTTCTTTGCAAATGCTGTAGATACTAAAACCAGTGGTATTGATATTGTTGTTGATAATAAAATAAATATAAACGATGATATTTCATTAACAAATACTTTAGCTTTTACTTTTTCAAAAACTGATATTGAATCGATCAACATCCCTTCGGCGATTTCAAATGCTGGCTTATCTGAGACTTATTTTGATAAAACAAGTAGAACTTACATTGAGTCAGCTGTTCCAAGAACAAAAGGAAATTTATCTCATAATTTAAAAATAGGTGATAAATGGAACTTTTATTTAAGAAACTCGTATTTTGGTGAAGTTACAGAGGCTACTAACTTGAATGTCGGCGATTCTGGATTAACTGAAAATGATTTTGACTTTGGAGCTAAAATTGTTACCGATTTAAGCGCTGGTTATAATATAAGTGAAGTTGCAAAACTTACCATTGGTACAAACAATTTGTTTGACATCTACCCTGACCAAGCAGCAGTGGCTTTTAGGTCATCAGGAAGATTTATTTGGTCAAGAAGATCTCAGCAATTTGGAACTAATGGTCGTTATGTATTTGCCAGATTAAACTTTACTCTCAAATAGACTTCATATCACACTTGTTACAAAAAAAGAGCTTATTTAAAGCTCTTTTTTTGTAACAAGTGTTTATTCTTTTTAGCGAGCATTATAACTTATTATTTTACTATAAATTTAAAAGTGCAGATACTATCTCCTACTTAAGAAATATATAATTCAGCAACCCTATTTTCCCAATTTCAATAATAAAGTCTCTTTACTTAAAGTGAAAATACGCAGATTCTTTTGATGCCCCATTTTTATTTCAGTAACTTTGATCCCTTCCTCATATTGGAGCTATATTTATTGTTATTTACCTTTAAAACTTAAATTTTATGGGATTTATTAAAAGAGAAAATAAAAAGTTTGATTATCAACCTCGTTATTATAAAGGAGAAAGCAACCCCTATGAGTTTAAACATAAGTTCGATGAATTTAGAACTACTGTAGGAAAACGAAAAGGCTTAAAAGGAAAATTCAGTACAGCTATTAACGAGTTCAAATCCTCAGAATATGGAGGAATTAACAAAACTATTGTGATAATATTCATTATTCTAGTTTTTATTTTTCTTTTTGTAATTGATTTCGACCTATCTATTTTTATACCCAAGAATAATTAATCAATGTCTGATATAATACAGCTATTACCAGATCATGTAGCGAACCAAATTGCTGCAGGAGAAGTCGTACAACGTCCCGCATCTGTTGTAAAAGAACTACTTGAAAATGCTATTGATGCCGGAGCAACCTCCATAAAACTATTATTAAAAGACGCTGGAAAAACATTAATTCAAGTAATCGATAACGGAAAAGGCATGAGCGCTACCGATGCTCGACTTTGCTTTGAAAGACATGCTACTTCAAAAATTAAAAAAGCTGAAGATCTTTTTAATATTAATACCAAAGGCTTTCGTGGCGAAGCTTTGGCTTCAATTGCTGCTATTGCCCATGTTGAATTGAAAACAAAAGAAAAAGACGAAGAACTTGGCAATCAGATTAAAATAGAAGGTAGTAAAGTTAGTTCTCAAGAAATCATTTCTACGGCTAAAGGAACGAGTATTGCCGTAAAAAATCTTTTTTTCAATATTCCTGCAAGAAGAAATTTTTTAAAATCTGACGCAATTGAAACTAGGCATGTTATTGATGAATTTCAAAGAGTAGCACTCACGCATCCAGGTATCGAGTTTCTATTACACCACAACAATAATGAAGTATACAATTTAAAAAACAGTAATTTACGTAAGCGAATTGTTGCTATTTTTGGAAATAAAATGAATGAACGGTTAGTTCCTATAAATGAGCAAACAGATATTCTAAAAATAGAAGGATTTGTTGTTAAACCCGAATTTGCAAAAAAGAAACGTGGAGAACAGTTCTTTTTTGTAAATGACCGTTTTATAAAAAGTTCCTATTTAAATCACGCTGTTATTAATGCTTTTGAAGGATTACTAGATCAAGCATCACACCCTTCATATTTTTTATACTTAGAAGTACCTCCTAATAGTATTGACATTAATATTCATCCAACAAAAACTGAAATTAAATTTGATAATGAAAAAGCTCTCTACGCTATTTTAAGAGCTACTGTAAAGCATAGCCTAGGCCAATATAATGTAACCCCTGTATTAGATTTTGAAAGAGATGCCAATTTGGACACTCCTTATAATTATACTAAAAAAGGAACGCCTTCAATACCGCCAATTAGTGTAGATCCTAATTTTAATCCATTTAAAACAGATTCTAATGCTCAGTCTGTAATACCATCCAATGAGTCTTTATCTAATAATTCGAGATCAAATAACAACTATAGTTCTCAATACAAAACAGACTACAAAAAAGATAATAGTAGCTGGGAAGCTCTCTACACTGATACTAAATTTAATATTGACTTAAATAATATTACTTCGGATCCTATGGAGCAAGAGGAATTATTTGAATCTAATAAAGAAACAGAAACCGGAAAAACATTTCAAATTCAAAAAAAATACTTATTGAGCACTATAAAATCGGGTGTCGTACTGATTCATCAATCTTTGGCTCATCAAAGAGTTCTTTATGAAGAATTCTTAGAAAATATAACGGTAAAAGAAGCAAGTAGTCAACAACTTCTTTTTCCCGTAACAATATCCTTCTCGTCAAGTGATATTGAAATTATATACAGCATAAAAACAGATTTAGAAAGTGCTGGTTTTATGTTCGAAGAATTTAAAAAAGATAGTGTTATTATCAGAGGTATTCCAACTTCAATTACGGAAAGTCAAATTACATTGATTTTGGAGCAACTTTTGGACGATATAAAAATGGAAGTTCCTGATACGAGTTTTAGTCACTTTGATGTAATGGCTAAATCTTTTGCTAAATCATTAGCAATAAAAACAGGAACAATATTATCGCTAAAAGAGCAAGAAAATTTAGTAAATTCTCTTTTTTCTTGCAAAGAGCCATCATCATCTCCATTTGGTAAACCAACATTTAAGACACTTTCTTTACAAGAAATTGATACTATTTTTAACAAATAAATAATTTAAATCATCGAAAAGATTAAGTAATTTTAATACTATTATTTGATGAATTCAAAACAATAACAAATGATTAGACTAACTGGTGCCATAAAACATTTAATCATCATTAATGCTATTATGTTTTTTACTCCATTATTTCTTAAAATGGACCTAACTAACATATTTGCGCTTCATTTACCGGAAAATAATCATTTTGGTATCTGGCAATATTTAACCCATATCTTTATGCACGGAAGTGCCACTCATATTTTATTTAATATGTATGGATTGTGGGCATTTGGAAGTCCTCTAGAGCAGATGTGGGGTAAAAATAAATTTCTATTTTTTTATTTTTCGGCAGGTATTGGAGCTGGTTTGATTTATACATTTGTCAATTACTATCAATTCAATGGTATTTACGAGATTTTTGTGAATGCTGGCTTAGATCAAAATGAGATAATCTCTATTTTAGAATCTGGGCGGACAACAGACACAAGACTTACGGGAGCTATAACACAAGAACAATTTAGTGAAATAGTTAATTTATATCATACCCCTGCCGTTGGTGCGTCAGGTGCCATATATGGAGTGTTAGTGGCTTTTGGTCTTGCCTTTCCTAACGCTAAACTTGCTATGATATTCTTTCCTGTTCCTATTGCTGCTAAATTTTTTATACCAGGTATGATTTTATTAGATTTATTCTTCGGAGTAACTAAATATTCTGTTGGTAATATTGCTCATTTTGCACATATTGGTGGTGCACTAATAGGTTTTATAATTGCTTGGTACTGGAAAAGAAATCAATTTAAATTTTAACTCCTCTAATTAAAATGGATATAATAAATACGTTAAGACAAAGGTTTAAATATGCAGGAATTGTTGAAAAACTAATATATGTAAATTTAACTGTATTCTTTATTGTTTTTATCTTAAATACTTTTGGATTTTTATTTCAAACTAAAAGTAATTTTTTTGTAGAGTGGTTTTCTTTACCTGCTAATTTTAGTGAGTTTTTATATAAACCTTGGTCTATTGTTACTTATGGGTTTATCCATTCTGGATTTATTCATATTCTGTTTAATCTTATAGCATTATTTTTTATTGGTAATTTATTTAATCAATATTTTACTTCAAAACAGTTATTAAACTTTTACATATTCGGTACTGCACTAGGCGGTTTCATTTTTATGATTAGTTATAATTTTTTTCCAGCTCTAAGAAGCAATGCAGATAGAAGCATATTAATTGGTGCTTCAGCAGGTATATCTGCTATTTTTATTGGAATTGCAACCTATATGCCCAACTACGAAATAAGACTACCTTTAGTTGGTTTTATAAAACTATGGACACTAGCTGCTATATGGGTTGCTTTAGATGTTATTCAAATTCCTGCTGGTAACGCCGGAGGTAGATTAGCACATATTGGAGGAGCTCTTTTTGGTTTTATTTATGTTAAATATGCTAGTAATAAAGAAATCGTGATAATTAACCCTTTCTCTGAAATATTTAAAAAGAAAGAAAAAAAATCCAATTTAAAAACAGTATACAAGTCAGGAAAAAAAGATGCAACCTCTACTAGCGCTCTTAAAAAAACAGAAATTCAAAAAAAAACAGATTTGATACTTGATAAAATTAGCAAGTCTGGATACGAAACACTGTCCAAAGAAGAGAAAGATTTTCTTTTCAAACAAGGAAGAAAATAGTAGTAATTTATTGCTGTGAATAATAACATGGAAGCTTTATAATAATTAGCAAAAGAAATTTTAGTTTGAAAAAAAAATCTCCTTTTAAAATATTTTTATTTTTCATTAATTCAACACTAGCTACAGCATTATTGCTTTCTTTTTTTCTACCTTATGTTTCTCCAATAAAACTTCCGTCACTTACTATATTTAGCCTCTTTGTTCCTTTTTTAGTGTTAACAAATCTGTGCTTTTTACTTTACTGGACTGTAAAACTACACAAAAACGTATTGCTTCCGATACTCGTATTATTACTTGGATGGTTTCTAACACCTCCATTAGTTAAATTTACAAACAAAGAAGTTGTCTTGACCAGCGATTTAAAAGTAATGAGTTATAATGTAAGAATGTTTAACTACTACAAATGGAATAATGACGTTACGACTGAAAGTAAAATATATGAATTTATTAATAATGAGTCTCCAGATCTAATTGCCTTTCAAGAATTTTATCAATCTAATACGATTGATATTAAACTACCTTATAAATTCATTAAAACAAAATCGATAAAAGATAAGTTTGGCCTTGCTATTTATTCTAAATTCCCAATCATAAATTCAGGTTCTTTAAACTTTGAAAATAGTGCTAACAATACAATCTTTGTTGATATTGTTAGGAAAAATGACACTATTCGGATTTATAACGTGCACTTAGAATCTTTGAAAATAAATCCTAATAAAGAGAATTTTGGAGAAAAAGACTCAGAACGCTTATTTAAAAGGTTAGCTAGTGGTTTTGAAAAACAAGCCATCCAGACCGAGTATATTATTAAGCACGAATACAACTGGAAAGGAAAAAAAATAATTTGTGGCGATTTTAATAATTCTGCGTATTCATGGGTTTACAAAGAACTCGTGAAAAATAAAAAAGACTCCTTCATTGAATCTGGTATAGGTTTAGGTAAAACTTTTAGATACATCTATCCCATGAGAATTGATTTTATACTTTCCGACAAAAAGGCAACTATAAATCAATTTAAAACTTACAATGACATAAAACTATCTGATCATTTCCCAATTATGAGTAGGCTAAATTGGACTACCCATTAACTGAAAAAATATGTATTTCTTTTTCTCAGTAATGTATTATTTTTTTGGGACTTCTTCTTTTTTTAGTTAAAAATCAAATTAACTTCAATAAAAAACATAAACTACTAAAAAACAGATAATTAATTTTTATTTATTAAATTAAGGATTAATTAAGAATCTGTTTAAATTACTAAAATTATATAACCATGGAGGTACAAAAAACAAAAATTGTTAAAGGGTTTGAACATATAAATTATACCCCATTGACTTATAAAGAAAATGAAATGCTAAAAAGAAGCTTGGATTATTTTAATTGGCTAAATAAAAGAAGAACTGTAAGGGAATTTTCTCAAAAAACTGTTTCCAAAAAAATAATTGAAAATATTATTCTATCTGCTTCCACTGCCCCCTCTGGAGCACACAAACAGCCATGGACATTCTGTGCTATTTCTAATTCTAAATTAAAATCAAAAATACGTAAAGCTGCTGAATTAGAAGAAAAACTAGCATACGAGGTTAAAATGAGTCGTCAGTGGAAAGAAGATTTAGCACCTATTGGGACAGATATGTTTAAACCCTTTATAGAGCAGGCTCCATGGATTATTGTTGCTTTTAAGAGAATTTATGAAATAGATGATAAAGGAAAAAGATATAACAACTATTATGTAAATGAGTCTTTAGGGATTGCTTGTGGGATGATGATTTCAGCAATTCACAATGCTGGCTTGGTTACCTTAACCCACACGCCTAACCCAATGAATTTTTTAACAGAAATACTGAATAGACCCGCAAATGAAAGAGCTTTTATTTTATTTCCTGTTGGCTATGCCAATGAAGATGTTTACGTCCCCAACTTAAAAAGAAAAGAATTAGAGGATGTAAGCTGTTTTTTTGAATAACAGATAAAAGTTAATTTCCCCTTTTTGATAAAACCATTGAGAATAATCTCATCAAATTGCACAGACAAAAAAACATAACAAAAACAAAATAAAGTAATTATAAGCTACATCTATGATTAGATTTGAAAAAAAAATGAATCTTATTTTTTTTAGTTAGGATTACTAACTATATTTGTAATAAAATATAACAAAAACAATACCTATGAGTAAATCAATCTTTTATAATTCAGGCTGTTCTCTTTGTATATCAGTAGAGAATGATGTTTATAGAATTACTAGACAAAGAAAACCTTGAGGTTTTAAATATTGAAACCATTAAAAATAATATTCAAGAAAGAGAAAAGGCTATTTTAAAACATGTTTATCAATCATTTAACTCAAAT
Source organism: Tenacibaculum profundi (assembly GCF_052050075.1). Taxonomy (GTDB): domain Bacteria; phylum Bacteroidota; class Bacteroidia; order Flavobacteriales; family Flavobacteriaceae; genus Polaribacter. The sequence goes on from NZ_CP197225.1 coordinate 1,206,059, forward strand.
AGAAATGTACTCCAAACTAATTAAAGTGCTTCCATTGAGGAATTAAAATCTTAACTCATTTTTAATAAATACTATTAATATTCATAATAAATTAAATTCAAAAAATATGATTTCTTTAAAAAACACTTTTTTAGCACTGACACTTACAATACCATTTATCTCCTGTTCAGCGCAAATTAAAACTAATGAAGATACAAATTTTAAACAATCAGATGACTTAAAAATTAAGAGTACTTCTGTTACATATGATTCAGATTTGGAACATTTCATCTTCGATATACGTGTGAAAGGCATTGCTGGAAAAAGTGTTCCTAAAGCTGTTGGAAGTTTAAATGGAGCACCTGTATTAGGTTATGTCTTTCCAACAAATTTAAAATCAACAGATGTTGGATTCTCTAAAACAGAAGGTATTGTAGCTTTAGCGCTAACATCTCATCCTGATTTTGATGACACACCATTATGGGATGAAGACGTAGATGGTAACCCTTCAAATGCATCAGAAGGTGTAGTGTGGCATCCACATTGGGTAGTTTTAAATAGTGACAAACGTGTAGCTGGAGGTTTAAGTGTTAAAATGTTTGACAAAAACGATAAAACCGTCAAACTTCCTACTACTAATCCAGGCATGCCAATGTACATGGACTCTCCTGGTTATAATACCATTACTAAAGGGAATTCCATAAAAGTTGTAGTTCCTAGGTTTAGAGTTAACAATGTAACTAATTTTTCTTTTGATGGTGTTGCCGCATACATGCAAGTTAATACAAATGCAATGAAAGAAAATCTTCCAATGTTAGGTGTATATGCAGTGTATAGCGTTGCTTCAGGAGATTTATCTCTTCCTTACAAAGTAGTACGCAAATAATAATAGAAATACCGAGTGTACTTCTTCCAAAGCTAGAGTACACTCAGTATTTTGATTAAAAATATATTATGAGATTCTTAATCTTTCTCTTATCACTGTTTATAACTGTAAGCTGTTCTTTAAAAAAAGAAATACATAAGTTCGATAATATAAAAGTATATCCGAAACAAACTTTAACATCCTATTCCGGAGCTAAGCTTAGCCTTGTAACAAAAGATGATATGATAAAAAAAGGGGAGAATACTTTCCTTTTTGATATAAAATCTTATTCTTTAAAACAAAATACTAACTCAGCAATTACCTACCACTTAGCAAATTCTCATGAAGGTCAACATATCCATTTTATAGTAAATAATGGTCCTTATCAAGCTAAATATGACTCTTCGTTTCAAGCTAAACTAAATAAAAATTCAAACATTGTACTCGCTTTTTTATCACGATCATTTCACGAAAGTGTAAAACATAAAAATGCTTTTGTCCTGAAGCAATACCTTTTCGAAAACGAGCAACCAAAAATAGATATAAAAAAAGATCCGTTATTATTCTTTAGCAGACCAAAAGGCGTTTACAAAGAGAATACTAATAAAGTATTATTGGACTTTTATTTGGTAAATACCAAGCTATCTAAAAATGGAAATAAAGTAAAGATATCACTAGATAATCATGAGTTCACAGTGCACAAATGGCAACCCTATATAATAGAAGGTTTACAAAAAGGAGAGCATGAGATTAAAATTGAACTAATTGATAGTTCTAATAAACCAATCCTAAGTAGATTTAATAATTCGGGTAAAAGAAAATTCAATATTAAATGATGGTTTAACTCTATTTTTAAGACTTCAAAAAACAATAAAAGCTCTTAAAGTAAATGTTACTAAAAATAAAGAGTGTTTATTATAAGAAATTCTTGATTTAATAATTACGGTACACGACTCATTTTAAGAGTAAGAGTTTAAAAAAAACAGATATAATAGTCATTTATTTTTTTTATTTAATTACAAATGGTTTGTAAGAACAATTATTCAACTTAAAAAAATAAATTTTACAATAGGTATACTAAGGCACTAACCAAAAATTCGTTGATTTGTGCTAGTTGTGAGTTTAAAAAATATTTTTACTAAAAAATTAATGGCTAAGTTATTTACAAATAATTTTCCAATGTTGAGAATAAAAAATATCCTAAAAGATACTACATAACAAATATGGCTTGTCACATATGCTTTTAATTCCAATGATTAATTAGCTCTTGTAATTCACCAACATAAATATTTCCCCAGTATATTTTGTTATTTACTTTAACAAAAAATTTGATAGTACCCAGATTCTAAATCTCTAAAATCTATTGTAATTTTTGATAAATTCGTATTCGTAAATTTTAATTCTGCGCCTGATTCAATTTCGTTTTCAGAATACAACTCTGGATTCAATATTGATTTAAAGTCAATTTTCAGATAATTTTTGTTTGGTTTTGCCAGTCTAATCCAAACTTTAGTTATGTTCTTCATTGAATATAAACTCAAAACATGAAGCGATGGACTAGGAAAGAATACGAAATTATTATTATTTAAGACATTTGAATTTCCAAATTCCTCAATCATGTCTCCTAAATTATCTAACAAATTTAGACCTGAAACTAAATTAATATCTATTTGATTTTCATACTTATTCAAATCATCATTGCTGCACCTTATTAAAAACAGTAAAATTAAAAATAATATTATTCTTTTCATTTTTTATGCTTACCAAATAGCAGATATATAAATGTTTGCAAATATAATTTCATTATTGAAGCTATACATACATTTGATTTAAGTTAAAATACTCGAAACTAACCAACTATTTTTACCTTAATAATATAAAAAAGGGCTTTTTCATTTTTTGAATCATCGAACAAATTGTTATTTCTATAAACTTTAGATATGAAAAACCATAAAAAGTACTTTCTTGGTAGGTGCATCATTAACGATCATTTTAGTGGCTATTATACCTTGCTATAACACGTTTTAATTATACACTAAAGTAAGTACTAAAGCTACGATAGCGGGTAATGCTTGAACAAAAAATATTCTCTTTTCGGTAGTTATTGCCCCGAAAGTTCCCGCAATGGAAATACAAATCAAGAAAAAAACAGAAACATTTATTCTCCATTCATAATTATTAATGAAAAAAGTCCAAATTAAACCAGCTGCTAAAATACCATTATAAATTCCCTGGTTAGCAGCCATTTTTTTTGTTGGTCCGAATAGGTCTTCCGGAAAGGTTTTAAAAACTTTTTTTCCTCGAGTGTCCCATGCAAACATTTCAAACCATAAAATATAGCAGTGAATAAAAGCCACCAATCCGATAAATATTTTAATAATTATTTCCATAAATTCATTTTAATATAGTAACATTAGCGAATGTAGGTAATTTAATATAGATCAACTATTTAATACAACATTAATAATAATGCTTCAAAAAGATGTAAAAAACAATAACTTACATGATTCTCAGATATCATTTACATGAAAGTCATGAATAAGCAAGAAAAACTCCAAAAAATAAATTCCCCATAATACGTTTAAATATACCTGAAGAAAATCCCTTTGTCAAAACGTACAAGAAATATAGATAAAGACATGGAATACTTATGTTATCATTATTCTAGTTTGATTCGTTTTTTATTAACCAACAAATATTTTTTCGAAAATGGATTTCAAATATCTTTTTTTTTTATCTTTAATAAAAACAATCAAACTTTATAAAAATGAAATTAGTATCATTACAAGCAAGAGGTGGCGAAAAAGGTAAATACCTAAGTCACGCCCATGGAAGTTCGTTTCTACAAGACGGATTCCTTGGAGAAGGTGAAGAGTTCATGATAGAAGAACTCGGTAACAATAGAGTTAAGTTAGCATGTAAAGGTAAAGAAAACGGTAAATACCTAAGTCATGGTAATGGTCAAGTTTTTCTTCAAAATGGCTATCAAGGAGAAGGTGAAGAGTGGATTCTACGCGAAATGGAAGGTGGTGTTGCCTTTGAAGCTACAGGAGGTGAATCGCTTTATTACTTGACTCATGCCTTTGGTAGTACCAACCTTCAAAAAGGTTACCAAGGTGAAGGAGAGCTATGGGATCAAAAAGTCATTGCTGCTAATTAGCATAATTAATTTCAAAAGCTGCTCTAAATAGCAGCTTTTTTCTTTTATAAAAATGCTCATCACGGATATTCCTCACAAAAACACTAGTTTTTATATACTTTTTTTAAGTTTAATAAATCAATAGGATTCATTTCTAGCCCTCTAATATCATTTTGCATAAAACGAATAACCTCATCATAGTACAAAGGTACAACAGGAGCATGAGCAATAATTAAACTATCCATTTTTTGATATAATTCGTATCTCCTTTTGATATTTACTTCTTCAATTGCAGATTCATACAATTTATCAAACTCTACATTTTTAAAATGTGTATAATTAGGACCATTAGGTATAAAATTTTTACTATAAAATAAAGATAAATAATTCTCTGCATCAGGATAATCTGCTATCCAACTTGCTCGAAAAATAGGAAATTTTCCTGAAGCTTTCCCTTGACGTAAAGTTGACGGGGGAACAACATTAATTTTTACATTAATAGCCACTTTTTGTAGTTCTCTTTGAATAAATTCACACAGGTCTAAATAATTACTATTTGTTGTAATATTTATCTTCACATCCCTCTCCCCTGTTTCCTCTTTATATTGAGCAACTAACTCTCTAGCTTTTTCAGGATTGTATGAATAACCTTTCTGATTATTAAACGAAGGTAAACCATTAGGAATAAAACCATTGACAGCAGGCTTACCAATACCATTTCTTAAAAACCGTATCATTTTATTACGATCAAAACCATAGTTTATAGCTTTTCTTATACCTATTGAATTTAAAGGTGATGTATTGTCCTCATCAAAGTAAATCCCTAAATACTCAGTATTCAAATACGGTCCGGTAAGCATTTTTATTTTATGCTTATATTTCCCCTTTAAACTACCGTCTGTATTTAAAATATCGTCTTTATATGAGGCATCTATACTTTTCATAAAGTCTATATTACCTTGAATAAATTGTAAAAATTCACTTTGTTTATCAGGTAAAAATGTAATAGCAACGGCTTCTAAATAAGGTAATTTAGCTCCTGAAGAATCTGTTTCAAAATAATTGTCATTTCTTCTAAAAATTAATTTTGTATTCTCAACCCATAATTTAAAATAAAATGGTCCAGTTCCTATCGGATTTGATCTAAATTCATTTCCATAGTGATTAACTGCTTCTCTTGGTACAACGGAACAATATTTCATTGCTAATAAACCTAAAAAAGGCGGGAAAACTTTTTTTAAATGTATCGTAAAAATAGAATCATTTTTTGCCTCGAATTTAGCTACATTTTGAAGAACCCAACCGCCAGGAGAAGATACTTTTTTATCCAGTAGACGATTAAATGAATATTCAAAATCTGAAGCATTAACAACTCTGGTCTTTTTTGAACCAAACACATTACTCTCATGAAAAAATACATCTTTCCTTAGAATAAACTCATAAACTTTACCATCATCAGAAATATGCCAACGCTTAGCTATATCAGGTTCAACTTGCAAGCTATCGTTTAATTGAACCAAACCGTTAAACAGTTGATTAACGGCCCAAATATTTCTTTGATCTTTTGCAAAAGCAGGATCTAATGAGGTTATATTAGCATATTCATTATACCGAAAAACAGTACTCAAAGACTCTTTTTTTCTGTCTTTACAGGATAGGAAAATAACTATCAAAAAGAAAGATAAATTGATTATTAACTTACCAAAATTTCTTTTGTTACTAAAAATAATATCTTGACTTTTTATATTTCCAATATTCTTTTTTAAAGAACCTTTATTGTTGTCCTCTCTTTTTTTTGTAATATTCCTTGTCTGCAACATAAATTGTTTTTAAAACTTCGGTAAACACTTCAGAAGCTTTTTCATTAGTTATTTTTATCTCTTTTATTACATCTATTTCTTTTTCTTTAATCACCCTTTCTTTAATTTTCTCTATTTCATCTGGAGTGAATACAAAATCAACAAAAGCATCTGAAAATGCTGGTCGTTTAAACTTTATTGTAGATTTTTTATCCCAGACAACATATTTATTCCCTAAAGTAAAGATTAATTGTGTCATAAAAATAGGATCTGTTGCAGAAAATAAACTCCCACCAAATATAGATCCCACAATATTTTTATTTTTCGGACCAATCGGTATTTTAACTTTCACAGTCAATAAATTATCTGATACAAATAATATTCTTCCTGTTGTTCTTCGATACATGGGAGAAATATTAAATCCATATTTAAAAATTGTACTCTCCTTAAAATACCTTTTTAAAACATTATTTAACCAAGCATACATATGTATTATTTTTTAGAATAGAAATAAAACCTGCATTTATATCAAAATAGAGCAATATTATAATTCATTAACCATTTCAATGTCGAAAAAGTTATTTTTTATTAAGAACCTAAAAAAACATAGGTACAAAATACTGATAACAATTTTCTTTAATAAGTAGGACTTAATATCTTTCGATAGCTATATTAAAATTAAATTTTAGGCTTTATTGCATACAAAAATAAAAAAACATTCTTTGCACTTCAACATTTAGGATATCTCTATAAAAATGATCATAAATTGACTACTTTTGCATTTTCAAAGTTTAATGTGTCAATTCTTTTTGATTTTCAATTAAATGTTTGTACTAATTGGGCAGTTATTTACTAGTCCTTTAGTGTTTTAATCATTGGATATAAAAATGAATAATGTAGATAAAAAAGTAGCTTTTTATACGCTAGGATGTAAACTTAACTTTTCAGAAACTTCAACAATTGCAAGAAATTTTGTAAATGAAGGGTTTGAGCGCGTTGACTTCAATAATAAAGCGGACGTATATGTTATCAATACTTGTTCTGTTACAGATAATGCTGATAAAAGATTTAAAACTATTGTTAAATCAGCTCTAAAACAAAATAACCAAGCTTTTATAATAGGAGTAGGATGTTATGCGCAATTGAAACCAGAAGAGCTGGCTGCTGTTGATGGTGTTGATTTAGTTTTAGGCGCTACTGAAAAATTTAATGTAACAAGTTACATAAACGATCTTACAAAAAATGATTTAGGAGAAATACATTCATGCGAAATAGAGCAAGCAGATTTTTATGTTGGTTCTTATTCAATTGGAGATCGAACTCGTGCCTTTTTAAAAGTACAAGATGGTTGTGATTATAAATGTACATATTGTACAATTCCTTTGGCTAGGGGTATTTCCAGAAGTGATACTTTAGCAAATGTATTGAAAAATGCAAAAGAAATTTCAGAGAAAGGTATAAAAGAAATAGTACTAACTGGAGTTAATATAGGTGATTATGGCAAGGGTGAACATGGAAATAAAAGGCATGAACATACTTTTTTTGAACTTGTACAAGCTTTAGATAATGTTAAAGGGATTAATAGATTGAGAATTTCATCAATTGAACCGAATCTTTTAAAGGATGAAACAATCGATTTTATTTCTCAATCAAAAATATTTGTTCCTCATTTTCATATTCCTCTCCAATCAGGAAGTGATGTTTTATTAAAAAAAATGAAACGTCGATATTTAAAAAGAATATATACCGATCGAGTTTCAAGAATTAAAAAAGTAATGCCAAACGCTTGTATTGGCGTTGATGTTATAGTTGGCTTTCCTGGAGAAACAGATGAATTATTTCTTGAAACATATAACTACCTTAGTGAATTAGATATTTCATATCTCCATGTATTTACATATTCAGAACGCCAAAATACAGAAGCGGCAGAAATGGAAGGTAGTGTGCCAAAAAATATTCGAGCTAAAAGAAGTAAAATGCTTCGTGGATTATCTGTAAAAAAAAGAAGGGCATTTTACGAAAGTCAATTAGGAAACTCATCTACTGTTTTATTTGAAAGTGAAAATAAGGAAGGTTATATTTTTGGATTTACAGAAAACTATGTTAAAGTTAAAACCCCTTGGAACCCTGAATTGGTAAATACCTTACACAATATTACTTTGAAAAAAATAGGTGAAGATGGAGCCGTTAGATTTGAATTCTGTTAAAAAGATATTAGGATCTTATTATAATTTTTTATTTCTTTTTATTGTTCTAAATTTAAGTTTTGATTGCTAGTCATTTTAAATAATATTTATGCATAAATATTTAAAAAAAGCTCTATTTTTAAAGTCTTGATATTTAAAAAATTCAAAGACTATGAAGTACATTCTTTTTTCTCTGCTTGTATTCTTACTATCTTGTAAAACATCTAAAAAAGTAAAAGAGGGAGTTTCCTCCACATCAAACCAAAATAAAGAGATTATAAAAGAAAAATCAGATATTAAAAAGGATTACTCTAGAGAATTAGTTGTTGTCTTAAAACACGAACATAACAACAAAGAAGCTCTAGAACTTTTAAAAAATAGTAGTATTGGATGGAAAGATGTAGATTATAATTCCAAAGTAACTAAAATTGGGGTTATATCACTTCCTGATAATCAACGTGAAGTTTGGATCAAGCGACTAGAAAAACAAAACGTATTTAAAAAAGTAATAAAGAACGGAACAGGTGTCGTTGATAAAGTGATTAAAAAAGAAGAAAATATATTAATTTCACTTAGTAAAACTGCATGCTTTGGTGATTGCCCTGTATATGAAGTTAGTATTGAAAAAGACGGAAAACTGATTTTCAATGGAAAAAAGTATGTCAAAGAAAAAGGTACTCATATTTTTAGCTTAGAAGCTAATCAGTTAAAAAACTTAAAAAATCTCCTTAATAAAAATGACTTTAATAGCTTTAAAAGAACATATGACAATCCCAAAATTCAGGATTTAAGTAGCACGTTTATTACCTATGATAATGAACAAATAAAAATACGGTTATGGAAAAACTTACCTGAAAAACTCATTGAAATTCACGAGTTTATAGTTGACATCCTATATAAAAAAATGCTTCTTGAATAATGACCAAAACCCCTATTTATTTTGTACCAGGACTTGCAGCGAGTTCAAAAATTTTTCAATACATATCTCTTCCAAAAGAACATTTTCAACTGTTTTTTATAGAATGGATTTTACCCCATAGCATAGATGAATCTATTCAGGATTATGCAAAAAGAATGAGCAAAGAAATTAAGCATAAAAATGCTATTTTAGTAGGAGTGTCGTTTGGTGGCGTTATGGCACAAGAGATAAGTAAACATGTATCTTTAGGTAAATTAATCATTATTTCCAGTATTAAGAATAATAATGAATTACCTAAAAAACTACAACTTGCCAGAAAAACAAAGGCCTATAAATTATTTCCTTCAAATATTATTTCAAATATTGAGAAATATGAGCGTTACTTTTTTAGCGATATTTTAAAAAAGCGAATGGCTCTATACAAAACGTATTTATGCGTAAGAGACAAAATCTATTTACAATGGGCAATTTTTAACCTTTTACATTGGAAACAAAATGAAACACTTCCAGGTATTTTGCATATACACGGTGATCATGACGAAATTTTTCCTATAAAAAACATTCAAAAAGCAAAAATTATCAAAAATGGTACCCATATAATGATATTAGATAAAGCAAAAAGTATCTCAAATATTTTACAAAAGGAATGTTTTTTACTAAATTAAAGAACAACGATATAAAAAAGAAGTAGTATGAAGATAAAATTACGATTATTCCCCGCATTAGTGATTTCGTGTGTCGCAACACTGCTTGTTAATACAATTAGCAAACAAAACGAACCAACTATTAAAAATGTAGCTGAGAACTATGAAATTATGGCCGTTAAAATCCCTTCTAATTTAAACTTAGCTGGTGAAAGAATTCCTATTGAAAGGCAAGACATAAGAGAACGAATGGATAGAGAGCTTTTGGTAAATACATACTGGCAATCTAACAGTCTTCTGTTAATAAAAAGAGCTCATAAATACTTTCCCATCATTGAACCTTTACTAGATAAATATGGTTTACCTGATGACTTTAAGTATTTAGCGTTAGCCGAAAGTGGCTTTATGAATGTGAGGTCATATGCAGGCGCCGCAGGATTTTGGCAGTTCCTAAAAGGTACCGCTAGGCAATATGGTCTTGAGGTAAACAACAATGTAGATGAACGTTATCATCTTGAAAAAGCTACTGAGGTAGCTGCAAAATATTTAAAAAACTCTAAAAAGAAATTTGGAACTTGGACACTTGCTGCTGCAGCTTATAATGCAGGTGGAGGTAGAATATCAAGACGATTGAAAGAGCAACATGCCTCAAGCTATTTTGATTTATTTTTAAATGAAGAAACTTCAAGATATGTGTTTCGGATTTTAGCACTTAAAGAAATTGTTACAAATCCAAAGAAATACGGATTTATTTTCAAAGACGAAGATTTGTATAATCCGATTAAATATTATGAAGTCCCTGTTGATACAGCAATCACAAATATTGCAAACTTTGCAGATCACTTTGGTGTTACTTATAAAAAGTTAAAATTGGTTAACCCATGGTTACGAGAAACAAAACTTAATAATAAATCGAAGAAGCTATATACGATAAAGATACCTTCAAAATAAATAGTTCATATGATAAAAAAGCCTTTACGGTTTTCTTATTACAATACATTCAAAAGCAAACTAGTACTTTTGAATGTATTTTTTTTACTAGCTGTTCTATAAAACACCTCTAAGAACTATGGAAGTACTAACTTTAACTTTCAGATACGATTCCAAACATTACTAAAAAAACCACTGATTATTATTTCAACGTAAATAATCTTCTTATAAACCTATAATTTCATACTTTTTCTTAAAGTTAGCATTGAAAAACGTTTTGTCATCATTTTTTAAAGAAAAATTAAAAAGATAAACACTAGTAAAACTCTAATGAAACTGTTTATTTTTTGCAAATAATACAAAACATAAAGGTTAAAATTTTAATATATATATATTTGCATTGTCGTAATCGACTTTAAACCCTTCAAAAATTATGAGACATATTTTTAGAATAGTAATACTTTCTGTATTACTAGTAATGCAAAGCTGTGAAAAAAATGAACTAAAGAACGCAGCAGATCTGACCGGTAACTTTCCGAAAAATATTGAATCTCCAAGTGAATTAAATGCAAAAGCTTCTGAACATCATTGTGCTACAGTTAGTCAATTTGGTCCTAATTCATATTGGGCAAATACAATTGTAAATCAAACCGAGACGAATTTTTTGAAAACGCATCATAATGGATCGGCTGACTTTTTCGGGTTAGGCAATGTTCCGTTATATTTTGCTGCTGGAGACGGAACTTTTAATGCATTATCATACCGTAATGGTTATGTAATATGGGGTGAGCAAATACTAGAGCATGCTTTAGGTTTTGGTAGAGCTGCTGTTGCTTATGTAGCTGCCCATGAAATTGCACATCAAGTGCAATTCAGATATAGATTCCCTTCAGTTTCCGGAGCTTCCAATACGGAATTAGAAGCTGATGGTTTTGCTGGATATTATCTTAGAAAAAAGTATTCGACGAACTGGTCTAACGTTTCTAGTGCATATAACATGGCACAATCTATCGGTGGTTCAAATGGTTCTTCGCACGGAACCCCTGCTCAAAGAAGATCTGCTCTTAGACTAGGTTGGTTATTATCAGAATATAATTTATCGAATAATGATTTCGACCGTTATTTCTTTTATTACTATCAAAGATACGTTATACCTGGTGCTTGGAGATTAGGAAATCAACCACAAAAGCCTAAAGACTTCAATAAAGAAATCCATGATTTCATTTTAACTAAGGTAGAGGAATTAAATGATATTAATACTGGAAAACTATCTGCGGAAGATTTCACAAATCTTAAGTAATTAAATAACAAAAACAATAGAGTAAAAATAAATATTAATTTTCGATTATGACATAGGGTATCCAGCTGGATACCCTAATTTATTGAATTAAAATTTAGTTCAAAGATTTAATAAAAAGGAGAACATATTTGATCTAAGTTAATAAGTGTAAAACAAATACTATTTTACTTTAAATCCAATCCTACTAAAATAAAACAGCTTGTCTTTAATACTGCTAAAATAGCTACCTGATATTTCAATAAACTAAACACATTATCTTCAAAAGTAATAATCACTAATTTTTTTAGGTTATTATTAACCTATATAAATAACAGAATTGAAAAAGTCCTTTTCAAAATTTATTTAAAAGTTATATCAATAAATTTAACATCGTTTTCTATAAAACTTATATTAATAAAATGTAGTTTCACAAACTTTAATATTAAACACTTCACAAAATAAAAAACATACTTTTATGGAGCTAATTTTCAAACCAATACCAAATGAAAAAAAATTAACTATAATTCCATTACTTAGTATACTCAATAAAAAAGCACTTTCAAGTGAATTAGAAGACAGAGTTCACAAAATGTTTGCTCTCGAGCACTACGAGTGTATTGGAGCGTACTATAATAATACTTTAGTAGGCATATGTGGTTTATGGTACTCTGTAAGGCACTATGTTGGAGAAAGTGTTGAACCCGATCATGTCATTATTAACCCAGCGTATAGGGGAAGAAATATTGGAAAACGCTTTTTCAATTGGATTTATGACTATACTAAATCTAAAGGGTGTGAAGCAATAGAGTTGAATACATATACGGCAAATAGAAAATCACACAAATTCTACTATAATGAAGGCTTTGAAATTTTTGGATTTCATTTTGTTAAAGTATATGACGCAAATAATTCATTTGTAAAAAAGGATGATGTTTAGAACTAAAGCACTACTAATTTTAGTGTTTTAAAAAACATAAAAAAAACTTGTAGATTTTAGAAAAGGTTTTATATTTGCAATCGCTTTACTGCGGGAGTAGCTCAGTTGGTAGAGCGTCAGCCTTCCAAGCTGAATGTCGCCGGTTCGAACCCGGTCTCCCGCTCAAAATATAATAATAAAAACAAATAATATATTTGTTGAAAGCTTTATCGCGGGAGTAGCTCAGTTGGTAGAGCGTCAGCCTTCCAAGCTGAATGTCGCCGGTTCGAACCCGGTCTCCCGCTCAAAGTCGAAAGAAACATTCTTTCGACTTTTTAGTTTGTATATAATTTAGAATGTAAATATCATCCAATTACGTGAATTTCTTTGAAATCATTTGGGATAATTAAAATAGAGCTTTCAGGCTTCTTTTGAACACTCTCTAGATTAACAATTACATTATCTACTTCAACTTCTTTTATCACAAACGGTAACTCAATAAATTCAAACTCTATCTTTTTGTAATCTGTAACATAGGTACCGTCTTTATGTTGTTGAATGATTAATTCATTACTTTTTCCTGTAACCGTAAAAGTTCTCAAGCTATATCTACCTTTCGTGTAATCGTAACCATCAAAAGCATCCTCATAAACTTTAGATATCTCTTTTTCTCCTAATTTAAAATACGCTTCAAGTCTGAGTACTCCTATTTTTTTCTCACCTACATATTGTTGAATTGGATATTTAGGAATTAAAGCACCTTCTTTAATAAACATTGGTATAATGTCTATATCTGCATCGACCCACCGCTCCAATCCACCTTGAATATGTTCTTTCGTCCAATAATTATACCAGTTACCCCTTGGAATATACATTCTTCTACCTTTTGAATTAGGTTCCTGAATAGGACAAATTAAAATTTGATTTCCAAAAATAAACTCATCTGTACGGTAATGTGTTTGTAAATCATATTGATCAAATAGTACTAATGGTTTTAGCATTGGAATGCCATGTTCAGCATACTCCCAAAACATTGTATATAAGTAAGGTAGTAATTGATAGCGTAGCTCAACATATTTTTTAGTTACCGCTATTACTTCATCTCCAAAAGCCCATGGTTCCTGATTACCATGATCTCCTGAAGAATGTGTTCTACAAAAAGGGTGAAAAACACCTAGTTGAATCCATCTTATATAAAGTTCTCCTGTTGGATGCTCTGCAAAACCGCCTATATCACTTCCCGTGAATGACATACCACTCATACTCATTCTTTGAGCTTGGATATTCGCAATCCATAAATGCTCCCATGAAGCAATATTATCACCCGTCCAAGAAGATGTATATCGTTGTGCTCCTGAATAAGCTGATCGTGTAATAATAAATGGTCTTTTAGGATATACATATTTTTTCACTCCCTCATAAGTAGCTCTAGCCATTTGGGTACCGTAAATATTATGTGCTTTTCTATGACTACAAAAATTACCATCGTAATTATGTCTTACATCATTGGGAAATGTTTTCGTTGGAACTTCCATAACGGCGGGTTCATTCATATCATTCCAAACACCTTTTACTCCAATTTCGTCTATTATTTCCTTGAACAGACCAGCCCACCACTTTCTGACCTTCGGATTCGTAAAATCAGGAAAGTAACATTCTCCTGGCCATACCTTCCCTCTCATATATGGTCCATCTGCTCTTTTACAAAAGTAGTCTTTATCAAGTGCTTCTTTATACACCCAGTAATCATCATCTATTTTAATTCCAGGGTCTATGATGACTACAGTTTTAAAACCATCTTCTTCAAGCTCGGAAATCATTCGTCTGGGATTAGGAAAATACTCCTTATTCCATGTAAAACACCTAAAACCATCCATATAATCAATATCAAGATAAATTGCATCACAAGGAATTTTAAACTGTCTAAATTTAGTCGCTATTTCCTTTACTTTTGACTCTGGGTAGTAACTCCATTTACATTGATGGTAACCTAAAGCCCATAATGGAGGTAATTCAGGCTTTCCTGTTAAATCAGTATACCTTGTTATTACATCTTGCATATCGGGTCCATAAATAAAATAATAATTCATTTCCCCTCCATGAGCCCAAAAACTAGTAACATTTCTTCTCTCATTACAAAAATCAAAAAATGTTTTAAATGTATTATCAAAAAAAATACCGTAAGCTCTCTCTTCATACATTCCTATATAAAATGGGATGGACTTATATAAAGGATCTTGATCTTTCCCAAAAGCATACTGATCAGTAGCCCAATTTTCAACGCGCTTACCTTTTAAATTTAAGTGCATCGCTTTATCTCCTAATCCATAATAACACTCTCCTTGAGGGGCATTTTTACTCATTTTAACAATATTACCACCATACTCGTAACTCTGTTCCCAATGAAAACCCAATTCATCTTCACAGATTATCTTTCCGGATATATCATAAATTGAAGTTCTTAAATCTACTTTATTAATTTCTACTCTGTTTTTTAGAGTGATTATTCTGTACATTTTATCATCCTCTTCTATTTCTAATTTACCATAGCCTCTAACACTATCGCTGCTAATAGCATAAGAAAAATCTTTCTCAAAATTATTATCAGTGGTATATCTAAACCTAATTATACTTCCACGAATTATTGTAACTTGAAGTATAACCCCGTTTTCAGTTGTGAAATAAATTTTATCAACATCTTGATAAAAAGAACAAATTTTATCAGGAAATATATTTCCTTTATTTTCAAATTGTGTATTAATAATCATACTAGCAGTTCTTAATTGATTTTTTAAATAATTAAATGGAGTTTTATTTTATTTTTATCTCTCCTAAATTCTTTTCTATTTTAAATACCATTATGCTTAAAGGAGCTAATATTATTTCACATGAATTAGGTCTATTATTCCATTTTTTCTTTTCTGTTTTAACTTTTGTATTCATAAAATCTCCTGATCCTCCATATATTTTTTGATTGCTATTTAATACCTGAATTAATTCCCCTTCATAAGGTACTCCTATTCTATATGTCTTTCTTGGAACTGGAGTCATATTGCATACAATTATTAATATGTCTTCTTTTAATTTTCCTTTTCTCATATAGCTTATTACAGAATTTTCAAAATCATCATAAGCTATCCACTCAAAACCTTCTTTTTCGAATTGTTTCTCGTGAAGAGCGCTTTGAGTCCTATACAAATCATTAAGATCAATTATTAATTTCTGAATCCCTTTATGAAAATCATACTCCAAAACATACCAATCTAAACTAGAATTATAATTCCACTCTGCATGTTGCCCAAATTCTCCTCCCATAAAAAGTAACTTACTTCCCGGATGGGTAAACATATAGCCATATAATAATCTAAGGTTAGCAAACTTTTGCCACTCATCACCTGGCATTCTTCCTATGATACTATTCTTCCCATGCACAACTTCATCATGTGACAAGGGTAACATAAAGTTTTCTGAAAAAGCATACGTCATACTAAATGTCAAATCATTTTGATGACTTTTTCGGTAAATCGGTTGTTTTCTGAAGTACTGTAAAGAATCATGCATCCAACCCATCATCCATTTCTTACCAAACCCAAGACCTCCATCATAAGTTGGTTTAGATACTTTTGGAAAAGCAGTTGATTCTTCAGCGATTGTTTGAACATCAGGAAATGATAAATAGACTTCTTCATTTAATTCTTTTAAAAAATTAATAGCTTCCAAATATTCATTTCCTCCGTAAATATTGGGCTCCCATTCTCCATTATCTCTAGAATAATCAAGGAAAATCATTGATGCTACAGCATCTACCCTGAGTGCATCAATGTGATATTGCTCTAACCAAAAAATAGCATTACTTATTAAAAAACCTTTGACTTCATTCCTCTCATAATTAAATATTAAACTCTCCCAATCAGGATGATATCCTTTTCTTTTATCTGGATGTTCATATAGATGTGAGCCATCAAAAAAACCTAATCCATGACTATCATTAGGGAAATGAGAAGGAACCCAATCGAGGATAACTCCAATATCATTTTGGTGAAATTTATCAATTAAATATTTAAACTCTTCAGGGCATCCATAACGAGAAGTGGGAGCAAAATATCCTGTAATCTGATATCCCCATGAAGGATCAAAAGGATACTCCATAACTGGCATAATTTCAACATGTGTAAATTTCATATATTTCACGTAAGAGACTAATTCTTCCGCTAGCTCAATGTAAGATAAAGTCGAAAGCCTGTTAGCGCTATCAATTTTTCTTCTCCATGAACCTAGATGAACTTCATAAACTGAAAAAGGAGCTTCATAAGAATTCCTTTTTTTACGGATCTTCATCCATTTATCATCATTCCATTTATACGAGTCGTTCCACACCAGAGATGCCGTTTTAGGTGGGTGTTCAAATCTCTTTGCATAAGGATCGGCTTTTTCTGTAATGATATTATTATGATTTGAATATATTTTATATTTATATAAACATCCTTTTTGAACTTTAGGTATAAATCCTTCCCATATACCTGATTTATCCCATCTAACATTCAAAAGATACTCTTTATCTGTCCAATTATTAAAATCACCGACCACATAAACAGCTTTAGCTGAGGGGGCCCATACCGAGAAATAAGTCCCTATTATCCCATTAAGACTCGTTATATGAGAACCGAACTTTTTATATAACCGATAATGTTTACCTCGTTTAAATAAATCTACATCTAAATCTGAAAACAGACTATAAGGCATAACTTCACTCATAAAAAGACCCTTATTACTTGTTTTTCAAACATTTAATACTTGTAAAAACTATTGTAAAATAAAACCATCTTCGATAATTGCCTCCCTCTTAATAACAACAATTCCTTCTTTAACTACATAGGATTGCTCATCCTTATCTTCAAGATGTTTTCCTCCTTTAATCACTACATTGTTCCCTATTCTTGCATCTTTATCAATAATAACATTTTCTACAATACAATTATCTCCTACTCCAATTTTAGGAGGTTCTATCTCTAAATTACACGATGATTCTCTGTCTTGATACTGATTTGCTCCGATCATGTAAGTATTTTTAATTTTACATCCTTTTCCTATTCTTGATCGAATTCCTATTACAGAAGTTTCAATCGTTTTAGCATTGATAATACACCCATCCGCTATTACAGATTTATTAAGCATTGTTCCATAAATTTTTGAGGGAGGTAATATTCTTGGACGAGTTAAGATACTTTTAGTTTGGTTAAATAAGTTAAACTTAGGAGCTTCTTCTGTTAAACCAATATTCGCTTCAAAAAAAGAGCCTATGGTCCCAATATCTGTCCAATATCCTTTATACTGATAGGCTAAGACTCTATTTTTTTCAATAGAATTTGGAATTATTTCTTTTCCAAAATCAGTTGCTTTAGTATTGTTCATTATATCAACTAATAAGTCCCTATTAAAAATATAAATTCCCATTGAAGCTAAATAATTTCTTCTCTCACTTTGCATATGACAATCCACTTCTGATTCCCAACCAATAAGCTCTTCTTTTGATGGTTTTTCTATAAAAGAAGAAATAAAACTCTCTTTATCTGTTTTTAGAATTCCAAACTCAGTAGCCTCTTTGAACGTAACGGGAAGTGTTGCAACGCTTATTTCAGCTTTTTTATCAATATGTTGTTCTAACATTTTATTAAAATCCATCTGATACAACTGATCTCCAGAAAGTATTAACACATATTCAAACTCGTGATTTAAAATATGATGCATTGATTGCCTTACAGCATCTGCCGTACCTTGAAACCATGTTTTATTTTCTGGTGTTTGTTCTGCTGCCATTATATCAACAAAAGCCTCACTAAAATTACTAAATGAATAGGTGTTTTTTATATGTCTATTAAGTGATGCAGAATTGAACTGTGTTAAAACAAACATTCTTTTAATATCACAATGAATACAATTTGAAATAGGAATATCTACAAGACGATACTTCCCTGCCATTGATACAGAAGGCTTTGAACGTTTATCTGTTAACGGAGATAATCTGGAACCTTGCCCACCTCCCAATATAATAGCGAGTACTTTTTTATTAATCATAATAGTTTGGTTAGATTGATTTGATTAGTTTAAATTGATTTATAAAGATCTATGTACTTCTTAGCTGATTTTGACCAGGAATTATCAATCTTCATAATTTGTTTCTGTATTTTTCTAAATATTTTTTGATTTTTATATAAATCTATTGCTCTATATATTGAATAAGTAATGTCCCAAACAGAAGCTCTTTCATGGCATATTCCAAATCCGCCATCACCAATATCTATTACTGTATCTTTAAGTCCTCCTGTTCTTCTTACAATTGGTATTGTTCCATATCTTAGAGAATACATCTGATTTAAACCACATGGTTCTATACGAGATGGCATTAATAAAAAGTCTACTCCTGCATAAATCAAGTGGGAAAGTTCCTCATCAAAACCAATATATGAATGGAAATTACCTTTAAATTCTTTTTTTAACTTTGTTATTTCTTTTTCAATTTCCTCGTAACCTGAGCCTAAAATCAAAATATTACAATTTTTATTTTTTAAAAGAACTTCCTTTACAACATCAGTTAACAAATCTGCTGATTTTTCATATACTAACCTTCCAATAAAACCAAATAGTGGTAAATCTTTATTAAAACCATATTTTTTACATAAAGCTAATTTGTTGGCTCTCTTACCCGAAGTTACATTACTTATCTTATAGTTCCTTAACAATAATCTATCTGTTTCTGGATTCCAAATACACGTATCAATACCATTCAAAATACCAGAAAATTTATTACTCTCCGACTGAAGCAGACCTTCTAAACCACATGCATTTTCTTTTAATTCCTCCATGTATGTAGGTGAAACAGTATTAATACGTGTAGCACATTTGATTCCAGCTGCTAATGGGTTTACAAAACCATCCCAGTCTAAGAGCCCTATATTTTCAATACTAAAATCTGGTAATAAATTTATATAATCGTGTGAAAATTGACCTTGATATTGCGCATTATGAATTGTTAAAACTGTAGCCATATCTTTAAGTTTTATATACTCATTACAATAATTAATAAAAAAAGGAATTAAAGAAGTATGGTGATCATGACAATGTATCACGTCAAATGTTAAATTACATTTTAGGAGCCAATCTAATAGAGCTTTTTGAAAAGCTATATACCTCTCTTTTTCATCTTCATACCCGTATATATGTTCAGTATCTATTAAATTGTCTATTCTAACCAAACAAACGCTATATGGTATTTCTTCTGAGTTTATTTTTTCAATAAAGTATTTAAATTCGACACCATTTAAATTAATAGTGCCATTTCCCATATTCTTTAACTTATTCTTATCTGTAAATAAATTTTTATAGAATGGCATTACAACTAATGATTCTACATCTAGAGCTAATTGATATTTGGGCAATGCACTTACAACATCAGCTAAGCCTCCGGCCTTAGCTATTGGATGGCATTCGAAACTTGTATGAAGTATTTTCATATTGGGGGATAATGTTTACTATAAATTTAACAAATTGATTATTAATAACCTTAAAGTAAATATTAAATAATCCCACCCTTCTTGTAACTTTTAATTTATTATATCACTTTACGCTTTTTAATAGATAAAAAATCAAGATAAAATAACATCCAAATATCTATAAATAGTAAAATAACAGTATTCTTTAAAAGAGATTCAAAAACTCGAAGAAGAGGGTAATTCAAATTCAAAAACACAAGAAATTTTCGAAAAAATAGTGACACGATCATTATTTGGAAATATCAATGCAAGTAGAAATTCTGCATAAAATATCTATTGATAAATCTTTACATGAAGTCCAAGGTAACTTGGGCTTTTTTAATAATTAGATTTTTCTTTACATGACAGTGTGTAAATATTGGTAAGTTCTATAATAAGGCTATTGTATTTCGTGAAGTAAAAAGTAACGTATAAAAAAACTCCTCATTACAAAATGTAATGAGGAGTTTTAAAAGAAAGGCAACGACCTACTCTCCCACCTGTGGCAGTACCATCGGCGCTAATGGGCTTAACTTCTCTGTTCGGAATGGTAAGAGGTGAGCCCCATTGCTATAATCACCTTAAATTGTTTCAGTATATTTCAACTGTATAAGTTAACATATTGCTAAAATCATATCGCTTATTCAAATATTTATAAAACTATTTGAACATAAAGAGTATCCTTCCCGAACTCCTAAAAGTTCGGGAGGAACGTACATAAGCCTATGGGTTATTAGTACTACTCGGCTACATACATTACTGCACTTACACCTATAGCCTATCAACGTGGTCATCTCCCACGACCCTTTAAAGAAATCTCATCTTGTGGTGGGTTTCGCGCTTATATGCTTTCAGCGCTTATCCCTTCCGAACGTAGCTACTCAGCAGTGCCCCTGGCGAGACAACTGATACACTAGAGGTTCGTCCAACTCGGTCCTCTCGTACTAAAGTCAGATCCACTCAAATTTCTAACGCCCACAGCAGATAGAGACCGAACTGTCTCACGACGTTCTGAACCCAGCTCGCGTGCCACTTTAATGGGCGAACAGCCCAACCCTTGGGACCTTCTCCAGCCCCAGGATGTGACGAGCCGACATCGAGGTGCCAAACCCCCCCGTCGATGTGAGCTCTTGGGGGAGATCAGCCTGTTATCCCCGGAGTACCTTTTATCCTTTGAGCGATGGCCCTTCCATTCGGAACCACCGGATCACTATGCTCTACTTTCGTACCTGATCGACCTGTATGTCTCTCAGTCAAGCTCCCTTATGCCATTGCACTCTACGCACGGTTACCAAGCGTGCTGAGGGAACCTTTAGAAGCCTCCGTTACTCTTTTGGAGGCGACCACCCCAGTCAAACTACCCACCACGCACTGTTCTCATCACTGAGTTAGGCTCTAGATAAGCAAAGGGTGGTATTTCAAGGTTGACTCCACAACCCCTAGCGAGGCCGCTTCAATGTCTCCCACCTATCCTACACATTACTTATCCAAAGTCAATACGAAGCTATAGTAAAGGTTCACGGGGTCTTTTCGTCCCGCTGCGGGTAATCGGCATCTTCACCGATACTACAATTTCACCGAGCTCATGGCTGAGACAGTATCCAGATCGTTGCACCATTCGTGCAGGTCGGAACTTACCCGACAAGGAATTTCGCTACCTTAGGACCGTTATAGTTACGGCCGCCGTTTACTGGGGCTTCATTTGAGATCTTCGCCGAAGCTAAACCCTCCACTTAACCTTCCAGCACCGGGCAGGTGTCAGGCCTTATACATCATCTTTCAATTTAGCAAAGCCCTGTGTTTTTGATAAACAGTCGCCTGGATCTTTTCACTGCGGCCAGCATTACTGCTGGCGACCTTTCTCCCGAAGTTACAGGTCTATTTTGCCTAGTTCCTTAGCCATGAATCTCTCGAGCACCTTAGAATTCTCATCCCAACTACCTGTGTCGGTTTACGGTACGGGTTCTTATAAACTGAAGCTTAGAGGTTTTTCTTGGAAGTTCTTAACCGCACTATCCACGCTTCCGAAGAGTTGTGGTACTATCACACTTCAGCTAAGTCTGCGGATTTGCCTACAGTCCTAATACCTACATGTTTCAACGAGCTATTCCGTCAGCTCGCGGCGGGTTCATTACTCCGTCACCCCATCGCATTTATAAGAAGTACAGGAATATTAACCTGTTGTCCATCGACTACTCCTTTCGGATTCGCCTTAGGTCCCGACTAACCCTCAGCTGATTAGCATCGCTGAGGAAACCTTAGTCTTTCGGTGTGCGGGTTTCTCACCCGCATTATCGTTACTTATGCCTACATTTTCTTTTCTATACGTTCCAGAAAACCTTACAGTTCGCCTTCAACACATATAGAATGCTCCCCTACCACTTTTAAAAGTCCATAGCTTCGGTAATATGTTTATGCCCGATTATTATCCATGCAAAACCGCTCGACTAGTGAGCTGTTACGCACTCTTTAAATGAATGGCTGCTTCCAAGCCAACATCCTAGCTGTCTAAGCAGTTTCACCTCGTTTTTTCAACTTAACATATATTTGGGGACCTTAGCTGATGGTCTGGGTTCTTTCCCTCTCGGACATGGACCTTAGCACCCATGCCCTCACTGCTGATAAACATTTTATAGCATTCGGAGTTTGTCAGGAATTGGTAGGCGGTGAAGCCCCCGCATCCAATCAGTAGCTCTACCTCTATAAAACTTTTAATCAACGCTGCACCTAAATGCATTTCGGGGAGTACGAGCTATTTCCGAGTTTGATTGGCCTTTCACCCCTACCCACAGGTCATCCAAAGACTTTTCAACGTCAACTGGTTCGGTCCTCCACTGTGTGTTACCACAGCTTCAACCTGCCCATGGGTAGATCACTCGGTTTCGCGTCTACTACTACTAACTTAACCGCCCTATTCAGACTCGCTTTCGCTTCGGCTCCGAACCTTAAATTCTTAACCTTGCTAGTAACAGTAACTCGTAGGCTCATTATGCAAAAGGCACGCCGTCACCACGAATGGCTCCGACCGCTTGTAGGCGTACGGTTTCAGGTTCTATTTCACTCCCTTACTTAGGGTTCTTTTCACCTTTCCCTCACGGTACTAGTTCACTATCGGTCTTTCAGGAGTATTTAGCCTTAGCGGATGGTCC
Organism: Tenacibaculum profundi; assembly: GCF_052050075.1. Lineage (GTDB taxonomy): Bacteria > Bacteroidota > Bacteroidia > Flavobacteriales > Flavobacteriaceae > Polaribacter. The sequence goes on from NZ_CP197225.1 coordinate 1,229,393, forward strand.
CGCCAGATTCATACAGGATTACACGTGTCCCGCACTACTCAGGATACTACTATCTCTTCTTCGATTACCTATACGAGACTATCACTCTCTTTGGTTAGTCTTTCCAAACTATTCTAGTTCTCTTAAATTCGAATATTGTAGTCCTACAACCCCAATACTGCCGTAACAATATTGGTTTGGGCTATTCCGCGTTCGCTCGCCACTACTAGCGGAATCACTTTTGTTTTCTTCTCCTCCGGGTACTTAGATGTTTCAGTTCTCCGGGTTTGCTCACCTTGCGGTGTGATATATCTTCAATATACCGGGTTGCCCCATTCGGAAATTTACGGATCATAATGTATGTGCCACTCCCCGTAACTTATCGCAGCTTATCGCGTCCTTCTTCGCCTCTGAAAGCCTAGGCATCCTCCATACGCCCTTATTTAGCTTATTGTACTTTTTGCTTCCGATATTAATCGGAAACGAGCTCTTTATAATTCTTAATTATATTTTTATAAAAATATATCGTTAGATACTTAAATCTAACGCTCTATCTTGATTCTTTACGATATCATTTTACCAATATGTCAATGAACTTGTGCCGAGTCAGAACTGATAAATATTTCAGTTACCAACCTGGTATAATACCTTGTGATAATAATTATCTATAGGTATTATCTAGTGGAGAATATCGGAGTCGAACCGATGACCTCTTGCGTGCAAGGCAAGCGCTCTAGCCAGCTGAGCTAATCCCCCATGTACTTCTAGTATGAGGCTTAACTATTGAGTTATGAGTCGTTAAACATTCTCAACATAACCCGCTTCTAGAATTTCCTTTAACTAAATACCAAACAAAAAAAAGTAGTCTTGGGCAGGCTCGAACTGCCGACCTCTACATTATCAGTGTAGCGCTCTAACCAGCTGAGCTACAAGACTATTTAAGATCTGATCTTAGTCTTTTTTATTTTAAAATTAACAGCAGAGTAAAATTACACTTCCTTCTGTAACTTAACACCATCTTCTCTAGAAAGGAGGTGTTCCAGCCGCACCTTCCGGTACGGCTACCTTGTTACGACTTAGCCCTAGTTACTAGTTTTACCCTAGGCAGCTCCTTGCGGTAACCGACTTCAGGCACCCCCAGCTTCCATGGCTTGACGGGCGGTGTGTACAAGGCCCGGGAACGTATTCACCGGATCATGGCTGATATCCGATTACTAGCGATTCCAGCTTCACGGAGTCGAGTTGCAGACTCCGATCCGAACTGTGATATGGTTTATAGATTCGCTCCTATTCGCATAGTGGCTGCTCATTGTCCATACCATTGTAGCACGTGTGTGGCCCAGGACGTAAGGGCCGTGATGATTTGACGTCATCCCCACCTTCCTCACGGTTTGCACCGGCAGTCTCGCTAGAGTCCTCAGCTTTACCTGCTAGCAACTAACGATAGGGGTTGCGCTCGTTATAGGACTTAACCTGACACCTCACGGCACGAGCTGACGACAACCATGCAGCACCTTGTGAAATGTCCGAAGAAAAAGCTATCTCTAGCCCTGTCATTCCACATTTAAGCCCTGGTAAGGTTCCTCGCGTATCATCGAATTAAACCACATGCTCCACCGCTTGTGCGGGCCCCCGTCAATTCCTTTGAGTTTCAATCTTGCGATCGTACTCCCCAGGTGGGACACTTATCACTTTCGCTTAGTCACTGAATCTAAATCCAACAACTAGTGTCCATCGTTTACGGCGTGGACTACCAGGGTATCTAATCCTGTTCGCTCCCCACGCTTTCGTCCATGAGCGTCAGTATATACGTAGTAGACTGCCTTCGCAATCGGTATTCTGTGTAATATCTATGCATTTCACCGCTACACTACACATTCTATCTACTTCCGTATAACTCAAGTCAACCAGTATCAAAGGCAGTTCTACAGTTAAGCTGTAGGATTTCACCTCTGACTTAATTGACCGCCTGCGGACCCTTTAAACCCAATGATTCCGGATAACGCTTGCACCCTCCGTATTACCGCGGCTGCTGGCACGGAGTTAGCCGGTGCTTATTCTTACGGTACCGTCAAGGTCGTACACGTACGACTGTTTCTTCCCGTATAAAAGCAGTTTACAACCCATAGGGCAGTCTTCCTGCACGCGGCATGGCTGGTTCAGGCTTGCGCCCATTGACCAATATTCCTCACTGCTGCCTCCCGTAGGAGTCTGGTCCGTGTCTCAGTACCAGTGTGGGGGATAATCCTCTCAGACCCCCTACCTATCGTTGCCATGGTAAGCCGTTACCTCACCATCTAGCTAATAGGACGCATAGTCATCTTGTACCAATAAATCTTTAATATACAACCGATGCCAATCATATATATTATGGAGTATTAATCTTCATTTCTAAAGGCTATCCTCCTGTACAAGGCAGATTCTATACGCGTTACGCACCCGTGCGCCGGTCGTCAGCAAGTAGCAAGCTACTCCTGTTACCCCTCGACTTGCATGTGTTAAGCCTGCCGCTAGCGTTCATCCTGAGCCAGGATCAAACTCTTCATTGTATAATCTTTAATATTATTTAATGTCAAGTCTTCAAAAGAATTTTCAAGTGGTAAACCCTAAAGCTTACCGTGGTAATTCTACTCTAATTACGCTGTCAATTTCAATATTTTCAATGAACTTGTTAACCCAAAATAATCAATATAATCTCAATCAATATCTCAAATTAAACTCTTGTAGAAATGCTAGAATCGAACTAACTGATAAACTAATTATCATTCCAAAATTTCTGTGATCGTGTCGCTCTCCGTAAGCGGATGCAAAACTAAAAACTTTTTTAAAAATAACAAACATTTTTGAAAGTTTTTTTTAGTTTTTTTTCAGAACAGCCGAAGTCAAATTAAAACCTCAAACAAACTAAAAAAAAGTAAATAATTACTAATTATCCTACCCTCTTTATAACTCTAAAACAACACGCTAAATCAATGAACTTGCTAACTCTTTTACTATGCGTTTTCACGTTAGCGGTTGCAAACATACAACCATTTTTTATTCTAACAAGACTTTTTTTAACCTTTTTTTAAACCAAACAAAAAAACAGCTTAACACCAATTACTTAAACTATAAAAATCAATAGCTAATTATTTATTTTAGGAATTAGGGATAGATGTATAAAATCATTATTTATTTAACAAACCGCAATTTGATTTAGTTTTTCTATTTCAAAAAAGAAAGTTGTTCCTTTTCCTTTTTTACTATCTAACCAAATTCCCCCTCCATTTCTCTCTATTATTTTTTTTACTAGAGCCAGTCCTATACCTACAGAGTCCATGTGAAGTTTTAATTCTAGTTTTTGGAATAACTTAAAAATTTTTTTGTGATACTTTTTATCTATACCTGGTCCATTATCAGATATTGAAAACACATATTTTTTATAATTCTCTTTAACATCAATAACAATAGAAATATGATTCTTATCATTATGCTTAATTGCATTTTGAATAAGATTTTGGAAAACTTGTAATAATTGAGACTCGTTAAAATAAACGTCAGGAAGTTTATTTTTTATTTTAATTGTACATTTATCAGAGCTATTTACCATTATTATTCTCTTCACAAGAGCTTCGAGGTTTACTTTTTTTCTCTCTCGTTCCCTCTCCATTTGTAATGAATAATTTAATATACCATTAATAAGCATATCCATTTGTACTACCTGTTCTTTAATGATAAATAAATTTTTATACATTTCAGAACCTTCTTTTACAGAATTTTCTTCCAGTAATTCCTTGGATGTAACCCATTCTGCCATTGTATGAATATTACGTAAAGGTCGTTTCAAATCATGAGATACAACATACGCAAACTCTTCCAAATCTTTATTTCGTTGAGATAGCTCTTTTGCTCTTTTCTCTAAATCAATAGTTCTTTGTTTTATTTTATATTCTAACTGCGAATTCATTTGTTCAAGACTTTTTCTATGATGCATAGCTCCATTAAGAATAATAAATGAAAAGATAAAAATAGTTGTAATTGAAACTAAGACAGCCCCTTCCATAACAACATCGATATCATTACTTATTACTTGATAAGTCATATGAAATAACTGAAAAGAACTGAATAAAATAATTAACCACCTATTACTTAACATTAAAATACCTCCAAACATAACAATGTAAGAACCTAAAAGATAATCTAAAGAAAACTGATTAAGAGCAACTGTGTAAGTTAAATAATGTTGGAAAGAAAATATTGATATGAAAACTAATAGTCCGTATGATTCAAATATTCTCTTATTTTTAATTTTTGGCAGTATCCCTAATATGAGGAAAAGTAAAGAAAAAAATTCTCTTCCATATTCTACTTCTATCGCATTAGGATTAAAATAAGATATTAGTAGCGAATATAAATACAATCCAGGAGCTATTAAACATAGCACCGTGCTAGTATTTTTAATTTCAAACGCCTCTAGCTTTCCAATTTTCTTTAAAAAACTTTGGTTCATAAAATTTTAGGGCAAAATATTGTGTTTAAATTTAGACAATTTAAACGTAATATGCACCCTACATAACTTTAACGCGATTTGAATCTGTAGATAAAGTACTCCAATAAGTAGATTATAAGTCCTTTTTGAGTGGTGCTTCTAAAACTTATTATACATTATTTATTATTTGGCTAAAAAAAGAAAAGAAGTTAAAAACTTCTCTCCTTAATGTTGTTACTCTTCAAAATTAAACTTTAAAATATTAAAGTATTGAACAACTAATCTTCTTACTTAAATCTTTAGATCAAGTAAGAGTTTATAACGACTAAAAGCATTAGTTTTAAGTTAGATAACATCTTTAAAAAATCTTGAAGTTATTTGCACCACAGTATCTTTTTTTAAAGCTAATATTTTAACATTTAGGTAATAGCGAAGTATAAATTATCTTAAATACCCCTTCTTTCGATCCTAAAAAAATAACTATTAATCGTTTGATACATACTATCTAACTATTTTAATACATCACATTCGTTTTCAGTATTAATTTTAGATAAAGAATGATCTTTGTAAGATTAAATTCCACGTCGTTTTAGACTTGATTTTTAGTAATTTATATTTTTTTTAAAAATAAAGAGTATCATTTAATTTATTTTGGCTTATATTATTGAATATCATATTTATGGTGTTTCTAAGTTTGGTTAGTAAAAGAATCTATAAATCTATAGATTCTTTTTTTATTAATAATTCTCAGCTACTAACTAAGTATCTTTATTCTACCTTATTTCTCAATATTACTGTTGTTATTAACTTTACTTGTCTAAAATAAAATAGCGTCATGAAATAATTCTTCACCTCATTAACTCCCCACAAAAAACCTAAAACAATATAAGTCAATATTTTAACAAAAAAAACACATTGTTTAATGGTAAATATCTCAGTAATTAACCCCTATAAAAAACACCTAAACATAAGGGTTAACCATTAGTTGTTATTCAGGGTTTACACTTATTGTCTAACAATAAGAACTACTATATATTTGGTGAGTTATTTGGTTGTAAAACTATCAAGTAATTCGAAAAACCCTTCTAAGTAAAACCTCAAGGTACGTTTCTTTGAGGTTTTGTTTTATTAATTTATTGAGCATCTAACGCAATAAGTTATCTCTTCATCTATTTTTAGGACCATTCTATCTAAAATACTTATAAGTAGCCTTTTGATAAGATAAATTTAGGCTGGCTGATCGGTTTTTAATATAAAGTAATATTTCAAGCTAGGTTATCTCTTAATATTTAAAAATATTATTACATCCCTTGGTATGAAAAAACAAAACTTAGTACTTGTAAAACAATCTATCAGAAAACCAAACTCTAATATATATAAGTGGGTAACTAAAAAAATAGCTAAAATTATAATCAAAAAAAATAATCAAGAAGACATAAGCTATACGTATGCTCCTTGGTACATGTCTTTAATATTCAGAATGAAATACTATTTCTCTCTTCACAAAAACAAGTAGTCCCTTCGTCTAAAAAACGCCTATATTGATTTAATCTTATCGATAAATCAGTAAAACAATGAACTACAAGCCTATTCAGATAAAAAATATATAAAATTGTACATTAATCGTTAAGAACAAATACACTAATCGTAAAAATAACACTTCTTAACTAAGAACTAAAAATTGGACTTCTATTAATTGTAAATTTAAATAGATTTTTAAATATTGTTTATTCATTTTTAGAAGTTTGGTTAGTTTTTTAGCAGAAGTATTTCATAAAAAGAAATACTTCTGTTTATTTTATATTTATTTAAAAAATAAACTCCAATTTAAAAAGTGAATCATAAATAATTTATTTTTTTACACTCATGTCCATATCATGATCATATTGGCAACAACTAGGTAAATCTTGATAAGAATCAGTACTTCCTGCTACTTTGTCCGTATCATATCCTGATGCAGCAATTGCTTTGTGAACCTCATCAATATTAGTTTTCTTATCATTAAAAGTTACACGAATCTCCTTTTTATGTTTATCCCAATTCGCATTAGAAACACCTTCAACACCGTTAGCTGCTTTTTCAATAGTACTTTTACACATATCACAATTACCTCTAACTCCAAATGATGCTTCACTCATTGCTATTTCTTGTTGATCGACTACTGTTGTTTCTTTTTTTCCTTGGTTTTTACAACTTACCAATCCTATGACAGCCACTAAGGCAATACTAATTACTATATTTCGCATTATTTATTAATTTGTATGATGATTTATTACTTGTTTTACTTCTCCACATTTCAGCATTTTATCGCCAAAATATGGATTCGATATTTTTTCTTCTTTACTTAACCAATACGCTCCTTTATCACTATTTGCCATAGGACAATATTGCTTATAAGCTGTTTCTTCTATACCAAAAAGTTCAACTACCATAATTAAATGATTCGATAATACTCTAAATTGATTCCTTTGTTCTTCTATCGTTTCCAATGTTTCCATCTTTAAACTACTCAACTCCAAAATCTTCTCCAGTGTCATCCATTCTTCAAGAGCTCGATCATTTTTCAATAGCTCCATATCTACTTCATTCAATCTCAAATTAAACATAGTCGATTCTTTCTTTGTTTTCACTTTATCTGTTTCAACTAAATGGTCTTTAATTCTTATATAAGAATTATAAACTTCCTGTAATTGTTTTTTAAAATCAATGGACACTTCAAATGATTCTTTAATTGATTTTTCATGATTCATCATTGATTTCTTTCCTTGTAACTGTGCTGATGCATCAACAGTAAACACTCCGTTTGTCACGATTTCATCTCCCGAAGAAACCCCTTTTAAAATTATGTATTTATCACCATTCTTAGCTCCAAGAATCACTTCCTTCATTTCGAAAACTGGATCGCCATTTTTTAATTTTATATAAATAACTGATCTTTTTCCAGTCCACAAAACAGCTGAGGCAGGAATCAAAATGTTTGTATCTTTATTAGGTTTTAAGTTTTCAACTTCTCCAGTAACGAACATTCCTGGCTTAAACTTTTGTTCTCTATTAGCAATAGTTGCTCGCAATTTTACAACCCTAGTTGTTGGATTGACCATCGGATCTATAAAAATAACCTTAGCTTTAAAGATTTCTCCTAGATATGCATTGGACTTTATCTTTATTGTTTGTCCAACTTTGAACATTCTTATCTGATTTTCGTACACATCAAAACTGGCCCAAACAGAATTTAAATTTGCCATTTTTAATAATCCTTGCCCTTGCTTGACATAATCACCTACATTCACCATTTTTTCCAACACTGTTCCTGAAACTGTCGCATAAATGGGGAAATTCTCTCTCACCTTTTTAGAAATTTCAATTTGATTGATTTGATTCTCCGAAAGCTTCCAAAGTTTCAATTTATTTCTTACCGCTTTATACAAAGCTGGTTGTGTTTCTTTCAATGAAGCCGCAGTCAATAACTCTTGTTGTGCCTTAATCAAATCAGGGGCATAAATTGTTGCCAGCAACTGTCCTTTAGAAACTCTTTCTCCTGTAAAACTTACTTTTAGACTTTCTATTCTTCCAGAGAAAAAACTCGCCTGAACAGTATTCAACTCTTCATTCTCTACTATTTTTCCAGAAAGTGTTAGTCCTGTATTTTCACTTTTATCAGTTCCAACTACTGTTGTTTGAACGTTGGCTAAAGCCAATGCATTTTTCGTCATTTTAAACTGATTCGCCGACAAACCATCATCTCCAACTTCAGCAGGAATTAAATCCATACCACAAATTGGGCAGTCACCTAGCTCTGTCTGTCTAACCTGAGGGTGCATCGAGCAAGTCCAAAACTCGGATGTACTCATCACTTCTTCGTTATGATTGTGAGTATCTGTATTATCGAACGATCCAGAAAAAAAGAACTTTCCAAGAACCAATCCTAACATTACGAGGCCTACATATATTAAATATTTTTTCATCTGTCTATTTTTTATTATTATCAATCGCCACATGTAAACATGTTGATCTCATCCTTTTTACTTAATTAAATAATTAATTAAACTTCTTTCTTCGTAATAATTGACGACTGAGGTTATCCTATCCATTTGAAACCTTAATTGTAACTCTTGAATATCTAGTATATCATTAAAATCTATTGTTCCTGTTTCATAACTTTTCAATAAGATTTGTTCAGCATTTTTTGCTTGATTTAAATTTCTTGTATTGGTTCGATATGAAATAACTGCTACTTTCTGTTTTGCTACTGCTCTTTTCAGTGAAGCTTCCAAAACATTATATCGTTCTTGTTTCTGAAAACTGATTTCTTCTTGTTTTAATTTGTTCTGCTTACTTACTGATTTGTTCTTTTTATTAAACAAAGAAATGGACAATGACACCATTGGCATTATGATATCCTTTCCGTTATCGGGAAAATCCATATCGGGACGCTCTTCTACATTTATATAATCTATACCAAAACCTATGGATGGCTTTTCTTCTTTTTGATTCAGCAACTCCGATTGAATTACCGATTGATACAACTTATCATATTTGACTAATTCTGGGTGAATCTTTAAATTTTCGATATTAATAACCTCCGCTTCATCTAATAGTTGAATTTTCTCAGGTAGCTCTATAGCTATATCTACACTTTTATTCAACATTTTATTGAAAGAAGCTTGTTGTCCTTTGAACTCCTCTTGTAATATTTCTATCTGTTGTACTATTTCATTCTGACGAATTTGTAATTTCAATACATCTACTGCAGAAGCCTTATCCACTTCCAATGAGTTTAGTGCCAACTGCTCATAAGTTTTGAATAATTTCTTATTCTCCTCAAGTACTCTTTGTTTTGCTTGATTGCCAAATAGCTTGTAATATAATTTTGTAACCGAATTCACTAGCTTTCGTTTAGCTACAGCCAACTCTTGATAATTTGTATCTGATAAACTTTCGATATAATTCTCTCTGGCTGTAATTGTTCCAAACCAAGGCAACATTTGTTTTGCAGATACTTTGAACAGCTGCGCTCCAGTTCTGGTTTCAGGAGTACTCACAAATACACCAGCACCAATTTCAGTATTTGGTAATGTATTTACCTCTTCTTTTCGTTCAATAATACGCTCATATTGCTTTTCGAACTGTTTTATCTTTGGATTGTTTTCTAAGGCTTCTTTTATAAATACGTGCAACTCCTGCCCTTGTATTTTTACTGTTACCACTAAACACAGACTAAACAGTATCCATTTAATCATTCCTATCTTCATAATCTTGTGCTTTTGTTTTTCTCTTTATTTCTAAAAATCCACTCTTCCTTCCAACTATATAATACTGGAACAATAAAATAAGAAGTAATATCTATAATCATTCCACCAAAACTAGGAATCGCCATCGGAATCATAATGTCACTTCCCCTACCAGTTGATGTTAATACAGGTAATAAGGCCAAAACCGTAGTTGCCGTTGTCATAAGGCAAGCACGAATTCTCTTGTTCCCAGCATCTAAAGCCGCTCTTCTGATTGCTTGAATATTTTGAGGTTGCTTTTTCTCAAAAGATTGTTTCAAATATGTGGCCATTACAACTCCATCATCGGTGGCTATTCCAAACAGCGCAATAAATCCAACCCAAACAGCGACACTCAAATTAATAGGATGCATTTGAAAGAGTACTCTTAAGTTCTTTCCAAAGATGCTAAAGTTTAAGAACCAATCTTGTCCATATAACCATATCATGATAAAACCTCCCGCAAAAGCAACCGCTATTCCAGTAAATACCATTAACGAAGTACTTACCGACCTAAACTGAAAATACAAAATCAAAAAGATGATTATTAAAGCCAACGGAACCACGAACGACAATGTTTTCTCCGCTCTAAGTTGATTTTCATAAGTTCCTGTAAACTGATAAGATACACCCTTAGGAACTATTAGTTCACCAGAATTAATCTTGGATTGGATAACTTTTTGAGCTTCTTCAACAACATTAACTTCCGCATAGTTTTCTTTTTTATCGAAAAGTACATATCCGATTAAGAAAGTATCCTCACTTTTTATTACTTGCGGACCTTGCTCATAGCGAATCTCTGCAACTTCGCTAAGTGGTATCGAACTCTCTTTAGAAATTGGAATGTAAATATTTTGCAGATCCGTTGGACTCGAACGAAGTTCTCTTGGATATCGCACTCTTATTCCATAACGCTCTCTTCCTTCTACAGTTTGAGTTAACTGGATTCCTCCAACTGCTACTTTTAAAACTTCTTGAACCGACTGAATAGAAATTCCATATCGTGCAATTTTCTCGCGGTCAATATCAATCAATAAATAGGGCTTTCCAACAATTCTATCTGCAAAAACAGCTTCTTTCTTAACACCTTCAACTTCCTTTAATACAGATTCCAAAGCGATCCCTAAAGACTCAATTTGCTTTAAATCTTGTCCCTTTACTTTAATTCCCATTGGTGCTCTCATACCAGTTTGAAGCATTACCAAGCGTGTTTCAATGGGCTGTAATTTAGGAGCGGATGTTACTCCTGGAAGCTTGGTTACCTTTACAATTTCATTCCAAATATCATCAGGTGATTTTATGTTAGGTCGCCAATTTCTATAAAACTCACCACCTTCATCTTTAATTAGGTCTCCAGAATTAATTTCAGAGAATAAAACATCTTGAATTTTTCCTTTCTTAACATTAGGATTTACAACCACACTACCAATTTTCGTAAGATAATTCCCTTCCTCATCTATCTTAAAACGTTGACGTTTTCCATCTTCATTTAAAATATATTCAGGCTTATAAAGAATAACATTCTCATACATAGACATTGGAGCAGGATCTAAAGCAGATTCTGTTCTTCCTGCTTTTCCTACCACCGTTTTTATTTCAGGAATGCTCGCAACCGCCATATCCAATTGCTGTAATACTCTTTTATTTTCCTCAACACCTGAATGAGGCATCGATGTAGGCATTAGTAAAAAGGATCCTTCATTTAAGGAAGGCATAAATTCTTTTCCTGTATTTCTAAAAATTAAGATTCCACATATTAATACCGTTAATGGAATTGATAAAAACAATACTTTATTTTCTAAAGCCCAATTTAGAATAGTGGCGTAATACTTTTGGAATAAACTAAAAACTCCTAATATCCCAAAACAAATACCACCAACAAAAAGAACGTTTAAAAACATACTTCTTTCAACTCCAAGTGGTTGCCAATGCTCAGCAAGCAAACCAACAATAACTAAAATCGTTAATACGATATTTACTCTCTCTCCAAGTACTGAACCAATTTTATTTTGCGACACAAGTATCGAGCTTACTCCGAATCCAATTAATATAAAAGCAAACCAATTTCCATAAAACAATCCGAAGATTCCTACTAAAATTAATAATACATTTAAGGTATACTTTATTTTATTTGTTGTTTTACGCGTTTTGAAAATCGATGCTGCAAATGGAGGTATTAAAAACAAAGCAACAATTATTGCTGCTATTAGCGCAAATGTTTTTGTAAAGGCCAACGGACGAAACAATTTACCTTCTGCTCCAATCATTGTAAAAACAGGTATAAAACTAATCACAGTTGTCATTACAGCCGTGATAATTGCTCCTGAAACCTCAGTTGTTGCATTATAAACTATCGTATTTGTTGATAGTTTGTTGGAATATTGCTCTAAATGACGAATAATATTTTCACATAATATAACACCAACGTCTACCATTGTACCAATAGCAATAGCTATTCCCGATAGTGCTACAATATTTGCTTCTACTCCAAAGGCTTTCATTCCTATAAAAACCATCAATACAGAAACTGGTAGTAACCCCGAAATTAAGATGGAAGCACGCAAATTGAATACCATAACAATAATTACCAAAATAGTGATCAACACTTCCAACGTTAGTGCTTCGTTTAAGGTAGACAAGGTCTCCTCTATTAATTCAGTTCTATCATAGAAAGGGACAATGGTTAATTGAGAAGTCCTTCCATCTTTTAGTTTCTTAGTTGGTAACCCATGAGCAATCTCATTGATTTTATCTTTTACTTTTGAAATTACCTCTAGAGGGTTCGCTCCATATCTAGCCACAACTACTCCACCCACAACTTCTGCTCCTTCCTTATCTAAAATTCCTCGTCGAGTCTTTGCTCCCAGAGTTACTTTCGCAATATCTTTAATGCGAATGGAAGTAAAACTTTCTGAAGTAACGACAGCACTTTCTATATCAGCTATGGATTTTATATATCCTAATCCTCTTACTAGATATTCAGCATTGTTAATTTCCGTAGTTTGAGCTCCGATATCTTCGTTACTTTCTTTAACCGCTTTTACAACTTGTTGTAAACTGATATTATATTGACGCATCAACTCAGGATTAACGTCTATTTGATATTCTTGAACATATCCTCCAATTGAAGCCACTTCCGAGACTCCACTAGAAGACGATAAGGCATATTTTACATAATAATCTTGAATACTTCTTAACTCATGTAAATCCCAACCTCCTGTTACATTCCCTTCTTCATCCCTCCCTTCTAAGGTATACCAGAATATCTGTCCTAATCCAGTGGCATCTGGCCCTAAAGTCGGATTCATTCCATCTGGTAACAATCCCGAGGGCAAAGAATTTAGCTTTTCCAAAATTCGAGATCGACTCCAATAAAATTCAATATTCTCTTCAAAAATGATATAGATACTAGAAAATCCAAACATTGACGAGCTACGAATCGTTTTTACTCCTGGAATCCCAAGTAAGGATGTGGTTAATGGATACGTAACTTGATCTTCGATGTCTTGAGGTGAATGTCCTTCCCATTTCGTAAAGACAATCTGTTGATTTTCTCCTATGTCTGGAATAGCATCAACTGCCACTGGATTTGTTGGTAAAAATCCAGTATCCCATTTGAATGGCGCATTTATTACTCCCCAACCTATTAATAAAAGGAGTAGTAATAGAGCTACCAATTTATTTTCTATTAAAAATTTAATGCTTTTCTTTAGCATACTTATATGATTTAAACAATAAACAATTCGTGTAAATACACGTATAAGAACTTCATAGTAACAATACTAGAAACCAATTGACTATTATTTAAGAAATCATATTAGAAAAACCTCATCAAGTAATTGAATGTCTTGTATGACATTCGGAGGAGAATAATTTTTAAAAGGAATTACTTTATCATGTAAATCCTGAAATAAGTTTAGATAAGAATAAATATATGAAGCTATAAAAGCTTGTTCCTCAAAAGATAAATAATCAAAAGACTGCTTTAATTCATTTTGTCCTTCAACAATTACTTTTTTATCCGAACAACATCCTTTTTTTTGTATAGAACAGTTATCAGAACTCTTAACTTCCGAAATTTTATCCATTCCACAAGAATCTGCCTTTGCAAATAATGCTACATCTACCAAAACATCTCCACAAAAATGAAGATCATATGTAAGCCATACCGTTGAAAAAAGCACTATCAACGCCATGGATACAGAAGTTATTTTAGTAAATATATATCTCATAAACAATACAAAGATACAAATATATATTATTCTTTTAATCTGTAAATTCCACAATGACCTTATTATCAATCAACAATACTACCCATAGTCTACAAATTAACTATCTACATTTTAATGTATTAAAAGTAGGTTTTTAACACATTTAAACCAAAAAGCCTCATTTGTAAATGAGGCTTTTCTAAACTGCTAAAATAGACTAATTCTGGTATAGCCTTGTAAGGTACTCTACTGTATGAGGGAGAATCTGAAATTCTTGTCCTTTTTTTCCAGCATGGAAAATAAATTTATCTGGTCTCAAAATAACAAAATCAATTTTATTTTTATCCATCCATATTTCGAGATCTTCAGATACGATTTGATCGCTAAATGGGCGACTCCTGACTATTTCTATTTTTTTCAAAAAGACAGAAAAATTTTCAGGAATTTCAATATTTCTATAAACTACAACCCAGCTTTTTGCTATCAAACAATCAAAAAAACAGGTTTTGTTATTTGTATGAACTAAAGGCTGGGGAAATCTTCGACCGGTAAGATATTTATGATTAAACGATTTAGTTTTAGCTAAAGAGTAAAGGTACTTTTCTATCAATCTATCTATTGGGCTACTTGGTAAAACATTAATAATTTTTAATAAAATATTTCGTAAGTGGTAAAGAATAGGATTTCCGTACTGTATTACCCCTCCCATTATAGCAGCTATTTTTATAATCATATTCACCTGAGGTACTCTTTCATTATAATAACTGTCTAACAATTCATTTGTCTCTTGTGATCTATTTTGGCAAGCTAACGCTAATTTCCAGGAAAGATTTTTAGCATCTTTAATTCCTGAGCACATCCCTTGACCTAGAAAAGGAGGCATTTGATGTGCTGCGTCTCCTGCTAAGAAAATGTTTTTTACTCTCCATCTATTTGCTACCAGCGTATGAAACGTATATATTTTCTTCCTAATTATTTTAAAATCTTCTAGAGGATAGTCTTTGTTTAAATATGGTAAAACATTTTGAAAAACTTTACTTTCATCAGATACATTATGCTTTGGATTTATCATGAATTCCCATCTGAAATGGTTTCCGACTCCATTTACATAAGTTACAGGTTGCTTGGGATTACAAAACTGTTTATGATCTTCAGAAAATTTTTCATTTCCATGATACTCTGTATCCAAGACCATCCAACTTTTCTTAAATCCAAAGTCATGATTTGAAACACCTATTTTCTTTCGAATAAAGCTTTTTCCTCCATCACAACCAATAAGAAACTTACTTGTAATGCAAATCTTCTCTTCAGAATTCTTTCTTATCAATATCTTAACGGAATCAGCTGTTTGAGAAACATCTATCAACTCTGTATTTTCAAAAAAACTAACGTTTTTATATTTTGCAAATCCCTTGCGCAGGTATTTTTCGATTTCCGGTTGAAGTATCCAATTACAACTAGGAATTTCATGCGAGATACTACTATTAGGACTAAATTTAAAAAGTGTCTTTCCTTGTTCATCCGCAAGCACATAATTTTGAAACGGTTTTATCGCATCTTTTTTCATTTCCTCGTACAATCCTAACTCTTGAAAAACTCTTATTACATCTTCATCAATATGAACAGCTCTGGGATAGTCGATTATATCTTTCTCTTTATCAAAAACTAAAACCTTGAGTCCAAAATTCCCAAAGTAGTTAGCAAACGTGGCCCCAGTAGGGCCACATCCTGCAATTACGATATCAAAATTCATTATTACTTCTAGTTTTTCTTCTTTTAAACTTTCTCTACCAACATAGAAGTTGCCGTTAAACCTGGTCCGAAGGCCATTGAAACTATCTTTGTTCCTTTTTTAATACTGTCATCATTAAGCATATCATTGAAAACGTGAGGTATGGTAGCTGAAGACATATTTCCTTGCCTTCTAAGAACATTTATTGACCATTTAGCCTGATCTTCAAAAAGCTCCATTTCTTTAATTATATAATCAATTATTTTAGGGCCTCCAGGATGGATTGCAAAAAGTAAGTTATACTTCTCTTTTTCTAAATCAACTCCTACTTTGCTACATAAATCTGAGAGAAACTGCTTTATATTATTTCTTATAAAAACCGGCACCTTCCTTGACAAGGTCATAAGGAAATTATGTGCTCCCAAATCCCATGACATATCTTCTAAAGAACTCTCTATCATGACTTCATGAAAAGCTAATATTTTTAAAGCGGAAGCATTGGGTTTTATTTTTCTAAATTTATTTTCTTCATATAAAGAATAGCCTATAAAACCATCTGCAAAAAGCGAACTAATCAAACTATTTGAGGATGAAAACTCTGTTAAATTTATATGTGCTGACAAAAGTTCTGTATGTATAATATCAATTCTTCCATTGTCTTCACTTGTTGTTAACAAAGCATTCGCTGTTCGAATTGCGGGGAAAGCTCCATAACACCCCATTTGATAACTATGTGTTACTGTACTATTGAGCCAATTTCTTTGACTCATTGCGATTTGAGCAACACTTGGTGATGAATATCCTGAACATGTTACATGTATTAGATTTTCGGGAGCTTCTTGTTCGTTATTATAAAAAATATCAAAAACATGTTGCATTTCATTTTTAAACCATTCCATACGGTCATCTAACTTTGCTCCTTTGTTTTCATGAGAAATATTTTTAAACATCTCAGGAAATTGATACTCTTCTAAAGTAGACACCTCCATTTCGTTACTAATGAAGTTTTTAATTTGTTCATGCATCAAAAGTTGCCTTTTATTTATCATGTCTTTTCCGATGGAGTATCTATCTATCTGATTACTCACGTAATCGTAATGACTTTTTGCTTCCCCTTCAGCTTCCTGAGTTACAAGAGTACCAACAGGCTTTTTAGTTACTTTATAAAAAAGAGATTTGTGATATTGATTTAAAAGATTTTGGTCATGTAAAGTACCTAATTGGATTGGTTTAAAATCAGTTAAGAGTAATTTTTTTTTCATTTGGTTAGTTTTTTTTTTAACTGTTTGGTTTGTTGTTACTCAAAGGAAATAATATTTTTTTAAAATACTTACGGACACCCACAACAAAACAATAAAAACGTAATATCAAGTGATTTTTTTAGACATAAAAACACTACAAAAACCTAAAATAAAGAAACTTATAAGCAAAATAAAAATACTACTATAAATCAACACCCCATTAACACCTATACACTAAGGTCTATTGGGTAATAAATAAAATTAAAACACTAAAAAACAAAAAATTAAAACATTCATTATACCTATTCAACCCTTTTATTTTAAAACGAAAGAATGAATTTCAAAGTATTATTTATTATTGAAATCACAATTTAAAAAACAAATAGGTCTCTTTATAGAAATTTCGTTTTTTAAAAAAGAATACTATTTACAATTTATCTATTTGTTATATTCGCCGTAATAGTATTTAATAAACTATTCGTTTACTTTTCTAAATTTATTCAAAATTGTAAACATCATGATGGATCTTACTATTTAAATAAAACTTTGATATTTATGCAAAATCAGCAAATTAGTGTTTTAGGTTGTGGATGGCTTGGACTACCTTTGGCTAAACGTTTAATTTCAAAAAAATTTATTGTAAAGGGCTCAAGCACCACACAAACTAAAAAACCTATTTTAATTGAGGCGGGTATCAAACCCTATTTATTTAAACTTGGTGATAATAAAAGAGAGCAATACCAAAAATTTCTTTCGGGAAGTCAAATTATTATTATCAATTTCCCTCCTAAAAGAATTCCCAATATTAAAAGCATCTATCAGGAACAAATTAAAGACATCTTACCGCACATTACCCCCTCTCAGAAAGTTATTTTTATCAGTTCGACTTCTGTTTACCAAGATACAAACGACTGGGTAACTGAATCTATTGAAACTAAGCCTGAAAAAGATTCTGGAAAAGCTATTTTAGCTGTTGAAGAACTTTTAAAATCAAAACTAAAACAAAACTTAACAATCTTAAGGCTATCAGGGCTTGTTGGTTATGATAGGATTCCAGGGAAATTCTTGGCAAACAAAAAAGAAGTTTCTAACGGAAAAGCTCCTGTTAATATTATTCATCAAGATGACTGTATAGGTTTAATCTGTGCAATCATTCAAAAAAAATGTTGGGGTGAAATTATTAATGGTTGTGCTGACGAACATCCTTCTAAAGAAATTTTCTATACGAAAGCAGCTAAGCATGCAAATCTAACTCCTCCTGAATTCAAAATATCAGAGCTATCAAAGTTCAAAAAAATCTCTAATACTAAAAGTAAATCTATTTTAAACTATTCATATAAATATCCGAATCCCTTGGCACTTTTTGATTAATTAAATGTATTTAGAACAAAAAGACTGTTATCTTTTGACTTTACATCAAAATTCAAGAAACTTAATTTATACTTCTTATCTTTCTCGGAAACTTCTACAGTATATTTAATATTACACCGTTTCTTTTGCTTTAACTCATTTAAAAGAGTACCATCAAACAATATGTAGATAGGACGCGATAACAAATAGGATTATAATCGCACCTACTGTAAATTTCAAACTATTTTTTACTCCCCCCATCACCAGAGATTTCGAGACCATCTTTGCCGATGAACTGTTGTTTATATTTCATTACTGTTCTCTATTTCTTCTATGTTATCTGTGCATGAGTTAAAAAATAAAACTCCAAAACCTATATTTCATTTCCCGTTAAGTTTAAAATGTTAATTCATTTTTCAACAAAACTAAACCCAAACACACTAATTTTCAAAGAGTTTAAACTATTAATCTAATATTTTTTAACATGGGTTAAATGACTCAAATTTCTTTGAGTTGCAATTTTTTAATAAGAACACACGAACAATTTTAACAGATTTATTTTTACATTTCATAGCTTTTAACATCTTCAAATTAGACTTCAGTGTTATCCCTATGCGACAAATAGGGTTAAAAGGTTTTGTGTACAAGTATTTTTATTTGTTGTTAGTTTTAAGAATTGTAAACACAAAAAAAACAAAAGCCCCAAAAAGGGCTTGTTTTTTATATCTATTTTTATAAAATTGTAAGCGTTTGTAACTGTTACAATTGTTAGCGGTAGTTATTTTTTTTCTATTTTTTTAATCAATTCTTCTGTTTCTTCAGATATTTTCTGTTTTCCTCAAAAACGAACTGATTTATAATCCTCTTTTTGTTCGTCATATTTCATTTCTATTCGAGTAACGTTACACTTCCCCACTTTTTTAAACAATTTTCGGATTGTTCCAATTTGCATTTCAAAAAGGGAATCATATTTATTATTGTCCGAGTTGAAAAATACTCCTAACAACTCTTTATCTGCATTATCATAAATTTCAATAATCTCATCTTCCATTAAACTACCATCGTCTATTTTTGTCTCGATATCTTTATCCACAACTGATATTATTGGGGAAAATATATAACTATGTACAAACTGATTAATGAAAAATCTTAATTCACGTTTTTCTATTGTTGGGTTTTCTAAATCGTAGTTTTCGTTAAATCGATGATTATTCATTAGAGTTATTGGTTTTCCTTTACTTGGGTAAACTTTGCATTCTAATTTCAAAGAGCTAAAATCGCTAGTCAGTTTATTTGCTTCTAAAAGTTTTCGGACTATATAAAATCCAAACATAATTTCTTTCTAAAATTTCGCATACTTTGAATCATTCCATTCTTTTTTATACTGGATTCGCTTTTTTAAACTTTTTGAAATCTTTATTAATTCCTTTCTCCAATAATAACTATCGTGAACCATTTATACGATTGGGTTTTAATTACAGCTAACCAACGTATGTACAAAATTGCGCATATTCCCTACTCTAAATCTATTAATAAACAAATAAAAACTCAAACCAAAAAAGGAATTATTTGTAGCTTTTATAGGCTTTAGAAGAACTTTTTTATTAAACTAAACGTTTACAAATATTTACATCTAGTAATATTTTGATCACCAATTTCGCTAAATTTTAGGTATAAAAAAACACCTTAAAAGGTGCTTTTTGGCGCGTGTACTTTTAACGATTTAATTAACAATGCTTTAACGAAAGTTAATTGATATTGTGTGAAGTTTTTATCCTTTTAACGTTTCTATATTCTATTAATTTTCCTCCAATAAAAACAAAAAAAGCAATAACACTAGAGAATATAATACCAATTATAAATGAACAATTTCTTCCAGCATCTGAAATCACTTTTCGTATTGCTTCTTTCTGTTCAGGTGTAATTTCTTTTCCGCTAAAAAATCCGTCTTCATTCAAGTCAAATTTTTGTAAAATAAACTTTGATGAAATATCAAAATAAGTTGCTCCCCCAACAATTAGAAGATAAATTACGAAAAAAACTGTTATTCCTATCCAAAGCCATTTCCGTTTTCCATTCACGAATAACTTTCCTCTTTTCAGAATAGTTATTCCTAAAACTAGAATTGAAATCAGACTTGGTATTATTAAATGGTAAGGTAAACTTATTTTATTCATTTAATTCGCATCAGGTTGAGTAAATTAAAGGCAACGTTTAGTATATAGCAAGTAGAGAACAAGATACAGATAAAGTATCAAGTTTACACTGAGGCAAAACGTTGTATTTTGTTTTTAATTTATTCATTCTTAAAAGCCAAATTTTTAATTACTTCTCTTACGGGTAATCTAACAATTTGGAGGTGTTGGTAAATAGTACCAACTTTTCACGAATCATCGAATGCCCTATTTATTATATCGTGTTATCTGTTGACATATTTATATTAGAAAGTTGTTAAATTACTCATATCCCTTTCCAAACATGAGTATATCAGATATATCACTCCATGAATATACAGTTTCACTATCAATTTCAGTAGCAATTTCTGCGACATCATAATAAAAAGAATACCAGCCATTAAAAATTGTAGAGATATCGTAATTATACCATCTGCGACCAGATGAAGATGTTACACCCAATCCTCTATGTGGGTCTTTTAACACTTTATCTCCAAGTCTTCTTAAGTCAGCAATAAAAAACCGTATTGTTTCTTTTGTAAACTCTAAATTCTCTTTGGTAGACATACTTTTGAAATCTGGAAAAAGTTCAGGCTCGTTAAGATTATTCCAATCGTTATTAAAATTAATAACTTTCGAAGAAGTAAGAGATTCTTTAAAAATATTCAATAAAAGGAGAGATGTGACTTTTTTGTTACTATTTATCTCAACTTGAAACAATAATCTTCTAAAATATTCTTCTTCAGAAGTATAATTATATTCTCCTGAAAGTATAGAATCTAGTTTGTTTAAAAAAGTATTATAATCCATTTTTTTGAATTCAATTTTTCAATATTAATGTTAGCATTTAACTGAGTATTTTGTCTTTTACTATTCTTAGAACAAAAGATTAATAGAAGTGTTAAAGCCATTAAAATATATTTTTTCATTTTTGGCTTGCAAGTAACGGTCTTGTGTATGAAACGTAGCGTATAAAAGATACTAACTTTTCGGATAAATACAGAGCCGAATTTTTATGTTTTGTTTTTAATTTTTCTATTTTAAAAGCCAAATTTAAAAATTTGGCGGTCTTCGAAAATAAGCACAAACTTTTTGGTTAGGTACTTATTAGCTATGTTTTATACACTGTGTTGTACACTGGCTTTTTTTCGGTTTTTAAATATCATTATCAGACTCGGAATTATAGATAATAGAGCGCTTGTTGCTAAAATTACTCCATAATTTATTTCGTTATATCCTAATCTTCTAATTCCGTTATCACAAGCAGTACATTCAATTATTTTAAGATTTGCGTTCAGTGCACTAATTCCAATTAATAGTATTCCAAATATTATAATCAGTACTATTCCATTCAACACTACTTTTTGGATTTTCTCTTTCTTATTGGCGATACTAAATATCAGAAACACTAATCCGGAACTTGTGAAATAAATAGGATTCCCAAAAAGATAAAAGTCCTTTCCTCCAAATTGAATACCATTATTTGTTGTCCATTGAAATAAACCTTGAATTAGTTGACGGAAAAATGAATCAGCATAAACCGCGATTCCAAATCCGATAACAAAATATGCAATTCTAATTAATATTCTTTTTATCACTTCAGTTTTTTTACTTGTGTACAACGTCTATTGTATGGTGCGTTTGCTTCCCAAAGGGAGCAAATGAACTATACAAATTGTTGTAGTGCGTTTTCTTTTAGGTTTTCGTAAAACTCGTTTCTATTAGCATTATCAGGCAATCCTGCGACTTGTCCGTCTCCAAGTTCCATAATAATCCAATCTCCATCTTTCTTTTTAGCCACGTCCATTGTGAAAAAATTGCTATCAATATGTTGTGCTATCTCGATAAAATCATCAAGTTCAGGTTTTGTTTCTCCATATTCACCTTCATCCCAATAGTCAAATACTTTAACTATTTTCTTATTTGCAAAGAAGATTCTAAACTCTTTGGTTAAGGGCATTCCACTTTTTGAATGTTCGGTTAAATACTCGAGTTCTTCGAATTGTCTAAATACTAATCCTTCATTTAAGGAATTTCCTCTCAATTCTATGAATTTGTCAACAACAGATTTTACTTTATCAGAATTGGATGCGTTTGGAATGAAACAAGCTTCTTCCCAATTATGTTTTTCAGATTTCACAAAGTCTTTCACGATTATTGAACTGTCTCCAAATTCTCCTGTAAGTTTAAATATAGAATCATCATTCAATTCTTTTGTCCAATTGGATTTTGGTGTTTTCGATTCTATTTTGTTGTATGAGTTAGGCAAGTAGTGACAATGCTTATACTCAGTTGGAGAATTGATTAATTCGATATTCTTTTTTAGAAGACCATCGTATAAGTTTTGATATTGAGTTGGAGTAAGCATCCATCCTCTATATATTCCAAATTCTTTGCTTTCAGTTTCTTTTACGAACCTCAGAGCTGTTGCAATATTACCATCCGTTAATTCTTCGAAACTGATTAGAGAAAAGTCAAATCCAGCTCTAATAGCAGATTTCTTTTCTTCTTCATAATCAGGCTCGATTATTTTATTATCGAATACACTATCGCAATATATTATTCTCATGTGTTTAGGTTTCATCAATGCACTACAACTAGCGGATATACACAATTGTGTATATTTCCGCTACAAATATAACATTAATGAGAATTATCAAAATAACTAAGAGGCTAACAGTTTATAAGTTCTATAAATATCATTTACATATGAAGAGGTAAAGAAAATATTCAAGATCATTTTAAACTCCAAAGCTTTTATTAAATCAAAAAGCCTACATAATTAATTGAAGAAAAGTTTATCCCTTTATTTTTTCTGATAACTTGCCCAATGAATTTGAAAATCTCGAAAAAACAAAAATTGACACATTTGGTTGACACCTAACAAAAAAACACCTACATAAATTAAACACTTAAATAAAAGTATTTACTACTAATTAAAGGAGAGAGATCATAATGCTATCAGATAAAAACTTCGTCAAACAAAAAATTAAAGCCATCTTTATAAAAGGTAGTTTTAATTTTTTATAATGCTACTCATTTTATCAAAACATTATAAGTTACTATAAGTATACTTATATTTACTTTGTATATGTGAATAACACTATCCAATTCTAATGTAGAAAAACATATTAATTAATAGAGTTAATTAATCGACTAATACCAGTCCAATAGTTTTTGAATACACTCGTACATAAACAATTTAAAATATCATCTTTTTAATATTTTAGTTTTATTTGAGCAATCACAAAGGGTAAAAACCTCAGAAAACCTTAAAATTTAACTTAAAAAAAAGCTAAAATATTCATAAACAAAAGTTAAAAGCAACCTTGTTGCAACACCAGATTTCACTGCTAAAAAGAGCAAATCAAATAAAACATAAAATACTAGTTATCTGAAAACTAACTAAAATTATTTTTATAAAAAATCAAACAGAAAATTATTAAAACAAAAATACTACTAATAAGTCAAGATCTCAATTCATGTTTTTAGTCTCAAAAAATTTATAATCTTTGTAAGGAATTAAAAATCCTTCTAAAAATGAAAAATGTATTAAGACCCATTTTTTGCGCTTCAATAATGGCGCTATTTATGACTTCTTGTCAAAATGAAAGTTCAAATGAAAACATCCAAGAAACTGAACCTGTTGCTGTAATTAACGACAGCAATATTATTTCCGGTCAGTATATTGTTGTTTTTAAAGAAACGAAAATTACCCCTGCATTAAAATTAAAAAGTAAATCAAATTTTTCAAGCAGAAATGCAAAAGCCGAAGCTATTGAAAAAGTTTCAAAAAATGTTATTAAAAAAATCAACGCTATTCTTGATAAAAGTAACGTTGATAAATCTAATGTTTTAAATTATTACACCACAGAAATCTCTGGTGTAGCTATTAAACTTAATGACAAGGAGTACAAACAACTCTCTAAAAATGAAAATGTTGACTATATTGAATTTGATAGAAAGATAGAACTTCCTAAAGTTGATATAGAAAACATTACCAAAGCTAATGTTAGCCAAAGAGCGAGACAAACAACGCCTTGTGGAATTAATAATGCTGGAGGCTCTACTGACGGATCTTCAAAAAGATCATTAATATGGATCATTGATACAGGTATTGATCTAGACCATCCTGATTTAAACGTAGCTGTAAACCTAGGTAGATCTTTTATTGACAGAAGCCCTGACGATTGTAATGGTCATGGTACTCATGTTGCTGGAACAGCTGCTGCAAAGAATAATGGATTTGGTGTAGTAGGTGTTTCTGCTGGTGCTCGTGTTGTTCCAATCAAAGTTTTAAACTGTAATGGAATAGGAAGCGTTTCTTCAATATTAGCAGGAATTAATTATGTTGGAAGATATGCCAGACCAGGAGATGTTGTTAATTTGAGCCTAGGAGGTTATACTGGATCTAACTGTTCAACAAGAACTCCTTACAAGAGCGCAGTGACAACCTTAGCAAACAGTGGAGCTTATGTAGCTATAGCAGCTGGAAACTCCTCTGATGACGCTTCTAAATATGGGCCTGCCTGTATAAACGGTAATAGAATATATACTGTTGCTTCAATGACCTGTAATCGTAGTTTTTCTTGGTTCTCAAACTATAACATGAACCCTGTTGACCTTATAGCAACAGGTAGTGATGTATACAGTACATACTTAAATGGCGGATATGCTACATTAGGTGGTACTTCTATGGCTGCTCCTCATGTTGCAGGTATCATGCATGCCAGAGGCGGTGCTCCAAGAACTTCTGGCTATGTGTACAGTAGAGGCGAAAGATACCCTATTGCAGTTAGGTAAAAAATCATTCGCAGATAATAATTTTAAAACCACTTCACTTTTTTCGAAGTGGTTTTTTAGTTTATTTATTTAAAAAATATTGCTAGTACTCTATACACAAGCTTTGAAATCAAAGAATCTACTTTTCCTGATATTAGAGATTACTTCCATCAAATAAATGGCTATTATTATTAAATGGAAAACATAAATTTCTAGCTCTTTTTATTACCGACAAAAACTACCTTATTCTAAGAAGATAGACTAAAAAAACATCTTAGAAAATCACTAAATTTTTATCTGAATTATCGATTCTGGTTTTGACTTAGCCACACAAGATCTCAATATTGAAAAAGATATAGGACAATCTTTTTGTTAAAATTCTACTGTCATCCAAAATGTATACAATAAATATTTATATACAGCCATGATACATGATATGATATTTCAATGGCATCATCTCATGTTTCTGAAATCATGCACACCAGAGGAGAAGTAAAAAAACATCAAGTTCTTTGACTCTTTAAAGGGAATGTTATCCCATTACTATTAGACAAGCAGCTAGCTTAACCTAAAAAAAGTGTATAATGCTTAGGCTTAGTAATTACTTTTAAAAAAGGAAGTTTTTAATACTTTAGAAATATCCCTACACTAAATAAAAAAATCATATTCAAGTATTTAAACACTATTCGAATTTTAAAATAATCGAAAATTCAATTATTCTAACAACCTAGTTTTGGTCAATTGCTTCAAAATAGACTAGTACTTTTGTGCACTAACCTAATGGTTAGTACTGTTATCGAAATGGTACTTTTATCTATTTTCTCAACTATTTTATTTTATCATCTTTGTAAAGTCGTTAAAGAAGTTTTACTTGTTAGCCGAAATTATAACTTCATACTTTTCACTCTTTAAAAAGGCTACAGTAAACTCTTATTACGACATTAGCTAGAATTAGCTAATTAATAATTCTGAATTAATTAAAAAGCGATTAAATTTTAGAAGGGTTTTTATTCGTATTTTAAAGTGAAAGGAGCTTAAAGCTCCTTTCTTTTTAACATAAAAAATTCAGAAGTGAATTCTTTTAAAGTATTAAATATAATTCAATTAATTATCAGTACTTAAATCATAAACTATTTTTACACATACAAAAAAATTAGTTTTCATAGTATCTCAAGTCACCCATACGCTGCATATTATTCGTCGTCAGATAACACTACCTCAACTAAATAAACAATAAGAAACACCTTATATATTTTACATTTAATCAAAAGTTGATAATTCATCTTTAGTTAATTTATGTTATTCAAGAGAAGAAATATTTTAGAAGGTGTATTTCTTCTCTTTTTAATTTTTAAAGCAAATTATCAACACTTTTTTTACAAACAATAAGTGAGAAAAGTTTTGATGCAAATGTAATTTTATTCCAATAGAAAGATGATTTAAAAATATTTTACCTCTTTTTCAAATTTTCTTAAAACTTCATTTAAACCAAAATTGTATCGCTCTTCACAATTGTATTTACAGCTTCTTTATTTAAAATAATTCTTGGTAATTTCTTATGAATTGGATCACTATTTTTTCTTTTAAACCAATTATTTATACCTCTACTCGAAATAATATGAATTGTACTTGCTTCCATTGTTTGAACTTCATTTAAAAAATAGTCATAAAGAGGGTTTGCCTCGCAAAGCGACTTATCAAGAGCTTTGCATATTTCTATTTTAGATGACTCATCAAGATTCATAAAAAAATCAGTTTCTTCAAAATACCAACAATATGAAGGCTTATTACTTTCATAGTTTTTTGCCAAGAAAAATTCCTTAATAATCACTCCTTTCTGCTCACTGAATTGTGTAATAGCGTTTTCCACTTGTGTAATTGAAGTTTTTTCGGCAACAAGATTTAGTGTCAATAAAGTACGTCCTGCAATTGTGAATCGAAGTGGTTTTTTTGAACACACCTTTATAACATCTCCTAAAATATAACTAAAGGTTCCATTTCCAGTCGTAACAGCTATAGCATACTTTTGATCAACCTCAATCTCACTTAAAAGAAGTCTTGTATTATAATCACTACTCCAGTAATTCTCAATCGGAATAAATTCAAAAAAGACTGATTTTGGAAAGAATTGAAATACATCTGGATTCTCTTGCGCCTCACCTCCATAGAACCCTTCACTACTGACATAAGAATCTATAAAAGAAAAGTTTTTTCCCAATAATTCCTCCAGTTTATTCTTATATGGACGATAATTAACACCTGATGTTAATAAAATTTTCACTTCATCAAAACAATAAGCATATTCTTCTTCTGAAAGATTGTCTTTTAAATAAGTTAGTAAATCTACTACGGAAGCAGGTATACCAGCAATTGTACCAAACTTGTGACCTACAACCTCTTCTTTATATCTTAAAAACTTTTCTTTCAAGCTAATACAATTTATTGTTTCCTCAGAAGGAATTAAAAGAGATTGAACAAATTTTGGTGTTTTTTTTCTAGCTATCAAACCTGAAATCATCCCTACAGGAATACCGCCTGATGTTTTTCCCGTTTCAATTCGAGAACAAATAATTAAATGTTTTTTTGATAAAAAATTATAGCTTTTATCTTTTTTCATAGCTACACTTAACATTCTATTTTTGCATGCCTGAATAGACTTCAACATATATTTAGTCACAGGTATAAGCTTTTTGATTCCTGTGGTTCCAGACGACTCAACAAAATATTCTGGAGAACTATTAAAAATAACTTTTTTTTCACCAGAAGCCTCTAAATTCCAGAAAGGAGCAATGTCTTCATAATGCATTATCGGAATACGTTTTTGATACTCTTTAATTGAATCAATAGATCCCAAATCATATTTTTTTCCAAATTCTGTTTTATCTGATAATGATAAAATTCTATTTAATACTTTCCATTGACACTTCAGAATTTCTGCTGTTTCGTAGTTTATTTCTTTATGTCTAAAAATGACATTAAGTATACCTATCATAGTTTATATACGTTTTTTGAAAGTTGGTTAGTAATAAAAACCACTCTATTTAAGCAGTTTCTTTTTTTATGTGACAAACATTATATGATGAATATCACAATACAAAATAAGACTTTTAACATTAAATTAAGAGATATATCATAATTAATTTAGTCGACATCTAAATTAACTCAATAAAAATTTATAGCTAATGATAACTATAAGTTAATTTATTGTTAATTTATTGTTAAAATTTAAGTTGTTTATCACTCGTTAAAAAATAGTTAAAATGTTGATGAGCAGTTGTTTTAAATTTCTTAAATAAGTTTCAATTATATTTTTTGTTCCTCTAATCTTTTAAACAAATTGAATTAAAATCAAAAAACATATATATTTATTAGTAATATAAACCAAACTAAATTAGTGATGTATAAAAACCTCTATGTTAACTCAACATAAATATTTCCCTTTGCCCTCTTAATAGATTGTCACAACAACATACAAAAAGTAAGTTCTTATGACTAAGTTACCACATAAGTTACAGTTAGAATATCAATTAAAATACTTTCAATAGTATTCATTATAAATCAACTATATGTTATCAAAACTAACTAAACAAAAGACAGATTACGATGATAAGTCTCATGTTGCTATTTTCGGAGCAGGAATTTCTGGACTAAAGGCAGCTCATGAATGCATTAAAAAGGGATTAAGAGTTTCTTTATTTGAAGCAAGGAGTCAACCTGGAGGTAAATGTATAGGCTTTATGAACTCTGGCCTTCCTTACGAATTGACGCATAGACAAATGTTCTCTTCAAACCCAATATTCCTTAACACCCTAAAAGAAATTTCTACATACAAAGGGAGTAATTTAATTTATCAAATAGAACCGCTTCCAAAAGCTCAATTTGTTTGGGCACAAAGCGGCAGAACAGTAAACTTTTCACAAAAACACTTTAATTTTCTAACCGAATCAGTGTACAATCTAAAATCTGCTTGGTCAATGTTTATAGACGGTGTACCTGTTAGCGACATCTATTGGTTCAGAAATAGACTGACTCAAAAGAAAATAAAAAAAAGAGATTTGGACTCTCCAATATCACGCTATTTAGAATATGATTATCGCCCCTTACTTGCTTCTTTCTTGAGAAGGGTTCTCTCCTCTTGGATTGCTGCAACTGACAACACAAGAACAGGAGATATTATACAATTATTGATGAATAAAAAAATAACCCCTACCCCTTTATCTCCTAATTCATATAGCATAACTCTCAATGGTCCAATAAACGAATCTTTGATTAATCCTTGGTATCGATATCTAAAAAGTAAAGGAGTTAACTTTCATTTTAATTCTTCTTTAAAAGATATTGACTATCAAAATTCCGAATGCAAATATGCAGTTCTAGAAAATCAAGATGTTATTAATGCCGACTTTTTTATTATTGCAACCCCTCCAAATCAAACATTAGATATTCTCCCTGAATTAAAACCCTTAGTAAAAGTTGAAAGTATAAAAAGTCACGGTTTTCAACTACATTTAAAAGAAATCCCACCAAAACTTAAAAATAAATCAATCGGAATCATAATTGACTCTCCATGGGGACTTAGTTATAAAATATATTATAGTGGAAAATACAATAACACTATTTTTTCAAAAAATATAAAGGCAACCGTTTCTATAACTGCTACCAAAATGGAAAAGTCAAAAGGTATTTTATTTAATAAACCGTTATTAGAATGTAATGAACAAGAAATTCATAAAGAAATACTTGCACAAATGGGATTATCTTCACCTGAATTACAACCCTTTTTCTTAACTTCAATAAAATCTGGACCTGGAGCCTTAATAATGAATAAAGAAAAAATAAATAATCACAAATATAAAAATTGGTTCAAAGGACCTGAAATCATAAATTCAAAAGGAGTACCTGCTCATTGGTTAATTCAAAATCAGTTAGAAAACCCAACCTATTCCAATAAAATTTTCACAAACTCGTGCTCAGCCTCTAATATTTTTATTACTGGGGAATGGCTAAATCACCGCCAACAAAAATGGACCGTTCCATCAACCATGGAGAGGAGTATGGAAAATGCAGAATTATGTGTAAATGATATTTTAACAGAAATAGAAAAGACCAAAAAATCGTGTTTATGCCATATTTAAGAACAAACGTAAATAAGAATAAAAATGTTTATTATCAGATAATAACATCAATTTTATTTTTCTCTTTGGCTTTAATATATTGTCAAGGAATTGTTTCATTGGCACAAAGAAGTATATGGTTTGAGCTATCAATATCAGTATTGATATTGATAGTTAGTATTCCTTTATTTAAAAAGACAGAGAACTTTTCAGAAATAATGAGATTAATAGTTTTAGAAACCTACTTCAATATCTTATGCTTGATTACAAAGCTATCTCCCATTGAAATCCCAATTTGGTCTAAAACTATCGATTATTGTTTTTGTTTTTTTTTCTTCTTACAAATAACAGGATTTATAACCTCTCAAATTAAAAAAAAAGCTTGGTTTAGCATACCTATTTCACTGGCATTATCGATTGCAATTATTCTATGGAGATTAAATGGTAGTGGTGTAAGAATAACTAACAATAATGAAATACAATTCTGGGGCGGAAATGCTCCAGAATTTTTACAAATTATATACTTACTTTGGCTATTAAACATTTTATTTGTAGAACACAGGTCTTTATTACCCAAATTAACAGTGGCTATTGTACATATAGCTTCTTTCATTATCGCATACAATTCTAACGAATTTTTCCATGCAAGAATATTAACTGCAAGCCATTTATTTATTATTAACTGTGTAATTATCTATAAAAAACAAGACTGGGGTGGCATATACTTCTCGAGTATATCTCACTTCGAAAATTTTAAAAAAAAGCGCATCTATTATCTAACCTTAACTGTTTCATTAAATGTTTTAGCTATTCTTACACTTATCTCATACATGGTATAATAATTCTTTAATTTAAGAAAATGTGATCATAAGTTTGCTTTATTAAAATTTACTTCCAAGTTACCAAGCTAATGGTTAACACTCATCTACTTTTAAGGATAATTACCTATTTAGAAAAACTGATTATTTGTTGATATTTGTTGTTGCGTTTAAATTTCTGTGCATTAATTAACTAAATTTAATAGTTATAGTCTTCCATAATAAGATTAATGCACAGTTCCTTTTCATAAAGATAACAATTTCTGTCAACTATATCGGCTTAAATTCTAATCTATAGACCGTTATAATTAACTGCCAAATACCATTAAACCCTTTACTTTATAAGCAATACTATTCTCATTTTCGACATATTTTTTCTTTTTTTAAGCTAAAATCACACCAAATATACTACATGTAGCAGAATTCATTCAACTAAACCATAGATTTAAAAAATAAATAAAACTCCCCATAGTTTTATTTACAACCCCTTTAAATAATTAGCATTCATTAAAGTTAAATAGAACAGTTTTTTTCGCTACAAAATTTCCCCTTTTTGAAATGTTCTATTGGCTTGTTACCATTTATTGGGATGATTGCTCCTTCGGGAGCATTCTTTTTTTATTACAAAATATAGTATTATTACTAATAAAACTTCAGTATTTTCTCTTACCTATTTTTTAAATCAAAATATTTAAATTGCATTTAGTATATTATGTGGTCTGCGTATTAATCAATTATAAGGTTACAAGATAATTTTGTTTAATACGCAGTTTTTAATTCTATTTTAATATTATCAACCAAAAAAAATAAATAAAAACATTTTTTAATCTAATCAATCTCAACTCGATCAGATAATATATTACAAAATTACCACTACACAAACATTAACTTTTTTTAACACTGAAAACCAGACACCTATAGCAATTTATATATATATTTGTCTGATATTAAACTAACTAAGGGTTTAATTTAGAAGGGGATAAAGGCTGTCAATATTGACAGCCTTTATTAATTTAAGACAAAGCAACCTTTTAAAGTTAAAAACCTGACTATAGATTATTGGAATTCCTACATCTCATTTCAAGGATTGCTTTTTAATACATCTAGGTATTATTTTGAAAATAAGATTATGGATAATACATAGAACCATGCTAAATATTTCCTTTATTAGTCAGTAATACTTCCTTTTATCTAAAGAAGAATTTTCTGAAAGTTGATCAAAAAATCAACTAAGTCAGTTATTTTTTATGAAGTGAAATCTATTTATTCTTTTTTAATATTTTATTTTAATTCTATTTTGGAGTTTGAATAATACCCTATCTCTATTTCCTCTGTTGATTTTATTGAATTTAATAACCCGGCTGAATTCATTATCGCATTTATATCCATACTCCAAAAATGATGATCTTTAAAAGATTCATCATAGTTAACCGCTGAAACACCTGTTAAATATGCTTTGTACTTTACTCTGACCTTCATTACTCCACGGCTTGCAGAAAGCTCCGCAATAACAGACTCTCCTGGAGCCAAATCAACACTAACTCCTGATGTTGATCCTACTGTAATTGATTTCGATTCCTGTGAACCAACTCCCCATGACTGGCTATATGATATAGAAGTTTCTCCCTTCGCACCTGTTCCTGCAAACTCAACACCATAACTGAGACTTTGCCCCACAGATAGATTCCCTCCTGTATTCCAATTAGATGATGTTGTGTTGTTAACAGTCTCTGTAATAGACGCATTAAAAGAACCTTTTTGATTACTACTATTTTTAAATTCTTGTGTTTTAACTACAACTGGCTCTGATGTAACTCCTATTATTTCAGCACTTTCTACAACTAAAACCACTTGAACTTCAGGCCAACTATACCTTTTATAAAGATCTTCCCAAGGAGTAGGACTATGTAAAAATGCATCGTCTGGTGCTTTACCAAAGTATTTATTAATAGCATCTTTTAAGTGCTGATCTCCTAGCTTAAAAGATGTTCTCTCTTCATCTGTAATTATATGTTGAACTGTTCCACTCGCTTGCACAGAGGATGAAGATACGTCTGCTCCAGCTATAATTTTAATATTAATACCCAAAATATTTTAAATTTAATTTGTTATTACTTACTCTTTTCAAGGGATTTTCAGCAACCTCCTGTATTGTAATTATTTAAATACCTCATTCACACTCAAATAAAAATATATAATACCTTAAATATATATTCAACTTTAACTAAAACGTAATTTAAGAAACGAGAGTACTGAGACATTTATAAATAGCAAAGTATATTAATTAATACCTTATTCAAATTTACTTTTGCATCAGAAAAATTACAACATTTCAAATTTAGATAAACTAAGAGTTAACTTAATAATTTATTTTTACTTAGAAATACAAAGAAACAAAAGCGTGAGTTTTCAAAATTACACTAATTTCTTTTAGATGATAATCATATTACTTGTTGCAATACTCTTCGAACCAAAAACATTTAACCCTCCATAAAACTATCAAATATAACTTATTTAAAAATAAAATAACCTAACCTAATAATGGTTAATACTAGTATTATTTTAGTAAAAATACTTATTTCTAATTAATTTTTATCTTTTTAAATTTGTACTAATAATTTAAGGGTACTGCGTATTAACCAAACTTTCTAACTTACATATCCGACAAACTTCATAGAAGGAATTAATGCGCAGTTTTAACTAATAGTATTTGGCACTTAATCATAAAAACAAACTTCACAATATAATAATTGCATCAGAAATTTATCATACAAAGAATTTAATATTAAAAGCTACTAATTCAATAAAATGACTAATAATTAGTTACTAAATACCTTTTTCAGTGATATCAACAAAATATTCTTTTGTGCTCTATATTTCTTAAAGTAAACCCAATGTGTATTTTTCTTAATATAAACCTTGTTTAAAAGCAATTTTTTCATTTGATCTGTTTCAATAAGTTTTTGCTATTAAGTTAAAAACTTACATAAATTAATCTTATTTTTAAGATATATATATATTAAAAATTGAAAAATAATCCTTTAACCTATTTTTTAAAAAAACTTAATTCTCTTTCTTAGTTAGAATGATATCAATTAGTATTCTTTAATTTTTTGAATCACGATTTTCTAAAAATATCATTTACCTCCTCATTTCACTTAAATCATCAATAAAAATAATCATACTATATTCTATAAGTTCTATAATAAATCCCTACTGTTTCTAATTTTGATATCTTTTCTACTTTATTAATAAGTCGCAGTAGGCGTAAATTTAATAACGACAAGAAAGGGTCCAGTTAGAATTACAATTTTTAAATTAAAATTTTATTAAATAAAATATCCTTAATCACTTCATTAAGTTGTTATTAATTCAATTGTTAAATTAAACAAACAATCTCTTATCAGTAATACTCGTATTTTTTATAATGGTATTCCCGAGTGTGAAATCAGTTATGGTATCTATTTCAGATTATAATAAATAGTAATTTCTTTGACCATGCTTAGATAAGATCTAAGATATTTATTTTTTATTTTATTTTTTTTTATGTAAACGATCCCGTTCATCTCTTGAACGGGATCTTCATTTTAATTTAATCGCGGGTATTTACAATAATACTTATTTATAAGTATACCGTACTAATATATTAACAGGAGTGAATTATATCAATCTATTTTTTTCTTACTAAATTTTTTCATTTACTAGACATTTATTTTTCTTAATAAGAAAAATTATAACAATAAGAATTTCTTTTATTCACAACAATTCTTGAACTTGACTTTTATTAAAAATAAACAGCTTTAGCTCAGAAACAGAACCTACTTCTTAAATCCCCCCATATTAAAGCACCTTATTTTCCCTAGTATATTTCGAGGGAAACTCTCTATTTTTATTTGCTTTTAATATCAATACTTTTGCTTTCTAATAGATTGTCAACTGCGCACTAATCAAACATTACGTTACTAAAATATAGTGTGCAGTTCTTTCTAATCATATGAGTTTTTCCCGTTCTTAACTTGAACGGGATTTTTTAGTTAAAGCTCTATCTTAACTTAAGCGTTATCTCCTTTAAACTCTTTAATCTTTCATTAATTTTATCAACTCCATAAATTAGAATTATACTCTTCAAATTCAGATACAAACCTACTAATACCTGATATTTGATAAAACAAACCTGTTTTAAATAATGTTAATTAATTATCTTGCGCCTGTATGCTTGTAGTTACTGCGTATTAACCAAACTTTAAACTATGCTATTGAGTAAATTAATACGCAGTTTATTATCAGAAATACTAAAGAACTTAACTATTCTCTCTAGCTAATTTCTTATTATTTCATACTTTCAATATTACAGCTTTCTCTTCTCCCAACTTGTTATAATCAACTATTCAAAACATAAAATTCATCACTAATATTTCTTTTTTAATTCAATTATTTATGTATTTTTGCTGTAGCAACTTTTTCTTGTTATAAGGGGCAAGTTATAAGTTGTTATCCATAAATACTCTGCGTATTAACCAAACTTTCTAACTATCTATATCCGACACTCCACGAAAGGAGTTAATGCGCAGTTTTAAATTCATTTTACACTTAGTTTAATTAACCTATATCTAGCTATTTTTTAGTATTATACAATTAAAATAAAAACATTTTTTATTTATTTAATTTATTTAGGGTATATTTTTCGAAAAACAGTCTTATATATATATTACCCTTCCCCTATTTGTTTTTTAAATAGATATTAACTTTAAAATATCATATGCAACAATTAATAAAATAATCTTATTAGAAATAAATATTAAATAATAATGCTAAAAAAAAGCGATTGAATTTTTAGAAGGGTTTTATCGTTATATTGAAAGGAGCTTTTGCTCCTTTCTTTTTTGAACAGGAATTTTAATAAATTAAAATTCTAAATGTCGCCCTTGCTCCGTCTAAATTAAACAAACACAATATAAGTAATCAACGAAGCCACTAGAATAAAATCGTTTTTGAATTTAAAATTTAGCTGTGACTCTTCAACTCTTCTTAAACATTTTATATGTCAAGCCCTAAGTCGTCCATGCCTAACCATTTGAATATATGCTTTTTTTCGGCCTTTAAACTATCCTTTTCAATAGAAATGATTTGGAAAGCCATTAACAATGCTTGATAGGAATCGATACCAAATGCTAATACCACCCTTCCATTTAACTCAACTGGACATTCCCAATTTTTCTCTGAATCTTGACAAGGTCTTGGCTTTCCCAACCTGATAACAAAATATTCTTCTCCAATCGCAGAAGACAACTCCAACTTTCTCTCCGCTATTATTTCTCCTAGTTTAGATTTAACCATTCTTAAATTTTATTAGTAAAACCTTATGAATCAACTCTTTTTTAAGCTTCATCAAAGTAAAAATTATGTAATACCTAAAAAACATTTTGGTGCTCAGAATTAAAAAATCACTAAATAAGACTTATTTACTTTTTAAAAGTTTAACAACAATTTAAACACCTATTATATAGGTGTTTAAAATTATTAAAAGTATAAGGAGTGACATTGCTGAACCCCGTAGACTAGGACTTATATTTTTACTTTTTCCCCCTATGGCTAAAGTAAATGCCGTAACACCTATTAAGTAAGATACGTAATTTAAAACACTTACATATTGTTTAAAAGAAAATTCTTTTAAACACCAAAATATTTTTTTTTCTGTATGTAAAAGATCAATCCGATAATTATTTTCAAAAATTAAAAACGAAAACTTAAAATATTCAAAAAAAGCCAAAGTAAATAAAAAGACTGTTATCCCGAATAAAAATTCGCTTTTAGTAAGCAAATCGTTTCCAATAGCTAAATTAAAATTAACTAAACTAAACGTAATTATTAAAAAAAATAGGGCCAGTAAAGGTACTAAAAAACTAATATCACAAAATATAATTCGAAAAAAACCTCTTCCATTTAGGTCTATTAAATTTTGGTAGATAGCATCAAAATTAAAATAACCAGAAACACATATAACAACTAACAAATAAGAAGTCATACCACATAACACGTCTATATAAGAGTATTTGTTTGACATAATTGCATATTTATGAATTACTCATAATTGTTTGTACAAAATAAATAACACCTAAGCACGCAAGTTCTATTTTAAAGTAAAGCTATTAACTAATTAGAATAACTACTTGTAAAAGTGATTAAAAAAAACTTATTAATTTATTGTTTAAATAAATTAAAATCTTTATCAGAAAATTAGAGCTTTCTATCTAAAAATAGGAATCCTATTAAACGAACTTCTAAGTTCTCTAGGTTTAATCCAATTTTTTTATTTTAAATCATTTTATAATGAAGTTTTCTATTTATTTTTTATGTTATTCTGATAGGAAAATTGCCTTTTTTAAATCGTAATAATACTGTAAACTAAAAACAACTCCACCTAGACTATAAATACAACTCTTAAAATTATAATAATAGATGTTTTAAATATAATTAAGTAAAAGTACCAATTTACCAACTTTACACACCTTATTTAACAAATATTAACAATCTATTTTTAATTAGCATTTATCCTTCGAATGAAACATTGATCTCAAGTTATCTAAATCATTGTATATTTCATTACTTTAAATTAATGGTTACCCCTATAAACATTTAGTAGAATTACTTATTTACCATTAAATTTAATTTAGTCAATTTTGTGGCATCGTTTTTGGTTTTAGTAGGTAGAAACTGAACAGTTTTTGTAGAAACCTAATAATGATTTGAATTAATTAAGGAAGCGATTAAATTTAAGAAGGGGTTTACTCGTATTTTAAAATGAAAGGAGAACTTTTACTCCTTTCATTTTTTGTTATTTTAAAGGAACTGCATTTAAATAATTTTCCTTAGAACAACGTCCTTTATCATACTTAATAGACTTATAATCAATAAGATTTAATTCTTTTTTTACTTGATTTAACACACTTTCATAATTTATTTTATTTGGATGTTTGTCCGTATTTTTATAAATTTTGTCAAGATCCTTTCGTTTTAGGTAGTCAGGATGATATATTTCAGAGATTAATGCATAATTATATATTTCACCATACTTTTCTAAGTTAAACCCATATACATAAATGGCTAAATCACAAGGTTCAATCCCTCCCATTATTTTATAAATATCATCATTTTCAAATGATTGATTAATCGTTCCTATAAAATAACTTTCCTTTTTAATATTCCAGCCTGCGTCTTTGAAAACTTTACCCATTGATCCTCCTTCAATAATTTTTGTATGCTCTTTAACAAGAATACTATCAATTTCTTCCGGATAGCTAACAATCGCTAATGTTCTTGTTATTTTCTTATTTCCGTTTATTGTATATAAATCAGATACTCGCAGAGTACTACTTTTATTAAATGCTTTTATCTGATAATTTCCAAATTTTAATTTTATTCTCTCACTATTTAATAACTTAGAAGACCAAAAAGACTCATCAGAAAACGAACTTTCAATTTTTGCTTTTTTATTTATACAGCTAACAAAAATGGATAAAAAACTTATGTATGCTATAAAAATATAAATGTGCTGTTTTTTTTTCATTAATTATAATTATTTAGAATGGTAAATCTAAACCGTTTAATTTATTTAGAATAATACTTTATGCATATCGGTAATCAATTAATAGGTAAATAAGGAATATTCGAACAGATTACAGTTAATTTGATCAAAAATTATAATTCATTTTTTCTCTTATTCGAAAGATAAGATCATTTTAATATAACCTCATAAGCTATCTTAATAGTTAATAAACAGATTTAAATTACAACTACCTATACCTGTATAAGGTTAAATTATTAGAAATAAATTCATGGTATATGAAATAAATATACTTTTGTACCGGACAAAATACAAAGACAATTGATTTGAATTTAAAATACTATTAATCAATTTGGTTAATTAACTTTTTTTTCAAAACAAACAACGGAATATCAGTAAATAAAAAATGTTTTTTTAGTTTCAAAAAACATTTTGTAGTATTAAAGCAGTGTCAAAAATGTTAAAATTTAGGATAATAAGCTATATTTTTGCGAGCTGTTATTAATATCTAAGGGGCATTAATCTATACATCATAGCGTTAGAATTTTTAGAAGGGTTTTATTCGTATTTTAATAGTTTTTCTGCTCCTTTTTCTTTACAAATTGTAATTTATTTATATATTTCATCAAATAACTAAAACAGATAAATTTAAAATAATTTATTCACGTAAAACCTAATTTAACTCTCCTCTACTCCTATTTTAACCAATGTTGAGTATTTTTTTTTAGTTTATATTATACAATTTAAAATTTTCAACAAACAAAACAAAAACATAAAAAACTAATAATCAAAACAATAAACTAATAAAATAGTTAAGGAGATTAATTTTATAATTTTACTACAATAAAGCATTAAAAGTTATCAATTAAATCACTAAATTCGCAAAAAATTTAGACTAGATTTTATCTATAAAATAGTAAGGGGGAGCATTAATCTAATATACTATAGCGTTGGAATTTTTAGAAGGGTTTTATTCGCCTTTTAGTAGATTTTGCTCCTTTTCTCTTTTTAATCTAATAACAACAATTTTTCTAAAATAACTTTATAAAATTATAGTGTCATAATGATTAAATCATTTAATCAACCAACACCTATTTATTTTTTTATTTCAAATATTTTAAAAAATAATTTTTTACTCTTTTTAAAATTACCTTCATTTGATAAAGTAATTCCATCAATAGTTAAGAACTAAGCCCCTCCAATTCCTCTTTTCGAAATCTAAACTTTTAAAAAAAGCCTTAACTCACATATTTTCAACTGGATTAACTTGTATTTAATAGTATTTATCGTACTTAGAATAAGAAAATAATAATTTAAAAAAAATTATAGTTTTTAAATTTTGTAGTGTTTTTGTCGTAGTAAAACCAAGGTATTTAAATCTCCTAAACCTCTTTGGCTGTAACCGCTTTTACTTTGGTTTATTAAATATTAATAAAACGCTTTTTATCCAAAAAACAACTATCCCGAAAAAACACAAAACACTAAAAACCAACACCTTGTAGTGTTTTTGCCGTAGCTAAAATGTTAAAATTGATAAAACTGAAAATTATATTTGAAGAAATTTTTTAACCCTAAACAAAATGAGAAAAATCATTTACCTCTTAAATTTCTTTTTATTTTTGTCTTGGTCTGCAAGCTCACAGGACAAAAGTGAAGCAAAAGGTGATAAAATTTACCTTAAAAATAGAGTAATAAGTACTTCAAAACATGCATCAAAAGCTCAATCTAGAAAAAGTAGCTACCTATTATTAAATTTCAAGGAAACCATTCCATCATTGAATTCCTTAAAAAAACTTTCTATTACATCTTTAAATAGCGTCGATCAACATACAATTTACGCACACGTACCATTAGAAATAGATTTAAAAAAAATACCTAATTTAAAATGGTTTGGTACACTTAAGCCTGAAGACAAGTTCTCGAAAAATCTTAATTTATCAAAAGGACTTAAATCAAATAATGAAAAGTTAAAGGTTCTTATCTATTTATCTAAAAATATTTCTTCTAAAGAAATTGAAAATATTTACAGGAAATTCAATTCAAAACATAAAAATAGAGATATCTCTAAAATAAAAGGATTACCAAAAAATATTTTATTAATGAATATGTCAAAAAAAGACATTATAGAAATATCTAAAAAACAATCAGTTAACTGGATACGTAATGTAAGCAGTATTGACTTTACTAATAGAAATCACATATTCTGTTCTGGTCATGGAACTCCTTATGGACCCGCTGCAGAATTTTCAAATGGTAATCATGAGAAAACTCATAATAAAGAAAGCAGAAATAGCAATACAGGATTTGTTTTACAAGGAAGTAGATGGACGAATAAGGACTCATGCGGTAATACAAAAGTAAAATACTACTTCGATGGCTTTAGCAAAAACACCTCACTTAGTGAAGCTGATCAGAAAAAAATCATGATCAAAGAAATGCTAGAGTGGGCTAAAGTTAGCGGACTAATTTTTATCGAATCTGAAAATTTTTTAGTTGGTACCAATGGTATAAATATTTCTTTTGAGAAAGGAGAGCACGGCGACGGAGATCCTTTTGACGGTCCTGGTGACACATTAGCTCATGCTTTCTTCCCTATATATGGAGGAGATATGCATTATGACGATGATGAATTCTGGGTAGGCCCTAATGAAACAAACGGTATAAAATTAAACATTACCACATTGCATGAATTTGGACATAGCTTAGGTTTACACCATTCAAATAATAATAGTGCTATTATGGCGCCATTTTACAGCGAATTTAAAAGCAAACTACATGAAGACGACATCAATGGAATTCAAAGACTTTATGGTAAACCAAACTCTTGTAATGTAGATACAACTCCTCCTGTAATTAAGTTAAAAGGTGCACCTTCAATTACAATAGAAATGGGAACATCATATCTAGATGCAGGTGCAACAGCTCACGACAATGTTGATGGTGATATAACTAGTGAAATCATAACAACAAATGCTAACATTAATACATTTATATTAGGAACACATCAAATTAATTATGATGTTAGCGATAGTAGCGGCAACAGAGCTAATCGAGTTACAAGAGAGATAAACGTAGTAGAAGCAACTTATTGTAATTCTAAAGGGAATAAATCTAATGAAGAATTTATTAGTAATGTGCAGCTTAAAAGCATTAATAACAAAACCGAATCTGAAAATGGAGGATATGGGGACTATACAGATAAGCATGCTTCTAATTTAGTAAAAGGTGAAAAGGCTACAATTACAATAACACCTTCATGGCTAGGAAAAACATATAACGAAGGTTATGCTGTTTGGATTGATTATAATCAAAATGGTAATTTTGAAAATAATGAAAAAGTATTTGAAAAAGCTCCATCAAAATCAACGTCTATTGTTGGAACATTTACGATTCCATCAAGTGCTAAGAAAGGAACAACAAGAATGCGTGTCTCTATGAAGTATAAAGGAATACCAAGACCATGTGAGACTTTCAATTATGGTGAAGTTGAGGATTATACAATAATAATTAAAGTAGATACAATTCGCCCTGAAATTAAACTGATAGGTAAACCCGAAATTATTTTAAATGCTGGTGAAGCATATATTGAGCAAAAAGCTACAGCGCACGACAATGCAGATGGAGACTTAAGTTCATCAATTAATATTAGTGGCGATGTAAACATAAACTTACCTGGTACCTACAATATAAGATATAATGTAAGTGATAGTAGTGGTAATAAAGCAACAGAAGTTATTCGAAAAGTCATTGTAAGAGATACAACTCCTCCTGTTATAACTTTATTCGGTAGTTCAGAAATTATTTTAGATGCCGGTCAAACATATGTAGAGCAAGGTGCTACGGCTTTAGACAATGTTGATGGTGACCTGACTGAAATTATAAATATTAATGATAATAATGTCAATACAGATATTGCTGGAATTTATACAATAACTTATAATGTGAGCGATAGTAGCGGAAACCCTGCTAAGGAAGTTGTTAGAAAAATTATTGTAAACAAAGACACTACCCCCCCCATTATAACATTAACTGGAAACGATATAATTAATCTTAGCATCGGTAATAAATATACTGAACTAGGAGCAACAGCATTTGATAATATGGATGGAGAGCTAACAACCTCTATTAAAATCAAAAATAATATAAATACCAGTATCGAAGGAACATACCTAGTAACATATAATGTAAGCGATAGTAGTGGAAATTCTGCAAAAGAAGTTCTTAGAACCGTAATAGTGAAATCAAATGGATTTGATTATTGTGACTCCAATGGTCAAATAACTGAAGATGAATATATAGGTAAAATTGTAATTACCGATGTAGAAAATAAATTTGACCTTATAACAAATTCCTCTATTGAAGGAATTACAAGTACAGGGTATTCTGATTTTACATCAAGTATTAAATCTGTAGATATCAAAAAAAGTAGAAATTATGCACTTACGATATCCCCTACTTGGACAACAGCCTCTTTTAAAGAGGGATACACTGTTTGGATCGACTTTAATCAAAATGGTATTTTCGAAGTAGAAGAAACTATATTAAGGAAAGCTCCTTCCAAATCTTCATCAATTATTGGTACATTTACAATTCCTGAAAATGCCAAAAATGGAACTACGAGAATGCGAGTATCTATGAAATATAATGGAATACCTAAAGCATGTGAAACATTTAAATATGGAGAAGTAGAAGACTATCTTGTCAACATTGTTAAACAAACCGGAAATGATAGCGTTAACTTTGGATCTAGTTTGACGTTAGCAAACGAATTTAGTGTTTTTCCAAATCCTGTACAGGATAAACTACAAGTAAAAACGGCAAAATCAATTGTTTCTTATTCAGTTTCAAATGCATTAGGCCAAATAATTAAAGTAGCTAACTTAGAAGGTTCCTTTTCTGTGGAAGAAAGAAAGGAAAAGTCTAATTTAGAAAACACAAAAAATAGTGACTTCCTTATAGATTTAAGCAATTTAGCACGCGGTATATATTTTATTAAATTTATTGACAGTGAAAATAAAGTAACTTCAGAAAGAATTATTAAAGAATAATTTCTTTCTGTTAATAAGCAAAAAGCCTCGATTTTATCGAGGCTTTTCATTTTTCAATTATACACATTAATTTAATATACTTCTTAAGGTAATGTATATCATAACCTATAAACTACGTACTATGTAATAAGTCTAATCCATTATATTAAAATTCATTTAACAATCATTAAAAACAACCACTCTTATAAAAACTACTCCTTAATACTTTTATAACCTCTTGCATTTTTAATTATGTTAATCGTACTATCATACATCTGTTAATTACCGATTTTCAACTAAAAGATACTGTAATACTACCTTAATTTATAGTGTAGCTTATTTACCTATACCTTGGATATAAAAAATATATTAATAGTCTTGGTATATAAAGCA
The DNA here is from genome assembly GCF_052050075.1 of Tenacibaculum profundi. GTDB lineage: Bacteria > Bacteroidota > Bacteroidia > Flavobacteriales > Flavobacteriaceae > Polaribacter. Next base: position 1,273,516 of record NZ_CP197225.1, read on the forward strand.
TTGTTTATACATCTATTTTCATTGTACATGTGTAAAAAATGGAATGGTACATAGAAACTCAAAAACTATAAATATTACCTCCCAGTCAATAAAAAAACATTATTAAAAACACAAAAGTTTTTAAAAAAATATATTAACTCATAAATAATTTTACTTTTTCCAACTAAAAAAAGTATTCTACACTATGTGTATCTGACCTACTTAATTGTTTAGATAATTTTTCATTTAAATGAGTTTTAAAAAGTTAATTCCCAAAAACACCGAGCGTAAATTTTATTATTTTGCTAAACCCGCCGGCACGATATAACTAATTATATTACTTTTCTACGTAAAAGAGATAGTCAACAAGCGATTCTTTTGATTTTTTTCGTTAATTAGGCTAACCCAATAGTATTCTGAGTTATAAAAGTAGAAATCATCAAAGTCGAGATCTCTTTTTTTTAGGTTTACAACAGTTATCTTAAAACTTATAATCGCCTTCAAAAGCAAAAAAATTCAATTATTTTTAACTAACCCCAATGTATTTCTTTCTCAATTTCATAATAAAAACATACGACTTATTTCAATAAAAAACCCGCTCATAAAAAGAGCGGGAAAATTGTTATAAATAAGATAACTAAAAGCTACTCTTATTTTACATTTTATAACTCAAGAGATATATTAAGATAGTGCACTATCAATACTACTCTTTTGAAACTAAAAAAACTAGTTTACAGTATATGTAAATTTAGAAGAAACCTCTTCGCCTGCTTCACCTAAATAATTAATAGTTCCTTCTTTTGTTTTAGCATTTTTTAAAATATTAAATTCCTCATCAGAAAGGATATAAATTAATCCATCGTCTTCAAAATGTTTTGAATCTTCATAAAGTTTACCATTAAGAACTATATTATATACTGAATACCTATCTGTACAACGAATGATTAACCTAGCAGAACTTGCTGTTATTCTAGGATATAATTCAGCAGAAGTTACTTTAAAATGTGGTAATAATTTAGTAGTAAATGAAACTTCTTTTTCTAAAGTTGTTCCATATTCTAAACTTCTTGCTACTACTTTAACATTATAGAATACTTTCGGATTTAAATCAGTAAACAACCATCCAGAAGATGTAACTCCAGTCGCTTCTTTTTCACCGTTGATATAGATATCTGCAAGAACGCTTCCCTGGCCATTTATGGTTAAAGGTGTCCAAGAAATTATTGCTGATTTCTGACCAATATCATCTATTGTTATTTTGAAATCATTCGGATTAGGACCTTTGAGCGTTGTAACTTCTATCATTTGAGAAGAAGAAGTTCCAAACTCACTAGATTTCGATTCAACTTTTACACTATATGTTATTTCAGATTTTAAACCTGAAAAAGTGTGCGTCAATGCTTTTAAATCAGAAGCTACTTTAATACCATCTAAGTAAACATTATATACTACACCTTGATCACCTGCTACAGTAGAAGCATTCCAATCAATCGTAAATTTTGTAATCTTAATATCTCTAGAGTTGACAGTTATATCAGAAGGGATAGGTTTTAGTGTTTTAACATCTATCATTTGAGAAGAAGAAGTTCCAAACTCACTAGATTTCGATTCAACTTTTATACTGTATGTTGCTCCAAAATTTAAACCTGAAAAAGTGTACGTTAATGCTTTTAAATCAGAAGTTACTATAGTACCGTCTAAGTAAATATTATATACTATACCTTGATCACCCGCTACGGTAGAAGCTGTCCAATTAATCGTAAAACCAGAAAACGTTATATCTTTAGAAGTAATAGTAATGTCAGAAGGGGTCGGCTTATTTAGCGTTGTAACTTCTATCATTTGAGAAGAAGAAGTTCCTAACTTATTAGATTTTGACTTAACTTTTACGGTGTATGTTGTTTCAACATCTAAACCTGAAAAAGTATAACTCAATGCTTTTAAGTCAGAAATTACCTGAACATCATCTAAATAAATATCATATACTACATCTTCATCACCCTCTACAGTAGAAGCAGTCCAATCAATCGTAAAACCAGAAAGCATTATATCTTTAGAGGTGATGATAATATCAGAAGGAATATGTACGCCTAATGTTGAAACATCTATCATTTTAGAAGAAGTAGTTCCTAACTCATTAAGCTTTGATTCAACTTTTACACTATATGTTGTTTCAGCATCTAAATCTGAAAAAGTATATGTCAATGCTTTTAAATCAGAAGCTACTTTAATATCATCTAAATATATATCATATACTATATCTTGATTACCCTTTACAGTAGAAGCAGTCCAATCAATCGTAAAACCAGAAAACGTTATATCTTTAGATCTGATAGTAATGTCAGAAGGAATAAGCTTGACTAATGTTTTAATATCAACTACTTTAGTAGAAGTAGTTCCATATCTATTGGACTTTGATTTAACTTTTACGCTATACGTTGTTTCAGCATCTAAATCTGAAAAAGTGTACGTTAATACTTTTAAGTCAGAAACTACTTGAACATCGTCTAAATAAATATCATATACTACGTCTTTATCACCATTTACAATAGAAGCTGTCCAATTAATCGTAAAACTAGAAAACTTTATATCTTTAGGGGTGATAGTAATATCAGAAGGATAAGGGGTAGGAATTTCTTCGGGTTCACTACATCCAAAAAGTAAAAAGAATGCTGAAAGCAAAAGTAATGGGGTAACTAATTTAATATTTTTCATAATTTTCAATCTGTTTTAGATTTTTATTTTTTATTTGGGTTTATCTCGAATTATTAAGTAATTCAATTTTTTATTATATAAAACGAAAAAATAAAGAAGCAAACTCTATGTTAGTGAGTTAAATAATCTTAAAAATTCATTTATTTAATATATTTTTTGTCTACTTACCATAACCATGCCAAAAAATATTTTCCGTTTTTAATTTTCAGAGAACCTGCTCTTGTTTTCTAAATTTTTGACACCAAAAGGTACTTATAAAAGTTTTTTTTGTGGAAAGTTTATTTATTTATTTTGTAAGCTATTTTAAATTCAATATATTTTTCTAATTTCACTGAAAAAGCAAACTTTTTTATTGAGTATTTTTTTTTAACGAAAGTATATTTTTTATTTTAAATAGCATTATGGATACCAATTTTTTAACATTCTTCACAAACTCATATCTCAATTATGTCAAAAATCCTTTTCTATACTTAAAGAACTATAAGGCCTAATCATTATTCATAATTTAACTAATTGCAAAAATCAACAAAGGAACAAACCCCTAAAATCTTCTAAAAACACGAATTCTGGCATCTGATTTTTGGAAAGCTTATTACCTGGTTTTAATAAATCCATTTTACACTCACAAACTCTACATAGTTAATTGGATGTTTAGATTTCATGTAGTCAAACATCACCAGCTTATCTTATTTTATTTTTTTAAAAATTCAATATTTTATGATGCTTGTAATAGTTTGACAACTACTATGTTCTTTACTTTACTAAAGCAGTTAAGCTACATTTAATTGATATACAAAATATTAAAACACATATTTATGTTATTTTTTTCTTAATACTATCTTTAATAGTTTGTGATTTTATTTCTAGTTTTTAATTTTAAGAATTAATTATTTGTAATATAGAAAAATGTATAATTTTAATTCTTTTCTTTGTTTTTTCCAGTGGTAATGAAGATAATGATTGTATGACTCCCTCCTTTGATTCGGAAACAAGTCAACTAGAATTCATTTTGGCACCTTGTAATACTATAGAGGTAGCATCTGGTTTGCAAGAATGATCACCTCAACGTTGTTTAAAAACAATCTACATTCTTTTATTACCCTTTGATTGTAATTCGTTTACTATATCTTGAAAATAAAAAACACTTAAAAAAGTTTTTTTGAATTGGTAGGCTATAAAAGATAAAAAAAAGAGGAGTCCCTCGTTTTGTCAAATTTGATCTAAAGAGGATCTATCTTTATTAATAGCAAAACAAATTATTTCATAAATAATGAATTATAAAAGTATTTTTTAAAATTAGTTACTTTGAATACTTTATGTTGCCGTGAATTTTTTAAAAAGATTCTCAACTAACAGTTTCGGCAATGGATAATTTTGAAATTAAGACAACTGAATTTTATAACTGATACTTAATCAAATTTTTTATTTTGTTTTATTGTTAAATCAAAAAATTTGGCGGACTTTGTTTAGCACTCAACAGTAACGCTTTTAAAACATCTTTAAAAACTATTTCTGCCGTTAACTTTCTTTACAGCTTAATTATAAATAGCTCTAAGCATTTTTTGGATACATATATTTGTTTCTTATTATTACTTACGAGTATTTAAAGCCTAAAAAGAAGATATAATCAATGTCATTAATGACTACACTTCCTATCAAGTACTAGTTATTTGATTACTGTTTGATAAACTTTAGCGTTTCTTAACTTTTCAAATCCCTTTTGAGTTTTTTAATGTTTAATTTCATCAATCCACGATTTTATTAAGTATATGAAACTTATGATTAAAATAAATGAGCACCTAATAAAGGTTTTTTTTGTGATTTTAATGATAATTTTAAGGTCATCAAATGCTAAGAAAATCCCCTCCAGGTATTCCCTTTTTTCTAATAAAAGCAATTTGACGCTTATGTTGAGAGGACTCTTGTTTTTCTAGATCTCATTCATTTTCAAAAAACGAAATCCAAAGTAAATGGTTCTTCTTTTACTTTATGGTAATTTTAACAACAACAGTAAAACCATCTTTATAAAGTTAAGTTTTTCTTATATCTAAAACTATTATTCTTCTTATAGAATTTCACAATTTCCATTCAAAAAACACCTAAAAGAAAAACTTCCGTAAGTATAAAGAAAGTTATTAAAAATAATAAAGCCTCAGTAATACTGAGGCTTATTCTTGTGATCGCGACAGGATTCGAACCTGTGACCGTCTGCTTAGAAGGCAGATGCTCTATCCAGCTGAGCTACGCGACCATTTGTCGGGGTGGCAGGATTCGAACCTGCGACCTCCTGCTCCCAAAGCAGGCGCGATGACCGGGCTACGCTACACCCCGATAATTGTCATCTACAATTTTTTTGCGGAGAGACCGGGATTCGAACCCGGGCATCGAAAAACGATGACAGCTTAGCAGGCTGCTGCATTACCACTCTGCCACCTCTCCTTAATTTTTACTTTTCATGCAAAGCATAAATTAAAAATTGCGAGTGCAAATATATACTTGATAAAGTATTCCTGCAAATTTTTTCACAAAAAAAATAAATTAATCTGGATACTCGATACGTAAGTGATAGATATTCATTAACTTACTCTTTATTATTTTTTTTATTTTCTCTATTTCTCTAAAAGTAATATCCGAATTTATAAACTGATTATCGTTTTTTTGTTTCTCAATTATTCTATCAATAAGCTTATCTATCTTATCTGCTGATGGCTCTTTAATGCTTTTTGAAGCAGCTTCTGCTGCATCACAAATCATTAAAATAGCGGTTTCTCTTGAAAAAGGAATAGGGCCTTGGTACTGAAACTTCTTTTTATCGACTTCTCTATTCGGATTATTATCAAGCTCCATCTTATAAAAATAGTATGTTATACTTGTTCCATGGTGAGTTCTAATAAAATCAATAATTCTGTCTGGTAAATTATTCTTTTTTGCAATTTCAATTCCGTTTATGACATGGTCTAAAATAATACGTGCACTATCTTTTGGAGATAATTCATTGTGAGGACTTACTTCTGTTACTTGATTTTCTGTAAAGTAAGTTGGATTTACCATTTTTCCAATATCATGATACAATGCGCCTGTTCTTACTAACATCGAATTCGCTCCAATTTCATTAGCTGCTGCTTCTGCTAAGTTAGCTACTTGCATTGAGTGTTGAAAAGTTCCTGGGGCTTTCTCATTCAATTCTCTCAACAGCTTTGAATTAGTATTCGAAAGCTCTAATAAGGTAACATCGGAAACCAATCCAAACAATTTCTCATAAAAATAAATAAAGAATACAGATAAAAATGAAAGTAATCCATTGGCTGCAAATAACCCAAAATATAGCCAATTAATCTCACTGAAACTCCCTTCTTTAATTATTGAAAACGCCAAATATGTAATCATATAAATTAAAGTAATCTGCCCAATACTTATGAATAAGTTAGCTCTTTTGTAAAGTTCTGAAACCGTTAAAATAGTAACAATTCCTGCTATGATATGCAAGTAAATAAATTCAAAACTGTTAGGAACTATAAAACCCAAGAGAAGAACAGTAAGTACATGCGTAAACAAACCTAAGCGAGCATCAAAAAAAGCTTTTAAAACAATTGGTAAAATACTCAAAGGAACCACATATACATAATCTGCATTTGCTTTAACCACCAATGTTTGAACCAAAATCATAATAAAAACATTAAAGAATATAAATGTTACCTTGTTGTTATTGTTAAAGATATCAGGTCGATACCTAATTAAAAACAGTAAAAGCATCAATAAAGCCAAAGAGACTAAAACTGCATAACCTGATAAAATCCAACTATAATTGGATTTTGACCATGTTGTTGATTGTGATGCTTGTTGATATGATTGTAATATTTGATAACGTTTTCCTTCAATAATCCCTCCTTTTTCTATGATCAGTTCTCCCTTTGACACCATTCCTTTCGTATAGGATAAATTTTTAATTTCTTCTTCTAACTCCTTCCTAGTAAACTTTTCATCAAACCTTATGTTAGGCTTAATTACATTGGCTAAATTTGAAATAAGTAACTGTTGATTATACTCTACGAAATCTTTTGTCTTTTCATCTATAAAGGGTAATATATCTTTAGACTGGATAAGTTTAGAAAATAAAATTGATTCAACAGAGTTTCCTTTTCGTAGTATAATCATCTCATTTTTGTCATTTACCCTTGCTTCAGCACTATTTTCGTTTATAAAGCCATATTCATATATTAGATTAATAATCAGGATTCCTCTTTTATAAAGTCTTTGTATTTGCTTTTTATTAAGTGAATCTGAAATGGCAATTTTATTTATTTGTTCTTTAAACCGAGATAAAACAGCATTTGGAACCGAATTATCATAAGCAAAATATTTCTTGCTTTCAAGTGCTAGCTCTTCTTTTTCTTTTTCAATTTCAATATCCCCTTTATAAATTGCAAAATCAAAAGGTGCATAAAGATTCCCATACTGCCATGGTTTTCCTAAAGCGAAATCATATTTAAATTGCCCTCCTCTAGGAAAGAGATAAACAATAGCACCTGCGGTAAGAAAAAAGAGTAAAACTTTATAAATAATGGCATTGTGTTTATAAAGTCTATCAATTATTTGACCCATTTTTTTAATTTAAAACGTAAATATAACCTTTCTGTTTTATTTGAGTAGTTAGCATAAAATAGTTATTTTCGCATAACTAATTTAACGCAAACAAATTCTAAAAATGAAAGAAGTAGTTATAGCATCAGTTGCCAGAACACCTATAGGAAGCTTTTTAGGTACTTTATCAAAAATTCCTGCTCCAAAACTTGGCGCAACAGCCATTAAAGGAGCACTAGATAAGATTAATTTAAAGCCAGAGTTAGTTGATGAAGTATATATGGGTAACGTTGTCTCTGCCGGATTGGGTCAAGCCCCAGCTAGACAGGCTGCTATGTTTGCAGGAATTCCAGACACAACACCCTGCACAACAATCAACAAAGTTTGCTCTTCTGGAATGAAGTCAGTGATGTTAGGAGCTCAAGCAATTGCTTTAGGAGATGCTGATGTTGTAGTAGCTGGAGGTATGGAAAATATGAGTATGATCCCACACTATCAACATGCTAGAAGTGGTAGTAAATTCGGACCGGTTACACTTGAGGATGGTATGCAAAAAGATGGATTAGTTGATGCCTATGGTAAAGTAGCTATGGGAGTTTGTGCAGATGAATGCGCAACGGAATATAAATTTTCCAGAGAGGATCAAGATAGCTTCGCTGTTGAGTCGTATAATAGATCTGCTAAAGCATGGAAGGAAGGTAAATTCAATGATGAAGTAATTCCTGTAGAAATACCACAAAGAAAAGGAGAGCCAATTATTTTTAATGAAGATGAAGAGTATAAAAATGTAAAGATGGAAAAAATTTCAACTTTACGACCTGCTTTTACCAAAGAAGGTACAGTTACTGCTGCTAATGCTTCAACAATTAATGACGGTGGTGCCGCAATTATTTTAATGTCCGTAGACAAAGCAAAAGAACTAGGAATAAAACCATTAGCAAAAATAAAAAGTTATGCTGATGCTGCTCATGACCCAAAGTGGTTTACAACAGCACCAGCTAAAGCGCTACCAAAAGCTCTTGATAAAGCTGGTATATCTTTAGATGATGTTGATTTTTTTGAACTAAACGAAGCCTTTTCAGTAGTTGGTTTAGCTAACATGAAGATTCTAAACCTAGAATCTAATAAAGTAAATGTAAATGGTGGTGCAGTTTCTTTAGGACACCCATTAGGTGTTTCTGGAACAAGAATTATCATTGCTTTAACTTCTATATTGAAACAAAATAATGCCAAAATTGGAGCAGCAGGAATATGTAACGGTGGTGGTGGTGCCAGTGCAATGGTTATAGAAAGAATTTAATTTTTATTAGCAACAATTTAATGTTCGGAATTTGTAATCTAAGTGTTGTTCCTTTACGTTTATCTCCATCTGATACATCTGAGATGGTTAATCAAGTCGTTTTTGGTGAGCATTTTATCATTTTAGAAAAAGACAAAAAATGGAGTAAAATCAAACTTTATTTTGATGGTTATGAAGGCTATATAGATAACAAACAATACCAAGACCTTTTAGAGGATGACTACCAATCTCTTTGCAATGCTGAAAAATATTATGCTGGCGAATTGATTGATTTTATTACTGACAATTCCAGTAACCTCACCACAATACCTTTAGGAGCACACCTACCGTTTTTTAAAGATAATCAACTAAAAATTCATAAAAACACCTACACCTATGAAGGAAAAGTTAACGGTGAGCAACTACCGAAAAATAGTATTATTGAAAAAGCATTTTTATTTCTGAATGTACCCTATTTATGGGGTGGAAAATCACCCTTTGGAATTGATTGTTCCGGTTTTACACAAACAGTATACAAGCTTTGTGGATACCACCTTTTAAGAGATGCAAAAGAGCAAGCTACACAAGGGGAAGTATTAAGTTTTATTGAAGAAAGTGAACCTGGTGATTTAGCTTTTTTTGATAATGAAGACGGTGTTATAACCCATGTAGGAATCATTATGAATGATTATAATATTATTCATGCCCATGGCAAAGTTAGAATCGATAAACTAGACCATAGTGGAATTTATAATACAGATACTCACCTGCATACTCATAAACTAAGGGTAATAAAAAGATTTATTTAAACCTAATTATAAAAAAAGCTCGAATCAATATCGAGCTTTTTTTTATTTTTAATCTTCATCTATCTCCGTTCGAGTTTCTTCAGACTTTTTTCCTTTTTCTATTTTTATGCTAAGTCTTTTCGTTTTTTCGTCTAGGTCCATAAAAATAGCATCCCCTTCATCAACTTTCGAATTCACTATTTCTTCTGCCAACGCATCTTCAATGTATTTTTGAATAGCTCTTTTTAAAGGTCTAGCCCCATATTGCTTGTCATAACCTTTGTCAGAAATATAATCTTTTGCTTTTTCACTTAAAGTTAAATTATACCCTAGATCTGCAATACGAGCTAATAACTTTTCTAACTCAATATCAATAATGTTATGGATATCATTTCGCTCCAAGGTATTAAATATCATCACATCGTCAACCCTGTTCAAAAATTCAGGAGCAAAGGTTTTCTTTAATGCTCCCTCAATAATGCTTTTAGCATGAGCATCTTCCTGATCTTTCTTTGAAGCTGTACCAAAACCAACTCCCCCTCCGAAATCTTTCAATTTACGAACACCAATATTTGATGTCATAATAATAATAGTATTTCTGAAATCTATTTTTCTACCTAAACTATCTGTGATATGTCCATCATCTAATATTTGCAGTAGCATATTAAACACATCAGGGTGCGCCTTCTCTATTTCATCCAAGAGGACAACAGAATAAGGCTTTCTTCTTACTTTTTCAGTTAACTGCCCTCCTTCTTCATATCCTACATACCCCGGAGGTGCTCCGATAAGTCTTGATATTGCAAATTTTTCCATGTATTCACTCATATCAATTCTTATAAGAGAATCTTCAGAATCAAATAACTCCCTTGCCAATACTTTTGCTAATTGTGTTTTACCAACTCCCGTAGAACCTAAGAAAATAAAAGACCCTATTGGTTTGTTTGGATCTTTTAAGCCTACCCTATTACGTTGTATTGCCTTCACAACTTTAGAGACTGCTTCATCCTGACCAATCACCTTACCTTTAATCATATTTGGTAATTCTGCTAGTCGGTTACTCTCTGCTTCCGCTACCCTATTCACAGGAATCCCTGTCATCATCGAAACAACCTCTGCAACATTATCTTCTGTAACAGTTTCTCTATGAAGTTTAGAATCTTCTTCCCATTGATTTTGAGCTGATTCAAGTGCTATTTCTAAATTTTTCTCATCATCCCGTAACTTTGCAGCTTCTTCATACTTTTGACCGCTAACTGCTTTAGTCTTTCGATCTCTGATCTCCTCCAGCTTTTCTTCTAATTCTAAAATCTGCTGTGGTACAACAATATTTGTTATATGGATACGAGAACCTGCCTCATCTAACGCGTCAATGGCTTTGTCCGGGAGATATCTATCTGTCATGTACCTATTAGTCAACTTAACACAGGCTTCAATTGCTTGATCCGTATAATTTACATGGTGGTGAGCTTCATATTTACCTTTAATATTGTGCAAAATCTGAACGGTTTCCTCAACTGTTGTTGGGTCAACAATTACTTTTTGAAAACGACGTTCAAGCGCACCGTCTTTTTCTATATTAGTTCTGTACTCATCAAGAGTTGTGGCTCCAATACATTGAATTTCACCTCTAGCTAAAGCTGGCTTTAACATATTAGAAGCATCTAATGAACCAGTAGCTCCCCCAGCTCCAACTATCGTATGTATTTCATCAATAAAAAGAATGATATCACTGTTCTTTTCTAATTCATTCATCAGTGCTTTCATCCTTTCTTCGAATTGTCCTCTATATTTTGTTCCAGCTACCAAACTTGCTAGATCTAAAGAGACTATTCGTTTATCAAAAAGGATTCTTGAAACTTTTCTATTAACAATACGCAATGCCAATCCCTCTGCAATAGCAGATTTACCAACTCCAGGCTCACCTATTAACATAGGATTATTCTTTTTTCGGCGACTTAAAATTTGAGAAACTCGTTCAATTTCTTTCAATCTACCAACAACAGGGTCTAGCCTTCCTTCCTCTGCTAGCGCTGTCAAATCTCTACCAAAATTATCAAGAACAGGCGTTTTTGTTTTCTTATTTTGTTTACTTCTTGATGATTGTTGTCCAAATGGATTTGATTTATCTTCTGAAAACTCATCATCAGAAGGGGTTTCTGCTATCGGACTTGAGTAATCTTCTACATGAAGCTCTTTGTACAATGCCTTAGCTTGCTCATAATCTATATCGTACTTCTGCAACAATTTTGTTGTAGGGTCATTTTCATTACGTAAAATACAAAGTAATAAATGCGCCGTATCAATTGCGTTACTTTGGTATAGCTTTGCTTCTAGAAAAGTTGTTTTTATTGCTTTCTCAGCCTGTCTTGTCAAATGAAGGCTTTTCTTCTGATCATTTCCGAAAGATGGAGTTGAAGGGTTCAGTTTTTCTAACTTATTACGAACCAAATCTAAATCCACATCGAATGTTGTCAAAATTTCAATAGCCTTTCCATTCCCTTTTTTAATTAACCCAAGGAGCAAATGCTCCGTACCAATAAAGTCGTGACCCAATCGTAGGGCCTCTTCCTTACTAAATGTTATCACGTCTCTAACTTGTGGTGAAAAATTATCGTCCATAAAATTAATTTGTATCTATTTTATACTAGAGTTCGTTAGATTTTTTTTTAAAGATACAAAAAAGATGCCATATACACATGACATGACGTTATGTCTTTATAACCTATAATATTATTCAAATTCAAACTTCAACGACAAAAATTGTTGATAACTAAGCCAAAACAAAATGGGCAAACTTTGCGTAAAACAGGTTATAATTGTATCTTGCCACGATTTAGAAATCAGCATTTTTTATTGAATGTAATTTTTGAAAGAATTTTTATATTGTATAATGATTTCATTGTACAATAAAAGAATACTAAAAATCTTAAAGAAAAAAATATGGCAGATGGTGAAAAGTTGATTCCTATCAACATTGAAGAACAAATGAAATCCGCTTACATAGATTATTCTATGTCTGTAATTGTATCAAGAGCTTTACCTGATGTAAGAGATGGTTTAAAGCCTGTACACAGAAGGGTTTTATTTGGAATGCATGAGCTAGGAATTAAAGCAACAGGAGCCTATAAAAAGTCGGCAAGAATTGTAGGAGAAGTTTTGGGTAAATACCACCCTCATGGAGATACTTCAGTTTACGATTCAATGGTTCGCATGGCTCAAGACTGGAATGTTCGTTATTTGATGGTCGACGGACAAGGTAACTTTGGTTCTGTTGACGGAGACAGTCCTGCAGCAATGCGTTATACAGAGGTTAGAATGCAAAAAATATCAGAAGAGATGCTCTCTGATATAGAAAAAGATACTGTAGATCACAAACTAAATTTTGACGATACTTTACAAGAGCCAACAGTGCTTCCCACAAGGATACCGAACCTGCTCGTTAATGGAGCTTCTGGTATTGCAGTAGGGATGGCTACTAATATGGCCCCTCATAATCTTACAGAAGTTATTAATGGTACTGTTGCATACATCGATAATAGGAATATTGAAATCGATGAATTAATGCAGCATATTAGTGCTCCTGACTTCCCTACAGGTGGTATAATTTATGGTTATGATGGTGTTCGTGATGCTTTTCATACAGGTCGTGGGCGTATTGTTATGCGTGCTAAAGCTACAATCGAAGAAGTCAAAGGAAGAGAGTGTATTGTTGTAACGGAAATACCCTATCAAGTAAACAAAGCCGAAATGATTAAAAAAACGGCTGACTTAGTGAACGATAAAAAGATTGATGGAATTTCAAGTATTCGTGATGAATCCGATAGAAAAGGTATGCGGATTGTTTACGTTTTAAAACGTGATGCCGTTCCTAACATCGTACTTAATAAATTATTTAAATTTACTCCTCTACAAACTTCATTCAGTGTAAACAACATTGCACTCGTTAAAGGACGCCCTGAGCAACTTAATCTAAAGCAACTAATTCACTATTTTGTAGAACACCGCCATGAAGTAGTTGTTCGTAGAACAGAATATGAATTAAAGAAAGCAGAAGCTAGGGCCCATATTCTTGAAGGGCTTATAATTGCATCAGATAATATAGACGAAGTTATTGAAATTATAAGAGGATCTTCAAATGCCGATGAAGCTCGCGAAAAACTTATCCAACGTTTTGATTTAACTGAAATTCAAGCTAGAGCCATCGTTGAAATGCGTCTAAGACAATTGACTGGTCTTGAACAGGACAAACTAAGAGCTGAATATGATGAAATTATCAAAACAATTGCTGATTTGAAAGATATTCTATCGAACGAACCAAGACGTTATGATATCATAAAGGAGGAACTACTTCACATCAAAGAGAAATATGGCGATGAAAGACGCTCCACTATTGAATATGCTGGTGGAGATATGCGAATTGAAGATATGATTCCTAACACTCAGGTAGTCGTTACGATTTCTAATGCTGGCTATTTAAAGCGTACAAATCTCGATGAATATAAAGTTCAAAATAGAGGGGGGAGAGGACAAAAAGGAGCAACTACACGACATGAAGACTTTTTAGAACATTTATTTGTGGCTACTAATCATCAATATATGATGTTCTTTACTCAAAAAGGGAAAGTTTTTTGGATGCGTGTTTTTGAAGTACCTGAAGGTGGTAAAAACACCAAGGGACGCGCTATTCAAAATCTTATCAATATTGAACAAGATGATAAAGTTAAAGCTTTCTTGGTTACGGGCGATTTAAAGGATGAAGATTACATCAACAATCAATTTGTGATCATGGCAACTAAAAAAGGACGTGTTAAAAAGACCCCTTTAGAACAATATTCACGCCCAAGAGCAAACGGTATTAATGCGATTACAATAAAAGATAATGACGAACTTCTAGAGGCTAAACTAACTTCAGGAGATAGTCAGGTAATGCTTGCACTTAAGTCGGGTAAAACAATTCGTTTTGAAGAAGAGAAAACTAGACCCATGGGTAGAACAGCGTCAGGTGTAAGAGGTATCACCCTACAACATAAAGATGATGAAGTTATTGGAATGGTTTCCGTGAATGATATGGAAAGTAATATTTTAGTGGTTTCAGAAAAAGGATATGGAAAGCGATCAAAATTAGAAGATTACAGAATAACAAATCGTGGTGGTAAAGGAGTAAAAACGTTAAATATTTCAGAAAAAACTGGAAATTTAGTTGCCATTAAAAATGTTGATGATTCAAACGATCTTATGATTATTAACAAATCAGGTTTAACAATAAGATTGGCTGTAGAAAACCTTCGTGTTATGGGAAGAGCTACGCAAGGGGTTCGACTCATCAACATAAAAAATAATGATAGTATTGCTGCTGTTGCCAAAGTTATGCATGAAGAAGATGAAGAAGAAACAGAAATCGAAAATGGCATAGAAATTGAAAATACTGATAGTAATAGTAACAATAATCAAGAATAACAATAAAACAAGAACTATAATGAAAAAACAGATTTTGGCCCTTTCATTTGGAGTAGTGTCTTTAGGTGCGTTTGCACAAAAAGCAGAGCTTAAGGCTGCTGAAAAAGCAATAAAAAAACAAAGTTATAACGAAGCGATGTCTTCCATATCGGCCGCCGAAAAGTTAATTGCTAATGCAGACGATAAATATAAATGTAAATTTTACTTTCTTAAGGGGTCAGTAAATGCCTCGAAAAAAAATTACAAGGTTGCTGCAGATGCTTTCAATACACTAATTGATTTTGAAAAGAAAATTGGTAAAAATAAATATTCGAATGAAGCAGCTCCAATCCTCAATAAAATAATCCAGGATGTTTCAAACAAGGCGATTAAAATATACAATGACGGTAAAGACTACAAAGCTGCCTCTGAAAACTTTTATCTTACTTACCAATTAAGTCCAAAAGATACTTCTTTTGCTTATAATGCTGCTGTTGCCGCAACGCAAAGTAAAGATTACGATACTGCCTTAAAGTATTATAATGAATTAAAACAAATTGGTTACACAGGGATAGAAACACAGTATCTAGCGACCAATATAACCACAGGTAAAGTAGAAAACTTGGGATCTAAGTCTCAACGAGACTTAATGGTTAAATCAAAACAGTATAAAAACCCTACTGATAAGACTACGGAGTCTAAATCAGCTACCATTGTAAAAAATATAGCCCTAATCTTAAAAGAACAAGGTAAAAATGAAGAGGCTATCGCTGCAATGGCTGAGGCTCGTAAATCAAACCCAAAAGACCTGAACCTTATTTTAAATGAAGCTCAGCTATATATTGAGATGAAAAGAATGGATAAATTTGGAGAGTTAATGAACGAAGCTGTTTCTTTAGATCCAAACAATCCAACCTTATATTATAACTTAGGGGTTGTAAATTACAATCAAGGTAGAGTTAAAGATGCAAAAAAACACTACGAAAAAGCAATTGAATTAAAACCAGACTATGCAGATGCATATATGAATTTAGCTGTAGTGATATTAGACGAGGATAAGAATATTGTGGAGGAAATGAATAAAAACTTATCCAATTTCAAAAAATATGATGAATTAGCTCTAAAGCAAAAGGATATTTATAAAGAAGCATTACCTTTTTTAGAAAAAGCCGACAACATTAATAGAAGTATAGATACTGTTAAGACTTTAATGAATTTATATGAAGTTTTAGAGATTACTGAAAAAGCAGATGAATACAGAAAATTGTATAAATCTTTAAAATAAAATTTAAAAAAGCTATATTCTTATAGTTATTTTAAATAAAAAACTCGATAAGCTTTATATCGAGTTTTTTTATTTTTTCTAAATTAATTTGTCAAATCGTTAATTATTTAGTTTTTTATTCTAACATTTAAAATAAAAAATCAGGCTAGAATGATAATACATGTAACCTGATTTTACCTTTCATTCTTTTGAAAACTAGTTAAAATTAGTTTCCATCTGTAAGTATCCGAGAAATTCCTTTTTAGTTTCTTTCTCTTTGAACTTACCCCCAAATTCAGCAGTAACAGTACTGCTTTCAATATCTTTAATTCCTCTTGAGTTCACACATAAGTGCTTTGCATCAATAACACATGCAACATCTTTAGTTCCCAAAGCTTCTTGCATTGCTTGGACGATTTGCATCGTTAAACGCTCTTGTACCTGTGGTCTTTTTGCAAAGTAATCAACAAGCCTATTCATCTTGGACAAACCTATTACTTTACCATTTGAAATGTAAGCTACATGAGCTCTGCCGACTATTGGTAACAAATGATGTTCACACGTAGAATAAACTACTATGTTTTTCTCCACAAGCATTTCTCCATAATTATATTTATTTTCAAAAGTAGAAGCACTTGGTTTATTTTCTGGGTTTAACCCCATAAACAATTCATTAACAAAAGCCTTAGCTACTCTCTTTGGAGTCCCACTTAAACTATCATCAGTTAAATCCATACCTAATGTCAAAAGAATATCTTTAACACTTTCTTGAATTCTGTTTATTTTTTCTTTATCCGAAATATCAAAAGCATCTAATCTTAATGGTGTTTCTGCAGAAGTTCCCACATGATTTTCGCCTATTTCGTCAATTTTTTCTTCGTTCATCTTGTTATTGAATTCGAACATAATATCCAACCTTAGTTTTGCAAAGATACGACATTCTCCTATTATTTAACCAAATCAATTAATTGATGTATTGCAAGGAAACTTTGTTCGCCGGTTTGCATGTTTTTAATTGTAAGTTTATTATCTTTTATACTAGTTACAACAAAATGGATTTCTCTGGTTGTTGCATATTTCCATTGTTTTTTTTGCTGTTTATTACTACTGGCAATATCAGGATATATTTCAGACTTGATATCGTTTTCTCTAAGAGTTTTAACAGCCTTTACTTTCTCTAGGGACTCTGACTCATCAAAATTTAAAAATAAAATCTTGGGCTTTGGCAATTCAACTTTTTTAAACAACCCCAATTCTTCCATTACTAAATAAATCCTATCCAATCCGAAAGAAATTCCAACCCCAGAAACATTTTGTAAGCCAAAGATTCCTGTCAAATCATCATATCGGCCACCCCCACCTATAGACCCGATTTTTACTTCTTTAGGAGCTACAACTTCATAAATTGCGCCTGTATAATAATTTAATCCTCTAGCTAACGTAACATCGATTTCTAGACTAGCAGAAAACAACCCTAACTCTTTGATTGATTTTACAATAAATTTTAACTCTTCGACTCCTTTTAATCCTTCCTCAGAATCTATCAACATTTGCTCTAATGATGTTAATTTATCTTCATTAGTTCCTTTAAAATTAAATAGCGGAGCCACCTTATCAATTGCTATTTGAGAGATTCCTTTTTCTAACATTTCGGCGACAACACCTTCCTTACCTATTTTGTCTAGCTTATCTAAAGCAACCGTAAAATCAACTAATTTACTTTTTGCTCCGATTACCTCAACAATTCCTGATAAAATTTTTCTATTATTTAACTTGATCGTAGTACCCTTCAATCCAAGTCTATCGAAAACAGCATCATATAATTGTACAAACTCGACCTCTTGTAATAAAGATGAACTTCCAACAACATCTGCATCACATTGATAGAACTCTCTGAATCGTCCTTTTTGCGGTCTATCAGCTCTCCAAACAGGTTGTATTTGATATCGTTTAAACGGAAAAGTAATTTCATTTTGATGTTGAACAACATATCTTGCAAAAGGCACTGTTAAATCATACCTCAACGCTTTATCACAAATCTGTGAAGTTATTTTTTTACTATTCTTTTCAACTAATAACTTACTTTCTACTTTATTTAGAAAATCACCTGAATTCAATATTTTAAATATAAGACGATCTCCTTCATCACCATACTTTCCCATTAGTGTTGAAGAATTTTCAAAACTTGGAGTTTCTATTGGCTGGAAACCAAAATTTTCAAATGACTTCTTAACAACAGAAAAAATATAGTTTCTTTTTGCTACCTCGGTTGATGAAAAATCTCTGGTTCCTTTTGGTATACTTTGTTTCATATTTACTTTTATTGCCTGTCTTGATTTTTTTAATTCTATAATTTATAAAATGCTAATTCATATAACTCCCCATACTAGATCTATTTCTAAAATCAAGAATTTTATAATTAAAAGAGCATAATCTGATTAAACTACTTTTAATTTAAATCAAGATAACATTTACGTAAAAATTGTTTTATGAATCTAAATCCAGACAAAATGTTTTTAAACATGCAAATATGAGAATTAATTAGGAATATCTGAAGCTTTATTTTGTCGTTTTAACTGATAAATCGTTGCATTTAGCTCAAATCCCAACAGTAATATTATAGCATTTAACCAAACGAAAAGCATTAAAATCAATAAAGTCCCTATGGATCCGTATAATTGATTATACTTTGCGAATTTAATTACATAAATACCAAATAAATAAAATGAAAAAGCAGAAACAACAGTAGTCAAAATAGCTCCTGCAGAAAAAAACTTAACTTCTTTACCTTGTTTAGTACCATATCGAAATAAAAGTGAAATAGTAGTAAAAATCATAATCAAAAATAAAATACCCCTACCAATATAAAACAGATCTAGATCTTTTGTATTAAACCAACCTTTTTCATTTATTTTTGCTAGTGCAAATTGGTAAAGAATTACCATTACAACAGTTGTAATCAGAAAAAAAGACATTAATAGTGATACTCCTAGAGATATTATATAAGCTTTAATAATGCTTCTATATTCCTGTACATGGTATGAATGTTCAAAGCCTCCAAAGATGGCATTTACTCCATTGGTCATTAAAAAAACAGAAACAAGAAAACCGAAAGATAATAAGCCTCCGTATTGATTATTCAGAATATCATGTAAAACGTTATCCACAGCATCAAAGGTTTTTGGAGGTAATACCTCTTTTATTAAAGAAAACAATCCTTCCTGAAAACCTTCAATTGGTATGTAGGGTATTAGTGTAAGAATAAATAATAAAAAAGGAAAAATAGCCATAAAAAAACTAAAAGCAATACCACCAGCTCTTGTAGTTAGTGCCCCTTTAACAATTCCTAATCCATACATTTCAAGAACATCATATAGAGACATTCCTTCTAACCCAGGAATTCTAATTTTTTTTATAAAATTATAAACAACATTAATTACGGGTATCTTACTTAAACTATTTTCTATTTTTTTTGACATTGTTTGGTTCATCTAAAGCTTCTTATTTTATTTTTTTAGAATTTGAATAAACACGTTTATAAAAATAAGAATTATTGACATGCTAGTTCACTTTATTTGAAATAATCTTTAATCCATTAAAACCATATTATAACCAAAAAAGATACCAAAAAACAAAAATTAGGTAGGAATTAGAATAAATAAATAATTTTTTTTTATGTTAGTGAATTCTACTAACCAAACAAATACAAATGATAAAATCTATCAAAATTGCACTACTTTTAGTGTGCTTTCCAGTTGTTTTATACGCTCAAAAAAATCAAGGCTACTGCGCTACAATGGAAATGCTTGAATACCAACAATCAAAAGATCCTTTCTTAAAGAAAAGAATGGAAATAATAGAGACATTCACTCGAAAAAATATCAAAAAGCAACAAAAAAACGAAAAGCAACAAAAAATTGCTGGAGATGTTTACAGAATTCCTGTTGTGGTTCATATACTATATAATGAAGAATCAGAAAACATAAGTGACGCCCAAATAAAATCTCAGATAACAACTACAAATAGAGACTTTGCCTATCTAAGAACAATAAACAAATGGCCTCAAGCAGCAAATACTGAAATTGAATTTTATCTAGCCAAAGTAGATCCCAACGGCAAAGAAACAAACGGAATAACAAGAAAAAAAACAGATAAGACTAATTGGTTTTATTATTTTAATCCTGATAAAACCAATGATATTAAAAGAACATCAAAAGGTGGTGTTTCTCCATGGAATCCAGAAGAATATTTAAACATTTGGGTAGTTAACTTAGGTAAGAATTTATATGGTTATGCTCAGTTTCCCGGAGGAGATATTAGTACCGACGGTGTTGTTGTAAATGTAAAATGCTTTGGAAATAAACGTTGGAATTCATCTTTTGATTTAAAACCTACAAGAGAATTCGGTAAAACCTTAACCCATGAGATTGGTCATTATTTGAACTTACGTCATATCTGGGGCGATGGTGATTGTAGAGAAGATGATTTTGTCGCAGATACTCCGAATTCAGACGCTCCCAATTATGGTATCCAAAAAAGCCATATGTCATGCGGTTCTTTAGATATGATAGAAAACTTCATGGACTACTCTGATGACGAAGTGATGAGTATTTTTACAGAAGGACAAAAACAAAGAATGAGAACTGTTTTTGATGACGGTGGTGCAAGAAGAAAGTTGGCTGAATCTGATAAAGAACTAGTATGTGGAACTGTTGAAAACTACAGAAAAATTGTCGAAATAAACAACAAAGTTTGGATTGAATGGGATGCACCTTTTAACAGTTATGAATATATTATAAAATATAAATCGGAAAATGGAAATGAACATACAAAAACTGTTAAAGATGGAAAAACAAAGGCTGTTTTAGATCAATTGGAGCCTGGTGCCATACACGAAATACAAATTGGAGCAGTATGCCGTAATAAAAATGAAGTTAATTATAATTCTTTTATATATATCCCAGACAACCTTCATTATACACCATGTGAAACTGGTATTTCCGAATTAAATGATACTGAAAACCAATATGATAATAACGATTACGATGATGACATCGAATACAAAGCTGGCCACATTTCAGAAATAATGGTTAATGATGATGTCAATATGATGAATTATTCGAATTACAACGACCAATTTTACTCTAATTTTCTGTGGAATACACTCCTTACATTTAAAGCTGATGCAGAAAATTCATTGTACATTGGAGCTGAGAATTACTCAATGGACTATAGCTTTGCTGTATTTATTGACTATAATTGGGATGGTTCATTTACACAAGATGAAAGAGTTCATTTCACACCCCCAACTATTTTTCATGATCAATATAACACAAATTACATTCGTAAAGAAATAACTATAAAGCTTTCAAAAGACCTTCCTTTTGGAGAAATTTACCCTATGCGAATAGCTTATCGAACAGACTCAAAAGCTGCCACTGGATGTGGAGAGTTTGACGCTGGTGAAATTGAAGATTATTTTGTTATTATTTCGTCTGAGTCAGACTATTCACCTAGGGAAAGTCAAAACATTCTAAATGACAACTATTTATCTTTGGTAAAATCGAATAAATTACTCAACAAAAAGGATAAAATCACATTATTTCCTAGTCAAGCAACCAATTCTATTAATATTAAAACAAATTTTTCCCCTATGAATTCTGTTTTTGAAATTATTAACACATTGGGGCAAGTAAAAATGAAAGGTAAATTAAAATACTCTCCGATTATTGATATATCTGGATTAAAGCCAGGAATATACCATTTCATCTTAAATAACAATAAGAAAAATGCTAAATCCTTTGTAAAACTATAACGAGCAAGTAATTAAAAAAGCGTTTTAAAATTATTTAATGATAATTTTAAAACGCTTTTTTATTAGATCAATATTTTTTTATTGTAATCGCCAAATTTACTTCAATCCTCTTGCTTTCAACATTGGTTCAGACTTTGGATCTCTTCCCGCGAATATTTTATACATTTCTGCATAATCCATTGTATTTCCTTTTGATAAAACATCTTCTCGAAATTTTTGTCCATTTTGACGGTTTAACAATCCATTATTTTTAAACCAATCGAAAGCATCATGACTTAACATTTCTGTCCATAAATAAGAATAATATCCTGCAGCATAACCGCCACTAAATATATGCGCAAAATAAGTCGATCTATATCTAGGAGGAACCTCTTTGACTTCCAAATTCATCTTAGCTAGAGCATGTTCCTCAAACTTCGCTACACTTTCAATGTTTGTATCTTCAGTGATGGTGTGCCATTGCATATCTATATTAGAGGAACATAAGTTTTCAATCATAGAATACCCTTGGTTAAACGTTCCGGCATCTTTTATCTTTTTAAGTAACGCATCTGAAATCACCTTTCCAGACTGGTAATGGATTGCGTAGTTATTTAATACTTGAGGATGCGTTGCCCAATTTTCATTAAACTGAGATGGGAATTCTACAAAATCTCTGGCAACGCTTGTTCCTGAGATTGATTCGTATTTTTGATTTGCAAAAAAACCATGTAAAGCATGTCCAAATTCATGGAAAGTTGTTTCTACATTATCGAAACTAATTAGAGCTGGTTCACCTTCTGCCGGTTTTGGAAAATTACAAACGTTATAAATAACTGGTTTTTGATTTCTTAATTTAGATTGTTTAACAAACGAACTCATCCAAGCACCTCCTCTTTTACTATCGCGTGCAAAAAAATCCCCATAAAATAACCCTAACTTGGAACCATCTTCCTCGAAAATCTCGTAAACTAATACATCTGGATGATAGACTGGAATATCCGTACGTCTTTTGAAAGAAAGACCGTATAGCTTTGTCGCTGCATAAAAAACACCTTTTTCTAGGACATTATTTAGTTCAAAATATTGTTTTACTTCATTTTCATTTAAACTATACTTTGACTTACGTACTTTTTCTGCATAGTGACTCCAATCATAAGGAGCTAATTTAAAACCTTTTCCTTCTTTATCAATTTCTTTTTGAATCTCCTTTACCTCTGATTTAACCTTTTCTAAAGAACCTGAAATCAACCCATCAAACATCTTAAAAACCCTCTCTGGACTTGAAGCCATTGTACCCTGTAAACTCCAACTCGCATAATTTTCAAATCCTAAAATATTTGCTTTTTTTGCGCGAAGCTTAACCATCTTTTTTACTAATTCATTTGTTTGAAAGTTTCCAATGTCCGATCTATGTATTGACTTTTCAAATAAAGCTTTTCTTGTATCTCTATTTTCTAAAGATTGTAGTAATGGCTGTTGAGTGGTATTAATTAGTTGAATTGAATAAACTCCTTCTTTCTCCAAAGAAGCAATTTTATCTTCAGATAAGCCTACCAAATCTTCTTTTTTAGTTACTTCGAGTCCTCCCTTTTTGCTTGAATTCAATAGTTTTTTTCCAAAGTCATTTGATAAACTAGCTAACTCTGCATTAATTTTTTTTAATTCCTTTTTTTTATATTCGGCAAGGTTCGCTCCTGCTTTAACAAAGTTCTTGTAATATTCTTTTACTAAATGTTTTGATTCTTCGTCTAATTTTACATTCTCTATATTTTGGTACACTACTTTTACCTTATCAAATAATTTAGTGTTAAGTAATATCTCATCTTGATGATTTGATAGCTTCGGAGCTAATTCTTTCTGAATCTGCTTAATTGTATCATTTGTATGCGCACCCGCTAAAGCATAAAAAACTGAAATAGCTCTATCTAGAACTGAATCACTCTCTTCTATGGCTAAAATTGTGTTTTCAAAATTCGGTTTCTCTTTATTCTTTACTATTTCACTTATTTTGTTATTCTGTAACTCCATTCCCTTTATAATGGCCGGCATAAAATGCTTATTTTTTATTTTCCTAAAATCAGGTGCCTCATAATCTAAATTACTTTTTACCAATAATGGATTTTCAATCTTTTCCATGACTACGGACTCTTTTGAATTGTTATTTGTTTTGCAACTTAATATAAAGGTTAAAGTTGTAAAAAGAATGTATTTTTTCATCTTTCCTTAAGGATTAATGGATACTTTTATTCATAACGGTATTAAGTATCCTTTCATTAGTTATTCAATAAAATTTGGGGAAAACTTCTAATTTCACAACAATAATACTATTTTTATTATATAAACTAAAAAACAAACATCAAGAATTTGTTAACATCTTAACGCCTATCTTAAGGAACACTATTTAAGAAATCATTTTTACTATTTGCTACCCACTGTCACATGGATTTTTTCTAAGCTTAAAAACTATATAATTTTATTTTAATTACTCTTCTACTGCTTTTAAACTTAAATCTAGATTAGATACAGAATGAGTGATTGCTCCTGATGAAATAAAATTAACACCACATTCTGCATACTTCCTGATTGTTTCTTCATTAATACCTCCAGATGATTCCGTTAGACAAGAATCGCCGATTAACTTAACTGCTTTTCGAGTATCTTCGAAATTAAAATTATCAATCAACACCCTATAAACCCCTTTATTATCAAGTATTTCTCTAATTTCATCAAGGTTTCTTGCTTCAACTATAATTTTAAGATCTAATTTTTTTTCTGCTAAATACGCTTTTGTTTTTGTTATAGCTTGTGTTATTCCTCCTGCAAAATCAATATGATTATCTTTTATCATTATCATATCGTATAGAGCAAATCGATGGTTTTCTCCTCCTCCTATTTTTACCGCCCATTTTTCTAGGGCTCTTATACCTGGCGTAGTTTTTCTAGTATCTAAAACTTTTGTATTTGTTCCTTTTAGTAAATCTGTATAAAAACGTGTTTTTGTTGCAATTGCACTCATCCTTTGCATAGCATTTAAAACTAAACGTTCTCCTTTTAGTATCGACTGAGAGTTTCCAGAAACATACAAAACTACATCCCCCCTTTTAACTCTGTCCCCATCTTGCTTAAGGATTTCTATTTTTATTGATTTGTCAACATAATCAAATACTTTTTTAGCAAATTCTACCCCTGCTATAATCCCTTCATCTTTTACTAAAAGTTGTGCTTTTCCTTTTGCCTCTTTTGGTATGCACGATAATGATGTATGATCTCCTTCACCCACATCCTCTCTAATTGCATTTGCAATAATTAAATCTAATTCTTTATTAAATTGTTCTCTAGATATCATAGTGTTAAATTGTTCGGGTAAAAGTAAACTTTTTAATAGAAAATTTTAAAGAATTTAATCCCCATATACCTTTACAAAAGCAAAAAAAATAATTTTTCAAACAAAAAAGACCTTTATTGTTATTTTTATTTAAAAAAACAGATAAAAGCTTTTATTCACTAGCTTCGCGCCCCTAAAATTAAATACAACACAAAATGAATTTCAAGCTAAACAATGTATTTATTTACATTACACTTTTTCTATTAAATGGATGTCAAAATGATATAAACACCGATTATTTAGCAGAAAATGACATTGAACTCAATATTGATTTCAAAGCAGTAAAAAATGAAATACACACACTCGCAAATAAAATACAAAATCTTTCTTTTCACAAAAAGAAAAGCCTTTCAAATCACTCTTTTTCAAACGCTCAAAGAGATAAAGAAAAGACAAGTGTTAAAAATCCAATATTCATAAGTCTTGATAGAATGCAAGAAAACTTAAAAAAATTATTAGAAGAATCAGAAAAAGGAATTCCAACACCAGAAATAGATGAAATGCCCACCCCTTTTTTACCTCCAAATGGCAATAGCAAAGACGACTTATTCTTTAAAAACATGTTTTTTAATATTCTTGAAATGCAAGAAACTTTAAGAGAATTAATAGAAGGATATAACAAATTAGTTATAAGACTCAATTTAACCATCTTGAAAAACCCAAATACCTTACCACAAACCGATGATATTATATTAGTTACTAAATTTAGGCAAATTGCAATAGACGAAATAACTTTTGTCAAAGAGCATGTAAATTATTACAACCAGAGAATTAATTTATACTTTCCTGATGTGAACCATCAACGAAAAATGTCCGGATATTATTCTTTTGACAACTCTCATATTAGCTATAATGAATCTGAATTTTCTATTGAAGACATTTCCAATTTCTCTTACTCTTACCATAAAAAATTCATCACCAAAGATGTTCTAAAAGAAAAAAATGCTAAACTTCATCTTCATCGACCAGAAGTAGGCAAAAGAAGAGGCACTATTTTTTTAAATTCCAGAAAACCAAATGTTATAAGAGGATCACTAGGAAATGATTTTGGAAGTTATTCTCTTGGCGTAGCTATCGGAATGGCCATTGAGTACGCAATAACTGGTAGAATATATCACTATAGAAACGTGTATAGATGCGACTAATAAAAATCATATTTATTTTACTATTCTTTTAAAAAATTAAATCTAGAAATAACGCTCTCTTGTATTAAGATACAACGTTAACATAACATATGAAATCAAAACTACACTCCTCATTATTAAATAATATTAATAAAAAATCATATAAAATAAATAAAACGATCAACCACCTTATAATCGTAGATATAACAGCGAAAATAACACATATACTCATTACACTGTCCTTATTTTACTCCTGCCAAAATGACTTGATGCTAAAAAAGCAAGAAAACACTGATACTCTTTTTTATGAAGCTCAAAAAAAAACGAGCATGTTTTCAAAAAAAATAAAACAATTATCCACCTTACAAGACCTACATAATATTCTTATTAAACAAGGAAGCTCATGTCGTAATTCAAAAGATTTTAGAAATAAACTCCCTGTATTCAAAATAGAACAAATGCCCTCTCCTTTTTTACATCCAAACGGGAGTAGTGGTATTGATCTATATTTTAAAAATATTTTCTTTCGAATTCTTGAAATGCAAGAAACCCTAAGAGACTTAATTGAGTACTATAATAAGTTTACAATCAAGACTAATCTAAACTTTTTATCCCATCCAGCACAAATACACAATTCTACTGAAATTAAGAACCTAATCAAGTTGAGAAACGTTGTTTCTGAGGAAATTGATTTTGTAAAAAATGAAATAAGTAACTATAATTCTAGAATTAATACTTACTTCCCAAACGTAAGTATTAATCATAAAAAAGCAGGATATTATTCCTATGATAACTCTCACTTTCTGTATAATCAGTTTGAATTTTCAATCGAAGACATAGACAACTTCTCTTATTGTTTTCACCAAAAAATAGTTAACGAAGATCTTTTGAAATTAAAAAATCCAAAACTAAAACTTAAAAAACCTGAAGTTGGCTCGAGAAGAGGAACTGTCTTTGTAAATGCAGGGAAACCAAATATTATAAGAGGAACACTAGGAAATGATTTTGGAGGGTATGCTTTGGGAGCTACTATCGGCATGACCATTGAATATGCTATTTCGGGCAAGATCTATTATTATAAAAATTCAATATAGAATTAGATTTTATAGTCTAAAAAATATTTTGGAAAATTCAATAAAGTTTCCAGACTGTTATAAAAATTATCACAATTCTATCTTTATTTTATATATTAAGAAAACTAAATTCGACTTAATAAAATTCCCTTCCTCTTTTCAACTATTTTTAAAACTTATCAAATATGAATAAAACAACAGTAATTATTTTGATGATTGTAAGTATTTACAGATGTCAAGACGATACACAAATACTCTTCTCCCCTGAAGAGCGTGAAACTTTTAAAATAAATAAACGGCTCGATAAGACAGAAAACAAATTAAAGCAACGTGAAAAAATTATTTTTTCAAAAGTAAAAGGGACGAAAAAGGGATTTCAACTCCCTGAAGTAGAACAAATGCCAACCCCTTATTTACACCCCAATGGAAATAGTGAAGCCGATTTGTTCTACAAAAATCGTTTTTTTTACATACTAGATATAAAAGAATCTTTAAGGAACTTACTAGAACATTATAATAAATTTACAATCCACACCAACCTGAATGTCTTATCGCATCCCGCACAGATACACATTTCAGAAGAGCTTCCAAAATTATTAGCTTATCGGCGTCTAATGATAAAAGAGATTAAATTTGTAAAAAATGAAATATTAAAATACAATAGTTTAATTGAAATAGACTTTCCTAATATAAGTTATCAATGTAAAATGGCCGGATATTACTCCTTTGATAATAAACACATTAAATTTAATAGAAATGAGTTCTCTATAGAAGATGTCGATAATTTTTCATATAGCTACCATCGAAAACTAGTTACTAAAAACCTATTAAAAGCAAAAAACGCAAAACTAAAACTTCAAAAACCTCAAGTTGGTTCCAGGCGTGGAACTGTTTTTATTTCTCCTGGAAAACCCAATATTATTAGAGGAGTATTTGGCAACGATTTTGGTAGTTATTCTCTCGGAGTTGCTATTGGAATGACCATTGAATATGCTATTACAGGTGAAATATACTATTACAAAAATGCTTTATAAGCAGCTAAATTATTTCCTATGACACACTGAAATCGTTGATGATTCTACGATAGGAAATCATTTCCTTTTATTCGCTTATTATCCCTCACTTGCACTTAACTCGACACAACAGAAGAAAAATTAATTTAAAAAAAATGAATATAAATAGTACTCACTGATAAACAAAAAACTAAATTAAAATATGAATTTTTTTTAATCTGAGTTCTTTATTAGATTTCCCCAAAATATTTTAATAAACAAAACATGAAAATTAAATTGAAAACACAATTACTTACCATTACACTAAGTTTATTTTTTGCATGCCAAAAAGACCTAGAATTAAAAACCTCGATGGACGAGTGTAACTTTGAGTTCGATGCAATTCAAAAAGCGGAGCTACTTTCTGAGAAAAAACAAGATTTATTATCCTTCCCCGGTAAAAGTAAACCTCCTACAAGCATTCATTTGAACAGAACTTACAATTCTAAAAAGACAAAACAAAAATTTCCTACATATGATTTGGAGATAATGCCTACTCCATACTTACCTCCCAGTGGCAAAAGTGAATTAGATATTCGCTACAAAGACGCTTTCTTCTATATTCTTGATAGAAAAGAAGATCTAAGAGATTATTTAGAAAAGTATAACACTTTTATGATAAACAATAACTTATTAAAACTATCTCACCCAGCTCAATTACATGATATCGATGATTCTGATTCCTTCGTTAAATTAAGACGTTTTGTTAAAGAAGCAAAACGTGAAATACAAATTGTAAGAGAAAAAATAAATTTATATAACAATGAAATTAGTTATTTTTTTCCTAATGTAAGTCATGGCCATAAAATGGCTGGTTACTATTCCTTTGATAATTCTCATATTATCGTTAGTAATCTAGAAGAATTTTCAATAGAAGACGTTGATTATTTCAGCTTTAGTTATGGAAAAAGACTTATATCTAATAAATTTTTCACCACAGGTCAGCATAAATCAAAAATTCATAAACCACAAGTAGGTACTAGACGAGGAACTGTATTTGTAAACTCTTCTAAACCTAGTGTTATAAGGGGTACTTTTGGTAATGACTTTGGAGCCTGTGAACTTGGTAAACTTGTAGGAATGTGCATAGAATATGCCATTACTGGTGAATTATATTATTACAAATAGTTTTTATTAATATCTTTATTTGATTTAAAAATTATTACGAACCATGAAGTTGTTTTACATCTAACAGTGGTTTATTAACAACCGAATTATAAATTCTTAGAGTTTTTATTTAAAAACATTAAATAATTACAATTTTGAAATAAAAATAACACGGAATAACAAAGGTAATCTTTTCGTTAAAGCTTTTTCTCGACTAGCTTACCTTTTTTTAAAACAACTAGATTGTCATAATTTTTTGTATCTCCATATAACATGTTATCTTTTTTATATGTCTTATTTAAATCAATGATTAGAAATCATTATTATTTTAATTTTTTTCATAAAACTTATCTTGTTTTGTTGAAACAAATGTAGTAATTAAAACACATATAACCTCAATTAAGTTTAACTTTTAACAAATATTTTAAAACAAAATATTTTACAATCTGTAATTCAATACGGTATGTAAAAAACCAATAAACAAACCTAAAAAACAAACACATATAACACAAAATATAATTTAATTATATTTTTTTAATCAACAGATACAGTTTAATCAAGGGGTTATTGTTTATCTAAAACACATCTTATATAAACAAAAACAGCAAAAAACATTAATTAAAAATTAAACACTCTTTCTATAAATAATCTAGTTAACTAAAAAATGAACAATTCTATTTAACAAAAATTTCTTTTATGAGTAAACTCAATGAAAAATATAACAAAAATCGTTACCATCTAAAAACCTTAGTTAGATTCAGTCTCAGAACCATTAAACTAATAAAAATGAACACTAAATTAATATTACACCTTGCAAGCTCCCTTATTTTACTTGGATGTCAGGATACGGAACAGTTCGATAACCCAAACAATAAAAAAAGGATTTTTAACAATAATAATTTTTATCAAAAATCAGAAAAAAACATAAAGACTCATCTTTCAAAAGGAATAAACAATAATTTTCCTGTACCAAAAATAGGACATATGCCCATCCCTTATTTATACCCAAATGGAGAAAGTGAAGATGATCTTTTTTTTAGAGATACTTTTTTTAAAATTCTTGAGAACGAAGAATTATTAAGAAACATGTTAGAAAATTACAATACGTTTACTATAAAAACTAATTTAAATATGTTGTCACACCCAGCCTATATACATTTATTTTCTGATGACCTTTCAAGACTATTCAATTTTCGAAGAATTATTATAAACGAAATTGAGTCTCTGAAGAATAAAATCAACAATTACAATCGTAAAATAAATCTTTATTTTCCTAAAATAAGTCATTACCATAAAATGTCTGGTTATTACTCTTTTGACAATACACATTTAAATTACAACCGTGAGGAATTTTCAATTGAGGATGTGGATAATTTTTCCTATAGCTATCATAAAAAATTAATTACTAAAAATATTTTAAAATCTGAAAGCCCAAAATTAAAACTTCACAAACCAGAAGTTGGGAATAGAAGAGGAACTGTTTTTGTTACTGCTGGTAAACCAAATATTGTTAGAGGAACTTTTGGAGAAGACCTGGGAGCATACGCACTTGGTGCTGCTGTTGGTATGACAATAGAATATGCTATAACTGGCAAAATATACTACTATAAAAACGCGATTTAATATTTACAACTTCAATGAACATAAAAAAAGAAATCATGGTTAACTTAAAAATAGGTTTTATATTAATTATCATTTATTCGCTTAATGGATGTCAAAGTGAGCTAGATCTTCAAAAACAATCTAAAAACAACATTTCTTTCTCAAATTTAAAACACACCATAACTTCAATCTCTAAAAAAATTCATGAATTGTCTTATTTAAATTCTGTAAAGATTGATTTAGATAATTTAAAACCAAATTACTCAAAGAAAAAACTAATTGTACATTCAACTGAAAAAATAGATCTAATGCCTACTCCCTATTTACCTCCAAACGGTAACAGTAGAGAAGATGTTCTCTTTATAGATCGATTTTTTAATTTTCTTGAAATGACAGAAGCGCTAAGAGACCTATTAGAACATTACAACAGATTTACAATCCATACCAATTTAAATTTTTTAACACATCCTGCGCAAATATACAGCTCCGATGATTTTATAAGATTAATAAAATTTCGTAAAATAATTCTAAAAGAAATTGCATTCGTTAGAAATGAAATACTTAATTACAACAATACAATTGATAATCATTTCCCTCAAATAAGTTATCATCATAAAATGGCAGGATACTATTCTTTTGACAACACTCATAAAGTATTTAATCAAGACGAATTTTCTATTACAGAAGTTAGTAACATGGCTTTTAGTTATCATTTTAAACTAATAGATAAAAATATTTTAAAATTGAAAACTCCAAAGCTAAGGCTTCACAAACCAGAAGTTGGAAAAAGAAGAGGAACGGTTTTTATTACTCCTGGTAAACCCAATACTATTAGGGGTGTATTTGGTAATGATTTTGGAGCATACAATCTTGGTTTGGCCGTTGGCATGACAATAGAATATGCCATAACAGGGAAAATATACTATTACCAAGGTAATTAGATTACTTACTCTAACTATTGAAAATTTCAACAGATAAAAAAGCTCTAAATATATTTAGAGTTTTTTTTCCTGAAAAACAAAACAATACACAAAAGAGTTAAAAAAAACAACAATAAAAACAAATTAGTTAAAAAAACTTCATTAGCTTAAGCCCTCAGAAATCTTTTAAAGGCTAAAAAATGAAAACTAGATTAAAATTATGTTTTACCCTTATATTTCTAATCATAGCTTATAATTGTCAAGATAACTTGGATGAAAGTAATTTGAAGGAGGAAAGTTTTTCTTTTCTAAAAACGAAGCAAGTTATTTTTTCACTTTCTGAAAAAATTCACCATTTAACAATTAGAAAAGCAAATTCATCTATTGTTTTAGAGAATGAACAACTAATAAAAATCATAGGAAATTTTAAAAATAGACTTCCAATATTAGAGTTAAAACAGATTGCAACTCCATTTTTACCCCCAAATGGCAAAAGCGAAAAAGATATATTCTTTAGAAATACATTTTTTGATATTTTAAATATACAAGAAATATTGAGAGAAATATTAGAGTGCTATAATAAGTTTATCATCCAGTATAATTTAAAAGTATTATCGAAATCATCGCTTCTTTATGAATCCGAAAATTTATTAAACTTATTAAAGTTAAGACATGCTGTCATACAAAAAATAAACATTGTTAACAATGAAATAATTGAGTACAACAATAAAATTAACACTTATTTTGAAAAGGTTTGCGTTAGGCATAAAATGGCTGGTTATTACTCTTTTGATAATTCTCATTTTCGATTCGTAAGGGATCAATTTACACCCGAAGACATCAATATTTTGTCTTTTAATTATAGACATCAAATAATTTCCAAAGATATTCTTAGATCAAAAAACATTAGATCCAAATTATACAAAACTAAACGTGGAGCAATAAAAGGCACAATTTTCGTTTCTAGAAAAAACAAACAAATGAGGGAATTTATTAAAAAACAAAATATTAAATACCCACTTAAGTCAGTTTTAAATATGACTATCGATTATTGCACTAATGGAAAAGTATACTACTATAAAGGTTTGAACTATTAATAAAAAGTACTCTTTAATTAATTTAAAACAATAACCGTTTGTCGAAGTGAGCATTACAACAAGTTATTACCTGTTTGTTAACTCTAAGATTCTTAAAAATTAAATCGCACTTTGAGTCGAAGACATAAACGACAAGTATTTTTCTTATAACAACAAGACTTAAATATACTGGGGATTTATTGATAAAAGCAATAAATAATAGTTGAATTGTGAAAGATCGGTTAAATAGGTTAACCTAACCCTTAACAATTAATTAAATTTAAATAACCCTTTATCTTTTCATTTTTAAACTATTGAATTTTAAACATATAACCAAATTAAGTGTTAAAAAAATATCTGAAAAATGAAAACTTCAGGAAAGACGCAAAACACTTAAAAAAAACTTATTTAGATTTCAATTCTAAAATATTTAAACTTAAAAAAATGAAACTTAAAAAAAGTATAATAATAAATCTATTAACGATAATTACTTTATCTGGATGTCAAGATAATTTGGAATTAGACAAAACAATTGATCAAGCAGAATATTTTGAGAACAAAAAGGAAGTCTCCCCCATACTTTCAGAAAAATTTTACAAGTTAACTACCTTTCAATCCTCAAATAAAACACCACCCTTTATTTCAAATAATAACAAAAGATTAAATATTAAAAAAATTAAAGAAAGAAGAAGTTCTAGAGAACAATCAACCGAATTTAATGAAATAGCTACTATAAAGACAGAACAAATGCCTACTCCATTTTTACCACCAAGCGGTAAAAATCAAGTAGATCTTTTTTTTAACAATGCTTTTTTTTATATTCTTGAAATGCAAGAGATTCTTCGAGCTTCATTGGATACCTATAATAAATTTACTATTAATTTTAATTTACACACCTTATCACACCCGGCATTATTACATGGTTCTGAGGGCATAGGGAAACTTATGAGGTTAAGACACGAAATTAGACAACAAATTACTTTCTTGAAAAATGAAATAAAGAAATATAATCAAGAAATAAATAATTTTTTCCCAAACACAAATAGAAGTCATAAAATGTCAGGATACTATTCCTCTGACAACACTCATTTACCATATAGCCAATCTGAATTTTCTATCGAAGACATACATAATGCTTCATATTGTTATGCCGAAAAACTAGTAACCAAAAACTTTTTAAAATCTCAAAACCCAAAAATAAAAATACGCCCACCTGAAGTTGGCACAAGAAGAGGTACTGTTTTTGTCTCTGCTGGACATCCCAATATGCTAAGGGGAACTTTTGGTAATAACTTTGGAGCTTATTCATTAGGGATAGCAGTAGGCATGACTATAGAGTGGGCAATTACTGGAAAGATATATTATTACAAGGGATACATATAACAAATAAAACACTGTAAACCAACCGATTAAACCTTTAAGATTATAAAGTTTCACAATTTTAAAGGTTTAATCAACCCAGCTACCTTCACCCCACTTACACTGTTTCAATTTACCATCAATTCATATTACATGATTATTAAAAATAATTAAAATTTAGCTTGATTTGAAGGTATATCAAATAAACTAAAAAAATGAAAACTAAATTAAAAACCTTACTTATTTACATATTCGTTATATTCTTTTCAGGTTGTGAAGACAACATAGAAAGATACAGTACAGAAAATAAAAAAAATTCTATTCAAGAAACGAAAAATAATATTTCAATGCTATTAAAAAAAAATCAAGCTATCTCATTACTTGCTTATAAAAAGTATTCAGAAAATAAAATTGAGAACAACGTGTTAATTCATCAAAAAAATAAAGAACAAAAATTTAAAAAATTTTTTAAAAAGAAAACTCTCAACAGAGAGAGTAGTCTTTTCCCAACATCAGAAATAGATCAAATGCCTATTCCTTTTTTACCACCCAAAGGATATACAGAAAAAGACACCTTTTTTATAGATATTTTCTTTTACATTCTTGAAATACAAGAAACATTAAGAGATATAATAGAACACTATAATAAATTCACGATTAATACGAATCTAAATATTTTGTCTCATCCAGCACAAATAGATGACCACTCAGAAGAACTTTTACAATTAATTAAATTCAGACGAATTGTTATAGAAGAAATTGAATTTGTAAAAAACGAAATAAAAAGATATAACGATAAAATAAGCTCCCTTTTTACAAATGTATCACATCACGATAAAATGAATGGTTATTACTCTTTTGACAACTCTCACGTAATATATAAACAAACAGAATTTTCTATTGAGGATGTTGACAATATTTCATATAGTTACAAAGAAAAGTTAATTACAAAAGATGTTTTGAAATCAAACAATGTTAAAGTTAAAATTCACAAACCTGAAGTTGGAAAAAGAAGAGGAACAGTTTTTGTTTCTGCTGGCAGGCCTAATGTTTTAAGAGGTGCTCTTGGTAATGGCTTTGGAGGATATGAACTTGGTGCTCTCATAGGAATGGCTATTGAATATGCTATTACAGGCAAAATATACTATTATAAAGGAGCTATTTAATACTACTGTAATGGATAATTAATTTCCATAGAATTAAATATCTATCCAACCTAATATTATAGTATTTTTTAATTTGTAAACAATATAACTTTCTTAATTAACGCTATAAAAATCGTATAATTCAATACAAGTGAATTATTCATAAATAGCTACATAATAATTTTGACAGTGAGCTTTTTTCATAAAAAAAATGAGCCTTTTTAGTAATATGTTCAAACAACTTAAGATATATCTTTGCAACATAACTATTGACATTTGAAATAAATAATAATGAGTATAACAATAGAACAGGCAGAAAAAGCTATTACTAAAGCCAAGCAAAACTCAATACTAATTAATACTAAAATGAATATTACTATTGTAGGTACTGAAGCAAACTTGGATACACTTAAAACTTGGATACACTTAAAAAGATGGACAGTGCTTGGCTAGGCTCACTTGGTATTTCTATAAAAAAAGTAAAGGCAACATGTTATTTTAATACAGATTCTGGTTTATTTAGAAAACTATCTCAGCCAGGTCAAACTTTACACAACATAGAACATTCGAATAATAGTTTGATTACATTTCTAGGTGGTGTTCCAATTAAGAATGAATTAGGAAAAATCATTAACGCAATGTGTTAGTAGAAGTTCTATTGAAAATGATCATATTATTGCTCAAACAAGAGCATCAGCTATATAATTTCCCCTAATTTAAGCTGACAAAGAGGAGTAACTTTTTATAGTACCCTCTTTGTCTTTTTAGTTTATTAAAACATTTGTAGTTTTACTGTATGAAGATAAAACTACTTGTAATCGGCAAAACTGACAGCAAACAATTACTACAACTTATTAATGAATATCAGAAGCGATTGAAACGCTACATAAAATTTGATATAGAAATAATTCCAGATTTAAAAAATATAAAAAACATTAATGAAGAACAGCAAAAAGAAAGAGAAGGAGAGTTAATTATTAATAGACTTCAATCAACTGACCAACTTATTTTACTAGATGACAAAGGACAACAATATACTTCTATAGAATTTTCTCAATATCTTCAGAAAAAAATGAATTCCAGTGTCAAACAATTGGTATTTACTATTGGGGGACCTTATGGATTCTCGGAAAAAGTTTACCAAAAAGCAAATGGAAAATTATCTCTATCAAAAATGACTTTTTCTCATCAAATGATTCGTCTTTTTATTATAGAACAAATATATAGAGGATATACTATTCTCAAAAACGAGCCGTATCATCATGAATAAATTCTTATTATTAATTCTAAAATTCTGAAGGCATAGAAAACAATTTTCTAATGTTGCTATGAGAATAAAATAGCTTATTCAGAGCATTAAGTATTTATGATATTTTTTTAAGATATAAATTAACTTTTAAAAATTCTTATTAAATAGAATTTAAAATGTACTTAATTTTCCCAGAAAACATTTTTTTTCTTCACCGATTTAAGTCTAATGTTTTTTATTTAAAGATTAATATAAAGGCAAAAAAGTTTACCTTTGCTGAAAGGTAACAAATACACTTTTTTTAAAAACAATCAGAATTAATATAAAATGAAACTTGTTTTTGCTACAAATAATTTAAATAAATTAGCTGAAGTGCAGAAGATGCTACCCAAAACTATTGAATTATTATCTCTTAAAGATATTAATTGTTTTGAAGAAATTCCAGAAACTGCAACTACTTTAGAAGGAAATGCAAAAATAAAAGCAAATCATATTTCAGAAAATTATCAATATAATTGTTTCGCTGATGACACAGGTCTTGAAGTAAACGCTTTAAACGGAAACCCTGGAGTATATTCAGCTCGCTATGCTGGTGAGCCTGTAAATATTGAAAATAATATCTCAAAATTATTAAATGAGTTAAAGACTACTGATAACAGAAAGGCTCATTTTAAAACTTCAATTTGTTTAAATTTAAATGGTAGTCAATTTCTATTTGATGGAATATGTAAAGGTGAAATTTTACATAGCAAACAAGGAGAAAAAGGTTTTGGCTATGATCCTATTTTTAAGCCCGATGGTTCTAAGTTGTCTTTTGCTGAAATGTCCTCAGAGGAAAAAAATAAAATTAGTCATCGTGGATTGGCCATTACCAAGTTAATTACTTTCCTCTCGAAATTATCATAAATACTTGAATATTTCTAAAACATACACAAAGCATTTTGCCCTACTATTACTATCGTTATTTCTCTTCTTACTGCTAAATATAAGTTTAGGCTCTGTTCATATACCTGTTTCTAAAATCATCTCGATTCTTATGGAAATTGGTGAACCTCCTAAAAATAGCTGGGATATAATAGTAATCGACTACAGGCTTCCAAAAGCCATTACAGCTATTATGGTTGGATCAGGCTTGTCAATAAGTGGGCTTTTAATGCAAACCTTGTTTAGAAATCCGTTAGCTGGGCCATTTGTTCTTGGTATCTCATCAGGAGCTAGCCTTGGTGTAGCTCTTTTTATTTTAGGTTCTGCTCTGTTTGGAAGTTTTTGGGAAACTTTTGTAGTTTCTAACTGGTCAATCACAATAGCGGCTAGTATTGGCGCATTTGTCGTTCTTTCTTTGGTTATAATTGCTGCTAACAAAGTTAGAAACACCATGTCTATTTTGATTATTGGATTAATGTTTGGCTCTTTAACTTCTTCAGTTATAAATGTCCTTTCTTATTTGAGTGAAGCTAATAAAATTCAACAATATCAATATTGGAGTTTAGGGAGCTTAGGTAATTTAACATGGAATGAAATTCTAGTTTTTTTTGTTTTTTATATCATTAGTATTGTTGGCATACTCTTAATTATCAAACCATTAAACAGCTTGTTACTAGGTGAAAATTATGCAAAAAGCTTAGGCTTAAATGTTAAACTATATAGAAATATTATTTTATTAATAACTAGTCTTATGACCGGAGTAATAACAGCGTTTTCAGGTCCAATTGGATTTGTCGGAATAGCAACACCTCACCTAGCTAAAATTTATTTTGTAAGCTCAAATCATAAAATTTTAATACCTGCTTCAGCAATTTTAGGTGCTATATTACTATTAATCTGCGATTGTATTGCACAAATACCAAACAGCTCATTTACTCTTCCTATTAATGCCATAACTTCATTATTTGGAGCTCCTGTGGTTATTTGGTTGTTGATTAGAAAAAAGAAAGTTTATGCATAATAGAGAAAATAATATCATACTTGAAAGTAAAAATTTATCTATTGGCTTTGGGTCAAAAAAAAACAAGAAGATTGTTGCATCAGACATAAACTTGCGATTGGAAAAAGGAAAGTTTTTTGCTATACTTGGACGAAATGGCATTGGGAAATCAACTTTACTACGTTCATTTTCAAAAATACAAAAGCATTTGAATGGAGATATCCTGCTCGACGGTAAGAATATTGAGCAATACACTAATAAACAATTAGCTACTAAATTAAGCGTTGTATTAACAGAACGACTTCCCTTAAGTCAATTAACGGTATTTGAGTTAGTCGCTTTGGGAAGACAACCATATACCAACTGGATTGATAAATTATCACCTGAGCAATTAAAAAAAATATCCTGGTCAATTGATATAACCGAAATTTCACATTTAAAAAATAAGTATTTTTACGAGTTAAGTGATGGTCAATTACAAAGGGTTATGATTGCACGTGCTTTAGCACAAGATACTGAAATTATTATCCTAGATGAGCCTACTGCTCATTTAGATATTCATCATACATTTAAAGTTTTTTCTCTTTTAAAAAAACTTGTTAAAACCGCAAAAAAAACAATTATTATATCAACACATGAAGTTAACCTAGCAATACAACTAGCAGATAATTTAATCTTGTTATCTGAAAACAAAACTCACCAAGGAACTGTAAAGGAGTTAATTAATAAAAATGCTTTTAGCTCTTTATTTCCCATTGAACTGATAAGTTTTAACAAAAAATTAGAACAGTTCGTAATAAAGAAAAGTTAATTTTATATGTTAACCAAATTATAAAACTATAACTAACTAAACCTTAAACATTATTAACAATTGATAAAAAATTTACTCCCTTTCGCTATTTTCTTTGC
Organism: Tenacibaculum profundi; assembly: GCF_052050075.1. Lineage (GTDB taxonomy): Bacteria > Bacteroidota > Bacteroidia > Flavobacteriales > Flavobacteriaceae > Polaribacter. The sequence goes on from NZ_CP197225.1 coordinate 1,313,283, forward strand.
ATGTATTTCATGTAGTACAAGTAAAGAAACTATAAGTACTGATAAAGAAATAACCGTTGATTATTCAACTAAATATGCTGAAACAATAACAGCTAAAGATCTTGGAAAGCATTTATTCGTCTATGCCTCTGATGAATTTGAAGGAAGAGATACAGGCGAACCTGGTCAAAAAAAAGCCAGTGAGTATCTAAAGAATTTTTATTTAAAAAACGGCATTAAATCTCCAAAAAATGACAATAACTATTATCAAAAAGTTCCTTCACAATACTTTACTAAAAATGTTTTTGGAAAAAAACCTCTAAAAAACTCAGAAAATGTAGTGGCCCTAATCAAGGGGACTGAAAAACCTGAGGAAATAATTGTCATATCCGCTCATCTAGATCACATTGGTTCTAAAGATGGTAAAATTTATAACGGAGCTGATGATGATGGCTCAGGTACCGTAGCTGTTTTAGAAATTGCAGAAGCTTTTAAAAAAGCATCTGATGAAGGAAAAGGACCAAAACGGTCTATCTTACTTTTGCACGTTACAGGTGAAGAGAAAGGTTTATTAGGTTCTAAGTATTACACGGAAAATCCTATTTTTCCATTATCCAATACTATTACAAACCTTAACATTGATATGATTGGTAGAGTCGATGATATTCATAAAGGAAAACCTAACTATATTTATCTAATTGGCTCTGATAAATTAAGCTCTCAACTTCATAATATTTCTGAGTCTATTAATAGAAAATACCTCAACATAGATCTTGATTATAGATATAATGATGAAAATGACCCAAATCGTTTTTATTACAGGTCTGATCATTACAATTTTGCTAAACATAATATTCCAATCATATTTTATTTCAATGGGATCCATGATGATTATCACAAACCAACTGACACTCCTGATAAAATCAACTATAAATTACTTGAATCAAGAACTCGTTTAATATTTCACACTGCGTGGGAAATAGCAAATAGAAATGAACGAATTAAATTGAATAAAAAAAATTAAGAATTGATTGGTCATTAATTTTATCGAACTATCGTTATTCGGTGGTCAGTTATAATTAATAACAAAAAATCTTTATCTGAGTAACCAATCATCAATCTATAATTAGCTCAAATTAAATCCACATATTTGGATAACCATAGGTCTATTACTGAATTCTATCGATTTTTTTCAATTACCTCATTTTAATTAACTATATTAAAAAGTGTATTTAACATAGGAATTTCTTCTCGAGTCCCCTATCTTACAACAATATATATAGCATAGACTAATGGTAATAAAATCATTTGAAATGAATTATTTAAAATTAAAAAATTTGATCATTTTAGTCTATTTTTTATCTAATTACACGTTTTCACAGAATATTAAAAATAGTAATTCTGATAAAAAAGAAATTAGTATCTTATTTATAGGTAATAGTCTAACCTATTTTAATAATCTTCCAAAGTTAATTAAACGATCTATGAATCAAAAAAAGATAAAACTCAATATTGAAATGGTCGCTTACCCGAAATATACAATAACAGATCATTGGAATGGAGGGAGAGTTCAAAAAATAATTTCAAATAAAAAACCCTCTTTTGTTATTCTTCAACAGGGGCCTTCAGCCTCAATAGCTGAAAAACGTACCCTTATTGAAGTTGGAAAAAAATTCAAACAACTTTGTAGTATAAATAATACTAAGCTATGTTATTTTATGGTATGGCCATCTCGCAAAAACTACAATGACTTTAATAAAGTTATAGTAAATTATTCTGAGGCAGCAAAAGTTAATAATGCTATTTTACTACCAGTTGGAAAAAAATGGAAAAATCATTTTGATCTTAACAATAAATTTGACTATTACTCAAAAGATGGTTATAACCCTTCTCTAAAAGGGTCTAAAGTAGCAGCTAATATAATTTCTAACAAACTTTTAACAGAAATTGAAAAAAAGTAAAATACAGCGATCAATTAAGACCTAAAAAAGTAAGTAATATTTTAAAAAGACAATTAGTAAATATTAACTAATATTTACAATCATAAAATATTCAAATTCGTGACTTTAGTTTATATTTGCGTATTATTTTAAAGGGGAATTTTAAAAGACTAAAATATTGTTCTTTCAAGAACATATATATCCCTTCCTTTTAAGCATATATATTCCTCTCATATATTAAGCGACAATTAGATGACAGAAAGGATTATGAAAAACTTAAACGCGATAATATTAATCTCAGGTACAATAATACTTTTGAGTTCTTGCATCCATAAAAGAAATTCAAAAGAAATTCAAAAGAAAACAAACTTAGAGCAGAATAAAAGTATTTTTAACTATTCTTTTAAAAGTATAAACTATTCAAAAAAAATCGATTTTTTTAAGGATAATAAATTTATCGTTACGGAAAATATTTTCAGAGTAAATGGAGACAGGACTACAAAAAAATATTTTGGTAGCTATCAAAAAGACGAAAACAATATCATCTTGACCCCTAAAGAATTAGAAATTGCCCATTATAAATTAAACTCTGATTTTAAGGAAAAATCAAATAGATTCCCTTACAAGCAAGTTAGCTCTAAAATTAACACGAAATATTATATAATTAAATGGAATGATTATGAGTACCTACTATCTGATCAATTCAATTCATTAGCAAGTTATGATGAAAAAAATGATTTTCAACATTTTGCTTCTTTTTTCAATTCAGGAATTGAACCTAGTGAAGGAGATTATTATTTTAAAAGAAAAAACAAGAAAAAAAATAATACTAAACCAGGTTTAAACATAGATCAAATTCCAAAACAATGGAGAACTTATTTTTTGAATGAGCCTATATCTGCAAAAATAATAAAAACTGAAAAAAGAGTTGAAAAAAGTAAGTACCAGAATGAATTCACCTTTTTAAGGATTTATTTAAATAAAGGAGCTAATGATGGCATAAAAAAGGGGTTTGCTTTTTCTACAAAATATGACGATTTTCAAATAAAGATAGATTCTATTACACCAAATGCCTCCTCTGGCAATTTTAGAGTTATTGAAGACGATTTCATTAAAATAGGAACAGAAATGAGAACTCGCTGGAGTAAAATTCTATAGAGAATAACAGTTAAGTAATTTTTAAATCATATCTTATATGAATATTATTTGGCGTAACTATAGCATTCCTGGCTAAACTTAAATATTAATTTTCATTGAATCTTTAGAGTATTTATAAATATAATTTCAAGAAGGTCAGTACACTATTTTTCCAAAAATTAATGCAAAATCTTAAATAATAACTCTTTTAAAATATCAATTTGTGTCAAAGTATTATTGCCAACCCCTTTACTATTCATATCAGCATCTCTCAAAAGAGTAATTATTTTTGATACTTTACGCATTGGATAATTACGTGCAGCTACGACATAGTCTTCTACAAAATAAGGATTCACTCCTAAATTTTTAGCAACAGATGCTTTAGATTTATCATTTAAGCCGTGATACATCAAAAGCTGTGTAAAAAAACTATTTAATAGAGATATGGTCATTACTAAAGGATTATTTTTCAGATTCTCTCCAAAATATTTTATAATTTGATTTGCCTTCAAAACATTCTTACTCCCTATAGCTTTTCGTAATTCAAAATTATTAAAGTCTTTCGAAATACCAATATTTTCTTCAATGTGAACAGGATTAATTATAGTTTCCTTCGACAAAACAGAAATTAGCTTTTCTAACTCATTACTTATTTTACTTAAATCAGTCCCAAGAAACTCCACAAGCATTTGAGCTGCTTTTGGTTCTATTTGATATTTTTTCCCTCCTAGAATCTTTCTTATCCAATCTGAAACTTGGTTATCATATAATTTTTTACTTTCAAAGAACAAGCCATTTTTTTCAATAACTTTATATACTTTTTTACGTTTGTCTAGCTTTTTGTATTTATAGTTAAAAACCAATATAGTTGATGGTTGTGGTTGACTGGCGTAAGATTCTATTTTATCAATTGTTCTACTTAAATCCTGTGCTTCTTTGACGATAATAACCTGATGACTCGACATCATAGGAAAACGCTTAGCCGCAGATACTATTTCTTCAATAGAAACATCTCGCCCGTACATAACTAATTGATTAAATTCTTTTTCAGACTCATCCAACACGGAATTTTCAATATATTCAGATATTTTATCAATATAGTATGGCTCCTCACCCATTAAAAAATAAATAGGCTTATAATTACCATTTTTTATATCGTTTATAAGATGTGTTACTTCATTCATATACTTTTGTATCTCTTTTAATCAAATAATCGAAAGACCTTATTGTAGAAAAAAACATGTACTTTTGAATCATGCAAAAATTAAACTTGCCTGCTTTCAATTTCAAGCTCAAAAGTAACGAAAATAAAAAGCTAATATTCGATTGCTTAAGAAAAAAATATTTTGTCTTGACCCCAGAGGAATGGGTTAGGCAACACTTTGTAATGTACTTAATGGCAATGAAGAATTACCCCGCTTCTTTAATCGCTATTGAAAAGCAACTGATTGTAAACAACTTAAAAAAAAGAACGGATATTCTTATTTTTAATAAACAGGGGAAACCTGACATAATAGTGGAATGCAAAGCCCCTAACGTGAAGATAACACAATCTACCTTTGATCAAATTGCTAGATATAACTTAAGACTTAACGCTAATTTTTTAATTATTACAAATGGGTTAAAGCACTTTTATTGTAAACTTGATTCTAAAAATGAAAGCTATGTATTTTTGAAAGATATACCAAAATATGAAAATAATTAATCAAAAGTCACGTTAAAAATGTATTTTTAGCCTCTTGAAAATAGCCATTGTCATATTAAACTGGAACGGAAAAAAATTACTAGAACAATTTTTACCAAGTGTAATCAATTTTAGTTCTAACCAAGCTACTGTTTATTTAGCTGATAATGCGTCTTCGGATAATTCTATAGCATATGTCAAAAAGTATTTTCCAACTATTAAAATTGTTCAAAATAAACTTAACGGTGGTTATGCAAAAGGATATAATGAAGCCCTAAAGTATATAAAGGCAGATGTTTATTGTCTAATGAACTCTGATATAGAAGTTACTAAAAACTGGCTTATCCCCATAATTAAACTTTTCAAAAACGAATACGACACAGCAATTATTCAACCGAAACTATTAGATTATAAAAATAAAAAAAAGTTTGAATATGCTGGTGCTGCTGGTGGTTTCATTGATTTATTTGGTTATCCATACTGTAGAGGTAGAATTTTCAATTTTCTAGAAACAGATAATGGTCAGTTCAATGATACTTCAGAAATATTTTGGGCTTCTGGAGCCTGTTTTTTTATAAGATCAAAAATTTTTCATGAATTAGGAGGATTTGATGAAGACTATTTTGCCCATCAAGAAGAAATAGATTTCTGTTGGAGATCTATAAATGAAGGATATAAAATTAAGTATGTTGGTGCCTCTACCGTATATCATGTTGGAGGTGCTACTTTGCAGGAAACTAACCCCCATAAAACATTTTTAAATTTCAGAAACAGTCTCCTGAATATAGTTAAAAATGTACCTAATCGCTGGTTTCTATTTGTTATTATTTCTAGACTTATACTAGATGGAATTTCTGGGATTAAATTTATAATAGAAATGAAACCAATGCACTCCTTAGCTATTATAAAAGCCCACGTAAGCTTTTATAGAAATTTCATGAGATTTTTTAAAAAAAGGAGAAATTTAAAAAAGAAATTAAACTATTATTCTCACATATCTATTGTTTGGCAATATTTTATTTTGAGACGAAAAAAATACAATACACTAAAATAGAGTTTACAAAAAAAGTACCTTTACACAGTATGTTACAAAGATAAAACCATCTGTCCAATAAAATTTAAAATATGGTTTTATGATACTCAGAATGATTAATTTTTTTTATTTAATTATTAAAGGAAGAAAATGATATATACAACTAAAGAATAATTAAACTTCCTTTTCCTTTTCTAATAACTTCAGGTTCACTTTTTGTTAAATCGATTACTGTAGAAGGAAGGTTACCTCCATACCCACCATCGACAACAACATCAACGATATTTTTCCATTTCTCAAAAATTAACTCAGGATCAGTCGTATACTCTAGAATTTCATCCTCATCATGAATTGAAGTTGAAACTATCGGATTCCCTAGTGATTTTACAATGGATCTTGCTATATTATTGTCAGGAACCCTTATACCTACAGTTTTTCTTTTTTTAAATACTTTTGGGAGAGAACTACTTCCTGGTAAAATAAAAGTATATGCTCCTGGTAAAGATCTCTTTAAAATTTTATATGTTGCTGTATCAATTTGTTTTATGTAATCCGATAAATGACTAAGATCATTACAAACGAATGAAAAGTTAGCTTTTTCAAGCTTTACACCTTTTATCTTAGCTATTCTTTCTAAAGCTTTTGTATTTGTAATGTCACATCCCAAACCATATACAGTGTCTGTTGGGTATATAATAATACCGCCCGATCGTAAACACTTAACGAGCTTATCTATTTCCTTTTCATTAGGATTTTCATCATATACTTTTATAAAATCGGCCATTAAAACTTATCTAAGTCAATATCATCTATATTTGTAAAATTTTCAAAATCATCAAATTGACCTCCGAAGTCCTCCTCTGATTTGCTCGAAAGATCTTGAATATCGAATTTATTATTGCTATTTTCTTCAGGCACCTCTCCAACAGATAATATCACTTTAACTTCTTCTACCAAGATATCTTTAAAATCTATCAATTCAATATAAAAAGTCCACATATTAAAAAAATCATAAACATAAATAAGTTTGCTATTTTGCTCTTTTAATACATCAGTAATAACATAATTTGACATAGACACTCCTTCACCTATTTCGGACATGTTAAAAAGAGGTATCTCATCATTCTGGCTCCATTTATCATCAGAAAGATAAAATGATGCCATTTCATGACCATCAAAACCAAAAGCTTTTGCTATAGAAAAATGCAAATCTTCTAAAGAAGATTTCTCATTAATATGAAACGTTCTAATCACATCTTCTTCCGAATCTAATATCGCTCTAATTTTATACATGTTGGTAATTTTATTTGGTTACAAAAATACGTATTTTTGATCTATAATTATGATAGTATTATGGATAAAGAAAAAATTCTTCAACGACTAAATCAATTAAATAAAAATACGCTAATGGAGACCCTCGACATTAAATTTATTGATATAGGAGAGAATTTTCTAACAGCAAAAATGCCTGTTAATTCTAAGGTTCACCAACCATTTGGTTTACTTCATGGAGGCGCTACAGCTGCCTTAGCAGAAACGGTTGGAAGCGCTGCTTCACAATGTTCTTTAATTGATGTAAAAACAAAAATTACTGTAGGCCTAGAATTAAATATAAATCATATAAAAAGTAAAAAAAAAGGAATTTTATATGCTAAAGCCACTGTTATACATAAAGGAAAAACAACTCATTTGTGGGAAATTAAAATTATAGATGAAAAAAATGATTTAATATCTGTTTGTAAATTAACCAATATTGTACTTGACAAACAATGAGTTTAAAAATTTATATATAGTACTTGTATAAAAAAATATTGTCCCGGTAAGATTTTACTAAATTTAACTTCAATTAGTTATGAATATTCATCAGAAATCGTGTTGGATAATCTACTTAAATAATTCAAAACGTTTTTTAACAAGATTCTTCGATCGGAAACAAATCAAACTTGTTAAATTAAAGAAAATAACATATAATCTTATTTTAGATTTGCTCTTACATAAATTAAATAGAAACTTTTAAACCCTAAATAATATTGACTATTTTTAAAAATATTGAAAGCTCTTTAAATAACAATTTACCATTTGTTTGCTACCGAAAACCAAATGAAGATATGATTTCATGTTTTTTTCAACATGATGATATTCTCCACTCAGACAAAAACCTAAATACTTCTGGGTTTATTTTTGCTCCATTTGATGATAGTGATGTCCCAATTATTATACCAAAAGAAAATTCCCGTTTCATACAGGAAATTTATTCCGAAACAAAAAGCAAGAATAATATTAACCTAAATTTAAACAGCCTTACCTTCAAAGAAAAGCATGTTAATTTAATAAAAAAAGGCATCGAAGCAATTTATAATAAGGAACTTGAAAAAGTAGTGTTAACCAGAAAAGAAATTGTTAGTTTAGAAAAAAACAAACCCGTAGAATTTTTTAAAAATTTACTAAATAGTTATGAAAGTGCCTTTGTTTATATTTGGTTTCACCCCAAAATAGGTTTGTGGCTAGGAGCCACACCAGAAACTCTTATTAAAACTAATAACAAAAATTTCGAAACAATGTCTTTGGCAGGCACTCTTCCTTTCCAAAAAAATATTCTTCCTAACTGGACAACAAAAGAAATAGAAGAACAACAACTTGTTACGGATTATATAATTAAAAAATTATCTCCTTTATGTAAGGTAATAAAATCAGAAAAAGTAGAAACTGTTAGAGCAGGTAAATTATTACATTTAAAAACAAAGATAAACGGCACGCTCGAAGCTCCTATTTCAAAACTAATAAATACACTTCACCCTACTCCGGCTGTTTGTGGACTTCCTAAAGAAATGTCTAGGAAATTTATTCTAGAAAACGAATGTTATAAAAGAACTTTCTATACGGGATACCTAGGAGAACTAAATTTCTTAAAAAAAACAGAGCTTTACGTGAATTTAAGATGTATGGAAATAAAAGATTCCAAGGCTCTAATTTACGTTGGTGGCGGTATTACAAAAGATAGTTTATCTGAAAATGAATGGATTGAAACTGTTGAGAAATCAAAAACAATGAAAAGGGTGTTATAAAACCATCCTTGCAGCTTCACAAGCTACAAGGTGATTTTTACTGTGTAAATTGAATTGAATTTTCAGTTAAGTTTTTTTTGATATGCTATATATCGTCAAAAGAAACGTCTGTAAAGCTTTCAGTTGTCGCCGTTTCAACAGCTTCTTCTTTCCTATAATCTTTTTGATGTCGTTCGCTAATAACTTCTTGTCCTTTTTCTTTAACAATATAACCAGTTGCTTTTTCAAGCATTTCTTTAAAATCAGTAAAATCTTCTTTATACAAGTAAATTTTATGTTTCTGATAATGGAAGGATCCATCATCATGAGTAAACTTTTTACTTTCTGTTATTGTTAAATAATAATCATCTGCTTTTGTAGCCCTTACATCAAAAAAATAAGTTCTTCTTCCTGCTCTTAAAACCTGTGAAAAAATTTCGTCTTGTTCTACTCTCTCGCTCATAATTCTTTATCTTAAGTAATAAATATAGTTGTTATGTTTAGAATCACTCAACAAATCTAACAAAATATTTGACTTAACAATGCTTTTAACTATATTTCTTTTTCTAAAAGTTGTTGATGAAATAAATCCTTGTAGTACCCATCTTCCATTACCAGCTGATTATGAACACCTTCCTGTTGTACAGTACCATTATTAAGAACCAAAATTTTATCAGCATTTTTGACTGAAGAAATTCTATGACTTATAATAAAAGTTGTTTTATTTTTGGAAACTTTTTCCAAATTCAAAAGTATTTTCTCTTCTGTTTCTGTATCAACTGCAGACAAGCAGTCATCAAAAATTAATATTTTTGGTTTTTTAATAATAGCACGTGCTATCGAAGTTCTTTGTTTTTGTCCTCCTGATAAAGTTACACCTCTTTCTCCTAAAACTGTGCTGTAATTATTTTTAAAACTCATAATATTGTCATGAATTACAGCATTTTTTGCGGCCTCTATAATTTCTTCTTTCGATGCATCTTCTTTTCCAAATTTAATATTGTTCTCAATTGTATCTGAAAAAAGAAAAGGGTCTTGCGCTACAAAACCTATTTGGCTTCTAACATCAAATAAGTTACATTTTCTTATATCTTCACCGTCAACTAATACACTACCATCTGAAACATCGTATAACCTTGCAATCAAATTTACTAAGGAAGATTTCCCACACCCCGTACTTCCAAGAATTGCAACAGTTTCTCCTTTTTTTACTTTGAAACTTAGATTATTCAACGCCTTGATATTTGTATCTTCATAAACTAAAGAAACATTTCTAAATTCAATATCTCCTTCTATATTTGTAGATTCTTCAACATTATTTTTAATTTCAGGAACTTGTTCCAAAAATTCATTAATTCTTTGTTGAGAAGCCTCTGCTTGTTGAACAATTGACGTTACCCATCCAACAATTGCTACTGGCCATGTTAAAATATTAACGTACAAAAAAAACTCTGCCACAACACCTATTTGTATTTGTTCATTTATATAGAGTTTTCCCCCTATGTATAAAACGATAATATTGCTAATGCCAATTAATAAAATCATCAAAGGAAAAAATAAAGCTTGTACTTTATATAAATCAATGTTTTTTGACTTACTATCGTCAGCCAGAGCATCAAATTTTTCTGTTATGTCATTTTCAATCGAAAATGACTTGACAATATGAATACCTGAAAAAAACTCTTGATTATAAGTAGTCAACTTTGATAAATATTGCTGAACTATTGTACTCCTTTTATTAATTTGCTTGCTTAAAATAAAAATTGAAACTGATAAAACAGGAAAAGGTATCATAGTATATAAAGCAAGCTTAGGAGAAATACTATACATTTGAGTAAAACCCACAATGAATGACAAAATCATATTTAAACTATACATTATTGCTGGACCAAAATACATTCGAACCTTAGAAACATCTTCACTTATTCGGTTCATCAAATCCCCTGTTCTATTATTCTTATAAAAATTTAAGGATAACTTCTGATATTGTGCATATATTTCATTTTTTAAATCGAACTCGATTAACCTGGACATAACAATAATAGTTTGTCTCATTAGAAAAGTAAAAAAACCTGCAACTAGGGTTAGCCCAATAATGAAAAAAATATTTCGCAACAAATCATATTTAACAACCTCTATATCAACAGAATAACCTTTTATGTAATTTTCAACAGAATTCAATGAATTTCTAATAATTACTGGAATTCTTAATGCTAAAAACTTTGATAAAATGGTTATAATTATCCCTGCTAGCAATCTCCACTTGTACTTTCTAAAATATTTATTTAAATATTGTAATGCTTTCAAACTTCACTTTTTTATCTAAAAAAAACCTACCCAATTAGAAATTCAATAAATACATAATCTTTTTTTGATTATCTTTTAGTGATTTCTTATTTTTGAGTCAATTTTTTTTAAGATTATCAAAATAAACTCAATACTAAACTAATAATAAATGACGTCAGAAATCTTAGATCAAAAAGATCTTAAAAACTCTAAAGTCTTTGGTCAATTATCCTTCGATAATCATGAACAAATCGTATTTTGTAATGACGAAGATACAGGTTTAAAAGCAATTATTGGTATTCATAATACAACTTTAGGTCCTGCTCTGGGTGGTACAAGAATGTGGCAATACAAAAATGAATGGGAAGCTTTAAATGATGTACTTCGTTTATCTCGCGGAATGACCTATAAATCTGCAATTAGTGGACTTAACCTTGGTGGTGGAAAAGCTGTAATTATTGGCGATGCTAAAACTCAAAAAAATGATAACTTGATGAGGCGTTTTGCTGAGTTTGTTCATTCTTTAAGCGGTAAATACATTACTGCGGAAGATGTCGGAATGGAAACTCGTGATATGGATATTATGAGAAAAATCACTCCTCATGTGACTGGTGTATCTGAATCAATCGGAGGATCTGGAAATCCATCTCCTGTCACAGCTTATGGTGTATATATGGGGATGAAAGCTGCTTCAAAACATAAACTAGGGACTGACAAACTAGAAGGGAAGAAAATTTTAGTACAAGGCATTGGTCATGTTGGAGAGGCTTTGGTTAAATACATAACTGATGAGGGAGCTGAAGTAATATTAAACGACATAAATGAATCTCGCCTGGAAGAACTTAGCAAAAAATATAATGCAAAAGTAGCCTTAGGTAATGATGTCTACGAATTAGATATCGATATTTATGCTCCGTGTGCTTTGGGAGCAACTTTAAATGATAAAACGATCAATCAATTAAATGCTAAAGTTATAGCAGGTGCTGCTAATAATCAACTAGAAAATGAAATAAGACATGGAAAGCTACTAAAGGACAAAGGAATAGCCTATGCTCCAGATTTTTTAATAAATGCTGGTGGAATTATAAATGTTTATGCTGAAGTTTCTGGTTATGGTAAAGAAGAAATTATGAAAAGAACAGAAAATATTTATGATACTACTCTAGACATTTTCTACCTTGCTCAAAAAGAAAACATTACTCCTCATAGAGCTGCATTTGATATTGCACAATCAAGAATAAATAAGCGCAAAAAGGAACTTAACAAATAAATTAAGTTTTTTTTTATACTTTTGCAGAGCGTTAGAAAAAAATCTAACGCTCTTTTTTTTAAAGTTCTTTAAAATGATAAATAGGAGACATATTCGAGTTAAAGTGATGCAATCTGTTTATGCAATGCAGCAATCAAACAATCAAGATCTAATCAGAGAGGAAAAGTTTTTGAAACATAGTATCCAAAAAATGTTTGATCTATATGTTCTTAACTTGCAGTTGCTGGTTGAAGTTCAGAAATTGGCTCGTAAAAGACTAGAACTTTCAAGAAAGAAAATTCTAGCCACAAAAGAAGATTTAAATCCGAACACCAAATTTGTGGACAATCGTTTGTTAAATCTTCTATCAAGTAGTATTAGTCTAGAGGGGTACATTGAGTTAAACAAACTAAAATACTGGGAGTTAGACGAAAAATATGTTAAAATCATACTAGAACAGCTTCTCGAAAGTAACCTTTACTCTAAGTACATGGACACAGTAGAAGACTCATATAATGTTGATCGAAGCTTTGTTATCAGCTTTTTTAGAGAAATCGTTGCTCCTAACGAAAAAATAGCAGATTATTTTGAAGATAAGATGATTTCTTGGGTGGATGATATGCCTTTTGTTAATACATGGATTTTAAAAACATTAAACAAGCAATCTCCAAAAAATCCTTTTGTCTTAGGAAACCTTTATAAAGATGATGATGATAAATCATTTGTATCTGAGTTATTTAGAAAAACAATTTTAAATCACCACAAATACGAGAATGATATTCGAGAAAAAACTCCTAACTGGGAATCTGATAGGATCGCTGACGTCGATATGATTTTAATTAAAATGGCTATCACTGAGTTTTTACATTTTGCGTCTATTCCTAGTAGAGTGACTATCAATGAGTATATCGAATTGGCAAAAGATTATTCAACAAACAAAAGTGGTCATTTTGTGAATGGTGTTTTAGATAAATTAGCTAAAGAATATTTAGCCAATAGTACGATGATAAAAATTGGAAGAGGATTATTATAATAATATTATTACTTTTACAACTATAAAATTTTTAATTATGAGAAAACTTCTAATATCACTAACTATTTTATTATCTACCACAATAATTACTTCTTGCTCCAAAGGTAATGCCAAATCAAAAATAAATAAAGAAAATGTTGCAAATGCATCAGAAAGAGATAATGAGATTAGCAAAGGAGCACCTATCGCTTTATTTGATAAGGAAAACTTTGATTTCGGAACTGTAACAGAAGGAGAAATCGTAAAAACAACTTTTGTTGTTACAAATAAAGGAAAATCAGATTTAGTCATAACAGACGCTAAGGCAACTTGTGGATGTACAGTACCTGTTTGGCCAAAGGAACCTATTTCTCCTGGTGCAACTGGTAATATTGAAGTAAGCTTCAATACTAACGGAAAAACCAATAAGCAATCTAAATCTGTTACACTTTATACAAATACAGAAAAAGGTACTGAAATTGTAAAGATTTCTGGAATGGTTACACCAAAACAACAAAATAACTCTTGATGTTAGCAAACGTATTCTTTTTACAAACTGGTAGTAATAGTATTATGAATATGCTACCGTTTATCTTAATGATTGTAGTTTTATACTTTTTTATGATTCGTCCTCAAATGGCAAGGCAGAAAAAAGAAAAAAAGTTCCATTCATCTGTTAAAAAAGGTATCAAAGTTGTTACCTCTAGTGGAATCCATGGAAAAATAGTTGATATAAATGACAATGATAACACTGTATCTATTGAAACTAGTGCAGGAAAAATAAAGTTTGAAAGATCTGCAATTTCGATGGAATTAACCCAAAAGCACGACACTGCATCTAAATAACAATAATAAAGTGAGCTAAAAGCTCACTTTTTCTTTTAATAAACTCTGTTTTGTATAAAACATTAAAAATACCTAAAGCATTTTTAAGTTTCCTTATAGCTTCTATCCTCTTTTGGCTATTAATGAATCTCTCCAAAGAATATATAACGGAAATTAATTTAGATATCTCTTTTAAAAACATAGAACAAGGCAAGTTAATTTTGAACAATCCCCCTGATGAAATCAACTTATCAATAAGCGCGGTTGGATTCAAACTCTTAGGCACAAACCTTTTTCATAAACCTTTAGTAATAGATTTAAAAAACTTAATTAAAAAAACAGATTCCACCTATTTTCTTTTGAGTAAAAATCTTATTCCTGAAATTCAAAATCAATTAAAATCTGGACTGATTCTCAAAAATATAAATCAAGATTCTATTTTCTTCAAAATAAATAAGCTCAATTCAAAAAAAGTTAAAATAGTAACTGATATCAATGTAAATTTTAAAAAAGGATTTGACTTGTCATCTAAACAAACTTTAACTCCAAATACAATTACTATTTACGGACCAAAATCAATACTTGATACAATTAACTCTCTAAAAACAGAAAAAATAAAACTCTTAAATATTTCTGATGATGTAGCAATGCAAACAAATATTTTGATCCCTGACAAAGTAACAACAAGGTATAAAACGACTACGCTTAAATTTAAAGTAGATAAATTTACTGAAGGAAAAATAGAGATTCCTATTACAGTTATCAACCTACCTCCCAAAAAAACAATTAACATTTACCCCAAAACAGTTTCTTTAATCTACAAAATTGGACTCAAAGATTTTAGTAAAGTCGATTCGAGTTTTTTTAGTATTTATTGCGACTACAAAGAATGTCAAAAAAACAAGCTCCCATATCTCATTCCTAAATTAAAATCTAAAGCTAAAATTGTTTCTTCTGTCAGAATTATTCCTAATAAAATAGATTTTTTAATAAGTAAATAACTCCTTATGATTATAGGCTTAACAGGTGGAATAGGCAGCGGTAAAACAACAGTTGCCAAAATATTTTCAAAATTTCAAAATACAACGGTTTATTATGCTGATATAGAAGCTAAAAAACTAATGATAACTTCAAATGTAATTAAAGAAAACATGATTAATGAGTTCGGAGAAAATACATATATAAATGGTCAACTAAACACAACTCACATAGCAGACATTGTATTTAATGACAAAGAAAAACTAAAAACCTTAAATGAAATCGTTCATCCTGAAGTTTATAAACACCTGACACAGTTTGTAGAAAAAAATAAAAACAAAGATTATATTTTATATGAAAATGCTATTCTTTTTGAAAATAAAAGTGATAGTTTTTGTGATAAAATTATTACCGTCACTGCGCCAATAGATATTAGAATCAATCGTGTTATCGAAAGAGATAAAGTCTCTTCAAAATCTGTTAAAACGAGAATTCAAAATCAATGGAATAATGACTTAAAAATCATGCAATCCAACTATGTTATCAAAAACAAAAAACTGAAAGACACTGAAAAACAAGTATTTAAAATACATAATATTTTAACAAACCAACTCTAGCGAATTAACTAACGTTTATCTTTTTTCTTAAATTTTTCTTAAATTTATAAAAAATCTGTTAATCTAAGTTAAAACAAAATAAAACTTAGGTTTATTGATTTATTTTTGAACGATGGGTAAAAAAATCTTCATTTTAATTGTTGTTTTAATGAGCGTCTCGTTGGTAGGAATAATATCTGTCCAAATTTATTGGATAAAAGATGCTATAAGAAACAAACAAAAACAATTCGACAATGACGTTACAATTGCCCTAAATAGCGCCTCTGAGCGAATAAAAGAAAATGAACTTGAGAAGTTTAGCTTTTATTCAGCCGAGTTTAGAAGAAGTAATAAATTCCGAAAAAGTGCAGAGTTTAAAAATTATCTTTTTCGACAATATGATACCGTTTCAAAAAGACAGTTCACATTTGCGTCAAGCATTGTAGAAGAAAACTTTAAAATTCCTTCAAAATTTATCGATAATGATACAATATTGCTAAAACGAATTTCTGGAAAAAATGATGTTTTCTCCCTACAGGTAATGACATCAAGTGATAAAGATTACGCTTCCAAAACCTTAAAAGAAAGAAAATATTCTTTTTTAGATGATTATGATGCTTTAAATAAACATGAACTTGAAAAAGCATATAGAGAAGCCTTGAAGGAAACCCCAATACATAAAAGAATAACTAACAATAAATTAAAATCAATTCTAAAAAAAGAATTGATAATGAGAAACATAACAGAAGAATTCACATATGGTGTTTACGATGGTGGATTTGCCACACCTTTAAAATCTGGTTACTTTAATATTGAACCTATAAATGACTTTTACTATCCTTTATTTGCTGATGAAAATGGGAACAGTAAATATAGGCTTTATATTAAATTTCCCCATAGAAGTGAAAATCTAATTTCAGGTATAATAAAAATATTATTGGTCTCACTTCTTTTTATTGGTATAATTATTGCAGCATTCTCCACATCCCTTTATCAATTAATAAGACAAAAAAAAATATCTGAAATTAAAACTGATTTCATAAATAATATGACTCATGAATTTAAAACTCCTATCGCTACGATTAATTTGGCCTTAGATGCTATTAAAAACCCTAAAATAATTTCAGATAAGGAAAAAATAAAACGTTATGTGCAAGTCATACGTGATGAAAATAAACGAATGCATGGTCAAGTGGAAAATGTTCTAAGAATATCGAAATTAGAAAAAAATCAAATTGAGATGAGTAAAGATTCATTAGACATGCATGATGTTATTACAGAGGCTAACGAACATATTAAACTTTTAATATCCAGTAAAAATGGATTGCTTTCTACCTATTTTAAAGCCATATCTTCTAAAGTCCTAGGTAATAAGTTTCACTTAACAAATGTTATTGTTAACATGCTTGAAAACGCAGTTAAATATTCGGAAGAAAAACCATTAATAGACATCTTTACCGAAAATACAAATAAGTACTTCATACTTAAAATAAAAGACGACGGCATTGGAATGAGTAAAAATGCTCAAAAATATGTTTTTGATAAATTTTATAGAGAACATAACGGAAATATTCATAATGTAAAAGGTCATGGTTTAGGATTAGCATATGTAAAAGAAATTATAGACAGCCATCAGGGTACGGTTTATGTTGAAAGTGAAAAAGGTAAAGGAAGTACGTTCACAATTAAATTACCACTAATATAAAATGAAAGGATACAATATGGGAAGTAAAAAAATTCTATTAGTAGAAGACGATCCAAACTTTGGAACCGTCCTAAAAGATTATTTAGCTCTTAATGATTACAATGTAACACATGCAAAAGATGGAATCGACGGGTTAATCATGTTTAAAAATACAGAATATGACTTATGTATTCTGGATGTAATGATGCCAAGGAAAGATGGCTTTTCTTTAGCCGAAGATATTCGAACAACAAATAAAGAAATCCCTATTATTTTCTTAACGGCCAAAACACTCAAAGAAGATGTACTCAGAGGGTATCAAGTTGGAGCTGATGACTACTTAAACAAACCTTTTGATTCGGAAGTTTTACTTCACAAAATAAAAGCTATTCTTCAGCGTAAAGAAACTGAAAAGTCAACAGATAATGAAGAATTTGAATTTAAAATCGGTAATTTTGATTTTAACTCAAAACTACGTCATCTGAGTTTCAATAATAACGAGCCTCAAAAACTTTCTCCTAAAGAAAGTAAGTTACTAAGAATGTTGGCTGTTCATAAAAATGACCTAATGCCTCGTGAGTTAGCTCTAACCAAAATTTGGAGGGATGATAACTATTTTACATCTAGAAGTATGGATGTTTATATAGCAAAGTTAAGAAAATACCTTAAAAATGATGAAAATGTTGAAATACTGAACATTCATGGAGAAGGATTTAGGCTAATAGATAAGTCTTAATTTACAATATTACTCGCACCACTTTAAAGCTTCCTTAAACCAGGAGGCTTTTTTTTGTAACAAATAATAATAATAATCGTCATATTTATATATTAAAACTGCAAAAGCTTGGAAACTATTTTATCGATTAAAAACCTAACTAAAAATTACGGAAAAATTAAAGCTGTAAAAGACTTATCATTTGAAATAAAAAAAGGAAATATATACGGTATCCTAGGACCTAATGGAAGTGGTAAATCTACAACTTTAGGAATTATTTTAAATGTTGTAAATAAAACTTCTGGGGCTTTTAATTGGTTTAATGGCAATACCACAACACATGAGGCATTGAAAAAAGTAGGCGCTATAATAGAACGCCCCAACTTTTATCCCTTCATGACAGCTTTTCAAAATTTAGAATTAATCTGCAAAATAAAGGGAGTATCCAACAATAAAATTAATGAAAAATTAAAAGAAGTTAATTTATTTGAAAGAAAAGATGATAAGTTCAAAACCTATTCTTTAGGAATGAAGCAGCGGTTAGCTATAGCTTCTGCCCTTTTAAATGACCCTGAAATATTAATACTTGATGAACCTACTAATGGCCTAGATCCTCAAGGAATACACGAAATTCGTCAAATAATTAAAAAAATTGCCAAAACTGGTACAACTATCTTATTAGCATCACATTTATTAGATGAAGTAGAAAAAATATGTACCCATGTAATTGTGTTGAGGAAAGGAGAAAAATTATATAGTGGCAGGGTTGAAACAATGATCGCTTCAAATGGAATTGTTGAGATAAAAACGGAACACAGTATAGAAAAAACTGTCAATGTTCTAAAAAATTACCATGAAACAGCAAGCGTTAATATCGATAATGAATTAATCATTGTTCAATTAGAAAACGATATTTCCGCAGCTACCCTTAATAAATATCTTTTTGAAAATAATGTAATTGTATCACATTTGGTAAAAAGAAAACCCTCTTTAGAAGAACAATTTCTTGATTTAACAAATAATAACTAAACTATTAAACTTACAATTATGTTTCGCCTTTTAGCCATAGAATTTCATAAATTAAAATACAACAGAGCCAGTAAAATTCTGTCAATAATATACTTTGCACTCCTGACATCAATAGCTCTAATCGCATCTATAAAATTTGATATAGGTCCTATTAAATTTCACCTAGCAGAACAAGGCATCTTTAACTTTCCTTATATATGGCATTTTAATACTTATGTAGCATCTATATTTAAATTCTTTTTTTTATTGGTCATTGTGTCAATGATGGCAAATGAGTACAGTCATAAAACCTTAAAACAAAATTTAATTGACGGATTAAGTAAAAAAGAGTTCATCCTTTCTAAGTTTTATACTGTTATTGCCTTTGCTTTTCTATCAACAGTTTTCGTTTTCATTACATCACTAGTGCTTGGAATTATATACTCTGACTTTAATGAGCTCTCTATTATTTTTTCTGATCTGGATTACTTATTAGCTTTTTTCATAAAACTTACTGGTTTCTTTTCTTTTGGTTTATTTCTTGGTATTTTAATAAAACGTTCTGCTTTTGCCGTTGCGGGAATGATTATCTGGTATTTTTCAGAATGGATAATATACGGGATATTGAAATGGAAAAGTTTGGCTAATTCTGAAATAGCTCAAAATGTAAAAAATTTGCTTCCTCTAGAGTCAATGCAGAACTTAATTGTAGAACCAGGAACAAGATTAAAATCTGTTAAATCAATAGCAAATCAAATAGGAGAAGAAATAACAAAAGATTATTCCGTTAGCTATTTTAACATAATAATTGTTTTAATATGGACCGTAATATTTATATATTCATCATACTTTATGTTAAAAAAAAGAGATCTATAACTTGTTTTAAGTAGCTTTGTTGATTAATACTCAATCCTAAATTGATATATGATCAGAAAATTACTGTTATTATTTTCATTTGTCCCATTTTTAACTCATGGACAAAAAGAAGCGAATATTTGGTATTTCGGTGAAAATGCTGGGATTAATTTCGAAACAAATCCTCCAAGTAGTATAACGAACGGTGCATTGAATACTCTGGAGGGATGCTCTTCATTTTCAGATACAAACGGAAAAATACTATTTTATTCTGATGGGATAACTGTATGGGATAAAAATCACTCAATAATGCGTTATTCAAATGGAAATCTTGCCAATGATCTAAAAGGAAATCCATCAAGTAGTCAGTCCGGAATGATTATTCCAAAACCTAAGTCAAACAGTATTTATTATTTGTTCACTGTAGATGATGGTCCTGCTTATGACCTTAATGGAAATATTATTGAGCCTGGACAAGGTTTTAATGTTTACACCATTGATATGTCTTTAAATTCTGGACTTGGTGAATTAGTAGATGAAAATGGCTCAGGAACATACTTTAAAAGTCTTTCAAATGGACATCAGGTAAATTGGACAGAAAAAGTTGCCGCAGTAAGAGGAACAGAATGCAATACTTTTTGGATAGTCTCATCTACAAACACTCAGTTTTACGCTTATAAAATTACCGAAACAGGAATTGACCTATCACCTGTAATATCAAATGTTAGTATCCCTTTATACAGACGAGGCTACTTAAAACTATCTCCTGACGGTAAAAAATTAGCTATTGCAAATCAAGGCAATAATCAGTCTGTGTTATTTTCCTTTGATAATGCTACTGGGAAAGTTAGTAATGACGGACAGCTATTAAATAGTTTCAATGACGGTGAACCCTACGGAGTTGAATTTTCTAGAAATTCGCAAAAACTTTATATTTCATCAACGTCCTCTTTTACAAATGATATTAATTTTCCAAGTATTTATAAACTATTTCAATACGACCTATCCAATAGCAATATTCCTGCATCAAAGAGACTAATCCATGAGCAAAATGGTTTTAGGGGCGCTCTTCAGTTAGGACCCGACGGAAAGATATATGCTACTATACCTCAAACTTACAGTACTCCTGCTGGTTTTGCTACACATCTTGATGTTATTGAAAATCCAGACTCAAATGCCGATGATATTATATTTACAATTGATGCTGTTGATTTAAATGGTAAAAAATCAACTCAAGGCCTCCCCCCTTTCATCTCATCACTACTACTTCCTATAGAAATTAAAGATAAAGAAACTGGTTTAACAATTAACGACGAAAATCTCAAGCTCTGCATTGGTGATTCTAAAATAATCTCACCAGACCCTGTTATCGGCAAAAACGTTTTTTACAAATGGACTTTTGATAATGGTACTACAACATCTATTCTCTCCAATAGCCTGCAACTTAGTTTAAATTCTTTAACTCAAAATGATGCCGGCAAATACAGACTAACTGTTAGTCATACAGATAATTGTGGTAATTTTATAGAAAAAGAAGGTGTATTTAATATTGAAATTTATCAAGCGACAATTGCTTCACAACCTTACGATATTAATTTTTGTGATCTTGATAACGATGGGTTTAATACTTTTGATTTACAAGCAGAAATAACTCCTCAGGTTTTAAATGGGCAAAGTAATGCAATTTTTGAAGTTGTTTATTTTTTAAACCCAACTGATGCGAATAATAATACGAACGCTTTAGCAAATGAATACACAAACCAGACAGCTTTTAGTAACCAAACAATATATGCAAGAATTCATAATATTAGCGCACCAAATGCCTGTTATGATATTAGGACATTTAATCTTAGTGTAACCAGAAGACCTATAATAAAAAACCCTAAAAACTATGAAGTTTGTGACGATTTGAATAATGGTGGAGATACAGATGGTTTTTATAACAATTTCCTACTAAGTACGAAAGACTCAGAAATTTTAGGTTTGTTAGATCCAAACCTGTATACGGTAACTTATCACAAGTCACTCATTGGTGCTCAAACAGACCAATTTACCGATGTAATTGACAAAACTATCCCTTATAGAAACGAGACAGCTGACTCGCAAACTATTTATGTTAGAGTTGAAAATAATGCAAATGCACTATGTAATGAATCTTCGATATCTTTTAATTTAACCATATTAAAACTTCCTATTATTAATGCTGTGGTCGAATTAAAACAGTGTGATAATGATACTGATGCTTTTGCCGATTTTAATCTAGAAGAAGCCAGAACAGATATCTCTGCAGACTACCTAAACGAAACTTTTGTCTATTATGGATCGTTAGCAGATGCGCAAAATAATACATCTCCTATTGTAAACCCTTTGGTATTTCAGAATAGAACAGTAACTAAAGATACGGTTTGGGCAACAGTAACAAATACCAATGGATGTGAAAGAATAGCTCAAATTAATTTGACCGTTTCTACAACAGGAATTCCAGCTAGCTTTTTAAGAACTTTTAATAACTGTGATGACTTATTAGATAGCGATGGAAATAACAATGTTAATAATGATAATACCGATGGTATTAGTTCGTTTGATTTTAGTTCTGTTGACAGTGAAATCCGAAATCTATTTACGGCGGTAGGACAACAAATAGATGTTACCTATTATCGTAATGAAGCGGATGCAGCTGCTGAGATAAATGCTATTAATGATATTACCAACTATAGAAATATTGGCTATCCTAATACCCAAACTATCTATGTCCGCGTAGATAATACTTTAGATAATGATTGCCTTGGTTTTGGACCACACATCTCTTTAAATATAGACCCTGTTCCAGATATTAATCCAACTAATAATCTAGAATTTTGTGACGATTTTGATAGCGGAAATTTTGACGATGGAATCAATATTAATATTAATCTCAACACCCAAATAAGTACAATACTTGGCTCACTATCTCCAATGAATTATGATGTTTCTTTCCATCGAAATGAAGCAGATGCCAATTCCGGTAGCGCTCCTATCGCTAATCCTAGTAACTTCACAAACACAATAAGAGACTTACAAACTATATATGTACGAGTGGTAAATAAAACTACGGGGTGTTTCAATGCAAAAGTAAAATTTGATATTATCATACATCCATTGCCTACTATTGCTAACCCTATTCCTGACTTAGAAGTATGCGATGTTCATAACAGCATAGATAGTGACCCTAGAAATAGACTCGCTCAAAATATTTCTTTAGGCGATAAAGATGCTGACGTACTAGATGGAAGAGATCCTAATATATTCCTAGTGAGCTATCATAAAACACTGCAAGATGCTATTGATAATGTAAGTCCGTTATCTAAAACCAATTATGCTAACGATCCATTAACAACAAACTTTCCAGCTAACATGGTCGGCGATGATCCTGCTAATGAAATTATATATATTGGGATCGAAAACACAAATACAGGCTGTAGATATGGTATAGCTACACTGCAACTTGTAATTCATCCTGAACCAAACATACCTATAAACATCAACAATTATGTAGATTGTGATAACACTAGCGATAGTAACAATGATGACACAAATGGCATAAACGGCGATATTAGTTTAATTAATAAAATTCCAGAGATACTAATAAACTACTCGACTACGGATCACAATAGGTTTACGGTTACTTTTCATGAAACATTAGCAGATGCCCAAGCAAATAGTAATCCTATAAACACGAACACCTATCAGAATACAGCGAATAATCAAACTATCTTTGTACGGGTTCAAAATAACCAAACCAATTGTGTAAATGATAATTTGACCTTCAATATCATTATCAATCCATTACCAGAATTTGATATCGAAACACCAACCATTGTTTGTCTTAACAATCCACAAACCCGTTTAGAAGCCTTAAACCCTAATGCGGTTTACGATTATAACTGGACGCGCAAAGGAAATAATACATCCTTAAGCACCACTTCTTTTCTCGATGTATTACAAGGTGGAACTTATGTAGTAACTGCTACCACTAAAGACGGAACAAATTGTCAGAGAGTAAAAGAAATTACCGTAAATGAATCAATAAATCCTATTCTAGAAAAAGATGATGTAATCGTCATTGATGACACAAATAACAATGGGTTAAACACCTATGCTGTTAAAGTAATTACTAAAAACAATAACTTAGGTGTAGGTATCTATCAATTCTCTTTAATAGATGAAAATGGAAACCAAACACCTTTTCAAGAAGAACCTTTATTTCGCGATATTTCAGGTGGAATCTACACCTTAATTGCTAATGATAAAAATGGTTGTATTCCAGATGCAAAATTATCCATACCCGTTATTGAGTACCAAAAATTTCTAACTCCAAATAATGATGGATTCAATGACACATGGAAAATTAAGGGAATTAGTTATGAATTTTATTCGTCAGTAACCGTTTATATTTTTGATAGATACGGAAAATTTATTGCATCAACCAACCTGAAAAACAGTGGATGGGACGGAACTTCGAATGGAAAAGAACTTCCCTCAGACGATTATTGGTTTAAAATTAATTTAATAGATAAGAGTGGAAAGAATTATTTTCATAATGGTCATTTTTCTTTATTAAGGAAATAAGGTAGTTTCCCAGGAAAACTATCCTTATTTTTGTTGTATGAATTTCGATTTACAATCAGATTTTAATCCTACAGGAGATCAACCACAAGCAATAAAGCAATTAGTTGGTGGAATCGTTAACAATGAAAAATATCAAACTCTACTAGGAGTTACAGGATCAGGAAAAACTTTTTCTATTGCTAATGTTGTTGCAGAAGTAAATAGACCTACCTTGGTTCTAGCTCATAATAAAACCCTAGCTGCCCAATTATATTCTGAGTTTAAGCAATTTTTTCCTGAAAATGCTGTTGAGTATTTTGTCTCTTATTACGATTATTATCAACCTGAAGCATATATTCCAGTTACAGGAACCTATATAGAAAAAGATCTTTCCATTAATGACGAAATAGAACGGCTTAGAATTAGCACGTCTTCTTCTCTATTATCAGGTCGAAGAGATGTCTTAGTAGTTGCTTCCGTCTCTTGTCTGTATGGTATTGGAAATCCTATTGAATTCAAAAAAAATGTTATTACTATTGAAACTGATCAACAGATTTCGAGAACAAAATTTCTTCATCAGTTAGTTACTAGTCTATATGCTAGAACAGAAGTTGAAATAAAAAGTGGAACTTTTAAGGTAAAAGGAGATGTAATAACAATTTACCCATCCTATGGAGATAATGGATATAGAATTCATTTTTTCGGAGACGAAATAGAAGAAATAGAAACTTTTGATATCGAAACTAATGAGACAAATGCAAGACTTGATCAATTAAATATCTATCCAGCTAATTTATTTGTAACCTCACCCGATGTATTACAAAATGCAATTCATCAGATTCAAGATGATTTGGTGAAACAGTACGAATACTTTAATGAAATAGGAAAACATCTCGAAGCAAAACGCTTAAAAGAACGTACTGAATTTGATTTAGAAATGATTCGTGAATTGGGCTATTGTTCTGGAATCGAAAACTATTCGCGTTATTTAGATGGCAGGAAAGCAGGAACAAGGCCATTCTGTTTGTTGGACTACTTTCCAGAGGACTATTTAATGGTTATTGACGAAAGTCATGTTACAGTACCGCAAGTTCATGCCATGTATGGTGGTGATAGAAGCAGGAAAGAAAACTTAGTAGATTATGGCTTTAGACTGCCTGCTGCAATGGATAATAGACCTTTAAAATTTGAAGAATTTGAAGTACTACAAAATCAAGTAATTTATGTTTCTGCAACACCTGCCGATTATGAATTACAAAAAACCGAAGGGCTATTCGTGGAACAGGTCATACGTCCAACTGGACTTTTAGATCCTGAAATTGAAATACGCCCTAGTCAAAACCAAATTGATGATTTAATTGAGGAAATTCAAATTCGAGTCGAAAAAGACGAACGTACTTTAGTTACTACTCTAACAAAAAGAATGGCCGAAGAATTGGCTAAATATCTGACTAGAATTCAAATACGCTGTCGCTATATTCATTCAGATGTAGACACCTTAGAAAGAGTTGAAATTATGCAAGACCTAAGAAAAGGGCTCTTCGACGTCCTTATTGGTGTAAACCTTCTTCGTGAAGGACTCGATTTACCAGAAGTTTCATTAGTGGCTATCTTAGATGCAGATAAAGAAGGCTTTTTGAGAAGCCATCGATCGTTAACTCAAACTGTAGGCAGGGCCGCTAGAAATGTTAATGGAAAAGCCATTATGTATGCTGATAAAATAACCAATAGTATGCAAATGACAATTGATGAAACGACTAGAAGAAGGGAAAAACAAATTCGATTTAACGAAAAAAATAACATTACACCAAAACAAATAAATAAAAAGATAGACAATACTTTATCAAAAAAAACAACAACCTCTTATCATTACGAAAATGCAACTCAGAAAGTTGCTGAGCAAGACTTAGATTATCTGCCTAAAGAAGAAATCGAAAAACGCATTCGCTCTACTCGTAAGCTAATGGAAGAAGCTGCTAAAACATTAGATTTTATTAATGCAGCCAAATTACGAGATGAAATAAATATTTTAAAAGAAAAACTAAAATAAAAAATCCCTTTTTTATTAAAGGGATTTTTTTATATTTAACTAAGAATCATCAACTAAAACCTTTAAGCCTTTACTTGAAGTACCTCCTGAACTTTATCTGCAGCTTCTTGAAATTCTGTTGCTGAGATAATTTCCATTCCACTTCCGTCAATTAATTCCTTTGCTTCCTTAGCATTCGTTCCTTGTAAACGGCAAATGATTGGTACATTGATTTTATCTCCCATATTTTTATATGCATCAACAACACCTTGAGCAACACGATCACAACGAACAATACCTCCAAATATATTCACCAATATTGCCTTTACATTTGGATCTTTTAAAATAATACCAAAAGCCGTTTCAACACGTTGAGCATCAGCTGTACCACCTACATCTAAAAAATTCGCTGGTTCTCCACCTGCTTGTTTAATTAAATCCATAGTTCCCATTGCTAAACCAGCACCATTCACCATACACCCCACATTACCATCAAGATCGACATAATTTAATCCTGCTGCATTTGCTTCAACTTCAATCGGGTTTTCTTCACGTAAATCACGCATCTCAGCATAATCTTTATGACGATATAACGAATTATCATCTAATGCAACTTTAGCATCAACTGCTAATATCTTATTATCAGACGTTTTTAAAACAGGGTTAATTTCAAACAAAGACGAATCCGACTTTACGTATGCAGTATATAATGCTGTTACAAATTTAGTCATATCTTTAAATGCAACACCTGAAAGACCTAAATTAAAAGCTATTTTACGAGCTTGAAAAGGTAACAATCCTGTAGCTGGATCTATTTCTTCAGTAAATATAAGATGAGGAGTTTCTTCGGCCACTGCTTCAATATCCATTCCTCCCTCGGTAGAATACATGATCATATTCTTTCCTGTTGCTCGATTCAATAATACCGACACATAGAACTCACTTGGCTCACTTTCTCCCGGATAATAAACATCTTCAGCAACTAATACCTGATTTACTAATTTTCCTTCAGCTGGTGTTTGAGGGGTAATTAACATCATTCCTAAAATATCATTTGAAATATTTTTTACATCATCTAAACTTTTAGCTAACTTGACTCCCCCTCCTTTTCCACGGCCTCCTGCGTGAATTTGAGCCTTTATTACGTGCCAGCTTGTTCCTGTTTCTTCCGTCAATTTTTTTGCCGCTTCAACAGCCTCTTCTGGAGTATTTGCTACAATTCCGCGCTGCGTGCGAACGCCAAAACTGCTTAAAATTTCTTTACCTTGATATTCGTGTAAGTTCATTGGATAAGAATGTTTTTTAAAGTCGAACAAAAATACAAATTCAATTTGTATTTTATAAAAAATAATTATTTAATTTAAATAACGTAACAAAATCTCAATCTGACCGCCTCACTCGAACTTGCATAAAGTTATTACTAAATTGTAACATTTGGAAATTTAACATGTCTTTAGCTTAATTAACAACATTTTGTGAACCCATGGAAAATTGCATTAATACCTTAGCTGCCCATTATACTCTTTCGAAAATGCATAAAAATATTTTCTTTTTCTTTCCTGTACTTTTAATACTCCCCCAAATAATAGTATCGCAATCCCCAAATACAAATCGTAAAAAAATTTCAGCCACAAGAATAGTCAAAGCTCCCAAAATAGATGGTATAATTAATGACGATGCATGGAAAAACACTAAAGAAGTAGGTGATTTTTTCATGATGCGTCCTAACAATGGACAGCCCGAACCAAAAACTCACAGAACAAAAGTAAAATTAGTTTATGACGATGCAGCCATTTATATTAGGGCCGTAATGGAAGATCCAAATCCATCCAAAATTCCCGCAGAATTTACAAATAGAGATGATAATGGAAATGCAGATTTTTTTATGGTTACAATAAATCCTAATGATGATGGTCAAAATCCTTTTCAATTTTCAGTAAGTAGCTCTGGTGTTCAATCTGATGCCAAAATATCCAATGGAAATGAAGACTTAAATTGGAATGCCGTTTGGGAAAGTAGTATACGATTTACCAAAAATGCTTGGATTCTTGAGATGAAAATTCCATATCGAGCCTTAAGATTTGCGAATGAAAAAGTACAGACATGGGGTGTCAATTTTCACAGGAGGGTACAAAACTTAAATGCCCAGTTTACATGGAATTTCATCAATAATAAAATAGGTACTTGGACACAGTACGATGGTTTACTTGAAAATTTAAAAAACCTGAAACCTCCCAAACGCTTATTATTTTACCCATATGCATCATCAAATGTTGTGGTTGATAAAAAAGATACTAATTTTGATTGGAGTGTAGGAATGGATATTAAATATGGTATTACAGAAAACTTTACACTTGACGCAACTCTAATTCCTGACTTTAGTCAAGCTGCATTTGATAACGTTATCTTAAACCTTAGTCCCTTTGAACAAGAATTTGTTGAACAAAGACAATTTTTTAGCGAGGGTACTGAGCTTTTCACTAAAGGAGATCTCTTTTACTCAAGACGCATTGGTTCTAAACCAATCGATCAGTTTAGGGTAAAAGACCAGATAAATACTAACGAGGAAGTTGTCGAAATTCCTGAAAAAGTAGATATGCTAAATGCTATTAAAATTTCAGGACGGACAAAAAATGGACTCGGTATCGGTTTTTTTAATGCGATTACAGATAAAACCGAAGCCATTATAAAAGATACAATAACAAATAAAACAAGAAAAGTAACCGTAAATCCTCTTGCAAACTACAACATAGTTGTTTTAGATCAACAGTTTAACCAAAATTCATCAATTACACTAATTAATACAAATGTTACCAGACTTGGTGAATTTAGAGACGCTAATACATCGGGAGTTTTATGGCATATAGAAGATAAAAAAAGTACTTACAATATTGATGGCTCATTTAAAATGAGTCATATTTCAGACGATGAAACAAAATCTAGTTCTGGATATACTTTTGATACTAGTATTGGCAAACATGCAGGGAATTGGAGAGCTGAATTAGGTTACAACTTCAAAAACAAAGATTTTGACTCTAATGATCTTGGCATTCTCTTTAATAATAATGAGCAAACTATCTATAGCTCGTTATCATATAGGCTTTTGCAACCTAAGGGTATTTTTAATGATTATCAGGTTTCTTTTTATCACAGATTAAATTTCTTGCACAATCCAGGAACTTATACCCATTCAAACTTAGGATTAAATTTTTGGTCAGAAACAAGAAAAAGATTCTATTTCGGAGGAGGCTTTAATTTTCGGTCAGAAAGGAAAGATTTTTTTGAGCCAAGGCAAGGTACTAGTAGTGGTATTTATTTTAACTCTCCTCAAAGGATTAAGTTTTTTCATTGGGGATCTACTGACTATCGCAAAAAAATGGCCATTGATTACAGATGGTTTTATGATTTTTATGATAACAATCCAAAAGAGCGTTATGGCTTTAGATTTACACCACGGTATCGTTTTAACAATCGTTTCTCTTTAAGGTATGGATTGCGTTTTAGGCATGTAAACAACGACCAAGGGTATGTTAAAAAAATTAAAGAAGAGTACATAAAAAATAATCCACAATATACTTCTCTTAAAGATAAAATTATTTTTGGAGAAAGAAACTGGACAACATACAACAACACTATAACAGGTAAATATAGTTTCAACTCACTTGCCTCTCTTTCTTTGAGTTTTAGACACAATTGGAGTAAAGTTCCATACTCTAAATTTTACTCTTTAGATACAAATAATGGAAGTTTACATAGAAATATTTATAATGAAAATCACGATCGGAATTTTAATAGCTGGAACATTGATTTAAATTTTGTTTGGCAATTTGCTCCAGGAAGTCAATTAATTGCATTTTATAGAAATTCAATTAATCCTGATGATGATTTTGCTCCGGCAAGTATTAGTTTTATGGATAATCTAAGTAGACTTTTTAAAGAAAACATTCAACATACCTTTTCTTTAAGGTTTGTTTATTTCTTAGATTATAATAATCTAAGAAATGTGTTCTAGTAACTTTTAATGTAGATATTCTAACTTATTAAAGTATATTTCTTTTCTTTTTTATACATTCGTCCAATAAGATTTTATCATGATTAGTGCAGAAAATATTCATAAAAGTTACGATAGTGTTGAAATCCTAAAGGGAGTTAATCTACAAATAAATAAAAGTGAGGTCATTGCTATTGTTGGTCCATCTGGAGCAGGAAAAACAACACTCCTCCAAATCCTTGGCACGCTAGATTCACCTGATAAAAAGAAAGATTTTTCACTAATTATTAATGGAAAATCAGTTAAAAATTTAAACGATAAAGAAATTTCACTTTTTAGAAACAAACATATTGGATTTATATTTCAATTTCACCAATTACTTCCAGAATTTACAGCCTTAGAAAATATTTGTATTCCTGCTTTTATTGCCAAAAAAGGAAAAGTAGAAACAGAAAAAAAAGCAAAAGAATTGCTCAGCTTTTTGGGCTTATCGCATCGAGAAAACCATAAACCGAGTGAGCTGTCAGGAGGCGAACAACAAAGAGTTGCTGTTGCCAGAGCTCTAATAAATGATCCTGCTGTAATTTTAGCTGATGAGCCTAGTGGAAATCTAGACTCAAACTCGGCTAAAAATCTGCACGAACTTTTTTTTAAACTCAGAGATTCTTTTGGCCAAACATTTGTTATTGTTACCCATAATAATGAGTTGGCTACTATGGCTGATAGAAAATTAGTTATGAAAGATGGTATTATTGTTTAATACCAATTCCTAATAAAAGCTTTTTATTGTCTAATATTTTTGCTATCAAACTAACAAATTTATTAGTTGCATGTAAAAATTTAAAAGTACATGTGGCGTTGAAAAGCTTACTAATTTACTAATATCAAAAAACACTTATTCTTAACTATTAATATTATCTCAACAATTATTTTTTAATGAAAAAAGAAGACCTTAAAAATTTTTTAGATGATAAAGTAAATACCTACAATAATGTTAGCTTTATTGAAAGTGATCCAATACAAATACCTCATCAATTCACTAAAAAAGAAGATCAAGAAATATCAGGTTTTTTAGCTGCTACCATTGCTTGGGGAAATAGAAAAATGATTATAAAAAATGCTAAAAAAATAATCGATCATATGGGGAATTCTCCATATGACTTTATAATGCACCATAACTCAAAAGATTTAGACCGCTTCGAGGGCTTTGTTCATAGAACATTTAACAGTATAGACATAACTTTTTTCATACAATCCCTAAAAAATATATATAACAATCACAAAAGTTTAGAATTTGTATTGCAACCAAAAAATGGAAGTGATAATTACAAATTAGCTATTCATAACTTTAAAAAAATTTTTTTTGAAATTCCACATCAAAAAAGAACTCAAAAACATGTTTCAGATCCTTTAAAAAATTCAGCATCAAAACGTATTAACATGTTTCTACGTTGGATGGTAAGAAATGATAAAACTGGAGTAGATTTAGGAATTTGGAAATCCCACTCCTCTGCAAATTTGCATTGCCCTTTGGACGTTCACTCAGGTAATATCGCTCGTAAAATAGGAATTTTAAAACGTAAGCAAAATGATTGGAAAGCTTTAATTGAACTAGATGCTGTATTAAGAGACTTTGATAAAAATGATCCTGTAAAATATGATTTTGCACTTTTTGGACTCGGTGTTTTCGAAAAGTTTTAATAAAAAGGGGGAAATCCCCCTTTTCCTATTCAATAATCATTTTTCTAGTAACCATTTTATTCTTTGTTTCTAATCTAAAAAAGTAAACACCAGACCTAAACGAAAGGTTCAAGTTATCCATTCTTAACTTCAGTGAATGTTTAATTTTTCCTTTTGCTCTTTTAGAAAATAATGTTTGTATTTTTTGACCAACAACATTGTATATACTAACCTCTACAAACTGATCTATTGGAACCTGAAAAACTAGTGTACCATAGCCCTTTGTCTGATTATCTATATTTTGTTCTAAAATATAGTCTTTATCTTCAAGTACAGACCCTGTAAGCTTTTTTGAATACAATAGAGTATAGGGTGATTCAACATTTCCTAAAGATTCTTTCTTAATGAATGGCAGATGGTTATCTAAATCAACTATCTTTTTGCCATCATATAGTTTAAAACTTACAGCCTCTCCTTCATTTCCTCCAATACCCATGAAATATTTATATTCCCCATCAATAAGCAAAGGCTTTGCTATGCCTCGAACTTCTCCATTAACAAAAGCTCCGATAGTGTAATCCTTATTTACATCAATATCAACTGACTCAATTTTTGCGGTCAAATACATGAAATTCAAATAGATACTTCTATCAACTTCCCAATTTATCTTGGTTGCTTCTCTTATATAATCTTCAGAAATATCTAGAGGTTCTTCTCCAATACTTAGAATTGCTCTATTAGAAATACCTGCGTAATTTAGTATTCCTTCTTTCGCTGCTTTATACAGATAACCTAAACCAGGTGTAAGATGAGTCAAATTGCCTTGCCATCCTTCCTTTGTATACTCTGCATAATAACCTCTTCTTTTTATTCTATCTCCAATACTGACCATTTTTGCATTTAAAGAACGTAACGCAACGGGTATCGTTCGTAGATCATTAGGAAAATATGGTATCCCTACTTCCTTATGATTGCCCTCTATTTTTATATTCGTTTCTAAGGGTACCAATACTCCTTCAACACTCACCAATTTTGACGAAGAAGAATTTATAAGATATGCTTTTCTTACATCTAAGAATTTTATTCTTTCTGAAGTAGTTATAAATGAACCATCTCGCGCAACACGGGCTATTAGACTAGCACTTTCTATATTCCGTATCTCATCTCCCATCTCTAGTCCTTTTATTGAGCTTAGTGATAGTTTCATACCTGAATCATTATCTCTAACATTAAAACTCAACTCTTGATACCCCTTAACTAGCACAATTCTTCTAGCGATTCGTTTTCCTACTGTAAATCGAACTGGTCTAGTAATTGTACCAATACTACTTCTATAGCTATATGAATATTTTTCCTTAATCTGCTTATACTCCATGCATTCTGACGCATCCCAAACACTAAAACTAAGTGCTCCAAATTCTGATGGATTACCAGAAATGCTTAAATTTACAAGACCGTTAGCCCCTACATTAGCTTGACCTCTATACTCTCCATTAATGTAGGCTATAATAATATCTCGAGTATCTGCAGATTTTTCTTGATCAAAAAATAAGTTTCCTGTAATAGTCATCTCACCATAATAATCATTAACATTAAAACTATCTTCAAAATTAGGAGCAGGGCAAGTTACATTTACCTCTAAATGAAAAGCCTCTATACCAATTGGACTTTCTTTGTTCTCCTCTATTTGGAAAACTTCAATATAAATATCTGTACTATGAATACCAGGATTTAAATGTGGCGCTATCATAAAGTCTAGCTCTCGTTCTACAAATCCAGCTGCTAAACTTTGATAATTATTCTCCTCAACAGCAACTCCTCTTTTAGCAACTGTAAGCCACGATGGCAATTGTTTAAATCGATATTTTACAGCAGTTCCTCCCTTAGAATTATTTAAATCTACAAATGAAATTTTAGTTCCTTTACCTTGTTCTTGATAAATACTCAAATTATTTTGACTCCAATGGATGGTGTTTTTATTCACTACAAATGACCACGATTTCCCTGCTATTTTATTTTCATAAGGGTCTTCTAATCTTTTATTTAATACCATAGCTGTAATCTGAGCTCCCTCTACAAAATTAGCTTCAAATGTGGGTAATAAGTGAACCTTCGTATCATTATCTGATACAATAACTTTAAATTGTATATCCTTTACAATTTTACCAATATCTAGAGGAGCTGCTCTATTAATCCCTCTAACAAAACGTAAACCTTTTTGAGTTGTTCCATGAGCATTACCAGTAAAGTCACGAATAGCCTCATCTGGAGCACCATTCGTTCCTTCTAATGCATTATCATTAAAAACAAAATAAGCAACAAGATTTGATTCATTACCTATTAACTGTTTGTCCATCTTAGATACAATTTCAGATGGTGAACGGGCTACCTTCCAGATACGTAATTCATCTAGTATTCCTATAAATGAATTTCCTCGGACTGCTTTTGCTATTTCAATAGGTTCTTCATTTAATTTCAAATTCGTGATGGATCCAGAACCAACAGAAACCCCATTATAGTATATTGTTATTGTTTTTTTTCCATCATAAACGATCGCTAAATGAGTCCAATTAAATGGTTGTAATATTTCCGTACTCAACACAGTACCATTCACTGCCACTTTACCTTCACCGGTTAATGATACATTATAATTGCTCCCTTTTTTTAAAATAGGTACTGTATGAAATCTCTTAGGTAATGAACTTGGGTTAATCCATGTTTCTATGGTAAACTCAGCATTATCCTCTAAATTAAAATCTGGCTGATGAGGAATTATGACTTCATCATTTACTTCTCCAAACTCTGCTGATATTAAATCTTGCGTTGTTCCTGCAAAAATCCCTCTCAAAGAAAAACTACTATTTACTGCTGTATGTGGATTAATAGGCTCATTAAATTCAGCCATAATATCTCCTTGTGACAATACCCCTCCATTTTGAGGATTTGTATTTATAACTAATGGTGGTTCCGTAGATACTACTCCTTCAATAAATCTTGTTGGATTCTTTTTACTACCTGGCAAGCCATCATTAAATTTACCACAAACAGGAACTATTCTGAAACTATATTCTCCATCTGGTAAACCCGAAAAGTCGGCATTATAAGATATATTGCCTTGAGTATCCATATGATCTTTTAAATCTTTTAAAGATAGTTCTATTAACTGATGCGGTTTATTATTTCCTAACATCGCGTATTCTAGCACAATCGAAAATGTATCATCAACCTGGTTATTAAACACCTCTGAAATTCGAAATTTTAATTCTAACTTGTTATCACTTTTATTATTAACAACCCAGTTATCAAGAGGCTTATCTAGCTCTATTTCATCAACACAGTTACCTGTAAAATGAGCGGTTAAAGAAACTTTATCAAATTGTTTTACCGCTACTTCTTCATATTCATCATCATTATATAATGAATAGCATGAAGCCAACACCATAATATCAATATTTTCGTAAGAGATTTCTTCTGGTGCATCAATTCCTCTTGTAATCTGTAGTATTAACTTTTCTTCTTGTTTAACTCCTACTGGTGAGTGTTCATCATTAGGAAATCTTACAGGATAACTTAAACCATTTAACAAT
Organism: Tenacibaculum profundi; assembly: GCF_052050075.1. GTDB lineage: Bacteria > Bacteroidota > Bacteroidia > Flavobacteriales > Flavobacteriaceae > Polaribacter. The sequence continues at coordinate 1,349,182 of NZ_CP197225.1, forward strand.
TGTTGCCCATTAACATATATCTGTGCACCTTTTTGATTGGTAGTCCCATTAATATTTAAATTGTAACTTTTAAAAGTATTATCCCTAGCTACCTGAGTATTACGAACTGTTAAATGATATAAAATAGACTCCTCTCCTGCACCATATTTAACAGCATTGTCAACTACGATTTCAACACCTTCTCTTGGTACCGTCCCTGACTCAAAAGGACATTTACTCTTTCCTCCTACCGTGAAAAATATAGGAGTATCATACACCTTATCTCTTCTAATACGTACACTAAAATGGTCTCCAACATCACTATCTGTTAAGGTAAAACTATCAACCCTAGAGTTTCCTTTTTGTGTATCATCACTACCTTGAATAATTGCCATTGCTTTGATATCTGTTTTAAAACCGAAAGATAATCCTGCAATATTAGCTGTAGTGTTAATGGTTGTTCCTCCTCCAATATGAGAACCTCCTGAATTTTGTGTACTTGACTCATTACTTCTCGTTAACGTATAAGTGGTTGAAGTTCCCCCGCTAAAAGAAACTTGAGAATCTAACTGAGTGATAGAAGTTCCCATACCCTCTCCTACTGTCTCTAAATCAGACGTTGTATCTGTGAATGAAATTGTGTTATTTTGGAAATGATCTAGTTTCTCTTCTCTTGTTTTTCTTTTAATTATTTCTTGCCACCTTTTGACTTGATGCATATAATCGGCAATACTTTTATCCGTATTCTTCGATTTAACATCAATATCAAGCCTATCTATGGTGGATCTAAGATCAAGTAATTTTCTTATATTAACTTCTTCTTGACTTGGAGGAAACAACTCTTCATGTCTTTTTAATATCTGAACCTGAAGACCCGGAATAATATTCTCCTCTATACCATGACGAGTATAAACAAAAGGGGTTAGCTCATCTGCCGTCACCACCGTTTTTTCGTAATCAATTCTTGGTTGGCAATTGTCATCTATAATCAATGTTTTTCCAGTACCAAATGTTAAAACTTTAGATAGCCCAATAAAAATATCAGCATCTTCTCCTGTAATGCTTGATGAAGAAGATGTTTTTATAGCTTGTTCTAGAGAAACACTCGTTCCATTTCGACCAGTATGCCTATAGTTGAAATCTGCATTTATATTCCCTCTAAACTTTGATTTTTGTAATGCTACTGTGTTTATAATCCCAGTCCCCACTCCAACTCCCATAGGTGCTGCAAGTGCTAAAGTAAGCATCTGAACTTCAACATCAGACCCTGTAGTCACTGATGTTGAAGTAACTACATCGGTTCCTGTAATAACAGACTTACCAAAAGAAAATGTTGCCCCTCTTGCCAGCGTAGAAGAACTACCATCTCCTGGAGGATCATAAAGAATAAAACCGACGGTAGGATCTTTTAATGTAAAATCTTTATTTCCTCTTTGACTTCCGGTTATATAAGCTGTTTTTGACAGTGTTGTATTTCGATTTTCATGACTTACTGAAACAGATAAATTTCTTGTAAAATCATCTATAAAATTTGGATTTCCTACAAGGGTTAAAAAAGATTTTTTTCCGTTTACCTCCGTTTTTCCATTTGCTGAAGCAAAAATCATGTCACCACTTAAGTCAATTTTGGCTCCCTCCACAGGGCATACGCTTCCTTCATACTCTTCGAAAACAAATACTGAGGCTAAAATACTTTGCCCCGCTTCTAATTGATAAATATTTTTATCGTTACCACATATTGGGTTTATTTTTTTGGTTTTTAATTCTGAAAAAGATTCCATTGCTTTTAATTCCTCTGGTTTTACATCATAAAGGACTAATTCAACTTTTAAATCATTTCGATAAGGAAAATCATAACTTTTATTTCCAGTTTGTAAATCAATTATTGAAGACTGTATGGCAACACCTTTACTCACATTATTTATTTCAACTCGATATTTACCAGGTAATAAATCATGAATTGTAAAAAGATTCTTTTCTTGATTAAAATCGTTGATTGTTATCGATCTTTCGTATTTAGGATATAAAACATCTGTTCTTTGAATTATACCTGTCCAATCTCCTAAACTATTATCACATGGAATGGTAATATTCCCTACAAATGAACGTCTGGTAGTATTTTCAAAATTTATATTAGCAACTGGTTCAAGTAAATTAAATAAATATTCTTGTTGATTTATTGGATTGATTAGACCAGAACTTTCCTTACTTGGGAATGCTACATAGTCAAAATCAAATTTTCTTATGTACTGTGAACTTGATTCCTGATTAAAAAATGCTCCTTCATGTAAAAAAATATAATTATTTTCTTGATTTTTAAGACTTGCCAAATTTACAGCTCTTGCGCCTATGTTATGTTCAAAACTATAAGAAAGCTTTAAGTGACTTATATCTTTACTTAAAATATCTCCATTTTTTATTTTTTTAATTTCTTTAGGTGTGTATTGGGCATTTCGAAACTCTAAGATATCCAAATTGGCTAAAGAGTAGTTTATCATTTCTTTAGCCGGACTATAACTAGCTCCTAAATAGACCTTACTATCTATCTTTTTATCAGAATAAGGTACTGTCTGGTAATCATCATTTACCCAGAAACCTAAAACATGGTTATAAGAATCTCTTGTTATTGCGAAAAATGTATATACTGAATTCCCCTCTATCTTTTTAGACAAGAGCTTTTTTTCTCCAGAAATCAATCGTAATTGCTGATTATTGTGTAATTCTAATTTTAAATCTCCCCATTGTAATACCGTTTGGATTTCTGGTATTTGTGATTTTCCTTCAGTGCTAGGAATATCAACATCTGGTTTAATAAAACCTGACCATGTAAATCCTTTATTAGCTTCAATAGATACGTTTTCTTTGATTTCTGCGTAACCATCATTTTTAAAATCTAAACTTACTCGATCAATCGCAATATTTAAATCCTCAAACTTTGGTTGCCCTACAGAGATCACATGTTTTTCTGGTGAAGCTGAAATTGTAAAAATTCCTTCATTATTTGTTCTTACAAGAGAACTTTCTTGTGTACTAGTTACCTCTGAACCATCTAATTTTATTCCTGTATTTTTAATGGTAGGAAATTCAACATCCCCTTCGGGACCTTTTACTACATAGACAATTTTTCCAGAAATATCATATGATGAATTGTTCGTAAAATCAGTAGAGAGTGGTTCTTTGAAAATCAACTCCCTTGGAATATTTTTCACTCTAGAGGTTGGAACAAATTCATTATTCGGTTTCGATGGAATGATTCGATACTCAAAATAGGTACTTGAGTGTTTGATACTTTGACGACCAGAATTTAAGCTTGTAAACCTATACCTTCCCTCTTGATTGGTATATACCCCATAAACAATAGGAATATCAATTGAACCAGTTCCCTCTTCTTTCTTTACTATCGGCTGTGGACGTAATAATATTTCATTTGTTGAAACCCCTTTATACCTGCCTAAGGTTTGTGCTGCTTGGTTATAGATGTTATGTTTATCTCCAATATCAAATCGATAATAAGCTTCTAAGTTTGGAAGCGCATTATCGCCTAAAATGATGTTCCAATATTTATGAATTTCTTCAACGGACTTTTTTACTTTCCATATTCTCAACTCATCCAATTCATAAGGGTTCTGTAATGAGCTATTTAAAAAATACCTAGAAACTGTATTTAAACTTACTTCGAAAGAGGTTTGAGAAGCCCCATTCGAAGTAAGAGGATTTTCTTTATTAGTAGGTTGTTTTTTCCCTCCATCTATAAAGATAGCTCCACCGTCAGGACCAAATGTTAATGCATAATGATGCCAGTTGGTGTCATTCGGCTTAGAAGCCGACATGTAAATAGTTGATTTATTATCTGTTTTAGAATCTTTTGAAAACAACTGAATTTCCTTTTCGGTCATACGAATCTCCATTTCGCTAAACTTAAAAATAGTGTTAGTAGTTGATTTAGTATTCGGAGTTCTATACCAAAACTCGATAGTTCCCTGGTTATTTAATTCTTCGAATAAAGAAACCTCATTGAACATTATAGGTGTGCTTTTCTTGGAAAAGAGTAAGGAGTTTCCTGGTATTTTACGATCTTTTTGAAATGAGGTCGCTGTTACAAGAACATTTTGAGAAGCAACATGTTTAGGTGTTTCAATTTTACCGTTAACCACTCCGTTTGCAAATACAAAACCGTTATCTAACCCTGGTTTACTATCAGTAACTCCCTCAGCGACAACTTGGTATTCATACAATTCGTTTGGCAAAATTGCTCCATCTTCAAAACTTAGGTAAGAGGATACGGTTGTGTTAGAAGCTGGTTTATGCGTTTTTAAATAAGTAAAATTACTAAAGGAATCTGATAGATTCCTCCGACTTATAATGTAACTCTTAGCTCCTAAAATATGGGGCCATCTTAATTTTATGATTGCTTTCCCTGCAGCATTTTCTCCATCCCCATCAGATGCTTGAAGTAATACATCTTTTAAACTATAGATTGGATGATCAATATTGGTTCTTAATTCAGCCAATATCAAGTTTTTTTCTCCTTTAACTTTTATTGAGCTAGTTACTTTTGCAGCTTTTGGTATGCTCGTATTAATAGCAGACGTAATTATATTATACCAATTAATTTGTTTCATTGGTAAAATGGATGCTTGTTTCTCAACAAAATTTCCATCTGCATAAGCAACTACCAAACCGTTACTGTTCAAACGCTCTAGATTATTTTGATTTTCATTAAAATACGTCAACAACCTGCTTTCTCTTATTTGTTGAGCAGTACGAAGCTTGCTCCATCCTCTGTATTCTGCAATATTCAATTGATTATCATGAGTTTCTGTAAAAAGCATGTTTCCTAATTGAAAAGAGCTATTTAAGAAAGGAAGTTCAGCTTTTCTATTTCCATCAACATACAATTTTAAACTTGAAGCTTTAAAACTTATGGCAATATGATGCCATTGATCATACCAAAAGCTTTCATCTTTACTTAACACAATGGCTTTTGATGTATTGCCTATTTTTAACTGTAGTATTCCTTTTTCTCCTGCTAACGAAAACTCCTTTTCACCTTCTTTTAAATTAGAATACAACCATTTACCTTCTCTTTTTTTATAGGAAGCTAAAGATTTATTATGAACTTTCATAACCCAGAATTCAACGGTTGCCTGATCTTCTACACCTTGATTTATCAAATGAGTAGTAAGATCATTTTGAGTATCAAAATAAGTTATATATTGGTTATTTCCATATAAAACTAGTACTGGGGGTCTAGACTGTGCTACTCCAGTTACAGTTATGAGTAGCAAGCAATAAACCATGTAAACTACGGTGAGATTTCTTTTTATATTCATAAGTTATTTTAAAAAACATTAACAATTTGTTCTAAACGAAAAGAAAACTTTTGATTATCTGCACCTTTAGCACCAAGCCTATTTGCAATAATAGCACGTTCATTCTCTTTTTTGATGGCAAATTTATTTTTGACGATGGTTTGAAGGGTAATAATACTACCATCAGTTTCTCGATTCAGTACAAATTCCCATTTAAAAGATTCCAGGTTTGAATTCTTTGTAATTTTATCAAAGGTGACTTCGTTCGTTTTGGAGTTTGCCTTTAGAAAGAATTCTGGTGCTTTTGCAGAAGTTATAAAAACGTGCCCTTTTTCATTTGGTACACCATACAAGATAAAAGCGTCTAAATAGCCTTTTACTCTGCTAAACTCGTTAGAAGATACTTTACTTATTTCAGCTAAATTTGTTTTAGTGTTGTGACATAAAGCTTTTTTTATTTTTTCGTTATGGCCTTCATAAATAAATCTGTAAAGATTCGTTTCTTGAGCAACTAAAAAAGAATTAAAACAGCAAAAGCAATAGACTAAGGTAGTCCAAAAACAATTTGTAAAATTATTTGTTAGTTTCATACCTCTTTTCTATTTGAGTTAAACGTTCTGCTAAAAGTTTGATAGCTTCTTTTTGTTTGGTTATTTGCCTTTGTTGTGCAATCGTATGCTCTTTTTGTTTGGTTATTTGCTTTTCTTGTGCAATTGTATACAGTGTTAATTCTTCTACCTTTTCTACTAACATTGTATTGATAAAACCAACATCCATCCCTTGCTCAACAACCTCTTTTTCAGAAGGTATTTTTGGTAAATGTTTATGTTTCTTTATAAAAGAAGCTAATTCATTCAGTGGCATTAAAGTATATTTGCTATTAAAAACATAATCTGGAAAAGAGGTTATATTCAACCGAACTTGGTTTAGAGATAGTACACCATCTTGAAGCCTAGCCATTTCCTTATTTTGGCCATTTTTGAAAGAAATAGCATCTTGATTAGCATTTCCTTTACCTGGAGAAATACTAAGATTCCCTGAGGATTCAATAGCACTATCGAAGTTTAATCTTAATACGCCATCTTTAAGCTTGGCCATTTCATTATTTTGACCGTTTCTGAAAATAATAGCATCCTCGTTAACCCTACTTTTACCCGGAGAAATATTAAGCGCTCCTATAGATTCGATTCTACCATTGGAGTTCAATCTAAATACGCCATCTTTGAGCTTGGCCATTTCATCATTTTGGCCATTTCTGAAAATAATAGCATCTTGATTAGTATTTCCTTTACCTGGAGAAATACTAAGGTTCCCTGAAGATTCAACTGCACTATCGAAGTTTAATCTTAATACGCCATCTTGAAGCCAGGCCATTACCTGATCCTCACTGTTTTTGAAAGAAATAACATCATCACCAGTTTTATCAACATCTGGATATAACCGTATGTGTCCATTACTCATATATTGTCCACCATCTACACGGATATTATGTCTTTCCAAATGGATTGCTTCTTGTGGCTCTACATTCCCCCAGCCTAGTGGCTTATAAAACCTTGTATATTTTCGATTAAAATTAGCTAACATTTGATTATATGAAAACAGTTGAACCCCCTTATAGTCACTACCTTCTCCTCTTACATCTGCTTGTATTACAATCGTCTTACGGGAATGCCATATTTGTTGGTCTTGCGCATTTAAATTAAATGATAGTATTCCTATTAGTAAAAGGAAAAATGATTTTAAAATTGGTTTGTTCATCTTTATAGTTTTTATTGGTATTACTTTTTGGGTTCATTACCTCCCTCTAATTCGTTTAATCGTTCTTCTAATAATTTGAGCTTTCTGTTTTGAGCTATTGTATAAAGGGTTAGCTCCTCTACTTTTTCTACCAAAATTTTATTGATAAAACCAACATCCATCCCTTGCTCAACAACCTCTTTTTCAGAAGGTATTTTTGGCAAATGTTTATGTTTCTCTATAAAAGAAGCTAATTCATTCAGTGGCATTAAAGTATATTTGCTATTAAACACATAATCAGGAAAGGTTGTTATGTTTAATCGGATTTGATCTAAGGTCAACGTTCCATCTTGGAGTTTTGCCATTTCCTCATTGTCTCCATTTTTAAATAAAACTATATCATTTTGAGAATTTTCTTTTCCTGGACAAATACTTAGAATACCTTTAGACTCAATAGCACTATTAAAATTTAGTGTTAACACTCCATCTTGGAGTTTTGCCATTTCCTCATTTATACTGTTTCTAAAAGAAATAGTATCATCACCAGAATTATCAGTATCAGGGTGAAGCTCTATAGGACCCCAGCTCTGATATTGTCCCTCATCCACACGAATATTTCTGTTACTCAAATGAAGTCCTTCTTGCGGTTCTATTCCAATACCTATTTCAGAGTTAAAGATCCCTTTACCTGTAACTTTGATATCTCCATAGGCACTAATTTTCTTAAAAAAATAAGATTCATCCTTAAAATAACTTTTGTCTTGAGTAATTACTTCTTTTAAAAAAAAGTTTTTTACCTTGAAGATTGTATTTTTTGGGTTAAAATCAGCCAGTTGCTTATTTTCTGCAAAAAACCTAATTCCTTCTAATCCTCCTTTTCCATCTGTATCAGCTTTTATATCAATACCCCTTACTGTTTTGATTTCGTGTTGTGCTTTTAAAGAAAATGATAGTAATCCTATTCCTAATAAGTATACTAATTTTGAAAGTGTTTTGTTCATTTTCGGATTGTTTTTATGTTTAGTTAATAACTTCTAAAGACCATCAAAATATGGCATAAAAAATCAAGCCCATATTGTTATAAAAACATATAGGTATTGACAGTTTTTGACTAGATTTGCTATAGCCTAAGAAAATTTTAAATAACGATTGTAAGGGCTAATCGAGTCTTGTAAATTAATTATCCACATTAAATATATTGTCCGAGATACAATATGACTTTATAAAGTTTGTTAGACTCAAATAAAATGTTGCCCTTTAATATTTATTTTTTAGATAACCGATTTTTATCTCTTTGATAAAACATACGTTATCTTTTGTTAATTGAAGTTTTTGAAAGATCAGACATCAACTATGTAACTCGCAAGTAGAAAATTTAGTGCTTTTTTGAAATTATTTTCTAACATCTTTTCAAGGCCTGCAATAATGCTATTTATTTTATTTATTTCAAAAAAAGTTAGGTGTATTCTTCTTATATGGAACCCTGATGACTTTAAAATTAATTCGTTCATTTGTAGATAGTTTTTATGTTTAGTTAATTGTTTTTACATTAAAGTACTAGGTCATTTTTTTGACAGTTTTGCGAAAAACCATAAAACTTTCTAATTAACCTCTATTTAATTGGTATAAAAGTTTATCACAAAAGTAAAAGACCTATAATATTTTTAAAATCCCTTCAAATCTTTATATTTCAATATGCTATTACATTTTTAGGCTAAAAAAATTAGAATTTGCTAGCTAGATTTATTGAAAGCTAAACCTAAATTATATAGTAGATTTTAAAAATCATTTCTATTAAATTCATTTTAACCACACTACAACAAACTCCTTAAAAATCCTTTAATATCAAAATAAAGTTACACATTTATTAATAAATTTATAGCCCTTTTAAATAAATATCATGAATATTTTTTTACTAAATAAAAACACTTTCTTTTAAATCCTAGTTAACAAACTAGTAATCATCAATTAAAATCTATCAATTTAGTATTTTGTAGTTTCAAATAAATAATATACCGGATAAAACAGAAATGAATTCTTTACAACCAAAATATTGACTGGCTTAAAAGATCTTTTTCTCTTCTTCCTAGTAGATAAAAAAAGTTTTAGTACTTTTAAAACCAAAAGCAAAAAACATGAAGAAAAGCATACTGAATATGAAATCTTTGGATATTTATTTATCTTCTCTTTCAAAAGAAAAAGTTAATCAAATTATCAACTTCCAAGAAAGCGATGATAGTCCCAATTTGAATTTACTATCCTTTGATGTTTACCTTCAAAATTTTCATCAAATCAGAAATCAAATTTCACGAAATAATGACATTCTTACCGTCAAGAACATGTCTAAGAAATATAATTGGTCAAATGATTTGGATAGTATTTTTAAAAATAACAGTTTCGAAGCTCTTGTTCTTACAGATTTATCAAAAAGAATAGTTTGGGTTAACACTGGCTTTTCTGAAATGACAGGGTACTCTAAAAAATTTGCTATTAACAAAACGCCGAGGTTTCTGCAAGGTAGCCATACCTCTCAAGAAACCAAAAAAAGGATTCAGCAAAAATTACTTCTTGGTACTCCTTTCAAAGAGGTTATTATAAATCATAAAAAAGATAAATCTACTTACAAGTGTGAAATTAGTATCTTCCCTCTAAAAAATAATTTTACTACACACTTTTTAGCACTAGAAAAAATAGCTTTATAAAAGTCAACGTACTGTTTTACAAATATTAATTTATATTTTAGTATATTTCATAGAAGAAATATTCTTTTATGCTAATCAATTCTGAAGATCCGTTTAAAATTACACGGCTGATAAAAAATTATGTAGGTGAAGACACTGCGCTTATAACAGTTGGAGAAAAAACAAATGTTGATATCCATAAACTTATATATTTTTTAAACAAGCAATCTATTAATTTTATTGGTGGAATTTTTCCAATGGTTGTATATCAGAATGATGTTAACGAAAGAGGCATTGTTATTCACCGTTTAACTAGTGTAATTAATATTTCCACGATAAAAAACATTAGTCTAAAAAAATATACAATACCGCCTATAGATTTTGAACCAAATAACAATTATAGTTTAATTACTTTTGTTGATGGCTTGACATCAAATATTTCAACTTTTCTAAGCAACTTATATGAAAACTATGGAATGCAAACAACTTACTTTGGAGGAGGCGCTGGTAGTTTGAGTTTAAAACAAAAACCATGCGTTTTTTCAAAAAATGGATTTTTTGAAGATGCGGCAGTCGTTTGTGTGAATAAAATGAAATCAAATATTGGTGTTAAACACGGTTGGAAAAAACTAGACGGTCCCTTTATTGTAACAAAAGCTCATCAGAATACCATAGAAGAAATTAACTGGGAAAATCCTTTTTCTACATATAAAAAAGTAGTTGAAAAGAATGCTAATAGAAATTTCGACGATCAAAATTTCTTTGAATTAGCTAGTGGTTATCCACTAGGTATTATCAAAGAAGGAGCAGAACATATTATTAGGGATCCTCTATCTGTTAAAGATGATCGTTTTCTAATCTGTGTAGGTCAAGTTGAAGAAAACACAATGGTCAATATTATGAAAGGAGAAAATAAATCCTTAATTAATGCTGCAAAAATTGCTACAGAAGAGGTTGTTAATCAAACAAAAAAAGCAAAAAATGCCATCATAATTGACTGTATATCTAGAATTTTATACTTGAAAGATGACTTCAAGTATGAATTAGAGTCTGTTTCTAAAACCATAAAAAATAAATTTCCAGATATTCAAGTATGTGGTGCATTAACATTAGGAGAAATCTCATCTTATGGAAATGGATATATAGAATTCTATAATAAAACCATAGTGGTAGGCTTGTTTGAATAATGGAAGAAAATAATCAAATACTTGATATACTACGCTTATATGAATATTCTATGAGTATTGGTAAATCACTTGATTATTCTGAAAACTGTGAACGTTTCTTGCAACTACTTTTAAAAAGAAAAAACTTAAACGCTTGTTGGATATTAAAACTAATAGATAAAAACTTACGAACAGAATACTCTATTCCCTTTGGTGAAATTAACCAAAAACAAGAAATTTCAAAATGGGCTAATGATTACTTAGAAAATATAGATCAATACACTCTTGAAGAATATCATTTTTTATTCAATGAATTATCTACAATACCTATTGAAAATGGAACTATCGCTGTTATAAGATTAGATACAGACACTTACCTTTTTCTCTATTCAATTAAAAATAACCTTTACCGAAAAGATTTGAATCAGTTAATTCCTGTAATTAATAAATTTTCTATTACGATAAAAGCGTGTGAGGCTCATGATAACCAAAAGATATTACTAAAAAAATTAGAAGAACGTAACGAAGAGCTAAATAACTATGCACACATTGTTTCTCATGATTTAAAATCTCCTCTAAGAAATATGGACGCCTTAGTCTCTTGGTTAAAAGAAGATCATATCAAAGATTTTTCTGAAGATTCTTTGAAATACATTGAATTAATAAGTGAAAATATAAGTAGAATGGAGTCTCTTGTTAGTGGCATATTGGAATACTCTACAATAGGAATCAAGAATTTTAAAATGTCAAAAATAGATTTAAATACTATTTTAAAAGACGTTATTAATCATATTTACATACCAAAAAACATCAATATTACTGTATTAGATGACTTTCCGTCTGTAATTGGAGACACCCATAGGCTACAACAGTTATTTCAAAACTTAATAAGTAATTCTATTAAATATAACGATAAGGAAGCTGGTGAAATTGAGGTTGGCTTTATGAAAACTGATGAAACATATGTTTATTACGTTAAAGATAATGGTAAAGGAATTGAAGAAAAATATCATTTAAAAATATTTAATGTTTTTCAGAAATTGGAAAGTGACAAAAATTCAACAGGCATCGGGCTTTCAATTGTTGAAAAAATTATTGATAGATACGGTGGAAAAATATGGTTAACCTCCAAATTAAAAAAGGGAACTACTTTCTTCTTTACACTAACTAATTAACCGCACCCCATCTTTAAATCACAATACCAAAACTTTGAGCTATGCGTTTTTTTATCTTTTTGATTTGGTTTTTTAAAACAATTATCATTATCATCAAGAAGTGGATAGGATTTTAATACTTTTTCTCCTATCTCAAAGTCTATCGCTTTTGAAAAAATTGGACCGTCAAAACAGAATGTATGAAATTCTCCATTTTCGCCACATATATCTACATTTTCAGGCAACTCTTTTATAAACTCTTCATCAATGATTCTTCCCACAAATTCTTTCCCTAATAAATCCGCATTTACACAAACTGTAATTGCTTTAAATCCTAAACTTAAAAACTCATTTAATAATGTTTTTGTGTTTTGCTTCCACAAAGGATACACCCCAAGGAGTCCAGCCTCTTTTAATTTTAAATCTCTGTAGTTTCTTAGATCTTCTAAAAAAATATCGCCAAAAACGGCTTTATAAAATCCCTTTTCTCTTAAGCAAGTCATTTCTTTATCCATTACACCTTCATAAGTTTTCATGGTTACATTTGATGAAAAATAAATTTTATGTAATGCTATTCCAATGCTTTTTGCTTGTACCTCCAATAAACTTTCGTGTAAACCATGCATAGAGACTCTCTTATAATCTCTATTCATGCTTGTTACTAATTTATCTACCTTTATTTTTTTTTCTTTTAAAACTTTATATAACGCTAATGCTGAATCTTTACCTGAGCTCCAATTAAAATATGCTTTCTTCATGTAATTAAAAAATTTCAATCAATAATAAATGAGAACAAACTCTTATAATTGATGATTATTAAATCGCTTTATCTGCATCAGCTGTAAAATATTGTAGCTATTATTATGAAGTTACTGGTTTTCCATGTAAATCAAAATCACCGGCTTCGAATATTTTAATATCTATAAATTCTCCTAACTTGATGTAATGATCTTTGGCGTTTACAAGTACATCATTGTCAACATCAGGAGAGTCAAACTCAGTTCTTCCATAATAATATTCACCATCTTTCCTATCAAACAAGCATTTATAAGTGTTTCCTATTTTTTCTTGATTTAACTCCCATGATATTTGTGATTGTACCTCCATAATTTCATTCACTCTTCGAAATTTAATATCTGCAGGTACATCATCTTCAAGAGCATAGGCTCCTGTATTCTCTTCATGTGAATATTCAAAAGCTCCTAACCTTTCAAAACGCATTTCTTCTACCCAGTCTTTAAGTTCTTTAAACTGTTCTTCAGTTTCTCCAGGGTATCCAACAATTAAGGTGGTTCTAATAGCCATATTAGGCACATATTCTCTGAACTTCCTAATTAGTTGAGTTGTTTTCTCATGGGTTGTTCCTCGCTTCATAGATTTTAAAATCTCTGAATTAATATGTTGGAGCGGTATATCTAAATAATTACAAACTTTAGGTTCATTTTTCATCACTTCTAATACATCCATTGGAAAACCAGTTGGAAAAGCATAGTGTAAACGAATCCATTCAATTCCTTCAACTTTTACCAATTCCTTTAGTAAGTCTGCTAGGGCTCTCTTTTTATATAAATCTAATCCATAATATGTTAAATCCTGAGCTATCAGCATTATTTCTTTGATACCATCAGCCGCAAGTTTTTTAGTTTCAACAACTAGATCTTCAATAGGTGTGGATTTATGCTTTCCTCTCATTAGGGGTATTGCACAAAATGAACAAGGCCTATCGCAACCTTCAGCTATTTTTAAATAAGCATAATGCTTTGGAGTTGTTGTTAATCGTTCTCCTACAAGTTCATGCTTATAGTTAGCTTCGAGGACCTTCAATAGATTTGGCAAGTCATGTGTTCCGAAAAACTGATCAACATTCGTAATTTCTTTTTCTAAATCAGGTTTATATCGCTCACTCAAGCAACCTGTAACAAAAACTTTATCTACATCGCCAGCTTCTTTTTTCTGAGCATAATGTAAAATTGTATCAACACTTTCCTCTTTAGCTTTACCTATAAAACCGCAAGTATTGATAACTACAATATTACCTTCATCATTTTCGTCTTCATGTACAACATTTTTACCATTTGCTTTTAATTGTCCCATAAGAACTTCGCTATCATAAATGTTCTTTGAGCACCCCAAGGTAACCACATTGATCTTATTTTGCTTTATTGTTTTTGTACGCATCTTCAAAAAATTCTGAATACAAAAGTAGGACTTTTTAACGATTTAATTCTCGGATGTCTACTGATAGTTTTTTGGCATCTTTCTTACCTTCGTTAATTGTTCAAATGCAAATGCAAATGCAAGCATTTCTTTTTCTGTATTTGGCCGTCCGATGAATGTCAAACTAACTGGCTCTCCATGTTCTTTATATTGCATTGGTACTGTAATTGTTGGGAATTTTGCTACGGCAGCAACAGCAGAATGTGTATTATTTATAGAAAGTATTACATCTACTTCGTTAGCTTCTAAAGCTTTAAAATACTTCCTCCCTCTCTTTATTAAATTTTCTCTTACAGTAACCAGTTGTATATCTGATGTCGTATCATTGACAATTTTCTCGAATAACTGTTGTCCATATGGAGCACGCTTTAAAATATTCTCATTATTGAAATTCACAACGTTCCCTAGAGTAATAATATCATTTTTATTTAAATCTAGCCTCTTAAAATAGTTAGGAAAGTCACGTTTCATATCAGCAGCGAGCAAGGTCAAGAAACCATCGTAATTCATCTCTTCTGGCGCAAGTTTAATTATATTGGCTCCTACTTTTGCAATTTTCTGAGCTGATTTATTATAAATAGAATCTTGGAGCAAATCCGCAATTACTCCTACTCTTTTCTCTTTCAAAAAATCATATTTTTTTTCGAAATCAATGTATTGATCATTTGAAAAGTTAGCTAGCACTTGCGTTTCATCATTTGTATCTAACCCTATTAAGGCTTCTAATAGAATAGCATTATCTATGACGCTTTTTGTCATTGGTCCCGGAGTATCTAAAGTATTTGAAATAGGAATAATGCCAGACCTACTTAACAATCCTATTGTTGGTTTTAATCCCACTACAGAATTCATACTTGATGGCGATGTTATAGAACCGGCAGTTTCTGTGCCTATCGCTGCAACAGCATAATTTGCTGCAACTGAAACGCCACTTCCTGAACTTGAGCCTCCAGTTTCAAACTCTTTCCTTCCATAGGGGTTGAGTGTTTGTCCACCCAAAGCACTATAACCTAATGGACACCCCTCACAAAAGAAATATGCCCACTCACTTAAATTTGCCTTCCCTAAAATTAGAGCTCCTGAATTTTTTAAACGTTCAACTATAAATGCATCCTTTTTGGGAAGATGATCTTTCATAGCAACAGCTCCGGCTGTTGTGTTCATATATTTGGTATCAATATTATCTTTAAGGATAATAGGCATTCCATTAAGTGAAAACTTAGATATCCCTGAAGCCTTGTTCTGATCCTTTTCTCGCGCTTGATTTAAAACGTTAGGATTCAAACTTATCACTGCATTTAAATACTTAGTACTATCCCTCTCGAACTTCAGAATTCTATACAAATAAAATAATGTTAACTTTTCATACGTTAACTTTCCCTTCATAACGCTTTCTTGTATTGATGGAATATCTTTTTCTAGTATCAAGGGTTTTAAAATATTATATTCTTCTTCAGAAAAACCTTCCAAATCCTTCATAAACGGTCTAAATTCCCTATTCAAATCAAGGTAATTTGATTGTATAAGTTTGAATTTCATCCTTGGGTTTTCATGACGCTGCTGCTCTAAAATTTCAGTATCTTCATTATACCTTTTAAAATAATCAATTTTACGAACTTCATTTTTACAACTTATAAAAAATACGATTGCCAAAAAATAGTATATGTTTTTCATGAAAAATTTCTTAATAAATATTAAACTTATAGTTTTGAACTAAATGACTCGATACTTTTTTAAAAATACATTTTTTAAACGAAAAACTCCTTGAAGATCAATTAAGTCGCGTAATTTAGCTCTATCCACTTATTTTCAACAATTTATCTTCCAATTTAATCGATGCGTTTGTCCATCCGAATCCACCTTATTTATATACTTAAAATGAGTTTCTAAATCTCTATGCTCAGCAGAAACTTTATGGGGCACTACAATGTTGATTATTTTTGGAATTAAACCATTACAATCAGCTACAGTTCTCATGCATAACTACATCCATCTGTAAATTAATTCTTAAACTACATTTCCGAAGTAATAACTGAGCTAACATCAACAAGGCAATATTATGTGAAGCGACCAACCAAAAGGGCAATCCTATTATGGTTCTGGTTCCTTGTCAAACGTACTTACTTTCAACATGAATGCTAATCCACTCTTACAAATAAACCTCAACAAACACCTTATTATCATTAAATTAGTTTGTTATTGATTACAAATACCTGTCCATAACGGATAAAAGTTAGTAATAAGGATATACTTTCTTTTCTTATTAAGGCGAAAATCATAATCGTATAATTTGTTTTCATCATCGCTCTAGATTAAATCGTTCTTTCTTTCTCGAACCTTTACACACCAATCTTCAGAAGTTAATACCTTAACTTCAAATTGAAATCTATAATCAAAATATTGTTTTGTAAGGAAACATAAATCCATTTCATATTTGTATGATAAACTGTTTAAATCTAACGTATTTAAGTTAGAAGATATATTATCAAGTCTTGTCATTGTGTCATTACCACTTTCCCTCATACTTCTATCATGTTCAAAATACTCTTCTATTTGGCTATCTTTTTTTGATTTAGTTTTTTATCAGTTCTGCTAAAGAGTCACCATATTTTTCAGCAAGATGTTAATATAATCTTGAATTGATGTATTAAATTTTTGATAAAATATCAAAATCTATTCATTGATCTAAAGAAGTTATAAACGATAAGCAAGTAGCATATAATGGTGTTTCATACTTAATAAATAAAGGTTACAAAAAAATAGCACATTTTAGAGCAAGACTGATACCTCAGAATTGAATTGATAGATTTTTAAGTTACCAGAAAACGTTAATTAACAATGAATAAAAGGTTTATATAAATTGTATTAATAATTCAGGTTTTAAAGATGGCTATATGGCAACGAAAGCTCTATTAGAACAACATTAAGATACTATTTTATTTTTACGATTAGGGGTATTGGAGCAATTAGTGCTATGAAGTGTTTTGAAGACAAAGAAATTGATGTCTCAAAAGACATTGCCGTTTTTGATTTTAGTAATTAATTTATGCCGTCAATTATAACACCTGAACTATCAGCTGTAATCATTCAGAAAAAAAGTGGATAAAAAAAGCTGTCAACTTTTACTTAGAGAGATTAAATCTAAAACAGAAATACCTCCTAGCATTGTAACACTGAACAAATTTAATTATTAGAAAATCTACCTGAATCTATTATTTAAAAAAACTATCTATAAACTCGAACTTATTAAATACCTGTAAATCATCAATCCCTTCTCCTACTCCAATATACTTAACAGGGATTTGAAACTGGTCAGAAATACCAATCACAACGCCTCCCTTAGCCGTTCCATCTAATTTTGTTACAGCCAAAGAAGTCACTTCTGTTGCTTTCGTAAACTGTTTTGCCTGTTCAAAAGCATTTTGTCCTGTTGAGCCATCCAAAACCAATAAGACATCATGCGGTGCATCAGGAACTACTTTCTGCATAACCCTTTTTATTTTAGATAACTCATTCATTAAGTTCACCTTATTATGCAAGCGCCCTGCCGTATCAATTATAATAACATCTGCTTCTTGATTTATTCCTGAAGTTACTGTATCAAAAGCTACAGAAGCAGGGTCGGATCCCATCTCTTGACGTATAATCGGAACCTCTGTTCTATCAGCCCATACTTGTAACTGATCAATTGCAGCCGCTCTAAATGTATCTGCTGCTCCAAGAACAACTTTTAGCCCTCTTTTTTTAAATTGAGAAGCAAGCTTTCCAATAGTTGTAGTTTTTCCTACACCATTTACCCCTACAACCATTAAAACATAAGGCTTGGTATTTTTAGGTACAGTAAACTCGGTATCATCTTCAGAATTTGTCTCAGAAAGTAGTCCTGCTATTTCATCTCGTAATATTTTATTAAGCTCTTCTGTACCTAGATATTTGTCGCGAGAAACACGTTTTTCGATTCTTTCAATAATTTTCAACGTAGTATCTACTCCAACATCAGAAGATACTAATACTTCTTCTAAGTTATCAAGCACATCATCGTCCACTTTAGATTTACCTGCAACAGCCTTAGTTAATTTCGAAAAAAAGCTTGATTTCGTTTTTTCTAAGCCTTTATCCAATGTTTCCTTTTTCTCTTTCGAGAATATTTTCTTAAAAAAACTCATAATAAAACATATCGGTTTCACATTTAAACTATAACTCCTGAAAAGATTTTTTATCGTTTCTGTAGTTACATTATATGTAAAATATTATAATCAAAAATACTGATTTTTTACATACAAAAAGCTACTTTCAATAATTGAAAGTAGCTTTTTCTAAACTGTATACAAGAATTACTTTTTTGCTAAAAAGTTGTTAACTTGTGTAGGATCCATTATTGCTTCAACAAACGTATAAGCTCCTGTTTTCGGAGATTTTACCATTTTTATTGCCTTTGTTAATCTTTTTGACCCTGTTTGTAACGTTGCTACTGATTTCTTTGCCATTTTATATAAAATTTATGCCGTAGCTTTTATTTAATTTCTTTGTGAACTGTCATTCTTTTCAAAACTGGATTAAATTTCTTTAATTCCATTCTGTCCGGAGTATTTTTTTTATTCTTAGTAGTTATATAACGAGAAGTTCCTGGTTCACCAGTTCCTTTATGTTCAGTACACTCTAATATTACCTGAACTCTGTTTCCTTTTTTTGCCATCTGTTTATATTTTTATCTGGTTTTAAGGAATTACTTCGTTAAGAAACCTTTTTCTCTAGCTTCTTTAAGAACAGCAGAGATTCCTTTTTTGTTAATATTTTTTAATGCAGAAGCTGAAACTTTTAATGTTATCCATTTATCTTCTTCTGGTATATAGAAACGCTTAGTCATTAAATTAGCGTTAAACTTTCTTTTAGTTCTATT
The DNA here is from genome assembly GCF_052050075.1 of Tenacibaculum profundi. Lineage (GTDB taxonomy): Bacteria > Bacteroidota > Bacteroidia > Flavobacteriales > Flavobacteriaceae > Polaribacter. The sequence continues at coordinate 1,368,328 of NZ_CP197225.1, forward strand.
TAGGGCATGAGATACGTTGTTACCTACCATCGCTTTTTTCCCTGTTAATTCACAAACTCTAGACATCTTCTTGACAGTTTTATAGTGTTATTTCTAAACGAGGTGCAAATATACTAATTTTTGAAAGAATTAAACAACATATTACATATTAATTTTCTAGAATATTTCTTTGCAAAAGCTCCAAAGCCTTTGTAACCGTTCTATTTATTACCTTTTCTCTAGGTTGTCCAAAATCAAATTTTTTCACATCAACCTTGTCTCCATTTGCAATGGCAATATAAACTACTCCTATATCTATATCATTATTGTCAGTAGTTGGCCCTGCATTCCCTGTAACAGCGATAGAATAATCTGTTTTTAGTTTTTTTCGTGCATTAACGGCCATTGCTTTTGCTACATCAAAACTCACTGAACTATTATTAATAATTACCTCTTTAGGAACATCCAATAACTTTTCTTTTAAGCTAACATTATATGTTATATAGCTCCCTTGATAATATGCTGAAGAGCCTGGGACGGAAACAATAGTTGATGCTATTTTTCCTCCGGTCATGCTCTCTGCTGTACACAATGTTTTGTTATTTATTGTCAACAACCTACCTACACTCTTTTCTATTGAATCACCTTCTTCTAGTCCTAAGGTTATGTCTGTTATGTATTCATTTAATTCTATTATTTTTTGTTCGATCTCTTGTTCTAAAACCTCTCTATTATTTCCTTTAGCCGAAAGCCTTAACCTTACTCTTCCAAAAGACGGTAAATATGCTAGCTTTATATGAGTTGGTAAGGCTTCCTCCCAATCTACTATTCTTTCAGCAATTACGCTTTCTCCTGTCCCATAGGTCATTATTGTTTTGTGAATAATAACAGGAAGCTTAAATTCTTTTTCTAACCTTGGTAAAACTTCATTTGTAATTAATCCCTTCATTTCGTACGGAACTCCAGGCAATGAGATAAAAACTGTATTATTTTCATAAAACCACATACCTGGGGCTGTCCCAAAACGGTTCATGAGCATAGTTGCTTTTGATGGAAGTTGTGCTTGATATTTTTGGACTTTATTAAAAGGATGATTTACCTTTTTAAGAATACGTTCAATATTTTGAATAACTTCAGGATACTCAACTATTGCTGAATCTTTAAAGTATTCTGCAAGTGTCTTTTTTGTTATATCATCTTTTGTTGGCCCTAACCCTCCAGTTAAGATTACTATATCTGCTCTATTTTGTGCCTCTGATAACGCATTTAATATATGCTGTCTTTCATCTTGTATGGACGAAATTTGATAAACGGCAACCCCTATTTTATTTAATTCTTGTCCAATCCATTGCGAATTTGTATCAACAATCTGACCTATCAAAATTTCATCTCCTATGGTAATAATTTCTGCTTTCAAAAGTATCTTTTTACAGTATTAAACAAATATAAAACTAATATCTCTTAATAAAGCGTCACAGAACATATAGTTTTTAGTCTTTATTGAAAAGAATAGAATGAATACTAATTTTGCTTTGATTACCGGTGCAAGTACCGGTTTAGGTTTGGCACTTTCAAAAGAACTAGCCCATAGAGGATATAGTTTACTATTAGCCTCTTTACCCGGTGAAAATCTGAAAGAAGTAACCACTACTATTCGAAAAAAGTCGAATGTGGAAGTAATTTATTTTGAAACAGATTTAACAGAGCAAAAAAATATAATTGATTTGTGCAATTGGGCAAACCAATATCCCATTACTGCACTTATCAATAATGCAGGCTGCGGTGGCTCAAAAAAAATCTCTGAGGCCTCAATACAATACATACATACTATTATTGAATTAAATACAGTTGCAACCTCTTTAATAACGAGATTACTCCTACCAAACCTAGAGCAACAAGAAAAGAGTTATATTTTAAATGTATCCAGCATGGCGGCTTTTAGCCCGATTGGCTATAAAACAGTATACCCTGCCTCTAAGAAGTTTATTGAACATTTCTCTTTAGGCCTAGCGGAAGAGCTTAAAAATCAAAACATCTCCATTACCATATTATATCCTGGACCTATGAAAACAAATAATAAAGTATCTTCTAGAATTGAAAAACAAAGTGCTTTTGTAAAATTTGGAGTAGTTGACACAAAAGTTATAGCCTTTCAGAGTATTGAAAGTATGCTACACGGAAAAATGCGCGTAATACCTGGGAAGATAAATAAATTGAGTAAATGGATTTTATATTTCCTCCCTTTAAAAACGAAAATAAGACTACTTAGCAAAGCCATAAAAAAAGAAATAGAAGCGTAATGAAAGTTTTGGTTACTGGAGCTAATGGATTGTTGGCTACAAATATTATAAATTTACTCCTTAAAGTGGATCAAAAGGTAATTGGTTTCTTGCGGAATAAAAAAAGTTTTGCTTTATTCGGTCACAAGAATTTGATTTTAGCCACAGGAGATATTACCAAACCATTATCGTACCTGCATCTTCTTGAAAAAGTGGATTGTATTATCCATGTTGCTGCACTAACTAGCCAAAATATCGTTGATTATGACGTTTACGATAAAGTAAACAACCTTGCTACAACACAACTGTATAAAAGTGCCATAAAAAACAAAATAAAACAGTTTATATACGTAAGTACGGCAAATTGCTTTGGATACGGTTCTTTAGAGTCGCCCGGGAAGGAAACCATAAGCATAAAAACACCTTTTGACAAGTCTTTGTATGCAAAAAGTAAATTGGCGGGACAAGATAATCTTTTAGAAATAGCTAAAAACCACTCTGCAACCAAACTGGTAATTGTAAACCCAACATTTATGATTGGAGCTTACGATACCAAACCTAGCTCTGGAAGACTAGTATTGAGTGCCTATAGGAAACGAGTAATTTTTTATCCACCGGGAGGAAAAAGTTTTATTAATGTTACAGACGTAGCTGCTGCGGTTATAAACTCTATTGCCTTCGGAAAACACGAGGAGTCTTATATTTTGTCTGGAGAAAACTTAACATATCTAGAATTCTATAAAAAAGTAACTTCGGAATTAAAACAAAAATCTATTTTTATTAGAATTCCAAAATACTTGCTATATACCATCGGTTGTTTTGGTAATCTACTGCGTTTTTTTAAAATACAAACAGATATATCGTTAACGAATATTCAAACATTGTGTACTCATAACTATTATTCTAATCAAAAGGCATTACAAGAATTGAAACTACAGCAAAATCCTATTGAAAAGGGAATTTCCGAAGCTTCAAAATGGTTTAAACTAAAATAGCGTTTCCTTACAAAATCTTGTCTTTATTTAATTTTAATTCGAAGCGCCTCTTTATCCTCAATTGTTCCTACGAGAACATCATTTTCTCTAACGCTTCCCACACCAGCTGGAGTTCCTGTAAAAATAACATCCCCTTTTTTTAAAGTAAAATACTCAGATACATAGCTGATTAATTCATCCACTTTCCATAACATTGATTTTGTATTGCCTTCTTGAACTACTTTTCCATTTTTTATCAACTGAAAAGTAAGATTATTTAAATCTAATTCTTCTTTTGGATAAAACATTCCAATCACAGCACTACCATCAAAAGATTTGGCTTTTTCCCATGGCAATCCTTTTTCTTTACATTTTGCTTGAACATCACGAGCTGTAAAATCAATTCCTAAACCAACCTCGTCGTAATACTTGTTTGCAAACTTTGGCGAGATATATTTTCCTACCTTATTTATCTTAACTAAAACTTCAATTTCATAATGGATATCGTTTGAAAAAGGAGGAATAAAAAAAGGGTGATTTTTAGGTAAAATGGCTGAATCAGGCTTTAAAAAAATAACAGGACTCGTAGGTTTTTCATTAGCAAGCTCTTCAATGTGGCTTGCGTAATTGCGGCCAATACAAATTATTTTCATTAATTCTTTTGTTATGTTTATAATCTTCTTTGAAACAAAAATATCATAAAAAAAATATTGATAGTCTAAAAAGACTATCAATATTCTGAAAGGATATTTAAATTATTTTTCTAAACCCAATACCATCGTCCGTTAACGTTCTTAACTTGTCTCCAGCCTGATCTGGTCCAATACCACCACACATCATGGTATCTATAAACTCTCAAGCCGTCTATTCGATAGTACTGACCATTAACATATTTGACACCGCCTCCACCAGAGCCTGAACCTGAACCAGGATACATCTTATTTATACCTTCAATATCTCCTGAAGACAGACCTTTTCTATTAGTCCTGTAGGTACTTCCATTCTTCTTAGTAATTGTCGGCCTACCATTTCTACTAAATGCATAAGAACTATAAAGCATAACTGAATTAAAATCTAATGCCCTTGTGTACTCATCTCCATCTCTACGCCTTTGTGAATACGTTTGGAAATTATGTGCCATTCCATTCGTTATATTATTAAAATTAACTGTTAAGTACCTATCGCGATCCTTTCTACTTTGTTCGTGATATAAGCCTACAGCATGCCCAATTTCATGTATTGTAGTACCTGTATTACATCCAGAGGCTAAATTTATATCTTGTCTACCTCCAATCATTCCAACGTATGAAGAACATCCTCTACCTGGTCTGAAATAAACATAATTTCTTTGATTAGTTCTTTTAACAAACTTAACATTAGTATTTGCTTCCCAATGTCTTATTGCATCTGTTACCCTGTATTTGTATGGTAAATTTGATGCAATACTATAGTAAACAGTATTGTTAGGCCACCTTGCTCTAGTACGTCCAACGCTTCTAGATGTATTAACATCGTCTCCTTCGTTGTGGATTAAATCTTCAACGTGATCAGTTACAAATTTTTTATCTAAAATTATATCTCCTTCGTAAACATAATTACCATCGATATTTTCATAGATTACTTCTGATCCTTCATAATAGCCTTCTTTAATTTGTCCACTTAAATCAGGAAAAGCTTGTTCAACTGTCTCTAAAGAGGCTGCATCAGGACCGTCAAACTTATTCTCACTATTACACGACATCATGAGAACTGTAAGAACAGATAATTTTAAAAAGTTAAAGTTTCTGAATTTTTTCAGTTTTTTCATTTATAAGGGTTTTTTTGTTATTAATTCAGCAAATATTATCTAAAAATATTAAATAATAATCATTTAGTTTTATTTCATACAGATTTACAATAATTGTTATATTTAACTTTTATTGTTTCAAATAAGAAATAAATAACAAAAAGTAAATCTATCGCCTTTATTTTCTATTAAAAAAGACAATCTAAAACCAACTTAATTTTAAAAATTTAGTAAAAAATTATGATTTTTTTTACAGATTCCACTTTCACTTTTAACTGTAATACTTATCCAAAATATAGTAGGTTAGAGCATGAGTGATTATCAGAATGTGTTAAAGGGTTTCAATAAGTAAAATTTCAAAATAGCCTTTGCATAAGCTTGACATATTTTTTTAAATAAACTAAAGGTAGGTAAAGAGTGAATTTAGCAAACAACTCAATATAGTTTTCATTTCAAGATAAAGCACTAATTTATATCAAAAAATAACTCTAATTAGTTCTGGAAAACATTTTATAACTATTAAGAACATTTCATTCAGAGTATAGTAAAAATCCTTTACCCTGAATAAAATCAAGTCTAAATAATTTTATCTTTTAGTGATTTTTATAACAAAAAAAAAATTCAACTACTCTAACTAAGTAAAATAGTTGAAATTCAGAAAAAACTACATTTCAAATTAACGTGTTATGGAATCCATTTCTTTTCAAAATTAGGTCTGCGCTTTTCCAAAAAAGCATCCCTACCTTCTTTCGCTTCATCTGTCATGTAGGCAAGTCTTGTAACTTCTCCAGCAAAAACTTGCTGTCCTACCATTCCATCATCAGTTAAATTCATAGCAAACTTTAACATTTTTATTGATGTTGGGGATTTTTCCAATATCTCTTGAGCCCACTTGTAAGCTGTTAACTCCAAATCAGCATGTGGAATTACAGCGTTAACCATCCCCATTTCATAAGCCTCTTGAGCAGAATAATTTCTCCCTAGAAAAAAAATTTCACGTGCTTTTTTCTGACCTACCATTTTAGCTAAATAAGCTGAACCATAACCTGCATCAAAGGAGGTTACGTCTGCGTCAGTTTGTTTAAAAATAGCGTGTTCCTTACTAGCTAGGGTTAAATCACAAACTACATGTAAACTATGACCTCCCCCGACAGCCCAACCTGGGACAACACAAATCACTGCTTTTGGCATAAATCTAATTAAACGCTGAACCTCTAAAATATTTAATCGATGGTAACCATCTTCCCCGACATATCCTTGATTTCCTCTAGCGTTTTGATCTCCTCCAGAACAAAAACTCCATACTCCATCTTTAGTCGAAGGCCCCTCTCCAGATAATAGAACAACACCGATTGTTGTATCTTCATGCGCATCTTTAAACGCATCTAGTAATTCGCTTGTTGTTTTTGGTCTAAATGCATTTCTGACATTTGGCCTATTAAATGCAATTCTTGCAACTCCATTATATTTTTTATAAGTAATATCTTCATATTCTTTTACAGTTTCCCAAACAGGTTGTACCATAATTTTAATCTAAAATCATTAATAAAAACAAAAATAACATAATAATTTATTTTCTTTTTATATTTGTCTACTATAAATCATTCCCTATGAAACTTCTATCATTTTTACTTTTATTTTTCATATTTTCAAACTCTTTCTCTCAAAAAATAATTACAAAGTCGATAAACTCCAAAGAGCTAAAGAAAGAACGAAGTATTAAAATTTACTTACCTAAAAATTATGAAAAAGATCTGACAACAAGCTACCCTGTTACAATTGTACTTGGTGACGGATATCTGTTTGATTTGTGTGTTGGTAATGCAAAACTTTTTGCTAATGCTGATAAAGCACCAAGACAGATTGTTGTAGGAATTGATATGAAATCGACTTTCTCAAAAGACATATCAATTGTTTCTACAACCAATTTATTATCAACAAGTGGTATCCATTTTTATAATTTCATTAAACATGAGTTAACTTCTTTTTTAGAAGTTAATTTTAAAACTTCTCCTTTTATGACAATTGTTGGAGAAGGCAAAGGAGCTAATTTTGTAACTCACTTTTTAAAAGAACCTCAACCAATTTTTAACGCATACATCTGTGCAACACCAGAATTTGCAGGATTTTCTTCTGAAATAATTAAATCATATACTCTTAAAAGACTTGAAAATATTGATAACACTTACTTTATATACGGAAGTAATTGTGAAAAACAAACAACTAGAGAACTCTTTGAAAGATTCAGCGAAATTGGCACTTATTTAAGTTCTTTTGATTCAAAGAATTTACATGTATCCTTTGATAAATTTGAAAATTCACCTAGTTTCTTATCCACTATTGCTGAAACTATACCAAGAGCTATGACTGATATTTTTTCTATCTATTCAAAAATATCGAAGTCTGAATTTGAAGAACACATAAAAGATCTAGACCCGCTAGAAGCTATTAAATATCTGGAGCAAAAATACTTGGATATTCAGTTTTTATATGGCTCTAATTTAAACGTTCGGTTAGAGGATATTTATGCCATTGAAGGAATAGTAATTGATAAAAAAGATGGAGATTATCTGAGAGTTTTGGGTGATTTTGTAGCGATTAAATATCCTGAGCTTCACTTGGGCGATTTTTATGTTGGAAAATACTACGAATTAGGAAAAGACTATGAAAAAGCTGACTTTTATTACAAAGCTGCTTATGGAAAAATGAACCTTTCTGACCCCAACACCAATGATTTTTACGAAAACATTAAACGAGTTAATGATTTAATGAAAAAACAAAAAGAGGAAAAAGAAGCTCCCATAGAAAAGAATGAAGATGAAGATGAAGATGAACAAAATGACAATTAATTACGATTAAAAAGAATAGATTATTTAAAATACTTATCAATAAGTCGTTTTACATTTGTTTGTAAACGACTTTTTTTTATTTAAAATAAATACGTCAATCTATTTTTTGAAAAATTAACATGCTTATTTTCAGTATATTGTATTCTTTTTTTTAAAATCAAGAAAATAATTAATTAAATGTGTATGCCCTTTAAAAATAAACAGGATTGATTTTGATCTCTTATATTTATCTACTTTTTCATTTTTCACAATTTTAACTCCTGATTTAAATTTTTTACTTTTTTGAGAAAAAATGCTTAAAATTATAAGTAATAAAATTCTTTTCATTTCTGCTTTTTATTTGGCATCAAAAGAATAATACCATTCCCACCCCAAATTCACCCAAAAACTAAGTGTATTGAGTACTCCTAAAGAAAACTTTTTGCCGCCCAAAAGCACATCTATTCTACAACTTTGTCAATTCAGAGTATTTATACACATCTTGATGTTCAAAAATTACAAAATAGATGTACTTCTGAACTTTTAAGCAAGCCCTAAGTAACAAATTAAGTTTCCCAAAGTTAGCAACTAAGGTTATGGGGTGGGTAAGTATATTTAATATAAAATTAAATTAAAACTTTGATAATTTACTGATATTAAAAGTTTTATTTTTTTTTCTAAAAAAGAGTTTCATAAATATGGCATTAAATTTGACATTCCAATTAGCATGAAACATATTTTAAATTTTATTATTAGCATATTATTAACTGGAAATACATTAGCCCAGTTAAAGAAAGTAAATATTGATATTCATGGCGATTTTGAAGTTGTTGTTCAAGTTGGTGATGGATATCTGATAGTTAATGACTTGGGTGAAATCATTGATATAGATATCGATGGTCCTATCACCTACTATATGTCTGGTAGTAGGAAAGGAAAAGTTGAAGAAAAAGGAAATATTTCTTTTGACTATTATATAGCCGGCACTAGAAAAGGAAAACTTAAATCAGTAGGCAGCATTGATTTTGACTACTGGACGTATAGCCATAAAGTAGGAAAACTTAAATCAATAGACCATACAGATTTTGACTACCATTTCTCTGGAATTAAAAAAAGGAAACTCTTATCTATAGATAGTGGTATTTATATTGATTACTATAACTATGGTGCTGGAAAAGGAAAAGCTAGCTACATTGGAAGTACTAATCCTAATAGGTGGTATGTTAGAGATGGTATTACTTACTATATTGGTGGAATTAAAAAAGGTAAGTTTAAATCAGGCAATAGATCAGTTATATACAATGGAATTCAACTCAGACTAAGAGGTGGTTATTAAATAATTAAATCATATACTCTTAAAAGACTTGAAAATATTGATAACACTTACTTTATATACGGAAGTAATTGTGAAAAACAAACAACTGGAAAACTCTTTGAAAAATTCAGCGAAATTAGCACTTATTTAAACTCTTTTGATTCAAAGAATTTACTTGTAACCTTTGATAAATTTGAAAATTCACCTAGTTTCTTATCAACTATTTCTGAAACCATACCAAGAGCTATGACTGATATTTTTTCTATCTATTCAAAAATATCGAAGTCTGAATTTGAAGAACACATAAAAGATCTAGACCCGCTAGAAGCTATTAAATATCTGGAGCAAAAATACTTGGATATTCAGTTTTTATATGACTCTAATTTAAACGTTCGGTTAGAGGATATTTATGCCATTGAAGGAATAGTAATTGATAAAAAAGATGGAGATTATCTGAGAGTTTTGGGTGATTTTGTAGCGATTAAATATCCTGAGCTTCACTTGGGCGATTTTTATGTTGGAAAATACTACGAATTAGGAAAAGACTATGAAAAAGCTGACTTTTATTACAAAGCTGCTTATGGAAAAATGAATCTTTCTGACCCAAATACCAACGAATTTTACGAAAACATTAAACGAGTCAATGATTTAATGAAAAAGCAGAAAGAAGAAAAAGAAACTCCAATAGAAAAGAATGAAGATAAAGATGAAAATAAACAAAATGACAATTAACTGCGATTAAAAAGAATAAATTTCCTAGAGGACATTAAACAATAAGTCGTTTTACATTCGTTTGTAAACGACTTTTTTGTTTAAAAAAAATAATATACTATTCTATTTTAATGAAAATTAACATATTTACTTTCAATATATTGTAAATTCGCTTTTCAAAATAAAAAATATGAGCAAAAAACAATATATCCTTAAATTATTTTTATTCAGTCTTACAACTATCTCCATCCTAGGCATTCAAGATATAAGTGCACAAAGAAAAAAGAAACGAAGAAGTAAAAATAAAACTGAAGTTAAACAAAAAAAGAAAAAAGCAGAAAAAACAATTACAGAACTGACCAAAAGTAGCAAAAAATTTGATGGCTTATTTCCTATTTATCAAGATACTATTTCAGGCGATATTAAATTAATTGTTAAAGAGAAGCAATTAAACAAAGATTATATTTATTTTTCTCAAATAGCCGATGGAATCACTGAAATCCAAACATTCAGAGGTTCTTATCGAGGTTCAACTATTCTCAATATTAAAAAACATTTTAATAAAATAGAATTTATTTCTCCAAACACAGCATTTTACTTTGATAAAACTAATCCGATCTCTAAATCTTCAAGGGCAAACATAAGTGATGCTATTATAGCAAGTACAAAAATTTTATCATCGAATACAAAAACGGGAGAGTATTTAATTGATGCAAATGCTCTTTTTATTTCTGAATTACTAACAAGAATAAAGCCTCCTAATTTTCCTGGAAGACCTCCTTTTGCTTTTAAACTGGGAAATTTCGATAAGAAAAAATCGAAAATTAGTGAAATCAAGAATTACCCAGAAAACACTAACATTAAAACGGAATATGTTTACAACAACCCTTCTGTTTTAAATGGAGGTTCACAAGCGATAAAAGATGGTAGATTTATTTCTATTAAAGTTTTTCATACTTTCATGAATATGCCTGAAAGCGATTATGAATCAAGAATGGATGATCCTAGAGTTGGTTATTTTTTGACTACTACCAACGACATGACCTCTACCAAAGCAGTAAACTACAGAGATTTTATTCATAGATGGAAACTAATTAAAAAGAATCCTGAATTAGCGATATCTGAGCCTGTAAAACCGATAACATGGTGGATTGAGAATTCAACTCCTGTTGAATTTATTGAAACCATCAAAGAAGGTGTTTTAGCTTGGAACGAAGCTTTTGAAAAGGCTGGATTTAAAAATGCGATGGAAGTAAAAATTCAGCCAGAGGATGCTGATTGGGATGCTGGTGATGTTCGATACAATGTATTAAGATGGACTTCGTCTCCAAATCCTCCTTTTGGTGGTTACGGACCTAGTTTTGTAAATCCAAGAACTGGTGAGATTTTAGGTGCTGATATTATGTTAGAATATGTTCATTTTACAAACAGAGTTAAATATGACAAAATCTTTAGCAGCGTATCCAACACTTCAACACAAGAAGAAGCGCAAAATATTTTTGCTCACAAAGACAATTACATGTTCTGCTCTGCTGGGCATTTAATGCATGAAAACACCATGTTCGGTAAAGCTGTGTTAGCTGCTTCAGGCGCTTCTGATTTGGAAATGGAAGGAATGAAAAGAGAAGCTATGAAAGCCTTAATTATGCACGAAGTGGGACATACTCTTGGTTTGAATCATAACATGAAGGCTAGTCAATTATTTTCTCCTGAACAATTAGCAGATGCTGATTTTATTGAAGGAAAATGCCTAACGGGTTCTGTTATGGATTATGCTGCCATCAATTTAACTCTAGATAGATCAAAACAAGGACAGTATTACGATACTGCCGTTGGTCCTTACGATGTTTGGGCTATTCAATATGGATATACTCCTTTCAATAACGATTCAGAAAGAAAAGCTCTTTTAGCGCAATCAACTAAACCAGAATTAATTTTTGGTAATGACGCAGATGACATGCGCGCTCCTGGAAAAGCAATTGACCCAAGAGTAATGATCGGTGATTTATCGAATGATCAAATCGCTTATTCAATTGACAGAATAAAATTAGCGAATAATATCATGAAAAATATTAAGTCGCGTTTTTCTAATGAAGGAGAAACTTACGAAGAACTTAGAAATGCATATTACATTTTGAGTAGTCAAGCTGCAACGGCTGGAGGCGTTATTTCTCGCTTTATTGGTGGAGTTTATGTAGACAGATCTATTATTGGCCAAGAAGGAGGAACACAACCTTATACACCTGTAAGTTTAGCAGATCAAAAAAGAGCCATGGACGCTTTAAAAACTTATGTTTTTGCACCAAATGCCTTCAAAGCTCCTGCTGATTTATACAACTATTTAGCAAGACAGAGACGTGGGTACAACTTCTTTAGTGGCCCTGAAGATCCAAAAATTCATGCACAAGTTTTAAGATACCAAAAAAATGTACTAAACCATATCTTACACAGAAATACTTTACAAAGGATTACTGATTCAGAACTGTATGGAAACCAATATACTTTATCTGCTTTTATGACAGATTTAAACAACGCTATTTTTAAAGCTGATTTATATAAAAATGTAAACTCTTTCCGTCAGAATTTGCAAACAGAGTATACAAAAATGCTTTTAAACATAGTTGTTGGTAAAAAGAGTAAAGGATATACAAATGCAGCCAAAGCAATGGCTCTTTATAACTTAAACAAAATTAAATCTTGGGTAAGTAGTGCAACTGGTAACATTTCGACGAAAGCGCATAAAAACCAACTAAAATTATTAATTAATAACTCTTTAAAAGAAGTTAAATAACATCTAAAAAGGAGCTACGAAAAAGCCTCTATAGTTTTTGATAGAGGCTTTTTTATTTTTTTTTTCAATAAAATTAAACTAGTGTTTCAATTCAATTCTATCTTCCTTAAGATCTATCATTTGTTGTTTATACAAATTACCAATAGCACGCTTAAATGCTTTTTTACTCATTTGTAAATGAAACTTTATAGATTCAGGAGAGCTTTTATCAGTTAATCTTAAACTTCCTTTTTCTTTAATTTTATTATAAACTCTTTCAACGTCTTTATCAATCACATTCTTAAATCCTTGAGGTTGTAATGACACATCAATTCGTTCATCTTCTCTGATTTTTTTTATATATCCAATCATTTTCATTCCTTCCTCTAATTCAGTGAATACTTCATTTTTATAAAGTAACCCTTCATATTTCTCATTGATTAATACAGTAAAGCCTAAATGCGACTGTAACCCTATAATTAAATCAACCTTATCTCCTACTTTTAATTCCATTATAAATTTTTAAAATATTCCTTTAATATTACATCATTTATATCAGAAGGTGTAAAAACCTCCAAAATTTCTGGTTGACCAGATTCTTGATAAAAATCAGCCAAGCTACTATTCAATTCTTTTTTATTAAAAACTGAGCGATATCCAAATCCATATGTCTTTGCTAAATATTCAGCAGTTAAATCGTGAGGAGTTTCAAAATAGTTCAATACGTTCGTTGATTGCGGTCCTGGAATAATTTTAAATATACCTCCTCCTGAATTATTCAAAATAATAATCCTAAAACTTTTCGGAATATACGAATTCCATAGAGCATTACTATCATAATAAAAACTGATATCCCCTGTAACAAAAACTGTTTGCTCCTTTGATTCAACAGCAGCTCCAACTGCAGTACTCGTACTACCATCAATTCCGCTAGTTCCTCGGTTACAAAAAACTTTTAAGGTAGGATTCAAATCAAATAATTGCGTATAACGAATAACCGAACTGTTACTAATTTGTAATTGACAATGATCAGGTATCGATGATAATATAATCTCACAGGCCCCAAGATCAGAGTAAGCAACATTCTTTAAAAACTGTATATGCCTCTCCTTTCTTTCTGCTTTTACCTCCAACCAACTTCTTTGGTAGGTCGACTTGGTTTCTTTCTTCTTTACCAACTCATAAAACTCAGAAAAAAAACGTTCTGGCTTCAAGGTAATGTGAGCTGTCAAGCAGAAATAAGTGTTCATCGCTCTTGATTCATCAATGTGCCAATGGTGCTTTGGAGAATACTTACGTAAAAATTGCTTGATTCTCTTTGAAACTACCATTCCTCCAAACGTAATTAATAATTCCGGTTTAAAAACCTCAAAATCTTTTTCTGTAAACGGAGTAATTACCTGATCAATAGAATTGATAATATTCGGATGATAAATATTTGAGATTGTTTCAGTAAGTATTATTACTTTTTCATCACTGAAATATTCTTCCAAACATTTATTGACTTCTTCAGACGGGAAATTCTCCCCTACCAAAATCATAATTTTCATTGATTCGTTCCAAACATTCACCGCCGTATCGTACTGAAAATTCAGTATTTCTTGACCTTGTATTAATTTTGGAAAATCAAAATCACCAATTATATCAACCGTTTCATACAGTGGCTCATCAAAGGGTATATTAATATGAACTGGCCCTTTCCCCTCTATAGCCTTTTTAACGGCTACACTTAATAACTGAATATTCTCACTCTTTTTTTCCTTATCCTCCTTTAAGTTTGCTGAAAAAAGAATATGATTATTAAAAACATATTCCTGACGAATAGTTTGTCCATCTCCTATATCTATTAAATGCTTAGGCCTGTCGGCAGAGATAATAAGTAGCGGTATTCTGCTGTAAAAAGCTTCTGCAATTGCAGGATAGTAGTTCAGTAAGGCGGAACCCGATGTACAAACTATAGCTGCAGGCTTTTTGGTTTGTTGAGCTATCCCTAATGCAAAAAAAGCTGCACAACGCTCATCTACTAAGCTATAAGTCTTTATTCCTGGGTAATTTGAAAAACCAACAGTGAGAGGAGCATTTCTTGAACCAGGTGATATAATTACGGAATCAACATGATAATGACCACACGCAGAAACCACAAGTTGTGCTAGTTCTTTTTTTGGATACATTGGTTACTTTAAGACAGTTTTTATAAAGTTTAGTTTTGATTGAAGTCAGTAGTTCTAAATTGCATATTTCACTACTGACTTGTATCTAATTTTTGATTACCCTAATTTCCTTTTTTATAGTCAGCTAAAAACTTTTCTAAACCAATATCAGTTAATGGATGCTTTAACAATCCAGAAATTGCGCTTAATGGCCCCGTCATAACATCAGCACCAAGCTTTGCACAATCAATGATATGCATAGTATGCCTAACAGAAGCAGCTAAAATTTCCGTATCAAACATATAATTATCAAATATCAACCGAATCTCAGAAATTAAATTTAACCCATCTGTTGAAATATCATCCAAACGACCTATGAAAGGTGATACATATGTGGCACCTGCCTTTGCAGCTAGTAAAGCTTGTCCTGCAGAGAAAACCAAAGTTACATTTGTTTTAATTCCTTTATCAGCAAAATACTTACATGCTTTGATACCATCTGCTATCATAGGTAATTTTACAACTATCTGAGGGTTTAAAGCTGCTAAAGCCTCTCCTTCTTTTACCATTCCCTCAAAATCAGTAGCAATAACCTCTGCTGAAACATCTCCTTCAACGACATCACAGATTGCCTTATAATGATTTAAAATATTTTCCGTCCCTGTAATTCCTTCTTTAGCCATAAGAGATGGGTTTGTTGTAACTCCATCAAGAATACCAAGAGATTGCGCTTCTTTAATTTGATCAAGATTAGCTGTATCAATAAAAAATTTCATTTGTTTTTATTTATTTTTGTTGTGTTTAGTTTTATAATACACTGCGAATTTACAACTTATAATGATTCATCAAGAGCTTTTCATAAACTTTATCTGGTAAAATTCTCTTTAATACAATTGAAAACTTCTCCATAAAAGCCCCTACTTTGTAATGTGTTTTTGGATTTTTAGTTTCAATGATAGCTTGTACTTTTTTAGCCATTTGAATCGGGTCTGCACCAGAATCAACGTGGCTATCCATCAAAGCTAAATTCTCCTCATATTTTTCTTTGTAAGCTGAGTTCTCAAAAACTGGCGTATGATACCTTCCTGCTGCAATGTTCGTTGCAAAATCACCAGGCGCTACATTTACCACTTTAACTCCAAAAGCTTTAACCTCCATACTCAGACTCTCTGTAATTAACTCTAAAGCGCCTTTACTTGCAGAGTAAATCCCTCTAAATGGCAATCCCATATAAGCTGCAATGGAAGTCGTATTTATTATAAGTCCTTGCTTTCGCTCTCGCATAAACGGTAGTACTTCTTTTATGACATTGATCACACCAAAGAAATTCGTTTCAAAATTATCACGCATTTCTTCCGTTGGTGTATCTTCAATTGGTCCAGTAATTCCTTTTCCTGCATTATTAATTAAAACATCAATCTTCCCTTCTTTCTGAACAACTTCTTCTATGGCTATTTTTATTGTGTCTTCTTTTGTTACATCTAGTGCAACCATACTAAAAGCGAAGTCTACATTCTTAGGATTTCTACTTGTTCCATATACTTTGTAATTTTTTCCATGCAAATAATTAGCTATGGATTTCCCTATCCCTGACGATGCTCCTGTAATAAATACAACCTTTGACATTCTATATAATTTTAAGCAAATATCCAAAAGCTCAACCCAAATAAAAAAATATTTTTAGTACAATTATTATAATGTCTAATTAAGCTCTAACTTTTTATAAATTACAAGTATGATTTAAAAGCAAGTAATAGATGTTTTGATATGCTTTTCTACCTTTTTTCTATGATAAGAAGCGATACTTTTTCAAATTATTTTTATTATGAATTACCTACTAAACTTAATCAATTTTACTCCGATACTAAAAATTATAATTTTAATAAAAAAGCTTTTAATTATTGCATTTCAAAAATTTAATCGATTATAAATTATCATTTAAAAACTTATATTAGCTATCAGATATATTTGAGGTTATGCTAAAAAAAATCATACTTAGTTACTTTACATCCTTGGTTGGAATCACTTGTTTTTCACAAAAATCACTTTTTCATCATACAAAAACGTTTACACGACAAGACTCTCTGAGAGGAACAATTACTCCTGAAAGATCATGGTGGGATTTAACTTACTACCATTTAAACATCTCTGTTAATCCTGATAAAAAATTCATTCATGGTAAAAATACCATTCAATATAAAGTTTTAAAACCCGCTTCAAGACTGCAAGTAGATTTACAACCTCCTTTAAGAATTCTTAAAGTGATTCAAAATGGAAAAGAATTGAACGTTTATTCAGAAAGAAATGCTCACTTCGTTGAATTGCAAGAACAACAGAAAATTGGAACGATACATTCTATTGACGTATACTATGAAGGAAATCCTAAAGAAGCAATTAGGGCTCCATGGGACGGAGGTTTCTCTTGGAAAAAAGATAAAAATGGAAAACATTTTGTAGCTACTTCTTGCCAAGGACTAGGTGCAAGTGTTTGGTGGCCAAATAAAGATCATATGTATGATGAAGTTGATAGTATGGCTATTAGCGTTCGCGTTCCGAGTAACTTAATGGATATTTCAAATGGAAGACTTAGAAAAGTTGAAAAACACTCTGATGACACCACTACATATCATTGGTTCGTAAATAATCCAATCAATAACTATGGAGTCAATGTAAACATTGGTGACTATGTAAACTTTTCTGAAAAGTATCAAGGTGAAGGTGGTAAATTAGATTTAGACTATTATGTATTAAGATATAATCTTGAAAAGGCTAAAGTCCATTTTAAAGATGCTCCAAAAATGCTAAAAGCATTTGAGCATTGGTTCGGAAAATATCCGTTTTACGAAGACAGTTTTAAATTAGTCGAAGTTCCTTATTTAGGTATGGAACACCAGAGTTCGGTTACTTACGGAAATCAATATAGAAAAGGATATTTAGGAAGTGATCTTTCAGGAACTGGCTGGGGATTGAAATTTGACTTTATCATTATTCATGAAGCAGGGCATGAATGGTTCGCTAATAATATTACAAACAAAGACATTGCTGACATGTGGATCCATGAAAGCTTTACTGCGTATTCGGAAAATCTGTTTCTGGATTATTATTACGGTAAAAAAGCGGCTGCTGAATATGTAATCGGAACAAGAAGATCTATACAAAATGACATCCCAATAATAGGACAATACAATGTAAATAGTGAAGGTTCGGGCGATATGTACTATAAGGGATCGAATATGCTTCATATCATTCGCCAATTGATTAATGACGATGAAAAATGGCGGCAGATTTTAAGAGGCTTGAATAAAACTTTTTATCATCAAACAGTTACTACAGAACAAGTAGAGAATTATTTAATTCAAGAATCAGGAATTGACCTAACTAAATTATTTGATCAATATTTAAGAACAATTAAAATTCCAAACTTTGAGTACAAACTAAAAAAAGGGCAGTTAAAATACAGATGGACGAATGTGGTTGAGAATTTTAATATGCCTTTAAAAGTATATCTTGGAAAAGAGGTTACTCTGCTGAAGCCTACTCAAGAATGGCAAACTTTGAAAACAAACACTAATAACATAACTGTTGATCCTAATTTTTATATTGATGTTAACAAGTTATAAATAACTACACCTATTTATGAATAGAAAAAACTTTATACAATCCTTACTTGGAGCTTCGGCATTTATTTCGCTTCCATTTTCTTCTTACGCGAACGATCATGATGCCTTATCTGAAGCTATCAAGTCTACATCAAAAACCACCAAAGGAAACTTATTTGGTTTTAAAGCTTCGCCAATAAAAAAGGTAAAAGTTGGAATTATTGGTTTAGGTAATAGAGGAACTACCCTTCTCCAAATGTTTGAATGGCTCGTTGCTCAAGGGCATTGTGAAATTATTGGACTTTCTGATTTACAAGAAAATAAAGTTCAAAAAGCTGCAGAACGCTTAAAACAATGGCAAAAGAAGAAACCTAAGACCTATTTTGGAAATGACACGGAATGGAAAAAACTGGCTCAAGAAGATGACATCGATTTATTATTAATTGCAACTCCTTGGGAATATCACGCTCCAATGTGTATTTATGGTATGAACCAAGGAAAACATGTTGCTTGTGAAGTTCCTTTAGCTTATACTTTGAGTGAATGTTGGGAGCTCATTGAAACCGCAGAAAAAAATCAGAAGCACTGTATTATGATCGAAAACTGCTGTTATAATGAAGAAGAGCTTTTTGTATTAAATATGATTGAAAACGGTGTTTTTGGAGATATTACTCATACAGAAGGGGCATATCTTCATGATTTAAGGGCACACATGTTGAGTAATGATTATTACGAAGATCAATGGAGGTTAAAGCATCATATTGAAAGAGATGGAAACTTTTATACAACCCATGGTTTAGGGCCAATTAGTTTTTATCTAAATATTGGTAGAGGTGATACTTTTGATCATTTAACCTCAATGAGTTCTAGAGAACTTAATTTGAGTGAAACAGCAAAAAGACTCGGATCTCCTTACACAGACTTTAAATGTGGAGACATGAACTCAACCATGATTAAAACTGCTAAAGGAAAAACTATTTTATTGCAGTTCGATGTACACACTGGGCGTCCATATTCAAGAATCAACAAGGTTGTGGGAACAAAAGCTACTCACGATGGATATCCAAGTCGCTTGTATATTGACAAAGAAGAATTAGCTTACTGGGGACACCAATGGCTTTCTGAAGACGATTATAAGAAATATCAAAGTAAATACACACATCCAATCATTAAAAAACTGAAAAAAGTCAGTCAAGGTTTTAAGCAAGGCCATGGTGGTATGGATTTTGTAATGATATACCGATTGATTAGGTGTATAAACTTAGGGTTACCTCTTGATATTAATGCTTATGACAGTGTAATGTGGAGTGCTGTTACCCCATTATCAGAAATTTCCGTTGCTAGTAAAAGTATGTCAGTTCCAATTCCTGATTTTACCAATGGGCAATGGAAAAAGGAAAACCCTCTTGAAATTATGAGAGACTTTTAATTAAAAATAAATGGGATTAACACTTTTAGTAATGGCTGCAGGTATGGGCAGTCGCTTTGGGGGCTTAAAACAATTAAGCCCAATTAATAATTTTAATGAAACTATAATCGACTACTCTGTTTTTGATGCTAAAAGAGCGGGGTTTACCAAAGTTGTGTTTGTAATTCGTAAAGAATTTGAAAGTGACTTTAAAAATCAAATTACCCATAAATACAAAAACCATATTGAAGTAGATTTTGTATATCAAGATACTAACGACCTACCTCAAAATTTTAATACAAACCCTAATAGAGAAAAACCTTGGGGAACAGGTCATGCTATTTGGTGCTGTAGAAAATATATTACACAGAATTTTGCGGTTATCAATGCTGATGACTTCTACGGCAGTGAATCTTTTAAAGTAATTGCCAAATATTTAAATATCTTAACTCCTTCAGAGTTAAAAAATCAGAGTATGGTTGGTTACAAATTGATCAATACGCTATCTGATAATGGAAGTGTTTCAAGAGGTATCTGTACAGTAAACTCAGAACAACAAGTAACCTCTATTACAGAACGTACTCAAATTGAAAAAAAAGGTGATACTATTGTTTTTACAGAGGATGATAAAGAGACTATTTTAGGTGCAGAGGATATTACTTCTATGAATATGTTCGGATTAACTCCGGCTACTTTTGAGGCATTTGAAAATGACTTTAAATCGTTCTTAACGGAGCGTGGATCTGAATTGAAATCTGAATTTTACCTACCGACTGTTATTAATAACTTAATAGCAAGAAATCAAAGTGGAGTTACCGTACTCCCCACCAATTCGAAATGGTTTGGAATGACGTATAAAGAAGATAAAGCTATTGTTGAAAACAACATAAAAAAATTAACTAAATCAGGAGAGTACCCTGAAAAACTCTGGAATAATTAGTCTTTTTTTAGCAAAAGACGAACCAAAAACCGTGAATCTCAATAGTTGAGGTTTATGGTTAAGTAATTTCACAAGATAATTTATATTTTTTCGAATGACATTAAGTACGATTATTAATTCTTTTGAAGTGGAAGGAAACTATATTTCTTCGGAAATTATTGTTACTGGTTATATTAATACTACTTATAAAATAACAACAAGCAAATCATGCTATATCCTTCAAAAGATTAACCATGCTATTTTTAAAAATGTAGAAGAACTTTCTCGAAACATCTTTCGAATTACAGAACATATTAAAAAGAAAGTTTATGATAAAAATAAATTTGTTTTAAAAGTTATACCTTCCAAAAGTAACAATGGATTCCATGAGGATTCAGAGGGAAACTATTGGAGAATGTTTAATTACCTCGAAAACTCAACAACCTTTGAAGTTTTAGAAAGTAAAGAACAAGCTTTTTCTTTGGGTAGTGCTTTTGCTACGTATCAAAAACTTTTGATTGACCTTCCTGAACCGAATTTGTTTGAAGTTCTTCCTGATTTTCATAATACTCCTTTGCGAATAGAGCATTTTAAAAAAGCAATCATGGTCAATTTTGAAAACAGGAAACAAAACACTCAAGAAGAAATAGACTTTTTACTTAACCTTGCTTCTGAAATGGGAGAAGTCGTTACTCTGGGAAATAAAGGAAAGATACCTTTAAGGAGTATTCATCAGGATGCAAAACTGAGTAATATACTTTTCAATACTACAAACGATGACTTTTGTATTATCGACCTTGACACAACCATGCCCGGGTATTTATGTTATGATTTTGGTGATGCTGTAAGAACTGGAATGAACACTGCCGCTGAAGAGGAAAAGGATATTTCTAAAGCTAGCTTGAATATGAATTTGTTTAAACCTTTTGCAGAAGGTTATGCTAGAGCATCAAGAGAGTTTATTACAAAAGAAGAAATTAAGACCTTAGTCTTAGGAGCGAAAACAATTACATACGAACAAGCAATTCGTTTCTTAGCAGACTATTTAAACGGTGATATTTATTATCAAACGTCCTATTCTAAAAACAATTTAACACGTGCTAAAATTCAAATAGCTCTTTTAAAAGATATCATTGAAAAGTATGATGAAATGGTTGACTTTGTGCAAAAACAATATGAATAATTAAGTTCTACAGTTTATTAAAAAAAATAAAATTTTAAAAAGACTAATTTCACTTTTGTTTGTTATTCAAATTTTCAAAAACAAAAAGTAACCAATTATATAACTTAATTACTCTTCTGTTAGAAAAACTTTTGAGGTATAAAACCACATCGCTAGAAGATATTTTCATTTTCTAACATCAACACAACGGTATTTCATTATTTTAAATACACGTTGTATGCTTTAAAATAAGTAATTTTACAAGGATTAAAAAATGATGTAATGACTCAAGATTTAAGTAATTATAGGAAATCATATGAAAAAAATGAATTACTCGAGGAAAATTGTCCTGAAACTCCGATAGAACTTTTCAGAGACTGGTTTTTGAATGCGGATAATTCTGATATGATTGAAGAAACTAACGCGATGAATATTTCAACCATTGGTCTAGATGGTTTCCCAAAAAGCCGGATTGTCCTTTTAAAAAATTATACTTGGGAAGGTTTTATTTTTTACACAAATTACGAATCAGAAAAAGGAAAAGCCATTATTAAAAACAATAACGTATGTCTATCATTTTTCTGGCCAGCCTTAGAGCAACAAATCATAATTAAAGGTAAAGCAAATAAAATTGCGAATAATTTATCAGATGGTTACTTTGATTCTAGACCGAATGGGAGTAAACTAGGTGCTTGGGCTTCGAATCAAAGTAACGTAATTTCCTCACGTGAGGAAATTGAAAAAAGCCTTGAAAACTATGAGAAAAAATTTAAAAACTCTGAAATACCTAGACCTATTCATTGGGGAGGGTTTATAGTAAAACCAATTTCAATTGAATTCTGGCAAGGACGTCCCAATCGCTTACACGATAGAATTAGATATACTTTAAAAAAAGATTTCTCTTGGAAACTTGAACGTTTAGCTCCATAGTTTTATATTTACACACACTCTAAAACGTAAATGAAAACAATATATATTGTTAGGCACGCAAAGTCATCATGGGAATATGACGGCGTAAAAGATATTGATAGGCCCTTAAAAAAAAGAGGCATTAAAGATGCCCATTTAATTTCAAAAATTTTGGCAAAAAAAATTAAAAAGCCAGATGTTTTTGTTTCTAGTAGTGCAAACAGAGCTTTACATACAGCTGTTATTTTCTGTGAAAATCTAGATTACCCCCTATCAAACTTACAAATAAAGCGTCAACTTTACAGCTTCAGTGATGGATACTTAGTTAAAACGGTAAAAGCTCTTGACGATGGTTTTAATAGTGCTATTATTTTTAGTCATGATCACGGTATTAACACCTTTGTCAATAAGTTTGGAAATAAACCCATAGCACATGTACCAACTTGTGGACTAATCGGAATTCAGTTTAATGAAAAACATTGGAAAAATATCAAAAAAGGTACTACTATTTTAGTCGATTTTCCAAAATATCATAGATAAAACAAATATACTTTGAAAATAATAAAATACGGTGCTATCGATATTGGATCTAACGCTATAAGGTTGTTAGTTGCTAATATTATAGAAAGTGAAAACGATGATAGAGATCCTCAATTTAAAAAATCTTCTCTAGTAAGAGTGCCAATTAGACTTGGAGCAGATGCTTTTGTTACTGGAACAATTTCAGATGAAAATATAGATAGGATGATTGATACCATGAAAGCCTTTAAATTAATTATGAAAGTTAATGGTGTATCAAAATACAAAGCTTGCGCTACTTCTGCAATGAGAGAAGCCTCCAACGGAAAATATATTGTTGACACAATTTTAAAAGAGACTGACGTAAAAATAGATATTATTGATGGGAAAAAAGAAGCTGCTATAATTTCATCAACAGACTTAAGCTCATTAATTAAATCTGATTCAACCTATTTATATGTAGATGTAGGAGGTGGTAGTACAGAATTTACTTTATTTTCCAAAGGAAAAATCATAAACTCTAAGTCCTTTAAGATAGGAACTGTAAGACTGATTAATAATACTAAATCAGAAAATAAGTTAATTTTTAAGAAAGTCCAAAAATGGATTGAAGACAACACTGAAGATTACAAAAGGATTTCATTAATAGGATCAGGTGGAAATATTAATAAATTATTTAAAATGTCAGGTCGTGAATTAGGAAAACCTATTTCCTACATATATTTGAATGCTCAATACCAATTTTTAAAGAAAATGACCTTTCAAGAACGGATTTCTGAACTAGGATTAAATCCTGATAGAGCTGATGTAATTATACCTGCCACAAAAATTTATCTATCTGCTATGAAATGGAGTGGTGCCAGAAAAATTTTTGTACCCAAGATAGGATTATCAGATGGAATTATTAAAAGTTTATACTTCAATAACCTATAATTAACGTTAACATTTTTTTAACAATTGTTTGATTTTTATATATTTGTGCATGTGTGACTTACCCCCCTGTTGCGGTGTCATAAGAAATGAAATCATTTAATCATAAATATAATATCTTATGAAAAATCAATTATTGTTTGCTGGAATTCTTGCATTAGCGTCAACTACTATGAGTTTTGCGCAAGACTTACCAAGTAATCCTGAACCTGGAAAATGCTATGTGAGATGTAAAACTCCAGAAGTATGGAAAAATGAAGAAGTTAAACTTGAAGTTTCTCCAGCTTATAAAAAAATTGTGACTTATCCTGCAACTTTTAAAACTGTTACAGAAAAAGTATTAGTCAAAGAAGCTAGTAAAAGACTAGAAATTGTTCCTGCCGTATGGAAAAACGAAACAGTATCATATACTTCAAAAGAAGATACTTATAACTTAAAAGCATCGCCTGCTTCTTTTGCTCCTGATTCTGAAACTATAGAAACAAGGCCTGCATCGGCTCGTTGGGAAATGAGCGAAAAAGCCCCTGATTGCGAATCTAGCGATCCAAATGATTGTAGATATTGGTGTTATAAACCCGTTCCAGCATCTTATCAAACCATTAAAATAACTAAACTATCCAATGACGCAAGTACCAGAAAAATTCCTGTTTCAGGCGCAAAAAAAACTTACAATAAAAGAGTAATGGTAAGCCCTCCAACAGTAAAAGAAATAGCCATTCCTGCTGAATACAAAACAATAACGAAAACAGTAGTGGATACAGAAGCGAGACAAGAAGAAGTAACTGTTCCTGCTAAATATAAAACGATATCTAAAGAGGTTCTAGTATCTAAAGGAGGATTAACTTCTTGGAAAGAGGTTGAGTGTAAATTAGTAGAGAACACACCCCTTCCTATAAACTGGAATGTAGGAAGTGCAGTTTTAACAAGCGGTGCAAAGAAAATTATCAACGCAAGACTTCTACCTGTTTTAAAAGGCGGAGTAGCTGTGGCCATTGAATCTCACACAGATTCTAGAGGATCAAAAACTAGCAATCAATCTTTATCTGAAAGAAGAGCTCGTGCTGTTGTAAATTATCTAATTTCAAAAGGGATTAACCCTAGTAGATTAACCGCTAATGGTTATGGAGAAAATAGGTTAACTAATAGATGTGCTGATGGAGTTTCTTGTACTGAAAGAGAACACTCAGCAAATCGTAGGACAACATTTAGAGTTATTAATCAATAACTAACAACAACACAACCTACGATATTTCTAACAAAAATCAAGGAAACCGAGCATAGCTCGGTTTTTTTTGCTCTTATTTCTAACATACTTGATATAGACAAAATATTTTTTTGGCGCAAAACTATTTAGGGATAACCCTTATTACCATATAGTATTAATAGGTATTGCAACCATTAAATAAACATAATAAATTTGCAAAAGGTTAGGTAGTAATACTGATTTTTCGTCAGAAATAAGCTAGTAGTATTTATTTATTATTAATTTACTTCAATTTTTAATATAAATTTTGAAGTAATTATGAAAAAATTAAAGACACTTATCACGCTTTTTTTTGCCATGGTATTATTTGTAAATTGTACAGATAACTCGTTGAAAGACATAGAACAAAATGAGCAAACCGCAAAACAACATACCAAGATCAATAAAATCTTTCTTGTCGATCCAGACGATGATGGGGAAGATGACGATGACCCGAGGGAAACTCGTTAAAACTTCATTAGCAGGCATGGTCACTTTTTTATTAGTGACTATGTCTATGTTTCATATATTTTTTCCGGCGCGATCAGTTACTCTTAAGCCAAATGATTTAGAATACCACAAGACAATAAACGAAAGAAATGCGTTACTAAATAGACATTTGGAAGATCTAAAAAATGAGGTAATAACACCCAAAAATTATTATGAAAAAACCACATTACTCCTATCTGATTATAGTCAGAAAATTAAAACATTAAATGATAAAAGAGACCTTTTAAAAAAAAATCTTTCTTTTCGAGGTAGAACGAGCTTACGATTTTGGATTTTTATTTTCGGACTTGTGTCTGCACTAATGTTTTTTAGTTGTAAATCTTTATACGATGACATCATAAATGGCAGTAATTATGGCTTTCAATTTGTATCACTAACAGGTATAACTGTAGCCTTTTTTTGGTTAATCCATTTAATATTCTTAACTCAAAAAGACTTTTCAGAAAATAGTTACGTTCTCATAATTTCATTATGTGCTTGGTTAGCTACTTTTTTCACTTATTTTCTAGTTAAAAATTACACATACAAAGATGATATAATTTTAAAACAATTGTCTTTAATTGATAAAATAAAAACAATTCATTATCCTAGAGTAGCTTTGAAAGCATTATACGCTGAAAGAAATGATAAAGCTATGTTAGCGACAGATACAGTAAAAGAAAATGCAGATGCCTTTGACAAAGATATTGTTAGCACTTTAAAAGATGTTTAATTTATGGGGAAAGTTATTATATCTAAAATATTAAAAAGAATATTCAGAAAAAAAAGATATTCCACAAAAGAGCAGAGAAAAAATAGAGAGAAGAAAACAATTATAGAAATTGCGGAAAAAGTTATTGAAGAAGAAAATAAAACAGCCAGCCTTGAAAACAGGCTTGACCAAAAAATGAGTGAGTTTTTAAATAAAACTCATCAATTGCTTTTTTAGAAGGAATTAAAAGTAAGATAAATAAAATTCTATCTTTTCTTATCCTCCAATAATTCTTCATAACTTTCTATTTTATCATACATTTTTTGTAAAATTTTCTGTTGCTTAAAATTTGAAAATATGTTTACGACAGCTTCTATTTTAGGTTCCTCTCTAAATTTATTGCAATACGTGAGAACATAATCTAAAATATCCTCTGGAGATAATTCATCTAGATTTTTTACATATTTAACATTTGTAGTAGATAAAAGCATTTCACCTTTACCTAAAAGCAACCATTCGAAATTAATCTCAGGACATGATTCTAAAATAGATTTTAAAAATTTTTCACTAATTAATCCTCTATCATGTTTCAATAAACTATTTAATTCAACAGTATCCAAACCAATCTTTTTTGAAAACTCTTCTATACTATACCCTTTATAGGTCATTAACTCTTTTATTCTTTTTATTATCATATATATAAAATTAATATATCGTTTTAGGATAACTGCTGATGCACAAGTTACTATTTTTTCAACTCTAAATTACTTAAAGATAATTCTTTTTTAAGCCATTTTTTAAGCTCTTTTTCTTTTTTCAATATAATAGAATCTGGCAACTTCTTATTCCAAGTTATGGTAATTTCAGGTAAAGTATCAACCTTTATAAAATCTTTAGAAATTAATCTGTTTGTAAAACTCATAGAAGTAATGTTACTGTATCTTATTTTTACTTCTTTCATTATCGAATTAAATGGAACAGAGTTTTTGTTTTTTTCCAAAGCACTTTGCTCAATTCTTGAATTCAAACCTGAAATAGTTAACTTTAAGTCATCAATTTCTTTTTGAAGGCCATTTATTATATTGTCTTTTTTATCTAAATCTGCATAGGCTCTTTTTAGTGACGTTGATAAATCATCTAAACTTTTTGCACTGTTTTCATTAAAATGAAGTGAAAAGTCTTTGATTTTATCATACCCCTTTAGTTCATTTTTTAAACTCGATCTAATCGCTGGAGACAACTCTCCGTTAAAGTATAACTTAATTTCTCTGCTATCTTTATCAATATTTTGTCTTTGTAACCAAAGGTTGTCATTTGCTTCTACTTTTTCCTTAATAAATAATTTATAATTAGCCATAATTACGGTTTCTTTATACACCCTAATAAAGGTAAAAATAGCTGGAACCATTACCAATACAGCTATAAAAGATGCTAATCTAGCTATCCTCTTTCTTTTTGCTGAATTAACATAACGAATCATCGTAAAACCCAATAATTTCAAAACAATAAAGGTTGCCATGGCAATAAAAATAGCATTAATCGTAAATAGGTACATGGCCCCAAAAAAGTAATCAAATTTCCCTATTGCTAAACCATATCCAGCAGTACACAAAGGTGGCATCAATGCTGTTGCGATTGCTACACCAAATATTACAGAAGCAATTGTACCTTTTTTAGTTTTTGCAATAATTAGTGCCAAACCTCCAAAAAAAGCAATTAAAACATCACGAATATCTGGCTGAACACGTCCTAATAATTCTGAAGTTTCTTCTTTCAATGGAAATAAAAAAAAGAAGAAAAAAGCAGTTAATAAACTGAGTACAATCATTGTAGTCAAATTTATTAAGGACTTTTTTAAGATATCTATATCATTAATAGCAATAGACATTCCTATTCCTAAAATTGGCCCCATCAACGGAGAAATTAGCATCGCTCCAATAACAACTGCCGTTGAGTTAGCGTTTAACCCAATTGAAGCAACAAAAATTGAACATATTAATATCCAAGCAGTAGCTCCTTTGAAAGCTATATCTCCTTTAATAGACTCAATTGTGGCTTCTTGGTCTGTATCATCTCTAAAATCTAAGAGTTCAATCAAGAATTTTTTAGAGTTCTCTAATAACCCTTTCGCATCTTTCTTTATTGCTCTCTTTGATTCCTCAGTTACTGCTTTTTTTGTTGATTTTTCTTCCATTATCAAAACATTTTACAACCGATAAATATACAAAATACGTGTACAATGATCACAAATACCTTTGGTAAAAATAGACTAAAACAGCTCTAAAAATTATTATTCTCAACTACGTTTTCAAGTTTAAGCTTCTTTTTTAAAACTTTTGAAATAGCATTTTTATGGAGTAAAACAGATATAGCTTTTAATTGAAAATATGAAATCGACATATACACATAACCATTATTCCCTTGGTCTACTCCCCATGAATTTTTGACCTTAAAATAAGTATTATCTTCTTGATCTTTAACAATACCTACAATGTGCATTAAGTGATCATCTGTTGTATTAAAGTTTTCAAATTCCTCCTGCCGATAAGCAGGTGTCACTTTTTTTTCTTCAACTATCGTAGTTAATGATTTTTCTTGATCTTTGACAAATTTAGGAATTACAGCGAGTCCGTGTTTTGATGAAAAAGTTTTTTCAGAAATATCACAATCTAAAGCAATCGTATACCCTTGTTTTAACGCATTTATTGTTGTATTAACCAACTCATCTAATGAAACATTATAAAAAGATCCGTTTGAAAAATTATCAGGTATACTCAATATAAAAGAACTGTATTTTTTAACATGTTCAAAAGAACTCAGTGTTATATAATTACTCGGATTAATTTCAAGATACTTTGTAAATGATTTTGGTGTATATAAGTTTCCCTCGAAATAAAATTCTTTTTTCTTTTTTCCTAAATATACATCAAGAATACTTTCAATAGTTAGTTTCCATTTTGAACTTAATTTTTTGGCTGGTTTTTTTATATAAACGTCTAATGTGCTTTTCAATACTTCCACCAACTCTGCATGATTGTGCTTTTCTACATCAATAGTCAAACCAGTAAAAGTCTCTTCAGGTACCAGACCGTACTCTTTAACAGCATTTATGACATCATGCGCTAATCCACCCTCACTAAACTGTGCTTTCCCTTGCCTATATAAATAATTAACAGATTTATTAAAATAGGTATTTCTTACAGTATACATGTCAGATAAATCAATTATTTTTCCTTTAATCCTAATGATCTCAGATTCTAAAAACGAAGTTGTTGAAAAACTCCAACATGTTCCTGTTCTATCTTGATTTTTAATATTAGTACTTTCCACATCAATTAAGGTTTCAAACTGATATGTCTGTGCGTTTATTATGTTTAATCCACAAAAAAAGATTAAAGTTAGTTGTAGTAGGTAGTTCACAATAGATTTTTAATGTTTATAAGCCTACAATTTACCTTTTTAATTTAACAAATAAGGTGAATTATTTTTTTAAAAATCTAAAATTACACCAATTCTAGGAATCGCTCTTCCAGAAGAATTCTCTACCTCTTCTAGCAGATATCTTGAGGAATCATTTGGATCTTTATATCTTACCCCACTAGAATCTTCCTTTGGTAATAAAAAAGGCTGCCTATCGGCTGTCTTCGCATATATGTTTTGAATATCTAAAAAAAGATTTATTGACATTTTTTTCAAATACCATGTTTTATCAACCCTTATATCCAACTGTGTGTAAGTTCCAAATCGTTCAGAATTTAAGCGCGAAAAATCTAAAATTCCTCCATTACTAATATTATAGTTTGTAATAACGGAAGAAGCACCATAATTATAAGGAGTATAAGGCCTCCCTCCTACTAATCTAAATTTAGCACCTACCTCCCAACTTCTATTAAACTTTTTTCCTGTAGTAATTGTTAGTAAATGCTTATTATCCCAAGTTGATGGAACATAATTTCCTAAATTATCTTCGAACTCACTTCTAACGAAAGTATATGCAATTATTCCATACAGCCCCTTAAAGGTCTTTTTTTGTGCTAAAATTTCAAACCCATAAGCCCTTCCTTCAGAGCTTGAAACAACTTCTTCATTGCCTACAACACCAAAATCTGCTCCCAAATTTGCTAAACTAATCTGATCTCTTACTGAAAAAGGGTAATCACTATATTTTTTATAAAAACCCTCTAAGGTCAATTTCGTTTCTTCATTTGGTCTAAACTCTACTCCTGAAACTGCATGTTGCGATTCAATATACGCTAGCCCTTTTTTATTAATTAACTCACCCTTATTATCTCTAAACCCTAAAATTGTAAAAGAAGGAAGTTGCTTATAAATAGCTAACGAACTATTCCATGACCATTGATTACCAAAATTATAAGTAGTGGCTATTCGAGGAGAAAACTGATTGAATAAGTTTTTCATGTTTTTATTATAATCTATTCCGTCAAACCTTACCCCCAGTGAAAGCCCAAAACTATTGTTGAAAAATGAAGTTGAAAACTGTCCAAATATACCATATTTAAAAAATTTCGCTTCCGAATTAAAATTTCTTTCTATTGCATTTTGTGTGTTAACAATTTTCTGAAAAGTATTATTTGAATAATTTGATAACTCTAAGTTTGCTCCAAAATTAAACCTCTGTTTACCTTTAGTTATAGTATTTTCAAATCGGAATTTATTATCTACCTCTATAGACTCATAATCTAACAATAGGTTATCTGGATTCGAATTATCATTTAAAAAATACTTTGTAGCAAAATTCTTCCATTTACTTCTACTAAAAACTAACTGCTGCATTGAATTTTCTCCAAAATGCTTATAGTTTAACCCAAAAGTATAACTCCATTGCCCATTCACAGGAACTGTGTTTAGGATATATTGATTGGCTTTTCGCTGTTGTTCGTCTTCGACTCCATTATTAACCTCCGTATTTATTTCGAAATCATCAATCGCTCCTAAACCTATAATTGATAGTTCGTTTTTTTCATTTAGATTAGTTTTAATATTAAATTGAAAATCATTGTAGGTAGGCAAAAAAGGCAACTTAATCAATTTAAATAAAAACTTTAAATACGATTGCCTCACGGAGGCAACAAAGCTAGTTTTTTTCCCCATTGGCCCATCTAATGTAATTCCTGCATCTGATGTACCTAATGTTGCTCTAGCATTTAATTTTTCAGGATTGCCTATTTTTTGTGTAAATGCGATTATAGAGCTTAATGTATTGCCTCGATTTGATGGAAAAGCACTTGAGTAAAAATCAACTTTTCGAATTAAATCTGTATTCATTATACCTACAGGTCCACCTGTCGCCCCCTGAGTTTGAAAATGATTAATAACTGGCACTTCTATTCCATCAACATAAAACTTATTTTCCGAAGTAGCTCCACCTCTAATTATAATATCATTTCTAAATCCAGGGTTTGAAGCTACCCCTGGAAAAGATTGAATTACCCTTAAAACATCTCTATTTCCTCCTGGATTGCGCTCTATCTCTGCTACCCCTAGGGAATTCAGCGACAAAGGACTCTCCAACGTTTTTGTAAAAAGTTTTGCTTTCACCTCAACTTCTGTCAATTGATTTTCATCCTCAATCATTTCAATTGTAATAAAAGGTATTTTTTCTTTTGTTATTAAATAATCAGACGAAATTACAATCTTATAACCCAAAAAAGAAGCACTAACTTTCCGATAACCTAACGGTAAATTAGTAATTCTAAATTCTCCTAAGTCATTTGTTATTGTTCCTCTTTGTGTTCCTAAAGCCAGAACATTAACAAATGGTAGCGGTTCTCGGGTTTTAAAATCAATGACCCTTCCTTTTAAAACCCCTACATCTTGTGCTTGAATATGTATTGTTTTTAGAATAAGTAATAGTATCAAAAATAATTCTTTCATTTTTTACATAATTTTTAAGCTGTTAATTTTTAGCACACAATTAATGATTTACAATATAGCATCAATCCTCTCTTTATTCGTTTTAAATAGAAAAACTTGACATATAACTTATAAAGTTAGCAAACATCATCAAAACAAAATAAAAAAACTCAAAATCAAAATATTATGTAACAATCATGGACTATAAATTACACCTCATTGAGATATAACCTCAAAAGAATTATTTTGTTTAAAAAACAACGAAAAAGATAATTTTGTTGTTTTTAAACAACTCCTTACCCTTAAAAAAACACAAAAAAACCCGGTAAAAGCTAGTAAAAACACCCAGCAAAAGCATAGTAAAACTACTTATTTCATCGCTTCTTTTCAAAAGATAGCTTTGTCTACTCAAATTATAAACAATTTAAAATGAAACAAAAAACTACTATTTTAACCTTTCTTTCACTTCTACTTTGCATTGGTCTATTTGCGACCCCTGTCAGTAAAAAAATGGCTATACAAGTTGCAAAAAAGTGGGTGAAAAATATGCGTAATTCCCCTAAAAATTTGAAAAAAGAAATAGCTACTATTGACGAAACCTACCATCAATCAAAACTCGTTTATTTTGTCATAAAATTTAAAGAAGGTGGTTTCATTATAGTTTCTGCCGATAATACTACCAAACCTATTTTAGCATATTCAGACTCTTCTGATTTTGATACTCAATTGCAAAATGAAACTGTTGAAGACCTTATGACAGCTTATAAAAATTTTGTTTATGAGAATTCCAATAATAGTCTTAGTGGAAGAAATTCAAATATAGCTCACCCAGGATGGGATAAACTATTAAGCGATAAAAAATCTTTGAGAAGAAAAACTATTATCGCTCCTTTAATGGATGATATTTTTTACACTCAATCAAGAGGTTTTCAAAAATTTTGTCCAAAAAACGAAAAAGGGCAGTCAATTGTTGGTTGTGTTGCCACCGCGATGGCACAAGTCATGCGTTATTGGGAATTTCCTAAAAGGGGAAAAGGTTCAAACTCATACAACCATAAAGAATATGGAGAAATATCTGCAGATTTTGAAAATCAAATATACGACTGGGATAACATGTCAAAAATGAGAGCAGATGATGAAAATGCCTTGTTATCTTTTCATTGTGGTGTAGCTGTCTCAATGAACTATGGTACTTCAGCTGATGGTGGCTCAAGCGCTTATTCTGCGAATGCACTATCTGCCTTAAAAAGATATTTTAAATATAACAGAAGTGCACGCATGGTTTACAGATATAGTTATTCTGATGAAAATTGGAATAAAATGATTAAAAAGCAACTAGATAAAAAAAGGCCTGTATTATATACTGGAAGAAGTGAAAACCTTCAAGATCCAGAGGCTGGAAGTGCTGGACACTTATTTGTTTTAGATGGCTATGACACCAACGATCAAGGTGACTATTTTCACATTAATTGGGGATGGGGTGGCAGTAACAATGGCTATTTTTATTTAACAGAGATGATTTCTCACGGCGGAAAATATAACTGGATTGATAACAATGCTATTATGCTTAATCTATATCCTACAAATATGGCTCCTGAATTTACATCGAAACCAAAAAACTGGATTCGTATTGGAAATAAATACGAATATACAGTTAGTGCAGAAGATGAAAACCGTCAGGATACTGTAAATATTACTTTTAAAAGTTTACCAGAATGGATGACTGTTTCAGAAAAAAATGGTGATTATACGATATCTGGCACACCAACAGAAAGCTCTAATGGGGTTCACAAAGTGAGTATCATAGCAACAGATGGAACTAAAAGTACAAAACAAGAATTTTCAATTATAGTTCTTGGAAATGACGAAATAATTGAAACAAATACTATAGACTTCGAAACAGCAGACTTTAGTCAAGCGAACTTTTCAAATAATGCGCAAAACACATTCTCTATATCAAAGGAAAATAATCATTTTGCAAATTCTGGAAAAATAAAAGATAATCAAAATTCAACACTTACCCTCCTAGAAAATTTTTCTGTTGAAACAAATATAAAGTTCGATTACATGGTTTCATCGGAGAAGAGATATGATTTTTTAATCTTTAAAATAGACGGAAAAGAACAAAAACGTTGGAGCGGTGAAATACCTTGGTCATCAGCTTCATTTAGAATACCCGCTGGAAAACATTCATTGCAATGGATTTACAAAAAAGATCGTTCAGCAAAAAAAGGAAAAGATTTAGCTGGGATAGATAACATATCTTATCAAACCATAAAGAAAGACAATGTATCACCAGAGGCTCCGTTAAACTTGGAAGCTACTGGTATAACTAATATCTCTATTTCTTTAAACTGGGATGCATCAAAGGATAACATAAAAGTAAAGCATTATGAAGTTTTTCGAAATAACGTGAAGATAGCCACTACAAAAGAGACAAATTTCATAGATAAAAACATACATTCAGATAAAGTGTATTCTTTCTTTGTGAAAGCTGTCGATTTTGCAGGTAATGTTTCTAAAAAAAGCTCAAGTGTAGAAATAAAAACAACCTCAAAAACTTATTGTAAATCAGAAGCCAGAAATTCAGAATACGAGTGGATCGATTTTGTTTCCTACGGCGAAATGAATAATCAATCAGGTTCAAGTTCAGGTTATTCTGATTTTACAAATAAAAAAGCAACTATTCTAGCTGGTACGACCAATGATCTAATTATTAGAGGTGGTTTTAGTGGTGATCATTACACAGAATACTACAATGTCTGGATAGATTATAATCAAAATAATGAATTTGAAGCAGAAGAAAAAGTTGCTTCAACATCCAGCTCTTCTAATAAAAATTTAGTTTTTAATATCACAACACCGAGAGATGTTTTCTTAGGAGAAACAAGAATGAGAATTTCATTAAAATATTATCAACCTGCTACAGCATGTGCCTTCTTCAATGACGGAGAAGTAGAAGACTATACCGTTAATATTATTGAAAACTCATCAAGAAATACCGACGAAATAGTTAAAGATAAAATTATTTCAAATAACATCACATCACACAAAAAAGCAGAATTATCGATTTACCCAAATCCAACATATAATGCTAGTAGCATTAGTATAAACTTCGATAATTACCTTAAAAATGCAACATACATAATCTCTAATCCTTCTGGAAATGTTATTAAACAAAATAACTTATCAAAAACCATAAATATAGAGGAATTATCATCTGGTTGGTATTTTTTACATGTATTTACAAATAAAAGTCAATTCACCAAATCATTTTTTGTACCAAATTAAGAAAGAATTCATTAATTATTTTAACACCAAGTACTCGGTTTCCCGAGTACTTTTTTAATGTCTTAAAGCAGGGTAAGTAAATAATAAAATATGAGTTAAGTTAAACAGGAAGTGTAAAAATATAGAACTTTTAATTGTTCCCGATCTATAGTAGATATAACCATAAAAAACTCCAGCTATTGATGATAAGACCACGTAATTTACCCCTCCTTTATAATGGGCTAACCCAAAAAAAATAGCTGCAATAGAAACACTAATTAACCCTATACCTTTCTTATTGTTAAAAAAAAGAAACACTTCTTTTTGTATAAATCCACGAAACAACAACTCTTCTGAGATACACGTAAAAAATAAATTACTCAACATCCAAATCAGAATAAAAGCAGGCATTTTTGGATCTATTTCAGAGTACCTTATAAAGAAAGTTAGGGCAAAAAAAACGATTACCATTAAGAAAAAACTATAGAAAAATATTTTCAGGTAAGAAAAAAAATTAATGCAATTTTTCTCCGAACCTAAACCTAAAATGAACACACCTATTAAAGTTTTATCCAAATTTAAATACAAACTGTATGGTACTGATTTTTTTGATAACACAATCCCTTCTACATATTTATAATTATCAAATCCAATTACCAGAAAATGAAAGAACAAAGGAATCGTGAATAGTAAAACAACAAAAAAACTGAAAATACTTTTTCTTTGATAGAAACAATAAACTAAAAAACCATAAAATAACGCATACAAAAATGACTTTATTTCAGCAACACCTCCTATCATTCCAAACACAAGCGAAAAAAACAGAAATACCCCCCATATTGGTATTGCTTTAAATAATTTTATATCTATTACCCAAATTGAAACAATTGACAGTACGAGAAAGAGATATGTAAGAATAATATCACCTCCCATAAAAGTTTATTTTTTTAAGTTTACCCATTACCTATTTTGAATCATGTTAATAATTAATTTTCACAACTCTTTTCTTTAACCAACATATTAAACGAGTTAAGAAAAGCCATATAAAACAAAAAATCCTGATCTAAATGATCAGGATTTTTTGTGGGGAGAGCAGGATTCGAACCTGCGAAGTCGTAAGACAACGGAGTTACAGTCCGTCCCATTTGGCCGCTCTGGAATCTCCCCTATGAGCGTTTTGCTTTTTATAAAAGCTTTTGTGACCGGGCTGGGGCTCGAACCCAGGACCCTCTCCTTAAAAGGGAGATGCTCTACCAACTGAGCTACCCGGTCATTTTTGCTTTTGCATATCTGCGTTTGCGGGTGCAAATATAGAAGCTTTTATTGATTGAACAAACTTTTTTTTAGAATATTTTATCTTTTTAAAAACTCAAATCCACACATCACTAATAAACAACATTTTACATCACAAATTATTTAAGTATGCTTTTCTTACTTTTTTAAAAAGATCTGATGAGTATACAAAATCTACGACTGCGGCATTATCTGTTTTAAAAATTTCTTTATTCGTTCCTTCCCATGCTTTTTTACCATTTTTAAGAAAAACAATTTTTTCCCCTATTTCCATAACCGAGTTCATATCATGTGTATTGATAACTGTAGTAATTTTATATTCATCTGTGATTTCCTGTATCAAGTTATCTATTACTATGGCTGTTTGGGGGTCTAAACCTGAATTAGGTTCATCACAAAACAAATATCTTGGATTCATCACAATGGCTCTGGCTATAGCGACTCTTTTTTGCATTCCTCCTGATAATTCTGCAGGAAACTTGGCATTAGAATTTTCAAGATTTACTCTTTTCAGCACCAAATTTACCCTATCTAACATCTCTTCATTTGGCTTTTTTGTAAACATTTTAAGTGGAAACATTACATTTTCTTCTACTGTTTGAGAATCAAATAATGCACTTCCTTGAAAAACCATTCCTAACTCTTGTCTAAATTCTCTTTTTTCATCAATAGTCATTTCTGTATTGATACGCCCATTATAAACAATTGTTCCGGATTCTGGTGAATGCAATCCTATCAACGATTTCAAAAATACCGTTTTCCCTGATCCACTTTGACCGATTATTAAACTAGTTTCGCCAGGGTTAAAAGTAGTTGTTATTCCCTTTAATACCTCAACTCCATTAAATCCTTTATGTATTTTTTTTATTTCAATCATATTTTAGGTCAATAACATTTGAGTTAAAAAATAATTAGATATTACTATAACCACTGTTGTCCAAACAACTGATTGTGTACTAGCTTTTCCTACTTCGAGTGAGCCTCCTTTAACAAAATATCCATGATATGAAGGAACTGTTGCAATAAGAAAAGCGAATACTACAGTTTTTATCAAAGCATACGTTATTAAAAAAGGGTTAAACTCCATTTGAACACCCGAAATAAAATCTGTTCCAGAAAAAAGTCCTGAAATAACACCTGCAATCCAACCTCCAAAAATACCTAGAAACATTCCTAGAACAATCAAAAAGGGATAAAATAAAACAGTCGCTATAATTTTGGGTAAAACAAGATAATTTAAAGAATTAATACCCATTACTTCAAGTGCGTCTATCTGCTCTGTAACACGCATAGTTCCTATACTTGATGTTATATAAGACCCTACTTTTCCTGCTAAAATAATTGAACAAAATGTCGGAGCAAACTCCAAGATTACCGAACGTTTTGCGGCAAAACCAATTAAACTTTTGGGTATGAAAGGACTTTCTAAATTCAATGCTGTTTGGAGGGCTATTACTCCACCAATAAAGAAAGATATAAAAGCAATTATTCCAATGGATTTATGACCTAACTCTTCAACTTCTCTCATTAAGGCCTCTTTAAACACTCTGGCCCTTTGAGGTTTTGTAAATACTTGTTTTAACATCAGAAAATATTTACCGATGTGTTCAATATAATTCATTAATTAAAATTGATTTATTTATCTGCTAAAGTATAAAAAACCATTAACTATTTCTATTGATATTCATTTTAAGAAATGTTTTAATTACTTTTGACAAAACAATTTAAATCAAAGATGAAGAAAAGTAATTTAATATTTTTTGTAATTATTTTCCTTGTTAATACAAAATTAATTAGCCAAGAACATTACCCCAAAAAACCTAAACTTGTCATTGGAATTATCATAGATCAAATGCGTTATGATTATTTAACTCGGTTTGATAAGAAATATGGAGATGGAGGATTTAAAAGACTTTTAAATAATGGATTCTCTTTAGAAAATGCTCACTATAACTACATACCAACATACACTGCTGTAGGCCATGCTTCAGTATTCACAGGAACCACCCCATCAAATCATGGTATAATAGGTAATAATTGGTTCGATAAATATCAAAAAAAATCAATCTATTGTGTTGATGATGAAAACCAAAAAACTATTGGTAATGATGGAAATGGGGGAAAAAAATCTCCGCATAGGCTAGTTACGACATCTGTTGCGGATCAACTTCGTTTATCTCAAAATATGCAAGGAAAATCAATTGGTATTGCCATTAAAGATCGTTCAGCAATTTTACCTGTGGGACATACGGCTAATGCTGCCTACTGGTTTGATGGGGGTAAAAGAGGAGAATGGATAACCTCTTCATATTATATGAAAGCCTTACCAAAGTGGGTTAGTACTTTTAATAAACTAAAAAAGGTCGATGAGTACCTGCGTACTCCGTGGAATACTCTATACGACATTAAAAGCTACACAGAAAGTATTGAAGATGAAAATAATTACGAAGCAACTTTTAAAGGTCAAGATAAGCCTACTTTTCCTCATAATATTCCAGAATTAAGAAAAAGTAATAACAACTATAGTATTATAAAAGCAATACCTGCAGGTAATTCTTTTACTACTGATTTTGTTAAAGCTGCGATCATTGGAGAAAATTTGGGACAATCTGAACATACTGACTTTCTAAGTATTAGTTACTCATCTACTGATTATGTAGGTCATCAATTTGGAGTAGCCTCAAAAGAAATAGAGGATACCTATTTACGTTTAGATAAAGACTTGACTAGCCTTTTTAATTTTTTAGACAAAAAAATTGGTAAGGACAACTATACTTTATTTTTAACTGCAGATCACGCAGCAACGCAAGTTCCCTCTTACCTTGAATCAATAAAAATTCCTGGAAATTATTTAAA
Source organism: Tenacibaculum profundi (assembly GCF_052050075.1). GTDB lineage: Bacteria > Bacteroidota > Bacteroidia > Flavobacteriales > Flavobacteriaceae > Polaribacter. The sequence goes on from NZ_CP197225.1 coordinate 1,408,303, forward strand.
ACCTAAAAAATTCACAAACTATTTAAATAATATAACAAAAGTACACTTTGGTACTGAAAGTTTGATTTCAAATTTTTCAAATTTTCAAATTTTCTTAGACACCAAAAAAATAAAGGAATTAAAACTAAATTTTGAGGATGTTTGTAATACTATCTCCAATGCAGCTATAGACTATCCTGGAATATATAAAGTCGCAACATCTAAAACAATGTTAAATAACACTTTTACAAGAGGAATTATGAAGTCTCTTCAAAATGGTTATAATCAAAAATTTTCAGGGGACATATTGCTTGTTCCTAATCCGTCAACTATTATTTACCCTAAAAAAGGAACAACACACGGATCTGGTTATTCCTACGACACCCATGTTCCTATTATTTTTTATGGGAAAGGAATAAAACAAGGAGCATCTAAGAAAAAATACGAAATAATCGATATCGCTCCTACTATTTCAAATTTATTAAGTATTGAATTCCCAAATGGAAATACTGGAAAAATTATAGAAGAAATATTCAGATAAATAAAACGCTCAAGTGAGTGTTTTATTTATCTGAATTAATTATAACTAATGCTCCAATAACGCCTGGGACCCATCCACAAAGAGTTAATAGAAAAACAATAATTAAAGATCCACATCCTTTACCTATAACAGCTAATGGAGGAAAAATAATGGCTAACAAAACTCTGAACACACTCAATGTTATTTCTTTTTTTATATTTATATTATAGACTAGATAACTTATATTTTGTTACAAAAAAATCATAATTACATTATATTGTTAAAAAATATAGCATTCATCAAAAGCTTATTTGTACCAAACCAAAATCCTCTAAAATTGGTGTTGTCTGTAAAACCTATTACCTTTCCCTTTCCTAAAGGTTGAATTTTTAACGGTATTGTATTCTTTAATATATTTAAATTTTTTACAGAAACATATCCACTTACCAAAGGTTCGTTTGTGTATTGTATTGGATTATTATAACTCTTTTTATCTGGTTTCATAAAAATAGTTGAATTTCTAAATAAATTTATTTCATTATTCTTATATCCAAAATTTATGGGATGAGATCGATCTATTCTAGCTTTAAAAATTGCTCCTCCTATTAATTGAGCTCCTTCCAATAGTTTTCTTTGTTCGAAAATTACATTCTTCACTTCATTAAGTTCAGGATATTTAAAGTCTACCATAAAATAATTTGCTTTTTTTAACCAGTTTAATGTATTTTTATATGCTATTAATACACCTCCTTTATTGATCCATGCACCTATACTTTTTTTTATATCTATACTGATTCCAGTACTATTGGGAATAATGATAACAGAATACTTATCTAAGTTAACGTCTTTTATATAATCGGTATCCAGTTTTGTCAACTTCATATCAAAACGCTGATCTAACATATGCCATATTTCTCCAGCATCATAACTTTTAATACCTTTTCCTACCAACATAGCTACTTTAGGCTTTTTTATCGCTTTAAAATTTCTACTTCCTAAATCTATACCTATATTTTGTCCAGTATTTACTCCAGCAATCGATAGATTATTCTCTTGTGCAACCCTATCTAATACCATAAATAATTCTCTTTGACTCAAATTTTGATTTTGAACTGGAATAAAAATTGTTCCATAATCATATGATTTTCCGTTATTTTTAAAGTTTCTCATAGATACTTTAGCTCTTAAACCCTTTTCTAAAATTTTATGTAATGCCCTAGGAGTATAATACTCATTCCAAGGCATTAAATACCCAATAATACTGTTCGAGGTAACTCTTCCTTTTTTCTTGTAAAGCTCTTTAACTTCTTTACCAATTTTATTCAAAGGAACATTACGAGCTAAATCTACACCAAAAGCAGCATCAAATGTCCATGCTGAAACATCGTAAAACAAACTATCTTTAAATGTTTTCTTTACATCAAACATAGCCTTTACCAATCGGTTATTTTTTTGATTTAAAGGAATTGCATAGCTATAATTTTTTTTAAATTTTTTCCCATTTATTTCAAAATCATTTTTAATTTCATGTAATTCTATTTTATGTTTTTTTAGCACTTTTGCAAGCTCATTTGTTTTACCTAAATCTTTTGCATCCCCAAAAACAATTGCTTTATCTTCATATAAGCTCCTTGATTTTTTATAAAATTCTTGCTGGTAATTTAAAATCTCTATTCTCATGTCAAGGGCAGCATCCAATGTAGATAATGATGTTATAAATTGATTTCTTATCGTATAGGGAAAAGTAAGTACTCCATTTTCACTTTCCTGTGAATGCCCTCTTGAGCTTGCTTGTTCAAATAAAATCCCAATACTTCCATTTATATCAGGAAATGTTGATCCTTTTCCATAATAAAAATCATCAAAATCTTCTTCAGAATAATATAAAGATCCTATTTTATCCAAAGCTTGTGCATGATATTCACCTATTTTTTTTGTTAATTCTTGATTTATCAATGGAGTCAAAGAATTCGTTCTTTGAGGAATTCCTGGCTGAAAAAAGAACGTTGAATTTGTACTCATTTCATGATGGTCTGTCAAGATATTTGGTAACCAATCGTGAAAAGTATTAACTCTAGCAATACTTTCAGGTAATTGTACTGGTAACCAATCACGATTCATATCAAACCAGTAGTGATTTGTTCGACCACCTGGCCATACTTCATGAAATTCTCTATCGTTAGAATCTGAATTTATAATATTCGATTTATTTGTATTTGCCCAGTGTGCAAAACGCTGCAAACCGTCTGGGTTCATTACTGGATCTAACAAGATAACAACATTATCTAATAAATTATCTATATTTTCCCCTTTAGCAGCTGCTAAATAATACGCTAAAACTAAAGCAGCATTTGCTCCACTAGATTCATTTCCATGTATTGAAAAGCCTTGATAAACAATAATTGGTTCTTTTGACACATCGAAACTTTCATTGTCTGTAATCTTTATATGATTCTTCCTTATTTGCTCTATTCTCGACTGATTTTTTTTGGAAGTTATTTTAAGTAATAATAAAGGTCTTCCCTCAAAAGTTTTTCCTCTCTCTTCAATAGATATCCTATCAGACACCTTTGCCAATTCCTTCATATAACTTACAAGCTTATCATGGGTTATATGCCATTCACCCACTTCATGACCTACTACAGCTAATGGAACTGGTATAGTTTTATTAAAAGATATGTTTTTAGGAAGATAGTAATCTAAATTAACTTGTGCCTTGGAACAAATACTTGAAGCAAGCATAATAAAAAAAAATATTCTTTTCACTTTATTAATTTATTATAGTTTTTCTGAAAATAATGAAATTTATTGTTTTAACCTTTTAGAGTCTAAAAAAAAGATCCAAATAAAGTATTCTTGATTAAAAAAATACTTTCGTCTTCTCCATTTCTAGGGTCTAATTTATATCGTAAAACAAAACAGTTATATTCTATCAAAATTTAACCATAAAAAAAAATTAAATAAAATTGCGTTATTCCGATATAATAACTTCGGAAAATAACTGTTATATCAAAAAAATATTGAATGCTAAATAAAACTTTACTCCGTTTAAAACTTATTTTACTCTTCCCTACAGTACTTTTCGCTCAGGATTATAGCTGGAAAAATACTTCTCCTGAACAGAGTAATTATTTCGATCTTATCCGAAAAAATAAAAAAAGGCTACAAGGAATACGTTCTAAAAATACAAGAAAAAGTAAAAAACAAATAAAACAATTTGAACGTTGGACCAATTTTTGGGGAGATAGAATTTCTCCAAATGGAAAATTTGTATCTCCAAAACACACCTATAACGAATGGGTTAAAGAAAATAATAAAAAAAATAAATCAACCTCATCAAGAAATGGAAAAACGGATTCATGGTCTCTTTTAGGTCCTACTTCACCTCCTCAATCAAACATTGGATTTTACCCAGGAATGGGAAGAGTTAATACCTTAGCACTTCAAAAAGACAATGCTGAAATTATATATGTTGGAACCCCCGCTGGGGGTATTTGGAAAACTTCCAATGGAGGGTTAACATGGGCTCCAAAGTCAGATAATTTACCGAATATCGGTATTTCTCACATTATAATATCTCCAACAAATAGCAATCTTTTATACGCCGCTACAGGAGACTGGGATGGTATTAATAATTACTCTATTGGAGTTATAAAATCTACCGACGCTGGAGAAAGTTGGAATTTAACTGGATTAGAATTTAACATTACCGATTTCAATTCTATCAGTAAATTATTAATTGATCCAAATAACACAAATATAATTTTTGCTACAACAAGAAATAGTATAAAAAAATCAACTGACGGAGGTGATACTTGGACTGATATTTATACAGAAACCAACGCTTACTTCAATGATATACAATACAAAACTAACAGTAATTCTATAATATATGCTACTTCAATGAATAATGGCTTTTACAGATCAACAGATAATGGAGTTAACTGGAAAAAGATACCTTTTCCTAGTTTTGGCAGGCTAGATATCGCACAAACTCCTGATGATCCTGAATTACTCCTTAGTATTGATATTGATGGCGTTATCAGAAAATCTACTAACCAAGGGACTTCTTGGGTAGATATCAACAGCATTTATGAATACGACTCTCAAGGTGGATATAATATGACTTTAGCAATTTCTCCCTTAAATAAAAATTTAATTATTGCTGGAGGTGTTGATGGATGGAGATCAACGGATGGAGGAGCTAACTGGCATAAATATTTAGATGGTTACTGGCAATCTGGAAATCCTTATTTCTACGTTCATTCTGATCATCATGATATGATGTTTTTACCGAACTCTAACGAAGTATTTTCAGTTAATGATGGAGGTGTTTTTAAAGGTGATGCATCAACTGATATTCCTTGGGCTGATTTATCTTCTGGGTTAGCCATTACGCAATATTATAATGTTTCAGGTACACCTAAAAACCCTGGAAAGTTGATTTTAGGAGCTCAAGATAATGATATTGCCATATACGACAACAACAAATTCAAAGGAGAAAACCCTGGCTCTGATGGTGTTGAAGGTTTATGGGACTATTCTGATTCAAATATCGCTTGGTCGTGCAGTCAAAACGGAAGTCTTAACAGAACACTAAACGGATTTAGAACCCCATCTGAAGAATTAGATACTCCGTCGGGAGCTCCATTCATATGGGAATTAGAAATACACCCAACAAATCCCAACATTATTTATGGGGGATTTGGAGATGTTTATATATCAACTGACAGAGGTGATAATTGGACTAACTTAAATTCAGATATTGGTTCTGTAGAATTTATTTCAATAGCTCCTTCTAACCCTAATGTTATTTATGTTTCAGGAAAGAATGGAATCGTAAAAAAAACGATCAATGGAGGTAAAACTTGGACTAATATTGACTTACCTATTTTGGGTTTCGTAAAAAGTATTGAAGTACACCCAACAAATCCATCTGAAGTTTATATTGCTTATTCGGGTTACCTTAATGGTCGTGTATTTAAATCAAAAGACGGAGGAGATACTTGGACTAATATGTCTGGTTCATTACCAAACGTTCCTGCTCATAAAATTATTTACAAAACAGGTACCAGTGATGGTGAGCTATATCTTGCTACTGATCTAGGAGTTTATTATTGGAGAAACTCAATAAACGACTGGGTAAAACTAGGTAAAAACCTTCCTAATGTCATCGTTCATGATATAGAAATTCATTATGATAGTAATAAACTAAGGGCTGCTACTTTTGGAAGAGGAGTTTGGGAGATTTATGTTGATGTAGAACCTTCAGGAACAGGAGGTGAAGGATTAAAAGATGATTCTATTACTATTATTTCTAGTCCAGAAAATAGTAAGTTTTTCACAATTAAATGGAACCCATTAAGTGACGATAAAAGTATTATCATTTACAATATTATTGGAACCGTTGTCAAAGATATTACAACCAGAAAAAATGAAGATTTTATGGATTTATCAAACCATGCGACTGGTGTCTACATAGTAAGGTTAAGTAACAAACAAAAAGTAATTACTAAAAAATTTTTTGTGAAATAAGTAACTTGGTTGATAAAATATTATCCATACGCGAACATCAAAAGAGAAGTCTTCAGGGCTTCTCTTTTATTGTTTGTGCCAAATTATAAATAGACCTACTCAATGGATTTTTATTCAATTCAAGTTATCTTGAAAAAATCAAAAAAGCTCTTTAACATTTCTTTTCTAATTTTAACAAATTATTAAGCAGGTTATTCGTGTATCAAATCATATTTTTGCTTCCTTAATTTTCAATAAAAGCTCTTCTTGAAATTTTATCTTCTTAAGATTTAGAAAACAAATAATAACAATAAAGCTCTTTTATGAAAATTTCACAATTCTTAACCTTTAATTTTTACATAGTTTTCATTTTAAATTGTTCAAATATTGAACAAAACATCGATTTGTCACAACTCATAAACGAAACCTCAATAATTAATGAAGATGATACCTACTTTAAAACAACAACAAATGTTTACGAGCTAGACCAGAAAAGCATTATTGAAACTACTAAAGCTAATTCTTCTTCAAAATGCGAGATTTTACATTTTAAAAATGCAGAAAATTATAGATCAAAATTCTTAGAATCTAAAAATAATTTAATTCTTATATCAAGTATCAAAGAAACTGTTATTCCTGGCCGATCTAATGTAGCATCTTATGATAACTATATTATTAATTTTAAAACATTAACAGACGCTTCCATCAATATAAATAGAATTGAAATAAATACTGGAGGAAACAACTATAAATGTAAATATTTACTAAAAAAGCAAAATAATTATTATGATGTTAAACAACCATCAAAACAAGGCGATTACATCCTTAAAGTTTCTTTAAAAAAGAATTATATTATTTCTTATGGTAATTGTAACCATACAAAAGAACAGTTTATCATATTTTATAATGATAACGGAACAAAAAAACACTTAGTTATTTCAGACTTTATTAAAAAAATCAAGAGAATGAGATAAAAAAAGGTTGTTTTATTACAACCTCTTTTTACTTTTAAAAAACTCAAAAAGAATATTATTATTTCTGAAGTTTCATGTCAGTACTTTCAAAAATCTTATCTGCTGATCTGGCTATAAAACCTGAATACAATTCTCCATTACCCATAGTATAACGAAAAGCAAATTCATAATAACAAGAAGTTATCTCTTTAGTTAACTCCTGAAAATCAACAGGTATCTTATCTGCTAAAACACTAGACTGTTCTAAAAATTGTTCTGGTGTACCTTTAATTTCTCCTCCTGAAGTGTTCATTTCGTATCCATTTTTCTTCAAAAAGTCATTTACTTCTTGTAAGGTATCAAAACCATCTAACCTATTAACATCAACGGTAAAATGGTTAGAACAAAACCCGTTGACATATAACCAAGAAGCATATTCACTTTCCTTTTGTAACTTTTCGTATATATCAAAACTTGGTTGCTCCCATAGACGACCTTTAAAAATTAAATTTTCAGGTGCAAGTTCTGAAGAAGGTACACTATCTATTAATCTAGAAACTTGTTTTTGTAAAAAAGAAGAAAATTCCTTGGTTTTTAATTGACTGATAAAAACCCTTGGAGCGTCTTTATCCGTTTTGTGTTCATAATGCTTTGCATATAATTTTTTAGTTTCAAAGGTATAATCTCCTCTCTCCACATAACCAACCTCTAAAAAAGGAGTTGCCAATACATCTATGTTTACCCTTTCATCATCAAATGTTCTAAAAGCGACATGGTCATTATAAACCTTACTTCCTTTGCTCGTAAATAAATCATTTATCTTCTGCGCAGACGGAGTTCTATCCGCATATTCGTTCCATAATCTATCAAAGATTGTTTCTACATCCATTATTAATAATTTTACTCACAATAAATGTGATCGTTTTATGAAAAATATTGTTTCTGGGCTGTCAAATTTAGAATTCCTCCACGATAAATTCAATATAGCCCAGCATCAAAAATAAGTCATTTTACTTTTTTAAAAAGCAATAAATAGGTAATTTTACTGATCAAAATTGTATTTTATGTTAAATTAACTTAAAATATAATCTAAAATATATAAATGTGTTTTTCCCCTAATAATTTTACACAATGAACAATCAATTTGATTTTATCGATCAACAAATACTAATTAAGCTTCGATTAGATGCAAGAAAACCGTACTCTCAAATTGCTGAGGAGCTCAAAGTATCCAACTCATTAATACATCAGAGAATCAAAAAACTAACTAATGAAAAAGTTATTAAAAATGCTGAATTCATACTTGATGAAAAAAAGCTAGGCTATCAAACAAAATCCTATACAGGGATAAGATTAAGAGAAGCCAGATTTGCCAAAAGTGTTATGAAAGAGCTAGAAAAAATAGAAGAAATTGTTGAATGCAATTTTGTCTCTGGTAATTATGCTATTTTTATCCTCATTTTTGCAAAAGACAATGAACATTTACAAAAAATATTATACGATAAAGTTCACTTAATCAATGGTGTTGCTGGTACTGATACATTTATTTCATTTGATACCTGCTTTAAGAGAAATTTACCAATAAAGTAACAATGGACAATAAACTTAACTTTTTAGATAAATCATTAGACGGAGAAGTTTTATTTGATGAATTACACAAAAAAATTTATGCTACAGACGCTTCTGTATACAGAAAAATACCACTAGCGGTTGCATATCCTAAAAATATAAACGATCTAAAAAAAATAATTTCGTTTGCTAACGAAAATGGTATTACTTTAATTCCTAGAACTGCAGGAACGTCACTTGCAGGTCAGTGTGTTGGCGATGGTATGATTGTAGATGTTTCAAAACACTTTACAAGTATTTTAGCTTTTGACGAAATATCTAAAACTATAAAGGTTCAACCTGGAATTATTCGCGATGACTTAAATAGATTTTTAAAACCTTACGGATTATTTTTTGGACCAAACACCTCTACATCAAACCGTTGTATGATTGGTGGCATGGTAGGCAATAATTCTTCAGGAAGTACTTCAATTCAATATGGAGTAACACGTGATAAAGTTGTTGCCATTGACGGCTTACTAAGTAATGGCAATGAAGTTTCCTTCAAAGAAGTCAACTCTCAAGAATTTAAGCAGAAAAGGCTTGAACAGACTTTAGAAGGAAAAATCTATAACGTAATCTATAACGAACTATCTCAACCAAGTATTCAAAAAGAAATAATTAAAGAATTTCCAAAAGAAAGTATCCATAGAAGAAATACTGGTTATGCAGTAGACGAATTTTTACGTTCTGATCTGTTCGGTGGCTCAGAAACAAAAATAAATATTGCTAAATTTTTATCTGGAAGCGAAGGGACACTTGTCTTTTCTACCGCCATTACTATTCAACTAGATGATCTTCCTCCAAGCCATAGCATTATGGTTTGTCCTCATTTTAAAAGTGTAAATGATAGTTTAAAAGCAACCGTTACTGCTATGAAACACAATCTATACACTTGTGAACTAATGGATAAGGTAATTCTTGATTGCACAAAAAATAATCGTGAACAAGCTAAAAATAGGTTCTTTTTACAAGGCGATCCAGAAGCTGTTTTGATGTTAGAAGTTAGTGCAAGCTCAATAGAAAGTGCAGAAGCTTTAGCTGATAAGTTAATTGAAGATTTAAAAACAAATAATTTTGGTTATTATCACCCAAAGATATATGGAAACGATATTAATAAAGTACATTACTTACGTAAAGCAGGTTTAGGGTTACTTGGAAATATGATTGGCGACATGAAGGCTGTTGCTTGTATTGAAGATACTGCTGTTGCTTTAGAAGACTTACCTGAATACATTGAGGAGTTTACGCAGATTATGACAAAATATAAACAAGAAGCTGTTTATTATGCTCATGCAGGAGCCGGTGAGTTACACCTGCGCCCAATTCTAAATCTGAAAAAACAAGAAGATGTTGTTTTATTCAGAAAAATTACAACTGAGACCGCAAAATTAGTTAAGAAATATAAAGGTTCTTTTAGTGGTGAACATGGAGATGGTATAGTGCGTGCTGAATTTATTCCTTTAATGATTGGTCAAAATAATTATGAGTTATTACAGCGAATTAAAAAAGTTTTCGATCCAAATAGTATTTTTAATAAAGGTAAAATAACAGATGCTTATGCTATGGATGAAAATCTACGCTACAAAGTTGATCGTATTGAGCCAAATATTCCCACTATTCAGGACTTTTCTGATAGTGAAGGTATTCTGAAGTTAGCTGAAAAATGTAATGGCTCTGGTGATTGTAGAAAGTCTCCTGAGGCAGGAGGTACTTTATGCCCAAGTTATCGTGCCACAAAAAACGAAAAGGAAACTACAAGAGCTAGAGCAAATGCTTTAAGAGAAGTACTTACTAATAATAAAGCGAAAAATAAATTTAATTCAGAGGAATTAAAACAAATTTTAGATCTGTGCTTAAGCTGCAAAGCTTGTTCTAGTGAATGTCCAAGCAATGTTGACATTGCCTCAATGAAAGCTGAATTCTTATACCAATATCAAGAAACCAATGGGTATTCTTTTAGAAGCAAACTATTTGCTAATAATGCTAAATATAATAAATTAGGAATTGTTTTTCCTCGGGTAACAAACTTTTTCACCAATACCATTGTCGCAAAAAAAGTGCTGGGAATAGCTCTTAAAAGAACCGTTCCTAAACTGGCAGATCAATCTTTAAAAGCCTGGCTTAAAAATCATAAAACAAATTCTTCAACTAAAAGTATCTATCTTTTTAATGATGAATTTACCAACTACTATGACACTGAAATAGGTAAAGATGCTGTATTCGTTTTAGAAAAACTTGGTTATCAAATTAAATTCAGTAATCATGAAGAAAGTGGAAGGAGTTATATCTCCAAAGGTTTTTTAAAAGAAGCTAAAAAAATAGCTAATAAAAATGTTGCTTTTTTTAAAGATATTATCAGTGAAAAATCACCGCTAATAGGTATTGAGCCTTCAGCTATTTTAACTTTTAGAGATGAATACATTAGATTGGCTGACGATCAAGAATCTGCAAAAAAAATAGCCAAAAACACCTATACGATTGAGGAATTTCTCGCACAAGAATATGAAAATAAATATTTTAGCAGCTCTTTGTTCACAAATGAAACTAAACATTTGAAAATTCATGGACATTGTCATCAAAAAGCCCTTTCAAGCACATATTCTTCTTTTAAGATTCTAAATATCCCTAAAAACTTCAAAGTTACTATTATGAACACGGGATGTTGCGGTATGGCTGGATCTTTTGGGTATGAACAAGAGCATTACAAGGTAAGCATGCAAGTTGGTGAAGACACTTTATTTCCGAAAGTCAGAAACTTAAATAAAAACACAGAAATTGTTGCTGCTGGAACAAGCTGTAGACATCAAATTTTTGATGGAACATCTCGCGTTGCTAAACATCCAATTAGTATCTTAAAAGAAGCTTTGACATAAAGTATACATGTGTTGATTTAAAATCCAATAAAATTATATTTTTATTAAATAACTTTTCTTTTACTAATTAGGTAAAAGAAAAGTTTACCCTCTTTAGTTTATCGAAATTTTAATCAAAAATATATCACTTTTTACCTCCCCAAAAGCACAACACCTAAAACCCAATAAATAAACAACATATAAATTAAACTTTAAGAGTTTTCCGTGTAAAATTAAATAGTCTAGATCAATTTCAAATGCAGATTTTATCAAAAAAAAACATATTTTACCCTAAATCTGTTATATTTGATTTTACTATAACCAGACTAAACATGAAAACTAACCAAATTAATCTTCATCAATGGACGGGTACAAATAGACCTATGCAACCAATGATTCGCTATCGTCAAGACTTTAACAATCAACTACAACAAGCGCAACCAATGATTCGTTATCGTCAAGACTTTAACAATCAACAACAACAAGCGCAACCAATGATTCGCTATCGTCAAGACTTTAACAATCAACTACAACAAGCGCAACCAATGATTCGTTATCGTCAAGATTTTAACAATGAACTACAACAAGCGCAACCAATGATCCGTTATCGTCAAGACTTTAACAATCAACAACAACAAGCGCAACCAATGATTCGTTATCGTCAAGATTTTAACAATGAACTACAACAAGCGCAACCAATGATTCGTTATCGTCAAGACTTTAACAATCAACAACAGCAAGCGCAACCAATGATTCGTTATCGTCAAGACTTTAATAATCAACAACAGCAAGCGCAACCAATGATTCGTTATCGTCAAGATTTTAACAACCAACAACAAGCACAACCTATAATAAGATATCAGCAAAAGAATTATCTTGTTAATGAAACTAGCTTTTCTGAATCTGATCAATTAGAAGTTCAATTTGAACTAAAAGCAAAACGTCTTATTGATATAGAAGGGAAAGAAAAAGCTATAGAAATCTTAAATAGTGTAATTGAAAGTCTGTAAACTTAAAAAATAAATACTTTTTTAATATTTACTAATTTATGGAAAAAGCTATAATAACTTCAACTAATGAAGGAATGAAGGTATTGGGTATTACTGTTATTGGAGATATAAAGAGCGCTGTGCATGACGCTCTCTACAGCAGAATTCAACTGATGCCTGAGTATACTGACCACACAACCTTAGAAGAATGTTTAACAGCCCTTATCTTTTGGGAGAATCAATTAAAAATTGAGGAAAACTATAAATACATTGGTCCTGAAATGTTCAGATGGTTAGCATTTTTTTCAAAAAATCTAAAAAATGGAAAAATTAAAGAAATTACTCATCAACTTCTTGAATTACCAGAGCTTCTTTTTTTTCGATTAATTCCTTATCAAAAAAACATAAAAAATAAGTTATCATTTTCTATTCGTTTAGCATATTCTGGGAAAGGAATTCGTTTTATTCAGTTAGATAATATTATCAAAAAAGACCTTAACCATAATGGGTTGGTTAGAATTGACATGAATAAAGACGAGTGTTTTTTGAGCTGTTCTGGAGGTGTTTTTCCTTTAGAAACAAAAGAAATTTTAAATCAGCTTGATGGATACCGGAAAGACAAAAAATTTTGGATCGTTGATAAAAAAGTTTTTTTGCATCAAAGTGGAAACATTCTATTTAATATGGTAAATGAACTAAATCTCATAGCTTCGGAACCTTTATCAAGTAACGAAGAATTAAGAATTATACAATATAATGAATTGTTTTCAGTAAAATATGCCTCCATTATTTCAACAATAAAAAAGGGATATAAATACATAAAAAAATACGCTCCATCGGTTTATAAAGAGACCATTGACTCACTAAAAGGTATAACTCTATTAAATGGGAAAAGATTTGTTGGTTCCTCAGATATTTGGTATCATGGAATAGCCTTATTAAACCCTGATAATTCTTGGTCAAAAATAACGTTTGCAGATCATTTAATTCATGAATCTGCACACACAATTCTTCATAAAATAAATGAATTAACTCCGTTGCTATTAAACCCATTTGACTTATTAAATGTATCTCCTATTAGAAAGGATCCAAGGCCTCTCTATGGTACATTTCACGCTACTTTTGTTTTTATGAAACTTGCCCAATTTTTTGAAAATGTGGAAGAAAAAATTCCTTTAGATAAAAAGCAAGAAAATATACCAAAAACTGATACTGAAGAAGTGTTATTTCGATTAAATAGACACATTAAAGGTTTTTACGACGGTATGCAAATTTTAGCTGAGCATGCTTTATTTACTAGTTCTGGATATCGCTTATTTGAAGAAATGAACACGTACAGAATTGCTCTGTTAAAACGACATCCTAATCCAAATTACACAAAATATCAAAATGCCTTTAGCGACTATGTCATTTGATTTATTTGTAAAAAGACTAATCCCATTAGATTTAATAAATAGTCATCGTATTGAGAATATACCTGTAAGAGAATTAGAATGGAAAAATAAGAAAATTTCTCATATTTCTTACAGATACCTATTCACTGATTTTTTTGGCAATCAAAATTATGAAAGTATTGATGGAGCCGGAATTGGAGAAACTGATAATGAAGCTCGTTTTTTATCTACTATGGAACTAATTGAAAGATATTCAGCATTAAGTGACTTAACTATTCGGTATATTCTTAAAAGCTATATTCCTTCAAGAAATAGAATTCATCTTAAATTTTTACTTCCTTATACTTTAGAAGAAATAAAAAATATCGAAAGTAACAGTTCTAATATTTTTAAATTAAGGGCAAACGCAACTGGTATGATTTCTAATTATACCTATGATATTCCTGCGGCTCTAGTATTTCCAAGGTGGAAAAGCTTTATAAATCTACATACTGAATTTCCAGAAACAGAAGGGTCAGGAATCGCTGCTGGTTTAATCTGGGAAAAAGAGAATCTATTATTCAGAGCATTATGTGAAGTTATTGAGAGAGAAAGTGTAATGCTCTCATGGCGTTTACCCCTACGACCTAAGAATCTTTTAAATATTAGTGCAAGTATATTAGAAAATCACCAGTATTATATCAGCAAGAACAACCTAGATTTATCAATTCTTGAGGTAGGAGATACTGATTTATTACCTGTAATTATCGTACTACTTTATGATAAAAATGGTAATCATCTTACTTTAGGCTCAAGCTGTGGTAAAGGAATCATAAAGGATATCCATAAAGCTTTAGAAGAAGCTATTATGCTCAGAAGCTCTGCAAAAAATCTAAATATGCACTATCCTAATTTTAAGGATATTGATATTGACTCTAGTGAAAAACATTTGATTTATGGATGGAGAAATGGTAAAAAAGTATTAGATATATTTCTAAAAGGATCAAAAAAAATAAACAATATTCCCAAATCATACAACCGTAAATATCAACTTAGCCTTTTAGCTAAAAAATGTAAAAAAAAGTATGACTTAGAACCTTTAATAATTGACATTACACATCCAGATCTTCAAAACACTCCCTATCGTATATACAGAGTAATTCAACCAAATACTCTAAAAAAAGAATATCGCCATAAACAAATTTATCTTGGAGGAAAAATTTTTTCTCTATGGAAAAAGAAGAAATCGACTCTGAACCTTCTGCCGCACCCTATTGCTTAAACAGTTAACCAATGATATTTACGTGTTTTATTTAACTCACTTTTAGACAACAACATAGACCCACTCACTCTTGCATTTTCCCAAACATGTTTTACTGATCTCATACCTAATATTACTGTTGTGATTGAAGGATGGGATAAAGCAAAACAAATTGCGTATGACGCTATATTGTCTGGAGATATTCCATCAGAATATATCATTTTTAACCTTTCTAAGCATGCTTCAAAATGAATTCCTGTAAAATATTTTTTTCTCCAATCACCCTCGTTGAATTCGTAATTCAAATCTATTTTTCCTGAAAAAAAACCTTCATATAAAACTGACCTTGCTATAACAGAAACTGAATTTTTAAAACACACATCCAATAATTTATCTTTTGCAGACTGATCAAATAGATTATACATTACCTGTATAAAATCAATACATCCAGATTTTATAATTTCTATACCTGAATTTGCCATATGATCTACTAAAGATAAACCAATAGCCCCAATCTTACCTTGTTTTTTTAGATCTAATAGGGTATGAATCCATTCTTCCTCTTCAAACCAATCAGAATTCCAAGTATGCAGTTGCAGTAACGGGATTTGCTCTAATCCTAAACAAATTAATGATCTTTCTATCTGAGAAATAATATATTCAGCAGGATACGCTTGTGAGGCTTTTAGTAAATTATTGGAGTATATTTTCGGTGGAATTTTAGTAGCTACTATAGCGTCATGCCAGCTAAGGTCTTTTATTATTTTTCCTACCAATCTTTCAACACCTTTATAAGCCTGAGCTGTATCAATAAAATTAATTCCTAAAATACGAGCTGCTTCAAATGTTTTGTATATTTCTTTTTCATCAAACTTACCCCACATATACTTATCTAAACCCCAAGTTCCTAATGAAATCTCTGAGATATTTCTTTTTAGTGAATTACAATACCTATACTGCATCAATATTCTTTTAATTAAACTTTAAATTATTAATTCTCTTAAAATAAATTTCTTAAAACTCTAAACCTAAAATAATCATCCAAATAACAATAAATTAAATACATTTAAGTAAAATCTTTTCAAGTATGGCTAATTACGATACCTTATTTCCCTACTTTAAAAAACAACAACCATTTTTTACTTTATACCTAGCTACTACCCTTTTAAACCATTTGAGTTATCTATTTCAAGAATCATAATTTTAAAAACACCTATATATTTCAATTTTTTATTGATTTTACAACGAATTAATTAATGACCAAGTTTTCGTAGCAATCCACCAATTTTGTCTTGGATGATGGTAATTAAATTGTTTAGCATACAGCCCGGCTTCATTAAATATTTTTTTTATATCACTTATTGAATAAGAAATACATTTTGGATAGCTCCATCCTGGAGCTATATTTTCGCAAGACTTATAATTTTCTATGAAAGAAGCTACTAATATCGTATCCTCCTTCATCACTTTTTTAAGTTGTTTTAAAGCATAAACTGCTAATTCATAAGAAGTGTGAGTAAATATACTTTGGGCTATTATATAAGAAAAATAAACACCAAATTTATCTACTGAAAAATCAGAAGCATAAGAAAAATTTGGTTTTTTAATATTCTGTATATCGAAGCCTAACTCATGTTTAAAACCTTCCAAAATGAGATTTTTGTTAGGGTCAATTCCGTAATAATTTCCAGTTAGCAAAAGAGGTATAAGAAGTCTTCCTAGCCTAAGAGAGCCACAACCAACATCCAATACCTTATGATACTCACGCAATCCTAAATGAGCGAGTATTCCGATCTGATTTAATGCATGTAAATCAAACTCATATGGAAACCCAATAAAAGATCTGTAATTACTTTCATAATAATTCATCAATAAATTTAATTATTCTAACAAAGACTATTTTATGGATTACCGTAAGTTTTAATTAAGCATCTTTCTTTAATATAAATTATCAACAATAAAAACCCCTAAAAACAATTAAAAACACAAAAAACAAACCCTAATACTGTTTTTATTTTGTATTTTTAAGTATTGTGTAATATAAATCTCATTTGATTATGTCTAAAAATAAGATAATTTTGAATAACGCATTTTTAATTTTTGCTGGTATTGTTGGTTTCTTTTTCATGATGAAATTTTCTGGTTTAGAGGATATTTCTGAGTTACGTCTTTTAAACTTTATTTTTGTGTTATGGGGTATAAATAAAGCTATAAAAACAAATATAATAGCTAATAAAGAAACCTTATATTTCGAAAATTTAATTATTGGAGCGGGTACTTCCATATTAGCTGTTGGCATGACAATTCTAGGTTTAATTATTTACGTTTCCTTTATTGATTCTGCGTTTATGACTATTCTTGAAAACTCTTCTTTTTGGGGAAAAAATTTAAGTTTACCTTTAGTTGTTTTCGCTTTGGCAATAGAAGGGATCGCTTCTTCCGTAACCTGCTCTTTTATATTAATGCAGTACTATAAGAATTACAAATCTTCAAGTACAGCTCTCATATAGAATAAGTCAAATAAAAAAAGCCGTTTTTTTAAAAAACGGCTTTTTTTATTTGACTTATTCTCTTTCTATGGCTCTAAAACTTCTTCCCTCGCCATTAAACCAAAAAATTTATCTAAATTCGGTAAAATCATGATTTTAGTACGTCTGTTTCTAGCTCTATTCTTACTTGTATTATTTTCTACTAAAGGAATAGAAGAACCCCTACCTGCTGCAATTAATCTATTCGACTCAATTCCATACTTCTTTTCAAGTACTCTTACTATTGATGTTGCTCTTTTTACACTTAAATCCCAGTTATCAACCAATACTTCATTTCTAATTGGTCTTGAATCAGTATGTCCTTCAATCATCACTTCCATACTTGGCTCAGACTTAATAATATCTGCTAATTTTTTTAGTATTTTATGAGCTTTTTTATTAACTCTATAACTGGCTGTATTGAACAACATTTTATCTGATACTGATATCATTACAACTGTATTATCTATATTAACAGCTACATCATCAGAATTCTCTAGATCAGAAGTATCTATCGATTTTTTCAAGCTATAAGATACTGCTAAACTCATTGAATCTTGTAATGTTTTAGCTTTTGATAATTCTGCCGCATCTACATTTTTCAATGTTTCTCTCATTTTCTTTTTCATCGAGCTTGATATAACTGTATTACCTGTAATATCAAGTTTATTATCATTTTCCTTTTTTAAATTTGAGTTGATATCTCGTAAAGAAGAAATCTTATTGTTATAATTTTCAACTCTTTTTTCTATTTTGGCAAACTTTTGCTCTAACTGCTCCTTTTCTAATTCAGTTTTATGTAAAGTTCCTTTCGTCGTATTATACTTTTCCTCTAAGGCTACATACTTTTTCTTAGGCACACAAGAAGTCATTAATAATGCTGCCGACATGAATAACACTAGTTTGTTCATCTGTTTGTTTTTAATTTTAATTGTCAGGTTAAATCATTTTTTTATTTATTTTTAATACTTAAAATCAAGTATTTATTATAAAAATGATTTTACTATTTATCAGTTTTAGTATTAAACAACTAAAATCTAATTTCCCCTACTCAAAAAAATTAACATTTAAAAAAATATTACAAAATAGCTTTAAACTTGACGAAAAACAATGCACTAACCCCTTAAAGATCTTTTGAGTAAAGTAATTGAGAACAAATAAACTTTGAGAAGCTTTCTTTTTTATATATCATATGGCTTCCTTCTAGGATCATTTTATTCAAAACCAGCCCATCAAACCAATTATTATCAAGAACATAAGAATCTCTACTTCCAAAATAAAGATCCATTTTACAACTTGGTTTTACTTTTTCATACCTTAATCTGGTTAAGGAAATACAAACAAGACTTGATACCAATCATGTTTCAACAGCCCTTTTTATCCCTACATTTACAAATTCGTTATGAATTAATTCCTCGTCTTCTTTCAAAGGACTAATATCGGATAGCTCCCGAACATCGTAGAAAATTATTTCAAACCTGCTTTTAAGTTCTAAAACATAGTTATAAACCCAATCGATATGCTTACTACCACATAGATCAAAAGCATAATTAGTTTTTTATTTTCTACGCTCTTTATAATTATTTTTTTGGCAAAAAAACTTCTGCCATCATGCAACGAGCACTTCCTCCACCACAAGTCTCAATTGTTTCGAGAGGACTATGAAGAATCTCGCAAAATTTAAGAATACTATCTCGTTGATTTATATTCAAGGAATTAAAAGCAGAAGAACTCATAACTAAATACCGTTTATTATCGTGTCCCTTTACTTGCAACATATTTCCGGCAAATTGAGTTACTTGTTTTTCTGATATCGAAATTATCTCTTTTCCATCTGACTTTAAATGTTTTACCAGATTTTTCCTTTCTTTTTTATCATCAATTGCTTCTAAACAAACAACAGCAAACTTCTCCGTAATACACATCATAACATTCGTATGATAAATAGCTTCTCTTCTATTATTTACCGTTTGATTCGCAACGAATATAATTGGAAAATATTCAAAATCTTCACAAAACTCAATAAATAATTCTTCATCTGCACGAGGTGAAAGAGCACAATAAGCTTTTCTATTTTGTCTGTCTAAAATCATACTACCTGTCCCTTCCAAAAAATAACCTTCTTCCTCCGCCTTTGAATAATCTATAACATTCTCTATAAAAAAACCTTGTTCTTCCATGGTTCCTAGTATATCTTCTCTTCTTTCTTTTCTTCTATTTTCGGCAAACATTGGGTATATGCCTACATCTCCATTCTCATGAAAAGAAATCCAATTATTTGGAAATAAAGCATCTGGTGTACTAGGAATTTCTGTATCATTAATGACAATTACATTTACCCCAACTAACCTTAATTTTTTTACAAAATCATCAAATTCTTGTTGTGCCTTAGCATTAACTGCTGCTGGTAATAAAATAGTATTTTGTTGATAATAATTGTTCACTGCTGTCTGTTCATTCATTCGAAAACTTGCAGGACGAACCATAACCAGAGTATTTGTAATCTGTTCCATAAAACGAAAATAAACAATTTAAGCACTAAGAAAAACTGTTTTAATAATAATGATTAATAAAAATAATTTTCAATCATGTATGAATAGCTTTTTATGAGTTTACTTTTTCATGTAACCCTTAAAAAGTGACAACTTAACTTCCTTTTTTTTGGGTTTAAACGAAAATAATTCAGTCTCTTAAGTATTAAAAGTAATTTTATTAGCCTAATCCCTATGTATTATGAAAACATTAAAATATTTAATCTCATGCTCACTATTAATTGGCGGGCTTAACCTTGTTCAAGCTCAAGACGGTGCGACAGACTCACATTCTTTGGCGGTTACAATTCCCGAAGTGGCTTTAATAGATCTTGAATCTTCTACAAGTACTTCTATAACACTTGAAGTGACTGCACCTACGGAAGCTGGTGAAGCTGCTACATTCCCTGATCCTGACACTAGCATTTGGATGAATTATTCTTCAATAGTAAATGGTACAGAAGATTCGTCTAGGAATGTAACTGTAGTCGTTAGTAATGGTACAATTCCACCAGGAACTAAAATCTCTTTAGTAGCTGCATCTGATGCAGGAGGAGGAGCTGGTACAATGGGAACACCTACTGCTTCAATTGATTTAAGCACCTCTGCTCAAAATTTAGTAACTGATATTGGTAGTGCCTATACTGGAAGTGGTGTTTCTGCAGGACACAATCTAACGTATACACTTGCTTTGTCTGATGATGCTGATGCTTATTCTAATTTAGATGCAAATGATTCAACGACTCTTACCGTCTTATATACATTATCAGATAATTAAAAAAAAGGAGAATCTTCTCCTTTTTTTAATTATAAAAAACATGTACCTTATATTCTTATTAAAGTTAAGCTACTTCTTAATAACTAACCATTTAACTTAAATTTTTATGAATATTCAAAAATCTTTTATCAACTTCTTTTTTATTCTATTTAGCGCTACCTTTTATGCTAATGTAACCATACTTAATGGCTTAACTCATATCTATAATATTGAAGTAGGTAGCATTATCAATGGAGAAATTATCCTCAAAAACACCTCGTCTGAAAAAGAAGAAAGAGTAATCATATATCTAAAAGACTTTTATCAGCTATGTGATGAAAAGACCAATTATTTAGATGTTGGAGAGAGTAAATATTCATTGGGAAAATGGGTTACTTTTAACACAACGGAAAAAGTTCTATTACCCAACGAGCGCTTTGTTATTTCTTATCAATTAAAAATACCTGAAACATTAAACCTAGAAGGGAAAAAACAAGGTTCTTTCTGGAGTATGATCATGGTAGAAGTTGAGGACCCAATTAGCGAGGAGGAAAAAAGAGGTGTGAAAATAAATTCAAAAATCCGATATGGTATTCAACTAGTGACAAATATTGGACAAAAAATAGATCCCGAAATAGAATTTAATGATGTTAAGCTAATCAAACTAGATGATAAACGATATCAAGTAAAGGTTAAACTCCAAAATAAAGGTCGTTTTATGGTAAAGCCTTCTCTTATTCTTGAGTTATTAGATGAAAATGGTGAAAGTGTTCTAAAAACTGAAGCTCAGTTTAAAAAAGTATACCCTAATGGCTGTAAAGATTTCATTATTGAATTAACCAATGTCCCGTCCGGGATGTACGAAGGTGTACTCGTAGCAGACTATGGGGGAGATATATATGGAATAAATTTAACCGTTGATATTACAGATAATTAAATGGTGGATTAAATCTTATGATATTCAGGCTAATTATTCTTGCTTTCCCCATATTAAGTCTTTGGAAGAATGATCCCGATTTAAGAGTTATAAAAATTCCTAGCATCTTCACACCAGGTAAACATCATGTCGTTGTTATGGAACTAACCAATTCATTATCTAAAAATTTATCTATTCAAGCCGAATGGATATTACCAGAGAATTGGAGATTAATTACCAAACCTTCAATAAATAAAAAAAAAGAAAGTAAGAACATCAGGATTTTTTCTATTATATCCGTTCCTATTAATTATCGGAGTGGTATTACTAAATTAACAGTAAAAATAAAAAATAACAATAAAACAATTAAAACAAAAGAGATAAATGTCAAAATTAAAGAGCTCCATAAAATTGAAGTAAACCTAGTTGAAAAACCGAACTTTGTGAGAGCTGGAAAAAAATTCTTTTATAAATACCTGATTGAGAACAAAGGTAATACCGAAGAAAATATAAATGTTGAGTCTAGATTTTCTGAGGGAAGAACAGAGAGTCTTAATATTCCTATTAGTAGTTCCAAAATGGTTTCTTTAGAGCAGTATATAGAAGGTGACTTTACAAAACCAACTACGAAACTAACAGACATTATGGTAACTGGTAAAAATATTGATACGATATCTAAAATAAGCTCCTTTACAGTCTACCCTAATACCTCTAGTAGAAGTGACCTTTATTTTTATTATCCTATAACGACAATTGTCAACTATACTTTTTTAAAAAATGAGGCGGAAAAAAGCCAATTTCTTATTTACAATGTGAACGGTAATGGGTTTTTAGACATAAAAAAAAAACATCACCTCAACATTGGTACGATAAGAGCAGGTGGAGATAAATCTACTCGTTATGAAAATTTAGAAAGAAATTGGATAAAGTATAAGTACAAAAAAAACGAACTATATTTAGGCGATTTCTCTTTTAATTTCACAAGGCTATTAGAGCAAAATAGGTTAGGTAGAGGCGGTTATTCAAAATTATATTTTAAAAAAATCCATTTTGCTTTTTTTTACAATACTCCACTTTTCTTCAAAGAAGTTAAAGATCAATTAGGAGGGTACATAAAATTAAATCCATTTAACAACTACAATACTTCATTAGGCGTATTAAACAGAACCTACGATAACTCAAAAACAACAACTTTGAATATTACTCAAAGTTTTAAAAACACCTTCTCTTCCCTTTATCTTGAAACAGCAATGACTATGCTAGGAAAAAAAAAACGAATTGGTTTACAGTTTACCGGAAAAGCAAAAATAAACGATTACGAAATTCTCAGTGATATATTATATACAAGTCCTGAATTTGATGGATATTTTTATAATAGCAGTAATATTTTTACCTCAATTAAAAAGATTTTTTCAAAACGTTTTACTCTCGTTAATGAAATAAATTACAACCTTTTAAATCCCCGATTAGATGAAATCATAGAGCAAATAGCTCCATTTAATCAAAGGTATTTTTCTAGACTTTACTTTGTTCCAAACAGAGGTCACAGACATAGTATTGAACTTGGCTACCTATCAGTTAAAGATAGGAGTGAAAGAATAAAATTTGATTTTCATGAATATTTATTAAATTACCAGTACAAAATAAAAAAGAATAACTTTTCTCTAGCTCTTGATAATGCAATCAGACTTTCAACCAATAACCTTGTATCATCCGATGAAAAAAGGAAAACATCTTTACATTCATCAGTTATAGGTGTTTATTTTATAACTAATAATTTAATTTTAAACACAAACGTACAGTACTCAAACACAAATAGATACTCACAAAGCAAAAGAAACCTATTATTTTATGGAGGAAGTCTAAATTATAAAATTAAAAACTCATGGGATTTAGGAGTTGGTTTTAGAAATGATTATGAGTTGTCTGAACAATACAAAAGAAGAAGCCTATTCAACCTAACAGGAAAGTTTAAATTTAATAAAAATCATCATCTAAATTTCGCCGGAAATATTGGTTATTCATCGCTAAACACTAATTCAAAAGATTTCTTTTTATCAATAGGTTATCGTTTAAATTTAAATATTCCTATTTCAAAAAATAAAAATATTGGTGATGTTGTAGGATTTATAAATTCAAACTCTATTAGTGATAGAAGTGGTATTATCTTTAATCTAGATGGATATTCCTCAATAACAGATGACGAAGGAAATTTTAAGTTTAAAGACATAGCTACAGGAAAACATTATTTATCTGTTGATCAATCTAGTTTAAAATTCAATAGTATAATAAATGAAGATATTCCTCTTGAGGTTACAGTTAATAAAAAAGAAGAGAAGCAAGTTAAGCTATCACTTATTAAGCCTTCTAAAATAGGCGGTAAAATAACTTTTAAAAAAAACAATCAAACACAAGCATCTCTTTTCAAAAATAAATTACCTCAATTGATCATAAAATTAGTACAAGGCGATAAAATAAAATACACACTAACAAATAATAAAAACGAATTCTTATTCAGTCAGATAAAACCTGGAAAATATAAAATAGGAATCGTTAGTAAGAACTACGAAAAAAAATTTACTTTTAATGATAATCATCGTCTAATAACAGTTAATGAAGGCGAGATAAAAGAAATTATTTTTTCGGTCTCAGAAAAATTAAGACGCATAAAAATGCAAAACAAAAAATTTAAACTAAAGTCAAGTAATTAAAATGATAACTAATTGTAAAACTTTTATGTTTATATTGTTGTTTTCTATGGTAATCAAAGCTCAGACTTCACAGATTAACACGGTTCCTTTATCTTTTGAAATTCCTGAAATTGCAATTTTAAAAATTCAACCAAGTATAGAGCCTGTAATTATAAGTCTTGAAACAATTACCGAAGCAGGAAATCCTATTACTTCCAAATCTGAAAACAATAATGATAAATGGCTAAATTACTCCTCATCAATAGCAGAAGATGGCGTAACAAGAAATGTTTCTGTAGAAATATTATCTGGCACAGCACCCCCTGGAACAGAAATTACATTAAATACAGGAAGTTATGTTGGTAGCGGATCTGGTCAATTTGGGATTCCTTCTGAACAGATCACTTTAAAAAAATCTCCTCAAAAAATTTTAACTGGTATTGGTGGTGCTTTTACAAATGTCGGTCCCCAAAATGGACACTCTTTGTCATATAGTATACAAATTAAAAACTATGACTTATTAAGTTTTCAAGAAAATCATGTCTTATTTATCTCCTACACTATTTCTGATGACTGAAAATTATTTTATTTATGAAAAGAATTAGTTTATTATTATTTTGGGGCTTATTTTTTACTAGTAGACTATCAATGATCGCTCAACTTAATGTTGAATATGGAATAATAGAACTTTTCAATGAAACAAATAATATTTCGATAATTCCAGGAGAGGATATAATTTCTGAATTCGAATCTTCTCACGAAATTATTAAAATTAGTGTGAACTTCCTCCCTGAAAATATGCAAAATGATGTACATAGAAGCTGGCACATTAATGTTAAAAAATCAGATATAGAATGGGACTCTAGTCTAGAAATAAATATTAGGCGCACCAATAATGGCGAACATATCTATAATAATTACTTAAGTGGTGGAGAAGATTACTTATTAATCAATAACTACGACAATCAATTTATTGAGGGTAATGGAAAAATATTAAATATAAATTGTCAAATTAAACTAGTTGGTAGATCGCTTATTATTCCAGCTAAGCAATACCAAACTAATATAGTATTTACTCTTATTGATGATTAGTCATCTATAATTTGATCAATATAAACTATGCTATCCATAAATACTTTTTTATCAATTCTTTTCAATAGAAAAATTACTTCTTTTAAAAATATTGCAACATCTTCAAGGTGTCCTAAGAATCAGAGATATTATGGTAAACTCTTTCCTTAATTCTATTTTTTAGCAAAAAAATTAATTTGTTTTTTATAAATTATGATTAATTAAACTAAAAACTAATCAAATGAAAGAAAGTAAATCCATTCTAATATATGGGCTTTTTGTAACGCTTTTTATATCTTCATGTGCTACTAATGATAAAATAGAGAATAATAACCAAAATTCAGACATTCCCCAAAAAGTAATTGATGCTGCTACCAAATTAAATTTTAATACATCAACAATTCGGTATGAATTTATTCGAACAGTAAATAATAAACTCGAAAAAAAAATAGTCATCGAAAACGATATAATGACAACTGAAAACCAATTAATTGAACTTACGCATCTAAAAAATAATCGAACTGACCAATATTATACCAATAATTTAGTAACCCAAGGAAAAATAATTAAAATTACTGGATATAATGGCGGTAGATCTAGTTTTAAACTTTCTGAGAAAGGATTAAAGGCTCTAAAAAATGCTGTAGCAAAATTTAACGATTTAAATTTATCTTTAACTTTTATTTTTGAAGAAACCAAATTATGGGGTGCAGGTGATATTTTTGTTTACGACATGTCTAGATTTAATAGTTCAAAAGGAGGACGAGCAGGTTTTCCTTATAAAGGAAAACCTTACAACGAAATACAAATTTTTAATTTAGATCAACATACACAAATAGAGAATCAACATGTTTTGATGCATGAGATTAGTCATTCAATAGGAATGAGACATACAGATTGGTTTGGCAGAAATAGTTGTAAGGGTGATTTTGAAGATGAAGGTGATGCTGGTGTCGGTATTAATCATATTGACGGTACTCCAAATGAATCCTACTATGACAATACCTCTATTATGCTAGCCTGTCCTTTTAATGAAGAAATGACAGGGGAATTCAATAACAATGATGTTAAATCTTTAAAAACATTATATCCAAAAGAATAGTAAAAAAGGTCGAGAAAACTAGTTTCTCGATTTTTTTATCATTTACGTTTACGATAAGAAAGAATCATAAAAAGAAAAAATATTTTAATTGCACCTTATGTTTTTCTTAATGAATAAAGATTACGAAGGTAAACTATCAAATTTTAGTTATAGCAAATTAACTTATTCCACTTTTTAAGTTCACCAAAATTATACCATTAGACAGCTTCTCTTTCAATAAAGAAATTGCAGCTTTACTCCTTATTCCAGATTGACAATAAACAACTAAAGGTTTCTCAGAAATTACTTCCTGATAACGATTGGATAGTTCCCTAAGAGGAATATGTAAACCTCCAATATTTTTTTCTTCTCGCTCCCAATGTTCTCTAACATCTAAAAGATTGTATTTTTCCTTATGAGATTCTAAATCGGTTAAACTAATTTCTTCTCCAATCGGTTTTATCCCGCAAAAAAACTCATAATCTTCTTCCAATTTGTTAAGCTTAGCATTCTTCGTTCTTTCAAACTTTAATGTAATTTGACGCATACTTAATGTATCAAATATTAATAATTTGTTTGCTAAAACTCCTTCTAAATCACAAATAATTTTTATGGTTTCATTAGCTTGTAAACTACCTATGATTCCAGGCAAAACACCAATAACTCCAATTTCTGAACAATTTGGTGATTCATCTGGTTTGGGAGGAGTTGGATATAGACATCGATAGGTTGCGCTTCCTTTAAAGTTAAATACACTTACTTGTCCTTCAAACTTAAAAATAGCTCCATAAACTAATGGCTTATTTGTTAAAACGGCCGTATCATTTGCAAGATATCTCGTTGCAAAATTATCACTACCATCAATGATTACATCGTACATCTGAAAAAGATAAAATGCGTTTTCGTTCGTTAATCGTTCTTTGTAAACATTGAACTCTATAAACGGATTTAACCTTAAAAGTCGATTCTTGGCAGTTTCTGCTTTTGACTTTCCTATATCATCGATAGTGTAAAGTATTTGCCTCTGCAAATTGCTCTGATCAACGATATCATGATCAATAATACCAATTGTACCAACACCTGCTGCTGTTAAGTATTGCAAAATTGAACAACCTAAACCTCCAGCTCCAATTACTAAAACTTTTGATCTTTTAAGTTTTAGCTGTCCTTCTTCTCCTATTTTATCTAAAATTAGATGTCGGTTGTATTGTTTAAGTTCTTCCGAATTTAACATTGCTCTTAACTTTTGGCTTATGACAAATTTAACTAAAATGCTCCCAGTCTTTCCAAACAACTTCCAAACCTTGCTCTTTCAACATCAATACAATCTCTTCTGTACTTCTTTCATCCGAAATTTCGAATTGCTCTAGTGATTGTGGCTCTACACTATAACCTCCTGGATTTGTTTTCGACTCAGCACTCATCGAGGTAGCTCCTAAATTAACAATATTATTTCTAAAGATTTCACTTTCTCTTGTCGACATGGACAATTCCAAATCTTCATCTAATAAACGAAAAGCACAAATCAACTGAACTAAATCATTATCTGTCATTTCAACTTTCGGCTCAATACCGCCAGAATGAGGACGAAGTCTCGGGAAGGAAATAGAATACTTTGTTTTCCAATAGTTTTTCTGCAAGTATTTCAAGTGTAACGCTGTGTAAAAACTATCGACTCTCCAATCTTCCAATCCAAATAAAGCTCCCAATCCAATTTTATGAATCCCCGCTTTTCCTAGCCTATCAGGTGTGTCTAACCGATAATAGAAATTCGACTTTTTACCCTTTGGATGATGTTTTTTATACTCCTGTTCGTGATACGTTTCTTGGTAAACTAAAACTGCATATAAACCACTTTCAATAAGAGACTCATACTCATGTTGGTCTAAGGGTTGTACTTCGATAGTAATATTGGAAAAATTCGTTCGAATAAGTTCAATTGCATTCTTAATATAATCTACTCCAACAGTCCTATTAGCCTCACCTGTGACGAGTAGAATATGGTCATATCCCTTTTGCTTTAAAAAGCTCACCTCCTCAAGAATTTCATTATCTGTTAAGGTTCGTCTTGGAATTTTATTGGTAAAACTAAATCCACAATAGGTACAAATATTCTGACATTCATTACTTAAATACATGGGAGCATACATTTGAATTGTATTCCCAAATCGTTTTTTGGTAAGCATTCTACTCATTTGAGCTAGTTGCTCCAAGTAAGGTTTTGCAGCTGGTGATATTAATGCTTTAAAATCTTCTAAATCTCTTTTTTCTTTCGCCAAAGCATACTCAACATCTGTTGAAGTTTTGTTGATTATGTTTGAAAGCGTATCATCCCAGTTATAGCTTTCGAATATATCTCTAAAAGTAGTATTCATACTTAAAAGAATCGTTTAATCTAACTCAAAAAACTCGTTAATGGACTACTAGCTTCTGCATATTTTTTTATTGGGGCTAGCTTAGCTTCATAAGCCATTCTTCCAGCTTTTACTGCCATTTTAAAAGCTTTTGCCATTTCTATTGGATTCTGGGATACAGCTATTGCCGTATTTACTAATACAGCATCAGCTCCCAATTCCATTGCATGAGCAGCATGTGAAGGAGATCCAATACCTGCATCTACAACCACAGGAACATTAGATTGTTCTACAATAATTTCTAAGAACTCTAATGTTTTTAAACCTTTATTACTACCAATTGGAGCTCCTAAAGGCATTACACATTGTACTCCAACTTCCTCCAAACGCTTACATAATACAGGATCGGCATGGATATAAGGCATTACAACGAAACCTTTTTTAACCAATTCTTCTGCGGCGGTTAACGTTTCAATTGGGTCTGGTAGTAAATATCTCGGATCTGGGTGAATTTCCAACTTTATCCAATTTGTTTCAAGTGCTTCTCGCGATAACTCCGCAGCGAAAACTGCTTCTTTTGCTGTTCTTACTCCTGAAGTATTAGGTAACAAATTAATGCGTGAATGTCCTAAATGAGTCAATATATCGTCCTCTTCATTTTGAACATCTACTCGCTTTAATGCTACTGTGATCAACTCACTTTCTGAAGCTAATAAAGCTTCTCGCATTAATTCAGAAGAACTAAACTTTCCAGTTCCAGTGAACAATCGAGAGTTAAATATTTTATCTGCTATTTTTAATGTTGTCATGGTATTATAATAAATTTTATCTAACTGATCTTATACACTTGTTCTAATGTACTGCCAGCATTTAACAAGGTATGGAACGCAGGAATGGCACTGAAACTTTGAGTAATTTCAGAAGATACTGCAATTCCATGAATTCCAGTTTTTAACAAGACTGAAACATCTTTTAATGTAATTCCTCCAATAGCTATAATGGGAACTTCTCTTGCTAATTCTTCAATAATTGCTTGGTATCCTTCCAATCCTAGAACTGGACTCAAGTTTTTCTTAGTTTCAGTAAATCTAAAAGGTCCAAGTCCAATATAATGAACACCTTTATCTACCAGTGTTCTGCAATCTTCCAACGTATTGGCTGTACCTCCAACAGTATACATATCTCCTAAGTATTTTTTAGCTACTAAAGGACATGTATCACTCTTTCCTAAATGCACTCCATCTGCCTTTACTTCCCTTGCAACTTTATAAAAGTCGTTTACAATTAATCTTGTTTGAAAATGACTTGTAATCGCTCTTGCTTCTTTCGCTACTTTCAAAATAGTGTCTTCATCGAAATTCTTTAATCGAAGTTGAACCCACTCAGCGCCATAAGAACATGCCTTCTGAATGTTTTCTATATGTTCATCCGGAGTGCTTCCTTGCGTTATGTACTGTAATTTACTTATCATTTCGTTTTATGTAATTTAGTATAGTTGTTTTTGTATTTGTTTTTTAAATTTCTTTTTTTATTGAAGAATAATTAACTTCATCTGCCATAATAATGTTTTCCTAAAAGGGAAACGTCTGAATTAAGATATTCTTCTACATATCGTTTTACACTCTTCCCTTTATCTTCTATTGTCAAGTTATTATAAAAGTTCGCTGCAAGGGCTGCAGATAATACGCAACCACTTCCATGTTTATCAAATACTTTTTCTGAAATCGGGGGAATATTTAATTTAACAATTTTGCCATAGTAAATCTCATCCCAGCCCTTCTTATCTTTTCTATGACCTCCTTTCAAATAAATATTTGTTCTTTCGGCAATACTTTCAATAGTTTCCTCTATATCTTTTTCAGGAAACAACGCCTTTATTTCATCATAATTTGGAGTAATAAAATCACATAAAGACAACATTTTATTAAATGTTTCGTAGTTTTTCTTGGTATGAAAATCATAACCTGCACTTGCTTTGAGTACAGGATCTAATACAATAACTATCTCAGGATTTAGCTTTCTAAGCTTTTGCTGAACTTTTAATAGAATTTCCCATGACTCAATGATACCAATTTTAACGATTGGTATTTTAAACCTTTCAAATAAAGTTTCAATTTGTTCAAGTATTATCGTATCTTTTACCCAAGTACAACTTTTAAATTCAATGTCATTTTGAACAGTAATTGCAGTACAAACTGATAGTCCGTACAATCCAAAAGATTCAAATGTTTTGATATCTGACGTAATTCCTGCTCCACTGGAAGGGTCAAAACCTGCTATTGTTAATATGTATCGTTTTTCACCCATATGTTAGCCATGAATAATTGTACTAAAAACGCTTTTTATGTTATTAAAACTCTCTACTGGACTTTCAGCATTCCAAACACCTCCTAAAACACCAATCCCACTAAATCCCAATTTCAAAGTATCCGCTATTGTCGATTCATTTATTCCTCCCATTCCTATAATTATTCTATTCATATGATTTACGTCAAATCCTCTTCCTTCGTATCCTGCTTTAGATATAGAGGAAAACACAGGGCTTAATAGATAATAATCAAAAAATTCCAAACATGAATCAAGTACTTCAGGATCATGAAAAGAACTACTCACTGTTTTTCCCTTACTTCTAAAATTTTCAACATACTCTCGTAAACGATTTTTTAAATCAATTCTGGGTTGTTCCTGTAAATGAACTCCTTTTAAATTGAATTCATTTAGCAATTCATGAAAATAATGTACAACAATTCTATTATGATATTGTTCACCAATAGCATTCAAATATGCAAAATGCTCCTCATATCCTTTAAATGGTTTTCTTAAATGATAATGGGTTAAGCCTGCCTCAAAGAGTTGATGTAAAATTTTGATTTCATTTTCTACATCTTTTTCTGGGGCGATTAAAATAATCATATGTTTCACTTTAAATTATGAATTACGAATTTAAAAATAGTAACATTCGTAATTCATAATTATAATCTTATATTCTATAGATAAACTTCCGAACCTTTTGTTTTAAATTCTTCAGACTTTTCCTTCATTCCTTCTGAAATAGCATCTTCTGCCACCAATTCTTTCTGGGCTGCATAATCACGAACTTCTTGACTTATTTTCATTGAACAGAATTTCGGTCCACACATTGAACAGAAGTGCGCTATTTTAGCTCCCTCAGCTGGTAGTGTTTCATCATGATATTCTCTTGCCAATTCTGGATCTAAACTCAAGTTAAATTGATCTTCCCAACGGAATTCAAAACGAGCTTTACTTAAGGCATCATCTCTATGCTGTGCTCCTGGATGGCCTTTTGCCAAATCAGCTGCATGTGCTGCTAATTTATAGGTAACAACCCCAGTACGCACATCATCTCTGTTTGGTAACCCTAAGTGCTCTTTCGGTGTAACATAACATAACATAGCTGTTCCGTACCATCCAATTATTGCTGCACCAATTCCTGAAGTGATATGATCATATCCTGGAGCAATATCAGTAGTTAAAGGCCCCAAAGTATAGAAAGGAGCTTCACCACAAGCTTCTAATTGCTTGTCCATATTTGCTTTGATCATATGCATAGGTACATGACCAGGTCCTTCAATAAAGCACTGAACTTCATGTTTCCATGCTATTTTCGTTAACTCTCCTAATGTTTCTAATTCTGCAAATTGAGCTTCATCATTCGCATCTGCAATACAACCGGGACGTAAACCATCTCCTAAAGAGAAAGCGACGTCGTATGATTTAAGAATTTCACAAATTTCCTCAAAATGAGTATATAGGAAACTTTCTTTGTGATGTGCCAAACACCATTTAGCCATAATAGATCCTCCACGAGAAACAATTCCTGTAATACGTTTCGCTGTCATTGGAACGTAAGCCAATCTTACTCCGGCGTGGATAGTAAAATAATCAACGCCTTGCTCAGCTTGTTCAATTAAGGTATCTCTAAAAATCTCCCATGTTAAGTCTTCTGCTACTCCGTTTACTTTTTCTAAAGCCTGGTAGATTGGGACCGTACCGATTGGTACTGGCGAATTACGAACAATCCATTCTCTAGTTTCATGAATATTTTTACCTGTAGATAAATCCATTATATTATCCGCTCCCCAACGACAAGCCCAAACAGCTTTCTCTACTTCTTCCTCAATAGATGAAGTTGTAGCCGAGTTACCAATATTCGCATTGATTTTCACCAAGAAATTTCTTCCTAAAATCATAGGCTCTGCTTCAGGGTGATTTATGTTAGAAGGTATTACTGCTCTTCCTCTTGCCACTTCTTCTCTTACAAATTCAGGTGTTATTTTTTCTGGAATGCTTGCTCCAAAATCTTGCCCTGGATGTTGTTTTGAAAGACGTGTCATTTCATCTATTCGTTGATTCTCACGAATAGCAACATATTCCATTTCGGGAGTAATAATTCCTTGTTTTGCATAATGTAACTGCGTTACATTTTTCCCTTCCTTCGCTCTTTTAGCTTTATGCTTCAGGTTAAATCGTAAGTGATCTAACTTCTTATCATTTAATCGCTCGTTACAATATTGAGAAGTAAATTCATCCAATTCTTCAACATCACCTCTATCTAAAATCCATTTTTCCCTAATCCGTTCTAATCCGTTGTGAATGTTTATCTCTTTATTCGGATCTGTATATGGCCCTGAAGTATCATAAACAGTTACAGGTTCATTTGGCATTCTTTTTTTAGTCATTGAATCCACTGTATCGTGTAATTCAATCTCTCTCATCGCCACATTAATATGCGGGTGAATTTCTCCGGGAACATAAATTTTTTTTGAATTCGGAAACGGATTTCTAGTTACACCGTCTTGCTTTGGTGCTGTATCTTTTTTCTTCATTATAAGGTTATTAGTTTTTGTCGAATTTATTTTAATAAAAAATTATCCTCCTTGCGTAGATCGGATGATTAAAATATTGTCGTTATTCTGAAGTTT
Source organism: Tenacibaculum profundi (assembly GCF_052050075.1). GTDB lineage: Bacteria > Bacteroidota > Bacteroidia > Flavobacteriales > Flavobacteriaceae > Polaribacter. The sequence continues at coordinate 1,442,226 of NZ_CP197225.1, forward strand.
ATGATTACTCCAGTCATCTTTTTTAACAATATTGTTATTAATGGCAACTGCAATTCCATTATCGGAGATTTCCAATTCTCTAACCAGTCCTCTTACAGTTAAGTCTTCTGAGATTTTTTTTGTCGTTTCGTTTACTTTGATAATCATTGAATGAATATTTAAGCAAACTATAGAAGTCGAATAGGCTAAATTTGACCTATTTTCTGAGTGTAGCATCTCAACTTTTCCCTACGCTGGTATTAACCATATCAGGTTCTAAGGATATTTCTCAAACTAGCGAACTAGCTACTCCTAAAGTTTACAATTACAAATATAAATTTTTATTCAAAAAAACACATTATATTCTACTTCATTTTTCCGAATTTCGGATACAATAAAATTAATACAACCATTTGAAAAATATTCTTGAGTGGAAAATTAGTAAAATCCTTACTTACTTTTATTCTAATTTAATGGCCTCTCACACCTTAAAAAATAACAAAAACACCTTTTTTTAAAAAAAACATCCATTTTTTTTCGACTTTGGTTTGATACTTAAAAAATTGTTAATAGAGAAAATTTTCCATTCGAAATAATGTGAAATATTAAACTTAAAAACGCCAAAAATAGATAAACTATAAACCTTATTTAATATGAGTCATCAAAAAAACACTAATTTTATTATAGGAGATTGGTCTCCTTTCAAACAATTGACAGAAGAAGACAATATTGTTTGGAATGAAGTCAAAAAATCTTTTGATCATTTTGACAAACCTTATGAAGTTTCAAAAAAAATATTAGATGGAATGAAATATCGTTTTAGGTGTACTTCTAAAATCTATGGATACATCATTGTTGAAGTTAATGGTAGATTTAATAGAAACAAGATATTTGATGTTATGAATATCTCAATAAGCCAAGTCATGATATTATTAATCAACATAATTTCTATGATCTAAACGTAACTGAAATTAGCTAAGGGAATTTTAATTATACTAACATTCTAGCCAGATCCAACGTCACTTATTAAGTTTTAAATACCATTAGAAGAGGGTAAAACAAGAAAAACTTATAAAAAAATTATAACTGTTATCGTGATTTAACTAAAACTAATTTTAATTGTTTTCTGTACTAAATGTTTAAATCCTATGACTATATGGATCTAATTAAAAATAAATTGTTTGAATGGAAAATAAAATAAAAAAGACACAAGTACTTTATAGATACTTGTGCTTTTTTAATTTATAATTTTTCTATGTCTTCTGTAATAGAATTTAGAATTTGAAAAGCTGTTTTAGCCATCTTATTTCCTTTCATGTCAAGTAATGGGTTCACTTCTACAAACTCTACACAAACCACTTTTTTACTTGCTAAAAGTAATTTTATGATCTCTATTACTTCAAACTGATCAAATCCTTTTGGAACTGGAGTTCCTGTACCGTATGAAACCATGTCACAATCCATAGCATCTACATCAAAAGAAACATATAAAATATCGCATTCATTTAGTTTTTCTATCGTTTCATTCACACAAACTTCTACTCCTCTATGACGTACTTCGGCAACCATATAATTTTTTATTCCATATTTCTCAATTTGGTTGTCCTCTGGTTGCTCAGTGTCACGTACTCCAAAAAATACAATATCTTCTCCTAATACTTTTTGACCAGGAGTCGCTATGTTTTTCATTCGCTCCCAAAATTCAGCCGTTTCTCTATCAACATCATTAATTTGGCTATCGATATTATCGTCACTTATTGCGGCTGCTAATGGCATCCCGTGTATATTACCTGACGGTGAAGTATATGGTGAATGTAGATCTCCGTGAGCATCTATCCATACGACTCCAACTCTTTTAGTTGGATTCGCAGCCTTTACTCCACTAATAGTTCCCAAAGCAGAAGAATGATCTCCAGATATAACCACGGGAAATTTCCCTTCCTGCAGATTCACCTTTACATGATTTGAAAGTCGTTTACATTGATTGAAAACATTTTCTATTCGCTTAGCAAATGAGTTATTTTCTTTATTATAAATGGATTCATTTTCAGTAATTACATCTTCAAACGGATATCTATCAAAATAATTACTCTCTTCATTTATTGCAGCTATTTCGATCGCATCGATACCCATGTCAGAACCTCGAGTACCCGCACCAATATCAGATCGATTTTTAATTATCTTAATTTCCTTCATTTTTAAAATTTTAAGTTTGTAAAACTAATGAAGACAATATAATTGATTTTAATAAACAATACTTGAGTATTTAAATAACTTTTATCTTTTTTCTAAATCTACAAATGCTCTTTCGTTAGCTCCTGTATAGACTTGACGAGGTCTTCCAATAGGCTCTTTACGCAACCTCATTTCTCTCCATTGCGCTATCCAACCTGGTAAACGCCCAAGTGCAAACATTACAGTAAACATCTCCACAGGTATTCCCATCGCTCTATAAATTATACCTGAATAGAAGTCAACATTTGGGTATAATTTTCTATTCACAAAATAATCATCACTCAATGCTTCCTTTTCTAAACCTTTAGCTATGTCTAGAACAGGATCATTAACACCTAAGTCTCCAAGTACTTCATCTGCTGCCTTTTTTATAATTCTGGCTCTCGGATCGAAATTTTTATAAACACGATGTCCGAATCCCATCAAACGAAATGGATCTTCTTTATCCTTCGCTTTTGCCATGTATTTTTTAGTATCTCCTCCATCTGTTCTAATCCCCTCTAGCATCTCTAAAACAGCCTGATTAGCTCCTCCATGAAGTGGCCCCCATAAAGCAGAAATCCCTGCTGATAAAGAAGCAAATAATCCAGCATGTGAAGAACCAACTATTCTAACTGTTGATGTAGAACAATTTTGTTCATGATCAGCATGTAATATCAAAAGTTTGTCTAATGCATTTAATAATATTGGGTTTATATCATACTCATCATTTGGCTTTTGGAACATCATGGTTAGAATATTTTCAACATATCCTAATTTACGTGAACCATAGTGTAATGGCATACCGGTTTTTTTACGCATAGTCCATGCTACTAAAACAGGAAATTTACCCATTATTTTCACAATTGCATTGTACATTGCTTCTTCTGAATCCACATTTACTGAGGAAGGGTTAAATGCAGTTAATGCTGATGTTAAAGAAGATAATATACCCATAGGATGGGCATTTTTAGGAAATGCATCTATAATTTTTTTAATATCATCATCAACAATGGCATTATCTAAAATATCATTATAAAATTTGTCAAGTTGTAATTTGGTAGGTAATTCTCCAAAAATTAATAAATAAGCAACTTCTAAGAAATCTGCCTTTTCAGCTAATTCTTCGATAGAATACCCTCTATATCTTAAAATACCTTTTTCACCATCTAAAAATGTTATAGCACTTTGGCAAGAACCCGTATTCTTGAAACCTGGATCAATAGTTACTAAACCACCAGTATTACCTCTTAGGTTTTTTAAATCTATTGCAGTTTCATTTTCTGTACCTTTTACTAAAGGAAATTCATATGTGCTTTCGCCAATTTGTAATTTTGCTATATCTGACATTTTGTATCTTAGTTTTTTTATAATTGTAGTCACAGGCGAAGATACCATTTTTTATAAAATTCTGAAAGCCGTAAGAAAGAGTTTTTTACTCTAAAAAATTAGAATATTTACCAAAAAAAACAGAATGGCTCAGCAATAAAATAATTGCTATTAAAAAGTTCTATCAAAATTAAATTTTCTAGAATCACAAAAATAAAAAAACCTAGAAAAATTTTTCCTAGGTTTTAATAATATGGTTAAACTTACTAAATATTTTATTTAACAAGCTCTTCTTCGTTTTTATTGTTAATTTTAAAGGCTTTTTCTTGAGGGTAGTAAGCTACATCACCTAATTGCTCTTCAATTCGAAGTAATTGATTATACTTTGCCATCCTGTCAGAACGAGATGCAGAACCTGTCTTAATTTGTCCTGTATTTAAAGCTACAGCTAGGTCTGCAATAGTATTATCCTCTGTTTCACCAGATCTATGGCTCATTACAGATGTATATCCAGCATTATGTGCCATATTTACGGCGGCAATGGTCTCTGTTAATGTTCCTATTTGATTAACTTTTATAAGAATCGAATTAGCTATTCCATTTGAAATTCCTCTATATAACCTTTCTACATTAGTTACAAACAAATCATCACCAACTAGCTGAGCTTTTTTCCCAACTTTCTGAGTTAATAATTTCCATCCATCCCAGTCATTCTCATCCATTCCGTCCTCAATAGAAATAATTGGATATTTCTCTACCAATTCAGCTAAATAAGAAGCTTGCTCTTCTGAGGTTCTTATAGCTCCCTTATCTCCTTCAAACTTCGTGTAGTCATACTTACCATTTATGTAAAATTCAGCAGATGCACAATCTAAAGCGATCATTACTTCGTCTCCAAACTTGTATCCAGCATTTTTAGTTGCTAAAGCTATCGTTTCAATGGCATCTTCAGTACCCTCTAACGACGGAGCAAAACCTCCCTCATCGCCTACCGCTGTTGATAAATTTCTATCATGAAGAACCTTTTTTAAATTATGAAATATTTCAGAACCTATTTGCATTGCCTCAGTAAAATTCTTAGCCTTAACAGGCATTATCATAAATTCTTGAAAAGCAATTGGCGCATCCGAGTGAGAGCCACCATTAATAATATTCATCATAGGCACTGGTAAAGTATTTGCAGATACTCCACCTATATAACGATACAAAGGAAGCCCTAACTCATTAGCTGCTGCCTTCGCGGCTGCAAGCGATACTCCTAAAATCGCATTTGCTCCTAAATTAGACTTATTTTCGGTACCGTCTAAGTCGATCATGATTTTATCAATCATATTTTGTTCGAAAACAGAAACACCTAAAAGTTCTTGAGCAATTAGTGTATTTACATTTTCAACTGCTTTTAATACACCCTTCCCCATATACAAACCTCCTCCATCACGTAATTCAACAGCTTCATGTTCTCCAGTTGATGCTCCTGATGGAACTGCTGCTCTGCCAATAATTCCATTTTCTGTAGTCACATCTACCTCTACTGTAGGATTTCCTCTCGAATCAAAAATTTGACGTGCTTGAATGTTAATTATAATACTCATCCTGTTTATGTGTTAGTAATTTCAGATAGCCAATTTACAAAATACTACCCTTAATTGTTTTAATTAATAATGATTTTGCGAAAACGTTATCAAATTGAAATTCCCACTTTTTAGTGGGAACTCTTCTTATTTTGTTTTTTTAATATTTTCGATAAATTGATCGAATAAGTAATCTGCATCGTTAGGTCCAGGACTAGCCTCTGGATGATATTGGACAGAAAAAGTATTCTTATTTTTTATCTTTATTCCTGCAACTGTATTATCATTCAAATGTATATGTGTAATTTCAATATCAGTATGGGTTTCTGCTTCTTCTTTATTAACAGCAAAACCATGATTTTGAGAAGTTATTTCACCTTTACCTGTTACCAGGTTTTTCACTGGATGATTAATTCCTCTATGCCCATTATGCATTTTATAAGTTGAAATACCATTAGCCAATGCAATAACTTGGTGACCTAAGCAAATACCAAATAAAGGTAAATCCTTTTCCATAATCTTTTTGGCTGTGTTTTGTGCTTCTAACAACGGTTTTGGATCTCCAGGTCCATTAGATATGAAGTACCCATCAGGATTAAATGAACTTAAATCATCAAAACTTGAATTGTATGGATACACTTTGATATAAGCCCCTCTTTTTGCAAGATTTCTCAATATATTTTTCTTAATACCTATATCAAGTGCAGAAATTTTAATTGGTGCATCTTCTTCTCCAACAAAATAAGGTTCCTTTGTTGAAACCTTAGAAGCCAATTCTAGACCTTCCATACTTGGAACTTGTGCTAATTGTTTTTTAAGTTTTTCAATATTTTCAATTTCTGTAGAAATAATTGCATTCATAGCGCCATTATCTCTTATATAGGCTACTAGTGCTCTTGTATCAACATTTGAGATAGCAACTAAATTGTGCTTTTCAAACCAGTCTTTTAAGTTACCATCTGAATCGGGTCTAGAATGAGTAAAACTGAAATTTCTACAAATTAATCCTGCAATTTTAATACCTTCTGACTCTACTTCATGATCATTAACTCCATAATTTCCAATATGAGCGTTGGTCGTAACCATTAGTTGTCCAAAGTAAGACGGATCTGTGAAAATCTCTTGATAACCGGTCATCCCAGTATTGAAACAAATTTCACCTGTAGCAGTTCCTTCAATTCCTATAGAATTCCCATAAAAGATTGTTCCGTCAGCTAATAAAATTAGGGCTTTTTTTCTAGATTGATATTTCATTTAGTGTGTTGTAATAAATTCGCTGTAAAATTATTTAAAAAAAGGGACAAACATTAAATGTTTATCCCTTTCTTTTAATATGATATAAAAATTTTCATTTTTATTCTTCTTCTTGTGAAGGTGTTGCTTCCGTTACATCTGGTGCAGTATCTGAAACTTTCTTTCCACCTCTTCGACTTCGACGCGTAGTCTTTTTAGCCTTAGTTCCTTTTGGATTATACAATTCGTTATAATCAACTAACTCAACCATAGCCATTGGAGCATTATCTCCTTGTCTATTTCCTAATTTAATAATACGAACATAACCTCCCGGTCTATCAGCTACTTTTACTGAAACCTCCTTAAAAAGTTCTGTAACAGCGAACTTATTTCTCAAATAACTAAAAACAACACGACGATTATGAGTCGTATCTGCTTTTGATTTAGTTATTAATGGCTCAACAAATTTTCTTAACGCTTTGGCCTTGGCTTCAGTCGTATTTATTCGTTTATGCTCAATTAAAGAACATGCCATATTCGCTAACATAGACTTTCTATGCGCAGTTTTTCTTCCTAAATGGTTTATTTTTTTTCCGTGTCTCATGACATTTGGGTTTGTCTTTCATCTTGCTACAACCCTTTATGGGGAGCAAACTATGAAAGGTTAATCTCTATCTAACTTATATTTACTTAAATCCATTCCAAAATTTAATCCTTTGTTATGCACCAACTCTTCTAATTCAGTTAATGATTTTTTCCCAAAGTTTCTAAACTTCATTAAGTCACTTTTATTAAATGATACTAAATCTCCTAAAGTATCAACTTCAGCAGCTTTTAAACAATTTAAGGCACGAACCGATAAATCCATATCAACAAGCTTTGTCTTTAATAGCTGTCTCATATGTAAAGATTCCTCATCGTATGTTTCTGTTTGAGCAATTTCATCGGCTTCCAATGTAATACGCTCATCAGAGAATAACATAAAATGGTGAATCAAAATCTTTGCAGCTTCAGTTAAAGCATCTTTAGGATTAATTGATCCATCAGTATCTATGTCAAATATTAGTTTCTCATAATCTGTCTTTTGCTCTACACGAAAGTTTTCTACAGCATACTTTACATTTTTAATAGGTGTAAATATTGCATCTGTAAATATAGTGCCCAATGGAGCACCAGCTCGCTTGTTTTCTTCTGCAGGAACGAATCCACGTCCTTTTTCTATAGCCAATTCTGCATTTAACGTTACAGACTTGTCCATATTACAAATAACCAAATCAGGATTTAACACTTGAAATCCAGATATAAATTTCTGTAAATCACCAGCTTTTAACTGATCTTGTCCAGAAATAGCGATAGAAACAGTTTCTCTATCTGAGTCTTCAATTTGTTTCTTAAATCTAACTTGTTTTAGATTTAATATGATCTCTGTTACATCTTCTACAACTCCTTCAATTGTAGAAAATTCATGATCCACTCCATCTACACGTAATGAAGTAATTGCAAAACCTTCTAAAGAAGATAATAAAACTCTTCTTAAAGCATTACCAACAGTTAATCCGAAACCTGGTTCAAGTGGTCTAAATTCAAATCTACCAGTAAAATCAGTAGATTCAATCATTATTACCTTATCTGGTTTCTGAAAGTTTAAAATTGCCATATTTTTCTTCGTTTTAATTGTTATAAAGTTGCGCGATTAATAAGGTTGAAGAAATTCGAACTAATCCTTTGGCTTTATCCCAATATGTTTAATTTATTACTTAGAATATAATTCTACGATTAATTGCTCTTTAATATTTTCAGGAATTTGTAGTCTTTCTGGAACTTTGACAAAAGTACCTGCCTTTTGATCTGCATTCCAAGACAACCATTCGTAAACATTACTGTTCGATGCTAAAGCATTTTCGATTGTATCTAAGGACTTTGATTTTTCTCTTACAGCAACCACATCACCGGCGCGTAATCTGTATGATGGAATATTTACGATATTACCGTTAACAGTAATATGTCTATGAGAAACTAATTGCCTAGCACCTCTTCTAGAATTAGACATTCCTAATCTATACACAACGTTATCTAGACGCGATTCACATAACTGTAATAATACCTCACCAGTAATACCTTTAGATGAAGATGCCTTCTTAAATAAATTACTAAATTGGCGCTCCAAAATACCGTAAGTATATTTTGCTTTTTGCTTTTCGCTTAACTGAATAGCATATTCAGATTTTTTACCTCTTCTTTTTCCAGAACCGTGTTGCCCTGGAGGGTAATTTCTTTTTTCAAAACTTTTATCTTCACCAAAAATTGCTTCTCCAAATTTACGAGCAATTTTAGTTTTTGGTCCTGTATATCTTGCCATTTCTTATAAAATTAAGCAGGTACCATGAATTAAGGCTAACTCCTTCGATAGTACTATTCCTGCTAGGTTAAATTTAAATACCAGTATAAATAAAATAAACGATTTTATTATACTCTTCTCCTTTTTGGAGGACGACATCCATTATGTGGGATAGGAGTTACATCTATAATTTCTGTTACTTCTATACCAGAGTTGTGAATAGATCGTATAGCTGATTCTCTTCCATTACCTGGACCTTTAACATATACTTTAACTTTACGTAAACCAGCTTCTTTTGCGACAGATGCGCAATCTTCTGCAGCTAATTGCGCTGCATAAGGTGTGTTCTTTTTTGATCCTCTGAACCCCATTTTACCGGCAGATGACCAAGAGATTACATCTCCCTTTTTATTTGTTAAAGATATAATGATATTGTTAAATGATGCAGTTACGTGAGCTTCTCCAACTGATTCTATAACAACTTTACGTTTTTTTGTTACTTTAGACTTTGCCATAATTCATTACTATTAGTAAAAATAATTAGAAATTATTTTTTCTTGTTAGCTACAGTTTTTCTCTTACCTTTTCTTGTACGAGAGTTATTTTTAGTTCTCTGGCCTCTTAAAGGTAAACCTAATCTGTGGCGTATACCCCTTTGACAACCTATGTCCATTAAACGTTTAATGCTTAATTGAACCTCTGAGCGTAATTCCCCCTCAATTGTGTAAGTTCCAACTTGTTCACGAATTGCTGCAATTTGGTCGTCTGTCCAGTCTTGAACTTTGATACCTTCGTCTATTTTTGCATTTGCTAATACTTCTTTAGCTCTGCTTCTTCCTATACCAAAGATGTATGTTAAAGCGATAACGCCTCTCTTATTCTTTGGAATATCAATACCTGCGATTCTTGCCATAACTACCCTTGTCTTTGTTTAAATCTAGGATTCTTTTTATTTATTACGTATAATCTGCCTTTTCTGCGAACAATTTTGCAGTCGGCGCTTCTTTTCTTTAGTGATGCTCTTACTTTCATCAGTTTTGTTTTTTAATATCTGAATGTAATTCTTGCCTTAGATAAATCATAAGGACTCATTTCAAGCTTAACCTTATCTCCTGGTAATATTTTAATATAATGCATTCTCATTTTACCTGAAATGTGTGCCGTTACAATATGACCATTTTCTAATTCTACCCTGAACATAGCATTAGATAAAGCCTCTGTTATAGTTCCATCCTGTTGGATTGCTGCTTGTTTAGCCATATTTACTTTAATGATTTTCTATTACTACTATTTCCTGACTTCATTAAACCGTCATAACGACTGTTCAATAAATATGAATTGATTTGTTGAATTGTATCAATAGCAACTCCTACCATAATGATTAAGGATGTTCCTCCATAGAACATTGCCCAGTTTTGAGTCACCCCAAACTTAACAATAATTGCAGGCAATATAGATAAGGCTGCTAAAAACAGAGATCCTGGGAATGTTATTTTTGATAACACTGAATCTAAATAATTAGCAGTTTCCTCTCCTGGTTTATATCCAGGAACAAAACCATTACTTCTTTTTAAATCTTCGGCCATCTTATTAGTAGGTATAGTTATCGCCGTATAGAAATAACTAAAAACAATAATTAAAACAGCGAATATAATATTGTACCATAAACCAAAGTTATCTGCTAAACTATTTAATGCAGGATATTTTTGTCCAAGAGCTACAGGTAAAAACATAATAGCTTGAGCAAATATAATAGGCATAACCCCTGCTGCATTTAGTTTTAAAGGTATATATTGTCTTGCTGAATCAACATCCTTTACACTTGCTACTGCTGAACGACGTGCGTATTGCACTGCTACCTTTCTTACTGCTGTAACTAATAACACGGTTAATAAAATTACCACAAACCATATAATTAATTCAATAAGTATCATCATGATACCACCTCCTCCGGGGTTTCCTGTTTTAGAAACAACTTCTTGTAAAAATGCAACTGGAAAATTTGCAATAATACCAACAGTAATTAATAACGATATTCCGTTACCAACTCCCTTATCAGTAATACGCTCTCCCAACCACATAGCAAAAATAGTTCCCGCTGTAAGTAAAATCATAGATGATATCCAAAATGTAGCACCAGAGACTAAAAAAGCTGAATCAGGTAATCCAAATTGGGTCTTAATAGCTGTAATGTATGTTGGACCTTGTACTAAAGTGATTAAAATTGTTAACCACCTTGTAATTTGTGTAATTTTTTTTCTACCACTCTCCCCATCTTTTTGAAGTTTCTGTAAATATGGTACCGCAATACCCATTAATTGAACTACAATAGAAGCGGAAATATAAGGCATAATACCAAGAGCCATAACTGATGCTCTTGCAAATGCACCTCCTGTAAATGCGTTTAATAAACCTAAAAGACCACCTCCTGCTTGATCTTTTAACGCTGCTAACTGAGTAGGGTCTATTCCGGGTAAAGGAACAGCAGCCATAAATCGGTATACAGCAATTAAACCAATGGTTAAAAGAATTTTTTCCTTTAACTCTTCAATCTTGAAAATGTCTCTTAAAGTATTTATAAAATTCATCATTTACAGTTTTCTTATAAGGTAACCGCTTCACCACCTGCTGCTTCAATAGCAGCCTTTGCAGATGCAGTAAATTTATGTACGGTAATATTTAATTTAGCTTTTAACTCTCCATTCCCTAATATTTTAATTAAGTCATTTTTACGCGCTAAACGATTCTCTACTAATACTTCTAGATTTACTGTATCAGTTACTCTTCCTTTGTCGACTAAACTTTGTAATTTATCTAAATTAACACCAACATATTCTACACGATTTCTGTTAGTGAATCCAAATTTTGGCACACGTCTTTGAAGGGGCATTTGTCCGCCTTCGAAACCTACCTTACGAGAATATCCTGAACGAGATTTAGCCCCTTTGTGACCTCTTGTAGAAGTACCTCCATGACCAGAGCCTTCTCCACGAGCAATTCTTTTACCGCTTTTAGTAGATCCTGATGCTGGTTTTAAGTTATGTAAACTCATCTTATAATATCTTATTTAATTTCTTCAACAGAAATTAAGTGTTTAACTTTATTTACCATTCCCAAAATTGTAGCTGATGCTTCATGTTCTACAGTTTGGTTAATTTTACGTAAACCTAATGCCTCTAAAGTTCTTTTTTGATTTTTAAGGCGACCGATTTGACTTTTTACTTGTGTAACTCTAATTTTACTCATCGTCTTAAATTTTAACCATTAAAAACTTTTTCTAAAGAAATTCCACGCTGTTTGGCGATTGTTTCAGCACTACGTAGTTGCAAAAGTGCATCGAATGTAGCTTTTACAACATTGTGAGGATTTGAAGATCCTTGAGACTTTGACAATACGTCTTTCACACCTACTGATTCTAAAACAGAACGGACAGCTCCACCAGCAATAACCCCGGTACCGTGTGATGCAGGCTTAATGAATACCCTTGCTCCACCATACTTTCCTTTTTGTTCATGAGGTAAAGTACCATCTAAAAGAGGGATACGAACTAAATTTTTCTTAGCTTCTTCTACTGCCTTAGCTATAGCAGATGAAACATCTTTTGACTTTCCTAATCCGTGACCTACAACTCCATTTCCATCACCTACAACAACAATAGCAGAAAAACCAAATGCACGTCCCCCCTTGGTTACCTTAGTAACACGTTGAACGCCTACTAATCTATCAACAAGCTCTAATCCGCTTGGTTTTACTCTTTCTACGTTTTTATATCCTAACATAATATAATTTCTTAAAATTTTAAACCAGCTTCTCTTGCAGCGTCAGCTAATACTTTTACTCTACCGTGGTATAAATAACCGTTACGATCAAAAGCAACAGAATCTACTCCAGCTTTTACAGCTTTTTCTGCGATACTTTTTCCAACCGCAGTAGCAGAATCTGCTTTAGAGCTAGATGATACTTCTTTATCTCTTGATGATGCAGAAACTAATGTTACACCAGTAACATCATCAATTAATTGAGCATAAATTTCTTTATTACTTCTAAACACAGACAGTCTAGGTTTCTCAGCAGTCCCTTTAACTATTTTTCTAATTCTGTGCTTAATACGTTGTCTTCTTTCAAGCTTTGATAATGCCATAATAATATTTATCTTAATTTATTATGCAGATTTACCTGCTTTTCTTCTTAATACCTCTCCTACAAACTTAATCCCTTTTCCTTTGTAAGGTTCTGGCTTACGGAAAGATCTAATTTTAGCAGCTACTTGACCTACTAACTGCTTATCATGAGATGTTAGTTTAACTATAGGATTTTTCCCCTTTTCAGATACTGTTTCTATTTTCACTTCTGGAGCTAACTCTAACAAAATATTGTGAGAGAAACCCAAAGCTAAATCTAGTTTTTGTCCCTGATTCGAGGCCCTGTAACCTACTCCGACTAATTCTAATTCTTTAGTAAATCCAGTACTAACACCTTCAATCATATTTTTCAGTAACGAACGATATAGGCCGTGTTTAGCTTTATGCTCCTTACTATCGGATGGTCTATCAAGTACAATTGAGCCATCTTCAATTTTCAATGTAATACCAGAGGTTAATTCTTGTGTTAATTCCCCTAATTTACCTTTAACGGTAACCACGTTGTCGCTTACTTTAACTTCAACACCTTGTGGTAATGCGATTGGATTTTTTCCTATTCTACTCATTTTACAATAGTGTTAATTTAATAAACGTAACATAATACCTCTCCTCCTACGTTTTCTTGACGAGCTTTCTTATTTGTCATAACACCTTTAGATGTAGAGACAATAGCAATACCTAGGCCATTTAAAACTCTTGGCATTTCTTTAGAAGCAACGTATTTACGTAACCCTGGAGTTGACACTCTTTGAATCTTTCTGATTACTGATTCTTTTGTTCCTCTGTCGTACTTTAAAGCTATCTTAATTGATCCCTGAACAGAATCATCATTAAATTGATAACTCAAAATGTACCCTTGATCAAACAAAATTTTTGTCATCTCCTTCTTCAGCTTTGAAGCTGGAACTTCAACTACTCGATGACCTGCAGCAATTGCATTTCTCACTCGAGTTAGAAAATCCGCGATTGGATCTGTGTACATAATTAATTAATTTGTGGTTTTGGTTTTCAGTAATTTCTGTGGTTCCTACGAAATATCGTAATTACTAAACCTGAAACCAGTTAATATTCATTCTTTGTTCTCATTTAAAGCCTTTACGACTTTAGTTTTAGTTGCATTCACAACAGGGCGTAATTACCCCATGAAAACAGTGTGCAAATATACATAAACTTTTTTAAAAAAAAACCTTTTTAATAATTATCGTTTTGACACTTAATTTATTGTCTTTTTATGTTGTTTTTTTGAATAAGTACATATTGAACTAATACAAATTCCTGTGCATAAACTGGAATTAACGAATAAATATCGCAAAAAAAAAGACCTAAAGTTAATACTTTAAGTCCTTATAATTATTTCTAATCTGTTATTTTACCAGCTAGCTTTTTTAACACCAGGAATTAATCCCTGATTTGCCATTTCACGGAAAGTAACACGTGAAATACCAAATTGACGCATATATCCTTTTGGACGACCTGTTAACTTACAACGATTATGCATTCTAACAGGAGATGCATTCTTAGGTAATTTTTGTAAACCTTCATAATCTCCAGCTTCCTTTAAAGCTTTTCTTTTTTCAGCATACTTTTCAACCGCTTTAGCTCTTTTGCGCTCACGCGCTTTCATTGATTCTTTAGCCATCTTCTTAATTTTTTTTAAATGGTAAACCTAATTCTGCCAATAATGATTTTGCTTCTTTATCAGTTTGAGCTGATGTTACAAAAGTAATATCCATTCCACTGATTTTTTTTACTTGATCAATATTTATTTCTGGGAAGATGATTTGTTCAGTAACTCCTAAATTGTAATTACCTCTACCATCAAAGCCATTTGCTATACCACTAAAATCTCTTACACGAGGTAATGAAGCAGTAATTAAACGATCTAAAAATTCATACATTACATCCCCTCTTAACGTAACCTTAGCTCCTATCGGCATTCCTTTACGTAATTTAAAGTTTGCAACATCTTTTTTAGAAATAGTTGGTACTGCTTTTTGTCCAGTAATTGTAGTTAACTCGTCAATAGCATATTCAATTAATTTCTTATCAGCTATAGCAGCACCTACACCTTTACTAACTACAATTTTCTGTAATTTAGGAACTTGCATAACGTTGTTATAACCGAATTCTTCAGTAAGAGCTTTTACAACTTTGCTCTTGTACTCCTCTTTTAATCTTGGTACGTAACTCATGGTTATATTGCTTTATCTGATTTCTTTGAAAATCTAATTTTCTTATCTCCTTCAACTTTATAGCCAACTCTAACTGCTTCACCATTTTCAATTAACGAAACATTAGATATGTGCAATGGAGCCTCTTTTTTTACTATACCTCCTTGAGGATTGGTAGCGCTAGGTTTTGTGTGCTTTGACACCATATTAACTCCTTCAACTAAAACCCTATCCTTATCTTTTAGTATGGTTAAAACTTTACCTTCCGATCCTTTATGATCACCTGCGATAACTTTAACAGTATCACCAGATTTGATTTTAAATTTCTTCATCTTATCTATGATTTTAAAGCACCTCAGGCGCTAATGATACTATCTTCATAAACTGTTTCTCACGTAATTCACGGGCTACAGGACCAAATACACGAGTACCTCTCATTTCCTCTGTTGGATTTAAAAGTACACAAGCATTATCATCAAATCTAATATATGACCCATCTTTACGTCTAACCTCTTTCTTGGTACGAACAACTACTGCGCGTGACACTTGACCTTTTTTAACAGTACCGTTTGGAGTGGCTGACTTTACAGTTACAACAATTTTATCTCCAACACTAGCATAACGCTTCTTTGTTCCTCCTAAAACTCTAATTACTAAAACTTCTTTAGCTCCAGTATTATCAGCTACTTTTAATCTTGATTCTGTTTGTAACATAATTATTTAGCTCTTTCTAGGATTTCTACTAATCTCCAACGTTTAGATTTGCTTAACGGACGTGTTTCCATGATTTTTACAGTATCACCTTCGTTGCAATCGTTATTCTCGTCATGTGCAACATACTTTTTCGTTTTCAAAACGAATTTTCCGTACATTGGGTGTTTTACTCTTTTTACCTCGCTTACGACGATAGATTTCTCCATCTTATTGCTAGATACAACACCTATTCTCTCTTTTCTAAGATTTCTTTTTTCCATCTTTAAAACTGACTAGAATTATTGTAATTCTCTTTTTGTTAACTCTGTAGCAATTCTTGCTACAGTTTTTCTTAAGCTACGTAACTCTAATGGGTTCTCCAAAGGAGTTATGGCGTGAGCCATCTTAAGATCAGTATAATTTTTCTTCAACGCTCCAAGCTTATCTTGTAAATCAGCTGTTGATAATTCTTTAATTTCAGATTGTTTCATTGTTTCTAGAATTAAGCGTTATGATCAAAATCTCTTGCGACGATAAACTTCGTTTTCACAGGTAGCTTTTGAGCTGCTAAACGTAAAGCTTCTTTCGCTACTTCCATTGGAACACCTCCAACTTCAAACAATATTCTACCTGGTTTTACAACTGCAACGAAATGATCAGGAGCACCTTTACCTTTACCCATACGAACCTCTAAAGGCTTCTTTGTTATAGGTTTGTCTGGAAAAATTTTAATCCATAATTGTCCTTCCCTTTTCATATAACGAGTTGCCGCGATACGAGCTGCTTCAATTTGACGAGATGTAAGTAAGTTTTGGTCGAGTGACTTTATTCCAAACATTCCATTTGAAAGTTGTGTCCCTCTTCCAGAGTTCCCACTCATATTACCCTTGCCTTTCTGAACTCTACGGAATTTTACTCTTTTTGGCTGTAACATGTCTAATTTCTTTTAAAAATTATTTTCTTCTGCGAGGTTGACGTTTTCCTCCTCCTTTATTAGAACTATTACCCTTTTGCTTAGATAATCCAACTAATGGAGATAACTCACGTTTTCCATAAACCTCACCTTTCATAATCCATACTTTCACACCGATTCTTCCGTATGTAGTATGCGCTTCATTAAGTGCGTAATCGATATCTGCTCTGAAAGTAGAAAGTGGAATTCTCCCTTCTTTATAATGCTCTGAACGCGCCATTTCAGCACCGTTTAAACGACCAGATATTTGAATTTTAATACCTTCTGCATTCATTCTGATTGCAGCTGCGATAGCCATTTTTATGGCTCTCTTATAAGAAATTCTGTTTTCGATTTGACGTGCTACACTAGCAGCTACAAGATTGGCATCTAATTCAGGTCGTTTTATCTCAAATATATTGATTTGAACTTCCTTTCCTGTAATTTTCTTAAGTTCCTCCTTTAACTTGTCTACTTCTTGACCACCTTTACCAATAATGATACCTGGTCTAGCCGTAGTGATAGTAACGGTTACAAGCTTTAAAGTACGCTCAATAATAATACGCGAAACACTAGCTTTAGATAATCTAGCATCAATATACTTTCTTATCTTATTATCTTCAGCAATTTTATCTCCGTAGTCATTACCACCATACCAGTTAGACTCCCAACCTCTGATGATTCCTAGACGATTTCCTATCGGATTTGTTTTTTGTCCCATTTCTACTTTGATTAATTACTTTTATTTTTACTTCCTAACTCTAAGGTAACGTGATTAGAACGTTTTCTAATTCTATGAGCACGCCCTTGTGGAGCAGGTCTTAATCTTTTTAACATTCCTGCACTATCAACGAAAATAGTCTTTACGAATAAACCAGCATCCTCAATACTAGCATCTTCATTCTTAGCTTGCCAGTTAGCAATTGCTGATAGTAATAACTTTTCTAGGTTACGAGATGCTTCCTTAGGACTAAACTTTAAAATTTGTAAAGCTTTTTCAACCTCAACTCCTCTTACTAAATCCGCCACTAAACGCATTTTTCTTGGTGATGTAGGACAGTTAGTAAGCTTAGCAAAAGCTCTTTGCTTTTTAGCTTCTTTTAACTGCGTTGCCATGTTTTTTTTACGACTTCCCATAATTTCCTACTTATTTTTTACCTTTATTTTTTGCACCGGCATGTCCTCTAAATGAACGTGTTGGTGAAAATTCTCCTAATTTATGACCTACCATGTTTTCAGTAACGTATACTGGAACAAATTGACGACCGTTATGAACGGCAATTGTTTGCCCAACGAAGTCAGGAGTAATCATACTTGCTCTAGACCAAGTTTTTATAACTGATTTGCTTCCAGCTTCAACGTTAGCTAAAACTTTTTTCTCTAATTTATAGTGAACGTAAGGTCCTTTTTTTAATGATCTTGCCATGACTTATTATTTCTTTCTACGTTCTATGATATACTTATTACTAGCTTTAGTTTTAGATCTAGTCTTAAATCCTTTAGCTGGAATACCGTTTCTAGATCTTGGATGTCCTCCCGAAGAACGTCCTTCACCACCACCCATTGGATGATCAACAGGGTTCATTCTTACTGCATTGGTTCTTGGTCTTCTTCCTAACCATCTGCTTCTACCAGCCTTACCTGATACAATTAATTGATGATCAGAATTAGATACTACCCCAATGGTAGCTTTACAAGTTAATAGAATTAATCTTGTTTCACCTGAAGGCAACTTAACCGTTGCATATTTCCCATCTCTTGCCATTAATTGAGCAAAAGATCCTGCAGAACGAGCCATAACAGCGCCTTGCCCTGGACGTAATTCAATACATGAAATAGTAGTTCCTAAAGGAATATCACTCAAATACATTGCATTACCTAGGTCTGGGGATGCTTCTTTACCAGAAACAATAGTTTGCCCCACTTTTAATCCATTTTGAGCAATTACATATCGTTTTTCTCCATCAGCATAAACTACCAAAGCAATAAAAGCAGTACGATTTGGATCGTATTCGATAGTTTTTACTGTAGCAGGCACACCGTCTTTATCTCTCTTAAAATCGATAATACGATATTTCTTTTTATGACCACCTCCAATGTTACGGGTTGTCATTCTTCCCTGATTGTTTCGACCTCCAGATCGTTTTTTCGAAGCTATTAAAGATTTCTCCGGCTTATCAGTAGTAATGGTGTCGAACCCATTTACAACTCTAAAACGCTGACCTGGTGTTATTGGTTTTAATTTTCTAACTGACATTCTAAATTGTCTTAAATATTGTTATAAAAATCAATTACTTCACCATCTGCTAATTGCACAATGGCCTTTTTATATCCACTTGTTAATCCTGTAACTAAACCTTTTTTGGTATATTTAGTTTTCCTTTCAGCTGGTTGAATTAAAGTTCTAACAGATTTCACTGCTACACCGTAAGTAGATTCTACAGCACCTTTGATTTCTAACTTGTTAGCTTGCTTATTTACAACGAAAGCATAACGATTAAATATTTCGCTATCTTTTGTCGCTTTTTCCGTAATAATAGGTTTTATTAAAATACTCATTTCTTTCCCTATTTACTTAAATTAGATTCAATTCCTTCTAAAGAGCTTTCAGAGATTACAATTTTATTAGCGTTAAGAACACTATATGTATTAATCCCTGTAGCATCAACAACTTTAGAATTTTTCAAATTACGAGACGATAAGTATACATTTTTGTTTTCATTTCCTAAAACAAATAAAGATTTCTTAGCATCCAATTCTAAAGCCTTTAACACATTAATAAATTCCTTTGTTTTTGGAGCTTCAAAATTGAAATCTTCAACAACAACTAAATTATTATCGTTTGCTTGAATACTTAAAGCTGATTTGCGAGCTAAACGCTTTAAGTTTTTATTTAATTTGAAAGAATAGTTTCTTGGTCTTGGACCGAAAATACGACCTCCACCTCTAAAAACAGGAGACTTAATACTTCCCGCACGTGCCGTACCTGTTCCTTTTTGTTTTTTAATCTTTCTTGTACTACCAGTAATCTCACCTCTTTCCTTAGCCTTATGAGTACCTTGTCTTTGGTTTGCCAAATATTGCTTTACATCTAAATAGATAGCGTGATCGTTTGGCTCTATTCCGAATACTTCGCTAGAAAGTTCAACTTTTCTACCAGTATCTTTACCTGTAATATCTAATACTGCTACTTTCATTATTTTTCGATAGTTACATAAGAGTTCTTATGACCTGGAACAGCTCCTTTTACAACTAAAAGATTCTTTTCTGGCACTACTTTTAACACTCTTAAATTTTGAACTTTAACTTTATCATTCCCCATACGGCCTGCCATACGCATTCCTTTGAATACTCTTGCAGGATATGAAGCTGCACCAATAGAACCAGGCGCTCTTAAACGGTTATGCTGACCATGTGTAGCCTGCCCAACCCCTGCAAATCCATGGCGCTTAACAACTCCTTGGAATCCTTTACCTTTAGAAGTACCCGAAACATCAACGAATTCTCCCTCAGTAAACAACTCAACAGTAAGTAAGTCACCTAGTTTATGCTCACTCTCAAAATCCTGAAACTCAACAACTCTTCGCTTGGCTGTTGTTCCTGCTTTTTTAAAGTGACCATCTAAAGCCTTGTTAGAACTTTTTTCTTTTTTGTCATCGAAACCTAATTGTAGTGCATTATAGCCATCCACTTCTTCAGTTCTGACTTGGGTAACAACGCAAGGACCTGCTTCGATTACAGTACATGGTATATTTTTACCATTTTCATCGAATAAGCTGGTCATTCCTATTTTTCTTCCAATTAACCCAGACATATTTGTTTGATTTCTGACGATAGATAAATTTAAAATCCAGCGCGTCAATTAATAATTAATTATTTGAAACTAAAGTTTCATATACTCCCTTGGAATACACTAAAAAAAAAAGAGCATAACACCTTGCTCTTTGTAAGTGTTAATCCGTTTTTCCTTTGCGAAACCCTCAGGACATGTTAACTGAATTAATAACTCAGTGTCTATTTTTTGTGCACAGAACATCAATTCAGTGCGCAAAAGTAAAAAAAACTTTCGATTTAACAAAATTAAACCGAAAGTTATAAATTAGTTATACTTTTATTTCAACTTCAACTCCACTTGGTAATTCAAGTTTCATTAAGGCATCAATAGTTTTTGAAGAGGAACTATAAATATCTAACAAACGCTTGTAAGCAGATAATTGAAATTGTTCTCTTGATTTTTTGTTTACGTGTGGCGAACGTAATACAGTAAAAATCTTTTTATGTGTTGGTAAAGGTATTGGTCCGTTTACTACTGCCCCGGTACTCTTTACAGTCTTTACGATTTTCTCAGCAGACTTATCTACTAAGTTGTAATCGTAAGATTTTAATTTTATTCTTATTTTTTGACTCATTTTGATTAACCTTTAGCATTAGCGATTACTTCCTCCGCGATATTAGATGGTGTTTCTGCATAGTGAGAAAACTCCATGGTAGAAGTTGCTCTACCAGAAGACATTGTTCTTAAAGCTGTTACATATCCAAACATTTCAGATAACGGAACAATCGCTTTAACCACCTTAGAACCAGCACGATCACTCATATCGTTAACCTGTCCTCTTCTTCTGTTTAAGTCACCTACTATATCTCCCATATTTTCTTCAGGGGTTAGTACCTCTAACTTCATTAATGGCTCCATGATTACCGCTCTTGCAGCTTTTGCAGCGGCTTTATATCCCATCTTAGCAGCTAGCTCAAATGATAATTGATCAGAATCTACTGGGTGAAAAGAACCATCCTTTAAAGTAACCTTCATAGAATCCATTTCATACCCCGCTAAAGGACCATTTTTCATTGCCTCTTTGAATCCTTTTTCTACTGAAGGAACGAATTCTTTAGGTACATTACCTCCCTTAATTATTGATTCAAATTGTAAGCCTTGAGTACCTTCATCAGCAGGTTCCATAGTAAATACAATGTCAGCAAATTTACCACGACCACCAGATTGTTTTTTGTAAACTTCTCTATGGTCTGCAGAAGCTGTGATAGCTTCTTTATACTCAACTTGCGGTTGCCCTTCGTTAACTTCAACTTTAAACTCACGCTTTAAACGATCAACGATGATATCAAGGTGTAATTCACCCATACCTGAAATAATAGTTTGACCTGAAGCCTCGTCTGTTCTAACTGTAAAGGTAGGATCCTCCTCAGCTAATTTTGCTAATGACATTCCTAATTTATCAACATCTGCCTTTGTTTTAGGCTCCACAGCAATACCAATTACAGGATCTGGGAAATCCATAGATTCTAGAACAATTGGGTTCTTTTCATCAGACAAAGTATCACCTGTCTTAATGTCTTTAAAACCTACACCTGCTCCAATATCACCTGCTTCAATATATTCAATAGCGTTTTGTTTATTAGAATGCATTTGATAAATACGTGATATACGTTCTTTTTTACCAGAGCGATTATTTAACACATAAGAACCAGCATCTAAACGCCCCGAATAGGCACGGAAGAATGCTAAACGACCTACAAAAGGGTCTGTAGCAATTTTGAACGCTAAAGCAGAAAATGGTGCTTTTGCATCTGGCTTACGAGTTTCCTCGTCACCAGTATTAGGGTTCGTTCCGATGATATTATCTCTATCTACTGGTGAAGGTAAATAACGACATACAGCATCTAATAAGAACTGAACTCCCTTATTTTTGAATGAAGATCCACATACCATAGGAATGATAGACATGTCCATTACCGCAGCTCTAAGTGCAGCATGCACTTCTTCTTCAGTAATAGAATCTTCATCTTCCATATATTTCTCTAACAAGTTTTCGTCATAAGCAGCAACCTCTTCGATTAACTTACCACGTAACTCTCTTGCTTCCTCTTTTAATTCTTCAGGAATATCAACGATATCAAACGTTGATCCATAGTTATCATCATGCCATACAATAGCACGGTTCTTTACTAAATCAACAATACCCTTAAAGTCAGCTTCATCACCAATATTTAAAACGATTGGCACCGCGTTTGACTTTAACATATCCTTTACTTGTTGACAAACAGCCAAAAAGTTAGCTCCTTGACGATCCATTTTATTAACAAAACCGATACGAGGAACCTTATAATTATCCGCTAAGCGCCAGTTAGTTTCTGATTGAGGCTCAACACCATCAACTGCAGAAAACAAAAACACTAAACCGTCTAATACACGTAAAGAACGATTTACCTCAACTGTAAAATCAACGTGCCCCGGAGTATCAATAATATTGAAATGATATCCTTTAGCATCAGCAGTTGGTTTTCCGTTTTCCGTAGGAAACTGCCATGTACAAGTTGTAGCTGCAGAAGTAATTGTTATACCTCTCTCCGCCTCTTGCTCCATCCAATCCATTGTTGAAGCACCATCATGAACCTCTCCAATTTTATGCGAAACTCCTGTATAGAAAAGGATACGCTCAGTGGTAGTAGTCTTCCCTGCATCAATGTGCGCAGCAATACCAATATTTCTTGTGTATTTTAAATTTCTACTCATGATAATTAAAATCTAAAGTGTGAAAATGCTTTATTTGCTTCAGCCATCTTGTGAGTATCCACTCTTTTCTTAACTGCTGCACCTTCTTCTTTAGCGGCCGCTAAAATCTCTGATGCTAATCTTTGCGCCATGGTTTTTTCATTACGCTTTCTTGCGTAAGATATCATCCATTTTATCGCCATAGACACTTTACGATCTGGACGAATTTGCATTGGAATCTGAAATGTAGCCCCTCCTACACGACGAGAACGAACCTCTACGTGTGGCATGACATTTGACAAACCATCTTTCCATATTTCTAAAGCCGACTTTTCCTCGTCAGTTTTCTTTTCGTTTACGATATCAATGGCATCGTAAAAAACTTTGAATGCTACAGATTTTTTACCGTCCCACATTAAGTTATTCACAAAACGTGTTACTAACTGATCATTAAATCTTGGATCCGGTAACAAAACTCTTTTTTTAGCTCTTCTTTTCCTCATGTCTTTACATTAAAAAAGTTACTAATTATATTTTACTTTTTGTCTTTTGGGCGTTTTGCACCATACTTAGACCTACGCTGAGTTCTTCCATCAACTCCTGCAGTATCTAATGCTCCACGTACAATATGATATTTTACACCTGGTAAATCTTTTACCCTTCCACCTCTAACTAATACTATCGAGTGCTCTTGAAGATTATGTCCTTCACCTGGGATATACGCGTTGATTTCATTACCATTAGTTAATCTAACACGCGCTACTTTACGCATCGCTGAGTTAGGTTTTTTTGGTGTGGTAGTGTAAACACGCGTACAAACTCCACGTCTCTGAGGACATGACATCAAGGCAGCCGATTTACTCTTCTTAGTTATTTTGGCTCTTCCTTTACGAACTAATTGTTGAATAGTTGGCATACTAATTAATTACTATTTTTCGTTTGTACTTAATAATTCTCTTTTCTTAAAGAGTCCGCAAATGTACAATAATTTTCTTATTATTCAAATGCGAATAAGTTATTTTTGATCAAGCTATTAATTCATTAAATTAATTGTATTTTAACTTCTAATTCTAATACAAAAAACAATTAAACAAATAACCATTCTTTTCCTTTCGATGCATTGTATTTTGTTTTCTCAAAAATTCACTTTACAAGTTACGAGCAATATTCAACCAGACTTAAATATCATTAATACTTATAGTTACAAAAAAAGACATTCAACGAAAGAAAATGTGTTTTCTGAAGTAAAAAAAATAAAAAAAAGCTTAAATAAGAAAGGTTACTTGAAGGTTACATATAAATTAAGCAAGCAAGACTCTACCTTTACCTATTACTTCCAATTGGGAAAGAAGATAAATGTCGCAAAAATAAAAAGAGATAATGCGTATATACAAATAAAATTTTGTCAACTTAAAAAGTACCTTGAACACAAAAAAAAAGAATTAGATTCGAAAGGCGAATCTTTTACTGAAATTAAACTAACAGACATTAATATTACACAAGACACTTTAAATGCAACGTTAATAACGCATAGAAAAAACGTTCGGTCAATTAACAAAGTAGTTGTTAAAGGATACCAACAATTCCCTAAATCCTACTTCAAAAACTATCTTTTTCTTAAGAAAAAGAAGGTCGTCAATAAAAGGAAGCTAAATTTAATTTCTGAACAATTACAAACTTTAAATTTTGTAAGAGAAGTCAAAAAACCTGAATTTCTATTCAGCAACGATTCTACTTTTCTTTTTCTATACCTCAGTAAAAAAAAACAAAGTAGCTTTGATGGTTTTTTATCTGCTATCCCTTCAAAAAACAAATTGAAGGTCAGCGGTAACCTGATATTAAAATTATTAAATACAATGGACAAAGGGGAAGACTTCGTAATCAACTGGATATCCAATCAGAACAATACTTCTTTAAATATCAATCTTAATTATCCTTTTATGTTCAATACTCCCATAACACCCAAAATTAATTTTAACATTTTCAAGCAAGACTCAACTTTTATTACCTCGAAAGTCTATTCAGAACTTTCATATCAATCATCCTACAAATCCTCTTACTCCTTTTGTTATAGTTCAACAAAATCTTCCTATCTCCTAAATCAGAATTCCAAAAACATATCTTCTTTCTCAAGCCACTTTCTTGGTGTTTCTTTTGAAACCTTATTAAAACCTAAAAAATCCATTTTTACAAACAATTCCTATTTCAAAAGCTCTTTATTTTTTGGCTCAAGGAATTCTGCCAATCAGAAAGATTATCAAATGAAACTACTCTCTAAATTAAAATACACTCATGATTTTTCAAAAAAAAAGAGTGTATCTGTAGGACTTGAAGCTGGTTTCCTTATATCCGACTCCTACGTAGAAAACGAACTTTTTAGAATTGGAGGTTCTAATTCAATTCATGGATTTCTACTAAACAGTATTGAAGCATCTAAATACGGAATAGTAAATACACAGTACAATCACTTAATTAATAAAAATAAATTGCTTTACACCATTTTTGATACTGCTACATATAAGCATAACAGAAAAAACACAATTTTTTCTATGGGAATAGGCTATTCACAATTTTTGAATAATACATTAACAAGTATCGAATACGTATTAGGAAGTAATAAAAATCAAAAGTTTTTTAATGGAAACTCACTGCTATCAATAAGAACAACAATATACCTATAATCACAAAAAAACAACCTTAAAATAATAAAAAAAACAATAAAAATATCTTTTTTTTAAATTTTATCTTGTTTTTTTAGCGTTTATTTATGAATTTTAACCCTAACTAATTTAAATAATTTTATAGAATGAAAACAAAGTACAATCGATTTCTATTGCTACTCTTTGCATTAATCATGCAAATATCGTATGCACAAGAAAAAACAATTTCAGGTACAGTTTCAGACGATAGTGGCCCTCTTCCAGGGGTTACAGTTTTAAAAAAAGGAACAACACAAGGTACTGAAACTGATTTTGACGGAAACTATTCAATTGAAGCTAAAGCAGGTGATATTCTTGTTTTTAGTTTTGTAGGAATGAAAAGTACAGAGAAAGCTGTTGGAACATCAAGCACTATCAATGTAAGTATGAAAGGAGATAATATTCTTGATGAAGTAGTTGTTACAGCCTTTGGTATAAAGAAAGAAAAACGTTCTGTAGGATACGCAACGCAAGAAGTTAAGGCTGAAACTATTACTAGATCAGGAGCTTCAAACGTTTTAGATGCTTTATCTGGTAAATCATCTGGTGTACAAATTACTAGAGCTTCTGGCTCTGCAGGAGGTGGATCAAGAATTGTAATAAGAGGTGCAACCTCAATGGTTGGTAACAACCAAGCACTCATCGTTATTGATGGAGTAAGGGTAAACAACGAAACTTTGAACGCCCAAGCGAACACGGCTGGTACAGCTACTTCGAACAGACTTATGGATTTAAATTCAGAAGATATTGAAAATATTAGTGTATTAAAAGGAGCTGCAGCAACAGCCGTTTATGGAACTGCTGGTTCTGCAGGTGTTGTTCTTATTACTACTAAAAAGGGTACTAAAGGTCAAAGCTTTAAGTTAAATGTAAGTACACAAATAGCTTTCGATAGAGTGTCTAGATTAACAAAATTACAAGATACCTACGCTCAAGGAGGGGTTCTGAACGGAAATCCAATTTATATAGGTCCCGAAACTGGACAATCTGGTTCTTGGGGACCAAAACTTTCTGAATTGGAATACTCTAACGACATCAATTACTATAATGCTGTTGTAAACCCTCAATACAATCAATTTTACGATAATACTCGAAATTATGCCCTATCGGCTTTTGATTCAAATGGCGTATACAAGTGGGATAGAAATGGTTTTTTAGTACCTAAGGGATCAGGAAATGGAATACCAGCCAATAACTACAATAAACTCAATAGTGAGGACTTTTTTACTACTGGTGTTTCTATTACAAACAATATAGGAATATCAGGCAGTAATCAAAACCTTACTTATAGATTCTCTGCTTCTGACTTAGAACAAAAAGGAATTGTTCCGAATGAGATGTACAAAAGGCAAACATTTAGTCTTGGTGGTACTTTGAAAGCTAATGATAAATTATCTTTTGAATCTGCCATGAACTTTACTAGATCAAACTTCAACAGAATACAACAAGGCTCAAATGTTTCAGGTTTATTATTGGGCCTTTATAGAACTCCTGCTTCTTTTGACAACACAAATGGTTTAGGAACTACCGATGCTGTAAATAACACTGCTGCTTATGAATTTGCAGACAGATCTCAAAGAAGCTACCGTGGTGGAGGTGGTTATGATAATCCTTACTGGATTGCTAATAATATTCCTGGCACCGAAGGTGTAAGTAGGTTTTTCGGTAATTTCAAAACAACTTACAATTATAGTCAATGGTTAAATTTTGGATTTAATGCTGGTATTGATGTTACAAGCGATAAAAGAAAGCAATCATTTGAAATTGGTTCCAACGCAAATAGAAACGGTAGAATACTATTAGATGATTATTTCACCAGACAATTTGATGTGAATGCTTTTATTACTGGTGACATTGATTTTTCTAGTGATTTCTCATTCAACTATATGCTAGGGACTAACTTCTTTAGCTATACTAGAGAAACTAACAGTATTGATGGAAACAACTTGGCTTTTCCAGGATTCTTAGATATTAGCAATGCGTCAACTATTTTAGCATCTGAAGATTTGGTAAAATATAAAACAACTGGTATTTTTATAAATTCCCAAATTGGATGGAAAAAAATGGCTTATCTTAACTTTTCAGCAAGACAAGATTATGATTCTAGATTACGTGTACCTGTGAAAGATTATAATCCTTCTGACATTAGCTTCTTCTATCCTTCTGTATCGGGTTCTTTTATCTTCACAGAAGTATTACCTAAAAACGATGTTTTATCGTTTGGTAAAGTAAGAGCTTCTTGGGCACAGGTTGGATCACCACCTCCTTTCGAATATTTAACTTCTACTACAAATACACAAAATGGCGGAGGTGATGGAGATAATATTAATGGTGGTTGGGGTAATGGACTAAATTTCCCTATTAACGGACTTACTTCATTCGAACAAAATAATATTCTTGGTAATGGTAACTTAAAATCAGAATTAACAACTACGAAAGAGTATGGAGTTGATTTGAGGTTCTTTGGAAATAAACTAACCCTGGACGTTGCTTATTTTCAGAATAAAACAGAGGATGCCATCTTAAACGCATCACTTGCCCCTTCATCAGGATTTACAAATATTTGGGTTAATGCTGGTACAATGACAGGTGATGGATGGGAAGTTACATTAGGCGCAAAACCTATTTCTACAGAAAATTTCAGTTGGGATACAACGATTAACTGGAGTAAAAACGAAACTATTGTAGAAACACTTGCCCCTGGAATAGAAAGATTATTCTTAGCTGGTTTTGGTACTGCTGGTAGTTATTTAGTTGAAGGTTTACCTTATGGAGCCATTGTTGGAGGAGCCTACCTAAGAGAAGAAGCTGGTACAGCTTCAGACACAAGCTTGTCTATTCCAGGTGGAGCTGTTATGATAGACCCAAATACAGGTTATCAACGTATAGATAATAAGCAACGTGTTATAGGTAATCCTACCCCAGATTTTATAATGGGTTGGAATAACACATTTAGCTACAAAAACTTTTCCCTTAGCTTCTTATTAGACTGGAAAGAGGGGGGAGATGTTTGGAATGGTACGGCATGGGCATTATCTTTCTTCGGAAGGTCTCAATTAACGGCTGATACCAGGGAAGAAACTCCAATAGTTTTAGATGGACTATTACCTGATGGTTCACCAAACAATATAGCCATTGTAAGAGATCGCAACTATTGGACTTCTAATGTTGGAGGCTTTGGATCAGTAGGAGAACAATTTGTAGATGATGGCGGTTGGATTAGATTAAGAGAACTTTCTTTTTCTTACAGATTACCAAAGAAATTATTTGAAAATATATTAATCGAAAGTGCATACTTTACTTTTACAGGAAGAAATCTATGGATCGATACTGATTACAATGGTGTTGATCCTGAGACTAGTTTAACTGGTAATGGTAATGGACAGGGATTTGACTACTTCAACAACCCTGGAACTAGATCATATATGTTTAAAATGGGTTTAACCTTTTAAAAAACTGAGAAAATGAAACTTAAAGATATTAACTTAAAAAATATATTCATTCTTTTTGTATCTACTTTTATTATAACTTCTTGTGAAAGTTATTTTGAAGATACAGACAATTCAGATCCTAATGCACCTCTAAGCATTCCTATTAATGTTGCCTTACCGTCAATTGAATTAGCTCTTATTGACTCTAAAGGTGGATTATTTTCAAACTTTAATACAATGTTTATTCAGCATGTAGAAGGTGTTGAAAGACAATGGGAATCTTTTAACAAATATGATATTCAACCTGTAAGATTCAATCAACCTTGGACACAACTTTATGAAAAAGTTTTTATCGAACTAAAAGCTGTAAAAAACGAAGCATCAACTAATGGGCTAAATCACTATTTGGGAATATCAAAAACCCTCGAAGCCTATACCTTAATGATGGTTACTGATGTTTTTGGAGATATTCCATACACTGAAGCTGGTCTAGGACAGGAGAATTCTAGCCCTATTTACGATAGCCAAAGTAGTGTCGTATACCCTGCTATCAAAACATTATTGACAGACGCTTTTACACTTTTTGATAGTCCAGCGGGAACTATAGCTCCTGGAAATGATGATGTAATCTACGGTGGAAATATTACTAAATGGAAATTAGCTGCTCATAGTATCTTAGCAAGATATTACTTGCATTTAGGTGATAATGCCAATGCTCTTTCAGAAGCAAAAATGGGTTTTACTAGCAGAAGCGATAATATGGGGTTCACTTATCCTGGTAGTGGCAATGATGCTCCTTGGTATGGATTTAATACTGAAAGAGAAGGAGATATTGAGTTCCACCCTACATTAAGAAGTATTATGCAAGGTCTAAATGACACCGATAGATTAGGAGTTTTAGGTGTTACTTTCAATGCTAGTCATCCATATTTCACCAATAATCAGAGAGAAGATTTGATTTCATATAGAGAAATACAATTTATAATTGCAGAAACCTCGACTAATCCAGCTGAACAACATACAGCTTACCTAAATGGAATTAGAGCCTCGTTTGAAGAGATAGGTTTATCTACTACAGAATATGATGCTTATGTAGCTCAAACTTCCGTTAATCCAGGTATCGGAAGCCTTACCATGAACCATATAATGACTCAAAAATATATAGGAATGTTTGTTCAACCAGAAGCCTTCAGCGATTGGAGAAGGACTGGTATTCCCTCTTTAACACCTGTAACAGGTACTTCTATACCAAGAAGATGGTATTATCCAGAAAATGAATATTTATTCAACAATAATGCTCCCGGCAGAGATGACGACTTGTTATTTAAAAGAGTTGGATGGGATAACTAAATATTTAATCAACTAATTTTATTTAAATAACGTTATTGTTATAAATAAAAATATAGAGATCGTCTAAAAGATAATTTTAGACGATTTTCTTTTTTTAATATATTTTATATCGCTTTTGAAGTCGTTTTATTGAGTAATAATTATAAAATCGGATAATTAAATTTAAGAGTTAAACTGAAATTTTTAAGATTATAAACCATTGCAACAAGTCTAATTTATCTAAATTTATTTTTTTATGGTATGAGTACCTAAACAATTAGAAATAACTATTTTTTGCCTAGTAAAGCATAATATTTAACTTTTTTCAAAGCAATCAGCATTGCTGTTTCCTGTCTAATAAATTGGTAAAAAGTATCTGACTCCTCATTCTTAATTTAGACCAAAAAGACCGTATTTTTTTTATTTTGGTTTTTATAGAAGTAATTATGCTTCAAAAAGTACCAATGTATATAATTTTTAAATCGAGATAATTTTCATTACCATAATAAACTGCACCTAGGGTAATACTTTACAACCTTTCAGAATAGTCTTTTTGTATAACTGTTTATACAAGATTTTAAACATGTAGCTTCTATTATGATTTTTAAAAATATTTAATTTATTAGTTATTAGCTATTTTAGAAGATTTAAATAATAGTACGATTAAGTTATCCATTCTAAATATAGTCATCTTACGAAAGTATCTAGATAACAAATAAATAAGCTTACCATAGCTACTTCTTCTTATTATTTGTAGTTGGTCACCATATTTTTTAAGTAACTGACATTTTTTTTAATACACTTCCGCTTATCTTTTTTTCAACAACCCCTTTTTAAAACTTTATTAGCTTGATTAATAACAACATTTATTTACCCAACTCCTTCCACCTCAATATCTGACATTTTTAGAATATGTTGTTTAATTTTATAGAACTTCACTAAAAAAGATCGAAAAGATATTTTACTTATTTTTATATCCCTATTTTGCCATTAACTAGCTGTATAACCAACATAGCCTGCCAAAAATAAAAACACAACACAAAATATTGATTATAAAATAAGTAATTCAATAAAACCTATTCTCTCCTCTTTTTTGGAAAAAACAGCTATAATTATGACAACTGTGTTTAAAGAAAATAATTAACTCTTACGTTAAACACGAAACTTACTCACACCATATAAACAATTAAATATCAATTAATAATAATTAACAAAAAGCTTTTATTTAAAAAAATAAATTCTTTCTGGTACAACAGTTGAATGCTAATTAAATAATTGATAAAGAAATATTCCACATACTAAACAACAATTTATCTAACAAAAAGTAAAAAAAAAACAACATTCAAATAAAACACTCAATTACAACAAACTAGCATTTTACATAAATAATTGGAGCGTTAAAATTCTCAATTCTCAACTTATTTCTTTGCTTATTAAAGTTTAATTTAAGAATTTTGAAAGAATTAATTCAATCAATTACGCAATGAAAACAAAGTTTATTGGAACACTAATACTGCTCCTAGTATTAGGTGTGCAAGTAATTTTTGCACAAGAAAAAACGATTTCAGGAACTGTATCAGATGATTCAGGACCACTTCCCGGGGTTTCTATATTGAAAAAAGGATCTACTCAAGGAACAGAAACTGATTTTGATGGTAATTATACCATAAAAGCAAATTCAGGAGATATTTTAGTATTCAGTTTCATTGGAATGAAAACTATTGAAAAAACTGTTGGAAACTCCAATAAAATGAATGTAATAATGGCCAATGACAATGTATTAGATGAAGTTGTTGTTACAGCCTTTGGTCAAAACAGACAAGAAAGATCTTTAGCCTACTCGGCGCCTAAGGTAAAATCTTCTGACTTAACAGCTGCGCAAAACGATAATGCTATCAGCGCCCTTTCTGGAAAAGTAGCTGGTTTAAAAATTAATTCTCCATCAGGAAATCTAGGTGGCTCGCAACGCATCCTTATCCGAGGAACTAATTCTGTCACAGGTGAAAATCAACCACTTTTTATTATTGATGGAATTCCTATGGATAATTCAAATTTTAATACGAATGATACGCAAAGAGGTTCAGGAGGTGTTGATTTTGGTAGTACCATAAATGACATAGACCCAAGTAACATTGAGTCTTTAACAGTTTTAAAAGGTCCGGCTGCTGCACTTTATGGATCAAGAGCATCAAACGGTGTTATTTTAATAACTACCAAAAAGGGAAAGAACTCTAAAAAACTGGGGATCAACATAAATTCTACAATTACTTTATCCGATGTAGCCATCTTACCTAAACTTCAAAGAGAATATGGTGGTGGTGGTATAGTATCAACGTCTAATGGAGGTAAAAATGGTTTTGCTACAGAAACTATAAATGGTACGGAATACATGCTCGTGGACTATGCTACAGATGAAAGTTGGGGACCTAAGTATGATCCTAACTTAAATGTTTTACATTGGGATGCATTTGATCAAAAAAGTTTTCCTAATGACTATTTAAAAACTAGACCATGGGTAGCTCCTGAAAACGATGTCGATAGCTTTTTTCAAACGGGTATTGCTACCAATAATGTGATAAGCTTAACTACCGCTACTGACAAAGGAAACTTTTTATTCTCTTTAGGGCATCAAAAACAAACTGGTATTATACCTAATACAAAAATTAGCAAACATTTTGCCAAATTAAGCTTAACGCAAAGACTTGCTAGTAATTTAACAGCTACTTCTTCCTTAAATTATGTTGAAACGAAAGGACAACGTCCTGTTATAGGCTACACTGACAATAGCGTTACTCAAAAACTATTTCAATGGGGACACAGACAGTTAGACTATGAGAGACTCAAAAATTACAAAAATCTAGATGGTACTCAAAGAACTTGGAATAGGAAAGCTTGGAACGAAGCCGAACCTAATTACTCGGACAACCTATACTGGACAATTTACGAGAATACACCTGAAGACAAAAGAACTCGTATATATGGAGCTGGAAGTTTAGCTTATAGTGTTACGGACAATTTAACTTTAAAAGGTAGTATTTATGCTGACACCTATAATTTTAGAAATTCAGAAAGAACAGCTATTGGTTCTCAATCACAGTCTTCTTATTTAGAAAGAACCTATGACTTTAAAGAATACAATTATGAATTTACAGCCGCATACAACAAAGAACTATCTGACAAATTTAAGTTTTCTACTTTACTTGGAGGTAATATAAGAGACAACCGTTTAAGTTCTAGAGCAATTTCTACAACAGGAGGTTTAGGCATACCAAATATTTACAATATCAATAATGGAAGAGGCCCGCTTGCCAGAACTTCTAACGAAAGTGTTAAAAAAGTAAACAGTATTTTTGGAAGTTTAAATTTATCTTTTGACAACCAGCTATTTATAGATTTAACTGCGAGAAACGATTGGTCATCAACGCTTCCTGAAGATAATAATTCGTACTTCTACCCTTCTGCTTCTCTTGCATGGGTATTTAACAATCTTTTATTCGAAGATTCCTCTTGGTTTAATTATGGTAAATTGAGAGCTGGTTGGGCACAAGTGGGTAACGATACTGCTCCTTACAGAGTTATTAATACTTTTTTAATACGAGATCCTTTTAATTCAGTAGGTAGGGTTTCTGCGGCTAATAGATTGTTAAATCCTAATCTTAAAAATGAAACTACCACTACATGGGAAGTAGGTACTGAATTAAGTTTTTGGAATAGACGTTTAAATATAGATTTCACGTATTACAACAATGAAACTACTGATCAAATTATACCACTTGACCTTTCTTATTCCACTGGTTATGGTTCTCAGCTAATCAATGCTGGTAAAATGACGAATAAAGGTATAGAGGTACAATTAGGTATTAAACCTGTAACCAATAATAACTTTACGTGGGACGTCGATCTGAATTTTGCAAAAAATGAAAATGAATTAGTAGAACTTAAAGAAGGTTTAAATTCTATTTTACTATCAAGTGCTCCCTTTAGAACTCAAATCACAGCTGTAGTTGGCGAGCAGTATGGTACAATAATGGGTACTAATTTTATCTACGATAATAACGGTAATAAGGTAATCAATGATTCAGGAAAATATGCAGCTACAAGAGATTTAGTTCCTTTAGGATCTGTTAACCCAGATTTTACAGCAGGACTAAAAAACACGTTTAAATACAAAAATTTTGATTTGGGTATCTTGCTTGAAACTAGTCAAGGGGGTAAATACTTTTCTACAACTCATCAATGGGGAATGTTTTCAGGAATGTTATATGAAACTGCTGCGAATAATATTCGTGAAACAGGCGTAACCTTACCTGGCGTAACTGGTACCGTTACATTTGATAATAATGGTAAATATACAGTTACCAATACAGCGCCTAACACAAAAACCATAGGAGCGCAAGCCTGGGCGACAAATCATTATGGCGGCCCAGATGCTCAAAATGTTTTCGATGCCAGTTTCTATAAGCTAAGAGAAGTTTCTTTAGGATATACTTTCAAAGGCGATTTCTTAAAAATTTTCGAAAAAGCAAGAATTAGCTTCTTCGGTAGAAATTTATATACATGGGGACTTGATTATGATGGTATTGATCCTGAAACTGTATCAACTGGTTCAGGCAACATTCAAGGTCTAGAAGGAGGATTACAACCTTCTGTTAGATCATACGGAATGAACTTAAACTTATCTTTCTAAAAATTAAAATGATGAAAAAAATAAAATATACTCTGTTAGGTTTTGCTTTTATGACTTTGTTTCATGCTTGTGACACCGATTATATAGACAATCCTGATCAACCTGTTGTTGCAACTTCTAACTCATTACTAACCAACGCTCAATTTGACTTAGCTTATGAATTGAATGACCAATGGACTGGAGGAAGAGGTTTTTTAGGTTTCTCTCAATATTGGGCACAAACATTCTATACCGATGAAAATAGATATGCACTAAGAACAAGTCAAATAGAATCCTTTTGGGAGTGGCCATATAGAATATTAACTGATTTGAAAGAAATCATTAATTTAAATAGTAATCCAGAAACTGCTCCAAACATGGCTATTCTTGGAAATAATAACAATCAGATACAGGTTGCAAGAATTATGATGGCTTTTACCTTTACCAAACTAGTCGAT
The DNA here is from genome assembly GCF_052050075.1 of Tenacibaculum profundi. Classification (GTDB taxonomy): domain Bacteria; phylum Bacteroidota; class Bacteroidia; order Flavobacteriales; family Flavobacteriaceae; genus Polaribacter. The sequence continues at coordinate 1,477,942 of NZ_CP197225.1, forward strand.
ACGTTTGGAGATGTTCCATATTGGAGTTTTGGGCAAAAAGACAACCCTTCTTTTCAAGCTTTAAGACTAAAAGAAGGTATAACAAGCCCTGTTTATACAGATGCTAAAATTATATACCAAGATATACTAGCAGAACTACTTGATGCCGCTAATAAGATGGATTTAAGTAAAAGAGTCTTTTTTGAAGACTACGAAAAAAGTGATAATATTTATAAGGGAGATCCTACTCTTTGGTCAAAATTTGCACACTCTTTAAGACTTCGACTAGCATCACATATAATTAAATCTGATCAAGCTTTAGCTAACTCCGTGTTTAACGAATCTGATAACAAAGCATTTACCAGTAATATGGATAATGCTACTTTTAAATTTGGTGGGAACGACTTAACAGGAGGGCCATGGCATGTTGCTTTTAATGTTAATAAAAGAGAAGATTTTGCACCTGCTTTACCTTTTACTGAATTATTATACAATAATGTTGGACCTTTTGCTACACTAACAGATAAAGATCCTAGAGTTGATCATTATTTTGATAAAGCAAAAGAAACCACAGAAGTTATAGGTGTGCCTTATGGATTTGGTAATAGCGCAGCACGCGCGGTTAAAAATGAAGGAAGACCTCATGAGCAAATAATAAAAGCTGATTATAATCAACCACTTCTTACCTATTCTGAAATTGAATTTATCAGGTCAGAATTTAAGTCATGGGATCAAAATCACTATGTGAATGGTATAAAAGCTTCTATGGAATTTTGGGGAATCGCTTCATCGGATGCAACTACATATATCAGTTCACTACCTTCTTCATCTGAAGAAAATGTGCTAACACAAAAGTATATTGCACTTTACATGGACGGTTTAGAAGCTTGGACAGAATACAGAAAATCAGCATTCCCTAAGACTTTAGTCGTTCCAGGAGATACCTTTAATGGTGATACTTTTGAACCTATTGTTCCAGGATTAAATAAAATTCCTAGTAGGATAACATATCCTCAAAAAGAACAATTAATAAATAGAACTAACTGGGATGAAGCAAGAAAAAAGCTTTCGGACGGAGATACGATGAACTCAAATATATTTTGGGACATTAATTAATTTATATCTAATTTTAGTAAATAAAAAAACCGTCTAAAATAGACGGTTTTTTTATTTACTAAAATTTAAAACAAGATTCTGAAAAATAATTTCAGTAATTTTACTGACTAGATTAAATTTACTTCTAATAAAAATGAATTTAAGAGATAACACAAATAAAAAAACCATGAAATACTATAGTAATACATCTCAATTTATATTACTTTATTTTAAAAGTATTTTACTAACAATAGTTACGTTTGGTTTATATTATCCTTGGGCAAAAGTAGCGTTATTAAAATTCCATTGTCGTTCAACGATCCTCCAAGAAAATAGCTTTAATTTTGTTGGAACGGCTAAGGATGTTTTCAAAAGTTACTTGATATTACTCGTTATAATAGCTATTACTTTTCTCTTTTTGTTCACTTCTTTTATTGCCCCCAATAATAGGTTATATCCTTTTCTTTTTGCTATCTCTTATTTTATTTTTATTTCAATAATTCCTATGGTAATTCATGGAACATTAAAGTACAGAGCAAAAAATACACTTTGGAAAGGAATACAATTTCATTATTTAGGATCAAAATCTGAGCTTTATTGGAAATTTCTTTCAGGTCTTTTAACTACCTTCTTAACTCTGGGAATATACACTCCTTGGTTTTTTACTGAATTAAGAAAATATATTATCAGTCATTTAAGATTTGGCAATCTTTCGTTTGAATTCAAAGGTGAAGGAGCTCAATTATTCTGGATACAAATTAAGTTTATTTTCTTATTCCCTTCAACATTTGGCATTTACAGTTTTTGGTTTATCAAGGAGTTATTACAGTTTTATATAAACAATATTGAAGTAAACCAAAATGAAATAAAAACTAGGTTCCAACTTGATGTTCGGACAGGAGATATTTTTAGGTTAACCATTATTAATTTTGCTTTGATCATTTTTTCTTTTGGTTTAGCCATGCCTTTTGTTATTCTAAGAACCTACAAGGCGTTAGCTTCATTTATACAAATAGAAGATTCAATTCAAATTAATAAAATTCAGCAAGCAAATTATAAAACAACGTCTAAAGACGATTTTCTTGATCTTAAACTTGTTTAATCAAATAATTTTTTTGTTCTAAACATAGAAGGATCCTACAAAGGGGTCTTAAAAATTAAAACTTAACAGATGAAAAAAAATATCGTTGTCACTGGCACGAGTAGAGGCGTCGGATTTGAACTGGTAAAAAAACTTGCTAAGCAAGGTCACAAAGTTCTGGCACTCTCAAGAAATATAGAACCTACAGAAACACTTAACTTCAAAAACATAACCTCTATTTCAACAGATTTATCTGATTTAAAAAGTATCCATAAGGCTGTAGACTACATTAGTTCCAATTTGAAAATGGTTGATATTTTGATTAATAATGCTGGTAAATTAATCAATAAACCTTTTTCTGAACTTTCTTCAGATGATTTTCTAGGTGTCTACAAAATAAATGTTTTTGCAGTTGCTGAATTAACTAAAAATATTCTTCCTTTTATGCCCGATAAAAGTCACGTTGTAACAATTAGTAGTATGGGAGGAGTACAAGGTAGCGTCAAATTCCCTGGTTTAGCTGCTTACAGCTCCGCAAAAGGAGCGGTAATCACACTTTCAGAGCTACTTGCTGAAGAATATAAAGAACAACAAATTGCTTTTAATGTACTTGCTTTAGGAGCTGTACAAACTGAAATGTTAGAAGAAGCTTTTCCTGGATATAAAGCCCCAATGTCTGCAGAAGAAATGGCTGACTACATAATGGAATTCTCTATCAATGGGAATAGATACTATAACGGCAAAGTCCTACAAGTATCAAATTCAACCCCTTAAATAAAAATCTTTTGTCTATAGAAAAATATATACCAAAAAAGGCTTTACCACTCGTACAATTTCTTATTGAAGAGCATAAAGTTACTCTTAAAATTGTGAATCAGCGCCAAACAAAACATGGTGACTTCAGAGCTCTTGGTAATGGAAAAATGCAAATTACAGTAAACAATAACTTAAATCCTCATCAGTTTTTACTAACACTTATTCATGAAATTGCACATCATGTAACGCATGTCAAATTTGGAAAAGTTCAAGCTCATGGAAAAGAATGGAAAATTATATTTCAGCATTTAATGCTTCCTTTTCTACGACCTGACATTTATCCTTTATCTATACTACCACATCTTGCTAAATATTTAAAAAATCCTAAAGCAAGTACGGACACAGATGTAAATTTATCATTAGCTTTGCGCTATGGTATTGCTGGTAAAGGCAAAACTTTTGTTTTTAGACTTTCAGAAGGTAGTCTGTTTAACTTTAAAGATGTTACATATCAAAAGGGCTCAAAAAGGAGAACTCGTTATGAGTGTATTAACCTTAACAACAATAAAGTATATCTTTTCAATCAAAATACCGAAGTAATACCAAAAAAGATTAAATCAATTTAAATTATCTTATGGAAAGTAATTGTTATGCAGTTATTATGGCAGGTGGGATTGGCTCAAGATTTTGGCCAGTAAGTACAAAAAAATACCCCAAACAATTTCATGATATGTTAGGTACTGGAGAGTCTCTAATTCAAAATACTTTCGACAGAATTAATAAATTAATTCCCTCTCAAAATATTTTAGTGGCTACTAATACAAATTACGAAAGTTTAGTACTAGAACATTTACCTAAAATAAAAAAAGATCAAGTTCTTTTAGAACCTGTTATGAGGAATACTGCTCCATGCATTTTATATGCAGCCCTTAAAATATATAATGAAAATCCAGATGCCTTAATGCTTGTTGCTCCTTCCGATCACTGGATTGAAAATGAGGCTGATTTTTTAGATAATATCCAAATGTCTTTTGATGAATGTACAGAAAAAGATATTTTAATGACACTCGGTATTCAACCTGAATCTCCAAATACAGGCTATGGATATATTCAATTCGAAAATGATACTTTAACCGTTAAGAAAGTTAAAAACTTTACGGAGAAGCCAGATATAAAAAAGGCGAGACAATTTTTAAAAAGTGGAGATTTTCTATGGAATGCAGGAATATTTGTCTGGTCTGTAAAAAGTATTATTAAAGCATTTAATGAACACCTCCCTGAAATAGTCAAAGTTCTTGATGTTCCCAACATTTACAATACTGAATTAGAAAAAACTTTCATAAAGGATAATTACGAAAAATGTCAAAATATATCAATAGACTTTGGTGTAATGGAACACGCTCAGAATGTGTTTGTTCTTCCTGCTAATTTTGGTTGGAATGATATTGGTACTTGGGGATCTCTTTATCATAAACTTGACAAAGATGACAACAATAATGCTGTAGTTGGCGCAAAAACAATATTAAACAGTTCTCATGGCAATATGATTAGAACAGAGAACAATAAGAAAGTAATTATTAAAGGACTAGACAATTTTATAATTATCGAAAAAGATGATATTCTTTTAATTTGCCCGAGAGAAAATGAACAAGAAATTAAAGAAATAGCGGCAAACTCAATTAAAGAGTTTAAAAGCTAATGTAAAACTGATTCAAAAAATGAATAATACGAACTTGACAAATAGCTTCCTTTTCTTTCACCTAGCACCTTTCCTTTCCTATTAATTATTACGACCGATGGAAAAGAGTTTTTATACTTTCTAGCTAGTTTTGCATTTATTTTTCTAGTTTCTTCTGAAACTAAATCTTTATTTCTCGGAAAATCAGCCAAATACAAAATAAATTTGTTTTTCGAAAAATCGACAAACTCTTTGGTGTGAAATAATTCTTTATCTAACTTAATACAAGGTCCGCACCAATCGGAGCCAGAAAAATAGATGAGTATTGGTTTATTTTCTTTTTTAGCTTTGTTTTTAGCAATTTGAAATGTCTGTTCCCATTTTGGCAGTTCATGAAGTTTCATGACTACATCTTCATTTTGTGAAAAAAGTGTTAATGAAACAGAAGCAAAGAAAACAAATAAAACGGATTTCATAATCTTAAAATTAAAAAGAGTTAGCACAAAAACGATACCAAATTAATTGATTTTATTTTTAATGTGATTTATGATAGAATCATTAAACTGCTTTTCCTTCTCTAAAAAAACTGTTTGAATTGGCAAGTAGAAGAGATTGTTTAACGAGGCTCCAAATCTAACAAAATCCTTCTCAGTTGTCAATACAATTTTTGTTTCTGTGTTTAAACTACTTTGCATTTTTTTTATTTTGTTAAAATCTTGTTCCGAAAAATTATGATGATCTGGAAATTTTATATGATTATATTTTATATTATTCTGACTTAAATAATCCAGTAGTGGCAATGGATTAGCTATGCCTGTTACAACTATAATCTCTGTATTTTTAAGATTACTTAAACACAATTTATTATTATTTGAATAAATGAATTTATCATATTTAATACTTGAAAAATAGATCTGTTGTTTATCTAGTAATTTAAGCCTATTAACTATGGAAGATCGTTTTTCCTTTGTCATATTTTGAGGGCATTTGGTAATAATAATAATATCTGCTCTCTTAGCACCTCTCTTACTTTCTCTTAAATTACCTGTCGGTAAAACAAAATCATCGGAATACAAATCATTATATTTTGTTAATAGAATATAAAGACTCCCCTTCACTTTTCTATGCTGAAATGCATCATCTAGTAGAATAAGCTGTGGTTTAACTTTTTTTATAAGTTGGTTGATGCCATTGACTCTATTAAAATCAACAGCTACATCAACTTCTTCAAATTTTTTATAAAATTGCAAAGGTTCATCTCCAACATCTTCAGAAGAATGATTGATGTCTATTATTTGAAAATCTTTTGTTTTTCTTTTATAGCCCCTACTTAAAATTGCAATCTTATACTCATCTTTTAAAAGACGAATTAAATACTCTACTTGCGGAGATTTCCCTGTTCCCCCAACATTTAAATTTCCCACAACTATTACTGGTAATTTAAATCTATGCTGCTTAAAAAACTCCCAATCAAAAAATAAGTTCCTGATTGATGTAATTAAATCAAATAAGACGGCTATCGGAAAAAGTAAAAATCGAATTAATTTCATTTCAACGAAAATAATTAAAAATCTTAACTTTGGTGATCTATAAATCATTAAAACCATTATGAAAATAAAGGATATCACTGACCATATAGAGAAACTTGCTCCTCTATCCTATGCAGAAGATTTTGATAATGTTGGACTACTTGTTGGGAACTCTAATACAATAGTCACAGGTATATTAATTACCCTTGATACTTTAGAAAAAACAGTAAATGAAGCAATTGAAAAAAAATGCAACTTAATTATTAGCTTTCATCCTATCATTTTCTCTGGATTAAAACGATTAAATGGAAATAATTATGTAGAAAAAGTTGTACTGAGTGCAGTTAAAAACGATATAGCTATTTATGCTATCCATACCGCATTAGATAATGTAAAATATGGAGTTTCTGGGAAAATGTGTGAAATGCTTGGATTAAAAAATCTAAAAACATTAATTCCCAAAAAGGGATTAATTAAAAAGCTTACAACGTACGTACCTAGAGAAAATGCAGCTGCTTTACGGAGTAAATTATTTAAAGCCGGGGCTGGAAATATTGGAAACTATGATCATTGTTCATTCAATATTGAAGGTACTGGCAGTTTCAAAGGAGGAAATCTTTCAAACCCTGTAGTTGGTAAAAAAGGTGAACTAACTTTTAGTCCAGAAACATGTATTTCGGTTACATACAACGACTATCAAGAGAATACTATTTTAGAATCTTTATTCAGACATCACCCTTATGAGGAAGTTGCCTACGAATTAGTTACCCTTGACAATAAAAATCAAAATATAGGAATGGGCATGTCAGGTGAGCTTCAAAATGCACTAGATGAAGGTAGTTTTCTTAATTTTGTAAAGAAAACTTTTAAGTCTAAGTGTGTAAGGCATACAAAACCACTTGGGAAGTCTATTAAAAACATTGCAGTACTTGGTGGATCAGGTAGTTTTGCCATCAACAATGCTATAAAAGCAAAAGCAGACGCTTATATTAGTGCTGACTTCAAATACCATGATTTTTTTAAATCAGAAGAAAAAATTTTGCTAATTGATGTTGGTCATTACGAAAGTGAACGTTTTACAAAAAATTTATTGGTTGATTATCTTAGCAAAAAATTTAGTACTTTTGCGATTATTTTAAGTGAAGAAAGTACAAATCCAATATACTATTTATAAAAGATGGCAAAAAAAGACATAACGGTAGAAGAAAAATTAAGAGCGTTATATGATTTACAGCTAATTGACTCAAGAATTGATGAAATTAGAAACGTTCGAGGTGAATTACCTTTAGAAGTTGAAGATTTAGAAGATGAAGTTGCCGGATTAAACACAAGACTTTCTAATCTTGCCAATGATGTAACGAGTTTAGAAAGTGATATTTCTGCAAAAAAACAAGCAATTACTGAAGCAAAAGCATTGATTTCTAAATACGAAGAACAGCAAAAAAATGTAAGAAACAACCGTGAATTTGACTCTTTAACAAAGGAAGTCGAATATCAGGAACTTGAAATTCAATTATCTGAGAAACGCATCAAAGAATTTAAAGTTAAAATCACTCAAAAGAATGAGGTTATTAACAATACAAAGTCAAAGTTAACTCAGCAAGAAAACCATTTGTCTCATAAGAAAAATGAATTAGATGCTATTTTAAAAGAAACAGAAAAAGAAGAAGAATTATTAAAGCAAAAATCTGAGGAGTTTTCTGAGTCAATAGATGATCATTTATTAAAAGCATACTCAAGAATCCGAAAAAAAGTTAAAAATGGTTTAGCTGTAGTTTCTATAGAAAGAGGTGCTGCAGGCGGTTCATTTTTTACGATACCTCCTCAAGTTCAATTAGAAATTGCCAATCGAAAAAAAATAACAATAGATGAGCATAGTGGTAGAATACTGGTAGACGCAGCTCTTGCAGCTGAAGAGCGAGAAAAAATAGACAACTTATTTACCGCCTAATCTAAAAAGATTAATAAATAAAAAAAACTCAATCAAAATTTGATTGAGTTTTTTTTATTTATTAATCTTCTTTAAAAAGTTGTTCCTTATAGGCTGCCTTTTTAACCTCTGCTCTTCTCAAAACAGAAGGTTTAACATACTGCTTTCTTTCTCTTAATTGTTGCAGAACTTTTACATCTCTGAATTTTTTCTTGTAACGTTTTAAGGCTCTATCAATATTTTCACCTTCTTTTACTAATATTTTTAACATATGTCTATAATTTTATTATACAATAATTATTTATTTGAGTTCTAAAAACATTCAACAGTATAATAAATCATATAGCCAGAAAGTCCGTCTCTTTTGATTATCCTTAAATAGGTAAAATCAAAAGATTTTATTCTAAATAAAAAAGAAATTAAAATGTACTTCGAAAAATTTGTTTGTTCTCCAGAAGAATATATAACTCTAAAATATTTTTTAATTTGAGATAGAACACAAATAGTTTCGCAATTTATGAAATTTTATTGACATCTAAAATTAAATAACATATAAAAAGGAACAAAACTCAATTCCTTTTTATATTGTTTCGCCAAGTTCTTTTAATTTTGATGTATTTTCAGCCAGCATTAATTCTTCGATAATCTTCTGAATATCCCCATTTATAATATTTTGTAAATCATATAAAGTCAAGCCTATTCTATGATCTGTTACTCTGCCCTGAGGATAATTATATGTCCTAATTTTTGCGGAACGATCTCCAGAAGTTACCATTGAACCTCTTTTAGCCGCGTCTTCCGCTTGCTTTTTAGCTAATTCTAGATCATATAACCGTGAGCGTAATACTCTAAATGCCTTTTCTTTATTCTTATGTTGTGATTTTTGATCTTGACACTGAGCTACCAATCCGGTTGGTATATGAGTTAACCTAACAGCCGAGTAAGTTGTATTGACAGATTGTCCTCCAGGACCTGAAGAACAGAAATAGTCAATTCTTACGTCTTTAGGGTTAATCTCTACATCAAACTCTTCTGCCTCTGGGAAAACCATACATGTAGCCGCTGATGTATGTACTCGTCCTTGCGTCTCTGTCTGAGGAACTCTTTGAACACGGTGTACACCAGCTTCAAATTTTAACGTCCCGTAAACATCTTCACCAGTAACTTCAAATTGTATTTCTTTAAATCCTCCATTTGTACCCTCACTGAAATCAACTATTGAAACGCTCCACCCTCTACTTTCACAATACTTTGAATACATTCTATATAAATCTCCTGCAAAGATACTCGCCTCATCTCCGCCTGTTCCTGCTCTTAATTCAACTACAGCATTTTTAGCATCTTCTGGATCTTTAGGAATTAATAAAAACTTAATTTCATCCTCTAATTGAGGAATACGAGTCTTCGCCTCATCCATTTCTGCTTTAGCCATTTCTACCATTTCAACATCACTTCCTTCAGCAATAATTTCTTTAGCTTCGTCTATATTTGCCAACAAACCTTCGTATTCATTTGCTTTCTCAACAACCTTACCTAGGTCTTTATATTCCTTATTTAATTGAACATAACGTTTTTGATCTGAAATAATATCAGGCTGAATAATCAAATCAGACACTTCATCATAACGTTGCTTAACAATTTGTAATTTATCTAACATTGCATCATATCTTGATTCGCGAATTTACAATTTTTCTTTAAATAGAGGTCTATTCGAAATAACTTATAATACAACGTAATCGTTACCTTTTTCTTTCCTATTAAAAAGTGTAAATCAAATTCAATTTTATAAAATTTTTAATTATGACCATGTAGATTTTAGAAGTTATGGTTTTATAACAATCAAACCAATATTAATAAACGTCTAATAAAGAGAGATTTTGTATAAATTTTACTTTATTTTAACACAATATACGATTAAAATCAAAAGTAATACTATTAATTTTGCAGGAAATAATCTTAAAAATGAAGGGTTTACTTTCTAATATAAAAATTTTCATTCCAGAAGGAACCTATATTAAAGATCCTGAGTCATCTAATTTGGGCAAAAGAATTATAGAAAACAGCATCGTTATAATTGAGAAAATAGGTTTTGAAAACTTTAACTTCAAAAAGCTTGGAAAAGAAATAGGTTCCAATGAAAGTTCTATATACCGATATTTTGAAAGTAAGCATGAGCTTTTAATTTATCTAACTTCTTGGTATTGGGGATGGATAGAATATCAATTAGTGTTAGAAACATATAGCATCAATGACTCAAAAAATAAATTAATTCGAGCTATAGATGTTGTAACTAGAAAAACGAAGCAGGATAATAATTATGGTCATATTAACGAGGTTATTCTAAATAAGATAATAATCCATGAAAACTCAAAATGCTACCTAACAAAAGAGGTAGACAACGAAAATAAAGTTGGTTATTTCAAAGCATATAAACGTGTAATAAAAAGACTAGCAGAAATAATCTCTCTATATGACAAATCCTATAAATATGCACTGAGTTTAGCAGGAACTATTACCGAGAGTGCACTTCATCAGCACTACATGAAATTACATTTCCCTTCAGTAACTAGTTGTAGTGAGTTATTAAGTCCTACAGAGTTTTTAACAAATTTAACCCTTAACACTTTACGAAATGGCAAATAATGTACTTACTCCTTGGAAACGGTTTCTTGGATTAATTAAATTGGAAAGGAAAGATATTTTACAGATTGCCTATTTTGCTATCTTTGAGGGTTTAGTTGCCCTATCTTTACCATTAGGAATACAAGCTATTATAAATTTAATTCAAGGAGCACAAGTTTCAGCTTCGTGGATAATCTTAATTATACTTGTTACTGGTGGCGTCGCTTTTTCTGGCATCTTAAAACTGATGCAGATCCGAATAATAGAAACAATTCAACAACGGATTTTCACAAGAGCTTCTATTGAGTTAAGCTATCGTTTTCCCAAAATTAAAATGAGTGAGTTACGCAACTATTACCTGCCTGAATTAGCCAATCGTTTTTTTGACACTCTCACGATACAGAAAAGTCTTGCTAAATTGTTAATAGATGTTCCTTCTGCATTTTTACAAATCATATTTGCACTTGTTCTTTTGTCTTTTTACCACCCTTTCTTTATAATCTTTGGTCTTCTATTGGTTTTGTTAATTTTTGCCGTTTTCAAGTACACAGCTCAAAAAGGATTAGATACAAGTCTAGAAGAATCAAAAAACAAATATAAAGTTGCACATTGGCTTCAAGAAGTAGCTAGAGCTGTTGTTAGCTTTAAAGTTTCTGGTAAAACTAATTTAGCACTTCAAAAATGTGACGACCTTGTTGCAGATTATTTAAACGCAAGGGAAAATCATTTTAAAATATTAGTACTACAATATAAAAAAATGATTGGATTCAAGGTAGTAGTAACTTTTGGTTTACTCTTTATGGGGGGGTTTCTTGTGTTAAATCAAAAAATGAACATTGGTCAATTTGTAGCAGCTGAAATTATAATTTTATTAATTATTAACTCTGTTGAAAAATTAATCTTAGGACTAGAATCTTATTATGATGTTTTAACATCAATAGAAAAAATTGGTCAAGTTAACGATAAGCCTCTTGAACCACAAGAGGGAGAGGTAATAGAAAATGAAAATAATCTTACCATAGAACTACATGAAGCAAGCTATGTAGTAAAAGAACTCAATAGGCCTATTCTTAATAAAATTTCATTAACTATAAATCCTAATGATAGAATTCTTATTGAAGGTGAAAGTGGAAGTGGTAAATCTAGCTTATTACAATTAATTTCTGGAGTTAACTTACCAACATCGGGAAGTATCTTCATCAATAATTTATCCATTGAAAGTCTTTTTATTAAAAAATACAGAGGTAAACTAGGGCTTTCTCTATCAGAAGAAACTCCTTTTAAAGGAACTATTAGAGAAAATATTTCTTTTGGAAATACAGAAATTACCGATGAAATTATTTTTTCGATACTTGACAAAGTAGGACTAACAGACTACATAAAAACACAACCAAAAGGGCTCAATACAATACTTAAACCAGAGGGACAACAAATAGCTTTCACAATTTCAAAAAAAATTGTTTTAGCTAGAGCAATAGCTAAAAAACCAAAAGTTTTAATATTGGAAGACCCACTTGATCAATTTAAAGGAGATGAAACAAAAAAAATAATAGACTTTCTAACAAGCCCTAAACAACCTTGGAGTTTAGTTGTTGTTAGTAGTAACCCTAACTGGAAAGACAAATGCAATAAAAATATTGTATTAGAAAAAGGAAACATAAAAAATTAAAGCACGTCTTTATGCTAAACATTTCAAAAAATAATATCTCTAAAAATATAGATTTGACCTCTCTTAAATCGGGCCAAGAGATTTTTACAAGAGAGTATCATAAAAAGTTTAAAAATTTTTTACTTATTTTCATTTTAATTCTTTTTGTAATATTATTTCTTCCTTGGACTCAAAATATTTCAGGGAAAGGTAATGTAACTACATTAAAACCAAGTCAAAGACCCCAAACATTACAGTCTCAAATACCTGGAAGAATTGAAGAATGGTTTGTTCAAGAGGGAGATTTAGTAAAAAAAGGTGACACTATACTTAGAATTTCAGAAATAAAAAGTGATTATTTTGATAAGAAATTAACGGAAAGAACGGGGTCTCAGCTTAGTGCTAAATCCTTATCCGTTACAGCATATAAAAACAAAATTTTTGCTCTTCAAAATCAAATAAAAGCCTTAAATCAAGAACGAATTTTAAAATTAGATCAAGTTAAAAATAAACTTACCCAGGCTCTTCTGACTGTTAAAAGCGATAGTATCGATTTAGAAGCTATAAAAACAAAAAATGATATTGCTAAAATTCAATTTGAAAGAACAGTATCTCTTCAAAAAGAAGGGCTCAAAGCTGTAAAAGATGTTGAAGAGAAAAAAGCTAAGCAATTAGAAGCGAATGCTAAATTAATTTCTCAACAAAACAAGCTTCTATCCTCAAAAAATAAAGTTATAAATGCCGAGCTGGCAATTTCAACTTTAATGACAACTTATGCAGATAAAATTGCTAAAGCTAAAAGTAGTCTTTTCACTGCACAATCAAATAGTTTTGATGCAGAAGTTCAAGTATCTAAATTAGAAACCAACTTTGCTAATTATAAAAAAAGAGGTAGCTTAATGTTTATAACTGCACCTCAGGATGGCTTCATTAATAAAGCTATTAAATCTGGCTTAGGTGAAACTTTTAAAGCAGGAGAAGAACTTGTAAGTATTATGCCTGCCAATTATGACTTAGCAGTAGAAATGTTTGTTAGACCTATTGACCTTCCTCTTATTCATCTTGAAGAAAAAGTAAGAGTTCAATTTGACGGATGGCCAGCGATTGTGTTTAGTGGGTGGCCAAATCTATCCTATGGTACCTATGGAGCTAAAGTTGTAGCTATTGAAAACTTTATAAGCAGTAATGGGATGTTTCGAGTACTATTGATTCCTGATGACAATACTGCGTCTTGGCCAACTGCTATAAGGATTGGCTCTGGTGCTAGGACAATAGCCTTATTAGAAAATGTTCCTATTTGGTATGAATTATGGCGTCAGATAAACAGTTTTCCACCTAATTTTTACCAACCACAAAAAAAGCCAATAACTACGAATAAAAAATAAATTAAGCAACCCCTCTAGAACATAAACTTGTAAATTAATGAAAAAGCTTTTATTCTTTTTTTACCTTATAAGTCTCTCTCTTTTTTCCCAAAAAAATTCAGACATGCTATCCTTAGAAGAATACTTAGGATATGTAAAAAAATTTCATCCAATTGTAAAGCAAGCTAAATTAATCTCCTCTGAAGGTGAAGTCAAATTAATGAAAGCTCGTGGCGGTTTTGACCCTAAAATTGAAATTGATTTTGATAAAAAATTATTCAAACAAACTAGATACTATAATAAACTAAGTAATACTTTTAAAATTCCTACATGGTATGGAGTCGAAATTAAGGCTAATTATGAAACAAATGATGGAATATACTTAAATCCAGAACTAAAAACGCCTAAAGAAGGACTTTTAAGTGCTGGTGTGTCCATGTCTCTTATGAGAGGGCTTCTCATAAATGATAGAATGGCCGCTTTGAAAAAAGCAAAATTATTTAATTTACAAACTAAACAAGAGCAAAAAATTTTAATAAATAAAATTATTTACGAAGCTACAAAAACGTATTTTAAATGGTTAAAATCTTATCGTTCGAAAGAAATCTATCTAAACTATCTATCAAATGCTCAAACAAGATTACTAAATATCAAAAAAAGCTTTGAATCTGGAGATAAACCAGCCATTGACACACTAGAGGCTAGTATTAATTTAAAAAACAGAAAATTAGACCTTGAAAAAGCAAAAATTAATTACATTAAAATAAAATTAGAAACGAGTAATTTTTTATGGACTGTCGGGAATACACCTCTTGAACTAAAAGAAGAAATATACCCCGACAACAAAACTATTAAAATTATCGATCAAGTATTAAACTCATCAATTAAAAATGCTAATCAATTTAATATAGAATATCACCCCAAACTAATTAAACTCGAACTAAAAAAGAAAAGTATGATCGTTGAAAAAAAATTAAGATTAAACAATTTGCTTCCTAAACTTGATATTCAATACAACTTTCTTTCATCTAAATACAGAAGTATAAACTCATTTAACACGTCTAATTATAAAGGTGGCATTAAAATGAATTTCCCCTTGTTTTTAAGAAAAGAGCGAGGAGAATTAAAATTAATAAAACTTAAAATCAAGGAACTAAATTTTGATATTGCTACGAATAAAGTCAATTTAAAAAACAAAATAAATGCTACAGTAAAACAAATAGAGTCATATGAGCAACAGTATATTATACTAAATGAACTTATTACTGACTACGAAAGTTTAGTAAAAAGTGAAGAGCGTAAATTTAGCCTAGGAGAAGGTTCTCTCTTTTTAGTTAACTACAGAGAAGTAAAACTAATAGAAAATCAATTAAAATTTATTGATACAGAGTATAAATATCTTCTTTCAAAATCAGAATTATTAAGAACTCTAAATAAATACTCAATATAGAATTTATATCATTTCACGATTTAAAATTATTGCAAAATAAATGATCGTTCAAGCATCTTTCTAAATTAAATATAAGGTGTTTTCTTGTTATAATATTGCTTATTAGCAATATTGTGTAATACACACAAAAACTAATTTTAGTTTTTAATTATTCTATAAAGTAAAATTTACAAGTTTCTAAATAAAAAAGGCTTCTTTTGACTACTTTACTTTCTGAACTAATTAAAAAGACCTTGAATAAACATTCAAGGCCTTTTCGTCTAACCAAACTTAGTATAAAAACTAACTACTACTATTGTATATATTTTTAAAAAAATTGCTTTTATTCTAACATGAGTATCATTTGATGATTCGTTTTTAAATCGAATCCTTTGGTAATGAAATCCATAACGCTAAAATAGGAATTTCTTATTTAGTGAAAACAAACTATTACTAATTATTTCTGTTTTTTTTTTAATTTATAGTTTTCACTATGTTTTTTTATTAATTATTACATTTATTTGACACAAAATTATTTATTTAGTCACAAAAAAAAATATTTTTTTTCTTAATACATATATTTTTTTATAATTATTCTATGCTCTGGTATAGATTTATCATAATTTTCAACTAATAATTCTAATATTTCAGGCTTCTCAGCTCCTATACTTTTCTTTGATTTATATTTTGAAACATATAAATTATATACTTCCCTTTCTACTATTTTTTTTTTCTCAAAAATTAAGAAATATTGTTCGTTTAATTCAGTATAGCTTATTGAAGATTCTAAAAATGTTTCTGATTTATCCTCAAAAAAACTGGAAAACTCATAATATTTAAAAACATTCTCCATTTTAAACTATTTCAGCAGAAAGCCCTAAGTCTAATAACTTAGAACACTTTGACTTCAACTCTTTATATTCTCCTGTTTTAACAGTACATTTTCCTTTATAATGAACAAGTATTGTACATTGTTCCGCCTGTTCAAGTGTATGATCACAAACACTAATCAAACTATCAATTACAAAATCAAATGTGTTAATATCGTCATTATATAAAATAATTTCATATTTATTATCCTCCTGCATAAGAAGATCTAATTCTTCTTGAATTTTTTCAACTGTACTCATCTTATACTATTTTTTATAATGTAAGGCAACCCAATTATTTCTTTCTATTTGTTTGATCAAAGATAAATTTCTTTTTGTAAGTTCACCATCTAGGATTGATACATCTTCTTTGTAAAACCCACTCAATAATATATTTCCTTCATCATTCAAACACTGTAAGTAAATACCTATATCATTTAATAAAATATTTCTATTAATGTTAGCTATAATTAGATCGTATTTTTTTTCTTTAATTAGATTTGAATCTCCTTCAAAAACTGAAATATTTTTACAGTTATTTCGTTCAACGTTTTCTAAAGAATTTAAGTAACACCAAGAATCTATATCAATAGCGTCAATTGGTTTTGCCCCTCTCATTTCAGCAAATATCGCTAAAATTCCTGTACCACACCCCATATCTAACACTTTTTTATTGGTAACATCCTGTTTTAACAGGTGTTGAAGCATCATATATGTTGTTTCATGATGACCTGTTCCAAAGCTCATTTTAGGCTCTATAACTATATCAAATTCGCAATTTAAACTATCATGAAAAGGAGCTCTTATGCTTATTTTGTCTTCTACAATAATAGGACTAAAGTTTTTCTCCCACTCTTCATTCCAATTCGTTTGCTTTATTTTCTGGAAAGAATACTCTATTTTGAATTCTCCTGAGTTTAAAATATAGATATCATTAAGTATATTTTCTTGCCAATGATTCTGTTGGATGTAAGCAATACATCCATTTTCATTCTCAACAAAGCTCTCAAAACCAACAGCACCTAGTTCTGCTATTAAAATTTCAGTACCAGGATCTTTGGGCACTATTTTAAAGTTATATTCTGTATAAACGTTGTCCATTTTAGTTTAAATAGATTCAATTATTTTTAAAAAATCACTTGAATTCAATGACGCTCCTCCAATTAATCCCCCATCAACATCAGGTTTTGAAAAAATTTCTTTTGCATTTGAGGGTTTAACACTACCTCCATACAATATCGAAATATTATCAGACAGTTTTTCGTTGTAATTTTTCTTTAATAGATTCCTTATATACAAATGCATTTCTTGAGCTTGTTCTGGCGTTGCTGTTTCTCCTGTACCAATTGCCCAAACAGGTTCGTACGCTAAAATAATACTAGCAAAAACCTCTTCTGGTAAGTGAAACAGACTGCTTTTTAACTGTTCCTCTATTACTTGAAATTGTTTTCCTAACGTTCTATCTTCTAGTGACTCTCCAAAACAAAATATGACTTCCATTTTATTAGCTAACGCTCCATCAATCTTCTTAGCTAGTAACTCATTCGACTCTGCATAGATACTTCTTCGTTCAGAATGTCCAACTATAACAGATTTAACACCTATTCCCGATAACATGTTTGCTGATACCTCTCCTGTAAAAGCCCCACTATTTAATTCATGCACGTTCTGAGCGGCCACTTCGATAATCGACTCTTCTGTAACTTTTACAACAGAAAGTAGATTCACAAAACTCGGTGCAACAATAATCCTTGTATTGTTTATCTTTTCTAACAATACTCCTTCCTTAATTCCCTTGATTAATTCCTTAGCCTCACTAAGATTTTTATTCATTTTCCAGTTACCTGCAATAATGTTTTTTCTCACTATTATAAGTTTTATTGTTATTGAAGTTTGTTATTAAGCAAAAGTACATCATTTTTTTTAGGTATTTTCTAAAACGTTTTCTCTATAAATAATGAAAGAAATGTATAAGTAAAGTATCATATAAAATCAATATTATTTTAATTTCCGTTTTAACCTTGAAAGATTTGAAGATTTAAAGATTAAAATATCATCCTCTTCATCTAAAATCAAAAATCTGGGAACTTTTTTAAGCTTTAAGAAATTTCCTAAAGCTCCCTTATCTTTACTTGACAGATAATAATGCTTTCCTTTAATAGGTATATTTTTTAATTCTCTTTTCCAGTCATGATAAGAATGATCAACAGACAATGAAATATAATTAAAATTGTTGCTTTCTGATTGTAATTTAACCACGTCTTCCCGGCTTTTTTGACTAAAAGGACAGTAGCTTGCATATATATGAATTAATGTTTTCTTTTGATTTTCAGCTTCCTTTAAGACTTCAGAGAATTGGATTGATTCACGTTTCACATCTACTAATTTCTCATTTAATGAGAGATTATTGAATTTAATGGGGTGAAATACACCACAACTAGTTAGTAATAGAAATAAAAATAATAAACTTTTCATTTTTAAAAATTAACATCAATAAATAAACGTAAAAAAATAAATATATTATCTAAAATTAACTCTTGGGTCTAGCCATTTATAAATAACATCAACAAATATGTTAATAATTACAAAAAATAAGGCTATTGTAAGCACGCTTCCCATTATAACGGGAAGATCTAAAGTATTTAAAGAATTTACAATTTCCTTTCCTAAGCCGTTCCAATTAAAAATATATTCTACAAATACAGCTCCTGCTAGCATTGAAGCAAACCATCCAGAAATTGCAGTTATTACAGGATTTAAAGAATTTTTTAAAGCGTGACTCTTAATTATTTTAAATTCAGAAAGTCCTTTTGCTCTCGCTGTTCTTATGTAATCTTCGTTTAGAACCTCTAATAATGAATTTCTCATCAGTTGAATGATAACAGCCAAAGGTCTTATTCCCAACACAAAAGACGGTAATATTAAATTACGCCAATTAATGTAAACATTTTCTCCAAAATCATCAACTTCATAAAGACTTCCAGTCATTTTTAAACCAGTTAAGTCATGTAAAACAAAGCCAAAAACCCAAGCAACTAAAATTGCTGAGAAAAAAGATGGAACACTCATACCAAGAGTACTTAAAACTGCGACTAATTTATCATAAATTGAATCTTTAAAAATTGCACATAGAATCCCCAAAAATATTCCGATAATTATTGCTATGGTTATTGCTGAAAAAGCCAGCACAAAAGTATTAGGTAGTGTTTCCTCAAGAACCTCTGAGACATTTTTACCATTTTTTTGAAAAGATTGTCTCAAGTACGGTGCTTTCAAAACAACTTTTATCTCTCCAAAATTTATAACAAAAAAAGAATTATACTTTTTTGGATCTAAAAAAAAATAGCTACTATCTGAAGCACTATGAACAGATAAAGGAGAAATATCATTTATGTAATAAACATATTGTTTAAGAAAAGGCTGATCAAACCCATACTTTTTTCGAATATTTTTCAATTGCTCAGTATTCTCACGTTGATCTAACATCATTCGTGCAGGATCTCCTGGAAGGATATGAAAAAGAAAAAAAATAACAGTAGCTACTCCAAAAAGAGTAAGAATACCATAAAATAACTTACTAATTATATATTGAAACATTAAAAACAAATATAAAATAAACTCTCAAATTTGATTATTTTTGTCTAACTTTTATTAAAACTTATGACAACGCAACAACTTGTAGCTGAAATTAAAAGAAAAAAAACTTTTTTGTGTATAGGGCTGGATGTAGATTTAAGTAGAATCCCACCACACCTTCTTAATGAAGAAGATCCAATATTTGCTTTTAATAAAGAAATTATAGATGCAACTAATGAATTGTGTGTAGCTTACAAACCTAATACTGCATTCTATGAAGCCTATGGATTGAAAGGGTGGAACGCTCTTGAAAAGACAATAAAATATCTTAACGATAAATATCCTACTATTTTCACTATTGCCGATGCTAAAAGAGGTGATATTGGTAATACCTCAGCAATGTATGCCAAAGCTTTTTTTGAAGACCTCGCATTTGATAGTATTACTGTAGCTCCCTATATGGGTAAAGACTCGATAGAACCATTTCTTAATTTTAAGAAGAAACATACGATACTATTAGCCTTGACCTCAAATGAGGGTGCTTTTGATTTTCAAACGAAAAAAATTGATACTAAAGAATTATACAAACAAGTATTAGAAACATCAAAAAGCTGGGAAAATTCTCAAAATCTTATGTATGTAGTTGGCGCTACAAAAACTGAATATATAAAAGAAATAAGAAAGATAATACCTGATAATTTTTTATTAGTTCCTGGTGTTGGAGCTCAAGGAGGAAACTTAAAAGAAGTTTGTAAGTTTGGACTCAATGAACAAATTGGATTATTAATCAACTCTTCAAGAGATGTTATATATGCTGGTCATAATATTGATTTTGCAAAAAAAGCCAGAGACAAAGCCAAACTTCTGCAACAACAAATGGAACTCTTTTTATCGATATAGTATTAGTTTACTTTTTTACTAATTTTTACTCATGGCACCTATCTCGCTTACAGATATTTGAAATATGACACACTTCCTAAAAGCATCTCGGGTTTATTCTATTTAGAAAAGAAAATATTAAACTTAATCTTTAAATAACTTAATAAAAAAGATAAAAGTGATAAAAATAATAGATCAAATTGGTCAAAATATTACTATTTCAAAGCCCATAAGAAGAATAATTTCATTAGTCCCAAGTCAAACAGAGTTACTTATTGATCTTGGCTTAGAGAATTTTTTAGTTGGAGTGACTAAATTTTGTGTACATCCAGAACATATAAAAAAAACAGTCGCTGTCGTTGGGGGTACAAAAAATATAAAGTTAGAGAAAATCAAATCATTAAACCCAGATATAATTATCTGTAATAAAGAAGAAAACACTGAAGAAATTGTTAAATTATGCAATTATATTACCACCACACATGTTTCAAACATCTATTCATTAAATGACCTCAAAAACTTAATTAATCAATATGGTAAAATATTTGCTTGCGACATAGCTAGCCGTAAAATAATTAACAGACTAAATACTAAAATAGAAACGTTTAAAAAGTTTATATCAGGGGTACCTCAAAAAAAAGTAATTTACTTCATATGGCGGGATCCATGGATGGTTGCTGGAAATGACAACTTCATTAATCATTTATTAGACCTAAATAATTTTCAAAATATATTTGCACACATATCAAGATATCCCCAAATAAATTTGAAAGAAATAAGTGAACAACAAGAGTCTCCTGATCTTATTTTACTGTCTTCAGAGCCCTATCCGTTTAGAAACAAACATATATTTGAAATAAGAGAACATTTTAAAAATGTAAGAGTCGTTTTTGTTGACGGAGAAATGTTTTCTTGGTATGGCAGTAGAGTTCTTAAAGCTTTCGATTATTTTAAAGAACTACATAGCCGAATTTGAAAGTTCCTTGTTAAGGTATTTGATTTTATTCAATTTATCTAAAATTTTCATTGCTTTAAATGCAGAACGATCACTCTTGCATTCATCAACATACCGATAATCATTTGATCTCTCAATAAGCCTATCATAACGCTCTTCGAGATACTCTTTGTAACATTGTATTTGGTTTATTCGTAACATTTTTATACTATCATTTACTCAAATATAAGCAATGATTTAATTAATGAAATATTATTTCTAAGTTATTTTAATTTGAAATAATGTTCAAGATTACTTTTTAGTTACTCAAAATAATTGTTAATCTTGCAAAGCAAATACTTTTTTTAAAAGTGTTGTATTTCTTAAACCGACTTTTTCTCGTATGCCTTTCTCTTCAACGGCAATCATAGTATAAACTCCATTCAATGCCTGTTTTGTTACATAATCTGTTAAATCAGGATTTACCTTATCTACAAAAGGGATGCTATTATATTTTAAAATTAAATTTTTCCATATCTTATCAGCACCAACGTTTATAAATGATTTTTTTATCACTGGATGAAACTCAACATATAGCTTTTCATTTGTCTTGCCCTCTAAATACCTAGTTGCTGCATTTTGATTACCTAAGAGTATGTTTTTTGCATCCATAAAAGTTATATTTTTGATAGCATCAACAAAAATAGGTGTTGCTTTTTTCACTGCCTCTTCAGCTGTTCTATTCATGGCTCTTATCCCTTTATCTGCCAAGTTCCCAAGTCCTATCTTTCTTAAACCTCTGTCTACATCATTTAATTCTTTAGGTAACAATATTTTAACCAAACTATTCCCATAAAAACCATCAATAGCAGTTAATTTACTCACTTGATTTCTTATCCCATTATCTAAAGCCTGACGCAACCCTTCACCTATTTGTTCCTGAGACAACAACTCCTTAACCGGGATCTGATTGACAACTTTTTGTAACTCATGACATCCTAAAAATTGAAACATAACAAGTAATACAATTATTTTTTTCATGTGCATCCTATTTGATAATCTTTTATTTATTATTATTTTCTTAAAAAAGAATCTGTTTTTTTATCATAACCATACGGACAGTGCTTACAACCACTTTTGCAACAATATCCTCTTTTCAAATGAAATTTCTTCGTAAAAACCCTATAACCCTGACTGTTAAAATAATAATCTTCTTCCTCTAGTGTTATTCTTTTATTATACATAAAACAAAAATAATATCTATTTTATAAAAATATTAAATAACGTATACATTTTTATACCAATCAATAAGTTACATGATTTGATTATAAATATTTTCACTTCTCTAAAAATTATATATTAAGCCATCATAGTCAAAAAACTAAATTAAAAAAAGAAATAACGAATACTATATTATGAAGTCTAAACTAAAACTTTAAGCTCTTCTAGATTTAGTCCTCCATAGTTTCCTGAGCTCATTAACAATAAAACCCTATCTTCCAGCGATGTACTAAACAAGAAGCTTTTAAACTCTTTAGGATTGGTAAAAACTCTAAGATTTTTGATATTAAAAGATTTTTTTATTTGCTCTACAGAAACTTCTTCCAACCTTTTAATTTTAACGGCTTCTGGAGAATAAAATACAACCGCTTCATCTACTTCATCTAAGGCTCCTTGATACTCTTTTAAAAATTCTTTGTTTAAACTACTGTAAGTATGAAGTTCCAGACATGCAAGTATTGACTTTGACTTGTATTGATTTTTCACAGCCAACGTTGTTGCTTTTACCTTACTCGGACTATGAGCAAAATCTTTAAAAATCAAAGTTTTTCTGCTTTCTGCTAACTTTTCCAATCTTTTATTAGCTCCCTTAAAACTTTCTATAGCTTCATAAAAATCATCTTCATCAATTCCCATATGCTGACAAATCCATTTTGCTCCTGCTAAATTTTGCAGATTATGTTCTCCAAAAACTTGCAACGGCATAGGACCATCAGAAGTATCAATATAAGTTACTCCATCAACGATTGAATAATCTGGCGTACTGTAGGGGTATCTTTTAATCGAATTCTGGGAAGTTTCTACTACTTTAACCACATTATCATCTTCTTCATTATAAACCATTATACCTCCATTAGTTAAAGACTCTGTAAAAATAGCAAACTGTTCTCTATAATTTTCAAAGGTTGGAAATACATTTATATGATCCCATGCAATACCGCTTAGTAAAGCTATGTTCGGTTTATAGAGATGAAATTTGGGCCTCATATCAATTGGAGAACTTAAATATTCATCTCCTTCTAAAACTATAAAATCGTTAGAATCTGTTAAATGAACCATGTTTTCAAAGCCTTCTATTTGAGCTCCTACCATATAATCTGTGTCTACCTCATGGTACTTCAAAACATGCAGTATCATGGACGTTATCGTTGTTTTTCCGTGAGAACCTCCAATAACTACGCGAGTTTTCATTCGTGAATGCTCATAAAGGAACTCTGGATAAGAATATATTTTAAGTCCCAAGTCTTTAGCCCTTAATAGTTCTGGATTGTCACTTTTTGCATGCATTCCCAATATTACGATATCTAAATCTGTAGTAACATTACCTTCAAACCAACCAAACTTTTTAGGTAAAAGGCCAAATGTTTTCAATCGAGAACTTGACGGCTCATGAATAATATCATCACTTCCTGTGATCTCGTACCCTTTTTTATGCAATGCTATTGCTAGATTATGCATTGCGCTTCCTCCAATGGCTATAAAATGTATTCTCATTCCACTTTATTTTGGGTAAATATACTGAAGAAAAAGGCGACAAGATGATTTATTTAAATTCTTTGCTTAAAAAAAAACCATAAAAAAACAATTAAATAACTGCAAAACAACCACTTAAATACAATAAAAAATTGTATTTTAGTTACAATTTTTAAATGTTTTTTTTGTTATTTGTAAAGGATTTAATTAAAATCCACTCATCTTTAAGATTATTAAGACATGATATACCCGGTTAAGAAAAACGAATATGTCTCTTTCATTTTTCTAATCTTTTTTCATCTCCCTTTGCTTGTTCAATCTCAATGTACAGGAAGCGATGGATTTATAACTATTTGTGAGAAAGATAATGATCCCAACAATCAAACATTCAATCTTTTTGATCACCTCAATGGATCACCTGAACTAGGCGGTACTTGGATATCTGTAAATCCAGTTATAAAGAATGCCCTTTCAAGCGATACTGGTATTTTAAATCTCTGGTCAATAAATCAATTTGGTACTTATGAATTCACTTATTCACATCCAAACTGTATCGAAAAGGCGAGTGTTACTGTGTCATTAGGCGGATATCCTGGCGAAGATAATGTAGCTGGTGGAGCTAACGCTTGTAGTGATGATAGCGCTGTCGATTTATTTATTTTTCTTGACAACAAACTAACAAGCTTAACTGCTGACATTAATGGTACTTGGGGAGCTAGAGACTCAAGTGTTGCTATGTTTGTTAACGAAAAATTCTTTAATGCTTCTGCTGCAGGACCTGGAACTTATACACTCACATACACTGTGGGTTCTGTCGATACATGTTCGGAAAGATCCGCCGATGTAATACTTGAAGTTCATAGAGCACCTAACCCTGGTAATCCGGAGAATTTAACCATATGTTCAACCGAAGACTTTTCCGCTTATCGAGAGGTTGATTTACTAGATTATTTAAGTGGAGAGGACTCAAATGGAATTTGGGAAGATGTTAGCTCAGTAGGGCAAATTACTTCTTTCGATGACTCCATTATTAACATAGAAGAAATTTTCAATAGTTTTGGCTCCGGTGAATATATTTTTGAATATACAGTATTTCCTACTCACGGTAATTGTTCCGAAAGAAAAAGTTCAGTTGTTGTTCAAATCCCTGATATATCTGCCAATTTTTTTGTAGATAATCAATGCCTTGATGAATCTTTAAATTTTGAAATTCAACATCAAAGACCTGGTTCTATTTTTATCACTTATAACTTAGAATATGAAATTCTCGACTCAAATAACTCTGTCGTATTTTCAGATATTATCAATAATATAGAAATGGCTGACTCAAAAGGTGTTACAATTAACCATGAAGTATCACTTCCTAACAACACCCTAGCTCCTGGAAATTACACCATAAGAACAAAAGAAATTACAAATATCAGAGGTATAAGCTGCGATAATCTGATAGCCACAGAAGATATTTTTACAATCTTTCATCCAAGTATTGAAATTCCAGACATCTGTTATATGAATAATATAATAGAAGCGAAAATAACTAATCTGACAGATAACAATGGATTCTTATCAAATGATACGCTGTTAGTAAATTATATCATTACTGACATGACAACCAATCAAGAGTCTGTTGTTTCAAATCAAAGTGTAAATTTTAATAACGGTGAGGGTATTCTTGATCTTGATATGTCTAGCTTTCCAAAAACAAGCAATAATTATAAGATTGAATTTACTGCTACTCCCGAAAATGGTACTGGTTGTATAGATCAAAACTTCATCGTTAGAAGAGTTCCTGACGATATTGTACTTGATCTTAATATCGATAATTCTTGTGACGCTTCTGATATCGGAGTTTCAATTGATGCTCCACTTCTTAGCAATGGTAATTATAAAATATCCTATAATATTAGAAACTTAACAACAAATCAAATTGTATTTGATAATACAAATGACATTGCAGGGGGATTATCTGAATTTAACCTAAGTTTAGGACACTTAGAAGATGGCTCTTACGAAATCATTTTGCAAAGTACTCAAAATGACGTGACCCCTTGTAGAGAAAAAACAGAATTTGAAACAAGAAAAAACTTTTCAATAGGCGGAAATCCTGAAAAACCTGTACTCGAAGTAAATCAGTCTTTCTGTTTACCTGATTATGCTCCTAATTTACCTACCATTGCAGATTTAGTAGTTACCCAGGGAACGAATTTAGAATGGTATGAAAGCGAAACTTCTGACGTACCTTTAGGCAGTGGAATAAATTTAGAAGACGGAGTAACCTATTATGTAAGCTCAAAGAATACTGATAATAATTGCAGGAGTTCAGAACGATCAAAGGTAACTGTTGCTCTTATAAATCCTCAGGAAGTTAGAAGTGATAATACACGACCTATTTTCTGTGATAAAGACATACCAACCATAGCTGATTTAGAGGTTATTTCAGTTAATCCGGAAAATGTAGTTTGGTATGATAGCATTCAAGGAGGCAACCAACTAGCTGATACTACAGTTTTGGTGAACGAAGCCTCTTACTTCGCTGTTGAAAATATTAATGGTTGTGAAAACGCTAATCGACTAGAAGTTACTCCAACTGTATTAACCCCTCCCACACCTAATTATACTGGTGAAACAGCGCTTTGTGCTCTTGACAATATTACATTAATGGATATTGAAAATAATATTACTGGCAATACAGATCATGAACTTGTATGGTATACTTCACCCGATGAGGAAACTACTTTGGATAATTCAGTTTTAATTAAAGAAAGCATTACTTATTACGTTGCTAATGTTAACATTACTTATAACTGTGAAAGCAATAGAATTCCGCTCACTTTTTCATTAGAAAACTGTTCTGCAGAGGAGCACTACTTTTTTATCCCCGATGGCTTTTCTCCAAATAATGATGGCGTTAATGAAAATTATTTCATACCTAATATTAATTACTTCTACCCAAATTATACATTTGAAATTTATAACAGGTATGGTCAAATTTTATTTCAAGGAAACAAAAGTTCACCAAAATGGGATGGTAAAAACTCAACAACACAACAAAACGCTACTAGTGGAGTATATTACTATATTTTAAGATATAACAAAGATAATAAACCGGAGAAGCAAGGAAAAATATATTTAAGTAAGTAGTATGAAAAAGTTTATATTTTTGATCACTGTAATTTTAAGTGCCATTGGTACAATAAGAGCACAGCAAGACCCACAATACACGCAATATACATTAAATCAGAGTGTGTTTAACCCTGCCTACGCTACTAATGAATTAGGCGTTATTAATTTAGGCTTCATGCATAGATCGCAGTGGGTTAATGTTATTGGAGCTCCCAAAACCTATACCTTTTTTGCTCATAGTCCTTTATCAAAAAAAATAGAAATCGGCTTCTCTTTAATAAGTGATAACATAGGTGATGGAACTTTAAAAGAAACCAATTTTTATACTGATTTTGCCTATGTTTTAAAAATAAATGATAAACATCAACTCTCATTAGGGCTAAAAGCAGGTTTCACAAGTTTAGCTACTAACTTTAATGATTTTAAGTTTCCTGATGACGACTTTGTTAATGGTTTTCTCTCGAACGATATTGCTTTTATTAATCAAAATTCGATTCTTCCTAGCTTTGGTCTCGGAGCCTTTTATTTCACCAATAAATATTTCATTGGCTTAGCTATACCCAATTTAATAAATGCAAAACACATACAGGAAAAAAATGGTCTAAGAAGCATCGGTGGTGAAGAAATTCATATTTTCTTAAACGCTGGATACGTCTATCAGTTAACTGACAAAATAAAACTAAAACCCTCTTTCTTAATAAAAAGTGTAAAGGGATCTCCGTTTGTTATCGACACTTCTTTGAACGCCCTTTTTAATAATCGTTTTGAAGGTGGGTTATCTTATAGAGCTAATGATTCTTTTAGTATTATGTTAAATCTTCGAGCTACTAATAACTTGTCTTTTGGATATGCTTATGATTTTACAACATCAAACTTAAGTAACTTTAATTCAGGAAGCCATGAGGTATTTATTCTTTTTGATTTAGACACTTTTGGATTTAAAAAAGGATTTGATAAATCCCCAAGATTTTTCTAAAAAAATTTATCATGAACAAGATTTTATTCATTTCAACCATATTTTACATGACTTGTATCAATGCGCAGATTGATAGAGACCTTGTAAGGGCAAACAAATACTTCAGTAGATCTCACTTTAGCGAGGCCATACCTCTTTATGAAAAGTCATTAAACAATAATTACAATTTCAACGCTTTAAAAAACATCGCAGACGCTTATTTTTATGTTGCTCAATATGGTAGTGCTTCAAAGTACTACAAGTATTTAGTAAATAATTATGCTAGTTTATTAGATGAAGTTACCTATTTTAGGTATGCTGAAACACTCAAATCTCAAAATGAATATTTAAAATCCTATAACATTCTAAAAAGATACTATAGAGACAACGATACAACTAAACTTGCAACATTAGAAAAATCAATAAAATATTTAGAAAATGTAAAAGCAATAGGTAATCGATTTTCTATAAAAAACTTAGAAATTAACACCAAACAATCAGAATTTGGTGCTTTTCGAAAAGGAGATACCTTGCTATTTGCTTCTCCAAGGAAACCCCAAGATGGTGTGCAAAAAAAATATGGTTGGACAGGAGATCAGTATCTAGATATATATAAAACTTCATTAAAAAACTTATCGGAAATATATTCTTTCTCTACTGAAGTGAATAGTAAGCTGCATGAATCAAATATTATTATTACCCGTGATGGAAAAACAGCATATTTTACTAGAAATAATTATTCAAACGGTAAACGTAAAAAAGACAAGAATAAAATAACGCATGTTCAAATATTTAAAGCTAAATTTATAAACGGAAAATGGAGTGAAATAACTTCTTTACCTATAAACAGTGTTAACTATTCTACAGAACATCCAACTTTGAGTCCTGATGAAAAAACATTGTATTTTGCGTCCGATATGCCTGGAGGTTATGGATCTTTTGACATTTATAAAGTAGCTTTATTAACTAATGAACGACTTGGTACTCCTAAAAATTTAGGACCTCAAATAAATACGAACAAAAAAGAACAATTCCCATATGTTGATAGTAATAATAACCTATATTTCTCTTCTAATGGACATCCTAGCTTTGGAGGAATGGACGTATTTACAGTAAAATTAAATAATTATACCGCATCAAAACCTGACAATATAGGCTTACCCATTAATTCAGGGTACGATGATTTTTCATTTTTTATTGATCCAATCTCTAAAATAGGATATTTTTCATCAAATCGTCCAACAGGTAAAGGAAATGATGATATTTACGAAATAAAAGAGGAAAAGCCTCTTATTATTGAAGATTGTGCTCAATATATATCAGGTGTAATTACTGATATTGATACTAAAAAACCTCTTTCCAATGCAACGGTGACACTCAGTAGTAACAATAAAATTATTGTTCAATCTACTAGTAATAATCTGGGACGCTTTAAATTTAATGCTAAATGTAACACCTCTTATTTAATAACTGCATCTAAAGAAAAATACATAAAGAAAACAGCAAAACTTTCATTAAAAAACGAACGTAAAAAAAACAACGATGCCTCTTTAGCTTTAAAATCAATTCTTATACAAGAAAAAGAAAAAAAAGCTGCTCTTGCGTTACAATTGCAGAAAGAGCACGATTTAA
The DNA here is from genome assembly GCF_052050075.1 of Tenacibaculum profundi. GTDB lineage: Bacteria > Bacteroidota > Bacteroidia > Flavobacteriales > Flavobacteriaceae > Polaribacter. The sequence goes on from NZ_CP197225.1 coordinate 1,507,775, forward strand.
GATTAAAGAAAGCGTTACAACTTGAAATCGATAAGAAAGAAAAAATTGAAACGACAATAACAAAAGAAGATAATATAAAAAAACAAGATAGCATACTACTCATTAAAACACCTGAGGTAAATTTCGATTATAAACTTTGGTATATGAGAAGAGACTCTAAAAAAGCTTCAAAAGTAGTTATTGATTTAATGAAAAAATATCCTGCAATGATTGTGGAAATAGGTACACATTCTGATATGCGTGGAAATTCAAAATATAATAAAGATTTATCTCAAAAAAGAGCGAATTCAGTAAGACTTTATCTTATTGATCAAGGAATTGATCCAGAGAGAATAATTGCTATTGGTTACGGTGAAGAAAAACCTGTTATACAATGTAAAACGGAAGAAGCTTGTTCTGAAGAAGAACATGAATTAAACAGGAGGTGTGAATTCGTAATTAAGAGAATATACTAACTTATAGATTCTTAATAAAATATTGTTTTGCTTTATAAAAACTATTCATTTTAACTAATTAACTATATCTAGTGAGCCTCTTTGGCTCACTTATTGTTTTGTATACCAAATAAGAATACATATTTATTATACAGAAACTGATTTTTACTCGTTTATAAAATAACTATCCAGAAATAATTACTTACTTTGTTTAATATCATTTGTATAGTTCGCATTGATATTCAAATGTATAAAAATGTAAAGAAATGAAACAGCTAAGAAGACTAATCTATATTTTAACAATGATTTTTTTATTCTCAACCTCTATAAATGCTCAAAAAGATTTTAAAAAGTCTTGGGATGATATTTATAGATTAGAAGCCGAAAATCTTCCTAAATCCGCACTAAAATTAGTAGATCAAATTTACAAAGAAGCACAGAAACAAAACAATACCTCTCAATTAATTAAAAGCTTACTCTACAAAAGTAAATTTTCGTTAACTCTAGAAGAGAATGCGCAACTTAAAATCATAAATCAATTTAAAGAAAATATAAAATCAAGTAGCTTTCCTACAAAAAACATACTTGAAAATATTTTAGCTAATTTATACTGGCAATATTTTAATCAAAACAGGTGGAAGTTTTACAATAGAACTCAAACAAAAATAAAAGTAAATAAAAATGACTTTAGGACTTGGGATTTAACTACCTTATTTAGTCAAATACGCTGGTATTTCCAATCTTCTTTAAAGAACTCAAATAAACTACAAAACATTAATATTAATGATTTTTCAGACATCCTACAAATGACTAAGGATACTAAATCTTTACAACCAACCTTATTTGATTTCCTTGCATACAATTCATTAGACTTTTACAAAACTTCTGAGACTACAATTTCAAAACCTACTTATGAGTTTAAGATAAACAGCAAGCAATATCTTGACAATTATCTTGATTTCTCTAAAATGACTCTTAAATCAGTTGACAGTTTATCTCTTCAATTTAATAGTTTAAAAATTTATCAAAAACTAATTCAACTACACTTAAAAAGAAATAATCTATTAGCATTAGCTAACTATGATATAGAGCGGTTATCTTTCGTTAATAAACATGCTATATATAACAATAAGCAAGAATTACTTATTAAAATACTGAAGTCTTCAAAAGAACTATTTAAAGACAAAAAAGTCATGGGCTTATATGCGTATGAAATTGCGAAAATATATAATGAATTAGCTAAAACATATAAGCCTACAAAAAATACGGCTAATCAATTCAAAAACAAAAAAGCATTAAATATCTGTAGTGAAGTTATTGAAAAATTCCCTGAAAGTTTAGGTGCAAAAAAATGCGGTTTTTTGAAATCAAATATTGAAAATAAAAAGCTAAATATTACCTCAGAAAAACATATTCCTGTTTTAAAATATTCAAAAATTCTAGTTAAATATAAAAATATCTCAGACCTAAGCTTTTCAATTCATAAAATTACTTCAAAAGAAAACGATCAACTAAAAAAGATCTATAACTCTCAGAAGCAATATAGCTTTATTAAAAAACTTTCAAAGGTTAAAGAGTGGAAATCTACACTCAAATCAGTAAATGATTATCAAGAACATACAATTGAAATTGGAGTTCCAAAATTGAAATCTGGTAGCTATATAATTTTAGCAATCCCTGAGCAGAGTTTTAATAAAAATGTAACATTTGCTTACACTAATATTCAAGTAACAGATATTGCTATTATCTTAAATCAGCTAAAGGAACACAACTATCAAATTGTTGATAGAAATAACGGGGCTGCTATCGTAAACGCTAAAGTCAATCTTTCAAATCAAACAAGAAAACATTACAATGCTTCCATCGATAAAAATTTTGTAACTGATAAAAACGGCGAATTTACTTTTAATGCAATCGATCAATATTACCCTAATGTTACCGCTACTATCAACTATAAAAATGATCAAGCTATTTTTTCTGGGTTTAATATCAATCCAAAATATGAAAATTACAACAATACAAATCGTCCAAATATTAAAACTTTTTTATTCACTGACAGAAGTATTTATAAACCAAGCCAAACAATTTATTTTAAAGGAATTTTATTGGAAAGCAACAAAAAAAACGCGAAAATTAAAAGTAATGAGATTGTTTCAATACACCTAAAAGATCCTAATTACCAAACGCTAAAAGAACTTAAAATTAAAACAAATGAGTTTGGGTCATTTTCTTCAAACTTTATTATTCCTAGCTCAGGATTGACTGGTCAATTTATAATTGAATCTTCTTTTGAAGATAGAAAAACAAGTACTTATGTTACTGTAGAAGAATACAAGCGTCCAAAATTTAAGGCAGAATTCAAACCTGTAACAGAAACCATCAAAGTAAATGATAATATTACCATCAAAGGGTTTGCAGAGTCTTTTTCAGGTCCTCCTATTTCAGGTGCAAAAGTAGTTTACAGGGTACATAGAAAAATTATCTATCCTAGGTGGTGGTATTCATACAATCCATTTTTAAATTCAAGTCCAAAAGAAATTACTCAAGGAAAAACTGTTACAGATGAATCAGGAAATTTTAGTATTAACTTTAATGCTAGCCCTGATGATAGTGTAAGTAAAGAAACACTTCCGATTTTTACGTATGAAGTCACAGCAGATGTTACCGATATTAATGGTGAAACAAGAAGCGCTATATACGAGGTAAAAGCAGGATATCACGCTTTAGTAGCCGATATTGAAATCCCCAGTAACATTAATAAACTAGATAATGAAATAAAATTAATTATTTCAACTAAAAACCTCAACGACGAAAATGTTGAAAATACTGGTCTAATAGAAATTTATAAACTAAAATCACCAAATAGAATTTTACGAAAACGACCTTGGAAAGCACCAGATTTTCAAGAAATTCCTGAAGCCGAATTCAAATCTAAATACCCAAATGAGGCTTATACCAATGAAGATAATTTTTTAAACTGGAAAAAAAGCACCAAAGTTTTCTCTTCTGACTTTAACACAGCAATAAAAAGCGAATTAATTGTAAAAGGAATAAAAAGATGGACTTCAGGCAAGTATTTAGTAACGTTAAATACAAAAGATAAATTTGGCCAAACAGTTAAAGCTAAACAGTATTTTACAGTTTTCTCTACTAAAGATAAACTACCTTTTGATCAACAATTAATTTCAGTTTCTACAGATAAAAAAGAGTATAAAATTGGTGATACTGCTGTTATTAATGTAAGTAGTAATGCTTCGGATATTAGCTTAGTTCTTCTTATAGAAAAAAAACATAAAGTCTTCTCAAAACATCGTATTCACTTGAATAAGGGACAAAAAAAAATATTGATTCCTGTAAATAAAAGTGACCTCGGTGGCTTTGGTGTAAAATGGTATTTTGTCAACCACAATACCTTTGAAAAGGGAAATATTAATATTCTAGTACCTTACCCTAAAACTGACTTAGAAATTATAACGAATACCTTTAGAAATAAATTACAGCCTGGAAAAAAGGAAACATGGAGTTTCACTATTCAAGGTAATAAAAAAGAAAAAGTGGCAGCAGAATTATTAGCTGGAATGTATGATGCTTCTTTAGATGCTTTTAAACCTCATCAATGGAATTTTTCTCCAATACAAAAACCAATTTATCGGTCATTTAATGATGTAAGTGCGGGGATTAGTTTTGGTAATACAAACTTTAATGTTGTAAATCAAAATAGAGAAATACCAATTAACTATAAACCTCTCTATACCAAATACAATTGGTTTGGGTTAAGCTTAAATAGTCAACAATGGGCTCAAAAAGAATATGTAAGAAACATAAAATTTCAGAAAAGCAACTTTGAAAAACAACTATCAGGAGTTGTAAAAGATGAATCAGGACCTTTATCAGGTGTATCAGTAATTATCAAAGGGACTAACTATGGAACAAAAACAGACTCTCAAGGAAAATTCACACTAAACGTAAATAAAAATGACTTGTTGCTTTTCGATTTTATAGGCATGGAACCTTTTAAAAAACAAGTGACAGATTTCAGTGAAATGATTGTAACATTGAAAGCTAGTGAAAACCCAATAGAAACGAATCCTTCAAATTATGGAATAAACAGAAATGCTCCCGTAAGAAGAATGGCGAGAATGAGCGAAAGTATGGCCATTCAAGATAATATAGAGACTGAACCTGAAACAGTATTAAATGTTGAGTCCGATTCTAAACAAGAAAATACTATTAAATTTAAAAACAATTTCAGCACGATAGAAACAAGAACTAACTTGAAGGAAACAGCTTTCTTCTATCCGCACTTAATTACTGATCCCAAAGGAAATGTTTCATTTAGTTTTACTGTACCAGAAGCATTGACCAATTGGAAACTGCAATTATTAACGCATAACAAAGAACTAAACTCTTCTGTTGAAACCCTTGAAGCAATAACGCAAAAGGAATTAATGATTACCCCAAATGCTCCAAGATTTTTGCGCCATGGAGATAAAATTAAAATTAGCGCTAAAATTTCTAATTTATCAGAGAAAAATTTAGATGGTGTAGCAAAACTCATTTTAATTGATCCTATTTCTGGAAAAGAAATTGATATAATTAAAGATTCAGCACAAGAAAAATCTTTTTTAGTTAATAAAAATGAAAACACAGAAGTCTCTTGGAATTTATACGTTCCTGAGACAGTCAACGCAATACAATATAAAATATTAGCTAAAGCAGATAATTTCTCTGATGGTGAACAAAATATCCTACCCGTACTATCAAACAGAATTTTGGTAACAGAAAGTCTACCTATGTGGGTTAGATCAAAAGAAAGCAAAACGTTTCATTTAAGTAAACTTAAAAACTACACATCTGCAAGTTTAAAAAATCATCAACTAACACTTGAAGTTACCTCAAATCCAGCTTGGTATGCAGTTCAAGCGCTTCCGTATCTTATGGAATCTTCAAATGAATCTAGCGAACAGCTATTTTCTAGATACTATGCTAATATATTGGCTAATTACATTGCTAATTCTAATCCCAGAATTCAACAAGTTTTTAATCAATGGAAATCATCGGATGCACTAATAAGTAATCTTGAAAAAAATCAAGAACTAAAATCATTAATCATTCAAGAAACTCCTTGGTTACGTGATGCCTTATCTGAAACCGAGCAGAAAAAACGAATTGCATTATTATTTGACATGAACAAGCAACATAGCGAACAAAAATCAGCACTTCGTAAATTGAACGACATGCAGTTTAGCAATGGCGGTTTCCCTTGGTTTAAAGGAAGTTACTCTCCTAACATAAATATAACTCTTCATATTGCTAGCGGATTTGGACACTTGAAAAAACTAGGTATTTCAAATTTTGACAATATGGCTAATGATATTATTCAAAAATCGATTGTCTTTCTTGACAAAGAAATAGTTTCTATACATAACGAGTTAATTGAGAAAGCCTTAAAAATAAAAGAAAAAGATGGCGAAAAAGAGTACAAGAAATACTTACTAAAAAACCATCTCAATAATTTTATTTTACATTATATATACATGCGCAGCTTTTATAACGATTTAGATATTAATTCAGAAACAAAAAAAGCAATTTCATTTTACACGAAACAAGCATCAGAGTTTTGGAAAAAAACTGACCTATATAGCCAAGGGCTGATGGCCATAATAAATTATCGTTACGATAAAAAAGAAATAGCTAATAAAATACTTAAATCGTTAAAAGAACAAAGTATTAGCTCTGATGAAATGGGAATGTATTGGAAGTCCAATAAATCTGGCTGGGGTTGGTATCAGGCACCTATTGAAACTCAAGCATTATTAATTGAAGCTTTTTCTGAAATAGAAAACGATACAAAAACAATTGACAATCTTAAAATTTGGCTTCTGAAAAACAAACAGATAAATAGATGGGAAACTACAAAAGCAACTACAGAAGCTATTTATTCTCTATTATTACAAGGTAGCCAGTGGCTTCCATCAATGGAAATGGTTAATGTAAAAATTGGAAACAAAATAATAGACCCCAAAGAAAAACCTGAAATTAAGCTTGAAGCAGGATCAGGTTATTATAAAACATCTTGGAAAGCGAAAGCTATTAAAAAAAATATGGGAAGTGTTACACTTAGCTCAAAAGGTAGCACTGTTGCATGGGGGGGCTTGTATTGGCAGTATTTCGAAGACTTAAATAAAATTACAAAGGCTAAAACCCCATTAGAATTGACAAAGAAAGTATTTAAAAAAATAAATACCAATGAAGGAAAGCAGTTAATTGAGATTACTAAAAACACAATCATTAAAGTTGGTGATTTATTAACAGTTAGAATAGAACTTTATTCAGATAGAGATATGCAGTTTATTCACATGAAAGATATGCGAGCTAGTGGTGTTGAACCGGTTTCAGTACTTTCAGAGTATAAATGGCAAGATGGTTTAGGATACTATCAGAGTACCAAAAACGCTTCCACTGATTTCTTTTTTAGCAACTTACCCAAAGGGTCTTACGTTTTTGAATATGATATTAGAGCAAATAATGCTGGTGAATTTAGTAACGGTATAACGAGTATACAAAATATGTACGCTCCTGAATATACGAGCCATTCTAATGGTAGTACTATTTCAATAAAAAAGTAAATAGAGTTTAAGTAGTATTTGATCGAAAGATAAAAAAAGATGTTATTTCTTATTGAATGCAATTTACTTGTAGTTCCTTCGTTGAATTGTATATAAAATAATATCTATTTTATATTATTTACATCTAAAAACCTATAAATAAAACTATTAAACTTTAAAAACATGAAAAAACTGCTATTATTCTTTAGTTTTACAATGCTACTAGTACCCAATATTAACGCCCAAGAAATGTCTAAAAATGCAATAGGTATTCGATTTGGAGAAAATAATGGATTTGGAGGTGAATTATCTTATCAAAGAAAACTAAGCCATAATAATCGTCTTGAAATCGATCTTGGCATTAGAGGTAATGATTCATACAGTGCTTTCAAAGTCGCTGGCTTATATCAATGGATATGGCAACTTGAAAATCGTTTCAATTGGTTTGCTGGTGTTGGTGGCGGATTAGGTAACTGGAAAACAAAAGTCACCAATAATTCAGATACTTTTATTTTTGGTGCAGGCGTTTTGGGTATTGAATATAATTTTGATATTCCTCTGTTAATTTCATTAGATTTTAGACCAGAATTAGGTTTTAGCAATAGCTATGATGGTTTCGAATCCGATTTTGGACTATCAATACGTTATCAATTTTAACATAAAAAAATCTTTTTTATTCGAAAACCTTTAAGCATACTTAAAGGTTTTTTATGTTTATATAAACACAAAAAACCACTCATCTACAGATAATTATATTTCAAAGCCTTATTAATACGAGTCGACTAAAATCAAGATTCAAAAGAGATTATTAAAGTACCTTTGTTAGAGTAAAACAACAATTAATAAAATTTGTTCCCCCTTCCAATATTTATTTCCCCTTAATATTAAAAGAGTCCATTTATAAGGGCTCTTTTTTATAATACCTTCTTTAAATAATGCAACTAATTATAAAATCATACTATCCTTTAAATAAAATTAATCATAACTCCTTCTGAAAAGTCTTATTTATAAAATTCAAAAACCACTCATCGATAGATAATAGGGTTTCAAAGAAGAAAATTAGTCAAATACCTAAAAACAAGACACAACAGTAAGTAACTTTTTAAATTTACTTTAAATACGAATGTAAACCCTAGAAAATTAATTCCCTCTAAACCCAAGTTGTCATAGAAAGAGTTCTGTAAAAGAGCTCTTTTTTATTTTAAAAATAATATCAAATGAAATATAAATAAGTTTTATAAAAGTCTGTTTTTTTAGGCAAAACATACCCTAGAGGTATAAAAAACACCTCTTAAAAAAATAAAGAGAAGGGTTTATTTTTTAAATAATTGCTTAATAAATTCAAGCATTTCACTGCGCTTCTCTGGTCTCGAATTGACAAGTGCTTTCTCTCCCAATATCATGAGATTCCTATTCATTTTATCAACGTAAAGTTCTTTTCGTTTTGTTAATAAATAGATCCCCATCACAATAAAAAATGCTGTTATAACGGAAACAAAAACATAAGCTATAGGACTTAAATCTTGAAACTTTTGAAACAACCAATATAATTTAAAAACGGCAATTGAAATCACACTTCCGCAAACAACCTTAACACCAACATTTTCATAATCAAAATAAAATGATCGAACTAAGAAATAGACAGCAAAAATTAGAACTATTACGCTATACCAGAAAATTTCAATAAAGACTCTAAAACTTTTAAACCCAAAAACTCTCTCTTCTTTTTGAGCTTTTAAGAAAATATTCCAAGCCTTATCTGTGATTTTCTTTTGTTTTAAGTACTCTTCATAAAGAGGAGTCCCTTTTGATAGCTCTACAACTTCTGATCTTATTTTAGCGCGTTTAGCCATTTCTTTTTTATGACTATTTAAAGCTGATAAATACGCCTCGCTGCGGTGAGGTAAAAAAGCGTGTACAAAATATATTAATGAAAATATTATTGCAATAAAATAAATTAATACATTTTTAATCTTGGTTCGTTGGGGAATACCCTCCATCTCCATCTCTGTCGTAGTCGTCTTTAGTGATCGACTGTTGGTCTTCGATGATTTTGACATTTTCTTCAGTATTATCAGTACAAGATGTTAATACAAAAACAAAGATTAATAATGCTAATAAATTTAAATATTTCATGATTTTATAGATTAAATTAACCTATAAAATTACGAATTAAACAATTTCAGTATTTATTATCTATTATTCTGTATTAATAAAGCAAACTTTGCCAGGCCCGCATTCGTTTTTAAGTTTAGTTTTCTTCTAATATTTAACAAATGAACCCTTAAAGTACTGGTTTTAATCGTTTTGTTTTTAACGTAACATCCTTCATAACCTAAATTAGCGAGCACTTCTACTTCAGTTGGGGTTAATCCATCTAACAAAGCCAATTCATCTTGTGCCTCCAATAAAAGATTTTGATTAACCCCTTCAGAATAAAATGTTTCTCCATTATTTATGATTCTAATAACTTCAGACAAATCATAGCTCAAATCATCTTTCAATATATAGCCTAAAGCTCCATGTTTAAAAGATTCTTTTATAAAAATATCTTCTGAATGACAAGATAAAATCAAAGTCTTAACATCTATATTTCTTTCTTTAAGCTTTTTTAAAACACCAACTCCATCCAATTCAGGCATATCAATATCTAGTATCAATACATCTGCTACATTCGTTTGAAACCACTCGATACAGTCAACACCATTTTTAGTACAACCTACAGTATCTATATTGACATTTTTCAAAAGTGATAGGATTCCGTCTTTGACAACATCATGGTCTTCTGCAATATGAACTCTAATTCTTTTCATAAATTCAGTTACTTAACAAAATTATAAGATAAAAAATAAGCCATCTAAACGTTTTAGGTATAAAAACAGCTAAATTTTATACGGGTTTCCGTATTTTTTGTTCAGTAAAATTACTTATAATTATTTTAAACAAATAACCTTCTTAGAAGAATTACTTATATGTATTTAGTAGTGATTAAGAAAATAAAAAGATTTTAATATTAGATATTGCAATGCAAAATTCTTTATTATAAATTTTAGGATAAACTTTTAAAAAAGCTTATTACTTTCAAATAATTATCTCTTTTCTGTAGTCATAGAATACGGCTAAACAAAAAAATTATTCCATTAAAAACAAAACATAAAATGTTTTTCTATTGTAGAAAAATAAAACAATACTATTTTACATATTTATTGTAGAAATTTTAATCTGTCATCTTAAGCCCTTCACTTACTACCCTATTTTTCTCTTCTTTATTTTTTTTAAATGAATTATGAAAAGATTTATCGTTAATAATCATATATGGAATAGATTTGTACAAATAAGATGAAATTTGATTTAAAGTATATTTTGTTGACGAAAGATTCTGGTATCCAATAACCCTTGGAGTAATCATTACCTTCAAAAAATCTTCTTTATTTTTTTCGATAGTGTAAATTTTTTCTCTAACTGCTGCTACATTTGACAACAAATTTTGAATAGATCCTTTGTTGATCTCTGTAGGTAGTGGTATCAAGGAGGTTACAGACTCTCCAGTTATACCAAGAGTATTTATTTCTATACTTCCTTCTATTTGGTTATTTGAAGCCGCGATACCTAATCCAAAAACATCTGTTATCTTTACGTTTTTCTTTTTTGTTTTTATTTTCGCAATCATCCTAACACCAACCCCCATAATAACCTTAATAATATCTCCATCATAAGGTATTTTTTTAGATATTGAATTAATTAGAGAATCATTCTTATGCAGCCAAACATCTCCGTTTAAATCTTGAAGAGAATGTGTTTTAAAAAAATCTTCTGGCTGAACTATTAACTCAGCTTTTCCCTCTTTAATAACCAAAGCATTCACTGCACTATATTTAATCCAATCAAAAATAACTTCATACCTGTTATCTTTGCTTGAGGTTGCAATAAAGCTTATATACCCACCATCAATACTTTTGCTTAAATCTCTTGAAGCAAATTTTGCTGTTTCATCTGGAAGCTGCTCAAGGACATCTTTATTTGTATATTCATAATTCTTATCAACAATTAGTCTTACTGGCAAAGGATCTATAGGCACATAGGTACTGTGTTCTATTTGGCAAAATAAAGTTAAAGGGAAAATTAGTAGTAGTAAAAAGTGTAATTTATTCATTTGTTCGATTTATGATTTTATTGATTATGTTTTTAAAGAACATGTTCCTCCATTCATGAATAAAACAAAAAGTAATTAGTGTGTATTTTGATTTAAAAAGACACAAAATACAGCTTCATCTTACGTAAAAAAGCAAGAATATAATTACTTGAAACAATAACCGAAATTATGATGTTTAAAGTTTTCAAAAACTAATCGATCTAACAAATTAAATATAAGATTTTTTTAAATAAAAAAGAAAGAATTAAAATTTTAGTAAGCAAAAAATAAATAAAAAATAGTTATCAGCCACTTACAATTATTGTAGATAACAATTAATAAAAGTATCTAAAAAAAACTTGAAGCTTATTGAGATGATCTTAGAAAATAAGATCAGTACATAAAATAAACTTTTAATCAAGTTTATTTTATGTACCATTAAATTAAGCAAAGACTATTTCATTTTGATCTACTTTCTCGAAGTATATGTCAAAATTATTTTTATTATGCTCAAAAAATTGTTCATTGGTTGCTAAAGTTACAGCATAAGTTTCTGCTTCGTGTGCAATATGATGAGCAGGTAATTCAGATAACCATTTCAACTCTTGTTTACTTGTATACAGATGAGGATTCCATTTTCTTAAAGGATTATAATACTTTATAAGTGCATCGGTTTTTTCCCCTTTATACAATAACTTACAAGCAGTTTCAAGTAGCTCTAAAGAATCCATAACACTGCATCTACATACCTCAGCAGGCGTCATTCCAAAACAAGGAAACTCTTTTGTTATGTATATTTGACCGCTATCTAATTTACTATCCACTTCGTGGACAGTAGTTCCATGGAACATTCTATTTTCAGGGAAAGCAAATATGTGCGAAAACATACCTAAACCTGGATGCTCAGGAGGTGCAGGATGAACATTTATCGCTCCTTTTTTAGCTGCTTCTATTTGTGCTGGAAGAATAATGTATTCACTCCAAAACGAAATAATGTAATCGTACTCCATATTTGCTAACTCTTCATCTGCTTCCTGCTTGTTGTCTCTATAAGCATCCCAAGTCAACAAATGAATATTATCAAAATACTTAGAAACTATTTTGAAAGCATCCCAATTCCACAATAAATCTTTCTTACATATGAATACAAGCTTATCTGTACTTTTAATCATTTTTTTCTCTTTTGTAACTTTAAATAAGTTGGTTTTATAGCTCAAAAATAGAATCCAAAAAAGTAAAAATATCTTTATAAATAGTTAAAAAAACATACTCCATATTAAGTTATATCTTTATGTTTTGTTACAGAAATACTTAAAACCTAGTGTAAGTATGATTTTTAATTTTAACTCTTCAAAACACTAAAAGGACAAATATATCTAGGGGTTTTATTTTTTGTAAAATAACGGGATTAAGTTATTTTTTATCAGAATAGAAAAAAAATAAACCCTGTAAGAATAACACTAACAGGGTTAGGATGTGGAGACGCCGAGAATCGAACTCGGGTCCAAACAAGCAGCTCAAAGGTTTTCTACATGCTTAGTTTTGAACTAATTTTCGACCAAAAGCTGATTCAAAACAACCTACTAATGGCTTATCTTCTTAAATTTCAAAAACCTATCGAAGTGCTACGTTTTCTATGTTTACTTTTACGATGCCCATAAATAAAACGCCGTAAACCAAGGCTTTTCGTGGACATTTAGCTTTCCCGCCTAGCGGGACGTGGCTTGAAATCTTACTATAATTCAGATTAAGCAGCTAAAGCGTAATTATTTTCGCCGTTTAAAAAGTTGAAATAAGTTTTACGAGTCATCATTTCACTCCTCGACATGCTTACATTTTCACTGATCTTGCTGTCAAAACCAGTCGTCCCCAATTATGTCAAAGATGCTTTTGTTTTTAGAAATAAACAAAAACCTAATCGAATATCTCTTTTTAACTTTCATTGAAAGCAGAAATAAGCGGATGCAAAGATAAAAAAATACTATTTGTAAAATACTTTTAAAAAAAGTATTTTCGCCAAGCTTGTTATAAAAAACAACATTAATACCTTATTTGTTTAATTTTAATACAGTAACATGAGATTTGGAATTATAAGAGAACGTAAAAACCCACCCGATAGAAGAGTCGTTTTTTCTCCACAGAAACTACAAGAATTTAAACAAAAATACCCAGACGCGTCAATAATTGTTGAAAGTTCTGATATCAGAGTTTTCTCAGACAAGGAATATGAAGACGCAGGGTTTAAGGTTACTAATGATCTTTCAGATTGCGATGTTCTTTTAGGTGTGAAAGAAGTTCCTGTTGATTATTTAATTCCTAATAAAAAATATTTTTTCTTTTCCCATACTATTAAAAAACAACCTTATAATCGTAAGTTATTACAAGCTATTCTTGAAAAAAAAATCGATTTACTAGACCATGAAACAATCATCAAAGAAAATGGTGCTAGACTCATCGGTTTTGGCAGGTATGCTGGTTTAGTAGGTGCTTATAACGGTTTTAGAGCTATCGGTTTAAAAGAAGATCTGTATGAATTACCTAAGGTAGAAACGCTGGCTGATTTAGATGAAATGAAAAATGAATTGGATAAAATTACACTTCCTAATATAAAAATAACGCTTTCTGGCTCGGGTAAAGTGGCTTATGGTGCTAAGGAGGTTTTAGATCATTTAGGTGTTAAACAAGTAAGTGATGCCCTCTATTTAACTTCCAAATTCACAGAACCTGTATATTGCCTTATTGATGTAATGGAATATAATAAACGGTCAGATGGCAAAGTTGGTGATAAATTTGCATTTTATAAAGACCCTTCATCATATATAAGTAATTTTATGCCTTACGCTAAAGAAACAGATTTCTTTATTGCAGGTCACTTTTATGGAGATGGCGCTCCTTATTTGTTTACCCGTGAAGATGCAAAGAAAAAGGAATTTAATATTAAATATGTAGCTGATATTTCGTGTGATGTAAATGGTCCAGTTGCTTCAACAATTCGCCCTTCAACCATTGCTGATCCTATCTATGGGTATGATCCTATAACTGAAAACGAAGTAGACTTCAAAAATGAAAATTCTATTACTGTAATGGCTGTTGATAACCTACCCTGTGAACTACCCAAAGATGCTAGTGAAGGTTTTGGTGACATGTTTTTAGAACATGTCATTCCTGCTTTTTATAACAACGATACTAATGGTATTTTAGACCGCGCTCAAATGACCTCCAACGGAAAACTTACTGAACGCTACAGTTATCTTCAAGATTATGTTGATGGCAAAGAATAAAGTATTTCTATTTTTTTAATTTCTATGGATTCAAGCAATAATAGGAAATTCTTGTTAGATACTGCTAACATGAGAATGCCCTTTGGAAAATACAAAAACACGTATTTAAGTGAAATACCCGAATACTATTTAGTTTGGTATAAGAATAAGGGTTTTCCTAAAGGAAAATTAGGAAAAATGATGGAGCTTGTTTACGAATTGAAACTAAATGGTCTAGAAAATATTTTGAGAAAATTAAAAGAGTGACGCAATACATTAGTACTATTTAACAATAATAACCAAATGAGACATAAAGACATATTCATGTAACATGTCAAATTAGTATATTATAATAAATTACTTTTTAAATAAGTAATTTGAACTGCATGTGAATTTCACCATTAATAACTATAAAAAGTCGATTACTTTCTCTCAAAGATTTTATTTTAACATAGCCAATTCCTTCATTAAAATTAACCTCTGGTTTTTGAGCATACCTACTAGTACTTGTAACATATAAAATTTTATGAACTGTACCTAAATTCTTTATTTTTAAAGTTAACTCTTTACTTTCTTTTTTGGTTATTACCCCTTTTAAAGGAGTAATTAATTCAAGATTCGTTTGTAAAAACTCTGTTGAATAAATAGGCTGATCATAAAACTCTTCTTTTGAAAGCTTATTTCCAAACTTCCACTTTCTATTTTTTGGAAAATGAGTTTTCAAATAATGTTTCTTCGGAATATCATAATAATAGGCATTATAATTTTGCTGCCATCGTCCATTAATAACAGAACCTGCCGCCCATGTAGCATCTACAATTTTCCATTCATCATCTATTTTTACCATATTCCAGGCATGATTTACTTCCTTTTTTATATTTCCTATGTCTATTATAGAATTTCTTACGAATCCATTTATGACTATATTTTCAAATCCTAAATGTGTATAAATAGCAGATAAAGTTTGCGAATATCCTTCACAAACAGCTGTTTTAGTTTGTAGAGTATGATTTATAATGCTGTCCTTGATTGCTAATATTTTTCTTCTTTTATCCTCTTCATCACTATATCTAAAACCAATTTTAGGGCTCAAATTATGATAAACATTCAAATTATATTTAATATTGTTCGCAACCCAATAAAAAGCAGCCTCTGACCTTTCTCTATCAGTTGAAAAATCTTTCAAAATTTTTGCCGCTAAACTTTTAGCAGAAAGACTTTTAGGGTAACCTGCCATTATGGTTCTATAATCCTTATTTACCTGTCCTTTCGCTGACAGAAAGCATAACATAATGGCAATTAAAAATTGTTTTATCATTTTAAAGAAGGGTATTTATAAAACAAATTCAAAAACCGTGCCTATAATGAATTAACTACCTTTCTAATAGCTACTAAATTAGTAAGTAATTTTTCAAGATACTTTAAATCCAACATATTTGCACCATCACTTTTTGCTTTTGAAGGATCAAAATGTGTTTCTATAAACAAACCATCAACATTATTTACAACTCCCGCTCTTGCAATCGTCTCTATCATATCAGGCCTTCCACCTGTTACACCACTTATCTGGTTAGGTTGTTGCAAAGAATGTGTTACATCAAGTACTGTTGGTGCAATCTTCCTCATTGTAGGAATTCCTCTGAAATCAACAATCATATCTTGGTAACCAAACATTGTACCTCTATCAGTAATCCATGCTTTACGATTTCCTGAGTCATGTACTTTTTTCACCGCATGCTCCATTGATTCTGGACTCATGAACTGTCCTTTTTTAAGATTTACAACTTTTCCAGTTTTAGCTGCCGCTACAACAAGATCCGTCTGTCTAACCAAAAAAGCAGGTATTTGTAACACGTCAACATACTCTGCAGCAATCGAAGCGTCTGAAACCTCATGAATATCAGTAATCGTAGGAACTTTAAATGTTTCAGATACTTTTCTTAAAATTTTCAAAGCTTTTTCATCTCCTATTCCTGTAAAGCTATCAACCCTACTTCTGTTTGCCTTTTTAAAACTTCCTTTAAAAACAAAAGGTATTTCTAGCTTATCTGTAATTTTAATAATTTTTTCTGCTATCTCCAAAGCCATTTCTTCCCCTTCAATTGCACAGGGTCCTGCTAAAAGAAAAAAATTATCTGAATTATTATTTTTTACGTTTGGTATTTCTGATAGGTGCATATTTTTTGGTTTATCGCAAAAATAAGAAATAATTTTAGCTTATTTCAATGTCAAAATATTCAAATAAAATCATGTATCTAAATATTATTACTTGAAATTTTATTTCAAATAACTTTACTCTAAAAGTTCAAAAATGATAAAAAAACAGCACTACTTTATCAGCTTTTAATAACAGTAATCTACTTCCCAAATTTTTCATTTTTTAAACTGAACAACTAGACAGTTTGATGTTAAAACATGTTTTATTCATTTAATATAAATCATTTTTACATATATTGCTAAAAACCAATAATATAAAACCCTTCTCATTATGAAAAAACGAATACTTATCGTTGCATTTATCTTTTCGTTGATTTCTTGCTCTCAAAAAGAATCTATTAAAGAATCAGTAATTCAACAGAAAGAAATACTATCCAAAAAAGAAATTAATAGTATTATTAAAAAAGAAATTGAAAATACAGGTGATTTTCAATGGTCGAAGCAAGACACACATGTAATTCTAAGCGCACTGAGTCACGGTAACAATATTTTAACAATTGGATACGGTTCGGCAAAAAATGACTTTACAAGAAGTTCTTCTTCTGAAAATATCAAGAAACATATAATTTCTTTGGTAAATAAAAATGAAGAAAAACTTTCGAAATCTACAAATAAAGTTTACTCCAACGATCATATAAATATTATTGACATAAAGGTAAACAAAGAAGAAACTTTATTAGCACTAATGAATGATCCGAGCGTCAGATATATAGAACCTGCCGACTACAATTTCAATGAAAACAATCAAATACGATCATCAAAAGGTTGTGATCGCTCACAAAAAGACATTAAAGAGGCCGACTATAGAATAATCACTCCAAATGCAAAAGTTCCATGGTCTTTCGACAAACATAAAATACCAGAAGCTTGGGAATATAGTACTGGAAAAAACATTACAATCGCCATAATTGACACTGGGCTTTCACCTGAGCAAAAGTTGATGAATGAATCTTTCAATAGTGGCGACTCTAGTGAAAGAACTGTTCAAAAATACGGGACATTTGTAGACTCATGGCTACCTTGGTCAAACAATTATGATGGTGTAAATGACAAATGTGGACATGGAACAAGTATGGCCTCTGTTGCTACTGCCCCGAGAAACAATAGCAATTTACCAATGGGGGTTGCCTATAATGCTAATCTTATATCATATAGAGCTGTTGAAGATGTAGTTATCGATGATTATCACGAAAAAAGAGGGATTTCAGAGGCCCTTACGGCATTAGCAAATCGAAACGATGTAAAAATTATCTCTATGTCTTTAGGATACCCTTTTAGTATTGGTCGTGTAAAGGACGCTATTAGATATGCATATGGAAAAGGAAAAATGATTCTGGCTGCTGGAGGTACTTCTACAGCTTATACTACTTGGTATGGAGTAATATTTCCGGCTTCTATGGAGGAAACTGTTGCTGTGACTGGAGTAAAAGAAAATATTTATGAAAAATGTGATGATTGTCATACTGGATCAAAAATTGATTTCACTATTCAAATGCAGCGTACTAATGGAACAAGTAATAACATTCCTATATTGAGCTATTATAATGATAATTCAGACTATGAAGGAGGTTCATCGGTAGCAACAGCTACAACAGCTGGAATTGCAGCACTTGTTTGGTCTAAAAACCCAAATTGGACAAGAGAGCAAGTACTAGAGAAGATAAAGAAATCTTCTGACTTTTATCCAGCAAAACATCCCGAATTTGGTTATGGCAATATTAATGTTCTAAAAGCAGTCCAATAAAATTTACGTTATCAACAAAAGCCTTGAAAAAACAAGGCTTTTCTTTTTTATATACAAATAGAAAATGCTTATAAACAATAAAAAAGCGTTGCAATTTGTAGCTTCATTAGCTTGTTAATAAGATCAATCATTATCAATACATAGATCTTAACTTTTTTGCGAAAAAAAATAATATTTTATCATAATGATATTAAAACTTAAGCATCAACAACTTTAACAACTCACTTTCAAAAACATACGGTTAATTTAATTTAGTAAAAAACTCTCAGTAACGATGTTCTGCTAAATTTTACAAATTTAGTACTTGATTTTAGGCGTTTACCTTCAATTGAGTTTTTTTATCTTCGCATAAAACCAACTAACATAAATTTTCTAATTATGAAAAATTATTTATTTAATATTGGAATAATTCTTATTCTATTTTCATGTTCGCATGAGGAAACAATTGAGGAATCAGTACTTCACCATACAGAACTATTATCTAAAAAAGAAATAAATTCTATTATCAAAAAATCTTTAAGAGAAACTGGAAACTTTAACTGGTCTGATCAAAATATTAAAACATTATTTAGTGCACTTAGGCATGGTAATAACATTTTAACTGTCGGCTACCACTCAAATCAAAGTCGCTCTAAAAATCCCTCTTCAAAAAAAATAAAAGACGGTCTTTTAAATTTAATTCGCTCTAAAGAAAAAATATCTTCAAAAGCCATTAATAATTTTTACTCTAACGACAATCTAAATTTAATAGACGTAAAAGTAAAAAATGAAGAGACCGTAGAGGCTCTTTTAAATGACAATAGAGTTCGATACATAGAACCAGCTGATTATTGTTTTTTTGAAAATAACTTAGCAAACCCAAGAAACACTTCTCACTCTCATGGTTTTATGGAAGATGAACGTTACATAAACAGAAACAATAATTATAATATTTTTAAAAATGTCCCTGACCCCATTTCTGAAAAAGCATATTACAGAAGAAAAAACTCAAACCATTTAAAACGTATTATAGAATCTCATGAGGAGTCTTTGTATTTAAATAGTTCAAAAAGCTCCTCTCAACAAGTATGTTGTTCTGAAAGAATGAAAATCAGTACTAATGATTACAGAACAATTGTCCCAGGAGCAAGAGTACCTTGGGCTTTTGATTTGCATAAAATTCCAGAAGCATGGGATTATAGTACAGGTAGTGGTGTGACTATTGCTTTGATAGATACAGGTATTTCCAGTGAACAAACATTAATGAATCAAAATTTTAATGATGGACATTCAAAAGGAAGAAGCCTTCAAAAATTTGGAACTTTTGTTGATTCTTCTTCAATGCTATCCAACTATTATGATGGTGTAAATGACAAATGCGGTCATGGAACTCATATGGCCTCAGTGGCCACTGCTCCAAGAAATGACAATAATTTACCTGTAGGTGTTGCATATAATGCTAATTTAGTCTCTTACAGGGCCGTTAGAGATGTTATAATCAACGAATACAATGAAAAGAAAGGTGTTTCAGAAGCTTTAATTGCTCTTGGTAATAGAAGTGATGTAAAAATTATATCAATGTCCATTGGCTCCCCTTTTAGCATTCAAAGAGTTGAAGACGCTATTAAATACGCTTATAGTAAAGGTAAAATGATCATTGCTGCTGGAGGAACTTCAACACCATTTACAACCTGGTTTGGAGTTGTTTTTCCTGCATCAATGAGAGAAACTGTTGCTGTCACTGGAGTAAAGGAAGGTGTCTATGAGAGCTGTGATGAATGTCACGCTGGTGAAGAAATAGATTTTACTATTCAAATGCAACGTACAAATGGCACCAAAAACACAATACCAGTATTAAATTATTATGATGGAGCGTCACATTACGAAGGAGGTGCTTCAATTGCAACGGCAACAACTGCAGGAATTGCAGCTTTAATTTGGTCAAAGAATCCTGATTGGTCTAGAGAACAGGTATTAGAAAGAATGAAACAATCATCACACTATTATCCTTCGAAAGATCCACAATTTGGATATGGTAATATCAATGCCTTAAAAGCTGTTCAATAAAATATTTTAAAACATTGAATTTAAACTCTGTTTATAAATATTAAAAAAGGTTGGGATTTAAATCCCAACCTTTTTTAATATTTCATTTTTTTTAGATAATCAAGCTTCAGCTGCCAGATATCAAGCTCATCTTTAAATCCTTTTATTCCTTTTCTTACACTCATGACCAAAGGATTATCTTCCGTAGCATTAGAAATAAAACTCAAATTATTTTCAAGTTGCTGCATCTCTCGCACATTTTCATCAATTTTTCTTCTAATGAATAATTGTTCATTATCTAACTTTCTATAGTCTTCTTGGGCAAAATATCCATTTATAATATTTTTAAACTTCATTAATTCAATATCCGCTCTTCCCATATTTAAACTACCTAAATGAGTATCGATGGCTTTATTAAATTTCTCATTTAAATGTCGCGCATTTCTTGGAAGAACGCCTAAGTCTCTCCATTTGGAGATTACTTCTTGAATCTGTTCCAAAGATACTGCTTCTAATATTTTGACTTCTTCTATAAATTTCTTTTTAAGCTCGACAACAACTAACTGTTCTTTATTTAACTCATTCTTTCGTTCGTGTAATTTATCAAAATAATGATTACATGCCTTCTTAAAACGTTTCCATATTTCATCAGAATACTTTCTTGGTACATGACCTATTTTTTTCCAATCTGCTTGAATTCGCTTCATTATATTAGTTGTAACGTCCCAGTCATCACTATCCTGTAAGCTTTCAGCCAGTTCTACAAGCTCCATTTTTTTCTTTAAATTATCACTTTGAGCACTCTTCTCAGATTTATAGAAAAGATTTTTCTTTGTATTAAAGAGCTTTGTTGCTTCTTTAAATTGTTGCCAAATTACCTCACTTTTACTGTAAGGAAGTTTACCGATTTCAAAATATTTTTTTCGCAGCACTTCAATTTCAACAATACTTTTTTGCCAATCATTATGAGTTTTATTTACCGAAGTATCATAGTTGTTTATTTTTTCAATAACATTAAGCTTTGCATCGATCATTTCTTGATACTTTAACTTAAGCTCTTTATAATGTATGTGACGTCTATCATGAATTTTTTTAGTAGCCTCACTAAACCTATTCCAAACTTCTTCTCTATGCTCCTTACCCACAGGGCCTATTTCTTCCTTCCAAAGACGATGTAATTCTTGTAATTCTTTAAATGCTGTATTTACATCTTGAATATTATCGAGAGCTTCTGCTTTTTCAATTAACTTTAATTTTTCTTCTAAATTATGTTTAAAATCAAGCTCCCTAAAATCTTTATTTAAATGAAGAAGATCGTAAAAACGTTCAACATGATGATGATATGTTTTCCATGTATCATTGTACCTTGTCTTTGGTACAGGGCCGATTTCTTTCCATTTCTTTTGAATTTCCTGAAAATCATTATACATATTTTTTACATCTCCTTGTTCTATAAGTACTTTAAGGCTTTCAATTACAGCATTTCTTGCTTCGAGGTTTTCATTTAACTGTTTTTCTAACTGCAAGTAGTAAGCATCTCTTTTTTTCTTATACTCTGCTAGAAGTTTATTATACTCAGTTTTAATAGGACTAGAAAACTGAAAATCTATAGAATTACCACCATCTGCAAGAAAAGTCTCTTTCTTTTCTGCTAAAAGCTTTCCAAATTTAGAATTGAATGAATTTTTAACGGCATCAACGTTGTTTTTAAGATGTTGAATAGGGTGTTGTTTTAAAAGCTTTTTTAGTTCATTAACTAATTTATCTAACTCCATTGCTTCGTAATCTAGCATTGGAATTTCATATTTTTCAACAGACTTCTCAGACTCATTAGCTACTTCATTTTCAACTTCATTTACAGCTTTTTCAGCATCTGTTATTGTTTCGTTTTTTGTTGGCTCTTCAATTTTTTCTTCCTTGTTTTCTAACATATCTACAATGTTTAAGTTCCTTTTTATGAGGGATTAAATATAAGCATTCTTGCACAAATGTGCACACTCTTTTGATTTTCAATAAATTATTTATTCCATATTTCCCAAGCTTTTTCAGCCTGTTTTTCAAGCATTTCTAATCCATTTTTTATTGTTGCACCTTGTAATTTTCCTTGATTTAAAAAACTAGTCAATGGTGGGTTATAGATTAAGTCATATAAGAGGTGATTTCTTCCTAATTGAGTGTAAGGTATTTTAGGTGCATTTTCAGTATTTGGATAAGTACCTAAAGGGGTACAATTTATAATTAACGTGTACTTATCAAGCAAATCTCCATTTAAATCTTCATAGGTAAGGCTATTTGCTTTATTTACTTTACTTCTAGAAACAAAAACAAATGAAATATTCAGTTTTTCTAAAACATAAGCTACCGCTTTCGAAGCGCCTCCTGTCCCTAAAATAAGTGCATGTTTATGATGCCTTTTTAATAATGGCTCGAGTGATCTTTTAAACCCATAAACATCTGTATTATAACCAATTAACTTTCCGTCTTTTTGAATTTTTATGGTATTTACAGCGCCTATCTCTTTTGCTTCTATTTCTAGCTCATCCAAAAAATCAAATATTTCTAATTTATAAGGAATAGTTACATTCATTCCTTTTAACTCCCTTTTATTATCTTTCAATTTTTGCTTCAACTCAGTTAAAGTTTTCAGATCAAAATTTACATAATCGTGATCATGAAGTTTCAAAGTTTCAAATTTTTTTGAAAAATATTTCTTTGAAAAAGAATACGAAATATTCTTACCTATTAGTGCAAAAAGCTTTTTATTTTCTTTTTCTTCCATAAAAATCAATGATTAAGATGATTGTAATTCCCAAAAAAACAAACCCTATTGAAACTAAGGTTTCAGCTTCTTCAATATTAGGAATATAACGTTCGTAATACTCAACTATTTTATTTCCTTTTTTATCTAGTAAATATAAAATGTCTTCTTTTTTATAGATTATCCTTTTCCATGGCCATAAATTACCAAGTGACCCCGCTATAAAACCAATAATTAGTGCTGTAACTATCTGACGCCATTTTTTTAACACATATCCCAAAATATGAGATATTGAAATTAAACCAAATAACGAACCTGCTGAAAAAACACCAATAATTTTCAAATATCTAATTTTTATTGTGTCATTTATAAAGTCATAATTCCCTAAAAAAATACTTGAAACGACATTCCCTAAAACATTTACACTATCAACTAACAGTAGTACATAATTACCTAATAAGATAAGAATAAAAGACCCTGAAAGCCCTGGTAAAGTCATACCTGATACACCTATAATCCCACAAAGAAAAACAAACCATAAATTATCATTTTCTTTAGCAGGAGTCATAAAACTAATAATAAGACCAATGGAAATTCCTATAAGAAGAGCCAAAACATTCACTGGTTTCCAATTTCCAAAATCTTTTGAAATATAATAAATAGAACCTATTACCATTCCAAAAAAACATGCCCAAACGTAAATTTCGAAATTATGTAAAAAATAATCAAGAATTAGAGAAATACTGAAGTAACTAAACATACTTCCAGTCATAACTAAAACAAGAAATTCTAAATTTGTATATCTAGAGAAACTTCTAAAACGACCATTAACAAGAAGTTTAAGAGCCTTTAAATTTAATCTTTGAAACGTATAAATGAGTTCTTCATAAAAACCCAATACAAAAGCAACCATGCCACCAGATACTCCAGGTATTTTATTAGCTCCACCCATGGTCAAACCTTTAAGGAATAGATTTACTTTTTCTATAAATGTTCGTTCTTGATACATCAATTAAAAATTAGAATAACGAATTTAAGTATTTCTAACTCTTATCTCTTGCTATTTTCTCTAATAAAATTATTAAACTGAAACCTAATATACTTAAAATTATTGCGTAAAATAATTGAGGGTCTTCTCCGAAACTAAAAGGAGATACTGATAATTCATTGAAAGGCACTTTTTCTCCATGAGAATTTATTCTATAAGTTAGAACTTTTTTCCAGGGCCAAATCTTATTTAAAGACCCAAAAATAAATCCCGTCAAAATAGCAAGAGTATAATCTTTATAATTTTCAAATAACCATTTTAATAATTTTGAAAAAATCAGAATCCCTACTAGGGCTCCCACCAAAATAGTTGAAATTATAGAGATATCTCTTTCATTTACTGCATTCAAAACAGGTTTATAAGCACCTAAAAGAACCAAGATAAAGGACCCTGAAATTCCAGGTAAAATCATGGCACAAATAGCAATTGCTCCAGCAAAAAACATAAAAATTAAAGAAGGATTTTCAGACACTATTGGAGTTAACATTGTTATAAAATAGGCTAAACACGAACCAAAAATGAAAAGAAAAATTGATACTATATTCCATTGTCTTACTTGTTTTCCAACATAAATAATACTTGCTAATACTAGCCCAAAGAAAAAAGACCATAATAGTATTGAATGATTATTTAACAACCATGTAATTAATTTTGCTAAAGATATAACACTCAAAAAAACACCTAAGAAAAGAGAGATTAAAAAATTACCATTTAGCAAAGTCCATGCTTTTTTTACCCCCTGACTTCTTAGAGTTTGAAGAAGATTTAAATTTATATTACTAATTGACATCAACAACTCTTCATAAATTCCAGAAATAAAGGCAATTGTCCCACCAGAAACCCCAGGCACAACATCTGCTGCTCCCATAGCTACTCCCTTTATACCAATTATTATATAGTCTTTTAACGATCTTTTCATAAGTTTAGTTAGTTTTTTTTGATTTAAAATGTATTTGATTCTCTTGTTTTTTTATTATTGTGTCTTTTTTTCTTTTAATTTTCTTTTTTAATCCTAATTTTTGACTCAATTCATTTAAATTATTAAAATTCACTTGATATGATATCCCTGCTCCCTGAGTGTATCCTTCCTCATAAATGGAATATTGTAAATCATTAGGCCTATTAAAAATAGTCCATCTTAAATTACCTTCATCATTTATTAAACCTTCTACTTCTACTTCACCAATGATGTTTGTTTGATTATTAGCTCCAACTGGCAAACCTACTTTTCCATTTATCAGAACCCGATCACTTAATTGTGTACTTATAGAAACATCAAGTTGATCATTACTCGTATTTTGATTTTCAATATTACCTCTATCCCCTTGAACATACCCAACTCCTAAACGAACTTTATCATCTTCACCATTTAACATATTTGAAAGTATACCCGAAGCAATTTCTGAAGCTGTTCCTGTTAAACCTGTTGTTGCGCTATTGGCTATGTTTTCTTCATTGTAAAAAGTTCCAAAAGCTAATAAAAATGAAAAATGCTGCATTTTTGTATTTAAATCATTTTCATTCAATATAAACTCCAGTTCAGAACTAGTTGTAGAATTCGCAGATGGTATTTTTATATCAAACTCTTGCTTAGAGCTAAATAATCCGCCAGTAATTTTTGTATATAGATCAATAGGAATCTTTCGACTAGAACTAATATTATCGAGTATTTGTGCCGGATTTGCTTTAGTACTATAAACAGCCGTAATATCAAGCTCTGCATCAAAAGGATTACCGCTCCAAGAGATTGTACCTCCTTTTTGCACAACAAATGGTTTCGTTATTCCTGCATATCTAAAATTATACAATCCATTATCCACTTTAAAATCTCCGACCATATTAAATTTACCACGAGTATTTATATCAATAGATAAATTACCTTGACCACTTCCTTTTAATTCACTTCCTGACACCTTATCTATAACAACCTGAGCTACTGCATCTTTAGTTACATCTAATTTGATTCTTAGATCTAATCCTTTAATATCTTCTATTAATCTTTCTTTTTCTTCCTTCTCGTTTACTCTTTTTTCAAAATGTATTAATTTATAATTGTCTACGGTTTTTATATCACTTAATGGTATTACGAAAATAGTTCCTGGTTGTGTTTTTCCTGTAACTTCAATGTCTAAATTACTTGTTAATCCTGTAATTTCAGCATCTCCTTTCAAAAAGCCAGTCCCATAGTAAGATATCTCTTCACTTTCTTTTGTATCTAAAATCAATAAATTTTCTGTAGTAATATCTAAATCTAAAAACCACATTTCAAAATTTTGATGTGCAATATAACCTTTAAGGTCTCCTTTTGTTTTATACTTAGTATCTTCTAAAACAACACCATTTAACTTAAATTGCTGTCCCTCAAGAGCTATTTCTGTATTTCCTTTTAAATCAAAATCTACATTCAGATAAGGAAATTTTAAACCTGCTTCATCTAATCTTAAAACACCATTAAAATCAGGGTTACTAATGATACCTCTTGCATTAAATTCTCCTGAAACTTTTCCTCTTAAATGTGATAATACCTCTTTACCTAATGGACTAAAAGCATTCAGTTCATATTCTTTTAGTAAAACTTGAAGATCTATTTCAGGACGCTTTGGAGAAAAATCAAGACTTCCTTCAGCAAATATGCTTTCAGCTTTCTCGTTACTGAGTGACATATTCAAATCGAATTTATCGTAAGAATTATCTCCAGTAATTTGTAAAGTAAGATCTCCTTGCTTAAAACCATTTATTTTAAAATCATTTACCGTAACATTTGCCTTTGGGTTTATTTTTTCCTTAGACTGTTTATAGGTTAGCCTTCCATTAATATTTCCATTTAACTTTAAGCTATCTATTGAAGGCAACATACTCTCTAATTTTACATTTTGAAAACGTACTTTAAAATCTTTATCAAATGCACCAAGCACACTTCCTTGAAATTCTATTTTTTGATCTCCTGACACCAAAAGAAAAGGGCTTATTATAAATTTTTTATTCTGAACATTAAAAGTTACTTTATTTTCTTTATTCTCATTAGGATTTACAACCCAATCAAAGCCTTGATAACTTAACTTAGATTTTTGAATTCCTAAAACCCCCTTTTTATCTTTATTAATTGTAT
Organism: Tenacibaculum profundi; assembly: GCF_052050075.1. Lineage (GTDB taxonomy): Bacteria > Bacteroidota > Bacteroidia > Flavobacteriales > Flavobacteriaceae > Polaribacter. The sequence continues at coordinate 1,535,110 of NZ_CP197225.1, forward strand.
AATATAAATTGAGTTCGAGGTTTTCTCTTTTACTTTTACCCGCTTTAAATTCAGATTTAAAAAATAATGTATCTCTCTCTGTTCTATTTAATAAATTTAATTTTTCAATTTCATAGTTACCCAAACTTATTTTATCTGCTGTTAGGTGTGTATTAAATATCGGATTTTTATTATCTAGCTTTAAAACTATTTTTTCAATTTCGTTCTCGTTTGCTTTTATTTTAGGGGATAAAAAACTCATTTTAATTGAGTTATTACTAGAATTAACCCGACCTTTTATGTGGGTATTTTCTTCAATAAATATTTCTGGAAAAAAAACATCAATAATTTTATTATGCAACTTAAAATCAAATTTCAAAAATTGATCACCCAATACCTTATGCGGTTCATAATTGGTATAGATACTTCCAAGAGCGTTTTGAGTTATTGGTAATAAATCTTTAAATAAAAACTTTCCTTCCAAGCTTCCTTCTACAATATCTTTAGAATTAACTTCAATACTTTTAATACTATCCTTAATTGAAGAATTAACAATAAATTTTTGAAAATCATAATTATCTCTTTGGTTTTGATATTTAAAATTTTCGAAAGTAGCCTTACCTACTATATCATCTAAAGTATTTCCAGAAATATCAAGAACTAATTTTCCTTTTATTTCGGATACTGAATCCTTTGTAAATAGATTAATTTTATTTAAATCTACTTTAGTCATATTAGCCTCAAAATCAAACTTATTAATTTCGGATGAAAAATCTGCTAAGCCTTTAAAGCTCATTATAAAATTATCATCTCTTGAATCGAGTTCCCCTTCAAATTTCCTTTTTTTAAAAAGTCCATTAACATTTAAATCATTAAAATCGTAATGATTAAATTCCAAACTACTTATTGTTCCTAAAATTGAAGTGTTTATATTATCTATATTAAAGCCGCTTCCTTTCACATCTGCACTTAAAGATATTTTTCCTAATAACGGATCATTTGCAAAAACACCGATATCAAAATCATCTAAAACTACTTCTCCTTCATAATTTGCATTGTCTATATTATCTATATTCGTTAATTGTAAATCTGAAACTGTTGTACCTATATCTGAATTAACTGTAAGTGTTGCATCCATTTGGTCTGGTGTAACCTTGACCAAACCAGCCATGGTAAAGTTACCTAGTCTTTGAAATTCAGTAGGTAATGTTCTTCCAAGTAAATTTGGTAAAACTCTTTTTAACTGATAATAATTAGAGGTAATATTTTTAATTTCTCCATCAAAAATAAATCCTCGTTCAATATTTAATGCATTTACAAAGCCAAAATCCCCATCAATTCTCAGACCTTTTTTAGATCTCATTCTTACATTATTTGTGCTAAAATTATTAAGAACACCATTAACCTTTCCAGAGAATTTAATCATATCATTACCCTGAAGCTCTTCATATAACTTATTCAAGTCTACAACTGACAAATCACTTTTATGAAACTTTGCTTTTATTTTTACTTTATCATTAAAATCAACTAATTCTTCTCTTTTGTATGATAATTTAATATCTGTATTTATTCTAGTATGATTATTGGTCTCTATAACAGTCTTGTAAAATTGCATGTGCGTTTTAGTATACAAAAAATCGGTATTAAGCTTTTGTATATCGAGTCCTCTATTATCAATAAATTTCATGTTTCGAATTTTCATTGAAACATCTGAACCTTTTATTAAAAAGTCGTTAAAATCGGCGGAAGTATTAATAGTCGCAAACTGTAGCGCTTTTTTTTGATTTTGGTCTAAAAATCTAAACGCTAAATTACTTAAAACAACCCCCTTACATTTCATGACAAAGGGACTTGATAGACTATCTTTCTGAGATTTCGTATTGAAGCTATTAATGAAAATTGAAAGGTTATCATTTTTTTCACCTTTATATGTTTTTAAGTAGAATTGAACATCCGACAACGATGCTTTTTCAAGATCAACCTTATTATCAAGAACATTTTTTACATTTAATAGCGAAGTTTTAAAATTATCGACAAAAATCAAAGTGTCTTTATGATGATCTCTTATTTCAATTCCTTTGAATTGAATGTTAGATAGCAAGGATAAATCAATTTTTTTGACAACTATATTGGTGCCAAAGTTCTTATTGATATAATTCGTAGCATACCTCCCCATTCTGGTTTGAATGAATGGTATTGAGAGCAAAAGCACCAATAACAACAAGAAAATTGTTAGATATTTTACAACCTTTAAAACCCTAACTATAAACCTTCTAATACTATATTTTTTATTCATTGTGAATTAACAAAAGTAACTACCTACTTCCAAAAAACCTGCCTAGCTACAAAGAAAATGAGTTTTTAACGAATTTCTAACACATTATGAATATTTTTGCTAGAAATATTTAAGATTTTGAGTAATAATAAAATTTACATACTTGGGATTGAAAGCTCATGTGATGATACTAGTGCAGCTATTACTTGTAATGGAGAAGTCCTAAGTAATGTTATTGCCAATCAAGAGGTTCATGCAAAATATGGTGGTGTCGTTCCCGAATTAGCTTCGAGGGCTCATCAGCAAAATATTGTTCCAGTAGTACAACAAGCTATCGAACAAGCCAATATAACAAAAGAAGATTTAAACGCTATAGCCTTTACAAAAGGACCTGGGTTGATGGGATCATTATTGGTAGGCACATCTTTTGCTAAATCATTATCAATTGGTTTAGGTATTCCTTTGTTAGGTATTAATCATATGCAAGCGCATATCTTGGCTCATTTTATCAAGGAAGAAAATGGAAGAACACCTCCTTTCCCTTTTATTTGTCTAACTATTAGTGGTGGGCATACTCAAATTGTTAAGGTCTCTGATCATTTTAATATGGAAATACTAGGAGAAACAATTGATGATGCAGTTGGAGAAGCTTTTGACAAATCTGCAAAAATTCTTGGCTTACCCTACCCTGGTGGACCTTTAATAGATAAGTATGCGCAAAAAGGAAACCCAAAAGCCTATAAATTTAGTAAACCTAAAGTTGAAGATTTAGAATTTAGTTTTAGTGGTTTAAAGACAGGAATTTTATACTTTCTTCAAAAAAACTTAAGAGACAACCCTAATTTTATAAAAGAAAATCTTTTTGATATTTGTGCTTCCATCCAGCACACAATTATAGAAATATTAATGGAAAAGATAAAAAATGCTGTTCAAAAAACACAAATTAAACACATTGCCATAGCAGGAGGTGTGTCAGCAAATTCTGAGATAAGAAAACGTCTAAAATTAGCCGAAAAACAATTGGGCTGGTCCACATATATTCCTAAATTCGAATACACAACAGATAATGCTGCTATGATTGCTATAAGTGGACATTTAAAATTTCTAAATAAAGAATATTCAGATATCTCCGTAACTGCCAAAGCTCGTTTAAAGGTTAATGAAACTTAAATACGAATAAAAAAATAAGTTAATAAAATTAATATTCTTTTACGAAGTGTAACCTATAGTAAAACTACTACTACAAAAAAACAACTAAGTTTTCATATAGCCTAAAGCATATTATGGTCATTCAATAAAGTACCTTACACGCAATTCTACATCCATGGGCTTTTGTAGTTGTTTTTTTTAATTTTTCTCCTTTTATAAGAGCTATCACAGCATCTTCTACAAAATGTTCTTTTACTTTTTCTTCGTATAGAACATTATCATCAATACCGCCCCTATATCTTAGTATTAATTTATTATTTTCCTTTTTCAAGATAAAAACCTCAGGTGTTTTCAAAGCACCGTATTTTGCACAAATTTTTTGTTTACCATCATCTAAATATGGATAATTAAACGATTCTTTTTCGGCTCTTAATTTCATTTTTTCAAAACTATCTTTTGGTGAAACTTCTGGATCATTAGAATTGATAGCTATAACATAATAACCAGAACCACTAAACTTTTCATTTAACTTATTAAGTCTATTCTCATTAGCTTGAGAACAAGGACACGTATTACATGTGAATACGAGTATAAAGCCTTCGGCATCCTTATAATCTGACATGGATACTTTTTTTCCATTAACATTCATTAATGAAAAATCAGATACTACCCCTCCTATTTCATATCCCTTTTTATCAGGAGTTTGAAAAGAATAAATATAAAGTAGCGGTATTAAAAAGAGCAATGAGGGGGATAAAAGTTTCATAATAAAATTTTATAAATAATTAAGGTCATACTATTTTTTCTGTTCTTATATGTTTGATTTACAACAACAAAAACATCTAATTTTCAACTGTTATTACACAAAATAAATAACACTATATCAATCCTTATACTAAACAATTAAAGTTATTTTATTTAAGCTTTGTCTTGACAGTGCAACCATCAGCTTGAACTTCCGTGTTTGATATTATTGGCTTTTTACCATTCAAAATAGATACAATCGCTTCTTCTACAAAAGATCTTTTTACTTTATTTAGACCTAAAAAACTATCATCAATAACTCCAATATATTGTATGATCATCCTATCATTTCTTTTCTCTAAAACATAGGCATACGGTGTTTTGTTTACACCAAACTTTAATAAGACATTTTGATCTTCATCAAATAAATAAGGAAATGTAAAACTTTTTTCCTTTGCTCGTTCTTGCATTTTTTCATGGCTATCTCCCGGTGAAGCAACTGGATCATTTGAATTTATTGCTATTACAGGAAAACCTTTATTTTTATATTTCTTATCGAGATTGATAATCTTATCTTCGTACGCTACTGAATAAGAGCAAGTATTAGATGTAAAAATTATTATAAAACCTCTTGAGTTTTTATAATCTTTCAAAGACACCATTTTACCATCAACATTTTTTAAAGAAAAATCCGTGACAACATCTCCTACATTATATCCTTTGAGCTTAACACTTTTTGATGTGTAAGACATACACGTTAGATAAATTAAAATTATTGAGATTTTTTTGATAATTTTCATGACTTTTAATTTACAAAAGCTTGTAATACTTCATTTAATTTTTTGTAACTGAATGTTCTCTCATAAAATATTCTTTGCTTTTTATTATATATTAAAGTACTTGGTATTGACCCTGTCCAGTCTTTGGATATATCCTCAATCCAAATTTGTTCGTTAGAATCATTAAAAATAAAAACGGGAGATTTAATTCTCTTTCTCTTTAAAAAAGGAATAACTACATTATCCTTTTGACTTGATAAGTCAAGGCTTACTAAAATAACTTCAACATTTCTATCATTATACTCCTCCCTTAATCTTTCAAAAGCTGGAAGCTCTTTAACACACGGTATACACCAAGTCGCCCAAAAATTAATTACATAAATTTTATCATCTTGTCTATTCAAAATAGGTTTTAACTCTTCATAATTCAGCGTTTTTATATTTAAACCATATTCCTGAGATTTAAGCTCCCAAACAAAGACAAATAGTAAACAAAAACAAATATATTTTTTTTTCATGCTAAACTCTTGCTCAACCTAAAATAACTAATTAAAAGATAGTTAACAAAAAAAACATCCTTAAATTTAAGTTTAAGGATGTTTTTATTAAGTTGACTAGATAAACCTCATTAACCAAAAATTTTATTCAGAATCATGGCCAACCTGATTCCTCCTTTATGCAATTGCTGTCTAACTACAGGCATATATTCATAAGAGTATTTATATTTTAGGTTATCTCCTGTATCTGCTGAACTGTATATTCTCTTTGTCAGCTCATGCGTTTCATGAACCCAATCTTTAACCGTTCCTTTCTGTATTTCATTTAGTTGGTTTTTATTTAATCTTTTCGTATTATCGGCTATTTCTGAGTAACTCATACCCCATTTATCAAGTAAATTTTCATCCCAAACTTTGTGCAAATTAGTTTCTTCACCATGCCATTTTAACCGAATAGAGTTCCCTCCTTTGTCTATTTTTCTACCTATGTGTAACGGTTGGTGTAAATCTCCTAATAAATGAACTAACATTTTTAGATAAAAAGCTTTTTCTTTAACCGAGTTGTTTTTAGATTTAAGAACATCTATACAACTCTGTATCCCTGTTACTAAATCTCCTTTTTTATTCTTCACACTTATACCATAAGTCTTATCAATTGACATATTTATATAATGCCATGCATAAAACTCATTATATTTTTTATCTGATTTTATTTCATCTGCGAATGTTGATACAAAAGCTAAGCTTTGCCCCTTTAACAATTTATTAATATTTCTTTTAGCTTTCCTTGTTAAATATTTTTCAGCTATTTCACCTGTTGCTCTATGCCCTGTTGGCCCCCAAACTTCGAATGAATAGGCTTTAAATATTGCAAAAAAACTTATTACCCCAACTAAAAACTGTTTCCTCATTAAATTTATTTTTAGCAAATTTATAAAATCCCAAACTATAAAAAATTATATTAAACAAAAAATAATAATATATTTGTAATATTAATTTGATATCATAATAAATCAACTACTAAATGAAAACAGAAAAAATTATCAAACCCGCAAACGGTTATTTATTATTCTTAATAGCCATTATTTTATTTACAACTGGTATATTCATGACCATAAAAGCAGGTAATCCAATATATTTACTAGCTACAATTATTGGCTTCATACTCTTCTTTGGATTTATTCTTGTAAACCCAAACTCGTCAAAAGTGATTCTTTTTTTTGGAAAATATGTAGGCACAATCAAACAAAATGGTTTATTCTGGGCAAACCCGCTTTATCGAAAAAAAACAATTTCACTTAGAGCGAGTAATTTTGACAGCGAAAGATTAAAAGTTAATGACAAACTTGGTAACCCTGTTATGATTAGCACTATTTTAGTATGGAAAGTAACCGAAACCTATAAAGCTGCTTTTGATGTTGACAATTATGAAAACTTTGTACGTGTTCAAACAGACGCTGCAGTAAGGAAATTAGCTAGCATGTACCCTTATGACAACTTTGCAGATGAAAATCACGAGGAAGATATTACATTAAGGTCCAGTTTAAATGAGGTTAGTGATACCCTTGAAAAAGAACTAGAAGAACGTCTAGCAATAGCAGGTATTGAAGTTTTAGAAGCTCGGATTGGCTATTTGGCTTACGCGCAGGAAATTGCTAGTGCTATGTTAAAAAGACAACAAGCAACCGCTATAGTAGCTGCAAGACATAAAATTGTTGAAGGGGCTGTAAGTATGGTAGAAATGGCATTAGAGGAGCTTAGTAAAAAAGAAATTGTAGAATTGGATGAAGAACGTAAAGCTGCTATGGTTAGTAATTTAATGGTAGTACTGTGCGGTGACAAAGAAGCCTCTCCTGTAGTAAACACAGGTACTTTAAACCATTAATAAATAATCATGAAGGAATATAAAGTAATTAGTTGGAAAATAGGATTAAGTGGTAATAATCAAAAACTTGAAGACACCCTAAACTCATTTGCAAAAAAAGGATGGAAAGTTATTAATATTGCTGAGCAATCCACTAGAATAATTTTAGAGAGAGATAAGAATCGTTAGACCTACTTTTTAAAAGTCTAGTTTCAAATAATTATTTCATTACTTTTTTGTTAAGAAATTTCATATTGAAACAAGTCACTATACATTCAATCATCTGCTCTAACAAGAATTAAAAAATGATCATAAGCTTGCTTATTTCAAAAGAATTAGAAAATAACATCTTAGAACAATAATCATGGCAAAGAAAAAGGCATTTGCGTTAAGGATAAATGAAGAAATGCTCAAAGCAATTGAAAAGTGGGCTTCTGACGAATTTCGCTCTACGAATGGACAAATTGAATGGATGTTAATGAAAACGTTGAAAGATGCAAAAAGAGAACCTAAAAAAGAACAGGACTAGTTTTATTAAAAAAAGTTCATCTATCAAAAATAAGCACTAGTAATTAGTTTTGTCTAATAACGTATGTTTCTTTTAAGAAGTTTTATTTGTACTTTTAATGGATTTTTTGCTATCAATCATTTTTGAATTCAAACCAATAAAAATCAACATTATGAAAAAACTTCTCTTTATTGCTCTCTTAATAACAAGCTATATATCAAAATCTCAGGAACTAAACTTGGAATTATTTAAAAATATGAAACCAAGAAACATTGGGCCTGGGGGTATGAGCGGAAGAATCACAGCCATTGATGTTGTCTTGAAAAACCCAGATATAATTTATGTTGGTACCGCATCTGGAGGGGTATGGAAGTCTACCTCAAAAGGTATTGACTGGAATCCTATTTTTGAAAAAGAAGTGACTGCTTCTATTGGAGCTTTAGCAATTCAACAATCGAATCCAAGCATTATTTGGGTTGGAACTGGAGAAGGAAACCCAAGAAATAGTTTGAACGGAGGGTTTGGTATATTCAAATCATTAGATGCAGGAAAAACTTGGAAGTCCATGGGGCTTGAAAAAACAAGACATATTCACAGAATTATAATTGACCCTAATGACCCCGATATCATTTACGTAGCTGCAATAGGCTCTCCTTGGGGAGTACATTCTGAAAGAGGTGTTTACAAAACGACAAATGGAGGTAGAACGTGGAAACAAATCTTATTTGAAAACAATAAAACTGGGGCAGCTGACCTAGTAATGGATCCCTCAAACCCAAACAAACTAATCGCTGCAATGTGGGAGCATAAACGAGACCCTTGGTTTTTTAAATCAGGAGGTAAAGGAAGTGGATTATATATAACACACGATGGAGGAGATTCATGGAAAAAAATAACTTCCGAAGAAGGAATTCCTGAAGGAGCTCTAGGAAGAATCGGCATAGCTATATCCCCTTCAAATCCAAATGTTATTTACGCTTTAATAGAATCAAAAAAAAATGCACTATTCAAAAGTACAGATGGTGGATTTAAATGGAAAAAAATAAATGATAAAAAAGGCATTGGAAATCGTCCTTTTTATTATTCAGACATTTATGTAGATCCACAAAATGAAAACAGACTATATACAATATTTACATATGTAAATGTATCAGAGGATGGAGGAAAAAACTTTGAACAATTAATGCCTGCGTATGGAGTTTCAAATGGAATACATCCTGATCATCACGCCTGGTGGATTCATCCAAAAGATGGTTCTTTTATGATTGACGGTAATGATGGAGGCCTTAATATAACTCACGATTATGGTAAATCATGGAGATTCATAGGTAATTTACCTGTAGCTCAATTTTATCATATAAATTTTGATAATGATTTCCCTTACAATATCTATGGTGGCATGCAAGATAACGGTTCATGGAGAGGACCTGCCTACGTATGGAAATATCAAGGAATTAGGAATTCTTACTGGCAAGAAATAGCTTTTGGAGATGGTTTTGATGTTGTGCCTGACAAAGATAATTCACGTTATGGTTGGGCCATGAGTCAGCAAGGTTTTGTTTCAAGGTATGATTATATTACTGGTAATAATTTCACTGTTCGCCCTACTCATCCAGATCCAAATACCAAGCTTCGCTTTAACTGGAATGCTGCCATTAATATTGATCCTTTTAACAATTCCACTATCTATTTTGGAAGTCAATTTGTTCACAAATCTATTGATAAAGGCTTGACTTGGGAAATTATTTCTCCTGATCTAACAACTAATGATAAAAACAAATTAAAACAATCGGAAAGTGGAGGATTAACTATGGATGCTACTGGTGCAGAAAATCATTGTACAATTTTAGTGATTGAACCCTCTCCTCTAGAAAAAGATATGTTATGGGTAGCAACAGATGATGGTCAAATAAGTTATACAAAAGATGGAGGAACTAACTGGACTAACATCTCGGACAATATTAAAGAACTTCCGAAAAACAGCTGGATTACACAAATAAAAGCTTCTAATAAAAATAGCGGTGAAGCTTTACTAGTAGCAAATGATTATAGGCGTTTTAATTACAAACCTTATGTGTTTAGAACAAAAAATTACGGTAAAACATGGGAGCGCATAGTTGAACAAGGAGATGTAGAAAGCTACGCTCTTTGTATTATTGAAGACCCAATCACAGCTAACCTTTTATTCTTAGGTACTGATGATGGACTTTATGTTTCCATAAACGCAGGAAAAAAATGGACAAAATGGACAAATGATTTCCCTACAGTTCCTGTAAAAGATTTAGCTATTCAACCACGTGAAAATGACTTGATAATAGGAACTTTCGGAAGAGCAGCATGGATTCTAGACGATATAACCCCCCTTAGAGAAATAGCTAAAAACAAAGAGCTCTTAAAAAGTAATATAACTTTGTTTAAACCTCAAACAGCTTATAACTCTTTTTTTCAACAGCCAACAGGAAGTCGTTTTGGTGGTGATGCTGAATTTAATGGAGAAAATAAACAATACGGAGCTATTATTTCTTACTTTTTAAATGTTCCTAAAGAAGATGTTTCTAAAAAGATTAAAGGCAAAAATCTAGAGAAAAAGGAAATCAAAGTTAAATTCGATAGCATAAAATTTGAGATTTATGCTGAGAATCATCTTATCAGGACTCTCAAAAATAAAACTCCAAAAGAAAATGGTGTTCATAAAATTAATTGGTTTCTAGACGAAAAAGGAGTTGAAAGTCCTTCAAGAGAAATAAAAAATTCTAAAATAGAACCTTCTGGTGTTACAGTAAAGCCAGGTACCTATAAGATTAAGATGTTTTATGGTGATAACATATCTATTCAAGATATAGATGTCAAATACGATCCACGATTATCTTTTTCAAAACAAGCAATAGAAGATAAATATACTTCTTTAAAAAAAATAGAAAAGTATAAAAAGAAGATCTCTGAAATTGTAAATCAATTAAACGAAAGTAGAAAAATAACAGTTGATTACGAAAATAAGTTAGCTAAGGAAAAAGATAAAAAGTATGAGAATCTTATTAGTGATTCAAAATCCATATTAAAAAAAATAGATACTCTTCTTATTTTTTATATTGGAAAAGTTGATAAAAGACAAGGGATAACAAGGAATCAAAATATTTCTATTTATCAAAGGTTAAATATGGCTAATAGGTATATTGAAAGTAGACCGGGAAATCAAACGAAAACTGAAAGCCAATTAATTGATCAACTTGAAGATAGCCTTGACAAAGCAATACAAAAAACAAATAATTTTTTCTCTAAAGAATGGAATAAATACAAGTTAAAAATAGAAAAGATAACAATTTCTCCATTTAAAAAAACTAAATCTTTCTCATTAAATTAACTTATATTAATACTTGTTATTACTAGCCTATAACAAACGACGTTCAAATTATTGATCATCTTATAGAAGTCAATAATTAGATTAATGATAAAAGGTTAATATAAATTGAGTACAATGAAAAATTTAATGTTTTTGTGTCTTTTATTTAGTTCATACAATTTACTAAGTCAAAAGAATCCTGAAAATTCCTTAGGTGTGTGGTATATGTACGGTGGTAATTTTCAACTCTCGCAAAATTGGAAGTTAAAATCGCTAGCCCACTTTAGAATGTTTGACTTTACTAATGATTTACAACAGTATCTTTTTCGTGTTGGAGCTAACTTAATACTTAATAAAGAAATAAGTTTTACTGGTGGTTACGCTTATCTGAATACTGACCATACTTTTCAAGAAAATGGTGGTAATATAGATGAACACAGGATATATGAGGACTTTAACATCAACCATAAAATCTCAAAATTAAAATTAGCTCATCGGTTACGTATAGAACATCGATTTTTCACAGGTGACATATTACATTGGATTCGATACCAAATAGGACTTAGTTATCCTTTGACAAAAAATATTAATGCTTTTATATTTGACGAAATATTTTTTCATTTCCCAAATGAAACTTATGCCCAAAATTGGGTTGGTGGGGGATTGACTTACAAACTATCAAATTCTATAAATTTAAAAGCTGGTTATATGCATATATCAGATAAAACAATAAAACTAAATAGAATTCAAATAGGAGTAATTTTCAATACCCAAATAACTAAATAATTTATATAAATTAGCCTAAATTTTTTATTGATGAGTATTTCTGAAATTAATAATGATATTCCCTTCTTTGCAAACGACACCATGATATTTGGCATATTATGCATTATTTTAGCCACAATTTTCTATACATCAAACCTTAATGGTTTTACTAAATTTTATAGAATTGTTCCAGCATTACTTTTATGTTATTTTATTCCATCTATTTTTAGTTCTTTAAATATTATAGCAGACAAATGGATTGATGTAAGTGAGACTATTGCTCATTTAAAGAAAACATACAACAATATGAATGGAATTTATGATTTAAAAGGATTAAAGAATTTTATTTTATCAAATAATATACCTTTTGAACAGTATAGTTCATTTATTGGTAGTAGTAAAATTTATTATATATCGTCACGATTTTTACTTCCCGCTTCTTTAGTATTACTTACACTTAGCATAGACTTAAGAGGTGTTTTTAAACTAGGACCGAAAGCTTTAATTATGTTTTTAACTGCCACGATTGGTGTAATTATAGGTGGTCCCATAGCAATATTATTATTAAGTAGTATTGCTCCTGATATTTTAACTAATGTTGAAGGGACTGAATTATGGAAAGGTCTTTCAACAGTGGCTGGTAGCTGGATCGGCGGCGGCGCTAATCAACTAGCCATGAAAGAGCAATGGGAAGTCGGAGACAGTTTATTTAGTATTATGGCTGTAGTTGATGTATTAGTAGCTGAAGTATGGATGGCTTTCTTGCTTCTGGGAGTTGCTAATTCAGATGCTATTGATAAATGGTTTAAAGCTGATAATTCTTCTATCACTAATCTTAAAAATAAAATGGAAAAGTTCACTACTGAATCTTCAAAAATACCAACGTTCAATGATCTGATCATTTTACTAGGAATTGCATTTGGGGTAACCTCTGTAGGACATTTTATAGGAGATAATTTTGGTGGGTGGATTAAAAATAATCTATCTTTTTTAGTAGACTTCGGTCTAGGGAGCTCTTTTTTCTGGCTAATTATTATGTCCACTACCATAGGCGTTCTTCTTTCTTTTACTAAAATAAGAAAATACGAAGGTGCTGGTGCTAGTAAAATAGGTTCTGTTTTTATTTATATTTTAGTAGCCTCTATAGGTATGAAAATGAATTTGAATGCCATTGTCGAAAATATTAGTTTATTTGCTATAGGCTTTGTCTGGATGATTATTCATGTTGTTTTACTATTTGTGGTTGCTAAGATTATTAAAGCTCCATACTTCTTTTTAGCAGTTGGTTCAAAAGCAAATATCGGTGGAGCAGCGTCAGCTCCAGTTGTTGCTGGTGCTTTTCACCCTTCACTAGCGCCGGTTGGTGTCCTTCTTGCAGTACTAGGATATGCTCTGGGGACCTACGGAGCTTTTGCCTGTGCTTTGATGATGAAATGGGTAAGTTAATTCTTCTAAACATTACTCATTTTTATCTAAATAAATAAAACAACTTACTTCGATGCTACAATTGATTTATCATAAAATCCGTAAATTTTATGCATATTTGTAGCCAAACTATTTAATAAAAAGTCAACTCAAAATACAAAAAACTACCAACAAAACATGAAAAAATTAATTTTAACGTTTGTAACATCATTATTAATTATTAGTTGCTCTTCTAAAGAAAAAGGAAATATGATTGTTAAGGGACAAATTAAAGGATTAAAAAAAGGAACGCTATACTTACAAAAAATGAAAGACACCCTACTTGTAACTGTAGATTCTATCTCTCTTTTAGGTAAGGATACCTTTACTTTAACTGATAATATCGATAATCCTGAAATGTACTACTTGACATTTGATGGAAATACAAACGATAAGCGACTTTTGTTTTTCGGTGAAAAAGGAGAAATTTCGATAATAGACAAGGTAAATGAATTTGGTTTTAGACCTATTATAAAAGGATCTAAAAATCAAATCATAATGGACAAGTTTAGAAAAATTGATCAAAAATTTAATGATAAAAAATTACAATTAATTAAAAAAGAATTTGAAGCTAAGAAAAATAATGATGAACTATTACTTAATGAAGTAGATAAAGAAAGAAAAAAAATAATCCGAAGAAGATTTTTATTTGCTACAAATTTTGCAATTGCAAATTCTAACAGTGAAGCCGCTCCTTATATTGCACTTACTGAATTATATGATGCAAATATTAAGTTACTAGATACTATAAACAATAGTTTATCAAATAGAGTAAAATCTTCTGACTATGGAAAAAAATTACAGAATTTTATTGATAAAGTAAAGAGTAATGAAAAATAAATGGATTTTCCAAATAACATAAACTTTCGTTATTCCCAATAATTAATATAAAAACAGCCCATCAGGTTGTTTTTTAGTTACTCATTTAATTATATGCTTTTAATTCTTTCAATACAAAAGATAAACATGAGTAAGAAAAAGAAATAATAAAAAAGTTATAGCCTTATAATTTTCATGGTTTTAAATACAGGTTAATTACTTCATGAAACTTCTTTTTTATATAAGCATAAAAAAGCCTATACAATTTAAATTATTGTAATAAAGTTCCCCTCATTTTTAGATATGTATTGAATTAAAAAAAGGTTTTATTACATTTACAAAATCAAGGAGTTGGATATCTGGTACATAGATCTATTCTTCTGTAAGAGTTGTAATTACTAGTTAAAATATTAAATCTATTAAATTAAATAGAAATGGAACATAAAAAATGGGTATGTGAAGCAATAAATAAAATAAAAGCGGACTATAATAGATCAGCAGACACGCATCTGATTAAATTAGATTTACCTTACTTTAAAGACGTACATATCTATTTAAAAGATGAATCAACACATCCTAGTGGAAGCTTAAAGCACCGCTTAGCAAGATCATTATTTTTATATGGATTATGTAATGGTAAAATTAACTCTAATACAACGATCGTTGAAGCATCATCGGGAAGTACGGCAATATCAGAAGCCTACTTTGCAAAATTACTAGGACTACCATTTATTGCAGTGTTACCAGAATCTACTTCTGAAGAAAAAATAAAACTTATAGAGTTTAATGGTGGAAAATGCATCAAAGTACCTTCAACTAATATATATACTGAAGCTGAATCTTTGACTCGTAAAATTAACGGGCATTATATGGACCAATTTACCTATGCAGAACGAGCTACTGATTGGAGAGGTAATAACAACATAGCGGAAAGTATATTCGAACAAATGAGTAAAGAAGAATATAAAATTCCATCTTGGATTGTTGTTGGGGCTGGTACTGGTGGAACTTCAGCAACAATTGGTCGTTATATAAAATATAATCCTACATACAATTTAAATACAAAATTAGCAGTAACTGACCCTGAAAACTCGGTTTTCTTTGAATACTACCAAACTCGAAATAAACATTTAACCTCTAAAATAGGATCAAGAATTGAGGGTATTGGTAGACCAAGAGTTGAGCCCTCTTTTCAACCCGATGTTATTGATAAAATGATCAAAGTAAAAGATGCTGAATCAATTGCTACATTAAGGTGGTTATCGTTAATTTTAGGTCGTAAATGTGGCGGTTCTACAGGTACAAATGTATATGCTACACTTAATTTAGCGGAAGAATTAGTCGCAAATAAACAAAAAGGAAGCATTGTTACCATGATATGTGACAATGGTGATCGCTACCTTAATACTTATTATAATGATAATTGGTTAAAAGATCAAAATATAGTTATAGAACCATATGTTAAAAAATTGAAAAAATATACCTAAGTATATTTTTATAAATCAAAAAACACTTTTTAAAAAGTTTTGAACTTATCTTATGGATTAAAACTACTTAGAAGTTTAATTACACTTTTGCATAGTTACCAAAACGATAATAACCTTAGTAGATTCGTGCGTTTACTCAAAATAGGCTAAAGTCCTCTTGCTAATTTATGGAGTCCTTTTCTATTAATGACAAATATTTTTCTACCTCTTAGCTCAATTAACCTTTTCTTTTTAAAATCAGATAATAATCGAATCGCTGATTCGGTAGCTGTTCCCACAATACTAGCTATATCCTCACGTGAGAGGTTTATTTCTATATCTTCTCCCTCTTCATCTTTTGTAAATTGGTCTTCTAAGAATAATAATATAGACGCAAGACGTTGCTTTACAGTTTTCTGAGCCATATCAACAATGATATCATCTGATTTTTTTAATGATAATGCCATTTTCTTTAAAACTGACATTGAAAAATTAGTGTTTTTTTCTAGATCTCTTATAATTTCCTCTTTAGGTATAAAACAAACTTCCATGTTACTGACAGCAATAGCTTTAAGATTGGAGACCTCGTTACTTATTAAACTTCTTTCACCAATCAGATCACCTTGTTTGGCAAAATTTAATATCTGATCTCTTCCATTATCGCCCATTTTTGAAACCTTACATACTCCTTTTTGAATGCAGTATATTCCATTTATATGGACTCCTTGATCAAATAGTATTCCTCCTTTCTTTAAAAACTTTGTTTTTTTACAATTTGATATTCTGAATAGCTCTTCTTTTGACAATGATTTTAAAGAATTTAGTTTACTAGCGATACATTGTTCGCATTTACGACTCATACTTTAATTTTTGGAGATGCATAAAAATATAAAAGTTGATAAATATCATATTTTGTTATGGTATTTTTTTATAGCTTTAGTTGAGCGTTACTGATAAAACAGACAATAAAGACTAAAATAATTATTAACTAAAGTAGTATTAACACTATCACAGTAATACTTATGTGAAAGGTTTAGCTTTAAAAGCTAAATTTCAATTTAGAATATTTATTTTATATTCATATGGGTTTTTATGCAATAAAAAGTGTGGATAATCTTGAATATTTAATTTGGAAAAAACTATAATTTCTATGCCTAAGATTAATTTATATAATAAATAAATCCCGTTTTAACACGGTATAAAAAGGATAAGTATTGGTATTTAGAATCTATATAAGTCAAATAGATTTTTTTTATAGCAAAAAGAATTTTTGTTTTTAATTAAATATTTGATACTTAATTCCAATAGACATCTTAAAAAGATAAAAAAATTTTAAGATTTTTTTATCTTTTTCACTACTCTAATTTAGTAGGGAAAGATTCATAATATTTGTTTTATAAACACTACAATGATATTTCCCCTTTGTATTATCGGCTCCTTCGGGAGCTTTTTTTATTCAGGGAACTTTATAGATTGATATTTTTAATTGAACTATGAAACTATACTTATTAACTAATATATTTAATTTCATACTACTTTTATCGCTAATTTAGAGGGCTTTTAAAACTTTTTAATTTAAAAGTTCGTTTTAATAGGTAGTATAGAGAAGAAATATTTAAAATATTTCTTCTCTTCTTTATTTCGTTAATA
Source organism: Tenacibaculum profundi (assembly GCF_052050075.1). Taxonomy (GTDB): domain Bacteria; phylum Bacteroidota; class Bacteroidia; order Flavobacteriales; family Flavobacteriaceae; genus Polaribacter. The sequence goes on from NZ_CP197225.1 coordinate 1,552,409, forward strand.
ATAAATTAAGCTTCTCCTGTAGTCCCACCAAAATTCATTGGGATGGGTGGTTGTTCATAATCTTTTATTTCCCCGTGTACTTGCTCAAATTTTCTGACATTATCAGCAAGAGCTTTCGCCAACCTTTTTGCATGCTGGGGTGTCAAAATTATTCTAGACTTTACTTTTGCTTTAGGAACTCCTGGCATTATATTAACAAAATCTACTATAAACTCAGCAGTTGAATGATTAATAATAGCTAAATTACTGTATGTACCTTCAGCTACATCTTGATCTAACTCTATATTTAATTGAGGCTCCTTATTATTATTATTATTACTATCTTCCATAAGTTATTTATTATTACAAAATAAAGACCTCTACTACAAAGTAGAGGTCTTTTTATTATTTCCTTGTTTATTAAAAAAACAAAAATTATAAACTTCTCTCTATTTCATCTTTAGGTCCAACTACTAGAGAGTCATAGGTTCTCATACCTGTTCCTGCAGGAATTCTTTTTCCTACAATTACATTTTCCTTTAATCCCTCTAAACTATCTACTTTACCACTTACAGCAGCCTCATTTAATACTTTAGTTGTTTCCTGGAACGATGCAGCAGATATAAAAGATCTGGTTTGTAAAGATGCTCTTGTAATACCTTGCAATACCTGTTCTGCTGTAGCTGGCTCAGCATCTCTAGCAACAACTAGATCCTTGTCTGCGCGTCTTAAAGCTGAATTCTCATCCCTAAGTTGACGAGCTGTTATCATCTGTCCTGATCTTAGTTTTTGAGAATCTCCTGCATCCTCAACCACTTTTTTACCGTAAATATCATCATTTTGTTGGACAAAATCATTCTTATGAATTAACTGATTCTCTAAAAATAAAGTATCTCCTGAATCTATAATTCTGACTTTACGCATCATTTGTCTAACAACAACTTCGAAGTGTTTATCATTAATTTTTACTCCTTGTAAACGATATACATCTTGTATCTCATTTACCAAATACTCTTGAACTGCAGAAGGCCCTTTGATATTTAAAATATCTACAGGAGTAATAGCTCCATCGGATAAAGGCATACCTGCTTTTATAAAATCATTCTCTTGAACTAATATTTGATTTGATAATTTTATTAGATATTTTCTTATATCACCTGTTTTAGATTCAATTGAAATCTCACGATTACCTCTTTTAATCTTACCAAAAGAAACTACTCCGTCTATCTCAGCTACAACAGCTGGGTTAGAAGGGTTTCGTGCTTCAAATAGCTCGGTTACACGAGGAAGACCTCCAGTAATATCACCTGCTTTACCTGCCTTTCTTGGTATCTTTACTAAAGTTTTACCTTCTTCAACCTTATCCCCATTATTAACCATTAAATGTGCACCAACAGGTAAACTGTATGATCTTAACGCATTACCATCAGCATCTTCTATAATCAATGAAGGGATAATCTTTTTATTTTTAGAATCTGTAATTACTTTTTCTTGCTTACCTGTTTGTTCATCAATTTCGACTGTATAGTTAATTCCTTGTTCTAAGTTATCAAACTTTACTCTACCACCAAATTCTGAAACGATAACACCATTAAATGGATCCCACTCACAAATTTCATCACCCTTTTTTATTTCTGTACGATCTTTATCAAAAATAATAGAACCATATGGAATGTTAATAGTACTCAACGTTACTCCCGTCTTTTTGTCAATGATTTTAATTTCTGTTGTACGGGATATTACGATATCTACTGTATTTCCAGCATTATCTTTGCTTGTAACAGTTCTTAAATCATCAATTGTTACATTACCATCAAAATTAGCTATTAGTTTATTGTCAGAGGATGTATTACTAGCAACACCTCCTACGTGGAAAGTACGTAATGTTAACTGAGTACCTGGCTCTCCAATTGATTGCGCTGCAATAACACCTACAGCTTCACCAATTTGAACTTTTTTGCCTGTCGATAAACTTTGCCCGTAACATTTTGCACAAATACCTCTTTGAGATTCACATGTTAAAGGTGAACGAACTTCTACTTTATCTATACCAGCGCCTTCGATAACATCAGCAATCTTAGGAGTTATTAATTCTCCAGAAGCAATGATCAGTTCATCAGAATTAGGGTAATATACATCGTATAATGTAGTACGCCCTGAAACTCTATCGCTAATTGATTCAACAATTTCATCATTCTTCTTAAGTGGCGTAATTTCTAACCCTCTCAATGTGCCACAATTATCCTCATTTACAATAACATCCTGAGATACGTCTACTAAACGACGAGTCAAGTATCCAGCATCTGCGGTTTTTAATGCGGTATCTGCTAAACCTTTACGAGCACCGTGGGTTGAAATAAAATATTCTAAAATTGAAAGCCCTTCCTTAAAATTCGATAAAATCGGATTTTCAATAATTTCTCCACCACCTGCTGTCGATTTCTTTGGTTTCGCCATTAGACCACGCATACCAGTTAACTGACGAATCTGTTCTTTCGATCCACGGGCTCCAGAATCAAGCATCATAAACACCGAATTAAATCCTTGCTGATCTTCACGTAAACGTTTCATAGATAGCTCGGTTAATTGATTATTAGTTCTACCCCAAATATCAATTACCTGATTATAACGCTCTTTTTGGGTTAACATACCCATATTATAGTTCATTATGATCCCATCAACCTCTTCGTTGGCTTTTGCAATCATATTATATTTTTCTTCAGGAATAATAATATCACCTAACGAGAACGATAATCCTCCTTGGAAGGCGAATTTATATCCCATATTCTTGATATTATCTAAGAACTTACCTACCGCTGGAATGTCTGTAACTTTCAAAATTCCACCGATAATGTCACGTAACGATTTTTTAGTAAGTACTGCATTAATATATCCTGCTTGCTTAGGTACAACTTCATTAAATAATACCCTACCTACAGTGGTTTTTATTAACTTAGTTACTAATTCTTTATTTTCATTTAAATCCTTAGTTCTTACAGTAATACCAGCATTTAAGTCTACTCTTTCTTCATTATATGCGATTGTTACCTCTTCTGGAGAATAGAAAGTTAACCCTTCCCCTTTTATCGGCACTTCCTTAGTCGACTTGCGCTCTTTAGTCATATAATAAAGACCTAATACCATATCCTGAGATGGTACCGTTATTGGTGCACCATTTGCTGGATTTAAGATATTGTGAGAAGCTAACATTAATAATTGAGCCTCTAAGATTGCCTCAGGCCCTAATGGTAAGTGAACCGCCATCTGATCACCATCGAAATCGGCGTTAAAAGCCGTACATACTAATGGATGTAAACGAATCGCTTTTCCTTCTATCAACTTTGGCTGGAATGCTTGAATACCTAAACGGTGTAAGGTAGGGGCACGGTTTAATAAAACTGGATGTCCTTTAATTACATTCTCTAAGATATCCCAAACAACAGGATCTTTTCTATCTATAATTTTTTTAGCAGATTTTACTGTTTTAACAATACCTCTTTCTATCAACTTTCTAATTACAAAAGGCTTATATAATTCAGCCGCCATATCTTTTGGCAATCCACATTCATATAATTTTAATTCAGGTCCAACAACAATTACTGAACGAGCAGAATAATCAACACGTTTACCTAATAAATTTTGACGGAAACGACCTTGCTTACCTTTTAAACTATCAGATAAAGATTTTAATGCTCTGTTAGATTCAGTTTTTACTGCTGAAGCTTTACGTGTGTTATCAAATAAGGAATCTACAGATTCTTGTAACATACGTTTTTCGTTACGTAGAATTACCTCTGGAGCTTTTATCTCCATCAAACGCTTTAAACGGTTATTACGAATAATAACACGACGATATAAATCATTCAGATCAGAGGTAGCAAAACGACCTCCATCTAGTGGTACTAACGGACGTAATTCTGGTGGAATAACTGGAACAACCTTCATGATCATCCATTCCGGTTTATTCTCACGATTCTTTTGAGAATCTCTAAACGCCTCTACAACATTTAAACGCTTTAAAGCCTCGTTCTTTCGTTGCTTAGAGGTTTCGTTATTAGCTTTGTGACGTAATTGGAAAGAAAGCTCATCTAAATCGATTCTTTCTAATAAATCGATTAAACACTCCGCTCCCATTTTTGCAATAAACTTGTTAGGATCACTATCTTCTAGATATTGATTATCCTGAGGAAGTTCATCGAATATATCTAAATACTCTTCTTCAGTTAAAAAATCCATTTTTTGTAGTGGTTCTCCTTCTGAATTTTTTGCTATACCAGGTTGTATTACAACATACCTTTCATAGTAAATAATCATATCTAACTTCTTAGAAGGTAACCCTAATAAGTACCCCATTTTGTTAGGTAATGATCTAAAATACCATATATGTGCTACAGGAACCACTAAATTAATATGACCTACTCTATCTCTTCTAACCTTTTTCTCAGTTACTTCAACACCACAACGGTCACAAACAATTCCTTTATATCTGATTCTTTTATACTTACCACACGCACACTCATAATCTTTTACAGGACCAAAAATACGTTCACAAAACAATCCATCTCTTTCTGGTTTGTGGGTACGGTAATTAATTGTTTCGGGCTTTAAAACCTCTCCTTTTGAAGCCTCTAAAATAGACTCGGGAGAAGCTAACCCTATTGAAATTTTGTTAAACTTCTTAACAGTGTATTTTTCGTTTTTTCTTGCCATAATAATGGATTCGAATTAAAAATAAGTGTCTTTACAAGACTGATTTTGAAAAAATGATTTGCCCTAAAGAAAACCTTTAAGGCAATTCACTGTGATTATTCTTCTAATTTAACGTCTAAACCTAAACCTTTAAGTTCATGTAATAATACGTTAAACGATTCAGGTAAACCAGGTTCAGGCATTGCCTCTCCTTTAACTATACTTTCATATGTTTTCGCTCTTCCTAATACATCATCCGATTTAACTGTTAAGATCTCTCTCAGAATACTTGAAGCTCCATATGCTTCAAGTGCCCAAACTTCCATCTCTCCAAAACGTTGACCACCAAACTGAGCTTTACCACCTAATGGTTGCTGCGTGATTAAAGAATATGGACCAATCGAACGTGCATGCATCTTATCTTCAATCATGTGCCCTAGCTTAATCATATAAATTACTCCAACGGTAGCTGGCTGATCAAAACGTTTTCCTGTTCCTCCATCATATAAGTATGTATGTCCAAAGCGAGGAATACTTGCTTCATCAGTATAACCATTTATTTCATCTAAGGACGCCCCATCAAAAATTGGAGTTGCGAACTTTTGATTTAATTTAAGTCCTGCCCATCCAAGAACAGTTTCATAAATCTGACCAATATTCATACGAGACGGTACTCCTAAAGGATTAAGTACGATATCAACAGGTGTCCCGTCTTCTAAGAAAGGCATATCCTCTTGTCTAACTATACGAGCCACAATACCTTTGTTTCCATGACGTCCTGCCATTTTATCTCCAACTTTTAATTTACGTTTCTTAGCAACATAAATTTTAGCTAGCTTTAGGATACCTGCTGGCAATTCATCTCCTACAGAAATAGTAAATTTCTTACGGCGTAAAACACCTTGCAGGTCATTTAACTTGATCTTATAGTTATGAACCAATTCAACAACTAATCTATTTATTTCTTTATCAGTTGTCCAAGTACCACTTAAATGCGTAAAATCTTCAACCGAATTCAACATTTTTTGAGTAAACTTCTTACCCTTTGGTAATACCTCTTCACCTAAGTCATTAAATACTCCTTGTGAAGTTTTTCCATTAATTAATTCGAATAATTTATTTACTAATCTCTCTTTTAAGCTATCAAATTTAGAAACAAAGGAAGCTTCTAAAGTAGCGATTGCTTCTTTATCCCTAGCTCTTTTATTTTTATCTTTTACAGCTCTCTTAAATAATTTTTTATCTATTACAACTCCTCTTAGTGACGGAGAGGCTTTAAGTGATGCATCTTTTACATCACCTGCTTTATCACCAAAAATAGCTCTCAATAACTTTTCTTCTGGTGTTGGATCCGACTCTCCTTTTGGTGTAATCTTACCGATCAATATATCACCAGGATTAACCTCAGCTCCAATTCTAATCATACCATTCTCATCGAGATCTTTTGTTGCCTCTTCTGATACGTTAGGTATGTCATTTGTTAATTCTTCTGCTCCTAATTTTGTGTCTCTAACATCTAATGAATATTCATCTATATGTATAGAGGTAAAAATATCTTCTCTTACAACTCTTTCAGAAATTACAATAGCATCCTCAAAGTTGTATCCTTTCCAAGGCATGAAAGCAACTTTCATGTTTCTTCCTAATGCTAGTTCACCCTGTTGTGTTGCGTACCCTTCACAAAGTACTTGTCCTTCATCAACTCTATCCCCTCTTTTTACAATTGGCTTTAGGTTTATACATGTACCTTGATTTGTTTTTCTAAATTTTATAAGATCATAGGATTTCTCATCTGGATCAAAGCTTACCATTCGTTCCTCATCAGTTCTGTCGTACTTAATTATTACCTTATTAGCATCAACATACTCAACTTCTCCTGCCCCTTCAGCATTGATTAAAATACGAGAATCTTTAGCAACTCTTCTTTCTAATCCAGTCCCTACAATAGGGGATTCTGGACGCAATAATGGAACCGCCTGACGCATCATATTTGATCCCATTAAAGCACGGTTCGCATCATCGTGCTCTAAAAAAGGAATTAGTGAAGCGGAAATAGAAGCGATTTGGTTTGGAGCGACGTCCATATAATTAATAGCCTCTGGTGTTTCTACAGGGAAATCGCCTTCTTCTCTGGCAATAACTCTATCAGTACCAAATGTACCATCTTCATTGATAGGTAAGTTCGATTGGGCAATTTTCATTCCTTCTTCCTCTTCTGCAGAAAGATATCTTGGATCCTCAGGAGAAACAACTCCATTTTCAACCTTTTTATAAGGAGTTTCAATGAACCCAAGATTATTCACCTTTGCAAATACTGCTAAAGATGAAATAAGACCAATATTGGGTCCTTCGGGTGTTTCAATCGGACATAAACGTCCATAATGAGTATAATGCACATCACGAACCTCAAAACCTGCTCTCTCGCGTGATAAACCTCCCGGTCCTAAAGCTGATAAACGTCTTTTGTGTGTTATTTCTGCTAATGGATTTGTCTGATCCATAAACTGAGACAACTGATTGGTTCCAAAAAATGAATTAATTACAGAAGATAATGTTTTTGCATTAATTAAATCAATCGGAGTAAAAACCTCATTATCACGAACATTCATTCGTTCACGAATAGTACGAGCCATACGGGCTAAACCTACTCCAAATTGGCCAGCTAACTGTTCACCAACTGTTCTAACACGACGATTAGATAAGTGATCGATATCATCAACTTCAGCCTTTGAATTTATTAATTCGATTAAATACTTAATAATCGTGATAATATCGTTCTTTGTTAATACCTTTTGATCTAAATCTTCATTCAGATTAAGTTTTGTATTCATTCTAAAACGCCCTACCTCACCTAAACTATAACGTTGTTCCGAAAAGAATAATTTTTCAATAATACCTCTTGCAGTTTCTTCGTCAGGTGGTTCAGCGTTACGTAGTTGTCTATAAATATGCTCTACTGCTTCCTTTTCAGAATTCGTAGGATCTTTTTGTAATGTATTATGTATAATGGCGTAATCAGCCTGCTGATTATCTTCTTTATGAAGTAGTATTGTTTTAGTGCCTGATTCAATAATCTCTTCTATGTGCTCTTTGTCTAATATAGTGTCTCTATCAAAAACAATCTCATTACGCTCTATAGAAACAACTTCACCTGTATCTTCATCAACAAAATCCTCATGCCAAGTTTTTAAAACTCTGGCAGCTAACTTCCTTCCAAGTACTTTTTTTAATCCAGCCCTTGTTACTTTTACTTCTTCAGCTAAATCAAAAATTTCTAATATATCCTTATCTCTTTCGAAACCAATAGCTCTAAATAATGTTGTTACTGGTAGTTTCTTCTTTCTATCAATATACGCATACATTACCTGATTGATATCTGTTGCGAATTCAATCCATGATCCTTTGAAAGGAATAACTCTTGCGGAATAAAGCTTTGTTCCATTAGCGTGGAAAGATTGACCGAAGAATACACCAGGAGAACGATGTAACTGGGACACTACAACACGCTCAGCCCCATTAATTATGAATGTTCCAGAGTTGGTCATATAGGGTATAGTCCCTAAATAAACGTCTTGCACGATTGTCTCAAAATCTTCATGCTCAGGATCTGTACAATAAAGTTTTAAGCGTGCTTTTAAAGGTACACTATAAGTCAACCCTCTTTCAATACATTCTTCAATACTATACCTTGGTGGATCTACAAAATAATCTAAAAATTCTAAAACAAATTGATTACGGGTATCCGTAATCGGGAAGTTATCCAAGAAAGTTTTATACAAACCTTCATTCCCACGCTCTTCCGCTTTTGTTTGCAATTGGAAAAAATCCTGGAAAGACTTCACTTGTATATCCAAAAAATCAGGGTAATCAGTTCCCAGCTGCGATGATGCGAAATTAATTCTTTCAGTGGTGTTTATCGTTGCCAAAAGAGATACTATTTTTTAATTAAAAATATTTTTTTTGAAACTTTTGAGTTTCAACAAGCAAACTTGTTGCTATAATTCACTGTAAATTAAAATTTTACAGAAAAGTTATCACACCTAAAAATAAATGTGATGAAATAAAGAACGAATATATACACAAAATGGTTTAGGTCTAGAAAGTTAAATCCCTAGTACCTAAACCTTTATTGTTTTTCCCGGTTATATAATCACGGGAAGAAGTAATTACTTAAGCTCTACTTCAGCTCCTGCTTCTTCTAAAGACTTTTTAAGACCTTCAGCTTCATCTTTAGAAACTCCTTCTTTAATAGCTTTTGGAGCCTCATCTACGATTGCTTTAGCATCTTTTAATCCTAATCCAGTTAATTCTTTAACTAACTTAACAACTGCTAATTTAGATCCTCCTGGAGCTTTTAAGATAACGTCAAATTCAGTTTTTTCTTCAGCTGCTTCACCTCCTCCAGCTGCTGGACCTGCAACAGCAACAGCTGCTGCTGCTGGCTCAATACCATATTCATCTTTTAAAATATCAGCTAATTCATTAACCTCTTTTACTGTTAAATTAACTAATTGCTCTGCGAAATCTTTTAAATCTGCCATTTTAATTGTTTTTTGAAATTTTTATTATTTAGTTTATTAGTGCGCTTAATTATTTTTCTGATAATGTTTTCAATATACCAGTTAACTTACTTCCACCTGATTGAAGTGCTGAAACAACATTCTTAGCAGGCGATTGTAATAATCCGATAATATCTCCAATAAGTTCTTCTCTAGATTTGATGTTAACAAGTGCATCTAATTGGTCATCTCCAACATAAACTGCCTCCTCAACATAAGCACCTTTCAACAAAGGTTTCTCTGACTTTTTTCTAAACTCTTTAATAACTTTCGCAGGAGCATTTGAAGCCTCTGCTATTAGCATTGAAGTATTACCCTTTAAAGTTTCTGGTAATTCACCAAAATCTTTCTCTGAAGCATCCATTGCTTTTGCTAACAATGTATTCTTCACGACAGCTAATTTTACATTAGCTTTGAAACAAGCTCTACGTAAGTTAGATGTAGATATTGCGTCCAAACCAGATATATCTGCTAAATAGACGGTATTTGTATCTGCTAACTGTGCCGTTAAATCTTGAATTACTTTTGATTTTTCCTCTCTAGTCATGATTAAAAGGTTTTAACAGCCTTAAGATACTGATTTTACATCTACAGCGACACTAGGACTCATAGTTGAAGACATAAAAATACTTTTTATATAAGTACCTTTTGCTGCTGTTGGCTTTAATTTAATAAGTGTTTGAACTAATTCATTTGCATTCTCAGCAATCTTTTGTGCATCAAAAGAAGCCTTTCCAATTGCTGCATGAACGATACCAGTTTTATCAACCTTGAAATCGATTTTACCAGCTTTAACCTCTTGAACTGCTTTTGCAACATCCATAGTTACTGTACCTGTTTTAGGATTGGGCATTAAACCTCTAGGTCCTAAAATACGTCCTAATGGTCCTAATTTACCCATTACACTAGGCATTGTAATAATTACGTCAACATCAGTCCATCCACCTTTTATCTTTTGTAAATATTCATCCAACCCAACATAATCAGCACCAGCTGCTTGAGCCTCTGCTTCTTTGTCAGGAGTCACTAATGCTAAAACTTTAACATCTTTACCTGTACCATGAGGTAACGTTACCACACCTCTTACCATTTGATTAGCTTTTCGTGGATCAACACCTAAACGAATTGCTAAATCAACAGAAGCATCGAATTTTACTTTGGTAATATCTTTTATTAAAGCTGATGCTTCGTTTAAATCATAAACTTTAGAGCTATCAATTTTAGCACGAGCTTCTTTTTGTTTTTTAGTCAATCTTGCCATTTCTAAATCTCTTTTAGTTTATGCAGGAGCATCACCTGTTACTGTTAATCCCATAGATCGAGCTGTACCTGCAATCATTTTCATTGCAGACTCAACTTTAAATGCATTTAAATCAGCCATTTTATCCTCTGCTATTACTTTAATTTGATCCCAAGTAACACTTGCTACTTTCTTTCTATTAGGTTCACCCGAACCTTTCTTAATTTTGGCCGCTTCTAATAATTGTACTGCAGCTGGTGGGGTTTTTACAACAAATTCGAACGATTTGTCTTTATAAACCGTTATCACAACAGGTAATACTTTACCTTGTTTATCTTGAGTACGAGCATTAAACTGCTTACAGAACTCCATGATATTAACACCGGCAGCACCTAAAGCGGGTCCAACTGGTGGCGATGGATTCGCAGCACCTCCCCTAACTTGTAGTTTTACTAATTTACTTACTTCTTTTGCCATTGTTTAAGATTTAAAGACATGTTTTAAATGGAAGCCTAAAACACATCAATATATAGGTGTAACAATTATATTTTTTCAACTTGCATATAGTTAAGTTCTAATGGTGTTTTTCTACCAAAGATTTTCACCATTACTTCTAACTTACGCTTTTCTTCATTTACATTTTCAACGGTCCCATCAAATCCATTAAACGGTCCGTCAATTACTTTGACAGTCTCTCCCACAGAATAAGGAATCGCCACATTTTCATCTTTAACAGATAGTTCATCTACCTTCCCTAACATTCTATTGACTTCTGCCTTTCTCATAGGTACAGGATCTCCTCCCTTAGTCTCCCCTAAAAAACCAATAACACCTGTTACTGCTTTTATAACGTGTGGTACCTCACCAGCTAAATTAGCTTCAACCATTACATAACCAGGAAAATAAACTCGTTCTCTGTTTATTTTCTTTCCATTTCGAACTTGTATAACTTTTTCAGTTGGTACTATAACTTGGTTAACAAAGTCTGAAAGTCCATGACGAGCTATATCAGTCTCTATATAAGTTTTAACCTTATTTTCTTGACCTCCTATAGCCCTAACAACATACCATTTCATCATTGATTCTGCCATCATTAAAACATTTGAAAGAAATTGTCTAATCCTAAATGAAAGACTTTATCAATGCCTGCAACAACTAATGCAAAAACAATTGTAAAAGCAGCTACAATAGCAGTAGACTTCTGAGCCTCTTCTCTTGTAACCCATGTCATATTTGTATTTAATTCTTCGAAAGAATCTTTGATGTATTGTATAAAGTTAGTCATATCTTATTATCCTTTTAACGAGTTACAGTAAAAACCATAACTCGTTTGAGAGTTGCACGGGTTGAGAGACTCGAACTCCCGACACCTGGTTTTGGAGACCAGTGCTCTACCAACTGAGCTAAACCCGTATTTTATAAGGAGCCTTCGTTAAAAGATAGACTCCTTAAATTTATTTATATAGTAAAACTATATTATTAGTCTAATAATTCAGTTACCTGACCAGCACCTACTGTTCTACCTCCTTCACGGATAGCAAACTGTAAACCTACATTTAAAGCAATAGGTTGAATCAAATCAACAGTAATTGTTAAGTTATCACCAGGCATAACCATTTCTACACCATCAGGAAGAGCAATATTCCCTGTTACATCAGTTGTACGTACATAAAACTGTGGACGATAGTTATTATGGAAAGGAGTGTGACGACCACCTTCTTCTTTCTTAAGGATATATACCTCAGCTTTAAACTTAGCGTGTGGAGTTACAGAACCTGGCTTACAGATTACCATTCCTCTCTTGATATCTTTTTTATCAATACCTCTTAACAAGATACCAGCATTATCACCAGCTTCTCCTCTATCTAGTATTTGACGGAACATCTCAATACCTGTTACAGTAGAAGATAATTTTTCTTCACCCATACCAATGATATCAACCGCGTCTCCTGTGTTTATAATTCCAGTTTCGATACGTCCTGTTGCCACAGTACCACGACCAGTGATAGAGAATACATCTTCAATTGGCATTAAGAAATCTTTTTCAGTATCTCTAGGTGGCTCTTCAATCCATGTATCAACTTTCTCCATCAACTCAAGAACAGTATTAACCCATTTCTCCTCACCGTTTAAAGCTCCTAATGCAGAACCTGAAACTACTGGACCATTATCTCCATCATACTCGTAAAAAGACAACAAATCTCTAACTTCCATTTCAACCAATTCTAACAGCTCCTCATCATCAACCATATCAACCTTGTTTAAGAAAACAACGATGCGTGGAATACCAACCTGACGTCCTAATAGTATGTGCTCACGAGTTTGAGGCATAGGACCGTCAGTAGCAGCAACTACTAAAATAGCTCCATCCATTTGAGCCGCACCCGTTACCATGTTCTTTACGTAATCCGCGTGACCTGGACAGTCAACGTGTGCATAATGACGATTTTGAGTTGCATATTCTACGTGAGAAGAGTTTATTGTAATACCTCTCTCTTTCTCTTCAGGAGCATTATCTATTTGATCAAAAGCTCTTGCTTCAGAATATCCTGCGTCAGCTAAAACTTTAGTGATTGCAGCAGTTAAAGTTGTCTTACCGTGATCTACGTGACCGATAGTACCGACGTTTAAATGCGGTTTCGAACGATCATAAGTTCCTTTTGCCATGATTATTAATTTTAATTCTTAGTTAAATATATTTAGTGTTACTTTAAAACCTCTGTTTTTACAACTCTAAAAGAGCCAATGACGGGATTTGAACCCGTGACCTCATCCCTACCAAGGATGCGCTCTACCAACTGAGCTACACCGGCCTAAAAGACTTTGAGCGGGAGACCGGGTTCGAACCGGCGACATTCAGCTTGGAAGGCTGACGCTCTACCAACTGAGCTACTCCCGCTTTAAAAAATTGTGGGGAGAGCAGGATTCGAACCTGCGAAGTCGTAAGACAACGGAGTTACAGTCCGTCCCATTTGGCCGCTCTGGAATCTCCCCATTCACATTTTTATTTTAAAGATCTTTTAGAGCCGATAGAGGGACTCGAACCCACGACCTGCTGATTACAAATCAGCTGCTCTAGCCAGCTGAGCTATATCGGCTTGTTACTGTATAAAAACAGTCCGCTATTTCTAACGGACTGCAAATGTAAAAGTATTTTTCAATTTTTGAAAACTTTTTTTAATTATTTTTTACAAAGCAAGGCTTGCTCTTGATTTTTCTTTAGCTTTCTGAAGTTGTCTTTTTAACGACTCTACTCCAATACTAACACCTTCTTCGAAAGTTTTACATTGTTTTTTCACCATTAATTCATTACCTGGAATATTTATTTTTAATTCCGTAATCTTATTTTCCTTTTCACTTGTTTTTTGAACTTTTAAATATACCTCGACATCAACAATCTTATCATGAAACTTCTCTAACCCTTCTACTTTTTTTTCAATATAATCTAACAACTTCTTATCAGCTGTAAAGTTAACCGATTGCGTGAATACCTTCATAATTTTCCAATTTTTAATCAAACTCTCTAGGGTGAGTTTTATTATACACTTGTTTTAATTCTTCTAAGCTACTATTTGTGTAGACTTGAGTTGAGGCTAAACTTGAATGCCCTAGCAATTCCTTAACCGAAAACAAAGACGCTCCTCTATTTATTAAGTGAGTAGCGAATGCATGTCTGAGGACATGGGGACTTTTTTTAACCTTCGTGGAAACTCTTCTAAAGTACGAATTAATTATCCTATAAACAAGTGTTTCATACATTTTAACACCCTTTTTTGTAAGCAATAGATAGTCTTTATCTTTTATTTCTTTAAGCATTTTCCGCTCCAATTGGTATACCTTTATTGTTTCAATAACGAAAGGTAGTAAAACAACGAATCGTTCTTTATTCCCCTTGCCTATTATTTTCAATACACCTTCTTCGAAATACAAGTCTTTTGTTTTTATATTGATGAGCTCTGCCCGTCTAATCCCAGTTGAATACAACAACTCTAAAATTAATCTATCTCTAACCCCTTCAAAACCAACTTTTGTTTTTATTATATCAATTACCTCATTTATTTCTTTTTCGTTGAAAGGTATACTTATTTTCTTTTGCTCCTTTAAAGACCTGTGCTTCATCATAGGGCTTTTAGTTACCTCTCCTATCTTTACTAAATAATTAAAGAACGTTTTTAAAGAGCTTAGTTTTCTATTTATACTTCTATTTGTCAATTTACCACTAGTCAATTGTACAATCCAACTCCTTATTTGGCTATAACTCACATCTTCATAACATTGATTAAATTCTTCTTTACAAAAACAAATGAAATCCATAATATCTTTTCTATAAGCCAAAATCGTATGAGGAGAATATTTTTTTTCATATTCTAAATACTCTAAAAATTTTTTCACCATTATTTGATCCATACACAAAAGTAACAATTGTTAATATACACAATAAAAAAATAGCCCACATTTAAAATGTGGGCTATTTTTATGAAGTTTAACCTACTTCTTCGGCTGTTCTTATGCCTTGTACATAGGTTGCTTTTATTTTTTGAGCTCTTTTCGCTACTGAAGGTTTCGTAAATTGCTTTCTATCGCGCAACTGTCTCATTGTTTTCGTTCGATCGAACTTTCTCTTATAACGCTTTAAAGCTCTATCAATATTTTCACCTTCTTTTACAGGTATTATTAACATTTTTCGGCACCTCCTTTCATGTAAAATTTTTATTTTTTGTAAATTTATTTAACAAGGTTGCAAATATATTCAGTTTTTTTTAAAAAGCAATACTTTATTAAAATTAAATAAACAAGAGAATTAGAAAAAAAGCCATCATTCTATTCGATGTTTATCAAAAAAATAATTTCAAAGATATTAAACCTAAATCATTGTTTTATATTGTTTTTTATCGATAATCATTTTAGCTATAATCTCTTTCAATATCTCAGAAGTCCCGCCTCCTATAGGGCCTAAACGACTATCCCTTAAAAGTCTTGCCATTGGGTATTCTTCCATATAGCCATATCCACCTAACAACTGAAGTGCATCATAAATAACTTCATCTGCAATTTTTGTTGAAAGCAACTTACTCATACTTGCCTCTTTTACGATATAAGTGCCTTCGTCA
This sequence comes from Tenacibaculum profundi, assembly GCF_052050075.1. Taxonomy (GTDB): domain Bacteria; phylum Bacteroidota; class Bacteroidia; order Flavobacteriales; family Flavobacteriaceae; genus Polaribacter. Next base: position 1,567,987 of record NZ_CP197225.1, read on the forward strand.
AGTCTTTTAGCTATTGAATAATTATATTCTCGACACATATCAACCTTACTAGCCATCTCAGCTACTTTATGACGTAATGCTTGAAATTCATTTAATTGTTTTCCAAATGCCTTTCTTTCTCTCATATAATCCAATGCATAATTAACTGCATACTCCGCTCTTGCATGTGCATTGATTCCCATAATCAGTCTTTCCAAAGCAAAATGCTGCATTATATAGGAGAAACCGAGACCTTCTTGTCCCAAAAGATTTTCCTTTGGAATAATTACATTATCAAAAGCTATTTCACCTGTATCTGAAGCTTTCCACCCTAGTTTATCTAACTTTGTAGCAGAAACTCCTTTAGTTGATCGATCTATAAGTAAAATACTTATTCCTTTATGTTTCTCCTCCAGATTAGTTTTGGCAGCCACAATTAAATAATCCGAATAAACCCCGTTTGTTATAAAAGTCTTTGAACCATTGACAACATAGTTGTCTCCATCTAATATAGCTGTTGTTCTCATTCCTGCAACGTCACTTCCTCCAAACGGCTCTGAAATACATAAACATCCTATTTTATCACCCTCTATACTTGGTGTTAAATATTCTCTTTTAATTCTTTCATCTGCTTCTTCTTTTAAATGTGTCATTGCTAAATATGCATGTGCCCACATGTTTGCCGCAAAACCACTTGAATTTATTTTTTGAAGTTCTTCCAAAAAAATCACTGTATAAAAGAGATCTAGATTTAACCCTCCATATTTTTCTGGTTGATTTAATCCAAAATATCCCATTTCTCCAAACTTCTTCCAAATAAACCTTTCTACCTTGCCTTCCTTTTCCCATTTATTTATATACGGAACGACTTCCTTTTGCAAAAAGTCTTTAAAACTTTGACGAAAAGAGCTGTGTTCTTCAGTAAAGTACATATTATTCATTAGATCTTAAATTAGTTGTTGTTTATTTTACAGACAAATATAACACTATTCTATCGTATTTTTTAATAGGAAAATTTGTTATCTTTTTTAATTCTTCAATCTTTTGTATTTCTGCAAACTCGTCTTTATAATCAAAAATTTTTTTACACAGATTGTAATCAATATATGGTAAACTCAAAATTTCTTTAAAACTAGCTGTATTCACATTTATCTTTTTAATATAAGGTTTTTTTAGTACTCGATAAGATTTCTGAATTAAATTTAACTCATTATCGCTAAGCCCCCAAACCTCTTGTAATTGAGCATCATAAGTATACCCTTTTAGCTTAGTACGATACTTAACGATTCTATTAGCTAATATTTCATTTCCTCCTAGTAATTCAGTTAATTCTGACCTAGAAACATCATTAATGTCTTTTAAATCAGCATTATTCGTATCATTTTTAAAGTTATTCAAATCAATAAGATTTAAACCTTTACTTTTCGATTCTCTGTTATTATAAGTCCACTTTGGAAATCTGAAATAAGGTGAAATTACTTTTAACAAACTATCAGAAACACCTGTAACAATCTGAAAATCTCTTGCTGAATTCACAAATTTATTTTTCTTTCGATAGTCAAAAAGTTTATCTATTTCCTCAACAGACATCCCCAATATATAACCTTTATAATCAGATATATAGTTAGGGTTAAATTTGTAGAGTTTTTTCCCTTCCCCCACACTCTTAAGTTCTTTTAAACTATCAATTTTATGGATCAATATTGATGCATCTTCTTGATTGTAAATATTGGGGTCTGATTTTAATAAATCGAAATAGAAATACGCAAACTGAAGTATTACTATGAGTAAAGACAAAACAAAAGCCCCATTTCTAAATTGTTTATCAATTATGAAATAGAGCTTATAATTTTTCATTTTATAATCCTGTGGTTAATCCTTTATGACACCAATTGCTTTTAAGTATTTCGATAGTTCTTCTTTAACTTTTGGGAATAAAAAGCATAAACCTATTACATTAGGCACAGCCATAGCAAAAATCATGGCATCTGAAAAATCTGTTACTGCTCCTAGACTAGCTGCTGAACCTATTATTATAAACATACAAAACAATATCTTATAAGCGTAATCAGACATTTTTGAACGACCAAATAAAAACATCCACCCCTGTAACCCATAGTAAGACCAAGATAACATTGTAGAAAAAGCAAAAAGAACAACTGCTACGGTGAGAATGTATGGAAACCATGGTAATACTGAAGCAAATGCCTTAGAGGTTGCTAAAACTCCATCTGGAGATTTCACGCCATAAGTCATTATACTTCCGTCTCCATTAGTAATAATAATAACTAGCGCTGTCATTGTACAAACAACTACCGTATCTATAAATGGCTCCAGTAAGGCAACTAATCCTTCCGAAGCGGCATATTTTGTTTTAACTGCAGAATGTGCTATAGCAGCCGAACCAACTCCAGCTTCGTTTGAAAAAGCTGCTCTTTGAAAACCAATGATTAAAACACCCAATAAACCTCCCGAAATGCCTTTCGCATTAAAAGCTCCATCTATAATCTGACCGAAAGCATTTCCTATTTGAGAAAAATTAGCTACCAGAATTATTACAGCTGCTAAAAAATAAATCCCAACCATGAATGGCACAATTTTCTCAGTTATGTTCCCTATCCTCTTTATTCCTCCAATAATTACAACCGCCACTAAAGAGGACATTATAACACCAAAAATCAAAGCAGTTGACAAACTGGTTGAACCAATCATACTTCCAAATTGTTGAGCTGCCTGGTTAGCTTGAAACATATTTCCTCCTCCAAAAGATCCTCCAACAACCATAATCGCAAAAATTGCAGCTAACACCTTCCCTAAAGTGCTCTTACCTACATCTGTCAAACCTTTTTTAAGATAGTACATGGGACCACCATAAATTGTTCCATCTTCACCAACATCTCGATATTTAACCCCCAACGTACACTCAACAAATTTTGATGACATTCCTAATAAACCAGCAACTATCATCCAAAATGTTGCCCCTGGACCTCCTAAAGAAAGAGCTACAGCAACACCAGCAATATTTCCTAACCCCACTGTCCCAGATAAGGCTGCTGTCAACGCTTGAAAATGGGTAACCTCTCCCTGATTCCCTTCAATTCTGATGGTCTCAATAGCATCTCCGCCGGGTGTTGAATCTCCTTTCATACTGTCTGAAGAAGCATGATCAACGCTGTCATATTTACCTCTCACAATATTAATCGAAGTTGGAAATAATCTAACATTTACAAATTTAAAAATTATAGTAAACACCAACCCTGCTAAAAGTAACATTATAATAACCAAAGGCATTTCAACCCTTTCTCCAAGTTTTACCGGATAAAACACAAAGCTTCCCCAGACATCTGCTACTGGTTTAAAACCTTCATTTATTTTTTCTGCAAGTCCTTTCTCCTGCGCGAATGTTAACATTGGTAATATAAAAGTAATTAGGAATAGTAATTTTTTCCTCATAATGTAAGTGTATAAAAAAGTATTATTTTTTTAAATTAGTGGGATGCAATATCTTAAAAAATAAAACCTCCCCCAAGTTTTCTTAGTTAAAAGTATTTTTTAAGTTATTTTTTGTTTAAATCTTTTTAAATCATAACTAAACTCTTTAAAATTTAATTGGAATTCTTTTTCTGTTTTACTGAGATCGAATCCAGTTATTTTTGGTCTTTTAGCAAACTGACTTAGTTTTTCTGTTGAAATTGGAAAAATTAACTCTTTATTTAGATTAAATACCTCTGCTATTTCCATTGCTATATCATAAACACTCAACAGCTTTTTAGAGGAAACATTAAAGATTCCTTTTTTTCTTTTCTTTATTACTGCTTGACATACCTCAGCGAGAGAATCAACAAGTGTAGGCATTCTATATTGATCATCTACAACATTAATTTTCACACCAGACTCAAGTGATTCTTTCACCCATAAAACAATATTACTACATGACACTCTAACATCTGTTCCATAAACTAAAATCGTACGTAAAATTGCATAGTTTACATTAGATTCTATTAACTTTTTCTCGGCTTTCCATTTTGAAACTCCATAATAGTTTAAAGGACTTGGAATATCATTTTCTTTATAAAAACCTTTATCCCCATCAAAAATAAAATCTGTTGAAAGATGGACAATATAGACGTTGTTTTTTTCTGAAAATTGAATTAGGTTATCGACAAGTTGTACATTAATTTCTTCACATAGATATTTCTCTTTTTCACATTGATCGACTTGCTTCATAGCAGCTGTGTTAACAATAACATCAGGTTTTACTCTTTCTAACTCTTCAAACAAACGACTTTCGTTCGTTAGATCAATTGATACATATTGGAAATCGTGTCTACCGCTTTTATTTATTCCTCTTGAAAAACCAACAACCTCATATTTATCTTTTCTCCCTAACAACAATGCTAACAAGCTTTGACCTAGCAGGCCATTACTCCCTGTTATAATTATTTTAATCATTTGAATTATGAAATAAAATCAATCTTTAAAATAGTTCTCTCAATCTATGAATTTGTTCTGGCCTACCTAAAACGATAAGATTGGAGTCTTTAATTAACTTTACAGAGACATCAGGATTGATAATATACTCTTTTTCAGGAGATTTATAACCAATAACGGTACAACCTGTTTTTTTTCTCATATCTAAATCTAAAATTGTTTTATTAAGGTATTCAATTGGAAGTTCATTTACCGACACTTCTTCCAAATTTGCAGAAGTATCGCCCTCAATGGTTAGTCGATCTACAAACTCGATAACATCAGGTGTTACTACCAATAAAGCCATGTGCGCTCCTCCTAACTTATCAGGCATTATTACATTATCTGCACCTGCTATTTTTAATTTACTGTAGGTACTCTCTTTAGATGCTCTACTAATAATCTTACTTTTTTTATTCAATTGTCTAGCAGATAAAACTACAAATAAGTTATCTGAATCAGAAGGTAATACCGTTACTAGGTTATTTGCTTTTAGAATACCAGCTTTGATTAGTGTCTCATCAGTTGTAGCATTCCCTTCTACATTTAAAACACCAGCTTCATCTAACTCTCTGATTAAATTTTTATCCTTTTCTATTACAACAATTTTCTTTTTATAGCTCATTAATTTCGATACTGCTTGTCTGCCATTTCTTCCAAAGCCACAGACAATAGTATGACCTTTTAACTCTTCTATTTTTTTTTGCACTCGTTTTACTTTTAATTGATAAAAAAATTGACCACTAATTAGATATTCAGAAAACAAAGACACTGCATAACCGAATATAAACAGACCTAGTAATATTAAAATAACTGTAAAAATCTTTTCTTCTACCCCAAAAGGATGAACTTCTCCAAACCCAATAGTTGTAATGGTAATCACAGTCATATACAAGGCATCAATAAAAGAATAGTCAAAAAATATTTGATACCCTCCTATTCCAAAACTCAAAATCAGCAAGGAAAAAAAGATCGCTTTATATAAGCGTGACTTAAAAACAACATTTATCATAGATCGAAGACTGAAGACCTCTTAGTGTATATTATATCCTTGAGGCGTAGCAAAAAAGCCAAAGTTAGATACACCCCAAAAGAAAGACCTACGGTAACGAAGGATATATAAATAAAAAACAATCTAACATTAACCGCTCTAATACCAAATCTGTCAGCTAATCTAGAGGATACATAAAAACCGTTACGTTCGAAAAAATATCGTACTGAATGAATAAATGTCATCTTTTCGTTTTAAACAATACCAAAGATAAAGATATCATAATTATAGAAATAAAAAGAGTTTAAATGTTAAAATCTGCACGTATTACAAATTTTATTTTTCTCGTAAAAAAACATTTACTTAATTGAATATTTTTCATTAATCAGAATAATACAGTAGTTGAACTAATTAAAATCGAATAGATATAAACTGTATTGACTCTAAAAAGGTCTTTATTCAGTTTTATACTTTGACTTTAGAGTAAAAAATAAACTCATTTTATAAACAATTCCTAATATTGAAATACATAAGTATTCATTAAATTTGCTTTTTTTTTAGAAAACAAACGATTTTGAAAGAGCAAGAATATATTGAAATTTACGGGGCTAGAGCTCATAATTTGAAAAACATTGATCTCAAAATACCTCGTGAAAAGTTAGTGGTCATAACTGGTTTGAGCGGAAGCGGAAAATCATCTTTAGCTTTTGATACTATTTACGCTGAAGGACAAAGACGATATATTGAAACTTTTTCAGCGTACGCTCGTCAATTTCTTGGAGGATTAGAACGTCCTGATGTTGACAAAATAGATGGATTATCTCCTGTTATCTCAATAGAGCAAAAAACAACTAATAAAAGCCCTAGATCAACGGTCGGAACTATTACAGAGATATACGACTTTCTTCGTTTACTTTATTCTCGTGCTGCTGATGCGTATTCCTATAATACTGGTGAAAAAATGGTTAGCTATTCAGACAACCAAATCAAAGAACTAATTCTGAAAGATTTTGATGAAAAGCGTATTGCTGTTCTTGCACCATTAATTAAATCCAGAAAAGGACATTATCGGGAATTATTCGAGCAAATTGCTAAACAAGGATTTGTAAGAGTTCGAGTTGATGGAAAAATTAGAGAAATCGAAAAAGGAATGAAACTAGATCGTTACAAAACTCATGATATTGAAGTTGTAATTGATCGATTGATTGTCAATAAAGATTTTGAAAAACGATTAGAAGAAACGATTAAAACTGCATTATATACTGGTAATAACATTTTAATGATTATTGATGTTGACAATGTAAAACCAAGATATTTTAGTAGAGAATTAATGTGCCCTACTACTGGAATTGCTTATCCAAATCCAGAACCTAACACTTTTTCTTTCAACTCGCCCAAAGGGGCTTGTTATCATTGTAACGGACTTGGCACTACTAACGAAATAAATTTAAAAAAAGTTATTCCCGATGATAGTATTTCTATAAAAAATGGAGGCATCATCCCTCTTGGAGAACAAAAGAATAGTTGGATTTTTAAACAACTGCAAACTATAGCTGAACGCTATAAATTCAAATTATCTGACCCCATTTCAAGTATTTCTCAAGAGGCCTTAAACGTGATTCTTAATGGAGGAAAAGAAACATTTTCAATTCAATCTAAAACTGCTGGTGTTACCCGAAAGTACGCAATAGATTTCGAAGGAATTATTGCTTTTATTCAAAGTCAATATAAAAACTCAGATAGTTCATCTATAAAAAGATGGGCCAAGGGCTTCATGGATGAAGTTTCTTGTTCTACTTGTGAAGGTAAGCGCTTAAAAAAGGAGGCACTTCACTTCAAAATTAATAGCAAAAACATTAGTCAACTAGCTCAAATGGATGTTACCGAGCTTTTTGGTTGGTTTGAAAATATAGAGAGCAAACTTTCAGAAAAGCAACTTAAAATAGCTTCTGAAATATTAAAAGAAATACGTACCAGAATTCAATTCCTGTTAGATGTTGGCCTTGATTATTTAACGTTAGACAGAACTTCTAAATCACTTTCTGGGGGAGAAGCCCAACGAATTAGATTAGCAACTCAAATTGGCTCTCAACTTGTTGGCGTATTGTATATATTAGATGAACCAAGTATTGGATTGCATCAACGTGATAATGAAAAATTAATTAACTCATTAGTTAAACTAAGAGATATTGGAAATTCTGTTTTGGTTGTTGAACATGATGAAGATATGATAAAGCATGCAGATTTTGTTATAGATATTGGACCTGGAGCAGGAAGGCATGGAGGGGAAATTGTTAGTAAAGGTACTTTTGACGATTTGAAATCGCAAGATACCTTAACTGCTGATTACCTATCCAAAAGAAAGCTAATAGAAGTCCCTCAAAAGAGACGTGAAGGAAATGGTAATTTTATTAAGTTAATTGGAGCAAGCGGCAATAACTTAAAAAATATTTCCGTTAAATTTCCTCTTGGTAAAATGATTTGTATTACGGGTGTTTCAGGTAGTGGTAAATCTACTTTAATAAATGAAACACTTTACCCTATACTTAACGCACATATTTATAGAGGTGTAAAAAAACCTATGCCCTTCAAAGATGTTGAAGGACTAGAGTATATTGATAAAGTTATTGATATTGATCAATCACCCATTGGAAGAACTCCTAGGTCTAACCCTGCAACTTATACTGGAGTCTTTAGTGAAATTAGAAGTCTATTTGCAAAAACACCGGAAGCTTCAATACGCGGATATAAACCTGGAAGATTTAGCTTTAATGTTAAGGGCGGACGTTGTGAAACTTGCCAAGGCGGAGGTCTTAAAGTGATTGAGATGAATTTTTTACCAGATGTTCATGTTGAATGTGAGGCGTGTCAGGGAAAACGCTTTAATAGAGAGACTTTAGAAATTAGATACAAAGGAAAATCTATTTCCGATGTGTTAGAAATGACCATTAATGATGCTGTAGATTTCTTTGAGCATATTCCTAAAATATATAGAAAATTAAAAACAATTAAAGATGTTGGTTTAGGATATATAACACTTGGACAACAATCGACAACTTTATCTGGAGGAGAAGCGCAACGCATTAAATTAGCTAGTGAACTTTCAAAAAAGGATACAGGGAATACTTTCTATATACTTGATGAACCTACTACAGGACTTCATTTTGAAGATATCAGAGTTCTAATGGATGTATTAAATAAACTAACAGACAAAGGAAATACAGTACTAATCATAGAACACAATCTTGATGTCATCAAACTTGCGGATCATATCATTGATGTAGGACTCGAAGGAGGTAAGGGGGGGGGAGAAATATTAATCTACGGGACTCCTGAAGAAATTATAAAGCATAAAAAGAGCTATACTGCTAAATTTTTAAAAAAAGAACTAAAAAAGAAAGGATAAGATAAAAACATCTTATCCTCCTCAAAGCTTACTAACTCATAAGCAACATTGTTTTTATAAGCTTTAAACTAATATACATCTGGGAAAATCATTTTTTGTTGCTATATTTTAAAATATCTTGATCGTTGTCATTTCCTCTATTTTCTTGGCCACCTGAATCAGCCTTTATTGTAACCTTAAGAGGAACTTCTCCTTTTGAATTTTCAGGAGAAATAAAAATGGCATTTACCCCAATTTTCTCAACACTTTTTCCAATGAATATATCTTTATGAGTAAATTTGTGTAATCCATTCTCTAACTTATATATCCAATTAAAATTATTTAGTTCATGCCCATTAAGGCTCGTTAATTGATCATTAAAAGAAAAACGAAAACGCTTGCTATCTGGTATTCTTACTTCTACAGGATTAACTCCGTTTGAATTCTCCCCATTGGACTCGGCTACAAGAATTACAAAATCAATAACTCCTTTACTACCATTTATCTGCGTTTTATTGGTTAAAAGTGTCGGAGAATAGTCTGGTAATACTGTTTTTAATAAGGCAAAAGTGAAAACTCCATCTCCTGATGGTTTTATTTTTATAGAAGAACTTGCCACATCAATATTTACTATTTCTTCCTGTATCCATTTTCCCCCGTCCCATCTAGCAACAATAATCCTATCAAGGAAATCTGAAGTTAGAATTGACGATGGTGTAGTAGCTAAATTCCAATAAAATGTTAAATTAGGTAAAGTATTTCCATTAAAATCATCAACAACCCAATACTCCTCATTATCAATAACCTCAATTCTATCCTCCTTTAAACTAGCACTATAAACTCTTCCTGGGTTTTCCCATAAATATTGAGCATCTACTACTGAAGAAGTACTTGATGGTGCTTCCATTTTAAGTTTTCGATACACATAATTTGTAGCTCTGTTATCTCCAATAGGAAATACAAATTCTTGATTTCCTTTTTTACGAACTCTATCTTCAACAAAACTTTCCCCTGAAACATTTTGCACTGTAGATGATTCATCAAAAATCATAAGTCCATCATTTGAATAAGATATAATTCCATCGGAAAAATCTACATTTCCTTTAAGGACAATGTTCTTCTCAATTGAAAAAGGAGCTTTCTCACTTGCATTATCAAAAAGTACATTGCTAAATAAAGAATTACCTGTTCCCGCAACTTTTTGCGACACTTGACCTTTAAAATTGAATACCGAAGATTGGGTTTCAAAAGATATTTCACCTTCATTACTCAAATCATTATAAATAAACATTTCTCCATTATTAATCAAGTTACCTGTTGAACTTACTAATAACTCATCATAGGAAGCAGAGACCCCCTCATTTCTACTCTTGTTTGATACCACATTTTGTTGAGCACTCCCCTCTTCACAAATTAAAGCAAGCACAACAAAGAATAAAAAAATAATACCTCTTACCTTCTTCCTTGACATCTTTAATTTTATTGTTAATCGATCTTCCATATAGAAATTAATTTAAAAATTATTACTATTACTTTGAAGATTTCTTAACCAATTTAGAAAGTTGGTCAATACGGTCGTTCATTTGAGTCATTTCAGAATTAAGTTTATTGCTTAACTCCTCATTTTCTTCTTTTAATGAATTTATGGTCTTATTTAATTCTATAATATGAAGATATAGCTCCTCTATTTTTTCCAGGTTTTGAACACCTAATCTAGAAATATCTATACCACCTTCACGTTTTATATCTCTAATTGAAGAAACTCCAGGTAAATGACCATTTTGTCTAGTATACTCCTCTACCTCCTCTAAACTTAGGAAAGTATATTTTTCATTTAGTTCTGACGAGCCATCATAATAGTGATCAAAAACATAATCAGGATAACTTTTTGTATCTGAAACAAACCTTGTTCCTCTGATCGAACCAAGTGCCCTAATTTTATGCCCTTGAGTGTTTTCAACACCAAAACCAACATTACCTGACTTGTCATTAATTACCATATATGGATTACCAGACACACCTCTTTTCCTAATAATAAAATCATTTTGATCAATATTCCCCTCTCCATTTGTTACATACATATGCCAAGTAGACCCTCCTTGTCTATCAAAAAATAAACTAGGTCGATTCGAAATAAACCTCACGTTACCTGCAACAGTTAACTTAGATGAAGGATTAGACGTTCCAATTCCTACATTTCCATTTGGTTTAAAGGTAACTCTATCACCATTATTATAAATTCTTAAGTCTGAACTATTACGACCTAAAAACCAATCGTTCGCTCCAGCTTCAATCCATGTTCCTGCAGCTACCCCATCCATTTTCATTCTATCTGAAACGTGAAGTTTAAAGGATGGGCTAATTCCGACACCAACATTACCTCCTCCAAACACATGAGAACCTTGTTCTGCAACATATTGCATATTATTGTTATCATTTCCAATATACCCCTCTCTCGCCCCGCTTCCGGAAGCAAACTCTATATGGCCAACATTCGCTATTTTTTGCTTTGACATTTGCAAAGTTGTTATTGCTGTATGATTTCCTAAGTTGTCTTTTAAAGAATTTAAGTTTACTGCATTTCCACGATTAATAGACAAAGTTGTGCCTGATAAACTTAACGATTGGTTATCTGTGTTTCCTTGCCCTCCAACTGTTGACATTGCTACTTTTTTAACATTTCCATTAGCATCAACAGTAACTACCTGGTCTGATGTTGTACCACCTGCGATTGATCTGATTCTCACATTTCCATTTACATCTAATTTTGCAGATGGAGAAATTACTCCAACACCAAAATTACCATTAGAAGTCATTGTCATTTTCTCAGTATTCGCCACTCTAAAGCCTATTTTTTGACCACTCTGAGTATTTAGCAATGTTTGTCCTACATTATTTTGGATTAACGCATATCCCGATTTAGTCGCTTGATTTTTATTTGCTAAACCAAGCCAAGAACCTCCATGACCTACTTGACCTACTTCCACTCCATTTATCAAAGTATTGCTTCCTGCTCCTTGAATTTCATTCCCACTCATCCATAATCTTGTTGTCGCATTGTGATTCCCTAAATTATCTGCCGATGATGGCACCTCACCCACTATCCAATCCTTAACACTCTGCCAAGATTGTTTCCTTAGAGTTCCATCATTTTCTGTTACTGTTGCATAAGTAGATCCCGAGACAGCAGCTAAATTACCTATAGTAGTAGTTCCAGCAGTCCACAAATTCCCTGAGGGCGTTAAATTAAATTTATTACCATTATTCCACAAACGAAAACTAGCATTCTCTCTCCCTAAGAACCAATCATTTGCACCTGCTTCAATCCAAGTCCCTGCATCAGCACCATCGAGCTTTGTTCTTCCATTTACATGTAATTTAAACGATGGAGCAATCCCAACTCCTACGTTTCCTCCTTGAAACAAGTGAGCTCCTTGCTCCGCAACATATTGCATATTGTTATTATCGTTTCCGATATACCCTTCTCTCGCACCTCCTCCTGCTGCAAATTCAATATGACCTACATTTGCTATTTTCTGCTTTGACATTTGTAAGGTAGTTGTTGCAGTATGATTCCCTAAGTTGTCTTTTAAAGGATTTAGGTTAACTGTATTTCCACCTTGAATAGCAAGATTTGTTCCCGAAAGTGAAAGTATCTGATTATCGGTATCTAAAGAAGAAAGTGAAACAGAATTTCCTCCTACAATACTTAAATTATTTCCTGACAATGTTAAATTCTGATTATCTGTTCCAATTAACGGAATCCACTTGTTTTTATCCCAGTAATAATACCCTGGAATAACATCGTTCGCCGTAGCCGTATTATAAACCAATAAACTCTCTTTTGAGCCTATTGACACATTATTAACTGTTGTTACATCATTTGTCCCTGTTAATTGAACCCTAGGCAACAACACCCCTTTGTTTGTTGATACCACTTCAAACTGTGCCGCATTGTCTATGCGTGATGCACCTACAACAAACTGACCTAAAATGCTTTGAAAATTGAATACCCCAATAAAAATAAAAAATGAAATTTTCTTTACCATACCCCCCATAATTAATATTTAGTTCAAAAGAGATTTTATTACTTTTTTGATGAAAGGCCTGTAAACCAACTTTAAAACACCTATCTATCAACAACATAAACTCTCTTACATTTATACAATGCTACTTTAATAAAATAACTCTATTTTAAAGATTTTTTTGGGGGACTTCTAAAGAACAGGTTGGCAAATTTAACATTTTTTTTTAAAATTTTAACATTTTTTTTAACAAATAAAGCGCAATATTTTGAAACACTCTTCAGAAAGACTAATTTACTTTTGATATTTATCTATTTTATTTAGAAGGTTTTTTTTAAAAAGTCCTTAGTTATTATCATACTATTTTAGTGTTGCTAATTTACTAAACCTTTCAAATCAGCTAAGAATAAGTAAGATCTACCCCTTTTAACATTTTCGTTTCGAACTCATTAATTTAAAAAGTTTTTAACCTCTTTTTTTAATTTAAAACAATAAAAACAGTTAAATTAGCAAGCTTCCTTTTTGGGAAGACTTAACAATAAAAAGATTTGAATATGATTCCAAATGATGACAGAAAAATAAGAGAAAAGTTACAGCAAAAAACTTGGAATGAAATAAAAACAAATGATTCATGGGCTATTTTCAAGATCATGGCTGAATTTGTTGATGGTTATGAAAAATTAAGCAAAATAGGTCCTTGTGTTTCAATTTTTGGATCAGCAAGAACCAAACCCGAACACCCCTATTATGCACTTGCAGAAGAAGTAGCATATAAATTAACACAAAATGGTTTTGGTGTTATTACTGGAGGGGGACCAGGAATAATGGAAGCAGGAAATAAAGGTGCCAATAGGGGAAAAGGAATCTCTGTTGGACTTAATATAGAACTTCCATTTGAACAACACGACAACCCATGGATAGATCCTGGAAAAAGTTTAGACTTCGATTATTTCTTTGTCAGAAAAGTGATGTTTGTAAAATACTCGCAAGGTTTTGTTGTAATGCCAGGAGGTTTTGGAACTTTAGACGAATTATTTGAAGCCATAACATTAATCCAAACAAAAAAAATAGGAAGGTTTCCTATTGTTCTTGTCGGCAAAAAATTTTGGGGAGGGTTAATTGATTGGATTAAAAACATGTTAATTGAAGAAGGTAATGTAAGTCCTGAAGATTTAAATTTATTTAGACTCGTCGATTCTGCTGATGAAGCTGTTGAGCATTTCAATAAGTTTTACGACAAATACCAATTAAAACCAAATTTTTAGAAAAATATTCTATATTTAAACTCATTCTCATCTCAAATGAGAATGAGCTTTTTACCCTTAAAACATGACGAATAGGCTTCTTACATTTTTAATTTTTTCTCTATTAACAAAGAGTCTATTCTCTCAAGCAAATGAGATTTTCACCAACATCGTCTTAATAGATAGCACCCATACTTTTGAAATACAACAAAAAATTATTTATAAAAATAATTCAAAAGACATTCTTAATAAAGTATATCTCCATAATTGGGGGAACAGCTTTTCAAATAATAGCACTCCCTTAGGTAAAAGATTTGTTGAAGACTATAAAAAAAACTTTTATTTTTCCAAAAAAAAAGAAAGAGGTTATTCTAAAATTAAAAACCTAACGATTAATTACCAGCCCATAAATTTCAGAGAACTTCCGAAACAACAGGATATTCTTGAACTTACACTTAATAAACCTTTACATCCAAAAGACAGCATTACTATTTCGTTATTTTATTCTTTAAAAGTTCCTGACTCAAAATTCACTGGTTATGGAAAAACAAAAACAGGCTATCATCTTCGCTTTTGGCAAATTGTCCCTGCTGTTTATAATGAAAAATGGCATTTAATGAGTAACCTAAATATGGATGATTTGTATGAAGATATCGCTAATTACAATATAAAAATTAAGATTCCAAAAAAATACCACATTGAAAGTAATCTATATCAATACAAAACCAATCAAGAAAATTCAATAATGTATCAACTTGTTGGTAAAGAAAAAAAAGACATTATCTTAAGTATCGATTCTCGAAATAGATTTAAATCACTAAAAACCAAAACCCAAGAAGTAAAAACCGATGCTTTTGATAAAAAAATAACAATTGAAGATTCAGAAAAAATAATTACTAAACAAATTGAGTTTATAGAAAAATATTTAGGAAAACATCCTCACAACGAAATATTTGTCGATAGAATATCCATTAACAAAAACACCCTTCGAGAATTATACGGACTACCTAGTTGGCTTAAGCCTTTTCCCTTAAATTTCAGATGGGACATCAACTTTTTTCACTCCTTAAGCTCTAAATATGTCAATGATATTCTGATTCATAATAAAAGAGAAGATTACTGGTTTATAGATGGATTAGAAACATTTTTAATGATGGAATATTTAAAAGAATACTACCCTAACGTAACTATATTAGGTAAATATTCTAATTACTGGCCCATAAAAAATTACAATTTAAGTAAACTCAAACAGAATGATAAATTTCCTTTCATCTATCAATTTAGTGCTCGAAAATTTTATGATCAGCCTCTGAAAACCCCTGCCGATTCTCTATCTAACTTCAACAGAAAAGTGGTTAGCAAATACAAATCTGGACTAGGTTTTAGATATTTAAAGGATTATTTGGATGATAATATTCTTCAAAAGTCCATAAGAACTTTTTTATATAGAAATCATTTAAAACTGAGCTCTTCTTCCGATTTTTTAACTATACTTAAAAAAAACACCCAAAAAGATCTTAATTGGTTTACCGGAGATTATTTAACAACGGCTAAAAAAATTGATTATAAAATTACATCTGTTAAAGAATCTAAAGACTCTTTAAAAGTAACCATCAAAAATAAAAGAAATTTTCCAGCTCCAGTTGCACTTTACGGGATCAACAAAAAACAAATAAAATTCAAACAATGGATTCCGAGTATAAAAAAAAGCAAAACAATATCGATAAAAAAAGGCAACTACAACAAACTTGCACTTAACTATGAAAACACCTATCCTGAGCATAATTCTCTGGATAATTTCAGAAAAACAAATAATAAATTAATAAACAAACCTCTTCAATTTCGCTTTTTTCAAGACGCTGAAGACCCTTATTACAACCAAATTTTCTATTATCCTGATGTAAAATATAACTTATATGATGGAATAATATTGGGTGTAAGATTAAAAAATCAACCAATTATACCTCATAATTTGGACTTTACGCTTACACCTAATTACAGTACTCGTAGTAAAAATTTCACAGGTGCATTTTCCATTGCATACAACCATTTTCTTGAAACCTCTTCAATATATAGAATCAGATATGGTATAAATGGAAGTAATTTTCATTATGCTCCTGAACTAAGTTATAATACTTTCACACCATATATAAGTGTGTCATTCAGAAGAAAAACATTACGTGATGTTGGGTCAAAAACGTTAACCTCTCGTCTTTTTTACATCAAAAAAGCAATTCCGGTAGAAAACCCTATTACAGAACAGGATCGGTATAAAGTTTTAAATTTTAGATATATTTACAATAACCCAAACATAATTGAACGGCTTCAATATGCTGTTAACTTTGAACTTGCTAATAATTTTACAAAATTTTCAACTGATATTCGTTATTTAAAATTTTTCGATGATGAAAGAAGTTTTGACTTAAGACTTTTTGGAGGTTTTTTCCTGTCTAATAAGTCTGTTGGTGATTATTTTAGTTTCGGACTAAATAGAAGCTCTGACTACTTATTTGAACAAAATCTTTTTGGTCGTTCAGAGAGTTCTGGTCTTTTTAGCCAGCAATTTATAATATCAGATGCTGGCTTCAAATCTACTTATCTTGAGCCACAAACGGCAAATCAATTTATACTCGCTGCAAATACGAGCGTAAGTTTATGGAAATGGTTTGAAGTATATAATGATTTTGCTGTGTTAAAAAATAAAACTAGCAATCCAAAATTTTATTACGAAAACGGTATTAGGCTTAATTTTATTCCCAATATATTTGAATTCTATTTTCCTATATATTCAAATCAAGGTTGGGAAATTAGTAAATCTGCTTACCCTACTAAAGTAAAATTTGTCATTACAACTAATCTTGATCGAATCTATAACTTCATTAGAAGGGGTATTCTGTAGACTATTAACCCTTTAAAACTAACTTAATACTAGAATCTTTCATATTACGACTTGCTCACAACCCCCTTAAAATTGAAAATTACTCAATAAAACACTAAATATCCTCTTATTTTTGAATTATCCTTAATAAAAAGATGTATTTTTAAAATTCAATTAAAAAAGCTATCTTTGTATTCTCACCCATAATTTTGACTTATCATGACAGAAAACACTGAACTAGCTAATAACCAAAAACTTTCTTTTGTCGATTTTAAAAACGAGGTTTTAAATGACTATCGAATTGCTCGTATAAGCAGAGAATGTAGCCTATTAGGCAGAAGAGAAGTTTTAACTGGTAAAGCTAAATTCGGGATTTTTGGTGACGGTAAGGAAGTTCCTCAAATAGCGATGGCAAAAGCTTTCAAAAATGGAGACTTTCGTTCAGGTTATTATCGAGACCAAACCTTTATGATGGCAATCGGAGAGCTCACGCCTCAACAGTTTTTTGCTGGATTGTATGCACATACTGATATTAAAGCTGATCCAATGTCTGCAGGACGTCAAATGGGGGGACATTTTGCTACACATTCACTGGACGAAAACGGAAATTGGAAAAACCTAACTAAGCAAAAAAACTCTTCTTCGGATATTTCTCCTACTGCTGGGCAAATGCCTCGCTTACTTGGCTTAGCTCAGGCCTCAAAAATATACAGAAACGTTAAGGAACTAAAAAACAATACTTTATTTTCGAACAAAGGAAATGAAATTGCTTGGGGAACTATCGGGAATGCTAGTACAAGTGAAGGACTTTTTTTTGAAACTATAAATGCCGCAGGTGTATTGCAAGTTCCAATAGTAATGAGTGTATGGGATGATGAATACGGCATTTCAGTACATGCAAAGCATCAAACAACAAAAGAGAGCATCTCAGAGATACTCAAAGGGTTTCAACGTGACAAGAAACAAAAAGGATATGAAATTTTTGTTATCAATGGCTGGGATTATGTAAAATTAATAGATACTTATAACACAGCAGCAAAAATAGCTAGAGAAGAGCATTGCCCCGTTCTAATTCATGTTAAAGAATTAACCCAACCACAAGGGCACTCTACCTCTGGATCTCACGAAAGATACAAAACAAAAGAAAGACTAAAATGGGAACAAGAATATGACTGCATTACTAAAATGCGTAAATGGATTCTTGAATTCGAACTACAAGATGAAAATGGTAATGTCTTGAGACTAGTTGATTCTGAGGAAGAATTAATCAATATAGATAAGAATGCAAAAAAAGATGTTTCAAAAGCCAAAAGAGATGCTTGGACTGCTTTTACAGAAGAAATTAAAAAAGAAGCTAAAACTGCTATTTCTATTCTTAAAAAAGCCTCAGAAAAAAGTAGTAATGGAACTTTTATTACTAAACTAAAAGATGATCTTGAAACAATAAACGAACCAATTCGTAAAGATGTCTTAAGTACTACCAGAAAAGCATTAAGATACTTAAGAGATGAAAGTATAAGTGAAAAATCAGAACTTCAAAAATTCATTAAATCTTCCTTAGAAACAGCTCATTACAAATATTCTTCTTTACTTTTAAGTGAAACAGAAAACTCTCCAATTAAATTTCCTGAAATTAAACCAAAATTCACGGTAGAAGAAAAACTAGTAGATGCTAGAATAATCATGCGTGATAATTTTGAAGCTGCTCTAAAAAAACATCCTGAACTCCTAATCTTTGGTGAAGATGCTGGATATATTGGTGATGTTAATCAAGGTCTAGAAGGCTTACAGGAAAAATTTGGTGAAATGCGTGTATCGGATACGGGTATAAGGGAAGCTACTATTTTAGGCCAAGGTATTGGAATGGCTATGCGTGGACTAAGACCTATTGCGGAAATTCAATATCTAGACTACTTATTGTATGCCCTTCAAATAATTAGTGATGATCTTGCAACGCTACATTATAGAAGTTTCGGAAAACAAAAAGCTCCTCTAATAATAAGAACAAGAGGACACAGGTTAGAAGGAATTTGGCACGCTGGCTCGCCTATGGGAGGAATTATAAATAATGTTAGAGGAATACATGTACTAGTACCAAGAAACATGACAAAAGCTGCTGGTTTTTACAATACGCTGTTAAAAGGGGACGACCCTGCTTTAGTTATTGAGTGCCTAAATGGATACCGTTTAAAAGAAAACCTCCCAAGTAACCTAGGAGAGTTTACTACACCTATTGGTGTGGTTGAAGTAACTAAAAAAGGAACAGATATAACTATTATTTCTTATGGATCGACATTAAGAATTGTTGACGAAGCAGTTAAAGATCTTGCACAAGTTGGAATTAATGCAGAAGTAATAGATGCTCAAAGTTTATTGCCTTTTGATATTCATCATGATACTGTTAAATCTATAGCAAAAACAAATAGGCTACTAATTGTTGATGAAGATGTTCCTGGTGGAGCTTCTGCATATTTATTGCAAGAAATTTTAGAAAAACAGAATGCTTATCAATATTTGGATAGTAAACCAGTCACTCTGACTGCAAAAGAGCACCGACCTGCATACGGGACCGATGGAGACTATTTTTCAAAACCTTCAGCTGAAGATGTTTTTGAAAAAGTTTATGAGATCATGCATGAAGCAAATCCAAATAAATTTAGAGCAATTTACTAAACAAAAAGAAGTGATTATAGTTTTATAAATTAAAATTTTTATTTAACCTTTATGCTTCTTTTTTAAGTATATGGTTACCAATAGCACATTTGAGACATTTGGAATGATCACAATAGTTTGTTTTTAACTCAATTAAGGCTTGAGAACTTAATGCCCTTTTTTCGAAAGTACGAATTTCAGAAAACTTCGAAACAATGACATTTTTTTCTATTTCTATTTGATTTAAAACATAAAGTAATTGCTCTATATCCGAACATCCTTTTTCTTCCATAAAAACAAACCTTATAGGCACAATAGCATTGATAATCAATGAATTTACTAAAGATTTTGAAATCGACCTATCCCTTTTTTTTCTTGAGGTATCAAATGTATAGTGTTCTTTCCAAAAGTCGTCTAACTCCACAGAAAAAAAACGATAAATACTGTCAACATCATCCATTTTAATGAGTTTGGAAAACATATTGGAATGCTTATGAGCTAAAGCTACTAACTGAGCTATTCGAATTGTAGGAAAATTAAGTGGCCGAACTCTAAAAAACTCAAAATATTCACATTTCATTGGCTTTAAACCATACTTTATTTTAATATAACTATATTCCTTTTTTAACCTATTGTAATAAACTTCATCTTTATTAGCTTCAAGAAAACCTGCCTGACCAAAAAACAATGCTGAGAGTTGCAAATTACTATATCTTACTTTTTTTAAAACTTTGAATGGAAAAGACATCACTAATTTTAAAAAAGCTTCGCTATTTACCTTTAAACCAAAACCTTTTGCAATTAAATAAAATAATACAGCTTCATAATCATTATTAGTTTGTAAAAGCAGCCTACGTATGGCTATAGTTTTTCTTTCTAGTCTTTCAAAATAGAGTCTTTCGAGCCAATTATTAAAAATAAAATCTCCAACTTCATAAAGAGAATTCTGACAATGAATCCATTTATTTTCTTTACGCATCAGTTTTTCGTAAATCCTCAAAATTCTAGGCTCTATAACTGTTTTTAACTCTAAGATTGGAAGTAGCTTCTGGTTTTTCATAAAGACATCGACATCATACTCCCAAACAACATGGAGAATTACAGCATCATAGTTAGTATCCAATTCATGTTGATGAGTATACCAATCAGAAGATTTTACATGTATTTCAATATTTCCTACCCATAATTGGTTATCTAAATAGATTTGGGCATTTAAAAAGTCAGGGCCACTATTATTATTCCATGATCCTGTATTAATAATTTCTAAATTTTCATTAGAATTAATTTTTAATTTTCTGGTACAAAAAAATTTATTGTTCCACAAAAAATGTAGTAATTCTTCCCTCATAGTTTTTTACGAGTCAAATTACTAAAAAACAACAATTTAAAAACAAAAAAAACAAAAAAAAATAATTTCCCTTGCAAAAACTAGAAAATCACTATTATTTGCAATACTTTTATGGTAGCATTTAAAAAATCTGAATTCTTTTTAAGAAACCAAATACTATGTAAATGAGTAATATTATTGAAAATTTAAAATGGCGTTATGCCGTAAAAAAATTCGATGACAGTAAAATTCTTCCAGAAGAAAAAATCAATATCTTAAAAGATGCTTTTAACCTAACTGCAACCTCTTATGGTTTGCAACCTTATAAACTAGTTGTCCTTAGTAATAAAAAAATACAAGCTCAACTAGTTAAACATTCGTGGAATCAACAACAAATTGGTCAAGCTTCTCATTTATTTATTATAACGGTACCTAAACAAATATCAACTAAAGAAGTTGATGAATACTTTAAATTAGTCAAAGAGATAAGAAATACTCCAGATAATATAATTGAGCCCTTTAAAAAAATGTTATCAAATAGTATTTCAAGCAAAACAGCTGATGAACTTTTTCATTGGATGAAAAACCAGGCTTATTTAGCATTAGGAAACCTAATGACTGTTGCTGCTAATGAAAAAATAGACTCTTGTCCTATGGAAGGTTTTTCTCCAGAGAAATACGACGAGGTTCTTGGTCTGGATAGTTTAAATTTAAAATCTGTATTAATACTTGCTGTTGGCATTAGAGCTGAGGATTGCTTTATGAAAGATTTACAAAAAGTTAGAAAAAAACCAGAAGATATTATTATTGATTTATAATATGATTATAAATGAATTACAAATTTAGTAAATTCGTTATTCATAACTTGTAATTCTGCTATATGCAATCAATTCATATAATTTTATTAATACTTGGATATTTTGGCGTACTAATCGGAATTTCCTTTTTTACTGGAAAGTCTGCAAATAATTCAACTTTTTTTAAAGCTAACAATTCATCACCGTGGTATTTAGTAGCTTTTGGAATGATTGGTGCGTCGCTCTCTGGAGTTACCTTTATTTCAGTTCCTGGTTGGGTCGAAGGACAACAAATGAGCTACATGCAGATGGTTTTTGGCTATGTTATTGGTTATACCGTTATTGGTCTCATTCTTCTTCCTCTTTATTATCGTTTAAACCTAACCTCTATATACACTTATTTAGGAGATCGCTTTGGTACATTTTCTTATAAAACTGGTGCTTCTTTTTTCCTACTATCAAGAGTAATTGGAGCTTCTTTTCGGTTGTTTCTAGTTGCAAATGTGTTACAATTGATTTTGTTTGACACCTATGAAATTCCTTTTTGGATTACCGTGATCATTACCATTTTGTTGATATGGCTTTATACTTTTAAAGGAGGTATAAAAACCATTGTATGGACAGATACTTTGCAAACACTATTCATGTTAATTTCTGTAGGAGTTTGTATTGCAATGATTTCAAGAGAGTTACAAATAGATGATTTATTCGCATATGTATCCGAAAACAAACTATCTAAAATATTCTTTTTTGACGACATTAAAGCTGGTAATTACTTTTGGAAACAATTCTTTTCAGGTGCTTTTATAGCTATTGTTATGACAGGATTAGATCAAGATATGATGCAAAAAAACCTGACTTGTCGAAACTTAAAAGATGCTCAGAAAAATATGTTTTGGTTCACCATAGTTCTTGTCATCGTGAATTTCTTTTTCCTTTCTTTAGGTGTTTTACTGACCGACTATGCGCAAGCCATCAAAATAGATGCTCACAAAGATCAATTGTTCCCGCTTGTGGCCATGAGTGGTAAACTTGGTGTTACAACGTCTTTATTTTTTCTACTAGGTCTTATTGCTGCCGCCTATTCAAGTGCTGATAGTGCGTTAACCTCATTAACGACCTCTTTCAGTATCGATATTTTAGAAATTGATAAAAAAGAGGACGAGAAAGAACAAATAAGAATTCGAAAAAGAATTCATATCATCTTTTCTTTTATTCTAGCTGCTACCATTCTTATTTTTAAATACTTTATTGCAGATGAAAGCGTAATTGCTAAAATATTTCAGTTTGCTGGCTACACCTACGGTCCTTTACTAGGACTATATGCTTTCGGTTTATTTACTAAGTTAAAAATTAAAGATAATTTAGTTCCTTTCATTTGCTTGATTTCTCCATTTCTCACCTATCTTATTAGTGATTATAGTAAAATATATTTAAATTTTGATTTTGGCTTTTTTATTTTAATTCTCAATGGAACACTAACATTTTTAGGTTTATTAAGTATTCAAAAACAGTATTCAAATGAGTAAAAAAGGAAAAGAAAAAAATACTGCAAACAAAGCAAAACATAGTAGGTTAATGAAACAAAAAGCAAATAAGCTAAAATCAGAAAAGCTACAAAGAAAAGAAAGACTCAAAGCCATTATAAAAAAAGCTAACGAACCAAACAATACTATAAATGACAACTGAACAACTAATATCTAAATTTGATTTAACTGAACATCCAGAAGGAGGCTATTTTAGAGAGACCTACAGAAGTGAAGGAATAATTGAAAACAAAAATTTACCTAATAAATTCCAAGGAAACAGGAACTTCAGCACCTCAATTTATTTCTTATTGACTTCTGAAAAATTTTCTGCTTTTCATAAAATAAACCAAGATGAAATATGGCACTTTTACAGAGGGAGTTCATTAAAACTGCATATGATTTCTCCCCAAGGAGCCTATTCGTTCATTATAATAGGTAATAATATAGAAGCTAATGAAACACCGCAGTTTGTTGTTCCTGCTGGTTATTGGTTTGCTGCAGAAGTAATCAATAGCGACTCCTATTCATTTACTGGTTGTACTGTTGCCCCTGGATTCGATTTTAATGATTTCATTTTGCCGAAAAGAAAAGAACTGATTGAATTATTCCCAAAGCACAAGGATATTATTACTAGACTTACACATCATTAAAAAATAAAATAAGCCTTTAAAAATAGAGACTCATTTTATTTTTAGATAGGTACACTAAATTACTTTACAACAAACACAACGTTTATCAAAGCATTTAAATCAGTGGGTTGTCCTATGATTGTATAAGTCAACACACCATTTCCATCAATAGACATGGTTCCTGTGTCAAATACACTTGAATCAGCAAGAGTTACGTAGTAATATAAATCTGTTGCTGCATAGGTAGGTATTGCGTTTGGAGCTCCTGTACTTCTAGCAACTGGAGAAGCAAATTGAGCCGTATATTCATTGTATAAGTCCAACGCAAAGGTTCCATTCGTACTAGCATCTATGGCAATTGATGGTGGATAAAAGACTCGAGCAGCTCTCGAAGTAATAGGAGCAATTGCTTGTACCACTTCTTCTATTGTTGATTCACTGCCTGCTCCGGGATCACCTGTAACATTATCCATATCTACTGGAGTGATAACACTAACTTCTGAAGCATTCTGATCATCTGCATTTACTTGCCAACCTGTACTCGTATATCTATACAACTTCTGATCGGTTGTATTATATAAAATTGATCCTATACTAACCCCTGTTGTTGAATTCATTTCACTCATAGTAGCAGTGGGTAAAACCGTTAGAGCCCTAGCGTCTATTTGAGCAAAGGACATATGTAAACCTAGCAATAAAATTGCAAACAATAATTTTAATCTCATAATTTTATTTAAAACATAAAACACTGTAAAACAGAATATAAAATTACATTTTTTCTTTTTTTAAACAAAAAAAAGTATATTTTTAAAACTTAATTTTTGAATTTTGTCTATTAAATGAAAAAAAAACACCTTCTTTCCCTTTCATTGTTTCTTTTACAATTCACATTCGCTCAAACTGGACCTGGTGGGGTTGGGCTTAGAAATGGCACATCTTCACTAGATATTTGGCTTAGAGGAAACGACATAAATGCAGACAACGATTTAACCAATAATCCACCAAACGGTAGTAGCGTATCGACTTGGGCGGACTTTAGTGGAAACTCAAATCATTTCACACAATCAGGAAACAATAGACCTACATTTAGTGATATCGGTGCATTTGATGCTGTAAATTTTAATGCTAGCCTAAGTACAGCACAATTTATGAATAGTTCTTTATCAGGCATTTTCAGAAATGCAAGCGTATTTTTTGTAGTTAATACTGTAAATGATGGAAATGCAAATTCTTTATTTGACCACTCATCAGCATCTTTAAGAGTCGAACAACACTTTAATAGAAACCGAATAGGATTTACGAGGTATGGAATTGCAGATTATGTTACTAATATACCTAGTCCTTTTGGTATAAACGCTATTATTTCTTTCCATAAATCCTCAACATCTTCAAATTTAGAAGTTCGCTCTAACAATAACTCACATACGATCAATATCGGCTCTGCCACAACAGGGATTCCAGTAGCTCGAATTGGACGAAATTCTAATGGCACAGATGAAGCAAGTGGTAATTTCTACGAAATCATTTTTTTTAATTCACAAATAAATACTGCTCAAAAAATTATTATTGAAAATTACTTATCTGCAAAATATGGAAGTATTGGCATTTCAATGGATATTTATAATGAAGATGAACCAGGGGCTGGTAATTATGATCATGAAGTTGCTGGAATTGGAAGAATAAACTCATCAAATCAACATAATGACTCTCAAGGAACTGGGATTGTTAGAATCTTAAATCCAACGAATCTAGATGATAATGAATTTCTTTTTTGGGGACACGATAATCAGCCACTTCAAATGAATACAAATATAGATACTCCTAGCTCAATTAAAAATAGACTCACTAGAGTATGGAGAGTAAGTGAGTCAAATACTTCAGGGGGAGACGTAGATGTTGGAAATATTGAAATGAGATTTGACTTAACCGGATTATCAAATATTTCTACCAATAATTTACGCCTTTTAATAGACACTAATAATAATGGAAACTTTAATGATGATCCACCAATTTCTGGTGCAGTTAATTTGGGAAATAATATTTATGCATTTAACAATATTTCCTCAATATCTAATAATACACGATTTACTTTAGGATTGGCTTTAATCACTATTATAACAAATAAAAGAATTACACATAGGGTGATAAATTAAAACGCCTTCATATTTTAATAAAGAAACTTCCCCTTTTATGATTGCTTCGAAGAAGTATATTAAAATCGAATAAAATGAATACAACAAAATATTTAATTCTTTTTTTAACATTTTTTTCTCCATCCTTAATTGCTCAGACTGGGCCTGGTGGTATTGGAAATAACATTGGAAACTCTAATTTGGTTTTATGGTTAGACGCCAATAACGTAAACTTAACTAATGGAACAACCACAAATAATTGGAATGATGCTTCTGGCTATGGACATAATTTTAATACTGGTAATGGTGCTGTCTTTAATACAAACTCAGTTAACAACTACCCTTCTTTTAGCTTTAACAATTCGAGTAATTATTTTGAACTTGCCTATCAAAGTCGTTTAAGTCCCAACTCTTTTACTATTTTTTCGGTTGTAAGAGTAGCAAGTTCTGGAACTTACAAAGCTGTTCTTTCAAATAGAGACGACCCTTCAGGAACAGCGACAAGAGGGTTTATACTGTATTCTCGACCAAATACTAATAATTGGTCTTTCTGGACAGGAAGAGATACTTTTCCTTGGCAAACTGTCGAAGGAAATATTAATACCGCTGGAAATTGGTCTTCACAAATGCTTAGATATAATGGAAATACAAGTGAAAAAAACTTATCGATTAACAATAACAATTATACTACGTCCTCCCAAACAATGACTATAAACAACTCGCGCCCTTTTAGAATTGGTGCAGGGCGAAATGAATCAAATACTCCCAACTATTACTTTAATGGGAATATTGCTGAAATCATAATGTTTGACCAACTAATAAATGATGCACAAATTATAATTATTCAAAACTATTTAGCTGCTAAATACGATTTCATTTTATCACAAAACGACCTCTATAACGAAGACAATACAGGCAACGGAAACTATGACCATGATGTTGCTGGTATAGGAAGAGTAAATTCCTCAAATCTACACAACGATTCTCAAGGAACTGGAATCATAAGGGTATTAAATCCAACAAACTTAGATGACAATGAATTTTTTATTTGGGGGCATGACAACGGAGCCTTACAAATGAATACTGGGTTAAATGCTCCAAGCATTATAAAAAACAGACTCTTAAGAACGTGGAGGGTTAGTGAAACAAATACTTCTGGTGGCCCCATAGATGTAGGAAATATCGATATGAGATTCGACTTAACCGGAATAACAGCTGTTTCTAATGAAAACCTCCGTCTTATAGTAGATACGGATAATGATGGTAATTTTAATGATGAAATACCTATTTCAGGAGCTGTAAACCTGGGAAGTAATATATACAGTTTTAATGGAGTTTCTTCAATATCTAATAACAAAAGATTTACTTTAGGTCTTGCCTTAACTACAATTATTACCAATAGAAAAATTACACACCGGATAGATAATTAAAAAACAACCGATTTTGGTCGGTTGTTTATTTATCTATAGAACCTAAAACTCGTTGCATAAAGTTATTAAGAGCTTCCTTCTTAGATGTTCCATCCTTGATCATTTTTGAAACCTCAACAGCCCCATACATATTTGATATTAACTCACCAATTACATCTAGCTCTTCATCTTTTAAAGAAGGAACTTCTGTTAAGGCTTCAAGTGTATCAATAGCTTCAAGAACATAATCTTGATCATTCTCTTCAATAAAAGAGGTTAAATGTTTAATTACAGGTAATTTCATCTTTTAACTTAAATTACTTCATTTACGAAATCTTTTAAAACATCGAATTTATTAGTTTGAACTTGATTCACTAGCTCTCCACCTATAAAAGTTGCAAAAGTTGGTAAATTATCAACGTTAGCCAACTTTCTGCTTTCGGGAAATTTCTCTGCATCTGCAACTACAAAAGCCACACCTTCATTTTCTGAAGAAAGTTTTTTGAATTTTGGTTTCATTATTCTGCAATTTCCACACCATCCTGCAGAAAATTGAACCACTACTTTTTCATTATCAGAAACAATCTGATCCAAATTGTCTTGATTTAATTCTTGTACCATAATTTTATTATTATTTTTTATTAGAGTAGAACTCTTTACAAATACTTGGAAAAGCACCTGCTAGAAAAGAAAGTTCGTGCCAACAGTTTGTTTAGCCAACACGAACTATTTTTTTTAATTTACAGCTAAGTATTCTGCTGTAGATTTTGCGTTAGGTTGCATCGCTTGCTTTCCTTCTTCCCAATTTGCTGGACATACCTCTCCTTTTTCTTGAACATGAGTATATGCATCAATTAAGCGTAAATATTCGTTTACGTTTCTACCAATTGGCATATGATTAACTCCCTCATGAACAACAGTTCCTTCTTCATCTATAATATAAGTAGCTCTGTAAGTAACATTATCTCCTTCTACTTGCACTGTTCCAGTTTCTTCATCATAAGTTTCTTTAGCTATATCTAAAATCCCTAGAATAGAAGATAAATTACGATTACTATCTGCTAATAACGGATATGTTACACCTTCGATCCCTCCATTATCCTTAGACTGATTCAACCATGCAAAGTGTACCTCAGGAGTATCACAAGAGGCTCCAATTACAATGGTATTCCTTTTTTCAAATTCTGGTAAAGCAGCTTGAAAAGCATGTAGTTCTGTTGGACACACGAAAGTAAAATCTTTTGGATACCAAAATAACACAACTTTTTTCTTATTCTTTACAGCCTCTTCTAAAACATTTAATTTGAACGTGTCTCCCATCTCGTTCATTGCATCAACGTTTAAATTTGGAAATTTTTTACCTACTAATGTTGCCATCTATTTATTTTTTTTAAATTAATATTAATACAATTTGTCTAACAGTTCACAAATTTATTCTGTTTATTAGTTCTAGCTATGTAAAATCAAAAATATTTTCCTATTGCACTATAGAATTTATTGATAAAATAACATGTATTTAATTGTTATTTTTTATGAAATTTATTAAGTCACTGTTTAACAATTATTTAAATTTAAAAACCAAAACTAATTCCAAGTACGAAAAAATATAAAGCTATTTACTTTAAATAATTCTAACCTTATTAAATATTACATATAAATGGAAAATTCTACTTCGCATTCAGTTAATGGAAAAGGAAAATGTCCCTTTTCACTTGGACCATTTAATCATGGAGCTGGTCATGGAACATCGAATAGAGACTGGTGGCCGAACCAATTGAAACTAAATATTTTAAGACAGCATAGCTATTTATCAAGCCCTATGGACATTGATTTCAATTATGCCAAAGAATTTCAAAAGCTAAATCTAAAAGAACTTGCTAAAGATATTGATTTATTAATGACCAACTCTCAAAGTTGGTGGCCAGCCGATTATGGTCATTATGGGCCTTTTTTTATAAGGATGGCATGGCATAGTGCTGGTACCTATAGAATTCATGATGGAAGGGGAGGTGCAAGCTCTGGAACACTTCGATTCGCTCCTTTAAATAGTTGGCCTGACAACGGTAATCTTGATAAAGCAAGAAGACTACTGTGGCCGATAAAACAGAAATATGGTAGAAAGCTCTCTTGGGCAGACTTAATGATTTATACTGGTAATAGGGCACTTGAAACTATGGGATTTAAAACGTTTGGATTTGCCGGAGGTCGAGAAGATATTTGGGAACCTGAAGAGGATATTTACTGGGGAAAAGAAACAAAATGGCTTGATGATCAAAGATATACTGGAAACAGAGAGCTTGAAAACCCACTTGGAGCAGTTCAAATGGGGTTAATTTATGTAAACCCTGAAGGGCCTAATGGAAAACCCGACCCAATTGCCTCGGGAAAGGATATACGGGAGACCTTTGGAAGAATGGCTATGAACGATGAAGAAACCGTTGCACTGGTAGCTGGAGGGCACACGTTTGGAAAAGCCCACGGAGCAGCTGATCCAGATAAGTATGTTGGTAGAGAGCCAGAGGGTGCACCTATTGAAGAACTTGGCCTAGGTTGGCAAAATAACTTCGGTACTGGTAAAGGTAATGATACAATAACAAGCGGTATTGAAGGCGCTTGGACTCCAAACCCCGTTCAATGGGATAATGATTACTTTAATGTTTTATTTGGTTATGAATGGGAGTTAACGAAAAGTCCTGCGGGAGCTTATCAATGGAAACCAGCTAAAAACTCTAAAGCCCCAAAAGCGCCGCAAGCTCATAATGCATCTGAAAGTCAAGACCTCATGATGACAACTGCAGATATGGCATTAAAATTCGATCCAATATATGCTCCTATTTCTAGAATGTTTTATGAAAATCCTAATAAATTCGCTGATGCATTTGCTAAAGCTTGGTTTAAATTAACACATAGAGACCTTGGTCCAAAACCTTTTTATCTAGGTTCTGAAGTACCAGCCGAAGATTTAATCTGGCAAGACCCAATACCTAGGATTGATTTCAAATTAATTAACAACAAAGACATTGAAACACTTAAAACTCAAATTCTAGAGAGTGACCTATCTATCTCTGAGCTAGTATCAACTGCATGGGCCAGCGCTTCTACTTTTAGAGGTTCTGATAAAAGAGGTGGGGCTAATGGAGCTCGAATTCGATTAACTCCACAGAAATATTGGGAAGTAAATAATCCCCCTCAATTATCTAAAGTCCTCAATACTTTAGAAAAAATTCAACAAAAGTTTAACGAAAAACAATCAGAAGGCAAGAAAGTTTCAATTGCTGACTTAATTGTTCTTGCTGGATCCATTGCAATCGAGAAGGCTGCAAAAAATGCGGGACACACTATTTCTATTTCATTTAAACCTGGAAGAAATGATGCCCTTCAGAAACAAACAGATATTGAATCAATAGCTGTTTTAGAACCATCTGCAGATGGTTTCAGAAATTACAAAAAATTAAACCGCAATATTTCTGCTGAAGAATTATTAATAGATAAAGCACAACAATTAAAATTAACCATACCAGAAATGACTGCTTTAATTGGGGGAATGCGTGTTTTGAATACAAACTTTGATCAATCAAAACATGGTGTATTTACAGAACTAAATGAATTTTTAACTAATGATTTTTTTAAAAATCTTTTAGATCCTAATATTGACTGGAAACCAATTACAGATGATCGCGATATTTTTGAAGGAAAAGACATTGAATCAGGCTCTATAAAATGGACTGCTACTAGAGTGGATTTAATTTTTGGATCAAATTCAGAGCTACGTGCCATATCAGAAGTATATGGATCAAATGATGGTGAAGAACAATTTCTTGACAACTTTTCTAAAGCATGGGAAAAAGTAATGAATTTAGATCGTTTTGATTTATAATATTTTTTATTAAAAAAGTTAGAGGTTATGTAACCTCTAACTTTTTTTATTTACTAGCGAATAATTTGACATCATTTTCTGACACAGATTTCTCTCCAAGAATAATCAATCTTTCAATTACATTTCTTAGCTCTCGAATATTACCTGTCCAATCATACTCTTTCAGTAACTTTATAGCATCTTCTGAAAATTCTTTTACAGGAACTCCTTGTTCTTTACTTATTTTGTCAGCAAAAAATTTAATTAACAAAGGTATATCAGTTCGACGATCGTTTAAGGCAGGCACTTTAATCAAAATCACGGCCAATCTGTGGTAAAGATCTTCTCTAAAATTCCCCTCTGATATTTCTTTTTTAAGATCTTTATTGGTAGCTGCTACCACTCTAACATTAACTTTTATATCTTTATCTGATCCTACTCTCGATATCTTATTTTCTTGAAGTGCACGCAATACCTTTGCTTGAGCAGAAAGGCTCATATCACCAATTTCATCTAGAAATATTGTTCCTCCATTGGCTGCTTCAAACCTTCCTGCTCTATCCTTATTAGCTCCTGTAAAACTTCCTTTTACATGACCAAACAATTCACTTTCTATTAACTCAGATGGAATTGCAGCACAATTTACCTCTATCAAGGGAGCTTTTGATCTATTCGATTTCTCATGTAACCAATGAGCTACGAGTTCTTTTCCTGACCCATTGGGTCCTGTAATTAAAACCCTAGCATCCGTAGCTGCAACTTTTTCTATTATTTCTTTAATATGAGTTATCTCATTACTTTCACCGATCATTTCATAACTCTTACTTACCTTTTTCTTCAACCGCTTATTTTCTACTACTAACTCTTTTTTGTCAAGGGCATTTCTAACCGTATTTAATAGTCTATTTAAATCGGGAGGTTTCGAAATATAATCAAAAGCTCCTAGCCTCATTGTATTTACAGCTGTATCCAAATCACCATGCCCAGAAATCATAACTATAGGTATTTCTGGTTTTATTTTTTTTACTTTTTCCAAAACCTCTACACCATCTAGCTTTGGCATTTTAATATCGCATAATATCAAATCATAATCCTTACTTTTTATCTTTTCTATTCCTTGTAAACCGTCCTCTGCTTCCTCAACATTATAGCTATCATTTTCTTCCGATATAATTTTTTTTAAAACCCTCCTAATGGCAGATTCATCCTCTATTATTAGAATTTTACTCATATTATAATCAATATATTTTTAATTTATGTATTTAAATTGAAACATCTAAATTATTTAATCATAGTCCATGCCAAAATCAAAAATTAGACAAACTCTTTTTATATAAGTTAACCTTCAAAAGATTAACTTATTTTTTTATAAAAATACACAAGTATTTGTTTAATTTGGAAATTCCGTGAATTATCTAATTATAAACTTTTTATTATTTTATTTCAAGCCTATTAATAAAGTAGCTTTCAGTTAAATTAAGTTATTTTTTAATTTATAACACGTATATCTCTTTGTGGAAAAGGTATTGAAATCTTGTGTTCTTTAAAAAGTTTATTAATTTTAAAACGTATCTCACTTTTTGGAATTACAGCTTGAAAACTATCATTAATAGAAAATACAAGCCTAAACAGCAAAGCACTATCCCCAAAATCTTCAAAAATGACAGAAGGCTCTGGCTTTTTAAGTACTTTTGGGTGCTCAATAGCTGCTTGTAATAAAAGTTTCTTCACTAAACTTACATCACTTTCATATGCCACCCCTATAGTAATACTCTCTCTCGTTATGGTTCCATTTTGCGTCCAATTAAAAAGACTATTAGTTAAGTATTTATGATTCGGTATAATAAGAACTCTATTATCAATCGTAACCGCTCTTGTCGTTCTTAATTTTATCTCCTCTACTCTGCCTACCTTTCCATCTAATTCAATGACATCACCTACATGAACACTTTGATCAATAATAATGAAAATTCCAGATATAATATCCTGGAAAAATGTTTGTAAAGCCAAACCAACACCAATTAACAATGCCGCAGATGCTGCAAATATTGCTGTTACATTTACTCCTGAAGAACTTAATGTTATCAAAAAAATAATGATATACATTAACCAACTTGCAAAAGAAAAAACTGTATCGAACTTATTTACATCATCACTCTGTAATCTTTTTGTTACTATTTTTTTAAAAAAATTGAATAATATTGAAGCAATTATTAAAACAATTATTAAAATTAATATTGCTCTAATGTTTATACTAATGTCATTACTAATGTTAAAAGTATAATCCAGTATTTTATTGAGTTTCTCCACGACAAAATTATTTAAGCATCAAAAATAAAGCAGTTCTATGAAAAACAGAACTGCTTTATATATTTATTTATATTTCGGAGTTAAAATTATCCGCTATACCGAATCCATTTCCATAAATCTTTATACGAAGGTTTCTTTCCGTAAGATAAGATACCTACCCTATATATTTTAGCAGCTAACCAAACAACAAATAAAAAAGTTAGCACTAGTAATAACATGGACAATACGATTTCCCACCAAGCTACACCAAAAGGTACACGCATTAACATAACAATTGGTGAAGTTAAAGGTATATAAGAAAATATTATTGAAATTGGTCCATGCGGATTCTCTATTACTGTAGCGAAACCAACATATACTGCTAAAATTAATGGAAGCATAATTGGCATCATAAATTGCTGCGTATCCGTTTCATTATCAACTGCTGCTCCAACTGCCGCAAACAACGAACTATACAAAGCATATCCTCCTAAGAAATAGAATATGAATAATAAAAATAACTTTAATAGAGGTAACCTAAAAAATTCTTGAAGGATTATTTCTCCCTTACCTACAGTAGCTTCTGTCATCACTTTTATTTGCTCGGGTGATACTTTAGTCGATTGCATTTCTATAAAATTCATTCCAAACACAACAGAAAGAACCGTACTCAATATCAAAAACAGTATTCCCCAAATGATAAATTGAAGTAATCCTGCCGAAGCATTTCCTATGATTTTTCCCATCATCAACTGAAAAGGTTTTACAGAAGAAACAATTACCTCGATAATCCTACTTGTTTTTTCCTCAATAACACTTCTCATTACAGAGGTTCCATAAATCATTACAAACATCATTAAAAGATACCCTGCAACTGCCCCTATTCCTATTTTAAGTCCATTCTTTAGCTTTGATGATTTCTCTCCTGAAAAGTCAAACATTTTGATATCCGAAGAAATTCTAGATGCCTTAATTTTTTCAAGATCAATTCCAAATTTCGTTAATTTTTCATTTCTAATTTTACGTTCTATTTTTCCTTCTAGTGAAGAGATAATAGTCATACTTGGTGTGTCTTTTGAAAAAAACTCAACGGAATTAGCTAATACTTCCAAACTATCTAATTTTGGAATGTGTAATACTCCGTAAAAATCACCATTCTTCACCTTTTCTTTAGAATCGCTCAAACCTAACTTAGTAAAGTCTTGGTATTTTATGGTTTCTGTATTGATAAAAACATTCTCTTTAAAAAGACCTGACTCATCTACAAAAACAATTTTTTTTACTTTTTCATCATTCTTTTTCATTAAAAAGAATATTAAAAAGCCCATACCTATCATAATTAAGGGACTTAAAAAAGTCATGACAATAAAAGATCTATTTCGCACTTTAGCGATAAACTCGCGTTTAATTATTAATCTTAATTTTTTCATTTAACTAGCTATTTTTGTTTACGGCCTCAATAAATATGTCGTTGGCACTTGGAATTAATTCTACAAAATGATGTACCTCTCCTCTATTAATTAAAAATGATAGTAGATCATTAGGAGAATCTCCTTTCTTAAGTTTTACATTTAGCTTTAACCCTTCATTTACAGTAGTAAAATCAGCAGGACTTACTTTGAATTTTTCTCTTAATAAGCTTTCCAATTCAACGGAGCTATTTGTGTTAACCCCTACTTGAAATGTATTTGTTCTAAATTGTTTTTTTATATCAACTAGCTTACCATCAAGCACTTTATTTGATTTATTAATTAATGCTATATGATCACACATTTCCTCTACGCTCTCCATTCTATGCGTTGAAAAAATAATGGTGGCGCCTTCATCTCTTAATTGCAAAATCTCTTTTGCTATTATTTGGGCATTAATCGGATCAAAACCTGAAAAAGGTTCGTCAAATATCAATAGTTTTGGACGATGCAAAACAGTAACAATAAATTGCACTTTTTGTGCCATTCCTTTAGATAGTTCTTCTATTTTCTTTCCCCACCAAGCTCCAATATCAAATTTATCAAACCAATATTTTAATCTACTCTTAGCTTCAGACTTAGACAACCCCTTTAACTGTGCCAAATATAAAGCTTGTTCCCCGACCTTCATACTTTTATACAGGCCTCTTTCCTCTGGTAAATAACCTATTTTCTCAACGTGATGTGGAGCTAGAGGTTCTCCGTCTAGTATAACTGAACCACTATCTGGCATTGTTATTTGGTTTATGATCCTAATTAAAGAAGTTTTCCCTGCACCATTTGGTCCCAATAACCCAAAAACACTCCCCCTAGGGATATTAATGGAAATATTATTTAATGCAGTATAACCATCATAATACTTAAATAAATTACTAATTTCTAAAAAATTACTCATCAACTTATATATTTTTACCTAAAACTCAAAATAGCTATTAAGCCATTTAATAGGTAGTCTTTTTATTCGAAATGTTACAATATCGACAAAATTTAAAAATGTTAGACAGCAATTTTATGTATCCATTTTCCAGGAGTCCTTTTTAAGTTTTAAAAATAGCTATCTACTAAATTCAACCATCATTTATAATTTTTATTATTTAAAATACTATGCGTGCATAATTTTTTTCAATATACTATGCGTGCATAGTATATTTTTTATATCTTTGAATTTGTATGAATAAAAACAAATCGATAGATCATCAATTAAGGGCAACTTGGCAAGCAGTTGCTAAGATGTATAATGAGCAAGCCGCGAAACATAATACCACTATGGCTACCGCCTTTGCTTTACTTAATATTGATTTTACTGAAGGAACTCCCTCGACTTCTTTAGGCCCTTTAATGGGAATGGAACCAACAAGTCTTTCTAGACTACTTAAAACAATGGAAGACAAAGGCTTGGTGTGCAGAATAAAAAACCCTAACGATGGTAGAAGCGTGATTATTAAGCTTACTGATTTTGGTAAGGAAATGCGTAAAGTTTCTAAAGGGCATGTATATCAATTTAATAATAAAGTACGAGAATTTATAACAGAAAAAGAACTGGACAGTTTTTTCAAAGTAACAAAAACTATAAACAAACTCATAACAGAAAAGTTAGTGTATAATAATGTAAATAACGAAGCTGTATAAAATGACAAACCAAATGACAAAAAGAATTAAGAAAGTTGCAATTATTGGGTCTGGAATTATGGGATCTGGAATTGCTTGTCATTTTGCCAATATTGGCGTAGAAGTTTTATTACTCGATATAGTACCGAGAGAACTAAACGACAAAGAAAAGGCAAAAGGATTAACTCTAGAAGACAAAATAGTTAGAAATCGAATTGTAAACGATGCTTTATCTACTTCCTTAAAATCAAAGCCATCTCCTATATACAGTAAAAAATTTGCTGACCGTATAGTAACGGGTAACCTAGAAGATGATCTCCATAAAATCAAAGATGTTGATTGGATTATGGAAGTCGTTGTAGAAAGGTTAGATATTAAACAAAGTGTATTTGAAAAAGTTGAAAAATATCGTACACCTGGCACTATTGTCTCAACGAATACTTCGGGAATACCTATTAAATTTATGAACGAAGGAAGAAGTGAAGATTTTCGCAAACATTTTGCTGTAACCCACTTCTTTAACCCTCCTAGGTATTTGAAGCTATTTGAGGTTGTACCTGGACCAGATTGTAAACAAGAAGTAGTAGATTTCT
This sequence comes from Tenacibaculum profundi, assembly GCF_052050075.1. GTDB lineage: Bacteria > Bacteroidota > Bacteroidia > Flavobacteriales > Flavobacteriaceae > Polaribacter. The sequence goes on from NZ_CP197225.1 coordinate 1,605,249, forward strand.
TGATGGATTATGGTTCTAAATTTTTAGGCAAAACATCTGTTCTTGCGAAAGATACACCTGCCTTCATAGGAAATAGAATTGGAATTTTCGGAATTCAATCTTTATTTCATCAAGTAAAAGAACTCGGGTTAACAATTGAAGAAGTAGATAAATTGACAGGCCCAGTTATTGGCCGTCCAAAATCCGCTACTTTTAGAACTGTTGATGTTGTTGGGTTAGACACTCTGGTTCATGTAGCAAATGGCATTCATGAAAATTGTCCTGAAGATGAAGCCCATGATCTTTTTAAACTTCCTGAGTTTATAAAAATCATGATGAAAAATAAATGGTTGGGGAGTAAAACTAAACAAGGTTTTTATAAAAAATCAGTTAACGCAGAAGGTAAAAAAGAAATTTTATCTCTTGACTTAGAAACGATGGAATATCGTTCGAAAAAAAGAGCCAAATTTGCGACTTTAGAATTGACAAAAAATATTGACAAGCCTATAGATCGTTTCAAGGTTTTAGTTGGAGGTAAAGATAAGGCAGGTGAATTCTATCGTAAAAATTTTGCAGCAATGTTTGCTTATGTGCAAAATAGAATTCCAGAAATTTCGGATGAATTATACCGTATTGATGACGCTATGAAAGCAGGATTTGGATGGGAAAATGGACCTTTCGAAATTTGGGATGCTGTAGGAGTTGAAAAAGGTATTGAGCTAATGAAAGCTGAAGGAAAAGAGCCTGCTTCTTGGGTATCTGACATGGTTAGTAAAGGAGAAACTTCTTTTTATTCAGTTAAAAACGGTGCTACATACTATTATGATGTCACCAAAAAAGAACAAGTAAAAAAACCTGGTCAAGATTCATTCATTATCCTTGATAACATTAGAAAGACTAAAGAAGTTTTCAAAAATTCTGGTGTTGTAATAGAAGATTTAGGTAATGGAATTTTAAACTGTGAATTCCAATCCAAAATGAATACTATTGGTGCTGATGTTTTAGCTGGATTAAATAAAGCTATTGATTTAGCTGAAAAAGATTTTCAAGGACTCGTTGTAGGTAATCAAGATGCTAATTTCTCTGTTGGAGCAAATATTGGAATGATTTTCATGATGGCTGTAGAGCAAGAATACGATGAATTAAATATGGCTATCAAGTATTTCCAAGATACCATGATGCGTATGCGTTATTCTTCTATTCCTACTATTGCAGCTCCACACGGTATGACATTAGGAGGGGGTTGTGAGTTATCCCTTCATGCTGATAAAGTAGTAGCTGCTGCTGAAACTTATATCGGACTTGTTGAATTTGGTGTTGGTGTTATTCCTGGTGGAGGTGGATCAAAAGAAATGGCTTTAAGAGCTCAAGATTTATTCCATCAAGGTGATGTTCAGTTGAACGTGTTACAAGAGCACTTCTTAACTATAGGAATGGCAAAGGTAGCTACCTCTGCTTATGAAGCATATGATTTTAATTTACTTCAAAAAGGAAAGGATGTTGTTGTAGTTAACAAAGACCGACAAATTGCTGAAGCAAAGAAGCACGCGTTATTATTAGCCGAATCAGGATATACACAACCTGTAAAGCGAAAAGATGTTTTAGTACTTGGAAAACAAGCTCTTGGAATGTTCCTTGTGGGTACAGACTCAATGAATGCCTCAAAATACATTTCTGAGCACGATCAAAAAATTGCCAATAAACTAGCCTATGTAATGGCTGGAGGAGATTTATCAGAACCTGCGAAAGTTTCTGAACAATACTTATTAGATCTCGAAAGAGAAGCTTTCTTAAGTTTAACTACAGAGCGTAAAACGTTAGAGCGCATTCAACACATGTTAAAAACAGGTAAACCATTAAGAAACTAAGAAAATGAAAACAGCATATATAGTAAAAGGATATAGAACCGCAGTAGGTAAGTCGAAAAAAGGTGTATTTAGATTTAAAAGAGCTGATGAGTTGGCTGCTGAAACCATCAAATACATGATGGATAAATTACCTGATTTTGATGTTAAACGAATTGATGATGTTATTGTTGGAAACGCTATGCCTGAAGGCTCTCAAGGATTAAATATGGCCCGAATCATTTCTTTAATTGGCCTAGATTCTGTTGACGTGCCTGGTGTAACTGTTAATCGATTTTGTTCTTCTGGTTTAGAAACCATAAGTATGGCTGTAGCAAAAATACAATCTGGTATGGCTGACTGTATTATTGCTGGAGGTACAGAAAGTATGAGCTCTGTTCCTATGACAGGTTTTAAGCCTGAATTAAATTACGACATTGTTAATTCAGGACATGAAGATTATTATTGGGGAATGGGTAATACAGCTGAAGCTGTAGCTCAAAAATATAATGTATCGCGAGAAGATCAAGATAAATTTGCATACGAATCTCATGTTAAAGCTCTAAAAGCGCTAGAAGAAAATCGATTCCAAGACCAAATAGTTCCTATCAAAGTTAACGAAACTTATATCGATAACAATGGAAAAAAAGCTACAAGAGATTATACAGTTACTAAAGACGAAGGGCCTCGTAAAGGAACAAATGTCGAAGCATTAGGAAGATTACGTCCGGTTTTTGCTGCAAACGGCTCAGTAACAGCAGGAAACTCTTCTCAAACTAGTGATGGTGCTGCATTCGTTATGGTTATGAGTGAAGAGATGGTCAAAGAGTTAAATATTGAACCAGAAGCACGTATGGTTAGCTATGCAGCCGCTGGAGTACCCCCGAGAATTATGGGAATAGGGCCTGTTGCTGCTATCCCTAAAGCATTAAAGCAAGCAGGACTTAAAAAGGAAGATATTGAATTAATAGAACTAAATGAAGCCTTTGCCTCTCAATCTTTAGCAGTAATAAGAGAATTGGATTTAAATGCAGAACTTATTAATGTTAATGGAGGTGCAATCGCATTAGGTCACCCTTTAGGATGTACAGGAGGTAAGCTTTCGGTACAACTACTTGACGAAATGCGTAAACGTAACATGAATAATAAATATGGAATGGTAACTATGTGTGTTGGTACTGGACAAGGTGCCGCAGGGATTTTCGAATTCTTAACATAATAGTAATGATAAATGAGTGTTATTTTCAGCACGGTACTTTTAATTTAATTAATAAAAAATAGTAACAGAGATACACATTAGCATATGATTAACATAACAAATTCATGTTTTATTGATTCGTTAGTTATCTGCTAAGTACTCATTACGAGAAAAAAGCATAAAAAATTATGTCAGAAATAAAAACAGATATACTACGAGGAGGAGAATTCCTAGTAAAAGAAACCAAATGTGAAGATGTATTTACCCCTGAAGATTTCTCGGAAGAGCAAACCATGATGAGGGATGCAGTAAAAGAATTTAATGATAGAGAAATTATACCTCATAAAAATCGTTTTGAAGCTAAAGATTATGCTTTAACTGAAGAAACAATGCGCAAAGCAGGTGAGTTAGGTTTCTTAGGGGTAGCAGTTCCAGAATCTTACGGTGGACTTGGTATGGGATTTGTTTCTACTATGTTAACTTGTGATTATATTTCAAGTGGAACAGGTTCTTTTAGTACTGCTTTTGGTGCTCATACAGGAATTGGTACAATGCCTATTACTCTTTACGGTACGGAGGAACAAAAGCAAAAATATGTTCCTGCATTAGCCGCTGGTGAAAAATTTGGAGCGTACTGTTTAACTGAGCCAGGAGCAGGTTCTGATGCCAATTCTGGAAAAACTACCGCTGAACTTACCGAAGATGGTAAGCACTACAAAATCAATGGTCAAAAAATGTGGATATCAAATGCAGGATTTGCAGAGATTTTCATTGTTTTTGCTCGCATAGAGAATGATAAGAATATTACTGGATTTATCCTTGAATACGATAAAGACAACCCTAATGGCGTAACTATGGGTGAAGAAGAACATAAGCTTGGTATTAGAGCCTCTTCTACTCGTCAGGTATTTTTTAATGATACACTAATTCCAGTTGAAAACATGTTATCAGAACGTGGTGGTGGATTTAAAATTGCCATGAACGCACTAAATGTTGGTCGAATTAAACTGGCGGCTGCATGTATAGATTCACAAAGAAGAATAACAAGTGATGCAGTAAATTACGCTAACGAACGTAAACAGTTTAAAACATCGATTTCTGAATTTGGTGCGATTAAATCAAAATTAGCAGAAATGGCAACTAGCGCCTATGTTGGTGAATCAGCATCTTATAGAGCTGCAAAAGATATTGAAGATAGAATTGCAATCAGAGAGTCTGAAGGAAATTCTCATCAAGAAGCTGAATTGAAAGGTGTCGAAGAGTATGCTATTGAGTGTTCTATCTTGAAAGTAGCAGTTTCTGAGGATGTCCAAAATTGTTCAGATGAAGGTATTCAAATCTATGGTGGAATGGGATTCTCTGAAGAGACTCCAATGGAAGCTGCCTGGAGAGACTCTAGAATTGCAAGAATCTATGAAGGTACTAACGAAATCAATAGAATGCTTTCAGTAGGTATGTTAGTAAAAAAAGCCATGAAAGGACACGTAGATCTTCTTAATCCTGCAATGAAAGTTGCTGATGAATTAATGGGAATTCCTTCATTCGATACTCCTGATTATTCTGAATTGTTTGCTGAAGAAAAGGAAATCGTATCAAAACTTAAAAAAGTATTTTTAATGGTTGCTGGTTCTGCAATCCAAAAGTTTGGACCAGATCTAGAAAAAAATCAGCAACTATTAATGTGTGCTTCTAATATACTTATTGAAATATATATGGCCGAGTCAGGAATTTTGAGAACAGAAAAAAATGCAAAGCGTTTTGGAGAAGAATCTCAAAAAGAACAGATTGCCATGGCTCAATTATATTTATATAACGCTGTAGATATCATAAATAAAAACGCCAAAGAAGGGATTGTTTCATTTGCTGAAGGAGACGAACAACGTATGATGCTAATGGGCTTAAAACGCTTTACAAAATATACGAATTATCCTAATGTAGTTGAATTACGTAATGTAATTGCAGAAAAACTGAAAGCAGAAAATAAATATTGCTTCTAAAATATTAGTTCAGAGATGAACTATAAAATCTTCTTCAACTTTTTATAGGTTTTAGAATTTAGTTGTTTGTTTAAAAGACCGTTATTACTTAACGGTCTTTTATTATTTAATAACCTTACATTGTTAAAACAATTTTCTACTCCGAACTGTTTTCAATTTTATCGATATTTCTTATATTTTCAACAATTCTATAAAACATTTACCCCTCTAGTTTCAAGGAAGAGTACACAACACTAGTCTCCACAATAACTCCAGTATTTATAATAATTTGCTTGAATTACAGCTACCTATTGATAGCTCTATGAATAAATAGTATTGCCCTCCTAATTAGGTCATAGTATTTTTTAACCTAATTAAATACAGCTATCCAGCACCATACTAACATAATCTCCAAAAATAATTGGCTGAAATACTATTCTATTATTTATTGAATCTTCAACTATTTAGTTATTTAAACCATCTCAAGTTTAAAATAGGTTCATCTTGAAGAATAACAAACAACTATAATTTAGATTACCTTATTGAGTTCTTTTATTTTGTATACTGTTTTTTCATCAAAGTATAGACTGACTACCTGTTTACAAGTGTATTTATTTGTATAAAAAGTTATTTTGATTATATGGGTTCATAAATCAAAATAAAAGCTGCATGCTAAAGTTACTTGTTGAACTAATTCAACAAGTAAAATTAAATATGTTAAACTCTCTTCTAAGGTATGTTTTACAATGATCTTGGTTTATTAAATCACCAAATAGTCTTATAGACAAAATGACGTTATATTTCGACCAATCAACATTATATTTCGACCAATCAACATTATATTTCGACAATTGAAACAATAAAATTAAAACAGGGCAGTTAATATATTATCTTTGACGTGTAATCCAAAGCGACTATTACTTAATTAAAAAGAGATACTATTAATAATCAAAAAGTTAAGACATAAAACGGTTTGCTTTGAGATAATACGATTATAGATATGGGTATAAGAAAAATACAATTTATATTAAGTCTATTATTTTTAATAGGGTATTTGGTCCTTATAGTAATAGTACTTACTGTGGAAGTAAGTGACACTTTTAATATGCAAAAAGGAGAAAACTCTCTTATAGGTGAAATTAATATTTTACTGGGTGTTTTAACTGGAGCTATTGCACAAATATTAAACTTTTGGTTTAACGAATCTGATAAGTAAAATAATAACTAGCACTAATTTCCAATCAATTGTTTTTTCTTAAAAAGAGGTTACACTGTTCATTTCTTCACACAACCAAACTTAAATGAAGTAGCCAAGTTAAAACGAATATGCAAAACATGATTTTTTTAAAATCTATGTATTAGTAAGGTTATGGAAACAACAATAAGGTTAATCAAACTACTATTCCATCTCTGTACAATGATTAATGAGATAATAAAGTTTATTCTCATCCATTGGGGTATACAGTTTTAAATAAAAAATTTAGTCTGGATAATATACGATATAAATTCATTTGATTTAAAACTCTCCTTTATCTAAAGAATAATAAAAATTAAGCTATAATATATCGCATTGGTTAATGGCTTAAAGGAGTAGATCATCTTGAATTTGACAATTATAAATGCGAAAATAAAAATTTACATGAACTAATAAAGTAGTGAAAATACTTCTTTATTGTTAATAAATATGAAACATAAACTATAAATTATATAATCAATGAGTGTAAGAAAAGTACAATTTATTTTTAGCTTGCTATTTTTAGTAGGATATTTATTTCTTTTGGTAATTATACTATATGTGGAGGTTAGTGACTCTTTAAATATGCAAAAAGGAGAAAACTCTCTTATAGGTGAAGTGAAAATTTTATTAGGTGTTTTAACTGGAGCCGTTGCACAAATACTAAATTTTTGGTTTAATGCTAATGAGCCAATAGCTGCAAATAACACATTATCTGAAACAAATAATTAGTCACTCTTCAATAATGAAAAAAACATTTATACCAGCCTTAACATTAGCTCTTTTTGTTATTTCTTCATGTACTTCTATTCCTAAATCTTCAGTTAAATTATCGGAAGAAATTATGAAAGAATCAAAAGAAATGCACAAACTGAATATAGCATTAATTAAGCAACTTTTTGAGGAACGAAGAAATGCTGTAAATTCATTTATCAATAATAAATATCTTCCGAAAGTAGTTTCAAACTATAAAAAATTACTCCCTGAAGATTTGGACTATAAGGAACAATTACCCAAAATAATAGAAAATATTGTACCTGTTTTACTAAGAAAAAAGGACTCCTTACAAAGCTTGTTAGAAAAACAGGAAAATGAATTCATCTCAGTATTAAGTGATAATTATACTGAATATAGCAGGGCTACATACGTATTACACGATCTAATTACATCTGGAGCAAAATTACAAGAAGAACAAAGACAAACCCTTAATTCTATAAAAAACTTAACAGGTCAGGAAATAAATGTTGATAAAATACAACAATCTATTGAAGGATTTTACAAAAATATCAATACTAAACTAAATCAAATGGTTAGCCCTAAAAGTAATAAATAAACTATGGATGAAATAAACTGGAATGACCTAGCTAATAAAGCTTCTTCTCAAACCGAAAAAGATCTTCAAAAAGATTTTGAAAGTTTGACAAAACTAAATATTAAAGATATTGATGCTTTGTTAAAGCAAAGTGCTATTAGTAAGCAAAATGCAGCACTTGTTTTAGAAGAGATTAAAGACGCCACCATATCAAATAACGAAAAAGTTAAAACTATTTCTAAAATAAATAATGGGGTAAATTTTTTGGTAAGTCTTGTTGGAAAACTTACCAATAGATAAAAAACTTTTGAATAAATTAAATAATAAAATTATGAGTAATATTACAATAAACTACGTTTGGTTGGGTAGTAATCCGCTAGGACCACTTGAAAAATTCAATATTGCATCTTGGAGAGCATTTGGGCACGAAGTGAACCTATACACTACACCTTTTTTTGGAGATCCTAAAAGAACTTATGAAAGTTTAGGTATAACAGCTGAAGACGCAACTATTTTCGATCTTGCAACTATTTTAAAAGAAGACGATGCTGTTACAGACGTTAATGACCCTAAAAAAGCCCTGAGTGATACTAGAAAAACATTAACCAAATGGCTTTCAGAAGTGCCAAATATTGTTCGTCCAGCATCCAATCATATGGATCAAATATACAATACGGTAGATGTAACAAAATCATACATAGGAGGCACAAGAAAAGGTATTGTTATTGACATAAAAGTTGGACCAAGTCCACATTTAAATAATTATATAGAAAGTTTCAACAAAAACTTTATTAGCTATACAAGGGCTGGAAAAACAGCTGGAAACCTTCCAGAAAATCAGTGTATGGGAACTATGCAAGGCACTAATGAATTACGTCTAGCATATGCAAATAGCTTCAATGAGAAAATGAAAGCTTTAGCAGAAGTAGACGTCAAAACCAAATGGTTTGATAAAATTACTGGATACCACGGAAATGCTTGCATTGCTATTTATAATAGTACAAAACAATTTATTGATGTAGCTACACAAAAAGAAGATGGTACCCCTGTAGGTAATAATTACCCAGTAGGAGAACCTGGAGGATCTAGCCATGGACCATTTCGTGTTTTCAAAAGAGCTAATATTCAATCAAATCAAGGAGGGGCAGGATCTAACAATGATGATAATATAATAAAAGACCTTGCTGGAGATGTATTAAAAAAAGAACTTCCAAAAGGGAATAATTTTACTGATAAAGCTAAGCTTGCGCAAGAAGCACTTCCAAAGAGAGCACTTTGGTAAAATCTTCTTAAGTGAATGATATTTGCTAGTTTTAAATTATTTTAAAAGATCGTTAGATATACTAACGATCTTTTTTTACTATTGCACAAATAAAAAAGAATATTTCATTTATGAATGATATAGGCCCTATAAGTTTACTTATAATTATTGCTAATTTTTCTGCTTCTTATAAAGGATTTAACGATTGGCAATTTTTCAATCAATACAAATTCAATATTGGTAAAATTTTAGTTGGAAAAGATTACAAACGACTCCTAACCTCAGGCTTCTTTCATGTGGATTGGACGCATCTCTTATTCAACATGTTCAGTTTTTTCTCTTTTGGAACTATTTTAGAAAGACAATTAGGAGGAATATCGTTTCTTTTATTATATTTCGCAAGCTTACTTGCTGGAAATGTCTTTGCTATTATTATGCATAAAAATAACCAACACTATAGCGCAGTCGGTGCCTCAGGCGCGGTAAGTGGTATTATTTTCGCCGCCATTGCCCTATTCCCAGAAATACGAATAGGTTTACTATTTTTACCTATAGGCATTCCAAGTTGGCTATTTGGTTTACTCTATATAGGCTACTCTATTTACGGTATCAAAGCAAATAATGACAATATTGGTCATGAAGCACATCTCGGAGGTGCTTTTTCAGGAATGCTTGTGGCTATACTATTTTACCCACATGCACTTTTTGAAAATTATATCCCAATTTTACTCACCATAATACCATCTTCTATTTTCTTATTCATAATCTTGAAAAAAAACAATCTATTTTGATAAAATAGTACTCATATCACAAAGTGTATACCGTAGTATTTTTATTCGAATCCATCACAAACGAACTATGAATTGTAGAAATTCCATCAACAGTAGCCAGTTTTTCATTAATAAATACTTGAAAACTACCCATATTATCTACTGCTACTTTCAATAAAAAATCAAAATTACCTGAAACATGGTGGCATTCCATAACTTCATCTAAAAAATACATATGCTTTTTGAAAACTTCAATCATTTCTTTTTGATGTTTATGTAAAGTGATTTGACAATAAGCTATTATTTCCTTACCTACTAGTTTTCTATCCAAAATAGCGACGTATTTTTTTATGACGCCTTTTTGTTCCAATCGTTTGATTCTCTCATAAGTTGGTGTTACTGTTAAACCTATTTTCGAAGCGACTTCTTTCGTATTTTGCTTTCCGTTCTCCTGTAAAGCTCTCAAAATTTCTATATCTAACTGATCCATAAAGAACTATTTTCTAAATATACTATATCTAAATATCCTAAAAAGTTAAAAAACCTTTTAAATCAACAAAATAGTAAATATTTTCTAAAATTATATCAATTTTCAGTTAACTATTTCAAAATCTGTATTTTTACAGTGATATTTAATTAAATTAAATTGAGCATGAATACTAAAAAAGAACTCTCCAATCATTTAAACGACTTACTAAATAACATACAAAATGCAAGAGATACGTTTTTGGGTTATCCTGTATCTAAAGATTTTGATTATTCAGCACTATATGATTTTTTGAAGTATCCTATTAATAATCTTGGAGATCCTTTTGAAGACAGTACCTACAAAGTACAGACTCATGAAATTGAAAGAGAAGTAGTCAATTTCTTTGCAAAACTATTTCGAGCAAACCCAAAAGATTACTGGGGCTATGTTACAAATGGAGGTTCGGAAAGCAATCTATATGGTTTGTATATTGCAAGAGAAATGTATCCAAAAGCGATGGTGTACTACTCAGAATCAACACACTATAGTGTTAAGAAAAACATTCATTTATTAAACATACCTAGTATTGTCATTCGTTCACAAGAAAATGGAGAAATAGACTATAACGACTTAGAAGAAACACTTCGTTTTAATCGCCATAAACCCGCTATTATCTTAACCACTTATGGTACCACTATGAAAGAAGCTAAAGACGATGTTTCTAAAGTAAAAGATATTTTAAAAAAATTAGCCATTCAAGATCATTACATTCATTGTGATGGTGCTTTAGCAGGATCATTTGGCCCTTTTTTGGAGCCCTATATTCCATTTGATTTTATAGACGGAGCAGATAGTATTGCTATAAGTGGGCATAAATTTATTGGATCGCCAATTCCAGCGGGAGTAATAATTACAAGACGTTCTCTTCGTGATCGAGTTTCCAAAGGAATATCCTATATTGGTTCTTTAGATACAACCATTACAGGTTCTAGGAACGGACACAGTCCTTTATTTTTGTGGTATGCTATTCAACAAATGGGTATAGAAGGCCTTAGAGCCAGATACCAGGATAGCTTAGAAGTTGCAGAATATTGTAAACAAGAACTTTGTAAAATTGGTATAACTGCATGGAGTAACCCTGGTGCTATTACAGTTGTTCTCCCTAAAATGCCAGAATCTATTAAAAACAAATGGCAATTAGCTACAGAGGGAGAAATTACACACATCATATGTATGCCAAATGTTAGTAAGCATCAAATTGATGAATTTATAAAAGATGTTACCTCTATATCAGAGGAAAAGATGGAAGAAGAATTTATTTATTTTTAATAAAAAAATAGAAACAAGTATTGTATAATATTTGTTTCTATTTTTTTTTAAAAAACAACTTATTTATTCCAGGCCTCCTAAATATCGTTCCGCATCTAAAGCTGCCATACAGCCAGTTCCTGCTGCTGTCACAGCTTGACGATACTCTTTATCCTGAACATCTCCAGCGGCAAATATTCCTGGTAAATTTGTTTTTGTTGACTTTCCTTTGGTTATCAAATAACCTGTTTCATCCATTTCTAAAACATTCTTAAATAATTGTGTATTGGGCGTATGGCCAATTGCTATAAAAACGCCTGTTACAGAAATTTCCGTTTTTTCTCCAGTCTTATTATTAATTGCTCTTACACCTTCAACAACCTTATCTCCTAAAACTTCTTCAATTTCTGTATTAAACAATACTTCTATATTTTCAGTTTTATTAACTCTATGCTGCATTGCTTTAGAAGCTCTCATATAATCCTTACGAACCAACATTGTAACCTTAGTACATATGTTAGATAAATAAGTAGCTTCCTCTGCAGCTGTATCACCTGCTCCTACCACAACGACATCTTGTCCTTTATAAAAGAAACCATCACAAGTAGCACATGCCGACACACCGCCTCCCATAAGTCTTTGCTCGCATGGTAAACCTAGATATTTTGCAGTAGCTCCTGTTGAAATAATAACAGTGTTAGCCTCTATTTCTACAGACTCATCAACAACAACTTTATGTATACCCCCTTCCTCTTTTGAAAAATCAACTTTTGTCACCATTCCGAAACGTACATCGGTACCAAATCGTTCTGCTTGCCCTTTTAAATCTTCCATCATAGCTGTTCCGTCTGTACCATTTGGATAGCCTGGAAAATTATCTACTTCTGTTGTCGTTGTTAACTGACCTCCCATTTGTAATCCAGTATACATAACTGGTTTCATATCTGCCCTCGCGGCGTAAATAGCCGCTGTATATCCTGCTGGTCCAGAACCTATTATTAAACATTTAATTTTTTCTGCCATTTCTTTCTTATATATTTATAATTACAAATTTAGTTCTTTTTATTTTTCTTACACCCTCCAAAGATATGTTTTGACTATTGGTCAATAGCTAATAAAAATATTATATTTTTTTAGTTAGTTTTCTTTTTTTTATATATTTGCCATCCGCAATTAATCGGGGTGTAGCGTAGCCCGGTCATCGCGCCTGCTTTGGGAGCAGGAGGTCGCAGGTTCGAATCCTGCCACCCCGACATTTAAAGGCAAAAGAAAAATTTTCTATTGCCTTTTTTGCTATTTAAATACCTCATCTTTAAAATAATTCTATTTATTAAATTGAGAACTACTTCAACATTATTAAGAAGTAAACATCATAAAAAAAACAAATAATCGTTAATTAAACATAACATTCTATTTAAAGATACTCATGAAAATATTTAAAGTACAAATTCTAGTCACTTTTATCATATTAACTACATATAATTGTAAAAAAACAAACCATACAAAGAAAGTACTTCCTGATATAAGAACCGAGAAAACACTAAACGACACTGACGACCCAGCTATTTGGATCAATAAAACCAATGCGGAAAATAGTATTATTTTTGGCACAGACAAGAATGCAAATGGCGCTATATATGCCTTTGATTTAGAAGGGAAAATAATCACTAATAAATGTATAAGAAACATTAAACGCCCAAACAATATTGATGTTGCTTATAATTTTAAATTAAATGATAGCATTTCAAAAGATATTATTGCTTTTACAGAAAGAGAACTAAATCAAATAAGAATTTTTACTGTACCTGATATGAAATCAATTGATAATGGTGGATTTAAAGTTTTCAGAGATGAGAGAAAACCTGGATATAATCTTCCTATGGGAATTGCTCTTTACAAATCTTTTGGTAATAAAAAATTATACGCGATCATTAGTAGAAAAAATGGTCCTAAAGAAAAGTACCTATACCAATATGAAATCTACGCTGAAAATGGAAGTGTAAAACATAAACTTGTTAGGAAATTTGGTAAATTTAGTGGTAAAAAGGAAATAGAATCTATAGCTGTTGATGAAGAATTAGGATACGTATACTACTCTGATGAAAAACATGGTGTTCGAAAATATCATGCAGATCCTGAAAAAGGAAATAAAGAAATCGCTGTTTTTGGTGGTGAATTATTCAAAGAGGATATAGAAGGGATTGCTATCGCTAAAATGAATAATAAAAATGGATACATTATTATCTCGAATCAGCAACAGAACTCATTTAATATATTTGATAGGAAAACAAATACCTTTATTAAAAAAATAGACTTAACAACAACTAGAACTGATGGTTGTGAAATAACTACCACTCCCTTGGGCGATAAATTCCCAAACGGGCTATTTGTTGCCATGAACGATGATAAAGATTTTTACTTTTACGATCTAAAAAAATTAATCCCTTAGATTATATTTCTTCAAAGATTACTTAAGGCCAACTTATTTTTACAAGTTGGCCTTATTTGCTTTTTAAGTAGATACTAGAATATTCCGTTAGTTTTAGTAAATTCGTATCTATGGAATTACTTTTTTTAGGTCTAGCCGGAGGTGCTATTATATCGTATTTTGTTTTTAAGAAGTTCACCTACAGAACCAACAAAAACCTAACGGAAAAACAATCTATTGTCTTACTAGATAAAATAAAAAAGGTTTCCAAATTAATTACAGTAGAAGGAGAATTTGCAGAAATCTATCATCATCAAAACTCGAAAGAAAAATTTCTTGGACTTTTTACCAGTAAGAAGAAAGCAATCATTATTATCAATGCCAAAGTACATATTGGATTTGATTTCCGAAAAATTAAAATGAAAGCAGACAACAGTACAAAAACCATTCTACTCTCTGAATTTCCAAAACCAGAAATATTTTCTATTGAACCAAATATTAAATTTTATGACATTCAAAATGGCCTATTAAATAAATTTAGTTCGGAAGACTTAACCGCTGTAAATGAAGAAGCGAAAGAACATATTATTCAAAAAGTCCCCGAAAGCAATTTAATGCAAACTGCCAACCAAGAGGCAATGGACGCCATATTACTTATGCATAATTTAGTGGAAACTATAGGGTGGCGTTTAGACTATTCTGCTCTGAAATTACCGAACGGACACCAATCACTTCTAGACCAATAAAATACTTCCTAAAGCAAAAATTAAATTATCCATCCTTGCTATTACCTTTATAGTATAGTTATGCAATAGACCATTTCACCAGGCTAAAAATAGTGGAATTAAAATTGGATATGTATAATATTAGCCAAGAGTTGGCTTTTTTTTGTTGTATAAATCATAAAATATTTTTTACTTTTATCTTCCTTAATACCCTTTACTTTACTACTGATTAAATCCTTAAAAAAACGATGAACATTGAACAACTCCACCAATATTGTATTTCCAAAAAAGGAGCAACCGAACATTTTCCCTTTGACGAAGTCACCCTCGCATTTAAAGTAATGGGAAAAATGTTTGCATTGGTAGGATTACAAAAATGGGAAAATGGAGAACAAAAAATAAATCTCAAATGCGATCCAGAATGGTCGGAAGAATTAAGAGCTAACTACGACAGTATTTCTCCTGGATATCATATGAATAAAAAACACTGGAATACCATTACGGTTAATGCAGATGTTACGGACGCATTACTTTGTGAATTGATCGATCATTCTTACGATATTGTAATACAAAAGTTAACCAAAAAACTAAAACAAGAATTGAATTCACTTTAACTATGAACAAAAAAGAAGCTCGTCGATTATTCAAACAGAAGAGAAAAGCACTTACAACCAATATAATTGACACCTACTTAGATTCTATTTATGCGCAGGTATTTCAAATAGATTTTTCCAGATTTCAAAACATTCATATTTTTCTTCCGATTGCAAGACAGAAAGAAATAAATACGTTCCCTATTATTTCATACATACAAAACCTAGGAAAAAGAGTAATCATAAGTAAAAGCAATTTTGAAAATAACACCTTAGAACATTTTATTTTAACCAAAGACACCAAACTGGTAGAGAACACCTATGGCATTCCAGAGCCTGTAGCAGCAGAAAAGTTTGATGTAAAAAATATAGATCTTGTTTTTGTACCACTTCTTATATCTGATGAAATGAATTACAGAGTAGGATATGGAAAAGGCTTCTATGACCGTTTTTTAGCTTCTTGTAAAAAAGACGTGTATACCATTGGTTTAAATTTCTTTCCTCCAATTCCTACCATTACCGATATAAATAAGTTCGATGTTCCTTTACATAGCATCATTTTTTCCAAATAAAAAATCCCGCCTTTCTTAAAGCAGGATTTTCTTATATATTTTATATACTATTTATTATCCGTTCATAGAAATCAAAAACTCTTCGTTATTAATCGAAGTTTTGATTCTTTGCTGAATAAACTCCATAGCTTCAATAGGATTCATATCTGCTAAGTATTTACGCAACACCCACATACGCTGCACTGTCTTCTCGTCTAACAGTAAATCATCACGACGCGTACTTGATTTAATCAAGTCTATTGCTGGGTAAATTCTTCTATTTGCAATATTACGTTCTAACTGTAATTCCATATTACCAGTTCCTTTGAACTCCTCAAAGATCACCTCATCCATCTTCGATCCTGTTTCCGTAAGTGCTGTTGCAATAATAGTTAGAGAACCTCCATTTTCTATATTTCTTGCTGCCCCAAAGAATCTTTTTGGCTTGTGTAAGGCATTCGCATCAATACCACCGGATAAGATTTTTCCGGATGCTGGTGCTACCGTATTATACGCTCTTGCCAAACGCGTGATAGAATCTAATAAGATCACTACATCATGCCCACACTCTACCAAACGCTTCGCTTTTTCCAATACAATATTAGCTACTCGTACGTGTTTGTCTGCTGGTTCATCAAATGTAGATGCTACCACCTCACCTCGAACGCTTCTCTGCATATCGGTAACTTCCTCCGGTCTTTCATCGATCAATAAAACAATTTGATATACTTCTGGATGATTAGCAGCAATAGCATTCGCAACATCCTTTAATAACATGGTTTTACCTGTTTTCGGTTGCGCTACAATCATACCACGCTGTCCTTTACCTATTGGTGAAAACAAATCAATAATTCTTGTCGACAACGAGCTACCTTTTTGCGCTAAATTGAATTTCTCATTCGCAAAAAGAGGAGTTAAATGCTCAAAAGATACTCTATCTCTGACAATATTCGGACTTAAACCATTTATTTTTGAAACTCGAATTAGAGGAAAATATTTTTCTCCTTCTTTTGGTGGACGCACATTTCCTCGAACGGTATCACCTGTCTTTAAACCAAATAATTTAATCTGTGATTGTGATACATAAATATCATCCGGTGATGATAAATAATTATAGTCAGACGATCGCAGAAAACCGTACCCATCTGGCATCATTTCTAATACTCCTTCACTTTCAATAATACCATCAAACTCAAAATCAGGATCTCTATATTTGTTACCACTTTTGTACTGGTTTTTACTCTTATTTTGATGTTGATGATGTTTGTTTTTGTTGTGATTTTGAGTGTTATTTTGGTTATTTACCCCCTGATGATTCTTACTTCCCCGTCTATTATTATTATTACTACTGGAATTATTATTTTGATTTTTCTTATCATCTGCAACAACAACACTCTTCTTGACAACTTCTTCTGAACTGTTTTTAGGTGTTTTTACAGGCTGAATTTCTTTCTTTTTAGTTTTAATAAGTTTGGTCTCTTTAGGAAGCACTTTCTTATCACTAACAGTCTCTTCTACAGGTTCTAAAGTGGTTTCATTCTCTTTTTTTGAGATTCTCCTTCTCCTTGGCTTATTGTCATTTGCATCGACTACTTTTGATACTTTCTTTTCAGCTGGCTTTTTTTCTTCTTTCTTATTGTTTACGGCCTCTGCTTGAGCATCTAAAATTTTATAAACTAAATCTAATTTTTTCAACTGACTGATTCTAGTCAATCCAATAGTTTTAGCAATCGACTGTAAGTCAGTTAATTTCTTAGCTTTTAATTCCGAAATTTCGAACATTCGTTAAAATATTAGGTTAAAAATTCCCACTTCTAAAGAATTTAAAATTACTTGTTTGTCTTTCTTGATTGTATTGTTATTTGAAGTGTATAACAGTTAAAAATGCGGTAACTTATCGACACAAATATATACAAATATTTTAACTTGTTATATTTCTTTTTAAAAAAAGAAATATTATTTTTGTAGCGAAATAAATTTTATGATTCAAAGATTACAAACTATATATTTATTAATTGCCACTATTCTTTCAGCTTTATCTCCTATTTTTTTAAAGAGATTTGAAGCAGGTAAAGTTAACCATGCGCGAACTCTACTAGAGAATCAAAGTTTTACTGAAAGTTTAGTCCCCATACTATTTTTAGTATCCGCATTAATTATGTGTATTACTATTTTTCTGTTTAAAAACAGAAAACACCAAATTTTGTTATGTCAAATCTCTATAATGATAAACATTTTTTTATTAGGATTATTGATTTATTTATCACAAATATTATCTGGAGAACTTAACGGTTCTAAGAAAGATATTGGGATGTTCATTCCTCTTTTTGTTATTTTGCTTTTATACTTAGCAAAAAAAGCCATTAAAAAGGATGAAGATCTTGTAAAATCTGTTGATAGATTGCGATAAACCTAACATCTTAGTATATTTAGTGCAAAAAACCGAAAGTTTCCACTTTCGGTTTTTAGTTTTATTAAAGTTAATGTTTAAATATAATCCGCTTTAAGGAAATAATTGATCTTTTTATATTAAATTTACCCAAGAAGACCCTTTATTTAAAAAAAAAACGCAGCTTAAAAAGCTATACATTAAAACCTTATAATGTTAATTTAAGAGACAAATAAGGGTTATCCCTAAAGGGTTTAGTACAAACCCTTAACCTTATCTAGGGATTATGAGTATTGCAAATGAGCTGATTATCAAATAAATTTGTAAAAGCAAACAAATGAGTACAAAGATTAAAGTTCATATAGCCGACGATCACAAAATTCTTATAGAAGGAGTGATGGCTCTTATAAATATAGAGGATGATATTGAAGTAGAAGGCTTCTCTCTCACAGGTAAAGAAGTTATTAATTGGTCTGCCACGAATACTGCGGATGTTTTAATACTTGACATAAATATGCCAGAAATGGATGGTATTGATGTTTTAAAAGTATTTAAGCAACGAGATGTGAGGATTCGCACCATAATACTTTCGAGTTTAAGCGATCCTAAATTAGTACAAGAAATGATAGCCTTAGGTGCTAATGGTTTTTTAGAAAAAAGCTGTGCAAGTGAGTATATTGTGGATGCAATTAGAGCTGTAAACAAAGGATTACAATATTTCAACGAAGACATAAAAAGTAAACTATTTAATCTTTATGTAGCAAGCTCTAAAAGAAACATGGATAAGGATGATTCTCACAAAGATTTAACTGAACGAGAAATAGAAGTTTTAAAGCTAATTGCACAAGAAAAAAGTTCATCCGAAATAGCTGATACATTAAGTATTAGTGTTAAAACTGTCGAATCGTATCGAAGAAATCTATATAAAAAATTAAAAGTAAAAAACGTAGTAGGTTTAGCGATGTATGCGGTTAGGAATAAAATAGTATAGTCCTTTCATTCATATTATCTTTACCCCCAAAGATAATATAGACACTATAACTCCCCTAATTAATTACATCGCTAAGAGCTACAAGTAAAATATTAAATGGTGATGTACGCGTTATTAAAATAACATAGTTTAGAGAACCCCTTCATTTTGTTTTCTTTATCCCCTAATTATGAGAAACGTCCCCCGTATCTCCATCTGTCTACACTAAGTACATCACCTTTTAAAAATATTTCTCATCTATTCTTAAATTATTTAAAATGCCAAAATCATGAAAAAACTTGTTTTATTTTTCCTTTCTTTTAGTACTCTAATTTTAATTTCTTGTTCTTCTAACGAATCAGAAATCATATCAAATACATCACCGAATATTAATAAAGATAAATCTTCTAAAGTACAATCTTATACTATCGATAGAAATCCGGACGGATCCTATTTTATTAATTTCGATACTCCAAAAAACACCAAAATTGATACTTATAAAAATCCTGACAACACTAACGAAATTGTAATATCACAAACACATCACCTAAACAACAATAAAAAGGGTAAAACTCAATTTTTAATAGACGATGAACTACTAAAAATAAACATACTTGAGGCTACGAATAAAAAAAATTCTTATATTACAATCGAAGATGATTTTTACAACAAAAATAAATCTGATAAACCAAAATTCTTAAATGATTATAGTTTGACGAAAAATACGGATGGTAGTTTTACGTTAAACTTTGAAGTAAAGGATAATGTTATCGCTGATTTTATATACAACGAGAAAAATAAAACTCATGAAGTTCATTTAAAATCAGGCAAGTCAAAAAATAAGTATTTCTCAAGAAATATTAATGTATCCGATAAAAAAATTCTAAAAATAGATTTTGTTAATCATAAATACAACAAAAAAAGTAAACGCATTCATATTAATAAAAAGCCTAGGCAAATAATTGAGGAAGTTTTCATATAAATAAATGGAAAAAAAAATATTTATAACTTTTATATTGATCTTGTTTACGTTGTTTATTACTTATAACAAGATTGGTCTTACAAAAACTAGAACCGCTTCAAATGCGGTTCTTTCTAATAACATCAAAATCAAAGATTCTACCCCTATTGGTATAGATTCTATAAAAAAACTACTTAATTCTAAAAAATATTCAAACGCACTCAAACATACGCTTTTAGCACTAGACCATAGCAAGCAAGAAAAGAATTTAGAATTATCATATAAACTCAATAATATTATAGGCGACATTTTTAGGGAAATTCGCAGCTATGAAAAAGCCTTATCTTATTATAATAAGGCCCTGATATAAATAAAAAAATTAAATTGACACGTGATCAATTTACAGAGAACGGGAATCTAACACACCATATTAACACTAATTACCTAAACATTTTATTAAAAAAAGGAGCAGCTCATCATTCATTAGACCATATTGACAGTGCTAAATACTTTTATAAAAAACTAATTAAAAGCTCTTTAGAAAACAACAAAGTACTTTATTTAAAATCTAAAGCCTATAACAATCTCTCTAATTTATTTTATTATTACCCAAAAGGGAGAGATTATAAGAAAGCTGAAGAATATGCTCTAAAAGCAATTAATATTAAAGAAAAATTAGGAGATAAAGCCTCTCAAGCTGCCTCAATAGCTAGTCTTGCTAGTATATATATCGAACAAGAACAATATGAGAAGGCAAGGAAGTTCTACCTAAAAGCAATTAATTTAATTGAAAATAATAACGATCTAAAATCTTTGAGATTTAAAGAGGTATTTTTTGAAAATCTATCATGGGCTATGTACAATCAAAAAAACTACAAGGCTTATGACTATTTAGATAAATCTATTAATCTTCGTGATAGCCTCAAAGACACAGAAATAAAAGAGATCTTGTTAAGCATAGAAAGTAAGCATAAAGAGAATTTGGAAAAACAAAAAATTTCGTTGGTCAAAAACCAGACAACTCTTTTAAAACAAAGAAAAACAGTTACGACTTATCTTTTTGCTGCCATTACCCTTTTAACACTAGTCATATCTGCTGTTGTTATCTACAATATTCGTTTGCGTCAACGTAATCTAAAATTAAAACTTGAACAAAGTAAATTAGTTGAAAAACAAAAAATTGATCACTTAAAATCAGAAGCACAAGTAAAAATATTAAATGCAGCAATTGACGGAAAAGAAACAGAAAGAAAGCAAATAGCAGAAACATTGCATGATAGTGTAAGTGCATTATTGTCTTCTGCCAACATGCATTTACATGCATCAAAAAGACAGTTTAATGGTGAAATCCCCATTGAATTACACAAAGCACAAGAGATCATTCTAGAAGCATCACAAAAAGTACGAGATCTTTCACATAACTTAGTTTCTCCTGTTCTTCTAAAGTTTGGATTAGGATATGCTATTAAAGATATTGCCAAAAAATATTCAAATATAGAGCTTGAATTTCATGCTGAAATAACTAATATAAACCGTTATAATCAAGAATTTGAAATAAAACTATACAACGTAATACATGAACTTATAAATAATATTCTAAAACATAGTAGAGCTTCTAATGCTTATATTATACTCACTGATCAAAACAACTTTCTGTCGGTTCGTATTGAAGATGATGGAATTGGATTTGACTGTAAAGAACGTAATAGTAGTAGAAATAAAGGAGGATTAGGTCTAAATCAAGTCGAAGCAAGAATACAAATGATGAATGGAAACTTTCTTGTTGAATCAAGGCTGGATGAAGGATCTAAGATAACTTTTTCAGTACCCGTTCAAAATAACCTACAAACTAGTTTCGTTTACCCAACTCAATAATTTCTAAATTTTTAATTTGACCACCATCTAATTCAAATCGAAGCATTGTTCGTGTTTTATGAAAGCCATGTTTTCCAATTGCTCCTGGGTTTAAGTGTAATAAATTATATTCTTGGTCAAACTGGACTTTTAAAATATGAGAATGCCCACAAATAAACAGGTTTGGCCTAGAAGATGCTATTATTTCTTTTACCCTTGCCTTATATTTATTAGGATATCCCCCAATGTGAGTCATAAAGACCTTTACCCCTTCTAAAACAAAAATTATATCTTCGTGAAATTCTATTCTAACATCTTTATCATCAATATTTCCGTAAACAGCTCTTAAAGGTTTATTTTTTCGTATTTTTTCAGTTACCTCAATACTCCCAATATCCCCTGCATGCCACACCTCATCAGCTTTTTTTACATATTTTAAAATCTGTTCATCCATGAAACTGTGTGTATCTGACATTAATAATATTTTCTTCATTCAACACTTCTTTTTAAAATGATATCCCTGTATTTATATGCTACAAAACTACCCAAAATAGTGTAAATACGTTCTGCTATTTTTCATAAAATAAGTATGCTCCATAAAATTATAATAGAAAAAATTGTATTTATTTTTTCATTTTAAATTCCATAATTTTGCATATTAAACTATACAGCTATTGCGTTACTTTATTGAACTATCATACAATGGAAAAAATTATCATGGATGGCAGGTACAACCGCATTCTATTTCAATACAAGAAAAGCTAAATAAGGCTATTTCTACAATTCTCCAAGAACCTGTAAATGTAATAGGAGCTGGTCGAACAGATGCTGGTGTGCATGCATCACAAATGTATGCACATTTTGATACGAATAAAATACTGAAAGCTAACTTTTCTTTCAAGTTAAACGCACTATTACCAAATGACATTGTCATTCATAACACTACCTTGGTTAAAGATGACTCTCACGCTAGGTTTGATGCAATCAGTAGAAGTTATGAGTATAGAATATGGTTGGGCAGAAATCCGTTTTTATTAGATACAACTTGGCAGCTTCTATACACTGACATAAATATAAATGCAATGAACGATGCTGCAAAAATTTTATATCAATATGAAAATTTTCAGTGTTTTTCAAAAGTTAAAACTGATGTAAAAACATTTAACTGTAAAATAACGAGCGCTAATTGGGTTTTAACAGGGAATAGTCTTACATTTTATATATCGGCTGATAGATTTTTACGAAATATGGTAAGGGCCATTGTAGGAACTTTACTTGATATTGGTTTACAAAAAAAGCAATCTGAGGATATGAAAAAAATTATTGAAAGTAAAAATAGAGAGAATGCAGGTGCATCAGTTCCAGCAAAAGGCCTATTTTTAACAAATGTTTCATATAACTATAAACTAGGTGAGTAAAAATTCAGGAAAAGCATTTGATATTAGAATTTTTTCAAGGTTAATGAACTTTGCAAAAAATTATAAATTAAAATTTACTATTGCAGTATCATCAACTGTACTTTTGGCTGTAGCTGCTGCTGCTGACCCTTATATTTTAATTCATGCAATTAATGATTTCAGCAAAACAAAAAACCTTACCGAACTAATAAACAATTCGGTTCTCTTACTTATAATACTTTTAATTCAGGTAACCTTACAATTCTCTTTTATTTACTATGCCAACTGGGTTGGCCAGCATATTATTAGGGATATAAGAATCAAAGTTTTCCAAAAAATACTGGCTTTCAAAATGGGATACTTTGACAAAAACTCTGTTGGGAAATTAGTCACTAGAGTTGTATCAGATATTGAAACTATTGCTACCTTTTTTACTCAAGGTGTGTTTATGATAGTAAGTGATATTTTAAAAATGATTATAGTGACCATCCTTATGCTTATTATAAACTGGAAACTTACTTTTATCGCACTTGCCGTTTTACCTATTCTAATCTATGCAACAAAATTATTTCAAATAGCCATAAAAGCTACTTTTCAAGACGTAAGAAATCAAGTAGCGAACCTTAATAGCTTTATTCAGGAACGTGTTACTGGTATGAAAATAGTGCAATTATTCAATCGTGAAAAAATTGAATACAAGAACTTCATAGAAATAAACGATAAGCATAAAAAAGCACATATAAAAACTGTTTGGTATTATTCCATATTCTTTCCAATTGCAGAAATTTTATCCTCTATTGCAATCGGTTTAATAGTTTGGTATGGAGGCTTTCAAGTTATAAA
This sequence comes from Tenacibaculum profundi, assembly GCF_052050075.1. Taxonomy (GTDB): domain Bacteria; phylum Bacteroidota; class Bacteroidia; order Flavobacteriales; family Flavobacteriaceae; genus Polaribacter. The sequence goes on from NZ_CP197225.1 coordinate 1,629,311, forward strand.
AGACTCTAATGTTTCTCTTGGTTCCATTATAGGCTTCATTAAAATGGCCCAAATGCTTTTTAGACCACTACGCCAAATTGCAGATAAATTTAATCAACTTCAAATGGGAATTGTTTCAGGAGAACGTGTTTTCCAAATTATTGATACCGAAAGTACTATTGATAAAAGTGGTACAACTCCAGCGAATAATCTAAAAGGTCATATTTCTTTTTCGAATGTTCATTTTAGTTATGTTAAAGAAACTGAAGTTTTAAAAGGTATTAGTTTTGATGTAACTGAAGGGCAAACTATTGCAATAGTTGGATCAACTGGTGCTGGCAAATCAACTATTATAAACTTAATCAGTAGATTTTACGAAATTGATAGTGGCCAAATTTATGTAGACTCTATTCCCGTTAGTGAATATGATATTTCTTCTTTAAGAAGTAAGGTCGCTATTGTTTTACAAGATGTGTTTTTATTTTCAGATACAATATTTAATAATATTACTCTAAATGATAATTCTATCTCCCTAAAAGAAGTTAAAATAGCCGCCAAAAAAATTGGAATTCATGAGTTCATAATGAGTTTGCCTAATAATTATAATTATAATGTTAAAGAAAGAGGAAGCATGCTGTCATCTGGTCAACGTCAGCTAATTGCTTTTTTAAGAGCCTATGTTAGTAAACCTAGCATTTTAATACTAGATGAAGCAACTTCTTCCGTGGACTCTTATTCTGAGCAAATGATTCAATTTGCTACAGATCAAATAACTAAAAACAGAACTTCTATTGTAATAGCACATAGACTTGCTACAGTAAAAAAAGCTGATAAGATTATTGTAATGGATCAAGGAAAAATAGTGGAACAAGGCAATCATTTAGAGCTTCTTAAAATATCAAATGGATACTACAAAAAATTATATGAAGTTCAATTTAATGAAGTGTCAAGTTAGCCTTTATAAAATATATTAATTAAACTATTTTTTAACTTAATTAAATACTCTCATTGTTTGTTTCATTCAATCAAATGATTACATTTGTTTTTCAATCTTAAAACTAAAAATCACAAGATCATGAAGAAAGTAATTCTATCAGCTTTGATCGTAAGTTCAGTACTTGCGACCTCATGTAAACAAGCTAAAGAAGAAACTAAAAACGCTGTAGAAGCCGCAGTAGAAAAAACAGAAGGAGCTGTTGATAAGGTATCTGAATCTGTTGGAGACGCAGCTACGAAAGTTGCTGAAAAAACGGAAGAAGTAGCCGGTGAGGTTGCAAAATCTATCGAATCTGTTTTAGATGGTGTATCAATACCTAGTTTTGACAACAAAGAAGTAGAAGATCATTTAAAAAATTATGCTACTTATGCTAAAGAGTGTATTGCTGCTAAAGGAGATGCTCTAAAAAGTGCCTCTATTGCAAAAAAAGGCGCTGAATTGGCGAGTAAAGGTGCTGAATTAATAAAAAATTTAGACGCCGAAAGTAAGGAAAAATTCAACAGCGTAATGAGTGCTATTCAAGCTAAAATGTCCGCTTCCAAATAAAATAAATTATCATAAAAAAGGTTCTTAACAGAACCTTTTTTATGTAACTACATCTTTATCTAATTTTTTAATTAGTTCCTCGACTGTATCATACAATACAAATTCTCCGTCTTTTATATAGGATATTTCGCCAGTTTCCTCAGAAACGACAATACACAAAGCATCTGTTCTTTCCGATACTCCGATAGCAGCCCGGTGACGCAATCCAAATCTAAGTGGTATCTGTGAATTTTCAGCTATGGGTAAAATGACCCTTGTAGCAATAATATAATTATCTCTAATTATAATGGCACCGTCATGTAAAGGACTATTCTTATAGAAAATACTTTCAAGGATGGCAATGTTTACTTGTGCATTCATTTTATCGCCTGTATTGACCAGAAAGTCTAAATTATTCGTTCGCTCTATAACAATTAAAGCACCTGTTTTGGTCTTCGATAAATTAACAGAGGCCTTTAATATGGTATCAGCTTCTATTTCAACACTAATTTCTGATTTTAAAAACTTTAATTGATTAAGAAGACTTCGCTTAGTAGAAAAATTTGTAGTGCCAATCATCAACAAAAACTTTCTAATTTCTTGTTGAAAAACAATCAATAAAGCAATAACTCCTCCTGATAAGAGATATCCTAGTATTCCACTTAACATTTCCATATGCAATGTTTGCGTAATTTTCCAAATTACAAAAATCAATGCAATGCCAATGACTATATTTATCGCTACAGTACCCTTTAGTAATTTATAAGCATAATACATAAGACCTGCTACCAGTATAATATCCAATACATCTAAAATAGAAAAATCAATAAAATTCAAACCAAAATAGCTTTTAACTGTCTGGTAAATGTACTTATTTTATTCGAAGTAATGCTATAGCTTTTGTTCAGTAAATATATTAGTAATGAGAGGTTACTCAAGAGTTATCAGTCTAAATAAAATTCAAGTGCAACAAAAGTACACAATAATTGATATAAATTAAAGATAACTCACAACTTTAATTGCTTCAACCGCTGGCTTTACATCATGAACTCTTAAAATATTAGTTCCGTTCAACAAAGCGATAGTATTGGCAACTGTGGTGGCGTTTAAGGCTTCAATTGCAGTTATCTCGAGTGGCTTATATAGCATAGATTTCCTCGAAACTCCCGTTAAAATAGGAGCCTCCAAGTTAGAAAACAATGCTAATTTTTTTAATAACTCGTAATTATTTTCTAAAGTTTTTCCAAATCCAAATCCAACATCAATAACAACATCTTTTACTTGTAACTCCCTTAACCTTGATATTTTATCAGAAAAATAAAAGATTAGTTCTTTCACTATATCATTATAGTTAGGATTAGACTGCATACTCTGCGGAACGCCTTGCATATGCATTAAAATATAAGGCACTTGAAGTTCGGCTACTTTTTTAAACATATTCTCATCCATTTCACCTCCTGAAATATCGTTAATAATTGCAGCTCCTGCTCTTATTGTTTCTTCGGCAACACGACTACGAAATGTATCTATAGAAATTAAAATACCAGGAAACTCTGCTAGAATTGAGGAAACTGTAGCAACAACTCTTTTTAACTCTTCTTCTTCAGAAATATGTTTTGCCCCTGGTCTTGAGGAATACCCTCCAACATCGATAAAAGTAGCGCCTTCTTCAACCATTTTTTCAACCTGTAACAATACTTCTTTTTCGTTCTTATACTTACCTCCGTCATAAAAAGAATCTGGGGTTAAATTAAGTATTCCCATTACTTTTGGTGAACTCAAGTCAACCAACTTACCTTTGCAATTAATCGTCATCTACTAAATTTTTAATTTGTTTGGTAATTATTTTCTATATTTTAATCTTTTTATGATCTTAATTTACTTCAAAACCGCTTTTATATTATTGTTTTATCTAAATAGCTTATGTATTAATTGAATTGTTAGCTTCGTATAATTCCACACTACAAAATAACTTTAGTTTTACCTGATTGATTCAGCTATTATTTCTAATTAGCAATTGCTAAGCATTGTGTAATAATTATTGTTTTCAATACTATTTCTATCTTGTTTTTTTTTGCAAAAAAACACTTAAATTGTTGACTTCAATTTCTTTTGATAAAGAAATTTATTTAATTTAATACAAGAAACCATGATATTTTTTACCTTTAAAGACATAATTAATTTATTACACAAAAGTAAAGGAAAACCTATTTGATTTCTTATTTTTACGGTATTATTTCAGAATTAAAAAAATGAAGGACACATCAAATCAATACAATACCGTTGTAAAACAGTGTAAAGACTTATTTGTCAAAAAGATGGCTGATTATGGCGTTGCTTGGAGAATTTTGAGACTTCCTTCTTTAACGGATCAAATTTTTATCAAGGCACAACGTATCAGACAGCTTCAAGAGAATTCTTTGAGAAAAGTAGATGAAGGAGAAGTATCTGAATTCATAGGTATTATAAATTACTCTGTTATGGCTCTCATTCAAATTGAATTAGGGCATGCAGATCAACCTGACTTACTTAATGAAAAAGCTATTGAGCTTTACCATAAACACATTTCATTAACCAAAAAGTTAATGGAAAATAAAAATCATGACTATGGAGAAGCTTGGAGAGACATGAGAGTTTCATCTCTAACCGATCTAATATTACAAAAACTTCTTCGAGTAAAACAGATAGAAAATAACAAAGGAAAAACCATTATTTCAGAAGGAATCAACGCAAACTATCAAGACATCATTAATTATGCTATTTTTGCTTTAATTCACCACTCTGAATCAGATAGTTAAAAAATAAAAATCCCTATTATGATACTAAAAATAACCACCCATATTTCTAGAGTACTTGTCGGAGTATTATTTATTTACTCTGGCTTTGTTAAACTAGTTGACCCTATAGGTTCACAGTTTAAATTTGAAGAATACTTTAGTGAAAGTGTCTTGAATCTTGAATTCCTAATTCCTTTTGCACTTCCTTTTTCAATTTTATTAATTATTTCAGAACTTGCCCTAGGTATTATGCTACTGGTTGGATATAAACCGAAATTTACTGTTTGGAGTTTATTTGGTCTTAACCTAATTTTCTTATTCTTAACATGGTACTCATACACATACAATAAAGTAACTGACTGTGGATGTTTTGGAGATGCTGTCAAACTCACTCCAAAAGAAACATTTTATAAAAACGTCATATTTATGTTTTTCATTGTCGCTTTAATCTTAGGGCTTAAGCATATCCAAGCTATTGTATCAAATAAGTTTGCTTCTATTGCTTCTATTGCCTCTATTGCCATATCTCTTGTTATAGTAAATCACGTTCTAAATCACTTACCAATAATTGATTTTAGAGCGTATTCGATAGGTACCGATATAGCAGATAATATGGAATACAAAGAGAACGGAGAAATTCCTCCAATTCATGATTTTATGATTGAAACGGATGATGGAGATCAAATGGAAGCAATGCTTGCTCATGATAAAGCAATGTTAATCATGATGTACAACTTTGACAAAACGGAAGAAAAAGGTATTGCCCCTGTTGCAGAAATTGCAAAGGCCGCAAACGATAAAGGTTATCAAATCTATGTTTTAACAGCTTCATATATAGAAGATTTAGAGGCCACCCAAAGTAAGTATAATTTACCTTATCCTTTTGGTTTCTGTGATGAAACTGCCTTAAAAACAGCCATTAGAGGAAATCCTGGAATTATGACTGTAGAAAAAGGAATTATAAAAGGAAAATGGAATTGGACAGATGCTGAGGAAGTAATCTTAAAATAAAAATTCTAATCATGATCAATAAATTGGCTTACTATCTTCAATGACAGTAAGTCTTTTTTTTAATGATTGTTATAATTCTCCTTACTTAAAAAAGGATTACTTTTCCTTTTATAAAACAACATCAGTTTTCCACAAATAATTAAATATCTTTTGTTATGAAAGTATCTTATTATTATCCTTAGTTCTAAGTAAGAGTTTTAGTATATTCGCGAATAATGAAACAGTTCATCTTAGTTTTTTTAGGAGGAGGTATAGGAAGTGCTTTACGTTATTTTATAAGTAAACTTTTGAATAATACTCCAAATAGCATTCCTTATGGAACTTTTGCAGTTAACATACTTGGTAGCTTTTTAATTGGATTGATATTAGGGTATGCTACAAAAAATCAATCATTAACCCATAGCCAGACGTTATTTTTAGCAACTGGATTTTGTGGTGGCTTTACTACTTTTTCTTCCTTTGCTTTTGAAAATCATACTTTCTTAAAGTCGGGAGATTTTCTCTTATTCTTTACCTATACCCTATCTAGCTTAACTCTTGGATGTCTTGCTGTTTTTGGCGCAATTTTTATAACTAAAATAGTTTAACATGGATAAACTTACACAATATAAAGAGGATAGCAATTATGCAATCATTACACTTAATAATGGAAAAGTAAATGCTATTTCTCACCAAGTCATTGATGAATTGAATGCTGCATTAGACAGGGCAGAAAGTAATAAAAAGGTTGTTATATTAACAGGAAAGTCAGGTATTTTCTCAGGAGGATACGATTTAAAATCAATGATGACTTCTCCTGAATCAGCTCTTGAGTTGGTTACACGAGGATCTCAATTAGCATTAAAGATGTTACGCTTTCCGCTCCCTATAATTGCAGCATGTAATGGTCATGCCATTGCCAAGGGGGCTTTTTTACTTTTGTCAGCGGATTACAGGCTCGGTATTGACGGACAATTTAAAGTTGGGTTAAATGAAGTTATGATTGGTATGACAATGCATAATGCAGGAATTGAAATTGCGAAAGGCAGATTAAGCCCTGTGTTTTTGGAAAGAAGTGTTAATAATGCCGAAATTTATACCCCTAAAGAAGCAATTCATGCTGGTTTTCTAGATAAAATCGTCCCATCAGATGATATATTACTTCCCACTGCAATTAAGGTTGCTGAAATGTTTGGACAGTTGAATCTAAAAGCTCATGCTGAAACAAAACTAAAGGTAAGAGCTAAATACTTAAAAAGTATAGAAGAGGCAATTCAAAAAGATCTTAAAGAAGGACTGACACCTCCTTCAAAATAAAAAAAGCCCTCAAATAAGGGCTTTTTATTTTTTATAAATCATTACACCTGCTTTGATCTCTATATCAAGATAATTCTCTCTTGGTATAATAGGGCAAGAATAGTTTTCATTATAAGCGCAATAAGGATTATATGCATTATTAAAGTCGATGGTTATACTTCCATCAATTGCTATGTCACTTGTTTGAATATCTACAAACCTACCTCCTCTATACGAATAAGTTCCATTCGTTTTGTCCAAAAAAGGTAAAAAAAGATGTTGTTCAAATCCTCTTATTGGAAACTCATCCTTATAAACATTCAATTTTAAAGAGTTATTATCAATTGTAAAATAAAGCTCTCCATATTTTCTATAAACTACTACCCTCTCGGTTGTTGTTGGAAAGCTTTTTGGTGGTTCATTAGATGTTCTTACAAATTTTCCAACAACCTTATATTTTTCATCCACAGGGAAAAAATTCAATTCCTTAAATTTTTTTAATGCTCTTTTAGTTAAAGGTGTAGTAGAAGCGTCTTTAAATTTACGATTCATTTTTATTTGAAAAGCTGTCTTGCCGGCAACCTGCTTTTTATCTTGTGAGCTACAAGAGGTAAAAAAAACAGGGAATAGTAATATAAGTAATCGCTTATGTTGTTTCATGTTATAACTTAATTATAATGCTAAAATAACTCTTAAAATTAATTTCTATCAATTCTATTACATAGGATTTTTAAATTGCATCAAATAAATCTATATTTGTTGCGTTTATAAGAAATAATTATTATATTTGAGTTAATTGCATTAGAAATCAAGAAATCTACACTTAACTTATTGCACTCAATAATAAAAATTTATTACAAAATAAAATATTTTGATTATTTTTTAACATAAAAAAATCAAAGATAACTATATATTTGAACCCCATTTTTGTCATTATTATCATGATTACAAAATGAATTAAAATAGAGATTTATAGTATTTAATTAATTCGATAATGATATAAAACGGTGAAAAATGGTTTATAATTTAATACGAAAGAAGGAAATATGAATACAGAGTTAATTAGTAAAGCAGAAGAATTTGAAAATAGAAAATTCAAATTTGTTACTACCAGTGATAGAATTGTAGCTTCCAGAGAAGCAAAAGCTTTAATTTTGGAAATTAACGAAGTTTATAAAGAAACAAAAGATGTAACGTTAATGGACTTAATGAAGCGTTTGACTGTAGTAAAACAAAAAATAGAAAAAAGATTAAAAGGAGCACCGCTAACGGTTTAAATACTAAATCTAAATTTTAACCGTTAATATGATTAAGTTGTTAGAAGTTTTTAAAAGCTTCTCTCAAACAAAATTTATTCTTGAAAAAAAATCTAGGTTTACTCCTAGATTTTTTATTACTTTTGCCCCAGCCATCGGGATGTAGCTTAGTCCGGTTAAAGTGCTGGTCTGGGGGACCAGAGATCGAAGGTTCGAATCCTTTCATCCCGACTATCTTTTTGTAAAAAATTAAGAATAGTGTATTTAAAAATACTTCTCTTTTATTTTATCATACGTTCACTATTTACTAAGATTAAGGACTTAAGACACTTACTCTTTTAAGTCCACTCCTTAAACTGATCATAAATCCATTTTTTAGCCATAAAAGTAAAAACTGTAATAAATTTGACCTTTAAAAAATCTCAAAAATAAATTCTAAATACAAACTAGTTTTGTTTATTGACAGCAGTAACTAAACTACGTTGCTTGAAATCTTGTTATAACAACTACAATTTCGAATTCGGATTTTGAACTTAACCTGAAATAAATTATCATATTTCTGCATCGCTACTACTCCAAAGCTTCTTTTTTTATTAATTATAAATGGTCAATTCATGATTATAAAATAGCTTTAAAAATACTATACCCATGTAATAGTTTTGTTTTTATTAGTTTGCTATTTCCTTCCCTATTTTTCATTGACTCTTTTCATAAGTAACGAACTAAATGCGGTTACTCCAACTTTTATTACATTCGTATCTACAGTGAAATTGGGTGTATGGGGCATAGCTATCATCCCCTTTTTAAAATTTGAACCACCGATAAAAAAATATACACTAGGAATTTCTTTTTGAAAATACGCGAAATCATCTCCTCTACCATCAGGGATTACTCCGTACAAGGGAATTGTTGTAATCAAGGAACTCTTATTTTTCGATAGAATTTCAATAGCCTTTTCCACTAAAAAAGCGTTATTTGTTATGTTTGCTCTTTCTTTCGAATAAACAAACTTACTAGAGTTAAATTCGACTTTCTTTAATTTTTTAGCATAACGTGAAAATGCAATTTGTTGTTGTAATTGATGTCGAGCCCCTTCCATCAATTTTTTATTGCTTGCACTCAAATAACCGCTAATCGTAATTGTTTTATTGTTTTCAATTACCTCGAAATTCTCTTGCACCGTGATAAAGTCTTTAAAGATAGTTTTAGGACTCCCAATACCTATATCAGGACGCATTAAATTATCCATTCTCCAAAAATCACTATTTGGTGTCACATTCTGTAAATCTGACAAAATATTTTTAGTGTACGTTATCAATTCATCATTAAACTTCGTCTTTTTGAAGGTAATGTTAATTTGTTTATAATCCGCAAAAAGATATCCTTTTTTTGAAGCTATCAGACCAACAGGCATTGGCGAAATGTGAGCTGCATAAATCTCATCTGGTTGTATAATATCCAACAAACCATCGGCTAACATAGCTCTAGCTCCCTTATAATTTTCTTCAGAAGGCTGAAAAATAAAATATACTGTACCTTGAATATAACTTTTTCTTTTCGCTAAAATAGTAGCTATTCCTAAAGCTATTGTAGTATGAACATCATGCCCGCAATAATGAGCCGCATTACTATTTTCTGTATGGAGTTCATTTTCAATATGTTTATGATTTGATATTGCGTCCATATCTGCGCGCCAAGCTATTTTTTTTCCTTTTTTACCCTCATTCAATATCCCTACAACACCATACCCCCCTATATTTGTTTTAACTTCTAAACCTAAACTCACTAAATATTTCTCAATAAAAGAAGAGGTTATTTTCTCTGTACCTGCCAATTCAGGATTATTATACAAATACTTTCTAACCTCTAATAATTCTTGATATAAAGAGTCTGAAATAGTTTCTATCGTTGTCCCATTTTGTGCATTGAGATTAACGCTAAAAAAGATAATTACTGTTAAAAAAACGCATTTAATAAAAATATTTAATTTTTCCATAATTTTTAAATCTAATACTACAAATTTGAGAATCTGCTACTAAATGCACCTGACACATTTGTGACATAATTACTTCTTTACCAACTTTCCTCGAATTCGACTTAACGACTGACGCTCCACACCTAAAAAAGAAGACAGGTGTGTTAAACTTATCCGATTGGTGAGTTCTGGATTGTTTTGGATAAACTCTAAGTAACGCTCCTCTGCAGTATTGAACAAGAAACTTTCTACCCTATCTGTCAAAACATTAAGCACCTTTTCAGCGATAAGTCTTCCATACATTTGACCATTAGAAAACTTTTGATAACTCTCTATTATTTTTTCGTAGGGTAATAATAGAATTATGGAAGGCTCTAAGCATTGAATATAATATTTTGTTTGTCGTTGCTGTAAAAATGCTGGATAATCGGTAACATATTCATTTTCAGACACAAAACCAGTAGTAATATCTCTTCCTTTTTGATTTATATAATACCTTCTTAAAAGACCTTTAGAGACATACCCCATTTCTCTTTGAATACTGCCTTCTTTTAAATAAAATGACTTCTTACGGTATTCTTGGATATTTATATGCGGCCGAATAAATGCAAGTTCTTCTTTTGTTGCATACTTGAATTCTTGAAGATATTCAGAAATATATGCATTGTATTTTTCCTCCATAACAGACAAACTTATTGGTTAATTCAATGATTTAAAATCATCATAATAAAAACAATCTTTTTCTTTTACTGTAATTTCAAGTATAAATGGAAACACAATATTTTAGCACTTTAATTGTATTTTTTCAAATGTAAATATTTTTTTGTCAAAATTTTAAAAATTATTTTAGAGCTATGATCTAAATTTATCAAAAATATTGTAATTACTTTACAAAACAGAAAGAAGAGTTCTCAAATTTTAATATAAATAATTCTATAAACCTTTAACGCTTATAGAATATAATATCTTTCCTAAAAATAAAGTCAAACCTCAATCGATTCTTTAATATTCCTCTTTCAATCAGCAAACAAAACAATCATTTAAATAAACTACTTTAACACATTGTTAGTCTTAATACTATTAAAAAACTTTTGTATACTTGGCATTGCTGCCAATTCAGTGTCTACTAATGGCTTTTCTAATTCTTGTATCGACTCCTCTAGATCTTGAAGCATTAATTTAGTTACTTCCGTTTTCTCCTGAAGAATTTCTAAGCATATTGTAGAAAGCTTATTTAAATGGTAATAATGGATTTCTAATTCATTCAATATTGGATTCTTCTTTAAAGTTTTAAACTTTAAATATCCATCTCTCCATGCTGCAAAATATGATTGTAATTCAGTATTTTTAATCATATTGGGCTGCTTAATATAAGAATCAACTAGTAATTGAAAACTATGAACCATTGAAGCATCAGCCGTACAAGCATCAGCAAATAAGGTAAAAGGCGAAAATGTTTTATACTCAGTTCCACCTTTATTTCTCGTATAAATTTTTAATGGCTCGTATATAGAAGTAAGAATTTTCAAGGATTCAATTTCTTCTGACTTGGAGATATTTCTTAAAATTTGTTCTCTAAAACTATAATGCTTTAGCCCCAACTCCTCTAGTTGAAAACTCACTTTAGACAATCGTTTACGCATATTTTCTAGATTTTTCACTTTTTTAGGAGACCAAAATCTTTCAGCTATAGCAGCTGTTCTAGGCCAAATTCTAGAATCAATCGTTAAAGGAGTCACCAACTCACTCCACATAGTTACCTCACCTCCTAAAACTCTACTTTTCTCTTCACTTGTTAAGAAACTATCTCCTACTGGATCAAAAAGATAGTGGTGGTCTACTGATTGTACCCTATCAATATAATAATCATTTGATAAAACTGCTTGGTATCCTTTTTTAACAGCTTCAACCAAAGTTCCTTCTTTAAATCCTTCATTAATACCTCTCCATGAATGAATAATCGCACTTTTAGGCATTCCATCAGTCATGATCTCATCCCATCCCATTAGTTTCTTACCGTACTTTTTGAGTATTTTTTGAAGCTTTACATTGAAATAGGTTTGTAATTCATGATTATTCTTTAATCCTTTTTCTAACTTAAACTTCTGAATATTCTTATTTTCATCCCAATGAATCCCTTCGTTTTCATCTCCTCCAATATGAAAATATTCGTCTGGAAATAATGGAGCTATTTCGGCAAATAGACTATCTAAAAACACATACACTTCAGGTTCTATCGGATTTAATGTCGGATTAAAAATTCCTGAAAATCGCTCTATTTCGTATGTAAAATCTTTTTTACTGCTTAATTCAGGATATGCGGTTAAGATAGCCGTAGCATGACCAGGAACATCGATTTCCGGCACTACTCTTATCCCTCGTTTATCAGCATACGTAACCAAGTCTTTTATTTGATTTTTTGTGTAAAAAAAGCCATCTGAGCCCAATTCATGTAATCTAGGGTAGTGACTCGACTCAACCCTAAAACCTTGATCATCGGACAAATGCCAATGAAAAACATTCATTTTCATTGAGGCCATGGCATCTATATTTCTTTTTAAAACCTCTATTGGATGAAAATGTCTTGAAACATCAATCATTAAACCTCTCCAATCAAATCTTGGATAATCCTCAATCTCGACTCCCTTGAAAAAGAAAGCTGTATCATTATAATCAATTAATTGCATCAATGTTTCAAGTCCTCGAAGAGCCCCAATATCTGTATTTGCTAAAACCTCAACAACATCTTTCTTCACACGTAACTTATAAGATTCATCTGATCTTAGTTTTAACTCAGACATTTCTTTAAAAGTTACTTGAACGGTAGCTTTTTTAGAATTTACTATCGGAAATCCTTCATTTATAAAAACACCTGTTCTATTACTAATCCTCCTGATAATGTTGGTAGCATACTCATAAACACGCCCTTCTTTTTTATGGATAGAAATTATAAAATCTTTTGTAATATGAACAGTATTTTCATTCGCCTTAATTTGTTGCGGCCAAGGCATTAAATCATATTTGTTCGCTAGTTGATGCTGACCTCGCATTGATAAAGAAAGAAATAGCAAACCTACTATAACACTTTTCCACATATAATCTATTTCAATTCTTTTAGAAGTAATTAACATTTTATTTTTTTGATATTTTATTTTTTTACACTTGATTTCTAATAAAATAACCCTCTTAACTTTATTACTAATTAGTAGCTAAAAAGGCTATTCTCTTTGAAAACAACAATAAGTTTCGTAAATATTTATTTTAAAAATAATGACGCTTAAACGCTTCAACTGCTGCATAATCTGCCATACCTAGTTTTCTATATTTTTCTGCTGTTGACCTGTTTCTATCCTCGGCTCTCACCCAAAATTCTCTGGTGTCATTACCCTGAAACATTACTTTATCCTTTTGAGATTGATGATAAAAAATAGCATGTCTTTTTTTAACAACCTGATCTGGACTCATCGGAACCGCCATTTCGATTTCATGAGGCTGCCATTCAAACCACGCCCCCCTATACAACCAAACCCAACAGTCTTTCATATAAGTTTCAGTTTTCAATAATGCCAAGGCTTCGAAAAGAGCATCTAAGCATACTTTGTGTGTTCCGTGGGGATCTGCTAAATCACCTGCGGCATATATTTGATGTGGTTTAACCTCTTCAATGATACTACACATAATATCGATATCTATCTTAGATAAATTATCTTTTTTGACTCTGCCCGTTTCATAAAAAGGTAAATTCAAAAAATGAACATTTTCATCCGAAACTCCCATATATCTTGTGGCTCCTAGAGACTCTGCTTTTCTAATTTCTCCTTTCAACTTTCTTACGTCTAACGTATCTATCTCATTAGTTTTTTTATTCCTTAAAAAATTGATAATAGTACCTATTCTTTCCGAACCTGGGCTTAAAACTTTAGATACCTCGGCAAATCGAAGAGCATCTTCATCCGAAACTGCAATATTGCCTGAGGTCTGATAAGCCAGATGAACTTCATGACCTTGCTCAACTAATCGATCAAAAGTTCCTCCCATAGATATAACATCATCATCTGGATGCGGACTAAAAATGATGATTCTTTTTCTTTCTGGAAATTTTCTCTCAGGTCTTTTGGAATCATCAGCATTCGGTTTTCCTCCTGGCCAACCTGTGATTGTTTTTTGAAGACTATTAAATATTTTAATATTTAGTTCATAAGCGTTACCTTCTTCAACCAATAAACTAGCCATTCCTTTATCATTGTAATCTTTATCTGTAAGTTTTAAAATGGGCTTTTTAACTTTATTACTTAACCAAAAAATAGCTTTCTTTTTAAGCTCCTCTGTCCAAACACAAGAGGTTACTAACCAAGGTGTTTTTATCCTAGTTAGTTCAGAAGCTGCAGCCTTATCTATAACAAAAGTTGCATTTTGATGATTTTGAAGATAAGTTGCTGGTACTTTTGATGTAATATCTCCTTCAATAGTTCTTTGCACTACTTTGGCTTTTGTTTCACCCCAAGCCAGTAAAACAACTCTTTTTGCTTTTTTTATAGTACTAATTCCCATAGTAATTGCCTTCCTAGGGACATTATCAAGACCCAAGAAACTAGAGGAGGCATCTTCTCTTGTTATATGATCAAGGGTAATACTCCTTGTACTTGAATTGTAATGAGATCCTGGTTCATTAAAACCAATATGCCCTGTTCTACCAATTCCTAACAGCTGAAAATCTAACCCTCCTGCTTCTTTAATTTTTAATTCGTAATCTACACAATACTGGTATACTTCTTCTTGTTTAATAGTTCCATTGGGGATATGGATGTTTTCTGGTAATATATCTACATGATTAAATAAATGCTCATGCATAAAATAATGGTAGCTCTGAATATTGTCTGGTCTCATTGGCCAGTATTCATCTAAATTAAACGTAATAACATTTGCAAAACTCAACCCTTCTTCCTTATGAAGTCTAACCAACTCTTCATATACCTTTATGGGTGAAGAACCTGTTGCTAACCCAAGCACACATTTTTTATCTTCATTTGACTTGGTAATAATTAAGGTTGCTATTTCTTTAGCAACTATCTTCGAAGCTTCTGAAGAACTTTCAAATATTACGTTATGATTTTTTTCAAAACGTGTTTCTTCAAACTGCCCTGCAGGCTGAAAGTTTATCTCTTTAAAATTTGACATGACCATACTCTAGCTTAATTTAAATGCAATTCTAAATTTATAGGCACATTAAGTGAACGTATAGTTTTTTCGACAAAGTGCTTTAAAAATGCTACTAAAAACAATCGAGAATGCAAAACACATTCTCGATTTCGTATAACATGGTTTAGTAACTAAAAATTTGCATTTCCAGTATCCCACCATAGCCGAGTCCCACCGTTATCCGGTCCTTTTAATAATGTTTTTGCCTTTTGAACATTTATTCCATTTGTTGAATTCTCACTATCAACAAATGGAATCCTTCGTATTTGTATATTGGTATCTATGGTTCCCCCACTTTGATTACTCACCACCGGAAAAATTTTTGGATACCCTGTTCTTCTATATTCACTCCATGCTTCCTGCCCCTCTGGGAACATTGCAATCCATTTCTGTGTTATGATTCTTTCTAACTTTTCTTCATTTGTAGATGACTCATTCCAAGCAATAGTAATATCACTCATTGCTGCTATATTATTCCCTGAATTAAGAGGATCTTCGTAATCTACTGGTCTTGAAGTATTATCTGCTAAGTAAGCAGCAACACCTTCTGCAGCGTGCTGGTTAAATGATAAATTAACCCCTTGTTCATAATTTGATCTAGCATCTCCTGAGCCACTCCACCCTCTAAGAGATGCTTCTGCTTTTAAAAAAGCAACCTCTGCAGCAGTCATTAATTGAACATTTGTTGTGTGTATAGCATCGTTTAAGGCAGAAAAGCCAAGATATGCCGTCTTTTGTTTCTCTTCATCTGAATACCCAGCCATTAAAGAAAGTCCATTTCGAATACCTTTTAAACCTCCTCCTGTTGATTCAGTAAAATACTTTAATGCTCTTGGATCTTTATAACCTAATAAAATAGATTCCATTGAAGCATTCATTCGAATGTCCCCCCATGCATTATCAATAACCGATAAAGGGTGTGCTATATTTCCTTTTATGGTAAAATTAACTTCATTACTTTCCAAAACTCCTAGAGGGTGATTTAAAGCCTTTTCACCTTCTTCTTTGGCTTTCATAGGAGCTACTTTAGCTATTCTAATAGCTAAACGTAAACGTATTGAATTAGCTAATTTTATCCAGTTAGTATAATTACCTCCATAAACCATATCAAATTTATTAAATCTAATACTATTCAAATCTGCCATGATGTTTGCCGTTGCCTGATCTAAATCAACGAAAAAAGCATTGTAAGCCTCTTCTTGAGAATCATAGATTCCTGCTTTTTCAAAATCACCAAAGTTTCTGTACACAATGGGCCCGAAAACATCAGAAACCCTATGCATAGCACTCACTTTAAGAATCAAGGCAGCACCATACATTGTTGGATAATCATTACTAATCTTCTTAATCTTATTGACCCAATTCATAACTCCCTCATAAGGTACTGACCAAATATAATTATTCCACCCACTTACTAAGTTATAGGTTGTATTGTTTTGCCCTGCAACAAAAGGTCTTGGATTTGTCATATAACCAGAAAATATATCAGCGTTTAAATTTTGCTGCAACTGAAATGACCAAGCTGGATCAAATTGATAAATATTTTGAAATATTGGCTTAAACTTAGAACCTGCTATTTGAAAATCAGCAACCAACTGATCATTACTAATTTCTTTTTCGTTTATATTGTAATCTTCTAATCCATCACAACCAAAAAATGCACTCAATAAAAGGGCTGCGACTACGAATACTTTATATACATTACTCATAATAAAAACTTTTCTAAAAACTTAAGTTAACATTTAAACCGATACTTCTTGTTGATGGCAAACCTAGAACATCTACTCCTTGAAGGGCGTTCCCTGTACTTAAAGATAAATTTGGGTCATGTGGAGCTTCTTTATAGAAGAAAAATAAATTATTTCCTATTAGAGATGCTTTAACTCTCCTAAAGAATGAGTTTTCAGATAATTTAAAATCATAACCTAAGGCAAATTCTGCCAATCTTACATTTGTAGCGCTATAAATATACTCACCTGTAAAACTATTTCTCCCTCCTGTTAAACCATAGTAAGTTTGAGCTGGCAACGTAAATTCTTTAGTTCCAACAATATTATTATTAGAATCTCTGACATATTCTGCTACAGCAACATTAGCATTTGCAGTTTCTCTAGCTGAATTATTACTCCCTCCTTCAACTACGGCTTCCGTTAAACTCATTGTTTCTCCTCCAAACTTTCCATCAATCAATACATCTAATGAAAAGCTACCTAGTTGAAAGGAGTTATTCCATCCAAGAGTAAAATCAGGGTTGGCATTCCCTACTTTTGTCAAGCCATCGACTTCTGCATCTTCTCTTTGAATAACGTATGATGTTTGACCTGGCACAGAATTATCAACAGTAACGATCGGCAAACCATTTTCATTTCTTTTGACCACCTGAGCGTAGATGTCACCAAAAGAACCTCCTTCTACTAAATAGGAACCAAAAGTATTTACACCTTTAGGTGATAACGTAAAGAATTTAGGCTCTATTAAACCCGGAGCTTTTACACCGTTATAGATTTTATTAATTTTATTTCGATTTGCTGCAAAATTAAAACTGGTCTTCCACTTTAATTTTTCTTTGTCAAGGATAGTTCCAAAAAGAGAAGCCTCAATCCCAGAATTAGTTATTTCTCCTGAATTAAGATAGGCTATTGAATTACCCCAAATAGCAACTGATACAGCATAAGGGTAGTATTGATCTTTTGTTTTGGTGTTATAATATCCAAGATCAAAACCTAAGCGATTGTTAAAAAACTTCCACTCAGTACCAACTTCATAAGAAGTTTGTGTTTCTGGTAAAGGGTCAAAACCAGGAAAAACTTGTGGATTATCAATTAAAGGATTACCCCCAAAAGACACTTCATCATTAGGAACTATCTGATTAAAACCAAAGCCATTTCCTACTTCTGCATAAGAAGCTCTCACTTTTGCAAAGGAAATATTTTTTCCTAAGTCAAACATCTCACTCAACACACCTGTTAAACCTACCGAAGGGTAGTCAAAAGATTTTGTTAATGTTGACGACCAATCTTTTCTATACGTTAAATCTAAAAATAACTTTTCGCCATAGTTTAGTGTTGTACTACCAAACAATGAATTTTCTTTAATATCAGACCTGTTTTGCCCAATATCAACTCCTGCACTTGCATTAAAATTTTGGATTGCAAAGAAATTTGCAAACTGCAAACCTCCAATGGTACCAGAATCAGCTACAAGAGATTTACTAGTATTTCTCTTGGTAGCACCACCTATTATTGCTGTTAACGATAAATTATCGGTAATTTGACTATTTATATTGGCTATGATATCTCCATATAGCTGTACAAATTCATTTTCTCTAACAATATACCTCCCATTTTCGTGAGCTAAAGTTGCTTGAGTTGAAGCATAAATGCGTTTTTCAAATTTCTGTACAGATTGATCATAAGTTCCTCGAGTTTGCAAAGACAACCAATCATTAATCTTAAAATTCAGATTTAAAGAAGCTATCAGTTTATCATTTTGATCAGAACTTGCATTTCTATTTAAAATCCAATAAGGATTTTGTTCAATATCACTGGTACGGAATGTCCCCGGATTATCTTCTGGACCAGGACCTCTATACCAACGTTGTGTCATTCTGTCCCTGTATGGATTCCAGACTTCAAATCTTTTGTAATCTGATAAATTTTCTGTTAAAGATTCAAAATTATAAACCCCTACTAGAGGGTTAAAATATAGCCCTGATATAGGTCTATTACTGATACTTTGTGTTGACCCTAAAACATTTGCACTTAAAGTTACTTTATCTTCAAAAAGCTTCGCCGTTTCTCTAACGCTAAAAGAATGTTGTCTCAATGAGTTTGTAGGCAAAACTCCATCAACAAAACTATTACTGTAAGAAAAATATGTTTGAGCCTTATCTGTACCACCAGAAACTGACAAAGAATTAATATTTGTTGTTCCTGCCCTAAAGAAATCATCAATTACCCCATGGGCTTTCTCATTAAATTTCATAAAGTAGGCGGCATTTTCAACTACCAAATTGGAAGAAAAATCAACTTTAAAAGCACCAGATCTTCCTTTTTTTGTGTTAACTACTATTACACCATTTAGCCCGGCATTACCATATAGGGCAGATGCAGAGGCTCCTTTGAGTACGGTTATAGACTCAATATCATCTGGATTAATTAATGACAACACATCTCCTCCATCGGTATTTCCTCCGCTGTTACTTCCAAATGTAGAACTAGGTTGTCCCGATGATGGATTATTAAGAGGAATTCCATCCACTACATACAATGGTTGGTTATTACCTATTGACGAATTACCTCTGAGCACAACTTTAACTGACCCCCCTGCTCCTGATGAACTTCGCGTTATATTTACACCTGAAACCTTACCTGAAAGGCTATTTACAGGGTTCGTTTGTTTTACTTTACTTAATTCCTTTGCATCTATATCTTGAGCGGCATAAGTAAGCGACTTCCGCGTCTTTTTTATCCCCAACGCTGTTACAACAACCTCATCCAAGATGTTTGAATCTTCTAAGATTACATCCAAACTTTCTTCGCTTGAAATGACAATTGATTTTGTAATCATCCCAACATAGGTAAAAATCAATACATCTCCAATAGACGCTTTGATTTCATATTTCCCATCAAAATCGGTTTCGACCCCATTTGAAGTTCCTTTTATGTGAACTCCAGCTCCAGGTAAAGGCATTCCATCATTTTTTGACGAAACAATACCTGAAATGATTTTCTCTTGAGCAGTGACCAACTCAGTGAGAAAAAAAGAAAAGCATAGTAGTAATAAAACTTTGCTGTTTTTCATATGTATGTTAATTTTTTGCGGTCTAAATTTAACTAGGTTAAACAAATGTTAAAAAAAATACATCCAAACAACATCAATATAACAACAAACAACAGTCTAACACATACTAACCACAAATTAAATTATTCTTAAACCTTAATATTGCAAAATATCAAAAACTAAAAAGCAATATTTACGGATAAGCCTCGTATTTATTACTCTGAAAATAAAACAAATAAAAAAACATTTAAGCATGAGTTATTATTTATCTAAGAAAGCCAGTAATTATCAAATTTCAAATATCCGTGCAAATTAATCTTACTTGTATGATTCAAAAAAACAATTTAAATTCACCAAATAAACTTTCTTAACTCTGTGCTACCTTTTTTTAAAAAAATTCATAACAATAGAACAATAAAAAGAAAGTATCATATTATTTTCTGGATTAGTTATTTCACTTTTAACGTTATAAGATGGGGAAGTTATTTTGATGATTATTGGTATTCTTTAAAATCAAATTTGGTTGAATTTTTTTTACACATACTACTAGTTTATGCTAATATTTATTTCTTCATTCCTTTTTTTTTAGTACCAAAAAAATATAGCAAATATGTTTGTCTTATTCTTATTTCACTGTTTGGCAACTACCTAGCAAGAACAGGTCTTAATTATCTTTTAGTTACAAAAAACATGTGGCCAGAAGCAGAAGGTGTGAAAGATCCTTTTACATTTAACCATGTTATTGCTGTTACTTTAGGAGAACTTTATGTGCTTGCGCTAGCAACCGCTATCAAATTAACAGTTGATTGGATTAATCAAAAAACTAGAATTGATAAATTAAAAAAAGAGCATCTTGAAGGAGAATTGAACTTTTTAAAAGCTCAAATCCAACCACACTTTTTTTTTAATACATTAAACAATCTTTATTCCTTGACTCTTGAAAAATCAAAGAAAGCTTCTGATGTTGTGTTAAAATTATCAGATATAATGCAATATGTAATCTATGATATAAAAGACCCTGAAATATCTTTACTAAATGAAATTAATTATATACAAAATTATATAGATTTAGAATCCTTAAGATGCCACGAAAATGCACTAATCAATATAAAAATAAAGGGTAATATAAATGATGTAAAAGTTCCTCCACTAATTTTTTTATCATACATAGAAAATTGTTTTAAACACGGGAATAAAAACAATGATAAATTTTATGTATATATTAGATTCGAAAAAACGAATCATAACAGCTTAGTTTTTATACTAAAAAACTCTTATGATTTGACTAAAACAAACAATGAAACATTAAAAAAAGGAGTTGGTAATTGTAATTCCAAAAGAAGACTTGATCTAATTTTTGAAAAAAACTATCAACTAAAGATTTCAGAAGAAAACAACGTATATAAAGTTTACATAGAGATTCCTTTAACAAAAAATTAAAACCAGTGAAAATCAATTGTGTTATCATAGATGATGAACCCCTAGCCATAAATGTGATTAAAAATCACTTACAAGAATTTCAAAATATTTCCATTGTAGACACCTTCAACAACCCCCTTGAGGCTATTTACACACTAGAGAATAAAGATATTGATGTTTTATTCCTTGACATTAATATGCCTAAAATGAATGGATTAGATTTTCTTAGAAATACACCTGTAAAACCACATGTAATTATCACTACATCGTACAGAGAATTCGCTGCTGATAGCTATGATTTGGATGTTTTGGATTACCTTGTTAAACCAATCCCTTTTCCTAGATTTTTAAAATCAATCAACAAACTAACACAACGAATTCATAGTAACGACAGCATAAAAAGTAGTATAGTACAAGAGGAATCTTATATTTTTCTTAAAGTAGACAAGAAATTAGTTAAGGTAAAATATGATGATATTTTATTTATTGAGAGCTTAAAAGATTATATTAAGGTCAGCACAATTACCGGAAATTATATTGTTCACAAATCATTGACTAGTATTACAGAAGAGCTTCCAGAAAATAATTTTTTAAGAATCCACAGATCATATACCATAGCCATAGATAAAGTAAAGTCTATTGAAGGAAATTCAATTGAAATAAATGACAAAAGACTTCCTATAGGTCGTAAGTATGTAAATAACACAAAACAAATAATTTTAAAAATACCGAATGTTTAGCAAGAACAGTTTTGCTTAATAGCGTGATTTATTTTGTTCAGCTAAAATTTTATGTTGATGAGAGAATTTAAGTTCTTCTTTAATTTCAAATATTTATATTGGAAAACAATATTTCAAAGAATTGACCTAATTGTCAATTTATAAAACTAAACTAAATATGACCAACAGCACAAAGGACATAAAGAATCGTAATTCTACATTTATCCCTATCGTTATCATTGCGGGACTTTTTTTTATTTTTGGATTTGTTACTTGGATAAATGGTGCTTTAATTCCGTTTATGAAAACTATAAATGAGTTAACAGACGCACAATCATATTTGGTAGCATCAGCATCTTATATCTCTTTCGTTGTAATGGCACTACCCTCTTCTTTTATCATCAGTAAAATTGGTTACAGAAAAGGAATGTCTTTGGGTTTATTTATAATGGCTATTGGGGCCCTTATTTTTATTCCTGCCGCAGAGGCAAGGACTTACTGGATTTTTTTACTAGGTATTTTTGTTCAAGGAGCAGGAATGACACTATTACAAACTGCTTCTAATCCTTATATTACAATTTTAGGCCCTATAGAAAGTGCTGCAAAACGTATTGCCATAATGGGAATCGCTAATAAAATTGCAGGAGCCTTAGGCTCTACAATTTTTGCTGCACTACTTTTATCAGGAATTGCCGGCATAAAGGATAGACTAAGCACTGTTAGTACTGAAGAAAAAAGTGAATTATTAAATACGATGGCTGATAGTGTAGTCACTCCTTATTTAGTTATGGCTAGCGCTTTATTTATATTAGGAATATTAATACGAAAAGCGCCGCTCCCTCATGTAGAAGCCTCTAACAATGAAAAAACGGATAACAGCCATGCACATAAAAAAAATATTTTCCAATTTCCCCACTTATGGCTAGGAGTTGCAACATTGTTTGTTTATGTTGGTGCTGAAGTTATTGCTGGAGATACTATTATCGCTTATGGAATATCACTTGGAATCCCCATGGCAGACTCACAATTCTTCACAACTTATACTCTGATGGCAATGGTGATCACATATGCCCTTGGAATTGTTTTAATACCAAAGTTTATCAGTCAAGCTTTAGCTCTTAGAGTAAGTGCTATCTTAGGTATTATTTTTACTGTTTGTATCATATCAACAAGTGGTTATATTTCTGTTTTATTTGTTGCTGCGCTTGGAATTGCAAACGCTCTAGTATGGCCTGCCGTTTGGCCGCTAACTTTAAAAGGACTTGGAAAATTTACAAAAACAGCATCAGCTTTATTAATTATGGCCATTGCTGGGGGTGCAATAATCCCCCCTCTATATGGTCAGTTCGTTGACAACAAAAAGGAAGCTCTTATCAATCAAGGCATAGAGGCAAGTACGGCATTAATGGAAGCTTCCACTTCAAGCTATTGGATTCTCTTTCCATGCTATATTCTGATACTTCATTATGCGGTCTCAGGACATAAACTAGGGCTAAAAAAAAATAATTAATTCCATTTTTGTGAAACGGTTAGAGTCGTTAGATACACTAAGAGGTATTACCATCACTGGTATGATTTTAGTAAATAATCCTGGTTCATGGAGCCATGTTTACGCTCCCTTACTTCATGCAAAATGGCATGGCCTCACTCCAACTGATCTAATATTTCCTTTTTTTTTATTTATTGTAGGAGTTTCCATATCAATAGCCTATCGCAATAAAGTTATCAACCGAAATATCTATAAAAAAATTCTAACCAGAAGCTTTAAACTGATCGGTCTTGGCTTGTTAATTAATACTGCATCTCCTAATTTCCCATTTGTTGAAACTATAAATCAGATAAGAATACCTGGTGTTCTTCAACGTATTGGCATTGTTTTCTTATGTTCTTCGTTTATCTTTCTAAAATATGACACAAAAAAAATCATCATAATTATAGCATTCATTTTACTTAGCTATTATCTGTTCTTAAATTTTATGCCTCTTCCTGATGGCAAATCTCCTACATTTGATGAATCATCAAACAATTGGGTCAATTATATAGACCAAACGATACTTGGTAGTCATATGTGGAAACCTATTAGTGATCCTGAAGGACTTTTAAGTACAATTCCCGCCATCGCTACATGCCTATTAGGAATTTTAATAGGAAAAATAATTCTTTCTAGAAGAAACGATGAAGATAAATTAAAAAGATTACTTTGGTGTACTTTATTTCTTCTATTCTCTGGTTATCTATGGGGGTATTTATTCCCAATAAATAAATCTATTTGGAGTAGTAGTTACGCTTTGGTAACTTCTGGTTGGGGAACTCTTACATTAGCTATCGCATATTACATAAATGACTTAAAGAGGGTTTCTTCTCCAAAGCCAATAATATACGTCAGTCAAAACGCAATCATTATTTATTTTCTATCCATGATCATCTCAAAATTTTTCTATCAGATCAAAGTAAATGATAAGCAAAACATACATTCTTGGATCTTTGATACTATTTTTGTCTTTTTCAAAGATTTAAAACTTGCCTCTTTTAGCTACGCTTTATGTGTAGTGCTTTTTTATCTTTTACTAGCTTACAGTTTATACAAAAAGAAAATTTTTATTAAAATTTAAATTAACTGTTTATATATGTTTTCAGGCTAACGTTAAAACAACAAACACCTGTCTTACTTATTTTCATTTTTATAAAATGAATAGCTATTTTAAAACAGAATAACTACATGTTTTATTTGTATGTAAGCTCTCAACAAAAAAGTTTTAAAACCGTAAAAAACTGATTATAAGAAACATTTGAAAAACATTTAAAAAAAACTAAAAAAAAATTTCCCAATAATCAAAAACATTATATATTTGCCCCGTCTTAAAAGATAAAGGCCGATATAGCTCAGCTGGCTAGAGCAGCTGATTTGTAATCAGCAGGTCGTGGGTTCGAGTCCCTCTATCGGCTCTTAATAGAAGTGCTAACAGCTTAGTTAGCACTTTTTTTATGCACTTTTTTTTCTAAATTTGTTAAACATAATTTCTAAAATTTAAATGAAGAATATTTTTGTAATCGGTATTGCAGGAGGAACTGGAAGCGGAAAAACAACTGTGGTGAATCAAATAATAAACGAATTATTAGATGAGGTATGTGTCATATCTCAAGACTCCTACTATTGCAAAAATGATGACCTTAGCTACGAAGAGAGATCAAAAATAAATTTTGATCACCCAAGGGCTATAGATTTTGACCTTTTAGTAAAACACCTTTCCGAACTAAAAAATGGAGAAGTAATAGAACAACCTGTATATTCATTTGTTTCTCACAATAGAACACAAGACACTATAAAAACACATCCAAAAAAAGTTATTATCGTTGAAGGAATACTTATATTCAATAGCAAAAAGCTAAGAGATTTGTGTGATATAAAAGTATTCGTCCATGCTGACGCGGATGAGAGACTTATTAGACGTGTAAGGAGAGATATTAAAGAACGTGGTAGGGATGTAAATGAGGTTTTGGTAAGATATCAAGACACCCTAAAACCTATGCACCAACAATTCATAGAACCAACAAAAAATTATGCTGACATCATTATTCCTGGTGGCGGACATAATAAAGTTGCTATTGATATTGTAAAAACAGTAATCAATGACCGTTTGTGATGAATTTTAAATCAGCCAAGAAGAAACCTTTTTTTATTTTTTTTACGAATATTTATATTATTATTTTAACCGTATTTGTTTTTTGGATGCTCTTTTTAGACGAAAATTCTTACCTTACTCACAGAGAATTTAATAACGAAATAAAGGAACTAAAAACATGGATTGAATTCCATAAAGAAAAAATTGAAAAAGATAAAGAAGTAATTAAAAAACTAAAAGATTCTCTGGAACTCGAAAGATATGCTCGTGAAAATTATTTAATGAAAAAAGAAAATGAAGATATATATATAATTGAATTTGATACGATAAAAGATAAATGAAAAAATATTTGTTCGACGAATTTGAAAATGTCTCTCCCCAAACTTGGAAAACAAAAATTCAAGCAGACCTTAAAGGTGCAAGTTACAACGAAACTCTGTTATGGAAAACTAACGACGGCATAACTGTTAAACCTTTTTATACGAAAGAAGATAGAACTCTAGATCAAATAGACCTTCCAAAAAACGGTTTTAAAATATGTCAAACTATCGAAGTAGGTAAGGTAGAAGAAGCAAATTACTTAGCTATAGACGCCCTTAAAAGAGGGGCCAATAGTCTTGAATTTATTCTTAAAGAACCAATTAATATCAAAACTCTATTAGCCAATATAGAGGTGAAAAATATATTAGTTTTTTTTAAACTCCAATTTTTATCCTCAGAATTCACAAAAAATATTTCAAAATATGTAGGTATAAAAAACTGCTTTTTTAATATCGACATAATAGGAAATCTTTCATTAACAGGGAATTGGTTTAATAGCTTTAAAGCAGACCATTTAGAAGTTAAAAATATATCAAAAGAAACCAACAACTTTCTTGCAGTAAACACTTCAATTTACCAAAATGCAGGTGCTAACATACCACAACAACTAGCCTATTCACTAGCACATGCCAATGAGTATTTAAATTATTTCGGTCCAGAAATAGCAAGGCATATTCACTTTAATATATCTATTGGGAGTAACTATTTTTTTGAAATAGCTAAATTAAGAGCCTTAAGAATACTCTGGAGATCACTACTTAACGAATACAATTCTCAAGAAACACATACACTAATATTCTCCAAACCGAGTCTAAGAAACAAAACTTTGTACGACTATAATGTAAACATGTTAAGAACAACATCTGAGTGTATGAGTGGGATTTTAGGTGGCTCTGATGTAATCTCAAACCAACCATACAATAAAACCTTTCAAAAATCTGACGAATTCGGAGAACGCATTTCAAGAAACCAACTTCTAATATTGCAACAAGAAAGTGAGCTTAAAGAAGCACAAAATATTGCTGATGGCACATACTACATAGAGAGCATAACAAGACAACTCGCTAGCAAATCCTTAGATATTTTCAAACAGATTGAAAAAGGCGGTGGCTTCCTTCAACAATTAAAAAACGGAGTAATTCAAAAAAAAATAAAAGAATCTGCTAGAAAAGAACAGGAGCAATTTAACAATGAAGAACTTGTTCTATTAGGTACAAATAAAATTCAAAATCCCAATGACAAAATGGGAACAATAATTAATTCTCCTTCTTTCGTAAAATCAAGAAAAGAAAAAACACTCATAGAGCCTATTATTCAAAATAGATTAGCAGAACAACTCGAAAAGAATCGTTTAAAAAAGGAATCGTAAGATGAATAGAAAAAATGTATCAAATATTCGTTTGATCGAAAAAAAGCCAGACCATGCAACAACACTAAAACATGAGCATTTTGCTGCTGGTATTACTCCTAACTTAAGAGGCCCATACTCCACCATGTATGTCAGAAGACCCTGGACAATAAGGCAATACGCAGGTTTTTCAACTGCAGAAGAAAGTAATGCCTTTTATAGAAGAAATCTAGCTGCTGGGCAAAAAGGACTTTCCGTTGCTTTTGACTTAGCAACACACAGAGGATACGATTCTGATCACGAAAGAGTGCAGGGAGATGTTGGAAAGGCTGGTGTTGCCATTGATTCAGTTGAAGATATGAAAATACTGTTCGATCAAATACCGCTTGATAAGATGTCTGTGTCTATGACAATGAATGGAGCTGTACTTCCTATACTAGCATTTTATATAGTAGCAGCAGAAGAACAAGGTGTTTCTGCAGAACTTTTATCGGGCACCATTCAAAATGATATCTTAAAGGAGTTTATGGTACGAAATACGTACATCTACCCTCCGACTCCTTCTATGAAAATTATCGCTGATATTTTCAAGTATACAAGTCAAAAAATGCCAAAATTTAACTCTATTTCAATATCAGGATATCACATGCAAGAGGCTGGAGCTACTCCTGAAATCGAATTAGCATATACATTAGCTGATGGTCTTGAATATATTAGGACGGGTATTCAATCAGGAATGGATATTGACACTTTTGCTCCTCGTTTATCTTTCTTCTGGGCTATAGGAATGAATCATTTTATGGAAATAGCAAAAATGAGAGCTGGCCGGATGCTATGGGCTAAAATTGTAAAACAATTTGATCCAAAGAATCCAAAATCACTTGCGCTTAGAACGCATTGTCAAACAAGTGGATGGAGTCTTACAGAACAAGATCCTTTTAACAATGTTGCAAGAACTACAATTGAAGCCATGGCTGCCGCATTTGGAGGTACACAAAGCCTACACACCAATGCGTTGGATGAAGCGATTGCTTTACCAACAGATTTTTCTGCACGTATCGCTCGTAATACACAGATTTATTTACAACAAGAAACGTATATCACAAAAACTGTTGATCCATGGGCTGGAAGCTATTACCTTGAAGAACTAACTGAAACTATCGCAAATAAGGCATGGGAATTAATTCAGGAAGTTGAGGAGCTTGGAGGTATGACCAAAGCGATCGAGCAAGGTATTCCTAAAATGCGTATTGAAGAGGCTGCCGCTAAAAAACAAGCAAAAATTGATAGCGGTCAAGATGTAATTGTTGGTGTAAACAAATACCAATTAGAGAAAGAAGATCCGTTACATATACTTGAAGTTGACAACGAAGCTGTTAGAAAGTCACAAATTGAGAGGCTAAACACTTTAAGAAAGAATAGAGATAATAATAAGGTTAAACAATCATTAAAAATATTAACAGAATGTGCCAAAACAGGAGAAGGTAATCTTTTAGAATTTGCAGTAAATGCAGCTCGAACCAGGGCTTCCCTTGGTGAAATCTCCGATGCGCTTGAAAGTATATTTAATCGTCATAAGGCAGTTCATAAAACCATTTCAGGTGTGTATAGTAAAGAAATAAAGGACGATGAATTATTTAAGGAAGCATCTGAATTAGCTGACAAATTTGCTGAAATTGAAGGCCGTCGTCCAAGAATCATGATTGCAAAATTGGGTCAGGACGGTCATGATCGTGGTGCTAAAGTTGTTGCTACAGGATACGCTGATTTAGGATTTGATGTAGATATCGGTCCTCTTTTTCAAACTCCACAAGAGGCTACAAAACAAGCAATCGAAAATGATGTTCATATACTGGGAATATCTTCATTAGCCGCTGGGCACAAAACACTTGTTCCACAAGTTGTTGCTGAACTAAAAAAATACGATCGTGAAGATATTATGGTCATTGTAGGTGGCGTTATTCCTGCACAAGATTATCAGTTTTTATTTGATTCTGGTGCTTTGGGTGTTTTTGGACCTGGAACAAAAATAGCTCAGGCTGCAATTGATATGTTAAAAATTCTAATTGATAGTACCCAAGATTAGCTTATAAAAAGCTTATATTAACACAAAATATTATTTAACGTTAAATAAAAAAACTTAAATTTTCTATTTTATTAAAGTTTCTTGTCGATATTCATGAACCAATTTACCTCATCAATATGACACTCCAACCAGGTAGGAAAAGTGCACTTAATTTTATCTAAAAACCTAGGCACCTTTTTATAGCTTTCCAAAGCTATTTCTACCCCCCTTTAATATACTAGGGTATAACTCTTCGGTCATTACACACAGTTCTGGTTTTACTTGATCTAATTCAGTTTGAAATATCACAAATACCCAAATCCAAATAGAAAATTCTTCTTTTAAGCTCGTATCTAAATATTTATGATTCTTAGAATGATGTAATCTTTATGTTGAAAGAGATATAAAGAAAAATCCCACTCATTTTTGATTACCCGTGACCTTTTTCATTTTCACAAGTTAAGGCAACATAGATTCCACCCAAAATAATTACTATAACAGAATGAAGTCACGATATTGGTATCCAAATAAAACTATGTGAAAATAAAAAAATCAGTGTATTAGATAATTATTTGATTAACTTTTTATATTAAAACATTAAGCTTAACGGTTATAAAATATAATAAATACCATAACCTCTAATCAGCCAAAT
Source organism: Tenacibaculum profundi (assembly GCF_052050075.1). Taxonomy (GTDB): domain Bacteria; phylum Bacteroidota; class Bacteroidia; order Flavobacteriales; family Flavobacteriaceae; genus Polaribacter. Next base: position 1,659,234 of record NZ_CP197225.1, read on the forward strand.
AAATTATTTTAAATTCAGATCGTCTGATAATGATTAAAAAGATCAGTGTCAGATAAAATTATAATTACCCCATATTTAGGTGAGAATTATTAAAATCAACAAATATTTTAAATAATAATACTTTTATATCACTCACCTCTTATACTAATACACGATACAGAAGGAATTAACATATAAGAGATTGTAATTAATAAAGTTTATCAAGCATAAATAACCAAACAAATGGCTTTAAACATCATCATAAAACTGTTTATTATGTTAATTCCAATTCCTTATTGTTAATTTTATTCATCAAAAAATATTCAATAACTATAACGTACATGTAAAATCAAAATAAAAGAAGATTTAATACTATTGTTTCTTTTTTAGACTAAACTAATTATCGGTTTGGTTATATTTGTAATTGGAATTAAGAAACGGATTTCTAAATAATGCAAATTCAATTTATTGATAGAGAAACAGGTCAATTAAAAACAGAAAAACCTCCAGGAGAAGGTTTTTTAAAACTACTTTACAATAATCCATTTGGAAAAATTTTACTAATTCCATTAATTAAAAGAAAGTTTTTTTCGTCAATATACGGCAGATTAATGAATAAGCCAGGATCTGTAAACAAAATCAAGACTTTTGTTAAAGAGCTAAACATTAATATGGAAGAAGCTGAACGATCTATAGAAGACTATGTATCTTTCAATGATTTTTTTAGTAGAAAGCTAAAAAAAGGAGTCCGTACTATACAAGAGGGACTTATTTCTCCCGGCGATGGTAAACTTTTAGCTTTCGAACGAATTGATAAAGTTGAGAACTTTTTTATCAAGGGTAGAAAATTTCATCTTACAGAATTCTTATCTGACAAGAAATTAGCATCAAAATTTGAAGATGGCTCTTTATTAATTCTTCGTTTAGCTCCAGATGATTATCACAGGTATCACTTTCCTTTTGATGGTACTCCCTCAAAAATTAAAAAAATAAAAGGGAACTATCTATCTGTATCCCCTTATGCTTTAGTTGACAACTTTACAAAAGTTTTCTGTGAAAACAAAAGAGAGTACTGTATTTTAAAAACCCCTAGCAACGGCGATATCCTTATCGCTCCTGTAGGTGCGACCATGGTCGGAAGCATTATAGAAACCTATACAGCCAATACTAATATAAAAAAGGGAGATGAAATGGGATATTTTGAATTTGGCGGATCAACTATTGTTTTGCTTACTGAAAAAAATCGTTTCTCAATAAACGAAGATATTCTCAAAAACACCCTAAACAAGAGAGAAACCTATGTGAAAATGGGAGATCAAATTGCTAATTAACTCTCTAACATCAGAATACTATAGTTAGCAACACATAATGAAGAGGCATTAATTTTGGGTAAAAAAGCCGCAAAAAATAATATTTTGTAGTTCGTGATTATGTCGATTCATTCTAAGTTACAAAAAAAGAAAAAACCAAACAAAAAATCTATGATTAATCCGTAAATTTGCAGTGCTTTATATATTTCACAAATCACAGATGAAAAAAATCTTTAATATTCTCTACTCTACCCGTTTAATGGCTTTTTTATTTTTCATTTTCGCTGTAGCTATGGGAGTAGCAACATTTATCGAAAATGATTTTGGCACTCAAACATCAAAAGCAATCATATACAATTCTTGGTGGTTTGAACTAATTATGATTTTCTTTTTAATCAATTTTTTTGGAAATATTTTTAGATACCGACTTTACAAGAAAGAAAAATGGAGTGTTCTTTTATTCCATCTAGCTTTTCTCTTAATTCTTACCGGAGCAGGCATTACTAGATATATAAGTTTTGAAGGATTAATGATTCTTGATGAAGGAGAAACTTCTAATATTGTTTTATCAGATACGAATTATCTGAATGTAGTTATTGATAATAACGAATTTCAAAAAACAACCCATCACAAGCTACTTTTATCAGCTTTAGGAAAGAATAATGTAAGTTTTGAAGAAAATTTTCAACCTCAGAAGAAAAATCAAAGAAAAAATATAAAATTCAACCTTGTTGATTACATCCCTTGGTCCGAAAAAAAATTAATTACAAGTGAAGATGGAACAGAACATTTATTTTTGGTTGAAAGCTCCTCTGGTTCAAGACATGAGCATTATATCAAGAGAGGTACCATTCAAAATATTCATAATATTCTTGTTGGATTTGACAGTCCTAAAAACAATGCTTCCATCAATTTTTTTTATGAAGGCGAAAATCTTAAGATAAAAACAAAAAATAACGGTGATTGGCTTAGAATGGCTGATCAAAAAAGTGGTAAAATTATAAAAGATAGCACCCAAAATTTTCAGTTTTTAACACTGCATAATATTGGAGGCTTACAATTTGTGGTTCCTAAAAGCCCGGAAAAAGGCAAAATGGAAATTGTTAGGGGAGAAAAAAATAAAAGTAAATACGATACGTTAATTTTTGATATTACAGTTGAAAACGAAACAAAAAGAATCAGCTTTTATGGTGGCCAGTTTAATGTGGATAACCAGGAAAGTTTTTCAATTAGAAATTTGAATTTTAGAGCATGGTATGGCGCTAAACAGTTAAAAACTCCTTTTAACGTTAAACTCAACGATTTTCAACTGGATAAATACCCAGGGTCAGAGAATGCAGCTTCATTTGCAAGCGAAGTTACGGTATCTTCTTCAGAAGAAACTTTTGACTTTAGAATATTTATGAATCATATTTTAAACTATAAAGGATACCGATTGTTTCAAGCAAGTTATGCCAACGCAGGAAAAGAGATTGAACAAACTCATTTATCTGTTAATCATGATTCATGGGGAACATGCATCACTTATTTGGGCTATTTTTTACTATTTTTTGGTATGGTAAGCTCTTTGTTTGTCAAAAATACTCGTTTTTATTCATTGAAAAAAAGTCTATTAAAAATATCAGAAAAAAAGAAAGTACTCACTTTACTCTTTGCAATCAGTACAACACTGATTAGCGCTCAACACAAAGAGGTACATAAACCCAATACACTTACGGAACAACAAATTGACTCTATACTGAATAAAATGATTGTCAGTAAAGAGCATGCAGATAAATTTAGTAGCTTAGTTATACAAGATGCTGGAGGTAGAATGAAACCAGCTCATACTTTTGCTTCAGAATTAGTTAGGAAAGTTGCCCATACGGATAATTTTAGAGGTTTAACCCCTAGTCAGATTCTTGTTTCTATTTCAGAAACACCAATGTTATGGATTAATATCCCTTTTATTTATTTAGAAAAACATAATAAAAAAATACGTAAAACAATCGGTGTTCCAGAAAATGCTAAATATGCTCGTTTTATTGATTTTTATACAGATAATGGACAATCCAAGATTGATCATTTAATTATAAAAGCTCAAAAAAAACGAATTCAAAATAAGTTCGAACAAGACGCTATTAAAATAGGAAGACGCTTATATTTATTATCTCAAGCAATTAGTGGTACAATTTTAAGAATTTATCCGATACCTAATAGTGATGAAAATAAGTGGGTAGCGCAACCAGAAACACTACAATCTGGATTTAAAGGAATTGATTCTGTATTCGTTAGACAATCTCTACCTGTTTATTTCCAATTATTGCAAAGTTCAAAAAAAACAGGCGATTATGTAGAGACTGAAAAAATTATTGAAGGAATTAAAAAATTTCAAAAAAAGTTTGGTTCTGAAGTAGTACCTAATAGTGATAAAGTAAAGCTTGAAATAGCCTACAACAAAGTAAATATCTTTGTTAAATTATACAAGTATTACCTCTTCACAAGTTTGTTGATGATATTCTTTGTATTTCTTCAGATTTTCTACAACAAAACTTGGGTTAATTATATGGTTAAAGGTTTTATCGGAATAGTAATCAGTTTAACAATAGCTCACATATTAGGATTGGCTGTGCGTTGTTATATTAGTGGCAATGCTCCTTGGAGTAATGCTTACGAAACTGTTATCTTCGTAGGACTCGCCTCAATGCTTTTTGGCTTAATATTAGGCCGACAATCCTCATTAACCATTGCAGCTACTACTTTTTTAACTTCAATAATTTTATTTTTCGCCAGCCAGCAATGGCTTGATCCAGAAATAGCAAACCTAGTCCCCGTGCTAAATTCATGGTGGCTGTGGGTTCATGTTTCTATCATCGTTGCAAGCTATGGGCCTTTTGCTCTTGGTTTTATTTTAGGGGTTTTTGCATTGTTTTTAATTATTTTTACAAATACCAAGAACAAAAATAAAATAAGTCTTCATTTAAAAGAACTAACTATAATCAATGAAATGGCCTTGACTGTTGGCTTAGTAATGCTAACCATAGGAAACTTTTTAGGGGGCATGTGGGCTAATGAAAGTTGGGGACGATATTGGGGCTGGGACCCTAAAGAGACTTGGGCTTTAATATCTATTATGATCTATGCTTTTGTTTTACATATGCGATTAATTCCAGGGCTAAGAGGTAAGTACACCTTCAATTTATGGTCTATTATTGCTTTTGCATCAATTATGATGACGTACTTTGGTGTTAACTTTTATTTGTCTGGACTGCATTCTTATGCTAGCGGAGACAAAGTGATCACACCTACTTCTGTATATTACTCTATTGGCTTTGTTTCTATACTGGGAATATTTGCTTGGATTAAGAATAATAAGTTTTATAAAAAATAGTTAAGTCATTTACCATAAATAAATGTACTTTTGTAAGCCTTTAAAAAAGAAATCATGTTCAATAAAAATATCAAGTTAGTATTAGCTGTTTTAACATTCACCTGGTCAATCTATGAGTTTTCTCAAGGACATATTGGAAATGGAATTGCTATTTTACTTTTAGTTAGTATATTCATTTTATTTTATTTTAAAAATGAATTTATATTACTTGCTTTTATACAACTCCGAAAACAAAACTTTGACGGTGCAAAAAAGTGGCTAACTTATATAAAAAATCCATCAACTGCACTTACGCGAAAACAAGAAGGCTATTATAACTACCTTCATGGCATCATGTTATCACAGACAAACATAACACAAGCTGAAAAATTTTTAAAAAAAGCGGTAAAGCTTGGCCTAGCTATGGATCATGACCTAGCCATGGCAAAATTACAACTTGCAGGCATTGCTATGACTAAGAGACGCAAAAGAGAAGCATCTATATTAATGAATGAAGCCAAAAAACTAGACAAACACGGCATGTTAAAAGAGCAAATGCAAATGATGAAGCAACAAATGAAAAAAATATAATTTACAAACACCACCCCTCTGTAAATTTAAAAAAATTGTAACTTTAAGCTTATTCAAAGCCTATGCTAAAAAACTTATTAATAAAAAGCATTGATAAATACGCTTCAAAGTGGATTGTATTAGTAATTGACGTAGTACTAGTTTGTATTTCTTTTGTATTAGCTTATACTGTTCGTTTCAATGCTTCCTTAAATTTCGACTTGAATAGTTTTTACTACCAGATACCTTTTATAATTATTGTTTCTACCATAAGTTTTTTAACTGTTGGCTCTTACAGAGGCATTATTAGGCACACAGGAACAAGAGATGCTTTTAATGTATTTGTAGGGATTACTTTATTATCAATGATTACTATTTTTATAGTCATTATTAATAGTGCTTTAAAAATCTTCCCTTCCTTTACCATACCAAAATCGATCATTATAATCCACTATCTTATATCAATAATTGTTCTCGTTATAAGTCGTTATATATTTAAAGCTTTTTTTGAAATCATATCAACAGAACTTGATGACATTACCAACGTTTTAATATATGGGGCAGGGGACTCAGGTTTGATAACGTACGGAGCTCTAAATCGTGATACCAAAAATAACTATCAAGTTATTGGTTTTGCTGATGAAAACTTGAATAAAGTAGGAAAAAAAATAGATCGCATTAAAATTTATAATGGTAACAGAATTAATAAAGACTTTATTCTTAAAAAAGAAATTAATGAAATTATCATCTCAATTCAAAATATAAAGTCCGAAAAACTTTTAGTATTAACTGATAAACTATTAGCTCTTGATGTAAAAGTTAAAATTGTACCACCCCTTTCAAAATGGATCGATGGTGATTTGGAGGCAAATCAAATTAAACAAGTAAAAATTGAGGATTTACTTGACCGAAAGCCAATTTCCATAGACAATCCTATTGTTAATCGAGATGTAAATGATAAAACGATATTGGTAACGGGTGCTGCAGGGTCAATAGGATCTGAAATTTCAAGGCAATTAAGTAACTACTCTTATAAGCATCTTATAATTGTAGATCAATCGGAATCTGCTTTATATGACTTGCAACAAGAATTAAATCAGAAAGGAAAAATAAACTTTACAGCCATTGTAGCTGATGTTAGAGATAAAGTAAGAATGTCTCATTTGTTTAAAGAATATAAGCCTGACAAAGTTTTTCATGCTGCTGCCTACAAACATGTTCCTTTAATGGAAATGAGTCCTTACGAGGCCGTGAAAATTAATATTGAAGGAACTAAAAACATAGCAGACCTATCTATTGAAAACAACGTCGAACGGTTTGTTATGGTTTCTACAGACAAAGCCGTTAACCCAACGAATGTAATGGGAGCTACCAAACGGGTAGCTGAAATGTATATTAGCTGCTTAAGCAATAGAACAGACCATACTACTAAATTCACGACTACAAGATTTGGTAATGTTCTTGGATCCAATGGTTCTGTGATCCCTTTATTTAAAAAGCAAATTGAAAATGGAGGACCTTTAACGGTTACACATCAAGATATTACCCGTTTTTTTATGACCATACCGGAAGCTTGTAGATTAGTTTTAGAAGCTGGTACTATGGGCAATGGTGGTGAAATTTATATCTTTGATATGGGGCAATCGGTGAAAATTTACGATTTAGCTAAAAGAATGATCCACCTTTCCGGTTTTAAATTCCCTGAAGATATAGATATACACATAACAGGATTAAGACCTGGTGAAAAACTATACGAGGAATTGCTAGCTAATGGTGAAAATACTACCCCTACCTACCATGAAAAAATCATGATTGCTAAAAATCAAAAAATTAATTTTCAACAGGTTTCTAACAAAATTACTGAACTGTGTTCGGCAAATAAAACTTATAATAACGATAAAACTGTTGTGCTTATCAAAGCTATTGTCCCCGAATACATTTCGAATAATTCAAAATACCAGAAATTAGATTCACCGGTAAAAAATTAAATTAGTACTTTCGTCAAAAATTTCAATAATGCAAAAAGTAAAAACATTCACTTTGGTTCTTGCTACTCTTATGTTAACCTCTTGTGTTTCGAAAAAGGAAATTATATACTTTCAGAATGACCAAATAGATCAGTCAAAGTTTACAAACAGTTATAAAACCGTTTTTAAACCAGATGATCTATTACAAATCACGATTTCTGCTCTTGACATAGAGGCTGTAAAGCCTTTTAACTTGCCTGCTGTATCTTATGCCACTACTACAAGTAGTGTTATAGGAACTCCGAGACAACAATTATATTTGGTTGATAGACAAGGGTTTATAGATTTTCCCGTATTAGGGAGAGTCAAAATAGGTGGATTAACTAGACAAGAAGCTATCAATTTATTAATCAAAAAACTTGACCCTGACTATGTTAAAAACCCCACCATAATCATAAGAATTTCTAATTTTTCAGTGACTATACTTGGTGATGTTCAAAATCCTGGAACCTATACCATTCCGAATGAGAGAATCACCATTCTCCAAGCCGTTGGTTTAGCGGGAGACTTAAATATATCTGGAATTAGAACTATTCAAGTAAAAAGAGAAGAAAACGGACGTATAAAAACTTATGATGTGGATTTAAGATCTAACAATCTGTTTACCTCTCCCGTCTACTATTTACAACAAAATGATATTATTTATGTGGCCCCTAACGAAGCAAAATCTCAGTCTGCTTCTGCTAATCAAAACACAGGTTTATTTATTTCTATAGCTGGACTTTTAATATCAATAATAACATTAATAGCAAGATAATTAAAAATGAAAAACGAAAAAACTGATTATTCAATGTTAGATAATGACACTATTAATTTAAGAGCTGAGCTTGAAAAATATATAACCCACTGGAAATGGTTCATTTTAGGAGTATTACTATCTTTGTTAGGCGCCTTTCTTTTTTTAACGTACTCAACACCTCAATATCTAGCAAAGGCTACTATCCTAATCAAAGATGATGAAAAAGGCGGTTTGTCTGATGGTTTGGCGGCATTTGGAGATCTTGGTATTTTAAATGGCGGTGGAGGCAATATCGATAATGAGATCCAAATTATCAAATCGAGAAGATTGATCGGTGAAGTTATTAAAAAGTTAAATCTAACTACCTCATATTTTTTACATGAATCAATCATCCAAAAAGAAATTTACAAAACAGCACCTATTAAAATATCTTTTGAAAACCTTGAATACAAAATAGATTCCGTTATTTCTATTAAGATAAATTCTGAAAATAGTTTTACCTTATTTGATCAAGACGACAATGAAATAAATACTGAAGTACCCTTTGGAAATCTTATTAAAAATAGCACTATTAATTCTTTAAGAGTTAATAAAACAAATTATTTTAATGAAGAGAAAGTAGGAAACACTTATACTATTGCGATAACACCACTCAACACGCTTATTGATTCTTATTTAGAAACTGTTTCTGTAAGACCTATTAGCAAAAAGTCGAGTGTACTTCAATTCTCTTTAAAAACACCTGTCATACAAAAAGGTGAAAATATTCTCGATGAAATTATTCAAGAATATAATAAGGAAGCTGTTGACGATAAAAAAGAGGTTTCTCACAAAACGAGTTTATTTATAGCCGAACGCTTAAAACATGTTACCACTGAACTGGCTTTAATTGATGATAAAGTAAAAGGATTTAAGAGTAAAAATAATATTGCTGATATTGAAGCCGAAGCCAAATTGATTCTTGAGACGAATGCTCATAATCAGAAAAAACTTATTCAGGCTACTACAGAGCTGAATCTTGTCAAAGCCCTTAGTGATGAAATAAAGGTAGACGAAAATCTATTACCCGCAAATCTCGGTTTAGAAGACCCTAATATTTCAAAAGCTATTGAAAATTACAATTCTTTGATTCTTAAACGAAGACGCTTAAGTCAAAGTGCTGGCCAAAAAAACTCAATATTAATTCAAATTGAAGATAATATCAGTAATTTAAAAAAATCCTTAAAAAGAAGTTTAGCCAATAGAGAACGTCTTTTGGAAATTAGCCTACAGAATATAAAAACTGAGTCAGGAAGAAATAACTCTAAAATATCACAAATTCCATCAAAAGAACGAGATTTTTTAGACATTGCAAGACAACAAGAAATTATTGCTGGTCTTTACTCATATTTACTTAAAAAGAAAGAGGAAACAGCCATATCTTTAACTGCGAATGCCATACCCAATGCTAAAATTATTGATAAAGCTTATGCTTCCGACAAACCCGTCAGCCCTAAAAATAAAATTATTCTTTTAGTTGCATTATTACTAGGTCTTATCATTCCGTTTATTATTATTTACTTAAAAGATCTTTTAGATACGAAGGTGCACACAAGGAAAGATATTGAAGAACTCACCTCTATACCTTTTGTGGGAGATATTCCTCATTCTGAAGTAAAGCAAAAAATTGTTATCGATGCAAATGCAAGGTCGAGCACTGCAGAAGCTTTCCGTTTAATTCGAACTAATCTTGACTTTATGTTACCTAAAAAGAAAGATAATAATGGTCGTATCGTATTTGTTACCTCTACTACAAGTGGTGAAGGAAAATCCTTTAGTTCTATAAACCTAGCAGCATCACTTACACTATCTGGTAAAAAAGTTGTTCTTGTTGGCTTAGATTTACGAGCACCAAAAATCACTGAATACCTTGAAATACCTGATAGAAAAGGAGTCACGAACTTTTTAACGAATGATACTATAACGTTGGATTCTTTAAAATTTTCAATTCCTGAAATTCCTAATTTGGATATTATCGCTTCAGGAGCCATTCCACCTAATCCTGCAGAATTATTAATGGCATCAAAAATGGATCTCCTCTTCGAAGAACTTGAGAAAAATTATGATTATGTTATGATTGATACAGCTCCTGTAAATCTTGTAACAGACACGCTTCTTATTGCTAATAGAGCTGATTTAGTTCTTTATGTAACCAGAGCAAACTATTTAGATAAAAGAATGCTTATCATTCCTGAAGGCCTTTATAGAGATAAAAAACTCCCTAATCTAGCAATCATTTTAAATGATACGGATTTAAATAGGGGTTATGGTTATGGCTACGGACTTGCCAGTGAGTTAGATCACAAACCATGGTACAAAAAAATATTCAGCTAAAGCAAACAAATCTAAAATAAATAAAAAGACCAACTTATATCTGAGTTGGTCTTTTTTATTTAAAAAAAGAATTATTCTTTACAAGAGTTTCAATTTTTTTGATATTTTTTTTATTTCCTATTTTAGTTAGAAGCTTTAAATGATTCATATGATGTGTGTCTGTACCAACAAAATCGTACAGTCCCTCGTCTAATAATTTATTCGCTATTTTCTGAACACTTTTACCATATTGCTCTGTTAATGACAATAAATTTAGCTGGAATAAACATCCCGATTTTTTCAATTTATAATACATTTGAAAATCAGCATGGTAAAAATTATATCTTTCTGGATGCGCTAACACAGGTTTATATTCTTTTAACTGTATATCAAACAAAATATCAAACAAATTAAAAGGAGGATTGAAATAAGACATTTCTACTAATACATAATTATCTTTTAGCGTTAAGATATCTTTTTTAGCTAGTCGCTCTACAAATTTTTCATCCATCATATATTCTGCGGCTGCACGAAATGTAATATTACTTAATCCTCTATTATTTAATTCATTATTTACTTCTAATAGTTTTTCAAGAATTAACTTACTAGAATTCGGATAAACATCACCAAGTACATGAGGTGTTGTTACAAAATTAGTAATTCCATATGAGGTCATCTTTGTAATCAGTTGTATTGAATTTTCAATATCCTTAGCTCCATCATCAATTCCAGGTAATAAATGAGAGTGAATATCTACAAAATCATTTGTAAATAATTCATTAAGTGGTATTTCTTTTTTCTTTAGAAAAAACATAGGTACTAATTTATCCTTTAAAAGATTTTAAATAAACTCTAAAACACGCTCTAAAGACATGCCTCTAGAACCTTTAATCAATATATTTCCTTTTTCTATAGGATTTTCTTTTATAAAATTTTTCAAATTATCAAAAGAATGAAATTTTTCAAATGGTGACCTTGTTTTGTAAAACAAATCACCCACAAGACAACATTTATCAAAATTGTGCTCTATTAATAGGTCTACTATTTTCTGATGCTCTATATCGCTATACTCGCCAAGCTCGAACATATCTCCTAGTATGACCATTTTATATTCGCCATTTATATTACTAAAACTTTCTATGCTATGTTTCATACTTGACGGATTAGCATTATAGGCATCCAAAACAATTTTTAACTCTCCTTTTTGTATAATCTGTGAACGATTATTTGTAGGAACATAACGCTCTATCGCTATTTTTATTTGTTGTGGAATAATATCAAATAGCGAGCCAATTGTTATTGCAATAGCGATATTATTAAAATTATAATCTCCAATAAGATTACTTTTTATAGTTAATTTTTCAAAGGAAAGATCAAGATAAGGTGATGTATTAATAAGTTTAATTGATTCACTAATAAATATATTATTTACACCTTTAGCGTTTGAGACTTGAAGGGCATCATTCAGATTTACAATCGCCGATTTACCATTGTCTCTCAAAAAATCATATAATTCTGATTTCCCTTTAATAATTCCTTCCATAGAACCAAATCCTTCTAAATGCGCTTTTCCAAAGTTTGTTATAAGTCCATAATCAGGCTGTACAATTTCTGATAAAAACTTAATTTCATTCTTATGGTTTGCCCCCATTTCTACGACTCCTATTTCTGTTTCTGGTGTCATTGATAGTAAGGTTAAGGGGACGCCTATATGGTTGTTAAAATTTCCCTTAGTCGCTGTTACCATAAACTTTTCACTTAGTACTTGATTGATCAACTCTTTAGTGGTGGTTTTACCATTACTCCCCGTTAGTGCTATGATAGGAATACCAAGTTTATTTCTGTGATAGGTTGCTAATTGTTGTAACGTTTTAAGCGAGTCTTTTACGAGAATTGTTTGATCGTTTATTTTATACTCGCTTTGATCAATAACTGCATAACTAGCCCCTTTTTCTAAAGCTTGTTCTACAAATTCATTTCCATTAAATTTTTCCCCTTTAATAGCGAAAAAAATAGATCCCTCTCGAATCGTTCTTGTATCAATATCAACTAGATACGATTCAGAGTATAACTTATAAAGCGCCTGCATTTTCATGTAGTAAAAATAATAAACCCCATTTAAATCAATGGGGTTTATTTATTTAATTTTATATGTAAAATATATTAATTTGAGTACTTCGGCACCGCTGTTTTTCTTTGGTTCATCATCATAGGCCCCATTTTATCTGTTGCACACCTAAAACCAATATAGTTTGTTGCCATATATTCAGGGAAATATCTTCTTTGAGCAGGATCTAACCAATACTCTCTATCTGCCCATGAACCTCCTTTAAATACACGGGACTTATCACTAATCAGCGTTGTTCTTGCTTTATCATCATATTTGTAATTATCAATAACCCTACCAAGAGAATCTTTCTCTGCTTCTGGTTTTTCTGGAGAATTATACATTCTTGGTGTGCCATTTAATTGGTCTTTATCAAAATCATAATATTTAGAACTCGCTAAATCTCCATCACCAACACTTGCATTATTGGCTAGGTTGTAGTTTCTTCTCATGTACGTATCCTCTTTTGTGATAGGAATATATTTTACAGAACCAGGAACCTCCTTTGGAATAATTCTACCATTTTCTAGTGTGTCATACTCTACCTCTCCTAATTCATCTCCTATGATTACGACTTTACCATCTTCATTTATTAATTTTTTTGTAAATATATTTCCTCTGAAATAATTAAAATCATTCGCTTCTGAATCAATTATAGGCCTATATACATCAGAAACCCACTCAGCAACGTTTCCTGACATATCAAACAAACCAAAAGCATTCGGTGGATAGCTTCTTACTGCATTCGGAATATCTGAACCATCACTACTCCATCCAGCAATACCTGAATAATTACCTCTACCCTGCTTAAAGTTAGCTAATTGATCACCTCTTCTTCTCTTATCTCTGTCACGTGTATACTTACCGTCCCAAGCATATTTCTTTCTTCCTCGAATATTATTATATTCCCTGTTTTCAAAAATTGCTTTCGCAGCGTATTCCCATTCAACTTCCGTTGGTAGTCTAAATTTCTGAGATAAAATTCCGTCAGTAGATGTAACATGTCTTCCAGTAAATGCTCCTTTCTCTTTCTTAGGTTCACCCTTTTTTCTTGTAACAGGTAATCCGCGTTTATAAATAGTAGAGTCACCTTCAAATAAGGCATAAGGATTAGTTAAATAAGCGTCTGTATCAAAGTTATTTTTTCCTTTGAATTCCAATGAATCCTCTTTGAAAATATTCGATATAATTCCCTTATCCATTAATATTTTTAAGTTAACCGCATTAGTTCTCCACTTACAATATTTATTTGCTTGGATCCAACTAACACCAACAACAGGATATTCCGCATAAGAAGGATGCCTTAAATAACTCTCTGACAACAAATTAGTATTCCCTAAACCTTTTCTCCAAACCAATGTATCAGGTAAAACAGATGCGTAAATATTTTTAAATTGAGGTTCTTCTGGTGGGAAAATATCTTTTGTGTACTGCATGAATAAACTGTACTCAGAATTTGTTACTTCGGTTTCATCCATATAAAAAGAACGCACATGCATCTGCTTTGGAGTAGTATTCCAGTCAAACATCACATCGTCTTGAACTAATCCCATTGTAAAAGTTCCTCCTTCAATATGTACCATTCCAGGCGGCACATTATTACCTTCTTTGTACTTTCCTTTCAGGTAACCACCATAACTTGGATCATTAAAGTTCCATCCAGTGAGGGAAGATTGTCCTGAACCGCTTCTTTTACTACTACAAGAAGCAAATAGCAATCCTGAGATGGCTAATAAACTAAATAATCTTAACGTACTTTTCATGTATTTTTAACTATTTTAAGGGTGTTGCAATTTACAACATTTATCACTTCTAACAACTAAATTATCTTTTATTTAAAATACAAACTCAATTAAAAACAATGTTGTTCGCTTAGTCTCAAACGATTCTTTTTAAACTTTATTATTTCAAACTGAACAAAAAACTAAAAATTAATTCTTGATATTTTTATTAACTTGTATCAAATTATGAAAGTATACACAACTCTTTTTTACCTTATGATCGTAATATCAGGTTACGGGCAATCAAGCTCTGTTTTATCCAAGGGGAATTGGTATAAATTTTCAATTTCTACTACTGGTGTTTATAAACTAGATGCTAACTTTCTTAAAAAACTAGGAATCAACACCAAGAGCGTAGACCCTAAAAATATAAAAATATTTGGAAATGGGGGTAGTATGTTACCAGAAAAACTTAGTCTGAGCAGATTTAATGGTCTAAAAGAGAATTCTATATATATAAAAGGTGAAGAAGATAGATCATTTGACAATGATGATTATATTTTATTTTACGGCAAAGGAGCTCATGATTGGCGTATTGATATAGCAACCCGAAAAGCAAATCACAACCAAAACATTTATTCTGACAAATCTTACTATTTCTTAACGATTGATACTACTCCAGGAAGAAGAATTCAAATATTAGAACAACCCAACCAAAATAGCACCAAAACCTTTTCATATTACGATGATTTTATTTTTTATGAGAAAGAATTGAAAAACCTTTTTGCTTTGGGAAGATTATGGCTTGGAGAGGATCTAAGTTTTCCGAATTCACAAACATTTAAAATTCCTTTTCCAAATCAACTAGAAAACTCTTTTTTAAGGATAAAAATCAGTGCTGTAGCCATTTCTTCGTTACCTTCAAACCTTCAGGTTTCTAATGAAGAAACTTCCCTAACTACCCTAAACTTTCCTCCCGTTTCAAACTCAGGTGTAAGCGGTCTTGCTAGGCAGAAAATAAAAGAAGTCATTGTAAAAAGTTCCAACACCAACTCTATCCCATTAAAATTGACATTTAATAATAATGGACTAGCTTCAGCGAAAGCCTATTTGGATTATATCGAAATTTCCGGTAAAAAAAAATTAATAGCTAACGGAAAGCAGTTTTGTTTTAGAAATTTCGAAGCTGCCACAACAAACGGAACTATCGAGTTTGCTATTCAAACAAATAAAAAAATTGATTTTATATGGGATGTAACTGCCCCTTTAAATCCAAAAAACATCAAAAACAATGGTAATTCGGAGGTTTATAAATTTAAAACAAATGGAAATATCTTGAGTGAATTTGTCGCCACATCAATTGATGATTATTATATACCCCTAATTGAAAATTCTTCACCTATTACTAATCAAAACCTTCATGCTTTGAAGAATATAGAGTATTTGGTGGTCACTAATAATAGTTTATTCAGTGAAGCAAAAAGATTAACAAATTACCATGAAAACAACAATCTCTCTTCAAAAGTTGTCCTCCTTGATCAAATATACAATGAATTTTCCTCTGGTTCGCCTGACGTTACAGCAATTAGAGACTTTATAAAGCATCTCTATGACAGCTCCTCGCAATCAAAAAAATTGAAATATGTTTGTTTTTTTGGAGACTCTTCATACGATTTCAAAGATAGGTTAACTCATAATAACAATATAGTTCCAACTTTTCATTCAAAACAAAGTTTCGATTTAACATCCTCCTATGTAACAGATGATTACTACGCAATGATAGAAGCGTCTGAAGGAAATATGCTTATCGAGGATAGTATTGATATCGCCACCGGAAGAATTCCTGTAACCTCTAAGCTAGAAGCCAAACAAGTTGTTGATAAAATACTAAATTACTACACCCCTAAATCATTTGGTGATTGGAGAAATACCCTAACGCTGGTTGCAGATGATATTGATCAAAACGCTGATAAAACACTTCTAACTGGCCTAGAAGAAATTGCTGATTCAATAAAAAAAAATAAACCATTTTTTAATATCAAAAAATTATATGCTGATGCATTTAAACAAGAAACCACCTCAGGAGGCGAACGATATCCACAAGTAAAAAATGCTATAAGCGACGCCATCGAAAAAGGATCTTTAATCTTTAATTATTTTGGACATGGCGGTGAGGATGGCTTGGCTGATGAAAGAATTCTTGAAATCCCTCAGATACAAAAATTTAAAAACCTAAACACTCTTCCTTTATTCATTACGGTAACCTGTGAATTTTCAAGATTTGACAACCCCTTGAGAGATACCGCTGGAGAGAAATTATTTTTGAATAAAGAGGGAGGAGCTGTTAGTATGATTACAACAAGTCGAAATATTTACATCTCAAATGGTGCTATGTTTAACAATAAGTTAAATAAGTATGTGCTGGAATTTGAAAATAAAAACCTTAGCATAGCACAAAACTTAATGGTTACTAAAAACCTTTCTCGCACGCAACAGAAGTATTTCGTCTTTTATTTTGGTGACCCAGCTATGAAACTTGCTATTCCAAATCCAAATATTAGATTAACCAAAATTAATCAGAAAGCAATTTCTGAAACTTTAGATACCTTAAAAGCTCTTTCAAAAATTTCAATGGAAGGCATTATTACGGACAATTCAGGTAATATCATCCCTAGTTTTAACGGTATTCTGAGTGCTACTATTTTTGACAAATCTGTTAATAAACAAACCCTTGACAACGATGGCTTTGGCTTTATAAATAAATTTGACATACAAGAAAGTAAACTTTTTAAGGGAAATGCCTCTATCAAAAATGGTTATTTCAAATTTAATTTTATTGTACCCAAAGATATCAAAATAGCATTTGGAAAAGGAAAAGTAAGTCTCTATGCTCATAATAACAGCTATGACAAAAGGGGCGTAAATACTGATATTATCATTGGTGGTATTGAACAAAATGCTCCTGATGATACAACCGGCCCTGAAATTCGAGCATTTCTTAATGATGAGTCTTTCGTTGACGGAGACTTAACAAATACCTCCCCTAATTTAATTATTCATCTGAAAGATTCTAGTGGAATCAACACATCACTTACTGCAGTTGACCATGATATTGTTGCGATCCTTGACGACGACGAATCGAACCCAATTAACTTGAATGACTATTATCAAACTGAGCTTGACAATTTCACTAAGGGCAGTATTTCATACAAATTAAGAGAGCTATCAGAAGGAACACATCGTTTAAGAATAAAAGCTTGGGATACTTACAATAATTCATCTGAGATAACGTTATCGTTTGTGGTTGTGAGTGACTTAAAGCTAAACATCAGTAGAGTATTAAACTATCCTAATCCGTTTGTTAATTATACTGAGTTTTGGTTTAATCATAACAAACCGAATGAGCCTTTAAAAGTTCAAGTACAAATTTTCACAGTATCTGGGAAATTGATAAAAACAATAAATGGAGTGTCTCAGACATCAGGAAACCTATCCAATATTATAAATTGGGACGGATTAGATGATTTTGGAAACAAAGTTGGTAAAGGTGTTTATGTTTACAAACTAAGTGTTAAATCAACCGTTTCTAATGATACTTTTAAAAAATTTGAGAAATTAGTAGTAATGTAATATTAGAATGTAAAATTATATATTTGCACAATCAACAAACGAAATATAAATGAAAAAATTAACGACCCTTTTGCTCCTTTTATTAGGTTTCAACTATACAGTTAAAGCACAACAAGGAATAACAACTTCAACACCTTTTCTATTAATTACTTCTGATGCAAGAGCTGGAGGTATGGGAGACATTGGCGTAGCAACCTCTTCTGACGCTTTTTCTATTTTTCACAATGCTGCGAAAACAGCCTTCAATAAAAATGAAATAAGTGTTGGTTTAAACTACACACCTTGGCTAAGAAATTTGACAGATGATATTTTTGCTGGAAACCTTTCTTATATTCAAAGATTTAAAGAGAATGCTGCTTTCGGAGTTGATTTAAAATATTTTTCTCTTGGAAGAATCGATCTAACAGATAATAGTGGTAATTCAACAGGAAGCATTAGTCCTAATGAAATAGCTCTTACTGGTACCTACGCACTAAAACTGAGTGAAACTTTCTCTATGGGAGTAGGACTTAAGTACATCAATTCAAACTTGGATGTTTCTAACAATTTGGATGCCGTTAACTCTTTCGCTGTTGATATTTCTGCATACTATAGATCAGAAGAAGAAAATTTTGGCAGTTTTAATGGTCGTTACAGGCTAGGTGTAAACATTGCTAATATCGGTCCGAAGGTTGAATATACACCAGGAGATGCCAATTTTATTCCAACTAACTTAAAACTGGGTGGTGGTTTTGATTTTATTTTTGACGATTATAATCTTTTAGGATTAAATCTTGAATTCACTAAACTATTAGTTCCATCTGACCCTAAATCGGACAAAGGATGGTTTGAAGGAATGTTTACATCTCTTGGAGATAGAAGTTTTAGTGAAGAGTTGCAAGAAGTTACTTGGGCTTTGGGTGCTGAATATTTATACAACAAAGCTTTTGCTGTAAGAGCTGGATATTTTCATGAGAGTGACGAAAAAGGTAGACGTCAATTTTTTACACTAGGTGCAGGCTTTAAAGCGCGTGCTTTTTCTTTAGACTTATCATACTTGGTTAATGCCTCAAATGTAAATAACCCTTTAGAAAACACTTTGCGTTTCTCGCTATCTTTTGATTTAGGAGAAATCTATGATGACTATTAAAAATCAGTTAGTCATTAGTTTACCAAAAAATCATAAAGCTGCCACTTCTTGGCAGCTTTTCTTGGCTCTAAGGAAAATATTAATTATTTGAATCTTTAAATTAACGATATTCATATGAAAAAAATAACAGTTGACACTTCTGCTTTCTTATTTAATGATCTTTCAGAACTACCTAAAGACGATTTAGAGCTAATGAACAGCGCTATTAAAACCAGAAATAAAGCCTATGCACCCTACTCTAAATTTAGTGTTGGTGCTGCACTACTACTCAGTAATGGTAAAATTATTACTGGAAATAATCAAGAAAATGCGGCATATCCATCGGGTATGTGTGCAGAAAGAGTTGCCATATGGAAAGCTGGATCTGATTTTCCAAATATGATCGTTAAAAAAATAGCTATTACAGCTGCTTCATCAATAACAAAAGTTAGCAAGCCGGTAGGTCCTTGCGGAGCTTGCAGACAAACACTTTCAGAATATGAAATTAACCAAAAAGAGCCCATTGAAATAATTTTTATGGGTGAGGTTGGTCAAATTGTAAAAACTGAATCTCTTTTGGCGCTACTTCCTTTTTCGTTTGATAGTTCATATTTATAATTATTCTTGCTTTTTTTTACTAAAATCGCAAAAAAAACAAAAAGGTTAAGAAATACTAGTAAAAAAGTTAATTAAAGTCTTTTCTTTGTTCGAATCACATAAGAAAGGAAGCTAAGACGATGAATTCAATAATTACTGGAACGGGAACCTATATACCAAGTATAACAAAGGAAAACATTCAATTTTCAGGCAATCGATTTTTACATGTTGACGGTACACCATTTAAAAATAATAATGCTGTTATCATAGAGAAATTTAAATCAATAACTGGTATAGAAGAAAGACGTTATGCAAAAGACAATCTTAATGCTTCTGATCTAGGTTTTTTTGCTGCTAAAAAGGCAATAGAAGATGCTTCTATTGACCCTGAATTATTAGATTATATAATTTTTGCTCATAATTTCGGAGATGTCAAAGCTAATGCTATTCAGACAGATATTTTGCCCAGTTTAGCGACAAGAGTTAAGCACTTGCTTAAAATTGAAAACCCAAACTGTATTGCTTATGATCTACTTTTTGGTTGCCCTGGTTGGGTGCAAGGAATTATACAAGCACAAGCCTATATAAAATCTGGAATTGCTAAAAAAATTCTTGTTATTGGGGCGGAGACCTTATCTAGAGTCGTTGATCATTATGATAGAGATTCAATGATATATAGTGATGGTGCAGGTGCCTGTATTGTAGAAAAAACCGAAGAATTAGATACTGGTATTTTAAGTCATGCAGCTCAAACATTTGCAAAAGACGAAGCTTATCATTTATTTTTTGGAAGTTCACATAATGAAAATGATGATAAAGATGTTCGATACATCAAAATGCACGGTCGTAAAATTTACGAATTCGCCTTAACAAATGTTCCAAAAGCAATGAAAATGGCTTTGGACAATAGCGGCGTTCCTATAGATGCACTTAAAAAAATATTTATCCATCAAGCAAATGAAAAAATGGATGAAGCAATTATAAAGCGATTTTATCGCTTATACAAAATGCCTGTTCCCAAAGGAATTATGCCCATGTGCATTCATAAGTTGGGAAATAGCTCTGTTGCCACTGTACCAACGCTTTTAGATTTAGTTTTAAAAGGAGAAATTGAAGATCAAGAAATACAAAAAGGAGATGTTATTATGCTTGCTTCAGTTGGAGCTGGAATGAATATTAACGCTGTAATTTACAAATTTTAGTAACAATTTTAGTTTTACTAAAGTAGTAATATAATTCCCAAAGAAAACAAATTTACCTTTTAGTTCATAAAAACAAAGTCAACATTAATACTCACTTCAGTTTTCTACACGTATTAAAATCGTAATAGATTAAAAACAGCATCAAAATTAAAACTATTTGAAGTAAAAAACAGGATACAAATACCTAAATTCTAAAATGTAAATACTATTTTTGCGGATGCAACAACACAACGTACTTATTTTAGATTTCGGCTCGCAATACACACAGTTAATTGCTCGCCGCGTAAGGGAGTTGAATATTTATTGTGAAATTCACCCATACAACAAATTACCTGAAAACCTAGACAGCTTTAAAGCCGTTATTTTATCTGGAAGTCCAGTATCTGTAAAATCTGATGACGCACTGCATCCGGACCTATCGAACATCAGAGGCATAAAGCCCATATTAGCCGTTTGCTATGGAGCACAATACCTAGCACATTTTTCGGACGGATTGGTTGCTTCTTCAAACACAAGAGAGTACGGGCGTGCAAACCTATCTTACATCAAAGAAAGTGAAATATTCTTTGCTAACATTTCTGAAGGAAGTCAAGTATGGATGAGTCATTCAGATACTATAAAGGAATTACCAAAAAATGCTGTACTTCTTGCAAGTACCAATGACGTAAAAAATGCTGCTTACAAAATAAAAGGTGAAACGACTTTTGCTATTCAATTTCACCCAGAAGTATATCATTCTACTGATGGAAAACAATTGCTAGAAAACTTTTTAGTTTCAATTGCTGGTATTGAACAAAATTGGACACCTGATTCTTTTGTTGATGAAACAGTTACCAAACTAAAAGCTAAGCTTAAAGATGATAAAGTAGTTCTAGGATTATCCGGAGGAGTTGATTCCACAGTAGCTGCTGTTTTACTTCACAAAGCGATCGGAAACAACCTTCATTGCATATTTGTTAATAACGGTCTTTTGCGAAAAAATGAGTTTACTGATGTATTGAAACAATATGAAGGTATGGGACTCAATGTTAAAGGAGTTGATGCTTCGGCACGCTTCTTGAACGAACTAGCAGGATTAAAAGATCCTGAGGCCAAGCGTAAAGCCATAGGAAAAGTATTTATTGATGTTTTCGATGACGAGGCTACTAAAATTGAAAATGCTAAATGGCTAGCTCAAGGAACGATCTATCCAGATGTTATAGAGTCCGTTTCAGCAACAGGAGGGCCTTCAGCTACCATAAAAAGTCATCATAACGTAGGCGGGTTACCTGATTTTATGAAATTAAAAGTTGTGGAACCTTTGCGAATGATTTTTAAAGATGAAGTAAGAAGAGTTGGTGCTTCTATGGGAATAGATAAAGATCTATTAGGGCGTCACCCTTTCCCTGGTCCGGGACTAGCTATCAGAATTTTAGGAGATATTGATGCTGAAAAAGTTCGTATCCTGCAGGAGGTAGATGCCATCTTTATAAATGGTTTAAAAGAAAATAATCTCTATAATAAAGTTTGGCAAGCAGGTGCTATTTTATTACCTGTAAACTCCGTTGGTGTTATGGGAGATGAGCGCACTTATGAAAAAGTAGTCGCTTTAAGAGCCGTAGAAAGTACTGATGGTATGACTGCCGATTGGGTAAACTTACCTTATGAATTCTTGCAAAAAATATCCAATCAAATAATAAACAATGTAAAAGGTGTTAATAGAGTTGTTTATGATATTAGCTCAAAACCACCTGCAACAATTGAGTGGGAATAACGTTCTCTAAATAAAACATTTATTAATTTATAGATAAAGTAAATGAAGAAATTACAGTTTTTAATTTTAATAGGCATATTAACTATTTCGATTTCATGCGGGCAGCAAAAACGCTATGTTTCTTATAAAGTAAAAGACGGAGAAACAATGCGAGATATAGCAAAGCGTTTGGATATGAATTCAAAAGATTTGATGCGTCTTAATCCTGATGTTGGTAAACGTCCGCTACCTAATACCATTATTGTGATACCAAACCCTAAAGTTAAAAATGGTGACTCTTCATCTACTTCAAAAGAAGGCAATTATGCTATCATTGAAGAAAAATCAAAAGATGAATTAAAAAGACCTTCAGATAAAAATAATGAGCCTGTTTTAAAGAAAAAAACAATTACTAAGTACGAAACCCATATTGTTAAGGCAGGAGAAACTGTATATCGTATTACCAAGCAATACAATATATCCAAGAAGGATTTAATTAAATTGAATCCTGATCACCCTGAATTGATCAGTAACCAATTATCTATCGGTCAAATAGTAAAGGTAAAAGCTATTGAGGAAACTGTTGTAGTCAATCAAAAAGAAATTGAAAATCAATATGTGACCCATATTGTAAAAAGCAAAGAAACGGTTTATAGTATTACGCGATTTTATAACATATCGAAAGACGACTTATTACAATTAAATCCTGATTTTCCAACTATTAAAGACAATCAATTATCTGTTGGACAAATCCTTAAAATAAAACGTATTGATGAAGTAAAAGAAGATGAAAGCCTTATTTTTTATAGAGATAGCATTCAAGAAAATTCAACGATTAATCTTGCTTTGTTACTTCCCTTTGTAATAGAAAAAAACGATACGTTAGCCGCTAAAAAAATATTTGAAAATAGATTAGCAAATTTCGTTACTGACTTTTACATGGGGGCAGAAATAGCTATTGACTCCTTGAAAAAACAAGGTGTAACTGTTAATACTGATATTTTTGATACAGGAGCTAGAGGTAATAATATTTCTCAGATCGTAGAGAATGATGTATTAAATGATCGTGATATTATTATTGGACCTTTCTATTCCGAAAAAGTGTCTAAAGTTGCCAAAGCGACTGGTGGGATAGTTGTTTTTCCTCATTATTCAAAAAATCAAGACGAATTATCAATGTCTAAAATCATAAAATCAGCTCCTAACAAAACCTTGTATGCTAATTACCTAACCACTTATTTAAGCCGTGTTTTTAATGGAGAAAAAATTTTCGTCGTTGGTGACGATACTACCGAATCAAACAAGACAATGAACGCAATTAGTACTTCTTTAAAAAAGAATGACTCTATTACTGAAGTTGTCGAATTAAAACCAGAAAAAGGTTATATTAAAAGAGAGCGTTTTACCGATAAGATGAATGAAAAGCAACATAATTGGGTCATTATTGCTTCGGAAGATAAAGTTACTACTAAAGATGTACTAAATAGCATGATTGGTTTACCTGATGATATAACAGTGCAAGTTTTTACGACTCATAAAAATAAAATTTATGAAGATATTGATAATAATAAATTAGCAAATATTAACTTCACTTATGTATCAAACACTTACTTAGATGACAATTCGGAAGATGTAAACGTTTTTTATAAAAAATTCAAAAAACGAAATAATACACTGCCCTCAAATTATGCTATTAGAGGTTTTGATGTAACTTATGATATTCTTATGAGGTATGCTTCTGGTAATGATGTTTCAAAAACATTTAAAGAAGGAATATCATTAAGAGTAGAAAACAAATTTGACTATCATAAAAAAATGTTTGGAGCTGCTGAAAATAGAGGGCTCTTTATCATAAAATACAATTCAGATTTAAGTCTGCAAAGACTAAAGTAAAATAAAAAACCTCAAACAAAATGTTTGAGGTTTTTTATTTTAATCGTAAATCGTAAAGAAATAGAAATATTATTTTTCTACTCTCCATACATATCTTGGTAATACTTTTGATAATTTCCGCTCGTAACATTATCTACCCAATCTTTATTATCTAAATACCATATAACTGTTTTTTCAATACCCTCCTCAAATTGAAGAGAAGGCTCCCATCCTAACTCATTCTTTAATTTAGTTGAATCAATTGCATATCGATAATCATGACCCGCTCTATCTGTTACATAAGTTATCAATTTATCAGAGCTTCCTTCCGGTCGTTTTAAATGCCTATCCACTGTTTTTATAATTACCTTTATTAAGTCAATGTTCTTCCATTCATTAAAACCTCCAATATTGTAAGTATCTCCAACTTTTCCTTTATGAAAAACAACATCAATCGCTCGTGCATGATCTTCCACAAATAGCCAATCCCTAACATTTTCTCCACTTCCATACACAGGTAGCGACTTGTTATTGCAAATATTATTAATAAATAAAGGAATTAATTTTTCTGGAAATTGATACGATCCATAGTTATTTGAACAATTAGAAATAACAACAGGTAATTTATACGTGTCTAAAAAAGCTCTAACAAAATGATCGGATGATGCTTTTGAAGCAGAATATGGAGAATGTGGATCATAAGGAGTGTCTTCTGTAAAAAAACCTTCGTCATTTAAGGTTCCATATACCTCATCTGTAGATACATGATAAAATAATTTATTCTCAAAATCACTATTCCAGTACGTTTTGGCTGCCTGCAATAAACTCAGGGTTCCTAAAACGTTTGTCTTAGCGAAAGAAAATGGGTCTTTTATTGATCTATCAACATGGGATTCAGCTGCCAAATGAATAACGCCATCGATATTATAGTCAGAAAAAATAGATTCCATTTTTTCATGATCACAAATATCTGCTTTGATGAACGTATAATTCGGTTTATCCTCAATATCTTTTAGATTTTCCAAATTACCTGCATAAGTTAAAACATCTAAATTATAAATGTGATAATGTGGATATGCGTTCACAAATAATCTAACGACATGAGAGCCAATAAATCCGGCTCCTCCAGTAATTAATATGTTTTTCATCTGTTTATTTTTATTATTTTTCAATAGTCAGATGTAACCTTTGATATTTAAAGTAATCGTTTTTCTTTAAATTTAATACTTATGCCATTTGTAACTTGAAATTACCGTAATAAAACGTTTTTTTTCATTTTCTCTTACAATAATTTTAAGCTCCAAATAGTATTATTTTAAACATCTCGGTTTCATTAGTTCTGTTCTATTTTTTTTATACAATCTCTTAATGAATCCCTCCAGTAAGGAATTGTAATATTAAACTCTTTTTTAATTTTTGACTTATTTAATAATGAATAATTGGGTCGCTTCGCAGGTGTTGGATACTCTTTAGTTTCAATAGGATGTACATTACAAACAACGCCGGAAATTTCCATAATTGCCTTTGCAAAATCGTACCATGAAACTACACCTTCATTTGAGTAGTGATAAATTTTAGAGAGCTTCGAAAAGTCCTTATCTATAGCATTTAAACACACCAGTGCCAAGTCTCTCGCGTACGTAGGTGAACCAATCTGATCGAAAATCACATTTAATTCATCTCGTTCTTTCCCTAAACGTAACATTGTTTTTACAAAATTATTTCCAAAACTAGAATATACCCAAGAGGTACGTATAATTAATGATTCAACTTCGGAAGTTAAAATATGTTCTTCTCCTAAACGTTTCGTTTTTCCATAAACACCAATAGGATCGACATTATCTTCTTCTTTATAAGGCTCATAACTCTTACCGTTAAATACATAATCTGTTGAAATATGAATTAGTTTTCCTCTATCTTTTAATGCCGAAGTTAAATTTTTAACGCCTCGTAAATTAATATTTTCAGCATCTCGTTCTTCAATCTCTGCCTTATCTACAGCCGTATAAGCTGCACAATTTATAACAACATTTATATTGTTTTCTACTACAAATACTTCTACTTTATCAAAATCTGTTATATCTAAACTTTTAGAGTCCTCAAAAAAAAATTTATATTGAGAATATTTAATTGATTTTTCTCTTATCTCTGAGCCTAATTGGCCAGAAGCTCCTGTTACTAGTATATTCATTTTTAATAGTTAAATGAACTTTTTAAATCTTTAAAAACTAATAGATTTGAATCCTTTTCTGATAATTTAATCGAATCGTTCTCTAATTGCCAATCTATCCCTAAATCGGTATCATTCCATATAATACCACTATCATATTCGGGTTTATACCAATTATCAACCTTATAAGCAAAAATTGCTTCCTCAGATAACACTGAATAACCATGAGCAAATCCTCTGGGAACAAATAGCTGTCGTTTATTATCTTCCGATAATTCCACAGTAACATGTTGTCCATAAGTGGGAGACCCAACCCTTATATCAACCGCTACATCTAAAACGCAACCTTTAATACAACGCACCAATTTAGCTTGAGCATATGGTGGCTTTTGAAAATGCAAGCCTCTTAATACACCTCTAGAGGATTTAGATTCGTTATCCTGAACAAAGTCAGTTTTAATGACCTTTTCATTAAAAGTTTTTAAATTGAAAGACTCAAAAAAATACCCTCTATGATCTCCATAAATTTTTGGTTCGATAATGATCACATCAGGAATTTTTGTTTTTATAAAGTTCATAATTTTATTTAATCAAATTTAACAGGTATTTACCATAATTATTTTTCTTTAAAGGCTCCGCTAATTTCTTTACTTGCATCTCATCAATATACCCCATATAAAAAGCAATTTCTTCTAAGCATGCCACTTTTAATCCTTGTCTCTTTTCAATAGTTTCGATAAATTGTCCTGCCTCCATCAAAGAATCATGTGTTCCAGTATCTAGCCAAGCAAAGCCTCTCCCCATCAACTCAACCTTTAATGCTTTATCTTCTAAATATTTTTGATTCACAGAAGTAATTTCTAACTCCTCTCTATCAGATGGTTTTACTCCTTCTGCTATACCAGTTACATTATTCGGGTAAAAATAAAGCCCTACAACTGCGTAATTAGATTTTGGTTCGATTGGCTTCTCTTCTATAGAAATAACGTTTCCTGATTTATCGAATTCTGCTACCCCATACCGCTGAGGGTCTCCCACATAATAACCAAAAACCGTTGCTTTTTTCTCTTCTTCAACATTCTTAACAGCATTTTTTAGCATCTCCGGAAGTCCATGCCCATAAAAAATATTATCTCCCAATATTAAACAAACATCATCGGTACCAATAAATTCTTTACCAATAATAAACGCCTGCGCTAAGCCATCTGGTGAAGGCTGCTCTGCATAACAAAGCTGAATTCCTAACTCTTTCCCCGACCCTAATAATTGTTCAAAATTTGACAAATCTTGAGGAGTAGAAATGATTAATATATCTTTAATCCCAGCCAACATTAATACGGACAGAGGATAATAAATCATTGGTTTATCATATACTGGTAACAACTGCTTTGACACTCCTTTGGTTATAGGGTATAGTCGTGTTCCTGAACCGCCTGCTAAAATGATGCCTTTCATATGATTTTTTATTAGATTATAATTATTCTTTTTTTAATTGCCCAAAGATAAGAAAGTAATTAATGAGAAATATGTGATACAATTTTTAAATAAGTATTTCTTGTATTCATTATAATTTATAATTAGTATTTAAATAAAGTAATAGCGAAGCGTATTTTATTTGCTTTTTTCCCTTTCATAAAAAGAACCAAAAAATCTAGTCCTAACCAGTCGGCACTCAAAACTAAACATCTTCGAACCTAAATGAAAGAAAGTTTAGATATAACCCAACCTATAACCTTAACCTTTTATTAATCAATGTTTTTAACTAAAACATCAATAGCTACAAAACTCACATCACGAAATAAAATGTTTAGTATTTTTCTTTTTCCCTTTCATAAAAAAAAACAAAAAATATAGCCTTAACCAGTCGACGCTAAAAACTGAGCATCCTCGAACCTAAATAAAAAGAACTCGCTGTGCTCAAACATCTTTTAATCTTACCCCTTCTTGAGGTGTTATTTTCGATTTGCCTACTTATGACGGGTAATTTTCTTATTAAAATGCCTAAACAAAGAAATAGTGAACGAAGAAACGGAACTGCGATGCGAAGCATCAAGCATGTAGTTTAGAAAGTGAGCGTTACCAAGTAATTTCCTAGGTTGAACTTGATTTTTTGTTTCGTTTTGTATTCAGACAAAATGAAACAAAATTTAGATATAATCCAACATATAATCTTAGCCTTTTAATAATTAATATTTTTAACAGGAATATCAATAGCTACAAAACTAACACCACGAAATAAAATGTTTAGTGTTTTTCTTTTTCCATTGATGAAAAAGAATGGCTATAAAACTTTTTATTTAATCTTCACCTCGAGTTAAATTATTTGAAATGAAAAGCAATTTAACACTTCGACTGCACTAGTAACACCTAATGATTTACTCACAGAAATCTTGATGCCCCACAATAGCAATAATTTCAATTGTACTGTCATTTATTCTGAAATAAATAGTATCTGAACCTGAAACACAATATCGATACCCTTCTCGAATATGATCTGCTCTAGGAAATTGAAAAGGATTCGTTGCTATTCGATCAAAACTATCAAAAAAAGAAGCATAATATTTATCTGCTTGAGTTTCTCCAAACGTTTTATATCCGTAACGATAAATTCTAATCAAGTCTTCTTCCGCTTCTTTAGTTAGTTGGTATGTCATCTAACCCCCTTTTTAGCTTTGGCTAAGATGTCTTCCCTTGAATTTGAAGTAAACCCACTTTGCTCTCCTTTTTCAAGTTTCAATCTCAACCAATCAATTTTATGTTGCTGCCCCCTAGCTTGCCTGATTAAATCGTTTATTAATTCACTTTTACTGCTAAATTCTTTGCTAATAATTTGCTTTTTTAGCCATTCATCATTTGGCTGGGTTAACGAAATACTTTGTCTTGCCATACTAAAATATTTAAATTTTGATGTAAATATACACCAAAAAAACACCAATTACAATAATTTGCGCTATTCAAATATAAAAATTCAGACTATTTAAGTTCAAACACCCAAAAGCTTATTTTACATACCTTTTAAAACGTTTTTAATATAGTTCTCGATACATTTTTTACTTCGTTAACCCTCATTAAAAATCACTCGAACTGACATTTCAATTTTAGGAGAATTCTCAAGAACATGCACTACTTATTTTTTAAATCATTATCTTTTTCTGTTGATGAAAAAGAACCAAAAAATCTAGTCTTCACAAGACTGCGCTCAAAACTAATACCGATTATCATTTGATGCTACCCAATAAATTCACTTCGTTTTTTATTGGCTATCAAATGTATATCGGCATTAAACGGTGTGCACAAATAAAAGTTAAAATCGTTTAAGCATCCTCGAACCTAAGTAAAAAAAACTCGCTACGCTCAAACAGCTTTTCATTTAAACACTTCTTGCGGTGTTGTTTTTGGCTTGCCTGCTTATGACGGGTAATTCTTATTAAAATGTCTAAACAAAGAAATAGTGAACGAAGAAACGGAACTGCGATGCGAAGCATCAAGCATGTAGTAGTTTCAAAAGTGAGCGTTACGAAGTAATTTCCTAGGCTGAACTTGATTTTTTGTTTCGTTTTGTATCAAGACAAAATGAAAGAAAGTTTATACATAACGCAATACACAATCTTAACTTTCTAGTAATCAATATTTTTAAAACTTGAATATCAATAACTATAAACTCACATCACGAAATAAAATGTCTAGTATTTTCTTTTTCCGTTGATGAAAAATAAACAAAAATATAGCCTTAACCATACTTCGCTCAAAATTAAACATCCTCGAACCTAAATGAAAAGAACTCGCTACGCTCAAACAGCTTTTCATTTAAACACTTCTTGCGGTGTTATTTTTGGCTTATCTGTTTAGGACGAGACCATAAATTCAAAAATAAACTCAGAAAATTTCTGAGCTACGTTATTTTTATTATTCTTTAATTCTATCACCAGCCCCTTTACCTCCAACTGTAGCCAGTATATATTGAAAATATTTTTTCGTAGTCAAATTATCCAACATCTCTGCATCAACCTCCGCTAATTGCTTTGGTGTAGACATATCTATCTCATTTATTTGAGCTAAGCCAGTTATTCCCGGCAAAGAATTATATACACCCCTCTCGCCTCTTTCTTTTATTAATTCTTCTTGATTAAAAAGATTTGGTCTAGGGCCAACGAGACTCATGTCTCCCTTTAAAACATTAATTAACTGCGGTAATTCATCCAATTTAGATTTTCGTAAAAAAGATCCTAACTTGGTAACTGAGCTACTATTTGCTAGATGAGTTGCTACAGACTTTGTATTCACACTCATTGTTCTGAACTTTAACAAAGTAAATGGTTTTTTATTTTTCCCTACTCTTTTTTGTTTAAAAATTGGAGATCCAGTATCAAACAAACCTAAAATATAAACGATTAAGCCAAAAGGCCATAAAACTAATATTCCAAATAATGAGAATATAAAATCAAAAAGACGTATCATTATTATAATTCTATTTTATAAAACTTTTAATTGTTAAATGTATACCTTCTTCTGCAGATAATGGTAATTTTTTTATTCCAATAGCATCTTTAATTTTTTTATTGGATACCATATAGTTTTCCGTTAGTTTATGTATTTTTTCTGTATTTATTGGAATTGGTAATATATCCCCAATTTTACCTAAAATAATTAGCACAGACTTTGGTAAATTTAACACCCTCACTTCTTTTTCTATTGCTTTCCCTATATTTAAAACCAGTTTTTTTGTAGAAAGCGGTGTATCATCAGCAATATTGTAAACACCAGATGGTATTGTTTTATTTTCAATCAACTCTTTAATTACGAAACATAAGTTTTTCACCGATAAAAAAGATCGTTGATTTTCATATTTCCCAAATGGATAAGGAATACCTTTAGACACAAAATTATATAACAAATTCAAATTCCCCTTATTACTTGGGCCATGAATCATGCATGGCCTTAAAATGTAAACTCTTTTATTCTTAGGCACTTCTTTACTTAAAATATACTCTTCAGCGGCCAGCTTTGATTTCCCATAAGCCGTTACTGGATTTGACTCATGACTTTCATCCAAAACTCCTTCAACTTCACCCGCAATTGCTTTTACGGAACTCATAAAAATAAAAACGTCGCAGTCACTATTTAAAAATTTATCAAATACATTTTTGGTAAGCTCAAAATTAACATTAAAATACTCTTTCTCCTGCGAAGTATTTTTTAAATCATGCGCCTTGCCTGCTAAATGGATAAAAGCTTTATTTGCATTTAAAACTTCCTTATTTAAGACATCATAAGAAATGAATTTATCTGATGTTCTCCTTGAAACTCCCTGGATTCTGTAGTCTTCTTTTAAATAATTTGATAAGTTAAACCCAACGAAACCTGTAATTCCACTAATTAAAATATTATTGGTCATTTCCAAAACTTATTATTGACTCTGTCATTCTCTTATTAATTTCCGTTCTACTATACTTCTTCTTAAATTGTTTTCTTTCCTCATTTCTATATTTGAAATTCGTCAAACTATTATAAAGTTCATCTGCATTAGTTGGTTCAAACAAAATTAAGTTAGACATATTTTCTTTCAAAAATTGTTTCGCGTATCCATCTACACCAGCAATTATAGGTTTATTAAAAGTCCCATATTCAAAAAGTTTAGATGGTAATACTCTTTCAAATGCCTTATGCTTATTCAAGTGTAAAAATAGATAATCCGCTTTTTGGTAATAACTTATTAGCTCATTTCTATTGACCGGAGGAATCATTTCAACATTTTCGATATTATTTACTCTTAATTTTTCTTCCAGTTTTTCTCTAGCTCCACCATCACCAATAATCTGAAATTTATGTGTTCTAGATAGTTTCTTAGCTATATCTGGTATAATTAAGTCTAATCCTTGTCCTTCTCCAATATTACCGCCATATATTATGGTTTTAACTTCGCTCTTTTTTTCTTCAGTATTATCTATTGGGGAGGATAAAAACAATTCGTCAATACCATTAGTAAAAAATGAATATTCTGTTTTTTTATATTTTTCAAAATAACTCTTAAATCCTTTTGAAACTAAGTTTATATGTCCAGCTCTTTTAAAAGTAAAATTCTCAACGGGTTTTAAAAATAAGTTTAATCCTAGATTAATGATCTTATTCTTATATAAATCCGTAATAGTTTCTCTGAAGATATCTCTAATATCTAAATAAAGTTTAGCCTTTTTCTTTCTAGCAATTTTTGCACCGAGATATGCCGTAAATAAACGAGACGAAGAAGCATAAACTAAATCATATTCTTCGTCCTTTATAAGCTTTAAAGCTTTAAAATAAAACTCTTTATACGATTTAATTTGTCCTATAATTCCGCTTCCATGTTCGGGGATTTTAATTCTGTTAACCACTATACCTTCTTTAATTTCCTCTTTATCTTTAGCCTTTGCTTTGAAAGAGTCATATCTGTTAGGCTGCGTTGTAATTACATGAACCGTATCATTACTATCCAGGTGATTTAAAAGCTCCTTAAGTAACGAAGTGTTTCTAAAAGACCCTGCTGACAAGTCTGGTTCGTAATAAAATGTTAGGAATAATATTTTCATAATTATATTTCGGTAATACGAGTCTCTAATTCTCTGTTAAAAAACACCATTATTTTTTTTCCTTTTCTTGTTTTATTAAAACCCATGCTAAATTCATAATCTTGAATAACAACTTTATCATACTGGCCTCTAAGGTTCAATATTAGATTATTTAGTTGGAACTGAGATTTACTAATTTCGTTTATTTTAACGTCAGGATGAAAATGTAAAATCATTTTTTTGTCCAATGAAGACTTGCCTTCCAAGGAATCTTTTATGGAGAAAGTATTTCGGTCTAAATGAAATTGTCTCGAATGAATAACTCCTCTATTTTTATATCCATCATGTTTGGCAAGCACTTTATTCTCATCTTCAATTACACCAAAAACCTTAGCTCTTTTTGCTACCCTAAACCCTCCCCAGACTTGTGTTTGTTCTAAATTACCTAATTGTACAGTATTATGATAGTGGGTACCTCTCTCTTTCTGTCTTCTCTCATTTTTTTCATAAGTAGAAACACCAGGATCCACAATAATTGGGATATTCTGAGCGTATAATTCAAAACTAAAAGTGTCTGAATGTGCATGTCCTGGCTGGTAAGATGGCTGGATATCCCCAACATCTATAACAACTTCAAATATATCTGATTTGAAGTTTCTATAACCTGAATCAGATAATTTAATATTTTTCCAATTTAGATGTAAAGATTTAGCATAACTGAATAACTCTTTTGAAGCTGGTGCTATTCCTGTAGAACTATCATTTAATAATGGGATATTACCATTTTTATAGGTAAGATTATTTAACCACGACAACATGCTAGAAGCCTTTTCTTCTAGAAAACTCAATAAATTTCGATCATTAATCTGCTCATTTCGTCTCATTAATTGAATACAATCTAAAAGTCTTCCCAATAAGATCTGATGATACATTGGAGAGAGCTCATAATGCCCTCCATCTTTCAAAATTTGTTCCTCTAATTCAGACTTTAAAATTTTTCGAGCGGTATCTAATAATTTTTCATCTTGAAAATAATATCCCCCAAAAAGTAGAGAAAATCCATTCTCTAATAAATGATTACCTAAAAGATGATATTCCAAATTATCTAATAAAATTTCATAATGGTGATAAAGTGTTCCGTCAATGATTTTATCTTTTATAGTATTCTTTGACAAAAATTTAACCCAGTTAATTCCTCTTAATGAAATAACATAAGGTTCTTTACCATCTAATAATGTCGAATCTTGATTGATATAATCTTTGATCAACTCTAAACAAGAGTCAACAGAAATATTTTTTTGATTTAAAAAGTCAAAATAATTCAAATTATAAGTCCATAATTTTCCGAATTCAGAATAATTCCAATTTATTTTTTTATTGAAACTCACTGGAATATTTAAAAACTCAAATTTATTAGCTCCTAAATAAGATGTATTATTAAAAACTTCGTCACTCCAAAGTAAATCTATAACTCGATCTATTTCCTTATTAGAATATGATTTTTTATAAAATCGATTACGTAATAAATAGTAAAGCCTGTAATAAACTTGGACAGGCTTTAAGTATTTAATTGTATCATATAACGTAATTATTTTACTTCTATCCATCTTCCTTCTTTCAAAGATTCAATAGCAGCAAAGGATGCCTTGGTTGTATTTACAATCTCTTCAAAAGGGATGATTGATTCACCACCTAATTTTTGGCTATTAATCAATTCATTAAATTGATTATAATGACCTTTATCTTGTTTAGAAGAGCATTTTGAGAATTTCTTAAATCCAAAACCTGATAATTTTCGCCAATTATCCATTACTAAAGTTCTTTCCTGAGAATATACCTCGACTCTCTCCTTAGAATAAGCTTTTGATCCATTGGCGAAGTAGTTAATTACAGCATTAGTTCCGTTTTCATATTTTAAAAGAATGCTGGCATTATCCGTATTTTCTTCTGGATTAACCCCCATGGAATTCATACATACAGATTTTACTTTACTTCCAGCTAAATATGTACATAAATCAATATAGTGGCATGCTTCTCCAATTATTCTACCTCCCCCTACTTCCATATCATGCACCCAAACATCAGAAGGGATGAACCCTGCATTCATTGTTGCTACAATATTCAAAGGAGTATTATCATTACCTAAAACTTTCTTCATTTGTTTTGCTAAAGGAGCAAATCGTCTATTAAACCCAACAGAAATTGAAACATTTCTAGCATTATATTCTTCTATAATTTCACTAAGTTCATCTCTATTTAAAGCCAATGGTTTTTCAACGAAAACACTTTTATCAGCTCGCAATGTTTCTAGAACCATTGACGCATGCATATTATGTTTCGTTGTAATAAAGACCAAATCTGTTTCCGTATCAGAAAGTATTTCCTTGTAATTTGTTGTTGAGTTAGTAATACTATATTGTTTTGCCATAGTAGTAGAGGATAATCCGCCAGAACTAGCGATATATTTTATATCTGCATTTAATTTTTTTAGGCTTGGTAAAATAGTAGCACTTGTAAAATTCCCGGACCCAACAATTCCTATAATTCCTTTA
Organism: Tenacibaculum profundi; assembly: GCF_052050075.1. GTDB lineage: Bacteria > Bacteroidota > Bacteroidia > Flavobacteriales > Flavobacteriaceae > Polaribacter. The sequence goes on from NZ_CP197225.1 coordinate 1,694,796, forward strand.
TTGCCATCAAACGTTTTCTCGTTTAACTTAACTGTGTTTTTGGGTTTTTCCGTAGAATTATATTCTAAGATTGATGCTATAGATTTAGAAGAAGACATGTCTCCATAAATAGTCTCAAACTCTTCAAGAGGAACTCTTTCTGTTATCAATGGATTTACGTCTAATGAACCGACTGAAATCGCATTTAGCACAGCTTCAAAGTTTCTCTTTTCTGTCCATCGAACATAGCCTATTGGATAATCATTACCTTTTTGTTCATACTCTTCGTCATATCTTCCCGGTCCATAAGAGCAAGAAACTTGAAAAGATATTTCCTTATTATAAAAGTCTGCTCGACTAATATCCAATCCTATTACACCTACAAGAATAATTCTACCAAGTTTACGGCACATTTGTGCTGATTGTGCTATAATATCATTACTTTTACTTGAAGCAGTAATAATTACGCCATCAGCACCTATTCCATTTGTAAAGGTTTCTACAAATTTAACCTGGTCTGTTCCTTCTGATGGGTTTATTGCTGTTATACCTTTTGACTTTGCTATTTTAATTTTTTCAGGATCAAAATCAAATCCAATAACATTACACCCATTGGCTTTAAGAAGTTCTGCTGTTACTAAACCAATAAGACCTAACCCTACAACTACAATTGTTTCGCCAAATGTCGGATTCAACAACCTAACACCCTGTAATCCAATAGCGCCAATTACTGTAAATGCAGCCTCCTCGTCCGATACGTTATCTGGAATTTTTGCAACAAGATTTTTAGGAACTAAAACATATTCTGCATGATTACCATTAGATGCAACTCGATCACCAATTTTAAATTCTGAAACGCCTTTTCCTACAGCTACAACTTCTCCTACATTGCAATATCCAAGTGGTAATGGTTGACCTAATTTATTAAAAACTGCATCTATTGTTGGTTTTAAACCATCGGTTTTTACCTTATCTAAAACCATTTTTACCTTATCCGGTTGTTGTTTCGCTTTTTGAATAAAATTTGCCTTTCCAAATTCTACTAACATTTTTTCTGTACCAAGAGATACCAATGTCTTTGTTGTTTTTATAAGTACATGCCCTTTCTTAACTAAGGGCACAGGAACTTCTTCTAATATTGTATCTCCTTTCTTAAGGTCTTGTATTATTTGTTTCAATCTAATTCCTTTTTTTAATTACTTTCGCTGGAATTCCTCCAACTATGGTAAATGGTTCAACATCCTTAGTTATTACAGATCCAGCTGCTACTACTGCACCTTCTCCTATTCTAGTACCTGCTAAAATGATACAGTTAGATCCAATCCACACATCATTTGCTATTATAACTTTTTTCTTTATGTGTCCTGATTCAAATATCCTTCCTCTGTTTTCAGGAATAACGTGATTTGCTGATAAAATATTGGTTCCATAGCCCACTAAAGTTCTATCTCCAATTTCAACCCCCCCCGTTGTAGTTATAAGAACTCCCCAGGCCAAATCTACATTATTCCCCAATTTAAGGTTAATGCATGGATTAATTTTAATGCCAGGATAATAAGTAATTCCTTTCCCTATTTCAGCCCCTTGAATTCTCATATAATTACTCTTAACAAAAGTAAAAACACGATGCCTTGGTAAAGCGAATACTATCGAAGAAATTAATTCATAAGTACAAACTAGAAAGTTTTTAATACTCTTTTTCATTCTACTTCTTTTAAAAAATCTAACTGTAAATCAACCTTTTCTTCAGGATTTGGGTACAACTTCAAAACTTTTTTCGCATTCTCTTTTATCGCTTTTTGTAAATTTGGATCTTTTCTATAACTAATTATTTTTTCAGCTATTTTAACAGCATTTATTCGGTCAACATAAATTGCCGCATCCCCACAAATCGCCCTTGACCATTCTTCATCTGATATAAATAGAGGTTTCTTAAGACACCAAGATTCTATGATGTTATTACTAAAGCTTTCTAATAAACTGAAAAGTGCTACTGCATTTATTTCTTTAAATAATAGTGGAACCTCTTCAGGTTTAACAGATCCTATAAATTTAATTTTCTCTTTAACAGAAAACTTTTTTGCTACTTCTTTTAACTTCAAAGATTCAGGATGATCCTCTGGAACTGTTATTATAAAATCAATATCTTTACACTCCAACTTTGATAATTCACTTAAAACATAAGGAACAATTTCAATATTCTTATTTTTATGCCATCCAGTTAACATTAAAAAATTAAACTTAGAACTATCAATCTTTTTTAATTTTTCCTCAAAAATTTCGCTAATCTCTATACTTGGATAAGCAGATATTGAAGGTAATATCAATTTAGTTCGTTCCATAGGATAGTTAAATAAGTTTACCGCTCTCCTAAGCATAGACTCATTTTCAAAGACTATATAATCTGATTTTAATGTCGATGTTAAACGATACTTATCAATTAATTTGAGTTTTAATAGTTCAAAACCTGAATAGCCTTGCCAAAATTTAATTTCAGGAAAAAAGAGATTTGAATATGCACAACCAGTAACTGATTTTACTCCCCTATAATTCAATCCTGGACCAAACATCGTATAAATGATATTAATATTATTCTTTTTAATAATTCTTCCTAGTTTAAACAATTGAAAACTTAATCGTTTTAATAATCCTTTTTTTACAGCATACATATTTTCATATTGTTTATTCTGTAAAACCTTATGAATATACGTGTCTTTTGTAACTAGGAAAAAAGCTAAAACATCTTTTTTTTTTAAAAGCTGAATTACAAAATTTGAAGCAACTTGTTGTCCTCCCCCACTTTTAATTGGCATTAAATTGATTAAAACCTTCACTAATTGATAAATTTAATTATTTTGTCGAACCAAACTCCAGATGAATAATTTTCTATAACCTTCTGTCTAGAATTAGATATAATTTTCTGATATTTTTCTTCATTCTTTTCTAATTCTAAAATTGAATCAGCTATTTGAATCGGTTCTCTTGGCTCAACTAGAATTCCATCTTCATTATTCACAATAGTATCTGCTAAACCTCCAATATTACTAGCTATAACAGGAGTACCAATATACATAGACTCTAACATTGTTAATGATGTTGCTTCTATATAATTACCAACAGGAATTGAAGGAATAATACTCAAAGAAGCATTATTTATTAATTCTAAAGCTTCTTTATTGTCTACCCTACCTTTTAAAATTACGATTCCTTTTTCTATTTCTATTTTAAATTTCTTTTCAAGATCCTCTCTTAATGGACCATCACCGATCACAATAATTTTTTTGAATTTATTATTCTTTGAATTATTGTAATAATTCAAGAAGCCTTCAATCCCATACTCAACACCATTTTTTTTATGCAAGTGTCTTGCTATAATTATAAAATCTTCATTATGATTTTTTCTTTTATTAACAACATTATCTAATTGTAAGATATTAACTGCATTACTAACTACAACACCTTTAAAATCATTTTTTAAATCATACATACCTTGCTCTATATTTAATTGTAAGTCGTCAACTCCTATAACACCATCTACTAGTTTTGATATAGATACATCAAGGAATTTTGAAAAACCAAATAAATCTTTGTTATTTTTATTAGTAATCAAAAATTGTTCACTAAAAGGTGCATGTAAAACTTGATAAACTTCTGTTTCCTTTAATAAGGAAAACTTCACCAATATTCCTGCTAAAGATGAAAATTTGTCATGAGAAATTATTTTTAGGCTTTTAATATCTTGCTTTTTAATTTCAGCTTTCAATTTAGAGTATAATAAATATGCCCTAAAAATTAATACCAGAGGCGAAAAAGGCGTCTTCTTTAAAACAAAATCTATTATCTTATAAAATATTTTTTCAGTTTTGTTAAAACCTAAAATTAAATTAAAATCGAATTTACTTTTCGTAAATTCATAATTCATAACAGACAAATGAGTTCCGACACCTCCACTTTCAAATGTGGAATGTGTTGTAACTATGAACACTTTCTTTTTTACCATATATTATATAAAATTACTAAAACAAACATTGTGATACTTATTGTATTATTTCTTTTTAAAAGTATTTTTCTATTTTTATGAAACTCAAAAGAACAAATAAGTGAATATAAAATTAAGAACATAGTTTTATGCCTTGGTACAAGGCTTACAAAAGAAATCGAATATAAGTATAAAAATAATATCACAAAAATACTCCAAAAGTCAATGTCTGAATTTATATACTCTTTGATATTAAGAATAAATCTTGGAAAATAAATTATTAAAAACACTAAACTAATTATTGATAAAATAAACTCCCCATAAGCTTTATAATTATTTAAATATAGTATTTCATATTTAAAACTCACTCTTTTATTTACTTGATTAAACTTTTGATATTTTAAAGGAGATAATAATGTAACTATTGGTAAAAATGTAATTTGAACTAAAAAATTACTTTTAATAACCTTATAAGTAACCTGATTTTCAACATCATTACTTAACATAATATCTCTCCTTTGATTCACCATTTCGATGAGAGTAATCCCTTTAGCTGATGCATTAGAAAATCTACTTAAATAAGGACTAATAAATATAAACAAAAACGAAAACAAAGGTATTAGAGAAATCAATAAAATACTTCTAATATATTTATGATAAATTGTCTTTGTACCAAAAATTATATTTCTATTAGTAAATATGATTATAGTTAGTAAAAATAAAAAGGTATTAGCCCCTCTTATTAAAAAGCTTAAACAAACACATATTATAAAAAACACAAATCTTCTATTCAATAAAAATTGTAAACCTAATATTAAAAGAAAATAAAGCGTTAAATCTCTATATAAATGGATAAAACTTGTTTGAATAATTACATTAAAAATTAAAATTGTTGAATAAATTTTAAATTTTATTTTTCTATTAGAGAATACTTTCTTGAAAACCTTAAACGATTTTTCAATAAATTTTTCGTACAAAACCCAAGTAAAGAAATATAAAAGAAATACTTTATCCTTTAAATTTAAAGAGAATAAATCCAAAAAATTAAATATTTTATGAATTAAAAAGGAATAAAATTCTTTGAATGAAGGATTATTTAATGCTAAATCGATAAATAAACTATCATCTCCATGGGGTGACATTATGCTATTATAATTGTAATTATAAGTTAGTAGATAACATCCTCCTATCAAAATTATAAAAAGTAAATTTAACTTTCTTTGAAAACTATATTTTGTAAAAATTCCTAGAAAAGACATAAAGGCAATCATAATTAAAGATACTCCTAATGCAGTCCCTCCTGTAAAAAAATATAAAAGTAATAGTATAATTAAAATTATAAAAAACATTTACTTATCAAATTAAAAAAACTTATTCAATTGCTTCATCATTTTTGAATTCCTTTCTATCATTTTTCCATTTCTTATTTCAAATTGTTGTTCAAGCTCTTTAATATTTAGACTTAAAAGGATTGTGACTTTTGATAGTAATTCTGTTGAATCGTTTGATATATCGACAGTAGTAATTGCATCAACCTTCTCTTCATTTTCAAAATTTTTCAATTTTTGATCAATATTTATCCCAATGGTAGGAATATTCAATATTGAACCAAATACCATTCCGTGATATCTACTAGTAATAATAATATCATTTTGGTCAATTAATGAAATTACATTATAAATATTCGAACTCCTAGAGTTATATTCAAAGAAATTATCATAATAATTTAGTTGACTTTTGAATTCAAAATCTAATACATCACAAAAACTGATAACATTAATTTCAAACTCATCTTTATATGAATTTAGTTTAATGATAAAATCATTAATCATGTTGATCACATCATCATTAACCTTATTATTATGATACCAATCTCTTAATACAACACATATTCTTTTTTTAGGATGTTTTTTTTCTTCATCTCGATTCTGAGCAATGTGTTTTTTTATGTCGTTTAAAAAATATTGATTAAAACATAAATCAGCTCCTAAGATTGAATTTTTGTAATAATTAAAACTAAATTTATCTCTTAAAATTACTAAACTATTATCTAAATAATCTAAATTAGGAGTTTTTTCAAACGGGCCCAATCCTATACCTAAGAAAACCTTTTTTCTATAAATTAACTCATTCTTATTAATCTTTTTCAAAAGTGAAAAGAATAACTGAGACTTATTTTTGATTAAAAATTTGACTCTTCTTCGAAGATTTCTAAAATTATTATCATTCTTACCTGAAGAACCAATGCTAAAATGCTGATTTCCTCCTCCATAAATCAAAGTATCACAACTTATTTCATATGAATCTGATCGATCAATATATCTTACATCTTTAAATATATCTTTACAGATTTTAGGTATGTATTTTTTATTGTAGCATAGAACACCAATGGTTTTATCTTTCTGATTTTCTTTTAGAAAAAGTAATAACGCTAATAACATAGCGTCATCGCCTAAGTTAGACCCGTAACCGCCAGTGATTAGAATATTTAAATTGATTTTTTTCATACTTTTTAGTTTATATAAAGTATTAGTAATACTATAAAAATTAATAAAACAGAATGTAAATTAATTATAGAATTAAATTTTATTAGGCCCGAAATTATTGAATAAGTAATTAAGTATATTAGATTAATTAAAAAACCTAAAAGAAAAGAAGAAACCAATTTAATAACAATCCCTTGATTATTAAAAATAAAGAAATATGAAACCAAAACTATAACCATCCAAATTAAATTACTAAACAGACTTATTAAAGTTTTTGCTTTTAATGCTATAATTCTAAAAAAACTTGTTTTATATGACATTATTAAAATAATAATGACTGAACTTTTATAAATATAACTAGCCTTATAAATATTACAGTAATCATCTCCTAAATAATTAAAAACAAAATTTTCACATACTAACAAAACAGCACAGGTAATTACTGAAAAAAACAAAGTGAAATTATTGTTTAACTTTTCTTCTCTATCTCCCAAACCTTTCATATTAAGATATGAAATAACGGGGTTACTAACCATAGAAATTAAGAATACAACATATACTTGCAAAGATATCATAAATTGATACAAACCTAATTCCTTAAATCCAACATTTCTAATTGACTCACTTTCAAGATAAATTTTAACTGGTAAGAATATTAATTGTGACACTAAAAGAGGTAAGATGTATTTAAGAATTATTTTAACATATTTTAAATCTATTGATTCAAAGTCGAATGAAACTTTTATTTTTTTAATTCCAAAATAAATCTCTAAAAAAAGGTAATTCAACATGTAGTATATACCCAAACCGATGATCCCTCCATCTACACCTAAATAAACAAATAAACTCCATTGTATTGGGAATGAAATCAAAGCACTAATTATTGTAGTCTTAGATATTTGCTTATAATATTCTAGACCAGAATAAAAACCCGATTTAAAGGTATATAATAGACTAAAGACCAATGGAAAAATCAACAACTTTATCGAACGAGTTAAGTTAGCATCTGATGTAATAAAATTGGATATCGCTGTAGAAAAAAAATAAACTAATAAAGATGTTAAAGTAAGAAACACTAAACATATAAAACTAAGATTACTATAAATCTTTACGAAATCTTTACGTTTCTTAAATCTATTTGAACTATATCGTAGAGCAGCTATCGAAATTGATGAACCAGATAACACCATCATTAACCCTAATAAGTTTCTGTGGTAGGAAAATTCTGAAAATAATGTAGCTCCTAGTATTCTTGTGGCAAGAATAGTAAGTACAAATGCAAAAATGCGTGAAAAGACCATACCCAAAGCAGACCATCCAATATTTTTTATTACTCCATCTTCTAAGGATCTAAAACTAAGTTTCAAATTAAATATAATTTATATGTTTTGAAACAATACCACAAAAATCTAAAACTACCTTGTTCATAGAAATTTCTAAATTCTTGAATTCATTATGAGCAACTAAAAAAGCAATTATATCAGCCTGATTAAATGCTTTTATATAAGAAGTTAACTTAAACACCTTATGTTCTTTTATATTAGGTTCTACAATGAAATACTCTCCATTACTGTCGTTCTGTAACACTTTATTCACAATATATTTTGCTGGTGACTCCCGTAAATCGTCAATATTTGGTTTAAATGCCAATCCCATTAAAGCAACTTTTGGCTTTCGCCCATGTTCTAATTCAAACTGTAATTTCGCATTTTGAATTTTCTCTGCACACCAAAAAGACTTGTAGTTATTAACCTCTCTAGCTGTTCCAATAATTTTAGATTCCATAGGATATTCAGAAACAATGAAATATGGATCCACCGCTATACAATGACCTCCTACCCCACAGCCAGGTTGTAAAATATTAACCCTTGGATGTTTGTTTGCTAAATTAATTAACTCCCAAACATTAATATCAGCCTTATCACAAATTAACGATAACTCATTTGCGAAGGCAATTTGAACATCTCTTGAGGAATTTTCAACTAATTTACACATTTCAGCCGTACGAGCATTGGTTCTATGCAATTCACCTTTTACATATTTACTATAAAATTCTATTGCTTTTTCTGTTGAAACTTCATCAATCCCACCTATAACTCTATCATTATAAACTAATTCATACATGACATTACCAGGAAGAACTCTTTCAGGACAATACGCAATGTATAATTTATCTTTTAACTCAGGTCTCTCCTGATAGATTAAGTCCCTCATCTTCTCAGTAGTCCCTACAGGTGAAGTAGATTCAATAATGTATAAATCCTCTTCTTTTAATAATGGAATAATACCACGTGTTGCTGCTTCAACAAAAGAAATATCTGGTTCATTTTTCCCCTTAAAGGGAGTTGGAACAACAATCAAATAGTTATTCGCTTCCACAGCAATAGTTGATGCTTTCAAATATCCGTCTTCTACAGCTTTCTCAACTGCTTGTTCTAATTCTGGTTCCACAATGTGAATTTCACCCCTATTAATGGTTTCCACAACTTTTGGATTAATGTCAACACCATGGACAGTAACTTTATTTTGCGCTATTAATGCCGCTGTAGGTAATCCAATATACCCTAGACCAATCATTACAACTTCTGGTTTATTCATTTTTATAATGCTTTAATAAAGTTAACTATTTGTCCACATGCTTTACCATTTCCATAAGGGTTATGAAGTTTACTCATTAACAAATAATTCTCTTCTTTATCCAATAACTTTTGAGTTTCTTTTACAATTTTATTCTTATCAGTTCCTACTAATAACACAGTGCCTGCATCGACTGCTTCAGGTCTCTCTGTAGTATCTCTCATTACTAAAACTGGTTTCCCCAAACTAGGAGCTTCTTCTTGAACCCCACCACTATCAGTAATAATTAAGTATGATTGATTCATTAACCAAACAAATGCCGGATAAGATAATGGGTTTATTAGTTTTACATTATCAATATCATTTAACAATTCATAAACTGGCTTCTGTACATTGGGGTTTAAATGCACTGGATAAATAACTTCAACATCTTCATTCGTAATTGCAATTTCTTTTAATGCTTGACAGATGTTTATAAAGCCTTGCCCATGATTTTCTCTTCTGTGTCCAGTAACTAAAACTAGTCTTTTTGAAGTGCTTACAATATTTTTAAGCATTACAACCTCTTCATCAGAATAATTCTTTGAAGTTACTTTTTCCGAACTAAAATGTAATGCATCAATAACTGTGTTACCCGTAACTAATATTGATTCTTCAGAGATATTCTCTCTTAATAAATTACTTTTAGAGGTAATCGTTGGTGAAAAATGGTAATCACATATACTTCCTGCTACACTTCTATTTACTTCTTCTGGAAATGGTGATCTTTTGTTAAAAGTTCGAAGACCTGCTTCAACATGACATACTTTTGCTCCAGAATAAAATGCTGCAATACTTGAGGCCATAGTTGTTGTTGTATCACCATGAACATAAACATAATCTGGCTTAAATTCCTCTAAAATTGTTTTTAATCCTGTTATAATATCCGCAGTTAAACTATATAAATTCTGATTTGGCTTCATCAAATTCAGATCATAATCAGGTGTAATCTCAAAGAAATCTAATACCTGATCTAACATTTCTCTATGTTGTGCAGTAATGCAAACTTTTGTTTCAAAAATGTCTTGATAAATTTGAAATTCCTTAACTAAAGGAGCCATTTTGATGGCCTCTGGACGCGTACCAAAAACTATTAAATTCTTTTTTTTCATTTTCCTATCCTAAAATACTCTATTCCTTTCTCTTCTAGATCGTATGCTATATATTGATTTCTTCCATCAAAAATTACAGGACACTTCAACTGCTTTTTTATTTCTTCAAAATCAGGTGATCTAAACTCCTTCCACTCAGTAAGTAAAATTAAGGCATCAACACCATCTAAAACCTCATACTTGCTTTCAAAATACTCAACTCTTTCCATATCTTTTAGATAAAAATGCCTTGCCTCGTTTATTGCTTTTGGGTCATATGCTTTAATTCTAGCTCCTCTTTTTACCAACTCATTAATCACGTAAATAGATGGAGCTTCTCGCATATCATCAGTTCCTGGCTTAAAAGATAGACCCCAAATTGCAAAAGTCTTTCCAGATAAATCTTCTCCAAATTTCTTAATAACTTTTTCCGCTATTACAAACTTTTGCCTATTATTAACATCTTCAACAGACTGTATCAACTGCGCCTCATAACCATACTCCTCACCGATCCTCTTCAAAGCCTTAACGTCTTTAGGAAAACAAGACCCTCCATAACCAATTCCTGGGTAAATAAAACTGTAACCAATTCGACTATCAGAACCTATTCCCAGTCTCACATTATTGACATCAGCCCCTACTCTCTCACAAATATTGGCTATCTCATTCATAAATGAGATTTTTGTAGCCAACATAGCATTAGCCGCATACTTCGTCATCTCTGCAGAACGCACATCCATAGTTATAAAACGATCATGAGTTCGGAAAAATGGACTATACAGTTGTTTCATTTTCTTGATGGAAAAATCCGTATCCGCTCCAATAACCACTCTGTCCGGTTTCATGAAATCATTTATCGCGTCTCCTTCTTTGAGAAATTCAGGATTCGAAACCACATGAAAATTGAGATTTAGATTCCTCTTATCAAGTTCATTTTGAATACAAGCCTTTACTTTATCTGCAGTGCCAACTGGAACTGTAGACTTATCTACTATTACCAATTCTTGATTCATTTTCATTCCAATTTCTTTAGCAACCGCTAAAACATATTGTAAATCAGCAGAACCATCTTCCCCCATGGGAGTTCCAACCGCTATAAAAACTACTTCAGCATCTTCAATAGCTTCGCTTATGTTAGTTGTAAAAAAAAGATTTTTTTTATCAATATTCTTTACAACCATTTTCTCTAAACCTGGTTCATAAATTGGGATTACCCCTTGATGTATACTATTGATCTTGCTCTTATCAATATCGACACAAGTGACTTTATTCCCCATTTCAGAAAAACATGTTCCTGAAACCAACCCAACATAACCCGCACCAATTACAGCTATATTCATTTTTTTTGATGAAATGTCATTTCCTTTAGATGTTAACTAAGCAAGGTGAGATCTTATTAGTTTCTCAAATGCCAACACAACTAGAGTCTTCTATTTCTTTTCTTTTAAATTTTCTTTATCATGTACTTCTTTTCGCAAACCGCTACTAGAAAAACGATGCTCTCTTTTGTTGAAATATAATTTAATTCCTTTTTTCTCGCAGTAATCTCTTCCTGTAAATTTCTTATTTGCATACTCTTCACCAATAATTCGCACATCAATATGAAACGACTTCAATATATCCTCTAAATCTTGCTCTGTTGCATAAGGTACTATTTCGTCCACATATTTACATCCTTTCAATTGAATGTATCGTTCTACGACTGATTGAACCGGTCTATTTTTGTCTGGTCTGTCTATTGTAGGATCTGTTTGTAACCCACATATTAAATAATCGCAATGACGCTTCGCCTCTTCTAACATTTTAATATGTCCTGCATGCAATAAATCAAATGCACTGAATGTTATGCCTATTTTCATCTGCATATTTTTATTTTTTTACTGATTTGAATAAAATCAAAACTATTTAGTAGGTTTTTTCATTTGCTTTTAACTGGGCAAAGATATATTTTCTATGCTAAAAAAAAATGTTTTTCTCCTAAATTTACCTTAACAGAATTCCTTATTAGCGAAGCTAGTTCTATAGATGGCCTTGCTTCTTGCATTTTAAAGCCTTTTTTAGCCAATACTTTACCGTAGCTTTCCGTATGCAAATCCGTAAAACCATTTGTAAAACTAATTTCCTGTTTATCAACTATCATACTTCTATAAACTGGCATCCCTTTTTTTAAAATAACATCTGGCAGTGTCTTCTTATCAATGGATAAAAACCAACGAACCCTTGCCCTTTCTAACTCCAAATATCCTGCCATTTTATTTTTTTCTTTTACATGAAGGTAACTATCTTTCAATTCTCCAAACAACCATAACAGCATATCAAAAAAATGAATCCCTATATTAATGGCAATCCCTCCTGATTTGGTTTGACTCCCTTTCCATGAATTTTGATACCAATTTCCGCGAGCGGTTATATAGGTAAGATCAACGTTGTACTTTTGCCTTTTATTTTCTTGATTAATTCTTTTTTTCAATTTAATGATACTCGGATGCAATCTTAATTGTAGTATCGTATAAATCGTTCCTGCTGATTCCTTTTCAACAGCCTCCAAAATATCTATATTCGATGGATTTAAGGTCAATGGTTTCTCACATATGACGTTTGCACCTGCCCTCAAGGCCATGGAAACATGGTAATCATGTAAATGATTGGGGGAACAAACACTAAAATAATCGATTTTTTTATTTTCATCTCTTTTTAATTGCTCTATGTATTTTATAAATAATTTTTCTTCCGTAAAAAAAAGGGTATCTGGAAAATAACGATCCAGCACTCCAACGCTATCATTTTTATCTAAAGCAACTAGTAGATCATTCCCTGTTTCTTTAATAGCTTTCATATGCCTTGGTGCAACATAACCCGCGGCCCCAACTAATGCAAAATTTTTCATTTTTAAACTCTATTTTTTAAACATGAAGCCATGCCTTTTAAAATTTGATACTATTGACAAAGCACATCAAAACATAACAGAACTAGAATTCGTATTTCTGATTAAAATTCAAGAAAGCCCTTTCAGCTTCACTCGAAATAACACTATTTATCATAAATATAAAAAATAGTTCTATTCCTCCCTACTCTACAATGTTCTATCTTTACATGCTAAAAAGTTTTTAACATCATAAACAACCCCGCCTTTTCTTTTCAGCTTTTCAATTTCAAGTAGTCTAAAATTGTTATGGGAAACAGCTAGGACAATAACATCGTAGTTATTATCCATAGGTTGTTGTATTAAATCTACTTCATAATGTGACTTAACATAAGCTTTGTTTGCTATAGGGTCATAAACATCTGTATTAAGACCAAACATTCTTAATTTCTTATAAATATCTATAACCTTCGTATTCCTTACATCAGGGCAGTTTTCTTTGAAAGTAAAACCGAGAATTAAAGCATTCGCTTTCTTTATATTAATTCCCTTATCTATCAACAACTTAATAACCTCAGAAGCCACATATACCCCCATGCCATCGTTTAACCTTCTTCCTGATAAAATAACTTCTGGATAATAACCGTATTGTTTCGCTTTTTGAGTCAAGTAATAAGGGTCAGTGCCAATACAATACCCCCCAACTAAACCAGGCTTAAATGGTAAAAAATTCCATTTCGTCTCTGCCGCTTCAAGTACTTCATGAGTATCAATATTCATCAAATTAAATATTTTAGCCATTTCGTTTACAAAAGCTATATTAATATCTCTTTGACAGTTTTCCACAATCTTTGCCGCTTCTGCCACTTTAATTGACGATACTAACTGTGTTCCTTTTTTCAGAACCGATCGATATAAGTTGTCAATTTTTGATGCAGTTTCTTTAGTAGAACCTGATGTAATCTTCAAAATATTTTCAAGGGTCCTTGTCTTCACTCCAGGACTAACTCTCTCTGGAGAATACCCTACATAAAAATCTCTATTATATTTTAAATTTGACGATCTTTCTAAAATAGGAACGCAAACTTCCTCTGTAGCTCCTGGATACACAGTAGATTCATATATTACGATATCTTCTTTTTTCAAACATTTACCTAAAACTTTACTAGCTTCCAATAACGAATTCAATACGGGTTGATTCTTTTCATCAACACAGGTAGGCACAGCCACTATATAATAATTACACCTCTTTAACTCAGAAAAACTAGTAGTTAAAAATAAACCTTGTTCACCATTCAAACCTTCAACAACAACTTCAAACAATAATTTTCCATCTACTTCTAAAGTAGTATCTACACCGTTTTTTAATTCATTAATTCTTTCTTCTTTAATATCATACCCTATTACTTTATACTTAGTAGCGAAAAGACATGCCAAAGGGAGGCCTACATAACCCAGCCCCACAATACCTATAATTGGTTTACTCATTCAATATGTTTAAATAAACTAATTTACAAAAACAGCTTTGTAATTTTAAGGAAACACGCTACTTTTAAAATGTAATTATGTTGAAATTATTAACAGACAGACTCTTCTTTAAAGAGTAATGAATATTATTGGTATTAATAAAATTAAATTAGCTCTTCATTATAAATGAAAACAGAAATAAAAATCTTTTTCATTTTTTATTTTACGTTCTCGAAAAAGCGCTTCCGATTTAGTCTGAAATTCTTCTTTGTAAACAACGATCCAGTCTTTAGCTTTAGACGTGTATCCTTTATGATTGGACAAATGTTTCTTTAAACGATTTTCGACATCAGAAGTTGAACCGATGTAATAGTTACCCAAATATCTTGAGTATAAAATATAAACGTAGAATTTCATAGCTCTATAAATTAAAAAAGCTACCCACATGGATAGCCTTCATTTCTGTGGGCGCGAAGGGATTCGAACCCCTGACGCTCCCGATGATAATCGGGATGTTCTGAACCAATTGGGGTACCCCTGATTTATCAAACTCGCAATCTTCTTACTACTTTTCCATTTTTTTATTTCACGCTCTCGAAAAAGCGCTTCCGATTTAGTCTGAAATTCTTCTTTGTAAACAACGATCCAGTCTTTAGCTTTAGACGTGTATCCTTTATGATTGGACAAATGTTTTTTTAAACGATTCTCGACATCAGAAGTTGAACCAATGTAATAGTTACCCAGATGTCTTGAGTATAAAATATAAACATAGAATTTCATAGCTCTATAAATTAAAAAAGCTATCCATATGGATAGCTTTTATTTCTGTGGGCGCGAAGGGATTCGAACCCCTGACCCCTTGGGTGTAAACCAAGTGCTCTGAACCAACTGAGCTACGCGCCCTTAATTATTTATACTCACTAAGTATGAGTTTGTGGGCGCGAAGGGATTCGAACCCCTGACCCCTTGGGTGTAAACCAAGTGCTCTGAACCAACTGAGCTACGCGCCCTTATTTTTTATACTCTTTAAGGATAGAGTTATATTTTTTTGCGACTAATAATTAACTTTTCAATAACATTAATTGCTAATTGCGGGTGCAAATATATAATAGTTTTTAGAATCTACAAGACTTTTCATAAAGTTTTTTCTATATAATTTCAGCTACAACAAAAGTACTTCCTCCCACATATGCCAAATCATTTTCTTTTAAATTAATTTTCAAAGACTTATACCCATCATTAACTGAAGAATACGATTCCCCCCTCAATCCATATTTTTTTGCTTTTTCTTTCAGCTTCTCTTCAGAAAGCCCTCTCGGAATGTTAGGCCTACAGAAATAATAGACGGCTTCTTTGGGAAACATTGGTAAAACATTTTCCAATTTTTTATCAGAAACAACCCCCAAGAGTATATGAAGTCGCTTATAATTTTCTTTACTTAGTTGCGCCAATACATAAGACAACCCTTCTTTGTTATGTGCTGTATCACAAATAATTTTAGGTAATCCCTGAAGTATTTGCCACCTTCCCTTTAAATTCGTGTTACGAACTACGTTTAAAAGTCCTTTTTCTATACTTTCTTTAGATATAACATAGTCTTTTAATTCCTTTACAGCCCGCACAGCTGTTCTTGAATTATGAAGTTGATAATCTCCTAACAAATCTGTTGAATAAACCTCATGACTATCAGAAGCAAAAACCAATTCTACACCACATTCCTCTGCTTTTCTTTCAAAAACTAGAGTTGTTTCTTTTTGTCTTTCGCCAATTACTACTGGAACAGAATTTTTAATAATCCCAGCTTTTTCACCTGCTATTTCTATTAAAGTTTCTCCCAAGAACTGAGTATGATCCAAGCCTATATTAGTTATTACTGACACTTCAGGAGTAATTATATTTGTAGAATCTAACCTTCCACCCAGCCCCACCTCAACTACAGCTATATCAACATTTTTATTAGCAAATTCATTAAAGGCCATACATACAGTCATTTCAAAAAAGGATAGTCCTTGTCCTTCCAAAAAAGGTTTGTTTTTTACAATGAAGTCTTTTACAGAATCTTTTGATATTTCTTCTCCATTAATACGAATTCTTTCAGTAAAATTTTTCAAATGAGGAGACGTATAAAGTCCCACCTTATAACCAGCTTCTTGAAGTATTGAAGCAATCATATGACTTGTTGAACCCTTACCATTTGTTCCACCAACATGGATGGATTTAAATTTTCGTTCGGGGTTTCCGAGATGCTTGGCTAAAGCTATCGTATTGGTTAAATCTTTTTTAAACGCAGTTTTACCTTGTTTTTGATACATAGGTAACTGTGCAAACATCCAATCAAGTGTTTCTTGGTACGTCATTTACTGTAAAATATTTGTCTAACTTACTGTGAAAGTGAAAATTGATAAATAATTGTTCCTTTTTGCTTAGAAGGCGCATTGGGATCTGAATTCCATTTGGTTTTTAATGCTGCTTTTTTGGCTGCATCAAATAGGCAAGCTGCTGAATTTGTAGTTCCTCGGGCACCAGGAATAGCTCTGGTGACTTTCCCATTTTTATTAACCTCAATACTAACTACTACTTTTCCTTCCTCTTGACAATTTGGTTTTTCTACAGGTTTAGATAATGCTTTCCTACCTGCCAGATTATAATTACCTCCCGAGCCACTACCTCCTTTTCCGTAATACTTTGATGAATTAGGGTCTCCATTTGCATTACCCTTAGTACCCTCCTTCGCATCATCCCCCTCTCCTCCAGATGAACCATCTTTTGAAGTACCATTTAATAAACTATTCAATGCGTCTGTTGTTGCTTTTGATGGTTTTGGTTTTGACTTTGGTTTATCTTTTTTCGACGGCTTTTTAACTTCTTTTTTTTCTTCTTTACTTTTTTTAACCACCGGTACCTCATCAGTAGTTTCATTCGTTATTACTTCCTCTTCGACTTCCTCTTCCTGAACTTCTTCTTCTACCACATCTTCTTGAAAATCATCAGCAGGCTCTTGGGCGGATGCTTCCTTTGTTTTTTCAACAGGATCTCCTTTACCTACATCCGAATTACCAAAATTAATAGCTACGCCATATTCAATTGGTGGGTCCAAATACTTCATTCCAAAATTAAACACACCATAAAGAAATAAAAACAAAATAATTAATGTTATTACTGCAGATTTTTTCTTGTGTTTAGTATCTAGTATGGCCATAAAATTATTTTCCTTTAACCGCTAAAATCATTTTCAATTTATTCCTATTCGCGATATCAATGACTTTCATTACATTTTTGTATGCTACATTTTGATCTCCTCGAATTACCAAAGTTTTCTTTTTGTTAGGCCCTACCTTTTGAAGTATTGCTCTCTCTAAATTACCTGGTTTTACTTTCGTCTTATCTAGATAAAAAAATGAATTTTTAGTAATCGTAACAGCAATAGAGGTGCTATTTTCTGTTTTACCTCCTGCTTTTGGCAGCAAAACATCAATAGCACTAACGGTAACCAACGTTGATGTTAACATAAAAAATATCAACAACAAAAAAACAATGTCTGTCATCGATGACATATTAAAACTAGGATCTACTTTATTTCTTCCTCTTAAATTCATAACTAAACAGGCTCATTTAAAAGATCCAAAAACTCTACCGACTTAGCCTCCATTTGATAGACTACCTTATCTGTACGAACAACTAAGTGGTTATACGTTATATAAGCGATGATCCCTACAATTAATCCTGCTACTGTTGTCGTCATGGCCGTATATAGACCATCTGAAAGCATTTTTATATCTATTTGACCTCCCGAATTTGCTATTTCATGAATAGCTACAATCATTCCAATAACAGTCCCTAAAAAGCCGATCATAGGCGCAGCTCCTGCTATTGTAGCTAAAACACTTACGTTTTTCTCTAATTGATAAACTTCCAACTTTCCAGCATTTTCAATAGCTTTGTTAATATCCTCTAAAGGTTTTCCTATTCTTGAAATTCCTTTTCCTATAAGCCTTGCTGCTGGCGTAGTTGTATTATCGCAAAGTGATTTTGCACTTTCAAGTTTTCCATTCATAACATGATCTTTGATTTGATTCATGAAATTCTTATCAACTTTAGAGGCTGCTTTAATAGCAAAAAAGCGTTCGAAATAAATATATAGCGCTACAGCTAAAAGTACAAATAATATGGCTATGATTATTTGCCCTCCAATACCACCGTCCATTATCAGATTATAAATTGATAATGTTTTTTCTTGTGATCCCTCTTCAATTATTTCTCCTTTGTCTTGAAAATATGCTATCATTAAAATGAATTTAAGTTTTTATTACTAACGAATGAGTTGTTTTTTAATTGTTTAAAAAAATCCTGAATTTAAACAAATTCAGGATTTAAAATTATGAAATAAAATGTTTGTTTCTTAATATTTTAGATTAATATTATTTTAACCATAATATATCCAACACCACCTAAAACAATTGTATAAGGAAGTGCCATTTTAACCATTTTAGTATATGACAAATTTATTAAAGGAGCCAATGAAGAAGTTAATAGAAACAAGAATGCCGCTTGACCATTAGGTGTTGCTACACTTGGTAAGTTTGTTCCCGTGTTAATTGCAATAGCTAAAGTTTCAAAATGCTCTCTAGATATTTGCCCTGCCTTAAATGCTTCTTGTACCTCTCCAATGTAAACAGTTGCCACAAATACATTGTCGCTAATTGCAGATAGTATTCCATTTGCTAAATAGAATAATCCTGGTTGCGATGAAGGATCTTGTTCCAATGCCCAATGAATTATAGGACTAAATAAGTGCTGATCATGAATCATCGCTACAATAACAAAGAACACCACTAAAAGCCCCGTAAACGGCAGCGCTTCTTCAAAAGCATGACCAAGTTGATGTTCATCGATAATGCCCATAAATGCCGTTTGAACGATAATTAACGCTAACCCTATAAAACCAACTGGCGCAATATGTAGAGCCAGCCCTGCAATTAATAATACAGCAGATACTCCTTGAACAATAAGTCCATATTTTTGCTTGTCTGTTCTCTGTTGATCTTCTTTTTCTGTATACTTTTCAATAATTTCAGCTGCGATTTTAGGAAGCTTTGCCCCAAAACCAAACCATCCTGTTAGCTCTAAAACTACTGTAGTCGCTACACCCAATACAAGAACAGGCATTGTAATAGGAGCCATTTTTAAGAAAAACTGAATAAAATCCCAGCCCATTCTTTCTCCTATCAACAAATTTTGAGGCTCTCCAACGAGCGTACATACGCCTCCCAGAGCCGTACCTACAACACCATGCATAATCAAACTCCTCAAAAAACTTCTAAATTGCTCCAGTGTTTCTCCTGTTAATTCATCTCTATCTAGCGTCCCATCATGATCGTGATCAGAAGAGCTTGAATTTATCTTATGATAAACACCGTAAAACCCTACCGCAACACTAATTAAAACTGCTGTTACTGTTAAAGCATCTAAAAATGCAGACAAAACCGCAGACAAAAGCACAAAGAGTACGGATAAAATTACTTTTGATTTTATTCTAGTAAATACCTTACTAAAAATGTACATCAAAAGTGGCTTCATAAAGTAAATTCCAGCAACCATAAACACCAACAGCAATACAACTTCCAAGTTAGTATCCACTTCATGATACGCATTTTTAGGTGTTGTTAATCCCAAAGCCAAGGCTTCAATGGCCAACAAACCACCCGATTGTAAAGGGTAACATTTTAATGCCATTGCTAGAGTAAAAATAAACTCTCCAATAAAGAGCCAAGCTGTTACGGTCTTTCCTAAAACAAAAAAGGAAAAAATGTTGAAGATTAAAAAGCCAATCATGGTCATTTTAAACCACTTTGGGCTATTCCCTAAAAAATATTTAAACATACTACTTAATTTAAAGCTTTTAAACTAGCTCCTTCAGCGCTATTTCAAAAGCTGTTTCACTTATTTTTGTCTTTGAAGCACTTTTAGAAAATGTTTTCTGTAATGCTTTTTTTATAATGTTTGAGGTATCATTAAAAATTGCCTCATCAGTCATTTCTACTCTTCTTTCCATAAAATAGGCAAAAACTCTTGCCATTCCACAATTTGAGATAAAGTCAGGAATTAGGCTAACTTTTTTATCCGTTTCCTCCATTATTGGTCCGAAGAAAATCTCTTGGTCTGCAAAAGGCACATTTGCTCCGCACGATATTACTTCCAATCCAGTGGCAATCATTTGATCAATTTGATCTTTTTTAATTAATCTAGAAGCCGCACATGGAGCAAAAATCTCACAAGGTAAATTCCAAATTCTAGTGTTCATTTCCTCAAAAGGAATCATATCTTCAGCAATCAACGTGTTGCCGTCTTTGTTTAAAAAAAGGTTCGTAATTTCTTCAAAAGAAAAACCCTCCTCTTTAATAACCCCTCCAACTCTATCTATGATACCAACCACTTTTGCTCCCATTTGAGCTAAATAAAAAGCAGCTGCTGAACCAACATTTCCAAAACCTTGGACAATGGCTCTTTTTCCTACAACACTTCCTCCATAGATTTCATAGTAGTGCTTGACCGCTTCAGCTACACCATAACCCGTAATCATATCAGCTACTGTATACTTTCTGTCAATACTAGGTGAAAGGTTAGTATCCTCTAAAACCTTTATAACTCCATGACGCAACTGACCTATTCTATTTATCTTATCTGCCTCTGTTGGTTTAAAATGACCATTAAAAACGCCTTCTTGAGGATGCCAAACTCCACTATCTTCTGTAATAGGAATTACCTCATGTATTTCATCAACATTTAAATCTCCTCCAGTACCATAATAATTCTTTAGTAAAGGCGCTACTGCTTTATACCATCGTTCTAAAACTCCTTTTTTTCTTGGATCGTGAGGGTCAAAATTAATACCTGACTTAGCGCCTCCGATTGCAGGACCTGAAACAGTAAATTTCACTTCCATCGTTTTCGCTAGTGACATCACCTCATATTTATCCAATCCTTTTCTCATTCTTGTTCCACCTCCAGCAGCTCCGCCTCTTAATGAATTTATAACAGTCCAACCTTCAGCCTCTGTTTCTGGATCTTTCCAATTAAAAACTATTTCAGGTTGTTTTTCTTCGTATTTTTTAAGTAATTCTTTCATTTTTATTTTAGTAATATTCAACTTTATGTTTTTTCCTTTTTAGCAAAACTGTTTTAGTGATTTTCCCCTTAAGGGGAAGTTAAAGCTGATTCATCTAAATAATGTTTTAATTTCCTAATATCGCAAACTTACCAAAAAAATATATGTTTTATGTTTTTATTTTACCTAACTACTTGTATTAAGTATAACTTGTTTTAAATTGAAATTAAACTGCTCTAATTACTTAAAATTGTTCAGAATACTATTGTTTGTAATACTGATATATAAATTATTTTGTAATATTTATGTAAGAAGTATTTTGCTAATGCTTAGGAAGATTTATTAGTGTAAATTTTTCCCGATGAATGATCAGAATTCGCCCCAGTAACTGAAGCTAAACAATTTATTTTGTTTTCGACTCTTAAAACCCCTAACAAAGCAAAAATTAATGCTTCCTTATATTCAATAAGCTTCTTTTCCATCAAAACTACCCTTTGGTTAGAAAAAAAATCGATTCGACTCGTTAAAAAAGTATTAAAAACGCCACCACCTGTGTAAAGAACACTTACTTCGTTACCAATTGACTTATAAATCTGGAAAGCAGCATGTTCCACAAATGTTCTTAATATTGTTGGAGTATCATCGTTAAATTCGTTTAATAGCGAAAAAATATTTTTTTGAACCCATTCCAAACCAAGAGATTTTGGTGGCTTTTGATGGTAATAATCTATGCTATTAAGTTTTTCAAATAAATCCTCATTAAGCTTTCCTTTCATTGCAATACGTCCCCCATCATCAAAATCTCTCCCTAATTTTCTGGCATAATGATTCAAAACAATATTTAGTGGGCATAAATCAAATGCTATCCGTTTGCCTATAGCATTATCAAATGATATGTTAGCGAAACCACCTAGATTAATACAGTATTTAAATTTAGAAAATAATATTTTATCTCCAATTGGAACTAAAGGAGCTCCTTGTCCACCAAAAGCAACATCTTGTGTACGAAAATCACAAACTACCTTTTTTGAAGTTTTATTAGCAATAGTTTGACCATCTCCTATTTGCAATGTAATTCCTTTGTCGGGCTGATGAAATATGGTATGCCCATGTGATGCGATGAAATCAACATTTTTTATATTATTTCTATATATAAAATCATTAATTAGATTAGAAAGTAATTCAGCATACTCTATGTCCAAGACCAATAAAGCATCTCTTGTTAAGGATATTCCCCCACGCAACCTCTCCACCCAATCAACTGAATAAGAAATAGTTTCACTAAAAACTATCTCATACTTACTAAAATCTTTTTTTTTAAATTCAACATAAACTACGTCAACACCATCTAAAGATGTGCCTGACATTACCCCAATAACAAAATATTTTTCATCTAACATATTCAGTAAAAATAGAAAAGTCTATTGAATATTTCACATCAAAAACTTATCTTTGGAAACATATTTTACGAATTTAACAAGTGAATTAATAAAACAATAAATGAATTTCAACCTTACTGAAGAGCATTTAATGATTCGAGATGCTGCTCGTGATTTTGCACAAACCGAATTATTACCTGGCGTTATTGAACGAGATGAAAAGCAGGAATTTCCTAACGAGTTAGTCCGAAAAATGGGGGAACTTGGATTTATGGGCATCATGGTTAATCCCAAATATGGAGGGAGTGGTATGGATACTATTTCCTACATTCTCATTATGGAAGAGCTATCTAAAATCGATGCTTCTGCCTCTGTTATGGTTTCTGTGAACAACTCATTGGTGTGCTATGGATTAGAAGCTTATGGTTCAGAAGAACAAAAACAAAAATACTTAACAAAACTAGCTACAGGTGAACAAATTGGAGCTTTTTGTTTGAGTGAACCAGAAGCAGGAAGTGATGCTACCTCTCAAGCAACTACTGCTGAAGATAAAGGTGACTATTATTTATTAAATGGAACTAAAAATTGGATTACCAATGGTGGACGATCAGATGTTTACCTCGTTATCGCTCAAACAGATAGAAGTAAGGGGCATAGAGGAATCAATGCTTTTATTGTTGAAAAAAGTATGGATGGTTTTCATATTGGCCCAAAAGAAGATAAACTAGGGATTCGTGGTTCTGATACACATACGTTGCAATTCAACGACGTTAAAGTCCCCAAAGAAAATAGAATTGGAGAAGATGGATTTGGCTTCAAATTCGCTATGAAAACCTTATCTGGTGGTCGCATCGGTATTGCTGCACAAGCATTAGGTATTGCCTCTGGAGCCTATGAATTAGCTTTAAAATACGCTAAGGAGCGTAAAGCTTTTGGTACTGAAATATGCAATCATCAAGCAATAGCATTTAAGCTTGCAGATATGTATACAGAAATAACTGCTGCTCGTCATTTAGTAATGAAAGCTGCTTTTGATAAAGATGAAGGTGATAATTATGACCAATCAGGAGCAATGGCTAAATTATATGCCTCTAAAGTTGCTATGGAGCAAACTGTTGAAGCAGTTCAAATTCACGGAGGTAATGGTTTTGTAAAAGAATATCACGTAGAAAGATTAATGCGTGATGCAAAGATCACCCAAATTTATGAAGGTACTTCTGAAATTCAAAAAATTGTAATTTCAAGAAGTTTAATTAAAGGATAAATTTCTCCCTACAAAAAATATTTAAGTTTTCTCTTTTTTAAAATTGGCACGAATGTTGAAAAGTAACAATCAACTTTAAAAATTTTAAAAATGAGAAAACTATTTTTTTTTATGGCAATTGTTATTGGAACTTCAATCCAAGCTCAAAAAGGAGAATTTAATGTAGGTGTAAACGCTGGACTTCCTGTAGGGGACATTAGCGATGCTTATTCTTTCACTCTTGGAGCTGAAGCTAACTATTTATTTGATGTTGCTGATAAGTTCAAAGCAGGACCATCTGTTGCCTTCATAAACTTCTTCGGTAAAGAACAAGAAGTTTTCGGATTATCTTTAGGTAGCATAGGCGACGCCCAATTTTTACCAATCGCGGCGGCAGCAAGATATGAAGCTTCGGATAAATTTAGTATTGGAGCAGATATCGGTTACGGAGTTGGTATAAGTCAAGGTAATGAAGGAGGTTTTTATTACAGACCTATGGTTAGCTATGATGTTGCAGATAATATAGCCATTCAAGCAAGCTTTAATGGTATGTCAAATGATGCAATAAGTATGAATAATATCGGTTTGGGAGTATTATTTAGCTTATAATATTAAAAATAAATCTAAATAAAAGCTCATCGAATGGTGAGCTTTTTATTTTTTAGACATCTGAGATAAAAATAAAATTTATATTTGAGAATTATTATAAATATAAGATGTTTAGTACAGAACTTGAAAATCCTGTTTGGAAGGCACTATCTGAAACACATAAAGCATTTGCTATTAATTATAAAGGAGTTAAGTTTTACGATCCTGATATATGCCCATTTGGTAGCTTTACCGATATAAAAGACACCGACAAAGCAATGGAGCTGTATAGTGAACTATGTCATGACTTTTTCATTGTGGGAAATCAACAACCCAAACATCATCAAAGCCTAATTTTAGACAGAACTGTTGCCTGTCATCAGATGATGATCAATGAAAAAATTCCTTTTGAACATAACTATAAGATTGAAAAATTAACTAAACTACACATCAACGAACTTTATAACCTAGTTTGGTTAGTAATGCCTGGTTATTTTAAAAAAAGAACTTTTGAAATGGGTGATTATTATGGTATTTTTATGAATAATAAGCTCGTTGCCGCCACTGGTGAAAGGTTTAGAATGGAAAATTATACTGAAATAAGTGCTGTTGTAACACATCCGGATTATATGCGGAGAGGAATGGCTAAACAATTAGTAATTTACATTTCAAATCAAATTTTAAAAAAACGTAAAACGCCTATTTTACATGTTGTTAAAGAAAACACCAAAGCTTTAAAGTTATATAACAATTTAGGTTTTAAAATTATTGGAGAAATGACTTGGAGGCATTATATAAAAAAATCGTAATTATTTAAATTCAATTTCATGTAAATGAAGTCCAGAAGAGGGTGCTATTGTTTTTAGAAAATCAATATCACTATTCGGATTTAAAGATTCTTTTATAAAATCTAAATCATAGTTTCCTTTTCCTAACTCAAATAACGCCCCCATTATTAAACGTATTTGATTCCTAAGAAAACCTTCTCCTTTTACAATTAAAACGTAACTTCTTTCGGGAAAAAACGATGCCGAAAACTCAGTATTTTCTGTAATAATACATTTATCAATTACTCTTTCTACTTTGGTTTCCTTAGAAGGCTTTGTACAATATCTCGTAAAATTATGAAACCCTTCAAACAACTTCGCTCCTTTTTTCATTTTATCAAGATCAAGTATTTGTAAAACTCCTGTTAAAAAAGCAGCACAATAGGGATGATTTTTTTCTCCATGAGAAAAATAATATCGATATTCTTTTAACTTGGGATGCTGAATAATATTAAAAGCGTTATCTGTTATTCTTTTAATAGTCAAAGCTCTAATATCAGATGGTGAGTTTTTATTAAAACTTTCAATAAAATCTGTTTCTTTAAGCTTTTCATCTATAAACAACTGAAAAACATAATTTGTTGAGGAAACCATAGCGTCTGTTCTCCCGACTCCAATGGACTTATTTCTGATCCCTTTACAAACGAACTTTAATGTTTTATCTATGGCCCAATGGACTGTTTTTAATCCAGGTTGCTTTTGCCACCCATGAAATCTAAAACCAAGATATTGAATTCTGATACAGTAAGAATAATTATAATTCATTTTTCAAATCTACGATCATTTTACAATTTTACCTCATTAACAAGCAATTAAACAAATAAATAAAATTCAATAAAAAATTGATTTTAATGAAAAAACAATTAAAAAAAGACTTAAAAAATAAACAAAAAACACCTTTTATGTGTTTTTATTAAAAAAAATTCATTTTTATTATATTCGTATTTTTTTTATCTTTATTTGAGTACTTATTATTTTAGTTAAAGTTAACTAAAGCGCTTTTATCATATTAAAATTTTTACCCCTTATTTTTTGAATCGTATATAACTCACGAAAACGTTTTTAAGCGGTAATACACTATATGTCATTTGTTTATATCCGTAAAAAAATGAAACTTTGTAATCTATTTCAACCAAAATTAGAAGCATAATTGATGATATACAACCTACAATAATCGTGTTTTGAAACATATTTTTTTGTCTTTATAACTATAAAGTATCACTCAATAATTATAAATGTTAAGCATTATATAAATACCCTAATTAAATGCTGTTTTTTGGAAGCTAGGTGTATCTAAAAATAGTTTAACCCTTGGAAAGAAACAAGTAAATCATCTAAAGGTTATACAAAAGTATAAACTAATATAAAATAAGATTCTGTTAAGTATTTTCAATTAAATCTACAATAAAAATGATATGAATGTAATATATACAACAATTCAAAATAATGATGCCTCTTCATTAGCAATAGAACTAGGAAAAATAAAAGAGGATTTGGGAATGTTATGGATGCTACTCTCTGCAATCTTAGTTTTTTTTATGCAAGCTGGATTTACTTTAGTTGAATCTGGTATGACAAGATCTAAAAATGCTGTAAACATAGCAATGAAAAACTTACTTGATATTTGTGTTGGTTCTTTAACCTATTGGATAATTGGATATTCTTTAATGTATGGTAAAACATCAAATGGGTATTTTTTTTGGGGCGGTCTTTTCCTTGGTGAAGGAGTTGATCTTTTATTTCAAACAATGTTTGCTGCTACTGCTGCTACAATAGTATCTGGAGCCATTGCTGGAAGAACAAAATATTCAACATATGTTATATTTTCAATAATAATAACTGCATTTATATATCCAATATCAGGTGGATGGCAATGGCAAGGTGAAGGTTGGTTAACAAAAATAGGATTTATTGACTTTGCAGGATCTTCTGTAGTTCATTCAGTTGGAGGATGGGCTGCATTGGTAGCAGCAATATTAGTGGGACCTAGAATTGGTAAATTTGTCGGAAATAAAGTTATTCCTATTCCTGGTCATAATCAAATATTAGCAACTTTAGGAGTTTTCATTTTATGGTTCGGTTGGTTTGGTTTTAATGGAGGTTCTCAGCTTGCATGGGGAGGACAAGATGCCATTTCTGCATCGAATATTGTATTAATTACTAATTTATCTGCTGCAGCTGGTGGTCTAGGTGCTTTAATAACAACATGGATCTGGTATGGAAAACCGCATCTAGCACAAACATTAAACGGCGCTTTAGCTGGCTTAGTAAGTATTACTGCTGGGTGTAGCTACCTGACTGAAACTGGGGCAGCATTAGCTGGGTTAATTGGAGGGGTTTTAGTTGTTTTTTCAATTGAATTTATAGAAAAAAAATTAAGAATAGACGATGCTATCGGAGCAGCTTCTGTTCATGGTGTTGTCGGAATATGGGGCACGTTAGTGATAGGTCTATGGGGAGTTAATGGAGATAAAGGAATTGGGCTCTTTAACGGAGGAGGACTTTCTCAACTGGGTATTCAAGTAATAGGAGCTATTGCCTACGCTTTATGGGCTACAATACTAGCATTTATTGTACTGTACACACTAAAAAAAACCATAGGTCTACGTGTTTCTAAAGAAATTGAAGAAAAAGGACTAGATCTTGCTGAGCATGGAACAATTGCGTATCCAGGTAAAAGAGATCGAGGCGAATAATTTGTATGCTCGAAAACATAAAAATAAATAACCAATTCAATACTACTAAAATATGGTGTTTTAGTTTAAATATCTCTCGATTTGTTAACAAATTATCAATCGTGAGGTTTCAAAACTAACCGTTCAAACGTGTTAGTTGTAATTAACTTAAATATAATTAAATAACCAACAAATGAAACAACAAGGATTATATTACCCAGAATTTGAAAAGGATAATTGCGGTGCTGGGTTTATTTGTAACTTAAAAGGAAAAAAATCAAATACAATCATTCATAATGCCCTAGAGATTTTAGTTAAACTAGAGCACCGAGGGGCTGTAAGCTCAGATGGACGAACAGGTGATGGTGCGGGTATCTTAATTGATATTCCTCATGATTTTTTTAAGAGAGTTTGCTCTTTCAACATTCCTTCTCCTAAAGAATATGCCGTAGGAATGGTTTTTCTACCCAAAAGCACCAACCAATCAAACTATTGTAAAGCTATACTTGAAAAAGAAATTGTAGAGCAAGGTTTGTGTATAATAGGATGGCGAGATGTCCCCGTTGATAACTCCTTTATGGGGAAAATAGCTTCTAAAACAGAACCCAAAATAAAACAAGTCTTTATTGGCAAAGGAAATTCCATTGAAACAGACTTGCAATTCAATGCAAAGCTGTTTGCTGCAAGAAAAATTGCAGAGCATACAATTAGCAACTCGAAACTATCTCAATCAGACTATTTCTATCTTCCAAGTCTCTCAACAACCACAATAATATATAAAGGTCTTTTAATTCCTGAAGACATCGGTAGGTATTTTAAAGATCTTAGAGAAAAAGATGTTGTTACAAGACTAGCCCTTGTACATCAGCGATTTTCTACTAATACATTCCCTTCTTGGAGTTTAGCACAACCGTTCAGATATATGTGTCATAATGGTGAAATTAATACACTTAGAGGAAATGTAAGTAGAATGAGAGCGAGAGAGGAGTTAATGAAAAGTGATTTATTTGGTCAAGATATTCAAAAACTATTCCCAATAGTAAGTGATGGTAAATCAGATTCTGCATCAATGGATTTAGTTGTTGAACTTTTATTAATGACTGGACGATCACTTCCTGAAGTTATGATGATAATGGTTCCTGAAGCTTGGGAGAAACATCGAACTATGGCTGATAACAAAAAAGCTTTTTATGAATATAACTCTTGTATTATGGAACCCTGGGACGGTCCTGCATCGATTCCTTTTACAGATGGTAATTATATTGGTGCTTTATTGGATAGAAATGGTTTAAGACCCTCACGCTATACCGTAACTAAAGATGGATTCGTTATCATGTCTTCTGAAATAGGTGTCGTTAAAATTGAACCTGAAAACGTAGAAAGACATGGACGATTAGAACCAGGAAAAATGTTCTTGGTTGATATGAATGCTGGAAGAATTGTTGAGGATGAAGAAATAAAGTCTGACATCATCTCTAAAAGACCTTATCAAAAATGGGTTCATAAACACACACTTGCCTTATCTGAAGTTCCTTACACAAATAATATGTGTCCTATCGAGCCAACTAATTATAAGACAAGACTTCGTGTTTTTGGATATACGAAAGAAGAAATTGACACTATCATAACACCCATGGCAACACAAGCTAAAGAAGCGATTGGTTCAATGGGGAATGATACTCCCCTAGCAGTTCTGTCAGATAAACCTCAATTACTATACAACTACTTCAAACAGCTATTTGCGCAAGTAACAAACCCTCCTTTGGATGGAATCCGAGAAGAACTTATTACTGATATTAGTCTTGCTATTGGAGGTGATGGAAATATATTCGATATCATTCCGGAGCAAGCAAAAAAATTAAGAATACAAAATCCCGTTATTTCAAATGACGACTTAGATAAAATAAAAAATATAGATCATCCGGATTTTAAAGCTGTTTCTATTCCTATGTTATACCCCATAAAAAATGGGGTAAATGGTTTAGAAAAATCCTTAGATGATATAATTATGTCTGTTGAAAAAGCGGTTTTAAAAGGTGTTAATATCATCATACTCTCTGACAGAAATATTGATAAAGAATACGCGCCAATTCCAGCATTGCTTGCCTGTTCTTATGTTCATCATACTCTAAACAATAAACAAAAACGTTCAAAATTTGGAATTGTAATTGAAACTGGAGAAGCAAGAGAGCCACATCATTTTGCCACATTATTCGGATATGGCGCAAGTGCTATCAATCCCTACCTTGTCAACGAAATCATTAGAGAACAAGTTAGAAATAAGGGAATAAAGATTATAGACGAAGAAACAGCCGTAAATAACTTCAATAAAGCTATTGGAAAAGGGTTGCTCAAAATAATGAATAAGATCGGAATATCAACACTTCACTCTTACAGGGCTTCGCAAATATTTGAAGCTCTCGGTTTGAAAAAATCTTTTACTAAAAAATATTTCCCTTACACTACTTCAAGAATCGAAGGTGTAGGACTTGTAGTTATTGAAAAGGATATTCAAACCAGATTTGACAAAGCATTCAAAATTGAAAATCATCAATCTTTACTAGATCTTGAAATTGGAGGGGATTATAGATGGCGAAGAAATGGAGAAAAACATATGTTTAATCCAACAACTATTGCGAAGCTTCAACAAGCTGTTAGAAGTAAAAATGAGGAAAGCTATAAATCATATGCGGATAAAATCAATGAACAGAATAAAAATTTAATGACGCTCAGAGGACTTTTAGAGTTTAATAACTTAGATCCTATATCTATTGATGAAGTAGAACCTTGGACTGAGATTGTTAAAAGATTTAAAACTGGTGCTATGTCCTACGGCTCAATTAGCGAAGAAGCGCATGAAAATTTAGCCATTGCAATGAATCGAATTGGAGGAAAAAGTAATTCAGGAGAAGGTGGTGAAAATAAATTACGATTCATAAAAGAAAGTAATGGCAATTGGAAAAATAGTGCAATCAAACAAGTAGCTTCTGGTCGTTTTGGTGTTTCAAGTAATTATTTAACAAATGCCAAAGAAATCCAAATAAAAATGGCTCAAGGAGCAAAACCTGGTGAAGGAGGTCAACTACCTGGTCCAAAAGTACTCCCTTGGATAGCAAATGTTAGAAAATCAACACCTTATGTTGGATTAATCTCTCCTCCTCCACATCATGACATTTACTCTATTGAAGATTTAGCACAATTAATTTTCGATCTCAAAAATGCCAATCGAGAAGCTAGAATTAATGTGAAATTAGTCTCAAAAATTGGTGTTGGGACAATTGCTGCTGGTGTTGCTAAAGCGAAAGCCGACGTAATATTGATTTCTGGATATGATGGAGGCACAGGAGCTTCTCCTCTGACTTCATTAAAACATACAGGACTACCTTGGGAATTAGGATTGGCTGAAGCACAACAAACACTAATTTTGAATGGATTAAGAAATAGAGTTGTTCTTGAGGTCGATGGGCAGCTAAAAACAGGAAAAGATGTTGCTATCGCTGCTTTACTAGGAGCTGAAGAATTTGGATTTGCAACAGCTCCCCTTGTGGCCTCTGGTTGTATCATGATGAGAGCTTGTCATTTAAATACCTGCCCAGTCGGTATTGCTACTCAAAATCCAGAATTACGAAAAAACTTTAAAGGAACTCCTGAACATGTTATTAACTTCATGTACTTCGTTGCTGAAGAATTAAGACAAATTATGGCCCAATTAGGTTTTAGAACTTTAAATGAAATGATTGGGCAAAGTCATAAATTAAATACCTATAAAGCTATTAAGCATTACAAAGCGAAAGGGTTAGACCTATCAGCAATACTTTATGAACCTAATAGCGAAAAAGAAACAATTAAATATAACACGGAAAAACAAAATCATAATTTAGACAATGTTCTAGATTTTAAAATTTTAAACGATGGAAAATCTGCAATTATCAACTCAAAAACAACAACACTCGAATACGCAATTCAAAACACAGATAGGACTATTGGTGCTATTTTAAGCAACGAAATATCGAAAATACATGGTGAAAATGGTCTTCCAGAAAACACCTTAAATGTAACTTTTAAAGGCTCTGCAGGGCAAAGCTTCGGAGCTTTTTCTACCAAAGGACTTACCCTTAAAGTAGAAGGCGAAACCAATGATTATTTAGGAAAAGGACTTTCGGGAGCTACCTTAATTATTAAAAAACCTGATTCAGCTAGCTTTGACGCTTCAAAAAATATTATTACTGGAAATGTAAGTCTGTACGGGGGCATCAAAGGGAAAGCCTTTATAAATGGTATTGCCGGAGAGCGGTTTGCCGTAAGAAACTCAGGAGTTACTGCTGTGGTAGAAGGTATTGGTGATCACGGTTGTGAATATATGACAGGTGGTAAAGTTATCATTCTTGGAA
Organism: Tenacibaculum profundi; assembly: GCF_052050075.1. Taxonomy (GTDB): domain Bacteria; phylum Bacteroidota; class Bacteroidia; order Flavobacteriales; family Flavobacteriaceae; genus Polaribacter. The sequence goes on from NZ_CP197225.1 coordinate 1,727,485, forward strand.
AAACAGGTAGAAATTTTGCTGCCGGCATGAGCGGAGGAATCGCTTATGTTTTCGATGAGGATAAAGAATTTATTTCAAATCTCTGCAATAAAGAAATGGTTGATCTTGATCCATTAAATACTGATGATTTTCTTGAGTTAAAGACACATATTGAAGATCATTATAAACATACAAATAGTAAGCTAGCTCATATGCATCTTGATAATTGGGATACCATAAAAACAAAATATGTCAAGGTGTTCCCTAAAGATTTCAAAAAAGCACTGAAAAAATTATCTGAAGAAAAATTAGTTTTAAAAAAAATTACAGCTTAAAGTATGGGAAAATTAGGAGGATTTATAGATATTGAAAGACAGAACGAATCAAACATATCAGTCAAAAAAAGAATACAAGATTATAAAGAATTCACAATTGCGCTAAAAGAATCCGAAATTAAAAAACAAGGTGCTCGCTGTATGGATTGTGGTGTTCCTTTTTGCCATAGTGGTTGCCCTCTTGGTAATCTTGTTCCCGATTTTAACGATTTAGTATACAAAGGAGAATGGCAAAAAGCATCATTGATCTTGCATTCAACCAATAACTTTCCAGAATTTACCGGTCGATTATGCCCTGCTCCTTGCGAAAAAGCATGTGTATTAGGCTTAGTAAGCGATCCCGTTTCTATTGAAAATATTGAAAAAAACATAGTCGAAAAAGCTTTTTCAAATGGTTGGATACAACCAACTCTACCTAAAATTAGAACTGGAAAAACCGTTGCTGTAGTTGGTTCTGGCCCTGCTGGATTAGCTGCAGCACAACAATTAAATAGAGCTGGTCATAACGTTACTGTTTTTGAAAGGGATGACGAAGTGGGTGGATTATTAAGATATGGTATTCCTAATTTCAAACTTGAAAAAGGAATTATTGACAGACGTGTAAAAATATTGGAAAAAGAAGGTATTATTTTTAAAACAAATGTTAATGTAGGTGTAAATTATGATATTAAAAATCTTAGTTATTTTGATGCTATATTATTATGCGGAGGTGCAACAAAAAGAAGAAATATACCTGTAAAAGGAATCGAATCAAAAGGTGTTCATCAAGCAATGGACTTCCTAACACAACAAACAAAATTAGTATTTAATAAAGAAATTGAAGGAGAACCTATTTCAGCAGAAGATAAAAATGTAATCGTTATCGGGGGCGGAGATACAGGTTCAGATTGCGTAGGTACATCGAATAGACAAGGAGCTAAATCGGTAACAAATTTTGAAATTATGCCAAAGCCGCCTTTGCATAGAAGTCCAAATACACCATGGCCATATTGGCCGCTTCAGTTAAAGACAAGTACCTCACACGAAGAAGGTTGTAATAGAAATTGGTTAATTAATACGAAAGAATTTATTACTGATAACGATGGTAATCTCACTGCTCTTAAAACTGTCGAAGTAAAATGGGATGTTATTCCTGGTGAGCGTCCAATGCTAGTTGAAAAACCAAATACTGAAAAAATATGGCCTTGTGATTTGGCCCTTTTGGCTCTTGGTTTTACAGGACCTGAAACAACTTTAAGTGATCAATTAGGCGTGGCTTTAGATCATAAAAGTAATTACAAAGCTAATAATTTTCAAACAAATATACCTCATATATTTACTGCGGGAGATATGAGAAGAGGACAATCATTAATCGTTTGGGCTATTTCTGAAGGAAGAGAGGCTGCTATTAGTATTGATAAATATTTATCTAATTCGAGTTATCTATTAACAAAAGGTGATGGAGATCTTCCGAAAGTTTAACTAAAAATTGTTTTCAAAAAATATCTATCAAATATAGACGTTTTTTGAAAACGTTTTTTAATTTCCAATCTCAAAAACATACCATGTCCAAACTACCCAAAATAAAAAGGTTTGAAGAAAGTGTAGAAGCAAAATATAAGATATACAATAGTATTTTTATGACACTTCCTTTTGATAGTATTACTAAAACAGGCGTGCTTCTCCCTTTGTTTCAAGAAACCTGTAAACAAGGCTTCGAAAAAGGAGATGATCCATCAGATATTGTAAAAGATTTTTTTGAAAAATATCAAGGTCGAAGAGATAAAAAAAGTCAACTAAACTTATTATTTCGATTTATTCAATATATAGAAAGACAAGTTGTTCTTTTTGACGCTATTGAAGATGCAGCGTTTCCTATAGTTAATAATATGGACGGTATTGGTACCCTCAGAAATTTAAAAGAATTCGCCTCTTCAAGTAATCAAATTAAACAGCTGAGACAATTTTTACAAGATTTTAAAGTAAGAATTGTTTTAACCGCACACCCAACACAATTTTATCCGGGTTCAGTACTTGGAATTATTACGGCTCTTTCTGAAGCTATCAAAGAAAATGACTTACAAAAGATTACTCAGCTTTTAGCTCAACTTGGAAAAACTCCATTTTTTAGACAAAATAAACCTACACCCTACGATGAAGCCATAAGTTTAATTTGGTATTTAGAAAATGTATTTTATCATTCCTTCGGAAACATATATGATTACATAAAAGAAAATATATTTGATAACGTAGAAAATATTATCAATAATATTATAAATATTGGTTTTTGGCCAGGGGGAGATAGGGATGGAAATCCCTTTGTCACGCCAGAAATAACATTGAAAGTATCTCGTAAACTAAAGGAAGCTATTATCAAAAATTACCATCGTGATATACGAATTTTAAAAAAGAAATTAACCTTTTTTGGTGTTGAAAATAGAATTATAGACCTTGAGAATAAACTCTACAGAATCATATTCATGAGTGATGCTAATTCCATTACATTAAATTCTTTAAAAAAAGAGCTATTAGAAATAAGATATATTCTTATTGACGAACATCAATCATTATATTTAAAGGAAATTGATAGTCTTTTAAATAAAATAAAATTATTTGGCTTTCACTTTGCCAATTTAGACATTAGGCAAGATAGCAGGCAACATCATAATGTATTTAAAATACTAATTGAAACTCTTAAAGAGAACAACATAGATATTTTCCCTGATAACTACAATGATTTAAGTCAAGATGAACAAATAGATTTTCTTTCCAAAGTTAATGGTAGTATTGATCTAGATATTATTAATGACGAATTTGCTTTTAAAACTTTAAAAACTATGAAGGTTATTAAAAAAATTCAAGAAGATAATGGAGAAGCAGCTGCCAACAGATATATTATTAGCAACAATCAAACTTCATTAAACGTAATGCAACTGTATGCTATGTTAAAATTAGTTGCGTTCAATAATGAGTTAACGATCGACATTGTTCCTTTATTCGAAACTATAAAAGATTTAATTAATGCTCCTAAGGTCATGGAAGAGCTATATAGTAATACTTCCTATATGAAACATCTTGAAAAGAGAGGCAAAAAGCAAACCATAATGCTTGGTTTTAGTGATGGAACTAAAGACGGTGGTTATTTAATGGCTAACTGGTCTATTTACAAAGCAAAAGAACAGTTAACATACATTGCTAGAAAATATGGTGTTATTGTAATATTTTTTGATGGTCGTGGTGGCCCACCTGCTAGGGGCGGAGGAAAGACCCATCAATTCTATGCTTCCCTGGGCCCTAATATCGAGGATAAAGAAGTACAATTAACAATACAAGGACAAACCATTAGTTCGAATTTTGGAACATTAGATTCCTCTCAATATAATATGGAACAATTGATTAGTTCCGGTATTAGTAATAAATTGAACGGAATAAATGATTTAATAACTGATGATAATGTTTCTGTTATGGATGAACTTGCTACTATTAGTTATCAAACTTATAGTAAATTTAAAGCACATCCAAAGTTTCTTCCATATTTAGAAAAAATGAGTACATTGAAATATTATGCAAAAACCAATATTGGAAGTCGTCCATCTAAGCGGAATGCAAATGCTAGTTTAGTTTTTGATGATTTAAGAGCTATACCATTTGTTGGATCATGGAGTCAATTAAAACAAAACGTACCAGGTTTTTTCGGTGTTGGTACTGCCATAAAGCAATTTGAAGATAAAGGTCAATTCAATAAAATAGTTAAATTATACAATGAGTCGACATTTTTCAAAACTTTAATCGAAAATAGTATGATGTCTTTATCGAAATCTTTTTTTGATTTGACTAAGTATATGAAAAATGACAAAGAATTCGGTGAATTCTGGAAATTAATTTACGAAGAATACTTACTTTCTAATCGATTAATTTTAAAACTTACAGGTTATACAACCTTAATGGAGAATGAGCCATCAGGTAAAGCTTCTATCGGGATTAGAGAACAAATTGTACTACCATTATTAACAATTCAACAGTATGCTTTAAAAGAGATTCAAAAACTCGAAGAAGAGGGTAATTCAAATTCAAAAACACAAGAAATTTTCGAAAAAATAGTGACACGATCATTATTTGGAAATATCAATGCAAGTAGAAATTCTGCATAAAATATCTATTGATAAATCTTTACATGAAGTCCAAGGTAACTTGGGCTTTTTTAATAATTAGATTTTTCTTTACATGACAGTCTGTAAATATTGGTAAGTTCTATAATAAGGCTATTGTATTTCGTGAAGTAAAAAGTAACGTATAAAAAAACTCCTCATTACAAAATGTAATGAGAAGTTTTAAAAGAAAGGCAACGACCTACTCTCCCACCTGTGGCAGTACCATCGGCGCTAATGGGCTTAACTTCTCTGTTCGGAATGGTAAGAGGTGAGCCCCATTGCTATAATCACCTTAAATTGTTTCAGTATATTTCAACTGTATAAGTTAACATATTGCTAAAATCATATCGCTTATTCAAATATTTATAAAACTATTTGAACATAAAGAGTATCCTTCCCGAACTCCTAAAAGTTCGGGAGGAACGTACATAAGCCTATGGGTTATTAGTACTACTCGGCTACATACATTACTGCACTTACACCTATAGCCTATCAACGTGGTCATCTCCCACGACCCTTTAAAGAAATCTCATCTTGTGGTGGGTTTCGCGCTTATATGCTTTCAGCGCTTA
>NZ_CP197225.1:1735000-1860000 GCF_052050075.1 Tenacibaculum profundi
AATCACTTTTGTTTTCTTCTCCTCCGGGTACTTAGATGTTTCAGTTCTCCGGGTTTGCTCACCTTGCGGTGTGATATATCTTCAATATACCGGGTTGCCCCATTCGGAAATTTACGGATCATAATGTATGTGCCACTCCCCGTAACTTATCGCAGCTTATCGCGTCCTTCTTCGCCTCTGAAAGCCTAGGCATCCTCCATACGCCCTTATTTAGCTTATTGTACTTTTTGCTTCCGATATTAATCGGAAACGAGCTCTTTATAATTCTTAATTATATTTTTATAAAAATATATCGTTAGATACTTAAATCTAACGCTCTATCTTGATTCTTTACGATATCATTTTACCAATATGTCAATGAACTTGTGCCGAGTCAGAACTGATAAATATTTCAGTTACCAACCTGGTATAATACCTTGTGATAATAATTATCTATAGGTATTATCTAGTGGAGAATATCGGAGTCGAACCGATGACCTCTTGCGTGCAAGGCAAGCGCTCTAGCCAGCTGAGCTAATCCCCCATGTACTTCTAGTATGAGGCTTAACTATTGAGTTATGAGTCGTTAAACATTCTCAACATAACCCGCTTCTAGAATTTCCTTTAACTAAATACCAAACAAAAAAAAGTAGTCTTGGGCAGGCTCGAACTGCCGACCTCTACATTATCAGTGTAGCGCTCTAACCAGCTGAGCTACAAGACTATTTAAGATCTGATCTTAGTCTTTTTTATTTTAAAATTAACAGCAGAGTAAAATTACACTTCCTTCTGTAACTTAACACCATCTTCTCTAGAAAGGAGGTGTTCCAGCCGCACCTTCCGGTACGGCTACCTTGTTACGACTTAGCCCTAGTTACTAGTTTTACCCTAGGCAGCTCCTTGCGGTAACCGACTTCAGGCACCCCCAGCTTCCATGGCTTGACGGGCGGTGTGTACAAGGCCCGGGAACGTATTCACCGGATCATGGCTGATATCCGATTACTAGCGATTCCAGCTTCACGGAGTCGAGTTGCAGACTCCGATCCGAACTGTGATATGGTTTATAGATTCGCTCCTATTCGCATAGTGGCTGCTCATTGTCCATACCATTGTAGCACGTGTGTGGCCCAGGACGTAAGGGCCGTGATGATTTGACGTCATCCCCACCTTCCTCACGGTTTGCACCGGCAGTCTCGCTAGAGTCCTCAGCTTTACCTGCTAGCAACTAACGATAGGGGTTGCGCTCGTTATAGGACTTAACCTGACACCTCACGGCACGAGCTGACGACAACCATGCAGCACCTTGTGAAATGTCCGAAGAAAAAGCTATCTCTAGCCCTGTCATTCCACATTTAAGCCCTGGTAAGGTTCCTCGCGTATCATCGAATTAAACCACATGCTCCACCGCTTGTGCGGGCCCCCGTCAATTCCTTTGAGTTTCAATCTTGCGATCGTACTCCCCAGGTGGGACACTTATCACTTTCGCTTAGTCACTGAATCTAAATCCAACAACTAGTGTCCATCGTTTACGGCGTGGACTACCAGGGTATCTAATCCTGTTCGCTCCCCACGCTTTCGTCCATGAGCGTCAGTATATACGTAGTAGACTGCCTTCGCAATCGGTATTCTGTGTAATATCTATGCATTTCACCGCTACACTACACATTCTATCTACTTCCGTATAACTCAAGTCAACCAGTATCAAAGGCAGTTCTACAGTTAAGCTGTAGGATTTCACCTCTGACTTAATTGACCGCCTGCGGACCCTTTAAACCCAATGATTCCGGATAACGCTTGCACCCTCCGTATTACCGCGGCTGCTGGCACGGAGTTAGCCGGTGCTTATTCTTACGGTACCGTCAAGGTCGTACACGTACGACTGTTTCTTCCCGTATAAAAGCAGTTTACAACCCATAGGGCAGTCTTCCTGCACGCGGCATGGCTGGTTCAGGCTTGCGCCCATTGACCAATATTCCTCACTGCTGCCTCCCGTAGGAGTCTGGTCCGTGTCTCAGTACCAGTGTGGGGGATAATCCTCTCAGACCCCCTACCTATCGTTGCCATGGTAAGCCGTTACCTCACCATCTAGCTAATAGGACGCATAGTCATCTTGTACCAATAAATCTTTAATATACAACCGATGCCAATCATATATATTATGGAGTATTAATCTTCATTTCTAAAGGCTATCCTCCTGTACAAGGCAGATTCTATACGCGTTACGCACCCGTGCGCCGGTCGTCAGCAAGTAGCAAGCTACTCCTGTTACCCCTCGACTTGCATGTGTTAAGCCTGCCGCTAGCGTTCATCCTGAGCCAGGATCAAACTCTTCATTGTATAATCTTTAATATTATTTAATGTCAAGTCTTCAAAAGAATTTTCAAGTGGTAAACCCTAAAGCTTACCGTGGTAATTCTACTCTAATTACGCTGTCAATTTCAATATTTTCAATGAACTTGTTAACCCAAAATAATTAATATAATCTCAATCAATATCTCAAATTAAACTCTTGTAGAAATGCTAGAATCGAACTAACTGATAAACTAATTATCATTCCAAAATTTCTGTGATCGTGTCGCTCTCCGTAAGCGGATGCAAAACTAAAAACTTTTTTAAAAATAACAAACATTTTTGAAAGTTTTTTTATTTTTTTTCAGAACAGCCGAAGTCAAATTAAAACCTCAAACAAACTAAAAAAAAGTAAATAATTACTAATTATCTTACCCCCCTTTATAACTCTAAAACAACACGCTAAATCAATGAACTTGCTAACTCTTTTACTATGCGTTTTTCGCGTTAGCGGTTGCAAACATACAACCATTTTTTATTCTAACAAGACTTTTTTTAACCTTTTTTTAAACCAAACAAAAAAACAGCTTAACACCAATTACTTATATTTTAAATAATACGTAATTCAACTACCAGGTTTTTAAAAATCACTTCGCCCCTCTATCCCCCCCATCAATTTATTATACAAGTACTTTAAGCTTAATTATCCCATGACCTATTCTATTTCTGTATCATTCCATAAAAAACACATATCACATATCCTGCATTAGAGTTGCATTAATTATATACTTATATTATTGTACACAAAATGCATTTGCAATATCTTTGCCCTTCGAAAATTTCCACTTGTAGGGAAATCAATTATAATTTTATATAAAACACAATGATTAAAATTACATTACCAGACGGAAGCGTTAAAGAGTTTGAAGTGGACAGCACTGCTATTGACGTAGCCAAAAGCATTAGTGAAGGACTTGCAAGAAATGTTATCTCTGCTAGTTTTAATGGATCAACTATTGAAACAACCACACCTTTAACAACCGATGGGTCTTTAGTTTTATATACATTTAACGATAAAGAAGGTAAAAAAGCCTTTTGGCATTCTTCTGCTCATGTACTAGCTCAGACTATATTGGAATTTTATCCAAATGCAAAGCTGACAATTGGGCCAGCTATCGATAATGGCTTTTACTATGATCTTGATTTAGGAGAAGATATAATCTCTGAAAAAAAATTTCCAGAAATAGAGAAAAAATTCTTGGAGTTAGCTAGAGAAAAAGCAGAATTTAAAATGCGTGAAGTTTCTAAAACTGATGCCATAGCCTATTATGAAAGTAAAAACAATGAGTACAAGGTAGAGCTTATTGAAGGTCTTCAAGATGGAGACATTACTTTCTGTGATCACAGTAATTTTACAGATTTATGTAGAGGAGGCCATATCCCAAATACAGGTTTAATAAAGGCTATTAAAATAATGAACGTAGCAGGAGCTTATTGGAGAGGGAATGAAAAGAATAATCAACTAACACGTATTTATGGCATCTCTTTTCCTAAACAGAAGCAGCTTAAGGAATATTTAGAATTATTAGAGGAAGCAAAGAAACGTGATCACAGAAAGCTAGGAAAAGAATTAGAACTTTTCACCTTTTCGCAAAAAGTTGGTCAAGGACTTCCTCTATGGTTACCAAAGGGTGCTGCATTAAGAAGCAGATTAGAAGACTTCCTTAAGAAAGCTCAAAAGAAAGCAGGTTACGAAATGGTGATGACCCCCCATATTGGTCAAAAAGATTTGTATGTAACCTCTGGTCATTATGCAAAATATGGTGAAGATAGCTTTCAACCAATAACTACACCTAAAATGGATGAAGAGTTTCTTTTAAAACCTATGAATTGCCCTCATCATTGTGAAATTTATGCTCATAAGCCATATTCTTATAAAGACCTACCTATTCGTTATGCAGAATTTGGAACTGTTTACAGATATGAACAAAGTGGCGAGTTACATGGATTGACAAGAGTGAGAGGTTTTACTCAAGATGATGCCCATATTTTTTGTACGCCAGAACAACTTGATTCAGAATTTAAAAACGTGATTGACCTCGTCCTTTATGTATTTGGTTCTCTAGGATTCAAAGATTTCACTGCTCAAGTTTCTGTTAGAGATATGGAAAACCTCAACAAATATATTGGTGATAAGGAAACTTGGGAAATTGCTGAAAATGCAATTATAAATGCAGCAAAAGATAAAGGATTGGACTTTATTATTGAAGAAGGGGAGGCAGCATTTTATGGTCCTAAACTAGATTTTATGGTGAAAGATGCTTTAGGAAGAAGTTGGCAATTAGGTACCATACAAGTTGATTATAACTTACCTAAAAGGTTTGAATTGACCTACAAAGGCTCGGACAATCAACTACACCGACCTGTTATGATACATAGAGCTCCTTTTGGATCTATGGAACGGTTTATTGCTGTATTACTTGAACATACCGGGGGAAAATTTCCGTTGTGGTTAACACCTGAACAAGTTATCATATTGCCAATCAGTGAGAAATACCAAAAATATGCAGAAAAAGTTTTACATTTGTTAGAAAATTCCGAAATTCGCGCCCAAATCGATGATCGAAATGAAAAAACAGGTCGTAAGATCAGAGATGCAGAAGTTAACAAAATACCTTTTATGGTAATTGTGGGCGAAAAAGAGCAGGACGACAACACTGTTTCTGTAAGAAAACACGGTGAAGGAGATGTTGGAACTCTATCTATTGAAGAATTCGTATCTTTGATATCAGAAGAGGTGAACAAAACATTAGTTCCTTTTAAATAAGTAAAGTTAATAATTTTAAATATATAAGCCATAGCAATCAAAAGAAGAAGAGGTGTCAGAAACACCAGAGTAATTAAAGAAGATCAACATAGAATTAACGAAAAAATTAAATATGTTGATGAGGTACGTCTTGTAGGCGATAATGTCGAAACTGGTGTATATTCTTTGTTCAAAGCAAAAGAAACTGCCAGAGAATTAGGTTTGGATTTAGTTGAAATCTCACCAAAAGCAGTTCCTCCTGTTTGCAAGATTATTGATTACAAAAAGTTCTTATATGAGCAAAAAAAGAGAGAAAAAGCTCTTAAGGCTAAAGCTACAAAAGTAGTTGTAAAAGAAATTCGTTTTGGTCCGCAAACAGATGAGCATGATTATGAATTTAAGAAGAAGCATGCTATAAAATTTTTAAAAGACGGGGCTAAACTAAAAGCTTTTGTCTTTTTTAAAGGACGCTCTATTGTTTTCAAAGAACAAGGACAAATTTTATTATTAAAGTTAGCCCAAGAGTTAGAAGATTATGGAAAGGTAGAACAAATGCCAAAATTAGAAGGAAAACGTATGACTATGTTCATCGCCCCTAAGAAAGTTAAATAAGAAATTTAAAATATAAGCAAGATAAAACGATAAGCAAAAATGCCTAAAATCAAAACAAAATCTAGTGCCAAAAAACGTTTTAAACTAACTGGCTCTGGAAAAATCAAAAGAAAGCACGCGTTTAAAAGTCATATTTTAACAAAGAAGTCTAAAAAACGTAAGCTTGCATTAACACATGCCACATTAGTTCACAAGTCTGATGAGGCCAGTATTAAGCAACAATTAGTATTAAAATAATTGTTAGTTAAGGTAGTAAATTAATTATAAACCATGGAGTCAGGCTCATAAAGTATTACAGCAGAAATAATGTGATCGCCTACTACAAAAAAACAATTTGAATTATGCCAAGATCAGTAAATTCAGTAGCTTCAAGAAATAGAAGAAAGAAAATTTTGAAGCAAGCAAAAGGTTACTTTGGACGTAGAAAAAACGTGTACACAGTAGCAAAAAATGCGGTTGAAAAAGGGTTATTATACGCTTACAGAGACCGTAAAAACAATAAGAGGAATTTCCGTTCATTATGGATTCAGCGTATTAATGCTGCAGCTCGTCAGTATGGATTATCCTATTCTCAGTTTATGGGGAAAGTTAAAGCAAATGAAATTGAGTTAAACCGTAAAGTTTTAGCCGATTTAGCTGTAAACAACCCAGAAGCTTTTAAGGCCATTGTAGATAAAATAAAATAAGTTTCATAAACTTGCTTATAATAAAAACCCAAACTATAACGTTTGGGTTTTTTACTAAAGACTATTGTTATACTTAAATAATATTTCATGAAATTCTTAAAAATCTTATCATTAGTACTAATTACTAACATTGTTTTTGCTCAAGACAAGAAAAACGAAATGGAGAGTAGTTCTATAGAAATGAAATTCGATGAACTATATAAGAAATCTAGTTCTTACCAGAAATATAAAGTTATAGATAAAATTGCTTACTCAGAACTTAAACAATATGTACTAATTTCACTTAAAAAACTTGAGAATACTATTGACAATGAAAAAAAAGACGTCACCAAACTTAATGATGAATCCACAAAGTTAAATAATGAAATTAAAAACTTAAAAGAAAAATTAGATACCTCTATTGCTCAAGAAAATAAAATTTCTTTTCTAGGGATTGATTTAAATAAAATAAACTATAACATCATAGTTTGGAGTATTATTTCTATTTTGATTGCATCTCTTATGTTTTTCATTTATAAATACAAAGACAGTAATAGTACAACAAAGAGAACTCAAATCACATTTGATGAAATAGAGCAAGAATTTGAGCTCCATAAGAAAAAATCTATTGAAAAAGAGCAACAATTAAGAAGAAAACTTCAAGACGAAATAAACAAACAAAGAGGTGTTTAAAAAATTCAGAATAAGTCTTTGAATTATATCAAAGACTTATTGTACCATATTATCTGAACAAATACTTTTTCTAAGTACATAATAAAGATCTTATTTCTCCCTTTTATTTATCAACTACTAATCCAAAATGTAAAATAATAAATTGATCAATTTCACATTCTATCCTTTGTAGTAATAATAATAAAATTCTAAGTAATGAAAATTACAATACTTTTACATATTTATAATTATTTCTAATCCTAACCAATTTTTTGGTTAAATAGTATACTACTCTAGAAATTAAAAATCAAATGTCTCTATAAATGAATTACTCGTTAAAGGTATATTTTTAATAACCATCTATTTTTCTACAACGCTTACTTTATTTAACTAGCAATTGTCTCTCGCTCACTTACTAAAGCTTCTATAAATTCATCAATTAAGTCCTTGTTCAATCCAGGAATACAAATAATATGAGCTATACTTCCCTCTGATGCTATTTGATATTTTTTACATAAATCATCAGATGGTTTATCGAACACAACGGTAAGTGCTTCATTATTCCTCCAAGCATTCATCCCTAATCTACACAATTCTTTTTCGGTATATCTTGCTAAATCTTGAGCCTTTTTTACTCTAGCTTTTAAGCCATTTTTTCCTATTTTATCAATAACTGACCAAAGAAATAATGGTGTTATTCCATTTCTTGATCCAGTAATAGTTGTATCCAACGTCCCTACATACGATATTGAATTTGCTACTCTATTTCTATGTGCTCTTTTACACATTACAATACCACAGGGTATGGGGCCTCCAATAAACTTATGACCTGAAATTGAAATACTGTCAACACCTTCTGCAAAATCAAACTTTAATTTAGGCTCAACAAAAGGAGCAATAGTACCTAAAAAGGCGGCATCACAATGGATATAATAATTTTTTATAGCATACTTTTTAATAATCTTTTTAATCTTCTCCAAATCATCAACAGCCTCTGTCATTGTTGTTCCAATATTTAAAAAGAAAACAGCTGGTTTATCCCTGTGAATGGTTATAACTTGTTCTAAATCTTCGTAATCAATTTCACCATTATCTTGACTTCTAACAACTACATTTCTCATATTCAACAAATGAAGATTTTTCTTAACACTATAATGAGTTGCCTCGCTATAGTATACTATAGCATCAGGGAAACATTCTCTTGATAAATAAAGTCCATAAAGGTTTCCTTCTGTCCCCCCATTAGTAACATACCCCCATACGTCGTTCATAGAAGTATTTAAAATATCAGCAAAAAAAGAAATACAATTTCTCTCAATTTCTTTAGTATCTATAGCCAGTGTAGAATTAGACTCAGGATCTCCAACATTATTAACACATAAATCTAAAAATGGAGCAAAATCACTAAAACTAAAATCTTTCGCTAATGGATATCCTAGAAAACTATCAGATTTTCTTTTTATTCTTCTATAAACGTTATTAAATGTCTGCATATCACTATTTTTTAAACAAAATTACAAATAAAGAATATAATTCCTAAAAAAAATATTATATTAGTAAAATTTCCTACATAAAACCTAATAAACAAAATAAAAAAACTAATTATTATCTAAAACTTATATTTTATGAAAAAAAATACTGCTCACCTATTAGATGCTATTGATTTGAAAATTATAGAAGAGCTACAAACAGATAGCAAACAATCAATTAAACAGATATCACAAAAAATAAACCTATCAATTACTCCTACTCATGAGAGAATAAAAAAGATTGAATCGTCTGGAGTGATTGATAAATATGTTGCTATTATAAAACCAGAGATGCTAGGTAAAAAGTTAATTGTTTATTGTCAAGTTACCTTAATCCAGCATGAAGAAAACGCGTTTAAAAAATTTGAAGACTACGTAAACTCTGTTTCTAAAATAGCAGAAGTGTCCTATATCGCTGGTAGTTTTGATATTCTTTTAAAAATCATCTTAAAAGATATGAATGAGTATCAGAATTTTGTTTTAAAGGAAATGTCGCAATTAGAAATTATTTCAAATATTCAGAGTTCGTTTGTCATTAAACAAATAAAAAACAACACTCTTATCAGTATTGAATAATACCATAAGGTTTATTTTAAAAATTAAGTTAAATCAACACCTAGATTACATATTTATTGTTCTCCAGGTAGGTATCTGGTAACTTATAAAACAACTATCATGTTCCTAATTTTTTTAAATTCAAACAAAAAGTTCCGTATACTTTTATAGTATGTGGAAATATATTTATAGAAGACTTCGCTCCAAAGTTAAGTACCTCATCTGGAGTTTGCCCAGCCTTAACATCTACATAATCTAGATAAATAATTGCTTTTACATATACATTACTACTTTTTATAGAACCTTTTGGTATAAAATAATTAATCATCGCATTAGGATTCGTATTCGATCTAGAGAAGGCTGGTAAGCTCTGACTATCAACATAAAAAAGATGTCTATCTGCTGAAACGCTTAATGCAGGTAGTATTTTATTAATTCTTCCCATAAGGATGTCATTACTATCCCAAATATAATTTCCCAATGGAGTTCTATGATGCTTTGCTAGGTATGGTCTGCCTCCAACTAAATCCTGAACATATTGAATACCAATCTTTTTTCCTCTATGAGTTTGATCTATTAAGAAATTAACATCTTCCTGTGTAATAGAGGTTGAAATAGTTTCACTATTGTAGATATAACTAAACTCAGCACCTCCAGCTAAACTGGGATTATTAGTATTTCCTCCAGCTGTTAAAGAGCCCCCAACTATAAAAGAATAACTTGGGTTACTGCGTGTTCTTGTTACTGGTTGGTTCCCTATTTTAGCGATAGGTGAGTAATCTTTTATAATAGCTCTATCAAAACTATTTCCTTGCAATTCTGTTACAAAAGTTACTGAGGTTATTAAGTTTTTTAATTCTTGATAGTATTTCATTCCTCTACTAGGACGCAATACATCATACCTTGGATTTTTATATCTTCGACCAAAACTGGCCCGTGTATGAGTAACGCCGCTTTCTGGTACGTATTCAATATGAATTCCATACCCCTCTTCACCGTTGTCTTCTGTTTTACCTTTAGCTACCTTTAATCGAACATCATACTTTAAAGACTCATGTTCAATAAAATAGTTAACTTCATTTTGATATTTAGTAAAAATATTTTTTTTTCTATTAACATCTGTAGAAAAACTATTTATGGCGGTTGTACTTAATAGCTCTTCTTTTATTTTTTTCTTAATTTCATTAAAGTTAAAAATAGAAAAAAATGCCTTTTCATCAAGATTTTCACTTGAAGTTAAAAAAGTTTCACATTTATTACCTTCTCTATAAAATATACTTTTACGGCCTGCTTTAGGATCTATATAGGATAGCATATAAAGGGTTACATTATCTAAAATGTCCCCAGAAAACGCAACAACACTATTTCTTAAGGCTTCTTTTTCTTCTTTACAAGAGGCTCTGACAAGATAAGCGATCCCCTTTTGATTACATAACTCTAAAAGATATGATGTTTCTTCTTTTTTCTGATCAATTAAATAAATTTTATTTTCATCAAGTATATCCTCTTCCTTACGAAGGACCTTATAAGACATACCCGGTGGAAGTAAGTTTTTTAAATGCATAAACTCAATTGTAGCATCTTGTTTATTTTTTAATTTTAAATTCTGATCATCTTTATTACTACAATGAATAAATAAGATTATAGTTAGAAAAGCCAATATTATCAGTCTCAAATTAATTTTATAAGTCAAGTTTGTCATTTTATACTAGTTTTTTTAAAAAAAATATTTAATAAAAGGTTAGAAATATTATACAAATTACATTTTCAAGTGCATTTTTTGATAAAAAATGTACTTAAATTAATAAAAAATTACACTTTGCCCCCCCCTTTTCCTTTTATTTTCTTAAACCCTGATTAAAAATAATTTAAAGACAATCATTGATAAAAGATAGAGGTAATTAACACCTCAATTTTCATTATTACACAATTATCTGTTTATAGTTCCTCTTAATTCATGTAATTTGTAGATTGGTCTTTTTTTATGCAAATCTGACCAAAGCTTAACTAAACATACTTATTTAAACTCTTTAAAGACCTTAATAACAGATTGCAATTAGGGCAAGCATAATGTTTATGTTTTTCAATTTATTTATTACATAAATATGTAATTAAAGGTTAATAAAAATGCACAGCGTTATCATTACAATACGCAATGAGCTGTATATTTAAAGTTTCATAAAGTGGTGGACGATCTATAAAAATCTATTGACGTTGATTTTAATTTATATAATTTAAGATTCGTAAGTAAAAAATCACAAGCTTTTCTTTAACTAAAGAAATAATTTTGGTCTAACACTTTATTAAGGAAGAGAAAACCTTTTCAAAAAAACGTTCAATTCCTCTTACTTTAATTTGTTTTAAATCACTAAAAAAATTAAAGCTTATGTTTTTATTTTTTCTAAATAACTAGAGGGTATCTAAGGGCATCATGCTACTTAATAGCATCAAACATAAATTTATCGAAATAAAGAATTGTGATAATTAAAGATTTTAAAAAACGTACTGAAATCTCATAATTTAAAATGTTTTTTAAAGCTATTTCTATGGTAAATACTCTTATAACCTATACTCGAAAATAAGGTTTAGCTCTGTTCTAACAGACTATATTTTTTTTCGAATAAGCTTTTCATATATTAGGTTTTATCTATGTAGTATTTTTAAAAAAAGTATTGTAATCTAATGATCATTTTTAAATCTAGAACTTTTTTTTTATCCTTTTAGATAAAATTTAGCTAACTTTTCTCTACACCTAAACAAGGAGACAAAAGAGCATTTTGTACACTCTTTAAATATTAAAAAAATGTTAAAACTCCATATAAAAACTAGAAATAACCGATAAAAAAATAATTAAAAAAACAAATAATATACGCTATATTTTACCCTCTTACATTGTCTTAAGTTTTAGGAAAAATTAAGAGAATAGTCTCCATTAAAAACACCTGATCAACACCGTCCTTTTAAACTCATAAACAACAGGATCTTAAAGTTAAATATTTAAGAATTCCATTAAAAAAAAGAATTAATTCAAAATATACCCAACCGTATTATTTATTTAAAATATTAGTACAAAAAAATCGAGGCAATAAATAATTGCCTCAACTTTTTAATACATACATAATATCAATTTAAAGTAGTAGACTCTTATATTATGCTATTATTATTTAGTTTCCTAATTTTTTTAGATTTAAACGAAAATCAGGTGCTTGACCTAAATGAGAAGTTAATTTTGCTTCAAGCGAATTCAGATCATGATCAACATTAAGTAACTCATCTGGAGTTTGACCAACTTTAACATCTAAATAATCTAAATAAATCTTGGCTTTTACTTTAACTTCCCCATTATTAGGAATACTATTCTCTGGTATAAAGTAATTTACCATTGCGTTTGGATTCGTATTAGACCTTGACATACCTGGTAAAGTTTGGGTATCCACATTAAAGAAATGGTCATGTGTTGATGTAGCCAAATCACCTAATATCTTATTTAGTCCTCCATTTATAAGAGTATAACCATCATCTACATTGTTTTTAAAGTTATACGATCCTAATGGACTCCTTGGATGCTCTTCAAAATAGCGTATGTCTGCCACAAAGTCTTGTAGGTATTGAACGCCTAATATCCTTCCACCGTTCCCTTCTTCGATTATATGTTTAACATCTTCTGAAGTAATCGTACTTGAAAGAGTTTCACTATTATAAGTGTAACCTCCAGTCAAATTTGCTCCCAGAGAGGGACCTGTTGTAGCAGCTGTACCAGTCAACCCTCCCCCAATTGTAAACGAATAACTTGGACTTTGACGTGTTCTTCTTACAGTTCCACTAATTTTAGCAACTGGAGAATAATCCTTTATAATAGCTCTACTTGGACCTGTCAATTCTGTTACAAAAGTAACTGCCGTAATTAAATCTGTTAGCTCTTGATAATATTTCATTCCATAACTTGGGTACCATATACTATAATCTGGATTTCTCTTTTTGTTTCCAATTCTTGCTCGTTTATGTACAACACCAGACTGCGGTAAATATTCCACATGAATACCATATCCATTCTTATTTGTATCATTTGTTTTTCCTTTAGCTATTTTTACAACAACATTATACTTCAAAGATGTAGTAGATATAAAATAACTAGCTTCATGTTGATAGTTATCAAAAACTTTGCTTTTATTTCTAGTAGAATTAAGAGCATTTTTTCCTGATAATTTTAATAATTCTTTACTAATTTCATTACTAATCTCATTTACAGTGAAAGATGAAATACTTACACTTTCCTTGTCTATACCATTTGAAGATAATGGCTTGTCATCACCTTCTTCATAAAATATACTTTTTCGACCTTGGACTGGATCTTCATAAGAAAGAACATATAAATTTGAATTATTCTTATTGCTTCCCGCATAAGCTACCATAGTATTTTTTAGCGCATCTTTTTCTACTTTATTAGATACCCTCACTAGGTACTCTAGGTGTTTATCATTACAAAGTTCAACTAAACTAGACGTTTCAGCTCCTTTTCTATCAATTAAATAGATCTGATCTTTATTTGATATATCGGAAGCTTTATTAAGTATTTTAAATGATTTTCCTGGGGGCAGTAATTTTTCTAACCCATCAAACTGAGCAGTTGTCAATTCTTTTTCTATCGAAAGGTCTTGAGTATCGCTATTACATGCTGAAAATAAAACCATTACCACAGCAGATAATTGGACTATTTTTAAAAATTTTGTATTTAATAAATTATTCATTTTATTTTATTTTATTTTGAGGTGTTTTTTATAGGACTAATCTTTAGTTTTAGGCAAAAAAAGTCCCACCCAAAGTGTCTACTACTTTGAACTAATCATGTATCGTCAAAAGAAAACATAACAAGGAGTACTCTTTTTTACTTGTTACCTGTGTTTACTTTTAAAGTTGTTTGTGCGAATGTATTTGTCAATAAAAACGTGAATACAAATGCGAGGATTGATTTTTTATTTTTTATTTTTTCTAATTATTACTGGTGCAAATTTACAGGTGAATACCTTGTTAAAATGGTAATTTAAGTGCTATGAATGGTAAAAAGGTAACTTAAAGTAATGTGCTTATAAATTATAAAAGTCATTCAGGTTTAATTTTAAAAAGAATCAATGTTTTTTTCTTGAAAAAGGAAAATATTATAAAGAAATGAAGGAAAAACTTTTTAGGTTTTCCCTTGATATTGAAGTATAACTACTTCATATTAAAATCAATTAATCTATTTTTTAAATTATATCCAGTTTAGCTGTCATTTTAATCTTGTTTGTTATTGAATAATAATTAGGAAAAAGTCTAATGACTTGATCAGCGATCTCTTTTAATTCTTCAGAACTTCCATCACCTTTTACAGTAAATAGGTATTCAGCTGAGTCAAATCCAGCAGGTATTTTTTCATCAATACCAAGAAAACCACGTAAATCAAGTTCTGTTTTAATATCAAGAGTAAGATTATCTATTTTTATACCTTTAGATGATGCTATTGCGATAAATATTATCGTCATACAAAACGATAACCCAGCAAGAAAATAGCTTTGACGATCTTAAAAATCTCTATAATTTACTTTTAAATATAAAAAATCGAGGCAATAAATAATTACCTCGACTTTTTAATACATACGTGATATCAGTTTAAAGTAATAGACCCTTACATTATACTATTATTATTTAGTTTCCTAATTTTTTTAGATTTAAACGAAAATCAGGTGCTTGACCTAAACGAGCCTTTAGTACTCCTTCAATCGAATTTCTAGGATGAGTAGCATTCCAGTACTCATATGGAGTTTGACCAACTTTAATATCTGCATAATCTAAATAAATTTTGGCTTTTACTTTAACTTCGCCGTTTCTAGGAATACTATTCTCTGGTATAAAATAATTCACCATTGCGTTTGGATTCGTATTAGACCTTGACATACCTGGTAAACTTTGAGTATCCGCATGGAAGAAATGGTCATGTGTTGATGAAGCCAACGAACCTAATGTCTTATTTAACCCTCCTAATATAAGAGTATAACCATCATCTGCTGTATTATTTCTAACATTATAAATTCCTAATGGAGTCCTTGGATGCTCTGAATAGTATGGTTGTCCTGCTACATAGTCTTGTAGATATTGAACACCTAGTTTTCTTCCTCCATTCCCTTCTTCGATTATATGTTTAACATCTTCTGAAGTAATCGTACTTGAAAGAGTTTCACTATTATAAGTATAAGATCCATTCAAATTTGCTCCCAGAGAGGGACCTTTTTTATCAACTGTACCAGTCAACCCTCCTCCAATTGTAAACGAATAACTTGGACTTTGACGCGTTCTTCTTACGGTTCCACTAATTTTAGCTACTGGAGAATAATCTTTTATAATAGTTCTACTTGTACCTGTCAATTCTGTAACAAAAGTAACTGCCGTAATTAAATCTGTTAGCTCTTGATAATATTTCATACCATAACTTGGATACCATATACTATAATTTGGATTTCTCTTTACAGTTCCAAATCTTGCTCGTTTGTGCACAACGCCAGACTGAGGTAAATATTCCACGTGAATACCATAACCTATTTGATTTGTATCATTTGTTGTTCCTTTAGCTATTTTAACAACAACATTATACTTCAAAGAGTTATTAGATACAAAATAACTAGCTTCATGTTGATACTTATCAAAAACTTTGCTTTTATTTCTGGTAGCGTTAAGAGCATTTTTTCCTGATAATTTTAATAATTCTTTACTAATTTCATTACTAATCTCATTTACAGTAAAAGATGAAATAGTTGCCACTTCCTTATCCATACCATTTGAAGATAATGACTTGTCATCACCTTCTTCATAAAATATACTTTTTCGACCTTGGACTGGATCTTCATAAGAAAGAACATATAAATTTGAATTATTATTATTACTTCCCGCATAAGCTACCATAGTACTTTTTAGCGCATCTTTTTCTACTTTATTAGATACCCTCACTAGGTACTCTAGGTGTTTATCATTACAAAGTTCAACTAAACTAGACGTTTCAGCTCCTTTTCTATCAATCAAATAGATTTGATCTTTATTTGATATATCGGAAACTTTATTAAGTACCTTAAATGATTTTCCCGGGGGCAATAAATTTTCTAACCCGTCAAACTGATTCGCAGTTGTCAATTCTTTTTCTATCGAAAGGTCTTGAGTATCGCTATTACATGCTGAAAATAAAACCATTACCACAGCAGATAATTGGACTATTTTGAAAAACTTTGTGTTTAATAAATTGTTCATATTATTTTATTTTTTTTTATTTTTTTTTATTTTGGGGTGTTTTTATAGGACTTATCTTTTAATTTTAGACAAAAAAAGCCCTACTCAAAGTGTCTATTACTTTGAACTAATCATGAATATTAAAATCATTTGATTCTTAAAATTAGAACGCTACTAACCGCTCTATTTCTATGAATAGGATCTACATCATTTTATCTAATAACAATGAGGTATTTGTTAGTTTTAATTAAACTAACCAAAAAGTTTTTTCACTCATAATAAGGATTTTTAAAAGGGTTAAAACGAACTTATAAAGTTTAAACTTATATTTTTTCTAGATATATCTTGTAAAGGGAATGTAATAGACTACTCTTTTTACACTAGTGGAAAGCTAACATCCTAAATTATATTTATCTTTTTAACTTAAATTGATTAACAAACACCGAAGCCAACACATTGCCTTACAATAACATAAAGACAAAAAAAAACTTCAAATACCCTATTAATAACAAAAAAAACGAATTAAAAAACATTATTCACAACAATAAGGTGTTAAAATTATAAAAATAAAAACATCCATATTTTGTTCTTTGCTTTACATTGTCGAGGCAAAGCGACGTTTTTTAAGGTAATTCTACAACTAGTTTCTCTTAGAATATTTTGTTTTAATCTATACACGAGACCTTCTTTATTTTTTAGTATTATTTTCCAAAACTTACTTTTGTTAAATTTTAGTATAACCAAATAT
Organism: Tenacibaculum profundi; assembly: GCF_052050075.1. GTDB lineage: Bacteria > Bacteroidota > Bacteroidia > Flavobacteriales > Flavobacteriaceae > Polaribacter. The sequence continues at coordinate 1,752,107 of NZ_CP197225.1, forward strand.
TCTTCAAGTAAGCTATAAAAATCATGTTGTCTAAAATTTTTATTAGTTTTTAAAATTGCTGCAATAATTTTATATCCATAAAAACTGGTAATAAATTTATTTTGTCTTCAGGGTTAAAATTAGTGGATAAAAAAAAGAAAATATCAATTGTAGTAATAATGAAGTATTATAATTGCTTCGATTCACAAAGGAACACAAAAAACTATAATACAACAATTTAAAAGCGTAAAATTATAAAAAAACAAATATTGATAGATGATCAAAATAATGAGTAAGAAAATAGCTTTAACGATCTTAAAAATCTCTATAATTTACTTTTAAATATAAAAAATCGAGGTAATTATTCATTACCTCGACTTTTTAATACATACATAATATCAATTTAAAGTAGTAGACTCTTATATTATGCTATCATTATTTAGTTTCCTAGTGTTTTTAGATTTATAACTTTGACGACCTTAAAGGTCTCTATGACTTACTATTTAATATAAAAAAGTCGAAATATTAAATTATCTCGACTTTTTTTGTTTGAACCCTTAAAAGGGTATTTGCATCTAAAAAACTTTGTTGCTAAAACTACGTGCGAACCTAGTTAACTTTCTTGTTTTTGAGTTTGTTAAGATTTATAGTAACAGTTTTTGAATCATATTGGGAATTAAAATCTCCTGCGACTATTTTAGATGAACCTGCTCTAAAAACTTCATAAGGAGTTTGCCAGGCAAAAACATCTAAAATATCAAGTACAATTGAATGCCTAACTTGTACTTCACCATTTTCAGGAACTCCGTTTTCAGGTATAAAAAAGTTTACCATTGCTTTCGGTTTTGTATGAGATCTTGACAAGGTAGGCATAGTCGTTGGTGTTACATGGTAGAAATTATCATCTGTAATTGGAGTAGCTGGTGAAAGTGTTTTATTGAGCCCTCCTTGTATAAGCGTCTCAATTGAAGGATCTTCTATCCTTACAACCTTTTTTAAATCTGGCTGTCTTGGGTGTTTGTACAAATATTCTTTTCCTGCTATTAGCGCTTGAATATATTGCAATCCTACTTCTCTAGTACCTATTCTATTTTCTTCATTTATTACTCTGTTATTAACATCTGATTGAGTCCACGCTGCTGATTGAGATCCGCTACTATAAGTATAAGATCCATTTAAATTTGCCCCTAAACTAGGACCATCTGCACCAACCGATGCATCCAAACCTCCTCCGATTGTAAACGAATAGTTAGGCTCAGATCTTGTTAGCGTTACAGTTGTACCTATCTTAGCGTCCGGATAATAATCTTTTGCTGCAGTATTTGTTGCCCCTATTAATTTTGTATTAAAAGTTAGCCCAGTTATAAGGTTTGATAGTTTTTGAAAATATTTATGTCCTCTACTTGGATACAAGAAATTATATTGTGAATTATAGGTTTTACTTCCAAATTTGGCTTCAGGGTGGGTAATACCATCAATTGGGAAATAATCTAGATGAATTCCATACCCAACTTCCTCTGTATCACTTGTCCTTCCTTTGGCTACTTTAAACACAACCGCATACTTAAAATTAATGTCCTGAAGATAAGAGGTAACTTGAAATTGATAATCAGAAAGCCCCCCTTTATTCTCGTCTTTATTTGTTTTATCAGAAGTTCTAAGTTTTTTCTTCATTTGAAGTTTTGACATGTCCTGTTGTAATTGATCTGTGATATCACCTAAAGTAACAGAATATGATTCATCAGAATTAGAAAAACTAGATTTTCCTTCTTGATAAATAAAAGTTTGATAACCTTCTTCTGAGTCTTTAGATGTCAAAACATATAGATCTGATGAATTATTAACATCTGCTAAAAATGCTACCATACTATTTTTCAAAGCTTCTTTTTCAACTTTATTTGAAGCTTTAACCAAATAATCAACACCTTGTTCTTGACAAAGCTCTACTAAACTAGCCGTTTCAGCGCCTTTGCCTTGGATCAGATAAATTGGGCCTGACCCCGTAATATCTGATTTACTATTAAGAACTTTAGAAGAGGTACCTGGAGGCAATAAAGACTCTAAACTGCTAGATTGACTAGAGTTCGCAACTTCTAGTTCTTCAGAAAAATTTTGCTCGTTACTATCACACGAGCTTAATACTGTAGTCCCTGCAATAGCTAATGCTAATAAGCGTAAAGAAATTGTTTTTTTAATATTCATTATTTTATATTTTTTTGGCAAAATTATAGTGAAAGAGTTGTTAAGAAATTAAACAAACTGCTCTTTTTAGAACACTTATTGCTTATTTCGCAATTTTTAATTAAAAAGAATTAATTTTCAATAAATAGACTTAAAAAAGTATGGGTAGAAGCTAACGGAAAACTCTTATGATTTTATCCTATATTTATAAGAATTTAAAAGGCTATGAAAAAAATAATAGAGTACTTTCCTTTCTATCTTATGCTGTCTATATGTGCAAAAATTTGTATAGAAAATATCAATTGTAGTAATAATGAAGTATTATAATCGCTTCGATTCACAAAGGAACACAAAAACCTGTAATACAGCAATTTAAAAAATAAATATTGATAGATGATCAAAATAATGAGTAAGAAAATAGCTTTAACGATCTTAAAAATCTCTATAATTTACTTTTAAATGTAAAAAATCGAGGTAATTATTTATTACCTCGACTTTTTAATACATACATAATATCAATTTAGAGTAGTAGACTATTATGTTATGCTATCATTATTTAGTTTCCTAATTTTTTTAGATTTATTTCAAAATCATGTGCAGGAGCTGAATGTTTCCAGAATGTTGCTTCAATCGAATATCTAGGGTGATCAACATTCCAGTACTCATATGGAGTTTGACCAGCTTTAGCATCCATATAATCTAAATAAATCTTGGCTTTTACTTTAACTACCCCATTGCTAGGAACATTATGATCTGCTATAAAGTAATTCACCATTGCGTTTGGATTCGTATTAGATCTTGACATACCTGGTAAACTTTGCATATCCGCAATAAAGAGTTCATCATGTGTTTCTGACGCAAACATACCTAATGGCTTATTTAACCCTCCTAATATAATAGTATTATCTCTTAAGTCATACGATCCTAATGGAGTCCTTGGATGCTCTTTAAGATAACGTTGTCCTGCCACATAGTCTTGTAGGTATTGAACGCCATGTTTCAATCCATTTGGCTCTTGATTGACTAAATGTTTAACATCTTCTGAAGTAATCGTACTTGAAAGACTTCCACTATTATAAGTATAAGATCCATTTAAATTTGCCCCTAAACTAGGACCATCTGCACTAACCGATGCGTCCAAACCTCCCCCGATTGTAAACGAATAACTTGGATTTTGACGTGTTCTTGATACGGATCCACTAATTTTAGCAACTGGAGAATGATCTTTTATAATAGCTTGACTTGGACCTGTCAATTCTGTTACAAAAGTAACTGCAGTAATTAAATCTGTTAGCTCTTGATAATATTTCATTCCATAACTTGGGTACCATATACTATAATCTGGATTTTTCCATAAGTCTCCAAATCTTGCTCGCTTGTGTACAACACCAGACTGAGGTAAATATTCCACATGAATACCATATCCACTATCTTTTGTATCATTTGTTATTCCTTTAGCTATTTTAACAACAACAATATACTTCAAAGATTTAGTATCTATAAAATAACTAGCTTCATGTTGATACTTATCAAAAGCTGTGCTTTTATTTCTAGTAGCGTTGAGAGCATTTTTTCCTGATAATTTTGATAATTCTTTACTAATCTCATTACTAATCTCATTTACAGTGAAAGATGAAATACTTACACTTTCCTCGTCCATACCTTTTGAAGATACTGACTTATCGTCACCTTCTTCATAAAAGATACTTTTTCGACCTTGGACTGGCTCTTCATAAGAAAGAACATATAAATTTGAATTATTCTTGTTGCTTCCCGCATAAGCTACCATAGTACTTTTCAAAGCTTCTTTTTCAACTTTATTTGAAGCTTTAACCAAATAATCAACACCTTGTTCTTGACAAAGCTCTGCTAAACTAGCCGTTTCAGCGCCTTTGTCTTGGATCAAATAAATTGGGCCTGACCCCGTAATATCTGATTTACTATTAAGAACTTTAGAAGAGGTACCTGGAGGCAATAAAGACTTTAAACTGCTAAATTGACTAGAGTTCGCAACTTCTAGTTCTTCAGAAAAATTTTGCTCGTTACTATCACACGAGCTTAATACTGTAGTCCCTGCAATAGCTAATGCTAATAAGCGTAAGGAAATTGTTTTTTTAATATTCATTATTTTATGTTTTTTTGGCAAAATTATAGTGAAAGGGTTGTTAAAAAATTAATCGAATCCTCGTTTTTAAAATACTTATTACTTATTTCGCAACTTTTAATTAAAAAGAATTAATTTTCAATAAATAGACTTAAAGAAGTATGGGTAGAAGCTAACGGAAAACTCTTATGATTTTATGCTATATTTATAAGAATTTAAAAGGCTATGAAAAAAATAATAGAGTACCTTCCTTTCTATCTTATGCTGTCTATATGTGTAGGAATTTGTATAGAAAATAATATGGATATACAAGAGCTAAGCTTACAAAAAAGTTATCTATACATTATTATAATAATTATTTTTCTATACTTCATAATGAATAAAATCGGTCATTTACTATTTATGTTGATAGTAATATTATTATTCATCAGTGTTGGCTTTCTAACTTCTTTTTTTAATAACCCTATAAACTATTCTAATTATTACAAAAAAATACCGTCAGAAAATAAAATTTTAACTCTTCACATAAAGGAAAAACTAAAATACAATTCGTATTATCAACGATATATAGGAGCAGTTGTCTCTGTAAATAATATAAAAACTAGAGGCAATGTACTTGTTAATATTAAAAATAAAGGCTCTAAATCATTAGAAATAGGTCAACTAATATATTCTAATGCTAACTTTAGTTCAATAAAACCTCCATTAACGTCAAGTCATTTTGACTACAAAAGCTATTTATCAAAAAAATATGTGTTCGAACAAATCTATTTGGATAATAATGAATTTCAAATACTAGAAACAAAAAATAATTCTATAATTAGAATTGCAGAAATATTGAGGGCAAGAATAGAAATATCTTTAGATAAACAACCTTTCTCAAAAGAAGTGCTTGCTGTTATAAAAGCACTTCTTATTGGACAACGTAAAGATTTGTCTAATAAAATAAGAACTGCTTATTCAAAAGCTGGCGTCATTCATATTCTTGCTATATCTGGACTACATCTTGGTATTTTACTCTACTTTTTAAACAGTATATTGGCTTTCCTTACTCAATTTAAATATGGTAGTCAGGTTAAATTTTTAATTATTTTAGTTATTTTATGGGGTTTCGCATTTATTTCAGGCCTTTCGGCATCCATAACGCGTTCTGCGACTATGTTTTCTTTCGTTATCATAGGAAAGTTATTGAATAAAAATACTTTTACGGAATATTCTATTATAAGTTCCATGCTATTTCTACTTTTAATAAAGCCTATGTTTTTGTTTCACATTGGTTTCCAGCTAAGCTATCTTGCTACCTTCGGGATTGTTTGGATATACCCAGTACTACAGAAACAAATACACTTTAGTAATGCTTTTTTTTCTAAAATATGGGAAATATTAATTATTTCTCTATCTGCACAAATCGCAATACTTCCTCTAAGCATCTATTATTTTAATAGCTTTTCAGGCCTGTTCCTAATTTCGAACTTAGTCATTATTTATTTTTTAAGCTTTGTTTTGATATTAGGAATTATAATTATCTCTATGGCAGTTATTAATATTTTACCCTATCCTATTGCTTTTCTATACAACTATATCATTTCTCAAATGAATAATTTTATTGAATGGATTTCCTCTTTCGATTATTTCATTTTCAAGAACCTTATCCTTAATAAGTTTGAAATACTTCTTTGTTATTTGATCATTTTTGGAAGCATCAATATACTTTATCACTTTACTAAAACCCGCTTTTTTCTGATTCTTTATTGTTTTTTAACATTTCAACTAGTAAATATTTATGAAAAAAGAGTAATTTATTTAAAAAACACCTTAACCGTTTTCCATGATAACAGAAATACTATTATCGGCAAGCAAAAGGGGAAAGATTTAATGATTTATCATTCTAAAGAGCATAAAAGCCTCGGTTATTTTACTGATCCAATTAAACAGAAAACAAACGTAAATATCAATTTAAGTAATAAAACCCCAAATATTATACAGCACAAAAATAATACTCTTTTAGTTTTAAAAGATACTTACTTACAGGGTTTAAAAGGAATAGATAAGAAGACAACTATTTTACTTTGTAACTCTCCCAAAATAAACCTTGAACGTATTTTGAAAAAAAACAATCCTAAACTGATAATTGCTGATGGAAGTAACTATAAAAGCTTTATAACTATATGGAAAAAAACATGTCTAAAACATAAAACACCGTTTTATTCCACTGAACAAAACGGTGCATATATTTTTAATTGAAACAAAAGCTAGATAGAACTTTTAAAATTTTTCTCAAAGTCTTTCCATTTCGTTTTTTTGTAGTTATCGTCATTGAAAAAAGCCAACACTATTTCAAATTTCTTTTCAGCCATATATCCTGGAACATTTTGTAGCAACTGTTTGTCTTTATTTAAAAATGCTGTAGATGGATAGCTCAATCTACCCTTCATTAACGCTGCTGCTAATTCGTGATATCCTCTTCTTCCTTGAGATTTGTAGGCAAAAGTTTTTCCTTCAAAACTAATATCATTTCGGTCTTCCCCATTTAATTTTACTGGATAATAATTTTCATTTATGTATTTTATAATTACCTCATTTTTATAGGTTGTATTATCCATTCTCTTGCACCAACCACACCAGTCCGTATAAATATCAATTAATATAGGTTTCGGTTCTTTTTCGTTTTTTTCCATAGCTTCCTCAAAAGACAACCAATCTATTTTATCTTGAGCATTTATACCCAAAGAAATTAAAGCTAGTATTATAAAAATAAAATTCTTCATATCTTCTTAATTTCAATAACTATTCCAAAATTACAAAAAAAACCTATTAATTCTCAACGATTTAACAGGTTTAATATTGTTTAACTATATAAGCTATTATTTAACTCCATGCATAAGTCTCTTTAAAACAGGATGTAATACTAAAGATATGATCCCTAATCCGAGAGGTATTAATGTAAAAATTAAGAAAAAACCTGATAAACTATATTCCTGTGTAATTTTTTCAATATCTCCACCAATGTAATGTGCTAGCTTATTTCCTATTGCAATTGCCAGATAATAAACTCCAAACATAAACGCAATCATTCTTGTTGGAATTAACTTGCTCAAATAGGAAAGCCCCATCGGTGACAAACATAGTTCTCCAAGCGTGTGAAATAAATAGGCCAAAACCAACCAAATCATACTTAAACTAGCACCTTCTGCACCTGCAGAAACATTTCTTGCACCAAAAGCTAAAAATCCAAAACCTAAAGCTAACAAAGCCAGACCAAGAAAATACTTAACTGACGCAGGTGGGTTATAATCGCTGTCCCACCACTTTGTAAATAACGGAGCAAATATGATAATAAACAAAGAGTTTAAAATAGCAAACCAAGTAACCGGAACTTCAGTTTCAGAACTACTAAACTCTGTGTAAATTTTATATAAAACAATGATCCAGACAATAACGAAACTAGATCCTAGTATAATGTTTGACAATCCGATTTTGGTATAGGTCTTTCTAAATAGACTTATTAAAACATACGTTATAATACCTAATGGAACAACAGTTACCAATAGATCAATTACTTTAAATATAGTTCCTGAAGTACCTTCTAAAATTCTATCTGTAAAATCTCTTGTATAAATAGGCAAAGATCCTGCTGCTTGTTCAAAAGCAGCCCAGAAGAAAATTGTGAATAAACTAAAGATGGCAAATGCAATCATTCTGTCTCTTTCAATTCTTGTATATCTTGGTATTCTTACCAATAATAGTACAATAAATGAAATTGCCGCTAATAGCGCAAAAAACAATGAATCAGACAACCCAGCAACACTAAAATTCAAAATATTAATATTTCCAATCTTACTTAAAGGGTCATTAATGATAAAAATTAAAGCAGAAATAGTAAAAAGCCCTATTAATATATAATCAATAATAGAAAAAGGATTTCTTACTCCTACTTCCTCTTCTACCTCTATTTTTTCTTTATTTGTTTTCAAAGGCTTGTCTCCAAGTGTTCCAAAAATCGGTTGTGCATAATAGAACTGCAACATTCCTAACAACATAAAAACACCTGCTAATCCAAACCCATAACTCCATCCTATTTTTTCTCCAACCCATCCACATAACATAATACCTATGAACGCACCTGCATTTACCCCCATGTAAAAAATATTATATGCTCCATCTTTTTTATCATCTTTTCCTGCATACATCTTTGAAATGATTGAGGTCATATTGGGTTTAAAAAAACCGTTTCCTATAATCAATAAAGCTATTCCAATATACAAAGATGTTGGTGTTTCAAAAGCCATTGAAGCATGCCCCAAAGTCATTAGAAGTGCTCCAATTACAACAGCCATTCTGTATCCAATTTTATTATCAGCTAACCATCCCCCAAGCAAAGGTGTAAGGTATACAAAAAGGGCGTAAGTACCTAGTAACGATAAGGCAGCGGAAGTACTCCAACCCCATCCTGGATTATCTCCTAAAACTGCTCCTGTTAAAAAAATAACCAGAATAGCACGCATTCCATAATAAGAAAAACGCTCCCACATTTCTGTAAAGAATAGAACAAATAGTCCCGCCGGATGCCCCAGTACTTTATCTTTAAATAAATTCTCGATATCTGTCTTCATATATTTCTAATATTTAGTTTGTAAACGCAACAAACCTCCCAAGTTTTTCTTGTGAGGTTTATCGCATAAAATAATTAATTATTATTTTCTATATTTTCAGCACCATGAGTTAATCTTTTTAATGGCTTTAGCAACGTTATGATTAATACCCCAAATATTGTACAAAATATAGCAATTCCTGTAAATACTTGAAATTCTCCAGCTCCCTCAGACAATTCTCCAACGAATCCAGCTACTTTGTTTCCTAATCCTGTAGCAGCAAAATAAGCTCCCATCATAAAAGACGCATACTTTACTGGAGCTAATTTTGTGATGAAAGATAAGGCTACTGGCGAAGCACATAATTCACCGATAGTGTGGAATAAGTAAGCTAAAACTAACCATATCATGGCTGATTTTTCAACAACTTCCTCCCCATTCATTACAACCTCTGTACTTGCTTTGCTCATAAAGAAGAATCCAAATGCCATGATAATAACTCCCACAGCCATTTTGAATAATGAAGAAGATTCTTTTCCTTTTTTACCCCAGTTATACCAGAACCCACCAACAGCAGTACCTAGTACAATAATGAAAAATGCATTAATCGATTGAAAAACCGCAGCAGGAATTTCATTCCCTATAAGCGGTAAAGAAAAAGAAAGAATTCTATTTGTTTTTTGCTCAGTGTATAGACTCATTAAACCTCCAGCTTGCTCAAAAGCACCCCAAAAAACAATAATGATTAGGAATGACAAGAACATTACTAACATTCTATCTTTCTCGACCTGAGTTAAAGGTTTCTTCATTAATTCCTTGTCTGGAGAATCTTTCTTTCCAAGGAATTCACCCACTCCATCTAAATACTTTAATCCGAACATATAAACTAACTGCCCCAATGCCATTCCAATTCCAGCTAAACCGAAACCATAATGCCAACCATACTTGGCGGCAACGGCTCCAACAATAAGAGCTCCCAAAAATGCTCCTAAATTAATACCTATGTAAAATATATAAAATCCTTTGTCTCTTCTGTCATCTCCTTGATTGTATAAACCACCAACCATGGTCGAAATATTTGGCTTCAAAAAACCAACACCAATTACAATTAAAATCAATCCTGCGAAAAAAGCCCACTGTGCATTAATCGCCAATATTCCATGGCCCGCACATAACAACAAACCTCCTAACATCACAGCCTTTTTTTGACCTATAAACTTATCGGCAATCCAACCTCCTGGTATAGATGTTAAATACACGAACATTGTATAGGTTCCATAAAAAGACAATGTCTCTGCATTTGTCCATCCATATCCCGACTGCGGATCCCCTAGAATAACAGGAGCTGCAAGAAAAAGTGTTAAAATAGCACGCATTCCGTAATAAGAAAAACGTTCCCACATTTCTACAAAGAATAGAACATAAAGCCCAGCAGGATGTCCAAAGATTTCTTTCTCTGCTACTATATTTTTAGCCATATTTATTTGTTTAGTTTATAAGTTATTTTTGATAAAGTTAGTCATTTTAGTATAAAGATGTAAACGTGTATTACCTCCATAAATACCATGATTTTTATCTGGGTATATAGCCCATTCAAAATCTTTATTAGCTTGAACTAATGCCTCTACCATTCTATATGTATTCTGAACATGTACATTATCATCACCTGTACCATGAATTAACAGGTACTTTCCTTTCAATAATTCTGGGTAGCTTAGCGGAGAGTTCTCGTCATAACCTGAAGCATTCTCTTCTGGAGTTCTCATGTAACGCTCTGTATATATTGTATCATAAAAACGCCATGTGGTAACAGGCGCAACAGCTATTGCTGCAGCAAAAACTTCATTTCCTTTAAGTATGCAATTGGTACTCATATAGCCACCGTAAGACCATCCCCAAATACCAATTCTTTTTGCATCAATGTAAGAAAGTTCTCCTATTTTTTTGGCAGCTTCAATCTGATCTTCCATTTCATATTTTCCAAGATTTTTGTAGGTAATTTTTTTAAAGTCTCGTCCTTTAAATCCTGTACCTCTTCCATCAACACATGCTATTATATAACCTTGCTGAGCTAACATTTGATACCAGTACTCATTTGACCCACCCCATCTATTCGCTACCTGTTGTGAACCTGGACCAGAATATTGATACATTAAAAGAGGGTATTTTTTTGAAGGATCAAAATTAGTTGGTTTGATCATATACATATTCAACTCCTCTCCATTTACAGAAATAGTAGAAAATTCTTTACTAGCAATATTATACTCTGCTAATTTCGACTTTAGAGCAGCGTTGTCTTTTATAATTTTCAAAACTTCTCCTTTTGCATTTCTCAATGAATAAATACTTGGTGTACTTGCATCTGAATAGGTATTAATGAAATAGTTTAAATTTTTACTAAAAGCTGCTATATTTGTTCCAGTTTGCTCACTTAGTAGCTTTTTATTTTTTCCTTCTAAAGAGATACTATAAACACCTCTATTTATCGATCCATTTTCGACTGATTGATAACAAATTGTATTGTTTGTTTTATTAAATCCATAATAAGAAGTTACCTCCCATTCTCCTTTTGTTATTTGATTAATCAGTTTCCCTGCTTTATTGTAGTGATAAATATGATTAAAACCATTTTTTTCGCTTGTCCAAATAAAACTGTTATCGTCTAAAAAAGTTAAATCATCATTAACATCCACATAGGCTTTGTCTTTCTCATTTAATATTAGCTGACTACGATAAGTATCAACATTAACAAAATACAGATTTAAGTCATTTTGATGACGATTAAGTGTTCTAACAGCCAAAACTTTATCATCTTTAGTCCAGTTTATCCTTGGAATGTATTCATATTCACCTACAGTGATTTCTGCTGTTTTATTAGTTTTTAAAGAAAAAATATGCAGTGAAACCTTAGCATTATCCTCTCCAGCTTTGGGATATTTAAATACATGCTGAACTGGATACTTCCCATTACCAAAAACATCCATTGAAAACGTTTTAACCTTACTTTCATCAAATCTTAAAAAAGCAAGATGATTACTATCTCCACTCCATTCGAAAGCTTTAACAAAACCAAATTCTTCTTCATAAACCCAATCAGTAATACCATTTATTATTTTGTTCTCTTCACCACTAGATGTAATTTTATAAACAACCTCTTCTTTATCGAAACTCTTTATGAATAAATTATTTTCTTTTGCAAATGCAACTTTTTTACTATCTGGCGAAAAAGTGGGTTCCTGTATATCTTCCCCTATTAAAGAAATCTTTTTTGTTTTTATGTCATAAACATAAAATGTACCAAGAAACGAATGACGAAATATCTGTTTAAAATTAGTTCCTAAAATTAATTTTGTTTCATCATTATTAAACTCATAGGAATTAAAATAATCAATATTTGCTAAATCTTTACTGTCAACTATTGTTTCTATTTTTTCTAAAGTCTCATAACTGTATTTATTGACCGAAGAACTAAATCCATCAAAGTCAATGAGTGAATAAAAATCACCATTCATGGAATTTAGGGAGTTCATATAATCAGATCTAAAAGTATTGTTTTTCCATATGTCTTCTAGAGAAATGTTCTTTTTTTGCGCTTGAAGTAAAGTAGATAATCCAAGAACAAAGATTAATAATTTGTTCATATTTAGTATTGTCTGTGTCAAAAGTTTGCCAAGTTTACGGAAAATTCATTAATTTTTAGATCAAAATGATCATAAATATGTTCAGATAATACTAAATTAATTGGATTCATTTATCTTTGACCTCCTAAAACTTAATGAAGAATGGCGAAAGTTATTTCAGGATTTTCAAAGCTATCGAAAAAAGAAAAAATTGACTGGTTAGCAACTAACTTTTTTAATAATCAGAATGAAATTATTGAAACGATAAAACAGTACTGGAATGCTGATGAAGCATTGCAAAGGCTTCATGATGATTTTATAGAAAACACGATCACCAATTTTTATATGCCGTATGGTATCGCTCCTAATTTTGTTATAAACGATAAAGAGCATGTAATTCCTATGGTAGTTGAAGAAAGCTCTGTTGTTGCAGCTGCCTCATTAGTTGCTAAATTTTGGAGTACAAGAGGAGGTTTCAAAACAAAGGTTATTTCTACTACAAAAGTAGGACATATCCACTTTATGTATTCTGGTAACAAAGAAGATTTAGAAACCTATTTCGAAACACAAAAAAATAATTTACTCAAAGCAACCCTTTCCATTACAAAGAATATGAGAAAAAGAGGTGGTGGGATTTTAGACATTAACCTTATTGACAAGACCAAAAGTCTTACTGATTACTATCAACTTCATGTTTGCTTTGAAACAAAAGACTCAATGGGCGCTAATTTTATAAATTCTTGCTTGGAGGCTATTGCAAATGAATTTAGAAGAAATGATATTGATATTATTATGAGTATTCTTTCAAACTATGTCCCCGAATGTTTGGTAAGATCTGAAGTATCTTGTAAAGTTCAAGATTTAGGAGGTGAAAATCCTGAAAAGTTTGCAAGAAAATTCCAACAAGCAGTTAAAATTGCTGAAATAGAACCTTACAGAGCTGTAACACATAATAAAGGTATTATGAACGGTATAGATGCCGTTGTTTTAGCGACTGGAAACGACTTTAGAGCCATTGAAGCAGGAGTTCATGCTTATGCGTCCAAAGAGGGTACATATAAAAGTTTATCTCATTGCGAAATTGAAAATGGAATCTTTAAATTTTGGATCGAACTTCCCTTAGCAATAGGAACTGTTGGGGGATTAACAGCCTTGCATCCAATGGCCAAACTCTCATTGGATATGATGGGAAGACCCTCCGCTCCAAAGTTAATGGAAATTATTGCTACAGCAGGCTTAGCTCAGAACTTTGCCGCATTACGAGCCTTGACAACAAAAGGAATTCAACATGGCCATATGAAAATGCATTTAATGAATATTTTAAATCAAATGGGAGCCTCAAATGAAGAAAAAAACATAATCTCTAAAGAATTTGAAAACAGTACTGTTTCACATAGTGCAGTAGTACAAAAACTTAAAAATTTGAGAAAAAACTCTTAGATGGATTCAGTAAGATATTATAGTAACGGAAAACTACTTCTTACAGGAGAATACTTGGTACTCGATGGAGCAGAAGCTTTAGCTGTTCCATCTAAGTTTGGTCAAGATTTAACTGTGCAAAGTATAAATGATCCTGAATTAATTTGGGCCAGCTTCACCCAATCAGGAAATTGCTGGTTTGAGGCTAGTTTTAGCCTTCCAAAATTAAGATTAACATCAGCTACTTTTAATTCTAATATTGAGGGAAGTTCAGAATTTATTGCAGAAACCCTCCAAAAAATATTACAACAAGCTAGAAAATTAAACCCTAATTTCCTTAATACTTCGAGTGGTTTTATTGCTAAAACAAAATTAACTTTTTCAAGAAATTGGGGGTTAGGAAGTTCTTCAACCTTGATCAATAATATAGCAGAATGGGCTCAAATAGATCCTTTTACGTTATTAGAAAACTCTTTTTCAGGAAGTGGTTACGATATTGCTTGCGCCAAAAACAACACTCCAATACTTTATCAAATTGAAGAAAAAAAACCTATCATAAAAAAAGTTAATTTTAATCCAAATTTTAAAGATCAACTATTTTTTGTTCACTTAAATCAGAAGAAAAATAGTAGAGAGGGAATTGCCCAGTATAAAAAAGTAAAAGACAAAGTTAAGCAACACATATCATCAATAAACGACATCACCCATAGATTATTGATATGTAAATCTATTAATGATTTTGGTTCTATTATTAAGGAGCACGAACAAATAATAAGTGGGATCATAAAAGAAAAACCTGTTAAGAAAAAATTATTTTCAGATTATTTTGGAGAAATTAAGAGCCTAGGAGCTTGGGGCGGTGATTTTATATTAGCGACTGGAAACAATGATACCCCCGAATATTTTAAAAATAAAGGTTTTAAAACTATTTTAAGTTATAATCAAATGATTTTGTAAAGCTGTGAAAAAAGTAATTATTATTGGAGGAGGTGCTGCTGGTTTCTTTACAGCAATAAATGTCAAAGAATTAAATCCAGAATTAGACGTTACAATTCTTGAAAAAGGAAAAGATGTTTTGCAAAAAGTTAAAATATCAGGTGGTGGACGTTGTAACGTTACACATGCTTGCTTTGAACCTAAAGAACTAATTAAAAACTATCCAAGAGGAAAAAAGGAATTATTGGGACCTTTCCATCAATTTATGACTGGCGATACTTTTGAATGGTTTGATAATCGTGGCGTACCTTTAAAGGTTGAAAATGATAACCGAGTATTTCCAGAAGCAAACACTTCTCAGGCAATTATTAGTTGTTTTACAGAATTAACTAATAAACTAAATATAAAAGTTACTACGAATCAAAACGTAATTGATATTGAACATCAAAATCACTCATGGAAGGTTATCACTAAAAATAAAAATCACCAATGTGATTTTCTAGTTATTGCCTCAGGTAGTGGCAAGAAAATATGGGATTTAGCAAAAAAGCTAAATCATAAAATCATCACACCCGTCCCTTCATTATTCACCTTCAATATTAAAGACCCTCGGATTTTTGACTTAGGAGGAGTATCGGTTCCCAATGCTATTGTAAAAATTGCTAAAACAAAGCTAGAAAATTCAGGTCCTTTACTAATTACCCATTGGGGATTAAGTGGTCCTGCTGTTTTAAAGCTTTCTGCTCATGGAGCAAGGATATTATCAGAAAAAAACTATCAATACAATGTTATCGTCAATTGGCTTGGTATGGATAGTGATGAAGTTCTTGAAATGTTAAATAATTTTAAAAAAAAGCTTTCCAAAAAACATATTTATTTAAGATCTCCTTTTTCAAATCTTCCTAAAAGATTATGGGAACGTCTACTAAATGCAACCAAGATTTCAACTAACGCAAATTGGGCTGATTTAAGTAACAAGCAGCTAAACAGCTTGTCGAT
This sequence comes from Tenacibaculum profundi, assembly GCF_052050075.1. Lineage (GTDB taxonomy): Bacteria > Bacteroidota > Bacteroidia > Flavobacteriales > Flavobacteriaceae > Polaribacter. The sequence continues at coordinate 1,767,937 of NZ_CP197225.1, forward strand.
TCAATTAACGCAAGGACTATTTAACGCAAATGGTCGAACTACTTTTAAAGACGAATTCGTCACCGCTGGTGGAATTGACCTAAAAGAAATTGACTTTAAGCGATTCGAAAGTAAAATACATAAAAATCTATTTATCGTTGGCGAAGCCTTAAATATAGATGCTGTTACAGGTGGATTCAATTTTCAAAACGCTTGGACAAGCGGATATATCTGTGCTAAAAGCATTGCTGAAAATTCTATTTTGTAACCAAATTTATCTACAATTTAAAAAAACAACTAATTCTTTTTTCAATCAAATATTGCTAATAAAAAAGTTTGACAAAATAGCTTCAAACAGTTATTTTAGACTACTTTCAAACCCCTATGAGGTTTCAACGCATCTCTGAATATCTTCATATTTGCCTCGTCGACAATTATAAAAGCCAGTACATGAAACTTGTTAATTTCTTCGAGATTGATATCAAAAAAAGGTAGGTCGTTTTGGTCCACAAACTCTTTTAAATGCAAACAATGATGTTTTGCTATTTCAAAACTATCCTCTCCTCTGAAGTCCCAAACTAATTTAATTTTATGCATCAACCTTATATTTTTTTCACAAAAATACCTATTCCAAGAGAAATAGGTATTAATTATTAAATAAATTCAAAATGAGAACAAGACTCGTTTTTTTAAAATTTTGCTGTGGGGGACAATTTATTTGAGTTTTTAACTATTTATAAAATTATTATTACTCTAATAACGAAAAAAACGTAAGTTAAGTATCTACTAACTTTTTTTTAACATTAAAGCTTAGAAACAAACCGATACAAATGAAAAATATTAAACTAAGTTCAATCTTTTTAAAATCATAAAATCAAATTTTATTTATTTTACGATACAAAAAAACCCGCTCCAAAATTAGAGCGGGAAAATTGCTATGAAAAAGAAAAATTCTAAGACGTCTCTTAGAACTGACGCAAAAATATAAAAAAAACAGTATTCATTATGTTAAAAAAAGGCACTTAAGCACACCTGAAAACCCTATTTATAAATACTCAAAAACCCTAACAAACTAGGCGTTAGCACTAGTAAAACTAACTAATAAAACAACTAAAGATATTAACCTAAAAATTACCAAAATTCTTTTAAAAAGAATTAAATGCTATTTTAAGACTATAGCAACAAATTAAATAATTCTACGAAAGTCAATAACATTCTCTTTTAATAGTAACTAAAAAACCTGATTGAGTAAAAGAATAAAGACAACGTTCTCTTTTCAATATTTTTCAGAATCGTAAGCATTGTCTTTATTAGAAAATAACATGTACTTTTGTAAAAACTATAAGTTTAAGAATGTTAGAATTTATTTTTCAAGGAGCCTGCAATGATATTAAAAAAACTAGTCATAAATGGCAAACTCCAAGTAATATTGCACTTGTAAAATACTGGGGAAAAACACATCCGCAACTACCCAAAAATGCTTCTATAAGTTTTACTTTAAACAACTGCAATACAAGAACTAGAATAGACTTCAATAAAAAACAAAATAACAATAGTATTGAATTTGAAATCTTTTTTGAAGGAAAAATTAAAGAAGAGTTTAAACCAAAAATTGCCGATTTTTTTGATAGAATTAAAAAATACTGCCCTTATATTTATGACTATCGAATGGTAATATATTCAGAAAACTCTTTCCCGCATAGTAGTGGGATCGCTTCCTCAGCAAGTGGGATGTCTGCTATTGCTATGTGTATTATGAATCTTGAAAAGGATTTGAATCCAAATATGAAAGATAGCTACCTAAAGCAAAAAGCTTCTTTCCTGGCTAGATTGGGTTCAGGTAGTGCCAGTAGAAGTATCGAAGGTCCATTAGTTGTTTGGGGGAAACACCTTGACATAGCTGGAAGCTCTGATAATTATGCCATTAAGTTCCCCTATAAAACTCACCCCGTCTTTGACAACTATCAGGATTGTATTTTGATAGTAGATAAAGGGGAAAAAGATGTTTCCAGTACTCTGGGGCATAATTTAATGCATAACCATCCATTTGCTGAGCAAAGATTTAAACAAGCCAACGATAATTTAAAAAAAATCTCAGATATTCTCCAAAACGGTAATCTGAAAGAATTCATAAGTCTCGTAGAAAGTGAAGCCTTAAGTTTACATGCAATGATGCTAACAAGTAATCCTTACTTTGTTCTTATGAAACCTAAAACCCTTGAAATAATTAATAAGATATGGAATTACAGACGAGAAAATGATAGTAATATTTGCTTTACTCTTGACGCTGGTGCTAATGTTCATCTATTATACCCTCTCTCAGAGAAAAAAGAAGTAGATTTTTTCATAAAATCAGAACTGTTAAAGTTTTGCCAAAAAAATCATTATATTTGTGATTATACAGGATCCGGATCTAAAAAAATTAATTCATAACCACTACCCTAATCATGAAAAACACTACTTCTCTTCTTTCTGTCATTACACTAATAATATTCTCACTAAATGGTTTTGGTCAAGAAACTATTTGGTTCAATTCGAATTGGCAACCCACTACAGAATCTCAAGGAAAATACTATCGACCCTATCCTAAAAAAATTGACCAAGGCTACTGGATAGTAGATTATTACATGAATGGACAAGTTCAAATGGAAGGATACAGTAGTATATTAACTCCAGGCAAAGAAGAGTTTGAAGGCTTGGTACTTTATTATCATGAAAATGGGACGCCTTTTCATAAAGCAAATTATAAAAATGGACAATTGCATGGAATTCGAAAAGTTTATTACGAAACTGGAGAACTCAAGGAACAGGGAAGATATGTCGAAGGGAAGCGCTCTGGAATTTGGAAAACCTTTTACAAAAATGGAAAAATAAAAGAAAAAGGTAAATACAAAGACAATGAAAAGTCCGGAATTTGGAAAACTTTTCATAAAAATACAAAACAATAAATTGGAATCTAGAGGTATTACTTGTATTTTTGTATTACTGAAACATTTACAACACCTATGAAAGGACCTTTATTCTATGCAAAAATTTTGCTCTTTGGGGAATATGGTATAATCAAAGAGTCTAAAGGACTGGCTATTCCATTTAATTCATATAAAGGAGCTTTAAAAACAGTGAATACACTGAATGGTGAAGCAAAAAAGTCTAATGAAAACCTTTTAGGATTTCATCAATATCTAAAAGAGCATGGTAGTGAGCTTATCCAATTAGACCTTGAAAGTTTCAAATGTGATATTAATAATGGAATGTATTTTGATTCCTCAATTCCTCAGGGATATGGAGTTGGTAGTTCTGGCGCTCTTGTTGCCTCAATTTATGACAAATATGCTTCCAAAAAGATTACAGTTCTTGAAAATTTAACAAGAAATAAGCTATTGACTCTTAAGGAAACCTTTTCCATAATGGAATCATATTTCCACGGTAAGAGCTCTGGACTAGACCCTCTGAACTCTTACTTAAGTCTTCCTATTCTTATAAATTCTAAAGAGAATATCGAAGCAACTGGTATACCCTCTCAAAAAGACGGAAGAGCCGCTGTTTTCTTACTAGATTCCGAACAAATTGGAGAAACAGAACCTATGGTCAATATTTTCATGAATAAAATGAAAAATAAAGGCTTTAGAAAAATGTTAAGTGATGAATTTTCTATCCATACTGATGCGTGTATCGAAGATTTCTTACAAGGCAATATAAAATCGCTATTCGGTAATGTGAAAAAACTATCAAAAGTGGTTTTTAAAAACTTTAAGCCAATGATACCTTCGGCTTTTCACAAGGTTTGGGAAAAAGGGATAAGAACAAATGATTACTATTTAAAACTCTGTGGATCTGGTGGCGGTGGTTATATTTTGGGCTTTACTGAAGATTATGAAAAAGCAAAAATTAGCTTAAAAGACTATAAACTAGAATTGGTATATCGTTTCTAACTAACCTTTGTCACTATGGGTAATACATCAAAAGTAACTATACTCTTTTATAAAGTATTTAGCCTATTATCAGTAGTTAGAGGACACAACATATTAATATTAATAGCAGCGCAATATTTAGCTGCTATTTTTATTTTTTCAGAGAACAAAGCTCTAAAAAACGTTCTTTTTGACTCTCATTTATTTCTGTTAGTACTCGCAACCACATGTGTAATTGCTGCAGGATACATTATAAATAACTTTTACGATGTAAAAGCCGACAGAATTAACCGCCCTATAAAATCTGGCTTGGACTCAATTGTTAAACAAGAAACTAAATTATCTTTATATTTTATTTTAAACTTTTTTGGTTCTTTATCTGGATGGCTAGTATCTTGGAGAGCAGCTATTTTCTTTACTTTTTATATTTTTAGTATTTGGTTATACTCTCATAAATTAAAAAGATATCCTGTCATTGGGCTTGTCTCAGCAACTACACTTACTATACTTCCCTTTTTCGTTATACTGGTGCATTTTAAAAATTTTTCAAAAGTTATTTTTGTACATGCTTGTTTTTTGTTTTTAGTTATAATGGTAAGAGAAATTATAAAAGATTTAGAAAATATAAAGGGAGCTATAATAAATAATTACAACACATTCTCAGTAAAATACGGAGAAAATAAAGCAAAACAACTTGTTATAATACTACTCATACTCACTCTACTACCGATAATAATATTATTTAATTACCCAGGAATAAATCATATGAAATATTACTTTTATTTTGCTGCTAGTATTTTATTATTTATTGGGATTTATATAAATAAGGTAACCACAAAAAATCAATACAGACTGCTTCACAACATACTAAAGCTATTATTATTAGCAGGTGTTTTTAGCCTAATCTTTATTGACAAAACATTAATATTAGATAAAGTGATTCGAGTTTTAGATTAGTTTTAAAATATTTAATTGTAAATTTGCACACATTTTTTAATTATGAATTCAAAAGACTCGTCGAGAGGACGACAAGCTGGTAAAATCAGCAATCCTCGTAATAAATCTCAATTTACAAAGAACTTCAAAAAGAACAAACCTCAAAAAAACGCTTCTCAAAAAGAGACAAAAGAAGGCATCAGGCTAAATAAATACATTGCCAATTCAGGAATTTGCTCAAGAAGAGAGGCTGACACTTTCATTGAGCATGGAAGCGTTACAATTAATGGTAAACTGGTTACAGAAATGGGCTATAAAGTCCAACCAGATGATGAAGTCCGTTTTGATGGTACACTCATATCAATGGAAAAGAAACGATATGTTTTACTAAATAAACCAAAAAACTACATCACAACAATGGAAGATGATCGTGGTAGAAAAACAGTAATGGAACTGGTTGGAAATGCAACATCTGAACGTATTTATCCCGTAGGAAGGTTAGACCGAAATACTACTGGTTTACTTTTATTTACAAATGACGGAGAATTAGCAAAAAAATTGACCCACCCAAAACATAATGTGAGAAAACTCTATCATGCTACTTTAGACAGAAAGCTAACATTGTCCGACTTAGAAAAATTAAGAGGTGATGTTACTATAGAAGGGAAAAGAGTTTTCATTGATGCCGTTTCCTATGTAGAAGGTGAAAAAAAGAACGAAGTTGGAATTGAAATTCATTCAGGAAGAAATAGAATTGTTCGTAAAATTTTTGAACACTTCGGATATAATGTAACAAAACTAGATCGTGTAATATTTGCTGGACTAACAAAAAAGAATTTACCACGCGGTCGCTGGAGAGAACTCACAAATCAAGAACTAAATAATTTACATATGTTATAAAAAAAACCGTGCTAAGCACGGTTTTTTTAAGCCTTTTTTTTATGATCATTTTTTACATCTTCATCTCTGTACTTACAGCAAGGATGTAAATTATCATAATCTATCTGAGAGGCCTTAACTTCTTTTGTATCATGACCTACCTTTGCTACCTTTTGCTTAATCAAATTTAATTCCGTTTTTCTTTCGTCAAAAATCAAACTTAAATCATGTGTTTCAACATTCCAATTAGCATATTTCACTCCTTTCATTGATAAGGCTGCCTTCTCAATTCTTTTCTTACACATCATACACACTCCATCAACATTAATTATAACTTTCGCATTTTTCTTCTTGTTTTGAGATAACATAGAAGATGTTATTCCTAACATTAAAAAAACAAATAAAACTTTTTTTCTCATTTTTAATCTAATTTAATTCTTAAACCTGTGTAATAATTGCTACCAAAAATTGGTGCGTAAACAATAGTAGTATCAAAATAAGCTCCAAATGGATTCTCACTACCCCGAATGGGACTATCTTGCCTAACATTTGTTATATTTTCAGCTCCTAAATATAATTCAAAAGTCTTAGAAAAAACCTTTGTTAATTGAGCATTTATTGTACTATAAGGTTTTGAGTAACTAGCTAGCCCTCTACTTTTAAGACCCTCATCTCCCCCCGGTATTCTTTGATTTCCTAACCAATTATATGTAAAATCAAACTTCCATTTTTCTCCATTGTTCTTCGAAATTGTCTCATAGGATGTATTTACAAAAAATCTATTTCTCGCTAAAAGAGGTTTTTCAAATCTACCGCTTTCATAATCAGTTTTTACATTATTAAGTCTGTATGCCAAGCGAATATTAAAATACGGTAATACGTTTTGAGTAATTTCGGTCTGAAAGCTTTCGGCTTTACTATCACCTTTTAAATCATAAAACGAAATAGCATTTAGATTTTCCCAGTCAACTACCACTTTATTTTGAAAAACTGTTCTATAATAATCGATACTAATTGATCCTTTCCGGTCAAACAACCTGAATCTTTGAGAAAAAGACACCCCTGAATTCCAGGCAATCTCTGGGTTTAACCCATAAATTCTCCCTTTGTTACTTTGAATATTAACACTCCGTGAAGAGGCAAATAACTGTAAATTTTCAGCGAAAATATTGGCACTTCTTACTCCTCTACCTATTGAGGCCTTAAAAACCCCTTTATTCCATGCAGCATAACGGGCATGTATTCTTGGAGTTAAAAAGACACCTAATAAATTATGAAAATCTAATCGAATACCAGCTGTTAAGCTAAAAAACTCATTATCATCATACGTATATTCAAAAAAAATGCCAAGATCATGTTCTTTTCTCTTAAAATTCTTGTCTATAACTAATTCAAAATAGTCATCTTGCAAAAAACTTGCTCCGACTTTAAATTGATGTCGAGTATCTCCAATTATTGAACTAAATAGGCCATTTACATAAAAACTTTTATGATAAATATCGTAGTCTTTTAATCCAAAATAAGATTTTTGCTGATGGTCATTGTAAGACATTTGAAAGCTAAACTTCTGAAAAGGTAAGTCTGGAAAAACATAACCTAACTTAGTGGATATAGCAGCTTTTGATGTATTTATCTCACTTCCCCAAAACTGGGGATTTTTATATTGTTTTTTAAAATCATAATAAATTTGACCTGTTTGCTTAGTATCATTCAAATACCTCAAATTAACAAAACCAATCCATCCTTTTTCAGAATCAATATATTGCCACCGATTCATTATATTAACTTGATTTGTTAAAGGATTATCTAAAAAGCCGTCGTTGTTTCTATCAAATTTTAGACTTCGATTGCTACCATGCAAATAAAAACCTGTGTACCATTTATCTGAAAGCTTTTGATTGAAATGAGTATTTAATTCTAATCTACCACCAAGCTCTCCATAAAAATTTGTAAAAAATTTACTGTCGCTAAAAGGTTTTACCAACTCCGCGTTAATCTGCCCAGAAATACTTTCATAACCGTTAGTAATACTCCCAGCTCCTTTCGTTATCTGTATGCTCTCAACCCATGATCCTGGAATAAAAGTTAAGCCAAATACTTGAGAAGCTCCTCGTACCGAAGGTATATTTTCCTGAGTAATTAAAAGGTATGGGCTTTTTAAACCTAACATTTGAATTTGTTTAGTCCCTGTTAAGGCATCTGAAAAATTTACATCAATTGATGGATTTGTTTCAAAACTCTCTGATAAATTACAACAGGCTGCTTTCAATAATTCAGCACTCCCTATATTCATTATATTTTGCGCATCTAAAAAAGACCGTTGAGTTGGTTCTTTAGAAACTATAATTTCAACTTCCTCAAGTATTTCTTTTTCTTTCAAAACGTATCTTAAATAAGATTTATTTTGAATTAATAATGTATCTGTTTTAAAACCAACATGACTAATAATCAGATAATTATCAGCTTGATTATTTGGTATTGTAAACATACCATCATCATTGGTTATCGTTCCTATTTGAGTGTTCATCCAAAATACTGATACCCCTGAAACCGCCTCTTCATTTCCTTTTTCATTTGTATATAAAACTTTTCCTTTAAACGTAACTTGCGAATAGCAAATCGAATTTATAAGCAGTATCGTAATACCGACTATATTTTTCATATTGTAAGTTATTGTGTTTGTTTTTTAATCAACTATAAATCAAAACACAAATCATAAAATAAATACCTGATACAATAAACGAATGTTATATACTATTTGAAGTGAATAGTATTTTTTGAGATCATAGACTTTAAAAACAAATTCAGCGTCCGATATGGTATTTGGTTTAAAAAATAATATCGTATACTTTTCTATATTCTGTTTCAACTCAATGGTACTTTCGAAGATATTTTTTTCTCCAGACAAAAAAATACGTTCGTTTTTACAACATGATTTTTTTTCGGAAACAGCAATACTAAATGACTTACAAGATGACTCCTTTTTACATGAATGTTTCTCTCCAAAAAAAGAAACACCAACTAATTTCCCTCCACAAAAATATTTTTCAATTGTAAAAGAAGTTGTTGACAAAACTAGCAGAATCGCTAATAAAATTGATGTTATTTTTGAGAATACTTTTATCACATTGGTAAAATTACGAAAAATATTTTTGCAATAGATATCTTCAAAGTACTTTTGCTACTTTGTTTAATATTTATTTGAAATAAAATTTATGGATAATATAATAGAGATAAAGAAGCAAATTGAAAGAATTTGTAGCTCTCAAAAACCCAAGGAAGAAAAACTTCAACAAATATGTGATTATTTAGCATCTGAAATTTCTTATTACGATTGGGTTGGCTTCTATTTCAAAAATGGGGATAAGAAGGAATTAAAACTTGCTCAATTTTTTGGAGAGCCCACTGAACATACAATAATTCCTTTTGGTAAAGGCATTTGTGGTCAAGTTGCTCTTAGCAATAAAAATTTTGTGGTTCAAGACGTAAGTGAACAGGATAATTATATTTCATGTGGTTGGAAAGTTAAATCAGAAATTGTTGTACCAATATTTATCGACGGACAAAATATAGGTCAAATTGACATTGATTCTCATTCAATAAACCCTTTTTCTTCGAAAGACGAGGAACTTCTAGAATTTATTTGCAAAAAAGTTAGTTTTTTCATTTAAAAACTAACTAAAATATTTGATAATTAAAGTTTTTTTATTTAATTTGAAAGATATTTATTAACAACTTTATTAACATTTAATTCCCTTATATTATGAGTAGTAATGAATTCCCCACTTACGCTGCTTTGGGCGACAGAAACGCTCAAAAGAAAAATCAACAAACTTTAATAGAGAAATTCACTTCATGGTTTAGAAATTTTCTTGAAAACGCAGAGTGAGAATTAAAATTTCGATTTATAGTTAATTTTAAAAAACACTGTCAAATTAGCAGAATTTTGGCAGTATTTTTTTATTCAAAAAACTAAACACTTTATTGTAAAACCCTCTAGGTTTTAGTATTTTTGGTCTCTTAACAACACAACAAAAATGGACAATACAAAAACCATAAAATCAGCACTAATTTCTGTATTTAATAAAGACGGATTAGAGCCAATTGTCAAAAATCTCAATGCGTTAGACGTTACTATTTATTCTACTGGAGGTACCGAAAAATTCATAAAAAATTTAGGTATTAATGTTTTACCTGTAGAAGATGTAACAGCTTATCCTTCTATATTAGGTGGAAGAGTAAAGACATTACACCCTAAAGTTTTCGGAGGTATTTTAAATAGGCAAGATCACGAAAGTGATATCGCAGAGATGAAAGACTTTGACATCCCTCAGCTTGATTTAGTTATTGTTGACTTATACCCTTTCGAAAAAACAGTTGCCTCAAATGCTTCCGAGCAAGAAATTATTGAAAAAATTGATATTGGAGGAATTTCACTTATTAGAGCAGCCGCCAAAAATTATAAAGACACTGTCATTGTTTCTTCAATGGAGCAATACAACGATTTTCTGTCAATAATAAGTCAATCAGGGGGGAAAACAACAATTGCTGAACGAAAAAGGTTTGCGTCAAAAGCTTTTAATATTTCCTCTCACTATGATACGGCCATTTTTAATTACTTCAATGAAGAAGAAATTGTTTATAAAGCTAGTGAAACTAGATCTAAAATCTTACGCTATGGGGAAAATCCTCATCAGAAAGGCTATTTCTTTGGAGATCTAGAGAATATGTTTGACAAGCTAAACGGTAAAGAACTCAGTTACAACAACCTACTAGACATTGATGCTGCTGTAAATTTGATGAATGAATTTACCAAGGAGCCTCCTACTTTTGCCATATTAAAACATAACAATGCCTGTGGCCTCGCACAACGGTCAACGATTCATGATGCTTACCTTGATGCACTAGCAGGAGATCCTGTGTCTGCTTTTGGTGGAATTTTAATAGCTAACGATACTATTGATCTAGCTACGGCACAAAAGATACATAAATTATTTTGCGAGGTAGTAATAGCCCCATCATACGATGATGACGCTTTAGAAATTTTGAAAGGGAAAAAAAACAGAATAATTTTAATTCAAAAAACAACAAAGCTATCTCAACAGACTGTAAGAACAGCCTTGAATGGATTTCTTGTTCAAGATAAAGACAATAAGACAGATCTATTAGAAGATATAATTTATGCAACAAACAATAAACCGTCTGGAAAAGAGTTAGATGATTTATTATTTGCTTCAAAAATTTGTAAGCATACAAAATCAAATACGATTGTTTTGGTCAAAAACAAACAACTACTAGCAAGTGGAACCGGCCAAACAAGCAGAGTAGATGCGTTAAAACAAGCTATTGAAAAAGCTAAAAGTTTTGATTTTGATTTATCCGACTCAGCAATGGCTAGTGATGCGTTTTTCCCTTTTCCTGATTGTGTTGAAATTGCACATAAGGCAGGCGTGAAAAATGTAATTCAACCGGGAGGATCTATTAAAGATCAACTGAGTATTGACTACTGTGATAAAAATCAATTAGCAATGATTTTCACAGGAACAAGACATTTTAAACATTAATTATTTTTGATGTAAAAGCTATCTATATTTTTTATAGATTTGTGTGTACGCATCAATTATTTAGATAAAAGACAAACATTTTATGGGGTTTTTCGACTTTATGACCGAAGATATTGCTGTTGATTTAGGAACTGCAAACACGCTAATAATCCATAATGGAAAAGTAGTTATTGACAGCCCTTCTATTGTTGCAAGAAATAGACTTTCTGGTAAAATTATTGCTACGGGTCATGAGGCCAATAGAATGCAAGGAAAAACACATGAAAACATAAAAACAATACGCCCACTTAAAGATGGAGTAATCGCTGATTTTCAGGCCTCTGAAGAAATGATTAAGGAATTTGTAAAAAAAATTCCTGCCATTAAAAAGAAGCTTTTTCCTCCTTCTTTAAGAATGGTTATTTGTATTCCTTCTGGTATTACAGAAGTTGAGAAACGTGCTGTTATCGACTCTGGACGCCATATGAATGCCAAAGAAATATATCTTATATATGAACCTATGGCAGCAGCGATAGGTGTTGGAATAGATATTATGGAACCGAAAGGTAACATGATTATTGATATAGGTGGTGGAACAACTGAAATTGCTGTAATTGCTCTTGCGGGTATTGTATGCGATCAGTCTGTGAAAGTTGCTGGAGATTTATTCACGAACGATATAATGTATTATATGCGAACACAGCACAATTTATACGTTGGCGAAACTACTGCGGAAAAAATAAAAATTCAAATTGGTTCAGCCACAGAAGATCTTGATACACCTCCAGATGATATGATGGTTCAAGGTAGAGACTTACTCAGTGGCAAACCTAAACAAGTTCAAGTTTCATATAGAGAAATTGCCAAAGCGCTTGATAAATCAATATTAAGAATTGAAGACTCTGTAATGGAAACTTTATCTAAAACTCCTCCAGAATTAGCTGCTGACATATATAATACTGGTATATACTTAGCAGGAGGAGGCTCTATGCTAAGAGGCTTAGATAAACGCTTATCTCGCAAGACTGACTTACCTGTTTATGTAGCAGAAGATCCACTTAGAGCTGTAGTTCGTGGGACTGGTATTGCTCTTAAAAATCTAGAAAAATACAAATCAGTATTGATCAAATAAATAATGTTAATTCATGCAGCAGCTTGTTTATTTCTTACAGAAGTATAAGTATTTTTTGTATTTTCTTTTTTTAGAAATTACAGCTGTTGTACTGATAATTAACAATTATTCTTTTCACAAAAGTAAAGTGATAAGTTCTGCTAATCTCATTTCTGGTGGAATACTGAATAAAGTAAACAACATAAACAAGTACTTCCATTTAAACACTGAAAATACATTACTTGCAAAAGAAAATATTATACTTAAAAATAAAATTGAACAACTTTCTAAAATAATTGATAGTAACAAAATTACTGTCGTCGTTGATAGCCTAAAGTACAATCAAAAGTATATATATAAAGCTGGAAAAATAATTAGTAATAACTATAATTTTTCTTATAATTTTATGACTATTGACAAGGGTAAAAATGATAATATTTCTAATGAAATGGCTGTGATAAATAGTAAAGGAATTATCGGAATCACGGAAGATGTTACCAGTAGATATTCTAGAGTGCAGTCAATTTTAAATAAGAATAGTAAAATAAACGCAAGACTCAAGAATAGTCATCATTTCGGAACGTTAGAATGGAATGGAAATAATGTAAACATTGTTCAATTATCGGATATTCCTAGACAAGCAGTTTTAAAAGTTGGAGACACAGTAATCACTGGAGGCAAGTCTTCTATATTTCCTGAAGGACTAAATATTGGAACTATAGCCAGTATTCCTGAAAAAGCTTCTGCTATCAATACAATAGATGTTAAACTTTTTAACGATATGACAAATATTGGTAATATTAACATCGTTATAAATTTTCACAAAAGTGAGATTAATGAGCTAAACAAAAAAAATGAATAGAACGATACATTTAATTTTATTATTCTTGTTTTTTGTGCTTTTACAAGTAATTGTGCTTAATAATGTTTTACTATTCGGGTATATCAATCCTTACCTATACATTTCTTATATATTTATTTTCCCTCTTAATCAAAAACGTTTCCTTTTTCTTTCTCTTAGTTTCATACTTGGCTTGCTAATTGACTTATTTTCCAATTCTGGAGGAATTCATGCCTTCGCGACCTTATTTATAGCTTATATTAGATTATTTTTAGTGAAAACTATTTTTAAAAAAACAGAATCTGATTATTTATTATTTGACTTAAAACTGGAAACATTTGGTAAAGTGTTTAACTATGTTACAATTTTAACAATTATACATCATTTTATATTATTTAGCTTTACCAACTTCAGCTTTAGTAATTTTTCAAATATTATAATTAACACCCTACTATCAACGTTATTTACCCTAATACTGTACTTTTTAGGAAGTTTTATTTTTAGAAAAAAGTTATCATGAGAAGAAGCTTTTTATTAATTTTTCTTATTTTCCTAGTTTCGCTTATTTATATTGGAAGACTTTTTCAGTTACAAATTCTTAAGAGCGAAAAACAAAACCCTGCTTTTACCTCAACAGTTAAAGTTGAATATGATTATCCTGAAAGGGGATATGTGTATGATCGTAAAGGGAAATTATTAGTTGCAAACCAATTATCATATGATGTTATGGTTATTCCGAAGGAAGTAAAACCACTTGACACCTTAGAATTTTGCTCTCTTTTAAAAATAACAAAAGAAAATTTTTTAAACCGTTTTAAAAAAGCTGAACAATACGCTAGGTGGCTCCCTTCTGTTTTTTTAAAACAATTATCGAAAGACCATTTCGCTTTTTTACAAGAAAAATTATCCAAATATAAAGGCTTTTACGTTCAAAAGCGGATTATACGAAATTATCCGATAAACTCTGCTGCAAATGTACTGGGCTTTATTGGTGAGGTTAACGAGCAAAAAGCAAAGTTAAGTACTTACTATGAACAAGGTGAGCTAATTGGAAAACTAGGTATAGAAAAACAATACGAAAAAGATCTTAGGGGAATAAAAGGTAAAAGATATTTCAAAAGAAATAACCTAAATGAAATAACTGGACCTTATAATGAAGGAAAACTAGACACCCTTTCTATACCTGGTAAAGACTTAACATTAACAATCGACAGTGATTTACAGCAATATGGTGAAAAATTAATGAAAGGAAAAAGAGGTGGTATTGTAGCTATTGAGCCTAAAACAGGTGAAATTTTAGCTCTAATTACCGCACCTTCATATGATCCTAATCTATTAGTTGGGAGGAAACGTTCTAAAAACTCTACAAAATTATTTTACGATTCGATCAATAAGCCAACATTCGATAGAGGACTGCAAGCAATGTATGCTCCTGGATCACCTTTTAAAATTATTAATGGATTGATTGGTCTTCAGGAAGGAGTTATAAATAATAATTTTTCGGTACGTTGTTTTGGTGGTTATAGATACGGCCGACAAAAAAAAGAGTTTATGAGGTGCCATTGTGGAATAATTGGAAATCCTATACATTTAAAAACCGCCATCGCTAAGTCTTGCAATAGTTATTTTGCTACAACATACAGAAGAATAATAGATAATGCTAAAGATTCAAAAACAGGACTTGAGATTTGGAGTAAACATGCAAAAAGTTTTGGTCTTGGTAATTATTTAGGCTACGACTTACCAACAGGACAAAAAGGTAGAATTCCTGACTCTACTTATTACAATAGTTGGTACAATTTTAGATGGGGTGCCACTCACACCATTTCTAATGCAATTGGTCAAGGAGAAGTTGAAACCACCCCAATGCAACTAGCTAATATGACTGTTGCAATTGCTAACAAAGGGCATTATTATCGCCCACACATTGTCAAAAAAATTAATAATAAACTTATAAAAGATAAGACTTATACTGAAAAAATAAAAACAACTATAGCTCCAAAGCACTTTGAAATTGCTATCGAAGCTATGCATGAAGTTTTTACAAGAGGAACTGCAAGAGGGAGTAAAGTAAAGGATATAGAAATTTGCGGAAAAACAGGGACAGTTGAAAACTTCACTAGAATAAATGGTGAACGTATACAACTTAAAGATCATTCTATTTTAGTGGCTTTCGCTCCAAAAAATAATCCCAAAATAGCCCTCGCTGTCTATATTGAAAATGGTGGATATGGATCAACAATTGCAGCACCAATAACCAGTCTTATCATTGAAAAGTATTTAAAAGGTCATGTCGAAAGAAGATATATTGAAGAGAAAATGATTGATTTAAGTTTAAAATCAGAATATGATAAATTAATTCCTAAAATAGATAGTATTGCGCCAAGAGAGAAATAACATATTTGTCGGAATCGACTGGGTTACCGTAATTCTTTATATTATTCTTATCATTTTTGGATGGGTTAATATTTATGCGGCCTCCTCCAATGAAATTGATAACCAAATTTTTAACTTTTCAACAAGATATGGAAAACAATTAATCTGGATAGCTCTTAGCATACCTATTATAATATTCGTACTATTCTTCAACTCCAAATTCTATGAAACTTTTTCAAGCATATTATATGTTATTTCTATTTTATTTCTGATTGGAGTTCTGGTTTTTGGAAAGAAAATTAATGGTGCAACTTCCTGGTATAGCTTTGGAGGGGTAGGCCTCCAACCTTCCGAGTTCATGAAAGCTTTTACAGCACTCGCACTAGCAAAGTTAATGAGTGATAGGCAATACAACTTAGGTCTCTTAAAAAATCAAGTAAAAGCATTTGTTATCATTTTTTTGCCAGCTTTTTTTATAGCATTACAACCGGATATGGGGTCCGTTCTTATTTATTTCTCTTTCTTTTTTGTATTAAATAGAGAGGGTTTAACACTAACATATATTATTTTAGGAACATTCTCAATTTTGCTGTTTTTATTAACTATTTCCTTTGGAGTCGCAACAGTATTAACAATTTCATTGACCCTTATTTCAACTTATATACTATACGCTATTTATAAGAACAAAAGATTTATTCGGTTTAATATTTTTAAGGTGATCGGTACTTATGCAGTTACAAGTATCTTCATTATTGGAATAGGATATATATATGACAACGTAATAGAACAACATCAAAAAGACCGTTTTGATATTTTACTAGGCAAAATTAAAGATAATACAGGTATTGGTTATAACACCTACCAGGCAGAACTAACCATAAGCTCTGGTGGCTTTAGTGGAAAAGGATTTCTAAAAGGGGATAGAACACAGGGTAATTTTGTACCTGAACAAGATACAGACTATATATTCAGCACAGTTTGTGAAGAATGGGGGTTCTTGGGAAGTTCTGCTGTAATAATTATATTTTCACTTTTTCTATTCAGAATTATATATCTAGCAGAAAAGCAAACAAATAAATTCGGAAGGATTTACGGTTATGGCGTCGTTTCTATATTCTTTTTTCATGTTATAGTAAATATTGGTATGGTAATAGGTATTTTACCTACAATCGGAATACCGCTCCCTTTTTTTAGTTATGGTGGTTCTTCTCTATGGGGTTTTACCCTCCTTCTATTTATTTTCATACGATTAGATGCTTATAAAGCATATGATCTATAAACGTTTCTCCGCCCCTTTTTTAAACTTCTTTAATGTCCTAACAACTTATTCTAACTATTTAAATCCCTAATTATTTCTTTCTTAAAGATCTATAACAATCTATTTTTACTACTTTAACAAAAAAGATGGTTCTTAAAAAGTAAATTTAATTAAATATTATTCTAAAAGTTTCATGTTAATTTAAAGAAGTAGAAAATTCAGATTTTAAAGTTTTTGATGGTTGGCAGTCAATCCCAATATCTATAGATTATCAATCTATTCTATCTTTATGCACTTATTTTATACATAGAAATACAAATCAAATGCTTCGAAAAACCATTTAAACACTAACATAAAAGCTACGGGAATACAATATCCATTAGTAATCCATAGGGTATGGTATGTTTTTAAATATTATTTTTTTGATAAAAGAAAAGGGCGCCCAATCAAGGGTGCCCTTTTAACTATTAACTAACCTTAAAACTTTATAAAGCAGCTACATGTTTAGCCAATTTAGACTTTAAGTTAGCAGCTTTATTTTTATGTATAATATTATTTTTTGCCAGCTTGTCAAGCATTGAAATTACTGAAGAAAACATACCTTCAGCTTCTTTTTTATCTGTTGAAGCTCTTAATTTTTTCACAGCATTACGTGTTGTTTTGTGCTGATATTTATTTCTTAAGCGTTTTGCTTCGTTACTTCTTATTCTTTTTAATGCTGACTTATGATTTGCCATTTTAATAAAGCGTTAAATGTTTATAAAAACTTTGTAGTCCGTACGGGAATCGAACCCGTGTTACCAGGATGAAAACCTGGCGTCCTAACCCCTAGACGAACGGACCATTGTTTTAGTGTATTATATTAATATAATTTCATACTGCTAACGAATATAAAATTATTTGTAGTCCGTACGGGAATCGAACCCGTGTTACCAGGATGAAAACCTGGCGTCCTAACCCCTAGACGAACGGACCATCACAATACATATCTGTGATTGCGGGTGCAAATATATAAACTATTTTAAATTACACCAAATCTTTTTTTAAAATTTTCAATAGGCTTTTGCAAATAAAACTCTTCGTACTGATGGCTTTCCTGTTAACACACACATACCTTGCTCTTTAGCATAATCATTAGGAATGCATCGAATGGTAGCTTTAGTTAACTCTTTTATTTTTTCTTCAGTTTCATTAGTTCCGTCCCAATGCGCTGAAACGAACCCGCCTTTCTTCTCTATCACTTCTTTAAACTCTTCAAAAGTTTCCACCTTTGTGGTGTGATTTGTTCTGTAATCTAATGCCTTTTTAAATAAGTTTTCTTGAATATCATTTAAAAGGTTCGTAATATGATTTACTAACTCATTTTGCTCAATTATTTCTTTTTCAAAGGTGTCTCTTCGAGCTACCTCAACTGTACCATTTTCAATATCACGATTTCCTACAGCAACACGTACAGGCACCCCTTTAAGCTCGTATTCTGCAAACTTTGCTCCAGGCCTCATTGTATCTCTGTCATCAAACTTAACAGTAATCCCCTTAGCCCTAAGACTTGATATAAGTTCAGACATTTTATCAAAGATGATATTTAACTGATCCTCTCCCTTGTAAATCGGCACTATTACTACTTGAATTGGAGCTAATTTTGGTGGTAGTACCAGACCTGAATCATCTGAATGTGTCATTATCAATCCTCCTATTAAACGGGTAGATACCCCCCAAGAAGACGCCCAAACATATTCTTGTTTTCCTTCTCTAGATGTATATTTAACATCAAACGCTTTTGCAAAATTTTGACCTAAAAAATGTGACGTTCCTGCTTGCAAAGCCTTTCCGTCCTGCATTAAAGCTTCAATCGTATACGTCGCATCTGCTCCCGCAAAACGTTCACTTTCGGTTTTTTCTCCTTTTACAACTGGCATTGCCATATATTCCTCTGCAAACACGGCATAGATATCTTGCATCTGTTTTGTCTCAAACAGTGCTTCCTCTTTTGTAGCATGCGCCGTATGACCTTCTTGCCAAAGAAACTCTGCCGTACGAAGAAACAAACGAGTACGCATTTCCCAGCGAACAACATTTGCCCATTGATTAATTAATAAAGGTAAATCTCTATGAGATT
This sequence comes from Tenacibaculum profundi, assembly GCF_052050075.1. GTDB lineage: Bacteria > Bacteroidota > Bacteroidia > Flavobacteriales > Flavobacteriaceae > Polaribacter. Next base: position 1,786,890 of record NZ_CP197225.1, read on the forward strand.
GTATCCAACCTTTATAGGTGTTCCATATAACAGCCTCTGAAGTAGGTCGTACTACCAACTCTTCCTCCAACTTCGCTTCTGGGTCAACTCTTAATTTACCTTCTCTATCTGGGTCACTCTGTAATCGATAATGCGTAACTACAGCACATTCTTTTGCAAAACCTTCTGCATTTTTCTCTTCAGCTTCGAATAAACTTTTAGGTACAAAAAGTGGAAAATAGGCATTTTGATGTCCTGTCTCTTTAAACATCCTATCTAACTCTGCTTGCATTTTTTCCCAAATTGCAAAACCATATGGTTTAATTACCATACATCCTCTAACTGCCGACGTCTCAGCTAAATCTGCTTTAACAATCAATTCGTTATACCATTTAGAATAATCTTCTGCTCTTTTTGTTAAATGTTTACTCATATAAGAAAGTTTGGCATAAAATTTGTAAATTTTTATGCGTAAATTGTAGGTGCAAAACTACGTTAAAAAGGTAATAAGCCCAACAAAAAATATTTTTTTGCAACGCAATGTAAAAGAAAAGTAATTCGTTCAACTATAAAAAAGTCCTAACATGATACCAAAATACACCAAATCCAGATTTTTTTACCCAAAATTCATTTTATTCATTATATCGATTTTATTAGCTTCTTGTGGTACGATGCAAACCGTTTCTAACAACGATGGTATTTATAACGATGAACCTCTGGCTCAACATGAATCACAAAGGAATAGTATAATAACACCCAGTGATAATGAGTTTCAAAAAAATGAAGATAATTATTTTTCTAAAGAATTAGAAAGAATTGGACTACTGAACGGAACAGATATTTTTACAGACATTGATAATTATAAGTCTGATACTGATGATGATTTCGAACTAGAAAACAACTTTGATACTGAAACCGAAGAAATCAATAGAAGTTATAACTCATATGCTCCTTGGGGTTATCATTCAGATGACAATGATGTTGTTATCAATGTTAATACCAATCCGAATTGGGGCTGGAATAACTGGGGATATGGTTGGAATGATTGGGGTTGGAATAATTGGGGCTGGAATAACTGGGGCTGGAATAACTGGGGATATGGTTGGAATGATTGGGGTTGGAATAATTGGGGCTGGAATAATCGCTGGTGGAGAGGGCGTTATATATATGGAAATAGATGGGGATGGAATAATTATTGCCCTCCATATGGATATGCAAATCGTAGATATTTTTATGGTAATAGAAGAAATGCTAACTACTATCGAATGGGAGCAAGGAGAGGCTATAATAACTACAGAGGTCATTATACAAGACGAGCTATAACCTCTAGACGTTCTTCAAATGTATATAGAAATAGTCGAAATATAAGATCCTCAAGAAGACACGGCAGTATTAACCGAAGATCTTCAAGAACCTATAGAAATTCAACAGGTAGATCATCAAACAGAAATTTTTCAAGATCAAGAAGTAATTCTAATCGTAACTATACTCCTTCAAAAAGAAGAACCCGCTCTAGAACGTATACACCTTCCAGATCAAAGAATAACAATTCCTCAAGAAACTACTCTCCTTCAAGATCAAGGAGATCTTCAAACTACTCACCATCAAGAAGGGGTAGTTCCTCAAGAAGTTACTCTTCAGGAAGGTCTAGTTCTCGATCTAGAAGTAGGAGAAACTAAAAACTTTAAATAATTTAAACTAACTACGCAATATAATTACAGTTTATATTTTAAAAATTACAGTAATGAAAAAATTAGTATTATTAGGAATTTTACTTAGTTCCTCGCTAAGTAGTTTTTCACAAGATTTTGAATTTCAAAGATTAAACTACAACCAACTTGGTTTACTATTTTCACAAGATGATAATTACGGGACTGCTAGATTTGAAGCTATGAGTGGTGCTTTTGGGGCTCTTGGAGGTGATCTTTCTGCATTTAGAATCAACCCAGCAGGTAGTGCTGTTTCTTTATCAAGTACAGCATCGGTTTCCTTAAGTCATTTAAATTCGGACTATGCTTCTATATACTATGGGAATTCTTCAAATTCATTCAATGATTCTTTTAATCTATCACAAGCTGGCGCCATATTCACTTTTAGCACCAATTCAACAGAATGGAAAAGAGTCGCTTTTACTGTTAACTATAATGTCAAAAGTAATTTTAATTCTTTCTATAGAGTCGCAGGAAACAGTCAATTTTTATACAATAGCGAACACCTAGATGATTTAGAAATAAATAAAAATCAATTTGATAGATCGTTGGAGCAAGATTTTTCAGTTGAAAAAAGAGGAAAATCAAGTGTTATTAATTTTGGACTTTCAGCAGTACATGATAATAAGCTTTTTGTTGGTGTTTCTCTTAATTTTCATGATTTAAACTTAAACAGGATATCTCATTTAATAGAAAAGAATGATGATAGAAATGGAAACATATTAATCGCCGATAATTTAATTGATTCATATATACAAGGAAATGGTTTTTCTTTAGGCTTAGGTTTTATTTATAAATTCAATCATAATTTAAGATTTGGGCTCGCTTACGAAACTCCAACCTGGTTTAATGAAATACAAGAAGATTATGCTGAAGACCTAATACATGAAGAAGTAAAAGATTTAGATTTTTTTAAAACTCGTGCTGTACCGATAGAAGAAGGAGCTATTTACAGGTTTAGAACTAATAGTAGAATCACAGCTAGCGGCGCTTATATTATTGGAAAGCAAGGTTTAATAAGTTTTGATTATACATACAAAGATTATCCAAACATAAAGTATAGAGAAAATTCTTCTACTTTCATTGATGCAAATCAAAATTTTAACTCAAACTACAGAGCAACCCACTCTTTTAATTTAGGTACAGAATGGCGTTTTGACAGGCTAAGTATTAGAGGTGGTTATCATTATTCTAAAAATCCTAACCTTTTGGTAGCAATTGGTGGAAATACAAATGATGATAATATCAGAGGTTTTTCAACAGGGTTAGGTTATAATTTTGGAAATATGAAAATTGACCTATCTTACAGTAAATTTGAAAACCAAGAATTTGAATCAATATATAATCCTGGAGACATTATTCTTGACAACGATACTTCAAGAATCTCAGGAACACTTACCATAAACTTGTAATCAAAACACAAATAATTATAAAAGAGACCCTCTATTACGGGTCTCTTCTTGTTATTATTTCTCAGTTTTTTACCGTAATTTTGCATTTCATTCAGAAAGATATGGACTCAGTTAAAATAAACATTCAAGAAACTAGTAACGAAACCATTATTAAATTTGTTAGTAGCAGTATTTTAATAAATGGTGGAAGTTATGAATACAATAATATTGATGAGGCTAAGAACTCTTCTTTGGCTCAGCAACTATTTTATTTACCTTTTGTTAAAAAAGTATTTGTAACGGCAAATTTTATTGCTATTCAACGTTATGACATAGTGCAATGGGATGATGTTGCTGAAGAAGTAAAGGAACAAATTGAGGCCTACATAAAAAAAGGCAACCCTGTTGTCAAAGAAAATACTGAAAAGAAAGAGCCTATTGAAGTTTATGCTGAAGTAACTCCAAACCCTAGTGTAATGAAGTTTGGAACCAACAAAGCGCTTACACAAACAGATGTGGAATTAAAAAATATTGATGAGGCTAGTAAATCCTCCCCTTTAGCGCAAGAGCTTTTCAGTTTCCCATTTGTGAAAGAAATTTTTATTTCTGAAAATTATATTTCAATTATGAAGTATGATATGGTCGAATGGAATGAAGTATACCATGATATAAGAGCTTTTATAAGAAATTATCTCTTAGAAGGAAAGACTATTATTTCCAAGCTCCCTGAAATTAAAAAAGAAACAACTCAAAAGACTGAAGAAAAAACTAATCTCTCTGATATTGAAACAAAAATAGTTGCTATTTTGGATGAATATATAAAACCCGCCGTTGCTTCAGATGGTGGAAATATTGCATTTAAATCTTACGATCGAGAACAAAAACAAGTGAATGTTATCTTACAAGGAGCATGTAGTGGTTGCCCTTCTTCTACCATTACTTTGAAAAATGGCATAGAAACAATGCTAAAAGAAATGTTGCCCAATCAAGTAAATGAAGTTGTTGCCATTAATGGATAATTCAAAAAAAATTATGTCTAAGCAAATTAAACCTTACAAAAATTCTAATTTAGGAAAAAAAGAGCAAGTTGCTCAGATGTTTGACAATATATCCAAAGAATACGATGGTCTAAACCGAGTAATATCAATGGGTATTGATATTAGTTGGAGAAAGAAAGTTGTTAAAATTGTTGGAAAAAAATCTCCAAAGCAGATCTTAGATATCGCCACTGGCACAGGTGATTTAGCTCTTATGATGACGAACTTAAATCCCGATCGTATTATAGGATTAGATATTTCCCAAGGAATGCTGGAAGTAGGCAAATCTAAAATCAAAAAAGCAAACTTAGACCATAAAATTAAAATGGTTGTAGGTGATAGTGAAAATATACCTTTTGAAGATGATACATTTGATGCCATAACAGTCTCATTTGGCGTGAGAAATTTTGAAAACCTCAACAAGGGGCTTCAGGAAATCTTGAGAGTATTAAAACCAGGAGGGCAGTTTGTTGTTTTAGAAACTTCTAATCCTACCAAATTTCCATTTAAACAAGGTTATCGTTTATACACTAATTATATTTTACCTACCATAGGAAAATTGTTTTCAAAAGATAGGGTTGCTTATTCATATTTATCAAAAAGTGCAAATTCTTTTCCTTTTGGACAGGCCTTCAACAATATTTTGCAAAAAAATGGGTTTAAAGAGGCAAAGAATTTACCCGTAACTTTTGGAGTTGCATCAATATATACAGCTTTTAAATAATTATGTTAAGAAAATTTATAGTTTTTATAATACTTTGTAGTTCAACTTATAAAACGCTTGGTCAAAGAGAGAAAGTTCTAAACCTTCCAAGTTTTGATAAACCTTTATTCCATTATGGTTTTTACTTAGGAATGAATACAAATGGCTATAAGGTATCCTACAAACCTAGCTTTGTAGACAATCCTCAGGTAGAGGTACAGCCATCCGTTGGTTTCAATGTAGGTTTGATTGGTGATTTAAGACTTCATAATAATTTAAATCTAAGATTTGAACCTGGATTAATGTCCAATACAAAAACGCTTATTTTCAAACATATGCCTGAAGTTAATGAAAACCGGAGAACAAGAGAAGTAGGAACTACATTCCTTCATTTACCTCTAATTTTAAAGGCAAGTACCAATAGAATTAACAACATTAGACCTTATGTTTTAGGCGGTATTGCTTACGATTATAACTTCTCAAGTAACCAAAACAACAGCGATGATAATTTTGCTGGAAATTTTAGAACAAAAACGAGCAATATCACCTATGAATTGGGCATTGGTATAGACTTGTACCTGAATTACTTTAAATTTTCTCCTTCCATACGAGGTGTTTTTGCTATTTCTAATGAAATAATTTATGATAATAGTCCTAATAGTCCATGGACAGATCCAATTGATTTTCTCGGTACAAGAGGAGTATTCTTAAATTTAGCATTCGAATAAAAGATTTCTAAATAATATTATACATCTATTACAAAAAATTACGAATGGCTCTCAATATTATTGAGAGCCATTCTTCTAAAAAAAGGACACAAACCTTTTTTACCTTATTTAGATAGAGTTTCCCCCGAAATCTATCTTATAAGATTAGGACACATTATTTCATATGAAGTCACTTTCAAAGAAAAAATATAATATAAAGCACCTACTAAAAAAGAAAAGGTTGTCTTTTAAAAGACAGCCTTTTCATGTAAATATGTAAAGCTAAAAAACTTTACTATTAGATAGAAGTCCCCCGAAATCTATCGTTATTTCTCTCAGTTTCAATTTCATAAATTTCAAACTGATAGATATGCAAATATACATTTTTTATTTTTCAAAAATTATTTTGCTATCAACTACATCTTTAATGGGCAAAATAACCTTTCCTTTATTGGTTTTTAAAGTAATACATATATTGTCAATAGCTACCACAACTCCCTCAATTTCATCAACTCTAATGTGCTCACCTATGCCTATATTTTTTCTTGAATAATATCCAAACAATAATCTACCAACAGCATCTCTTGCTCCTAGTCCGAATGCAATTGTAAAAGCTAATAATATTGAGCCTATCAATAGAGTTAAGTTACTCTTTATAATTGATGTATCAACTCCTGCCTGATCTAGTGCCGTTATTGATAAAAAAACTACAATTAAATAAAAAGCGATATTACCAACTAAATTACCTCCTGTTATCTCTAGAGATTTAAACATAGATTGAATTGCCTTTTTTACAACAGTTCCTAAGTAAGCACCAGCAAGAAAAATACCTATAGCAGTTAGTAATTTTGGCAAATAGGCAAAAAAGCTTTTGATCCCGTTAGAAACTCCATCTAGACCAAACATTTCCGCGCCAACCATTACAAATATGAAAATTAAAAACCATTTTAAAACAGCTAATATTATGTTGGTAAGTACGATATTAATGGTAGTATCTCCAAAAATTTTCGTGTTACTTAATTTTTTTGACCATTCATCTATCTTAGTTTTTGCTAAAGCCTTCCTCACAATATATAAAAAAAGCTTTATGATTAACCAAGAGAAAATAACAAATGAGATAAAACCAACAACTTTGGGTAGTGATTCAATTATTCCCTCAAATGTATTTTTAAATGGTTTCAAAATGTCTAATTGTAAAGAGATCATAATAGTATTAGTTTAGTAGTTTATGATATTAATCCGTAATTTCTTCTGTGTTATCTTCGTTGTCTGGAGGTGGTGCCCCTCCTCCACTGAGTAAATCAACAATTGTATTGGGATATTTGACAACAAACAAATCCGCTACATCTATAGAAAGCTTTATCATTGCCACATCATTAAGCACCTTTTCTTTTAGTACTTTTGGCAATTCTTCGTTATGTAATATTTTTTTAAATGGATTATCCATAATAATTACAACTCGTTATACGTTTCTACAACCTTCGCTTTTGCTCGTTTTAAGCGCATCTTAACAGCACTTTCTCCTAACTCTAACACGCCTGCTATTTCTTTTATACTCATATCGTCTTGATATTTCATTAATAAAATCATTTTCTCAGCAGGAGAAATTAGTTCGAGTGCCTTTGCTAATTTATCCGACTTTAGCTCAAATAGAGCTGCATCATCTATTTCATCTAAACCATTATCTTCCTCCTTGATTTGATCAGTAACAATTGTTACTCTTTCTTTTCTCTTTGCACTATTACGTTGAACATAATTTACACAAAAATTGTAGGTAAAAGAATATAACCAAGTAGAAAATTTTGATTTACCTTTAAAAGTACGCAATTTAACAAATAAACGAATGAAAAGGTCATGTGTTAGATCTTGCGCTTCCTCTTTACTATTGGAAAAGCCATAGCACTTGTTATAAACAAGACCTGCATAGCGATCATATAAAACAGCAAACAAATGAGTATCATTTTTTTCTACTATTTTTATAACCAACTCTTCGTCACTTATTTTTGTAAGATTAGTACTCTTCAACGGCTAAGTTCAGTTAATTTTTTGTTTAGACTTTTTATATTTAAGACACTTACTTCTCAAAACAGTCACATTTTCACTCTATAACCCCACAAAATTAACAAATATTTAACCACAAATAGATTTTTTTTAAAAAAATCAAAAACTTTTGTAACATTTATTTTCATTGCTACGTATTAGTTAATAGAGAGCATTATTTAATTAACAATAAATACGAGCCTAATTACATGAGACAGCTTAAAATTACAAAACAAGTTACTAACAGGGAAACAGCTTCATTAGACAAATACTTACAAGAAATTGGTAAAGTAGATTTGATCACCGCAGATGAAGAGGTAGAACTAGCACAACGGATAAAGGCAGGTGACCAAAGAGCTTTAGAAAAATTAACTAAAGCGAACCTTCGTTTTGTAGTTTCTGTTGCTAAACAGTATCAAAATCAAGGCCTAACACTACCTGATTTAATTAATGAAGGTAATTTAGGTTTGATAAAAGCTGCAAAACGTTTTGATGAAACTCGTGGTTTTAAATTTATATCATATGCAGTTTGGTGGATACGTCAATCAATACTTCAAGCTTTAGCTGAACAATCTCGAATTGTACGCTTACCACTAAATAAAATTGGCTCTATCAATAAAATCAATAAAATGTATGCTTTTTTAGAGCAAGAAAATGAGCGCCCACCAAGTGCTGAGGAAATTGCTAAAAAATTAGATATGACTGTTAATGATGTTAAAGAGTCAATGAAAAATTCTGGTCGTCATGTATCTATGGACGCTCCTTTAATTGAAGGAGAGGATTCAAATTTATATGATGTATTAAACTCTGGTGAATCACCAAATCCAGATAAAACATTATTACATGAATCGTTACGCATAGAGATTAATCGTGCATTAGAAACATTAACTCCACGTGAAGCAGATGTCGTAAAATTATATTTTGGATTAGGAGAGCATCAACCAATGACTCTAGAAGAAATCGGCGAGACCTTTGATTTAACCAGGGAGCGTGTGCGTCAGATTAAAGAAAAGGCCATACGAAGATTAAAACATACATCTCGTAGTAAAATTTTAATGACTTATCTTGGTTAACTTCAATAATAAAAATATTTAAATTAAAGCGAATAGTTACAATAACTATTCGCTTTTTTTAGAAAAAGCCCCTCTATTAAAAACTACACTATCAAAAAGTTAATTGTTATATTTCTTTAGTCTCGGAGAAATTTTCAAATTAAAAATTTCATGTATTTTTGTAATTCAAAACAAACAATACAACACAATAACTATTAAATAAATGGAAAAACTTATTGCCCCTTCAATTTTAGCTGCTGATTTTGCCAACCTACAAAAAGACATCGAATTAGTTAACAAAAGTGAAGCGGATTGGTTTCATATAGACATAATGGACGGGGTTTTCGTTCCTAATATATCTTTTGGAATGCCTGTTCTTAAGTCTATCTCAAAGCACGCAAAGAAAACTATTGATGTGCATTTAATGATTGTTGAACCAGATAGATACATTAAAACATTTGCTGATTTAGGCGCTAATATACTGACTGTTCATTATGAAGCTTGTACTCATTTACATAGAACTATTCAATCGATAAAGGCAAATGGCATGAAGGCTGGAGTAGCTTTAAATCCGCATACCCCTATCGCAGTCCTTGAAGATATTATTACTGATCTCGACCTAGTTTGTGTTATGAGTGTTAATCCGGGATTTGGAGGACAGTCGTTCATTGAAAATACGTATAAAAAAATAGGTCAATTAAAAAACTTAATAGAATTTAGTAAAGCTACGACGTTGATCGAAATAGATGGCGGTGTAACCGATAAAAATGCAAATAAACTAATTGATGCTGGCGCAGATGTTTTAGTTGCTGGAAGCTTTGTTTTCAAAAGTAAAGAGCCAATGGAAACTATTCAGAATTTAAAAACAATGGTTAACCGAACAATTTAAATAATTTTTTTTACTAAACTCAAAATTTCATGTAAATTATTACTGTTTCAACTTTTGCAAATGACCTGGAGACATGCAAAAACATTGAGATAGTTAGCAAGAGTAAAGCTAATTAGATTCATATAGATATAGGTATTACGAATGCTGTTTCGTTCCTCAAAAATCTTTTGAAATTCCTGTTCTTAAATCTATTTCAATGCTTGCAAAGAACCATTAACTTACAGCTAGTGGCTGCTGAGTAAGATAAATATATTAAAATATTTATTGATTTAAGTGATAATACACAAAATGTTCACTATGATATTTGTAATCATTGCATAGAACCATTTAATCTATAAAAGCAAATGCTATAAAAACTGGAGTTGCTATGAACGCCTCCTGTCTCCGTTATAGAAAATACTCTTCATAAGTTTGACCTAATTTGTATTATGAGTACTAATTCAGGGTTTGAAGGAAAATCATTCATTGAAAACACATGCAAAAAACTAGACCAATTGAAATATTTAATTAAGCATGGAAAATATTTTAATAAAACTTCAGCATTAATTCAAATAAATGGGGGAATAGACGGTTTTAATGCAATTAAAATAGTTGATAGCAAAGCAAACGTTATAGTTAGTAGAATCTATGTTTTCAAAAGTGAAAACCAATAGAAGCTATTGATGATTTGAGAACTAGACTAGAAAGTGTTTTAGTTGATCGAAGCTTCAATTTCAAAAGGAAAACAATAGTTATCTATAACAGATTAATAATCCATCTACAATCATTAAAGCCAATTCATTAAAAACTACTCTCAGCCACTCAATCAACACCCTATCAAAACATTAAACACTAACGCCCTCTATATATTAAGAGTAATCACCGAAATAAATACATCTTTCTACATTTATAGTTGCTAAAAAAATCAAAAAAACAACTAACTAAAGAACTAAAATAATGTATTTTTTATATTCATATTAAAGATATTATGAATAGAAATGATTTTATAAGAACTACAGCCCTCGGAGCTACAGGATTATTATTTTGCAATACTATTTTTGGCAAAGCATATAAGAAAAATGAATTAAAGGATGGAAATGTCTTTGAAGCCATCATTATTGGAACAGGATATGGCGCCTCTGTAACAGCACTCAGACTATCTCAAGCAGGCATAAAATGTCTCATGCTTGAAATGGGATTAGACTGGAAATCATCTGGAATTCCTTTTAGTAAAATGAGCTGGGCTACAAAACATTCTACCTGGTTAAAAAATACAACAATAGCCCCTTTCGGAAATTTTAGAACTTTTCAGAAATTTACAGGAATACTAGACAGAATGGACTTTGAGAACATTAGGATTTATCTAGGAAGAGGAGTCGGTGGTGGCTCATTAGTAAATGGAGGAATGGCTGTAACCCCTAAAAAAGAATATTTTGAAGAGATATTTCCTAATCTAGACTCAGCCCTATTTTTTAATAAGTATTTTCCTCTTGCTCATTCCGAATTAGATACAACTATAATACCTGAACAATATTATAATTCCTCTAGCTATTACAAATTTTCAAGAACAGGCGAACGGCAAGCTAGAAAAGCTGGCTACAAAACTGTTAAAATCCCAAGTAGTTATGATTTTAACTACATACAAATGGAAGAAAAAAACGAAGTTCCTAAGTCTGCCCTTGATAATGAAGTTATTTACGGTAATAATTATGGTAAAAAAGATTTAACGAAGAATTATTTAAAAAAAGCATTAGAAACAGGAAATGTAACCATTTTAGCTTTGCATAAGGCAGAACAAATTATTCAACTAAGTAATGGACAATATAAAATTAAAGTAAACAAAATAAATACAATAGGCACAACCATTGAAACTATCCATTTTTTAACAAACAAGCTATTTCTTGGTGCAGGAAGTATTGGTACTACAGAGCTATTACTAAAATCTAAGGCAATGAATACCTTAAATTGTAATAATAATTTTCTTGGTAAACTTTGGGGTAATAATGGTAATGTAATGACTGGAAGAAATTTTGTCAAAGGGGGTACAGGAGCAAGTCAATCCACAATTCCTGTTGCTGCCATAGATGGATGGACCGATAATGATGATGCTATTTTAGCTGAAATTGCCCCCCTACCTATTGGAATGGAAACATGGACATCTTTATTTCTAGTTATTAACAAACTAAAGAAACACGGTGAAATACTATATGATAATAAAAGAAAAATGTTAATTCTAAAATGGGGAAAAACACATACCAACCATATGGTTAAAAACGTGAAACAATTTATTTATAACATGAATAATGCTAATGGCGGAACAATAGCTTCATTATTGTTTGATAAAGGCGTTGGTGAATATATCTGCTACCATCCACTTGGTGGCTGTGTGCTAGGAAAAGCAACTGATGAATATGGTCGGTTAAAAGGGACTTCTGGTATCTACATTACAGACGGATCACTTATACCTGGATCATTGGGTGTTAATCCGTATATATCGATTACAGCTATTGCTGAATATTGTATTGAGCATGTAATTAAATACGATTTTCCAGGTAATCAAAATACTTTCGAAAAAAAAGAAAAAAAAATTGATATTTATCCTGTTCCTTTCCGAAACCATTTAAATATCCGCTGGGTTTCAGGCGTATGTAATGAATATAAAATTCAATTGTTCGATAGCTTTGGAAACAAAAAAATAGACGTTAATGTTACTTTAGAAAAAGGTAAAGATTGCTTCAAATTACCAAACCTAAGCAACTTAAAAAGTGACATATACATTCTTAAAATATTTAATAAAGAAAATCAAGAATTAACCCGTAGGATGCTAAAAAAAGAGTAGAAAATTATAAAAGTAGATAAAAATACTAGTACTCGATACTTTTTATAAAATATAACTAATAATCATCTGTCATTTTAAAACTACAACAATTTTCGCACTCTTTTCTCAAGAAAACTGAGTTTATTTCTCATAGATAGTGATATTTTAAAATAATATTAAGTACCTTTATTGACCAAACCATTCAAGAATATACAAAAACATTACCATTGATAAAAGAATTAAGGCTTAATTATGGCTATTTGTTCGAAGAAGAATTAATTAATGAAATACACTCAATCGGTATTTATAAGGAATTTAAATCTCAGACAACTATTATTAATACAAATAGCTCTATTATTTCAATCCCTTTATTACTTGAAGGAGCCATAAAAATTTTAAGAGAAGATGTAAATGGGGACGAACTTGTGTTATATTATCTTGAAAAAGGAGATACTTGCGCTGTAACATTATCTTGCTGTGTTGGGCAAACCAAAAGTAAAATTAGAGCTGTTGCTGAAACTGATATCAAATTGTTAATGATACCCAAAGAAAAAATGAGTGAATGGCTAAGCAAATACAAAACATGGCAAGAATTCATTCTGCAAAGCTATCATAATAGACTTCAAGAATTTGTAGAGGCTGTAGACACCATTGCTTTTCTAAATATGGACCAACGACTATTTAAATACCTAAGAGACAAAGCTCTGGTCAACCATAATGATTCAATTAATGTGACCCATCAAGAAATTGCAAATGACTTACATACTTCAAGGGTAGTTGTTTCTCGACTTCTAAAATCACTTGAAAGACAAGGTAAAATTAAATTGCAAAGAAATTTAGTGAAAATATTAGAGATCTAATTTATAATTCTTTCGCTTTTATAAAGGCCTCTTCCTAATCTAAAGTTGTAGATAATGCGACCGTATTCTTTATTATTTAACATGACAAAGAACCTATCTAATAACCTTGTTTTTTTCAATAAAAAAAACCTAATTACTTAAAAAGAATTTAATTACGAGTTAAAGTATTTTTTGCATAGATTTAGATCTTAAAAAATAAGTATTCATCACAAATCGTTAGTGTGAATAAATAACAAATATAAAAATGGATATTAAAACACAAATTACCCCCTCTCGAATCATGGAAATCGGGATGGGATTTTGGGCTTCAAAAACCCTTTTAACAGCTGTTAACATGGAATTGTTCACTCACTTAGCCAAAGAAGAGCTATCTGGAGAGGCCATTAAATCAAAACTAGCGCTGAATGGAAGAGGGCTTTATGATTTTTTAGATACTTTAGTTGCACTAGGTTTTTTGAACAGAAAAGGCTTAAAAGAATCATCTATTTACAGTAACTCTGAAGAATCTAATCTGTTTCTCGATAAAAAGAAGCCATCGTACGTTGGAGGAATGCTTGAAATGACCAATAATAGAATATACCAAATTTGGGGTAACCTAGAAGAAGGATTAAAAACAGGAAAACCCCAAAATGAAACGAAAAATGGTGGGATTCCAATATTTGAAATGTTATATTCTGAAGAAAAAAAATTGAAAGAATTTTTAAAAGCCATGGCTGGTATTCAAATGGGAAATTTTATGATGTTTTCAAAAACTTTTGATTTTTCATCATATAAAACTCTTTGTGATGTTGGAGGTGCTGGAGGGGAACTCTCTACTCAGGTAGCATTGAATAATGAGCACATGCATTGTACCTCTTTTGATTTACCTAAAGTAACAGCTGTTGCATCAGAAAATATTAATAGCATGAACTTAAATGAAAAAGTTTCAGCATTGTCTGGTGATTTCTTTAAAGATAAGCTTCCAAAAGCTGATGTTATTACAATGGGAAATATTCTTCATGATTGGGGAATTAAAGATAAAAAAATGCTGATAAAAAAGGCCTATGATGCCCTACCTTCTGGAGGAGCATTGGTGGTTATTGAAAATATCATTGATGATAATAGAAACGAAAACGCCTTTGGTTTACTGATGTCATTACACATGAATTTAGAAACACTTGAAGGATTTGACTTTTCATCTGCTGACTTCGATGTTTGGGCGAAAGAATGTGGCTTCAGAGAAACATCTAAAATGCCTTTAACTGGACCTTCTAGTGCCATAATAGCAATCAAATAAATTAGTTTATAAGCTTGTATTGCAAAAACGATTCTCTTTAACAAAAAAAGAGGATCGTTTTTAGTATAATAAATTAATGTGAAAAACTAACAATAATGGAAAATATTAGTGACCAACAAACAAGTCAAGTAAAAAGGCTTTTCACTCAAAGAAATATACTTGTAACGTAGGAATTAGTTGCCACTTGATACAAAAAAGGCTAGATCATAATGAATTATTCTTTTAAAATATGTTTACAATAAACATGAAGCAACTTAAATGACTAATTTATTTTTAATAATATATATAATTGTATTCTATTTCAACCCTACTTAAGGGTTAACTATAAAACAATACTAACTTTATTGAAATAATGCTATTGTCTATAGATGACGTTGTAATAGTACCTTCTCGAAAAAACTCTATTTAACAAAATAAAATTTAAAGAAAATTTTATGAATCAATAGGGAAGCTCATATTAAAATATAATAAATATTAAAAAAATATTTATTCCTCGAAAACTACAAATCGTTAATAAAATAAATACAACAGAACTATCAACTACTTTAAATAATACAGTTCAATAATCTGTAATAATGCCTCTTCAGCATTTTTATAGAAAAACAAGTATTAGAAGAATAAAATGTCACTTCTTCAATGAGTCATACTTATATTGGAAAAGTTTTTAATTTTTCTTTGTGAAACTGAATTTATCCATGAATAAGTATGCATTTTTTTTAACATTATTGATTAAATTGGAAATCGATCATACTATAAACTTTAAATATCATTAGAACCTTCTATTTTCAATATTTACGATTGAATATGCTTTTTTGATGGAAGGGTATTTAATATTAACGAATTCTTAGTTTAAAAAGAAAATCAGTAAAAAGTATAATAAAAAAAGTAATTAGTATACAACTCAAAAAATTAACCATTATAATTTTGTAATAAATTACACCCCTCTAAATAATACAATATGCTACGCCCCCGAACAATAATAAACATCTTTCTTAAAAAGAAAAAACAACTTCAATACGATCCGATAAAAAGTACTACAACCATTAATTTTTCAAAGAAGATTTAGTAACAAGAATGGTAACCCCGAAATTTATCTTCTATACTATCATTAGTCCGTAGAAAATAAATTTTCAAAATCATTAACAAACCATAAAAACTACATGCTTTAAAGTCTGTAAAAGAACACTTTAAATAAAAACAGACTCAAATTGAACATTGTAATTTTTTTGATAAATGAAGATGAAAGTCTTTGGTTTATAATACTTTTTTAACAATAACCTCATACAAGTTATATGAACAATAATTATTTATTTTTTTATTAAAGAATATTTAAAACACTAATTACAAAACAAAAAACAATATTAATATTTAGTTTTTTTCAAAAATAAAAAAGTCATGACCCCTAATAATAAAAAGCTTTTCTTTAGAAAAGCTAGCCCCCAAGATTCTGATATTGTTTGTCTACTTATCTATGAAGCTTCGAAACCATCTTTTGATTTCAACTATACTTTAAAAGATGCTACTCCACTGGAGTTTATTAAGTATTGTTTCAAGAGTGGAAAGGGATTTTTTGGATACAAAAAACAAACAGTTTGTATACTTAATGAGAAAATAGTATTTACAGCAACTTCTTATAAAGGAACTGAATTTAGACGTCTTGCCATACAAACAATTCAACTATCCTATAAATATCATGGGTGGATAAATGCCACAAAAATATTAATCCGAAGCTTACGAATTTCACACTTATTTATTGAACCTCAAAAAGAAAGTATATACCTAGCTAACATATGCACTGACATTAATTTTCGTGGAACCGGAATCTTTAAATACTACTTTAACACATTAACTGATACTATCAAATCAGAACCTTTAGCACAAATTGAATTGGATGTTTCTTACGACAATGAAAATGCTCTTAATGTTTATAAAAAATTAGGATTTAAAATAACTGAAAATCGAGACTATATAAGAAAGGATAAAAAATTCACAGGAACTAGAAGAATGGAATACATTTTTTAGCTTGTTACAAAACTTTTAGAAACATAAAATTAAACAACAAATATTTAACTTTTTTGAACATCTATATTTATTAAAAAATGGAAAAAATTGATAAAAAAAACAGAATTGAAAGTCTTGGAATCTATTTCCCAGAAAAAATAGAGACAATAGAAGAAACTGTTTCAGAAATGAAAAACAAACAACCTTTTGACCTTAAAAAAATTACAGGAATAGAGGAAAGAAGGGTATATTCTAAAAACGAATCGTGTTATAAAATTGCGCTACAAGCTGTTAAAGACTGCCTAAGCAAATCTAAATATGAAGCTAAAGATATAGATTTAATAATTGTTCCTTCCATCTCAAGATTTCATAATGGCAGTAATAAGCAGCTTTTCGAACCTCCTTTGAGTCTTTACATCAAAACAACTTTAGGGATGGAAAATGCCATTTATTTTGATATATCAAATGCATGTGCTGGTATGATGACTGGTATCTATATTATAAATTCAATGATCAAGTCTGGAGCCATAAAAACGGGTTTAGTAGTGAGTGGAGAAAATATTACTTGTATAGCAGAAACAGCAAAGAAGGAAATTAATGATCCATGGGACTCTCAATTTGGTTCTTTAACTGTTGGTGATTCTGGAGCTGCTGTAATAATTGATGAAGCAGAAGACGAACATGATTATATCGATTATATTGAATTATTAACTGCTGCGGAACATGCCGAATTATGTATTGGAAAACCAAGCGATTTAAATGCGGGCTTTGCTTTATACACAGATAATAATGAAATGCATAAAAAAGATCGAATTGAATTATTTGCACATTTTATTGAAAAATATTACAAGGAAACAGGAAGATCTATGGAAAGTGAAAATTTTGATTGGATTATCCACCATCAAGTAGGATTAAAAGCGATTAAAAATTTCACTAAATATATTGAAGAATCTTCTAGCTTTAAACTTGCAGAACCCCTGAATTGCGTAGAAAAATACGGTAATACTGCCACTACCTCACACTTTATTTCGTTATATCATAACTTAAGTAATGGCAAATTAAAACCTGGTTCAAAAGTACTAGCTATACCAGCTGCATCAGGAATTATTACAGGTTGTTTATCTGTTAAAATAACTAATTTAAAAAAATAAAAAACACATTTTTATGAACTTAAAAATAACAGCTGTTGGTACTAGTACGGCTAGTAATAGTTCTATACAATTGGCAACAGAAGCTATTGCATCTTGCTTAAAAAAAACAAATATCAATCATCAAGAAATTGATTATCTAATTAATGTTGGAATCTATAGAGATGAAAATATGGTAGAGCCTTCTATGGCTGCACTCATCCAAAAAAAATCAGAAATCAATCTTGACTTTATTAAATTTAATACCCCTGTAACTACTTTTAGTTTTGATTTAATGAACGGAGCTTCTGGAGCTATCAATGCTTTTCATGTAGCTTCTAATTTCATGAAAACAAAAGATAAAAATTACTGTCTTGTTGTTTCGTCAGATAACCACCCGGGAGGTCAATCAGACAAAAACTTCCCTATAACAAAGTATGGTGGGGCATTCTTACTTGAAAAATCAAAAGACACCAATAAAGGCTTTCAAAATTTTTACTTTACAAATACAAAAGATTTGGAAATTGGTTTCGAAGGCTATATCGATCTAGACGAATACACCACATCAAGTAGAACTAATATCACGATTGTTCAACACGCTAATTACATTCAAAAGTTAGGTATCTTTTTAGGAAATGAGGTTTTAGCGTATATGAAAAAAAATCAACTTAACGTTTCTAATACACTACTCATAACAACGCAACAGTCTTCTGATTTTTCTTTCCAAGTAGCTCAAATAGCTGGAATACCAGAAGACCAAGTTATTTCTTTGAAGAAATTTGGAAATCCCCATACCTCTTGCTTTGCTATCGGGTTTGAGCATTTACTCGAACAAGAACTCGCTAAAAAGAATCAAAATGTCTTGTTTGTTGGAGGAACTGGAGGTTTATCTTGCTCAATTGCATGGTATAAATTATAATGTTAACAACCCCCATTTTATTACACACAATGAAACAACTTGAATATAATCCAGCAAATATATTTTATCAGCATAGTACATCTTATCCTCAAAAAACAGCTTTTGAGTTAGGAGTTAAAAATCATGAAACAGTCATCTATAAATCTTATTCGTACAAAGAAATAGAAATAATGGTTACAAGTTTTGCTGAACATTTATTTGATTCAGGGCTTAGACAAGGTGATAAAACAATTATAATGATAAAGCCATCTATAGAATTATTTGCCTTAGTTTTTGCTTTATTTAAAGTGGGGGCAGTTCCGGTAATTGTTGATCCTGGAATGGGAATTAAAAGGCTGTTACATTGCTATAAAACAATAAAACCAACAGCCTTTATAGGGACAAGAATTCCTCATATCATTAAAAAATTTTCACCAAAAACATTTAAAACAATTACGATTAGTATTCTTGTGAAAGGAAATACTTTAATTTCGAAACTTTCAAAACCTCATAAAAAGAATACCCATGCTTCAGAAGTAGCAATAGCCAAAACAAATAAAAAAGCATTAGCTATTATTAATTTTACCACGGGAACCACTGGACCTGCAAAAGGTGTCTTTTTTTCCTATGGTATGATCGAGGCAATGGCTTCCATGAATTATTGTGTATTTAAAAACTCCAGTAAAAGTATCAATTTAGTTACTGTACCTTTATTTGGCGTACTTAATATACTTATGGGATGTACAAGTATTTTACCTTATATGGACCCTACTAAGCCGGCTAAAGTTAATCCTAGAAATATAATAAAACCGATTTTAAAATTCCACGTAACCTCAATGTTTGCCTCTCCAGCATTATTACATCAAGTTTCTAAGTTTGGAGTTGAAAATAACATAAAACTTTACTCCTTGAAATCGGTAATTTCGGGGGGAGCTCCTATCACTACAGAAACATTAAAAAATGTGACTAAATTACTTACAAATTCAGAAAAATTAAATGTTACATGGGGCGCTACTGAAGGATTGCCACTCACTACAATTACGGGTAAAAAAATTCTGAATCAAACCCTTGACAAAACACATAAAGGTTATGGTAGCTGTATAGGTAAAGCAGTTGAAGGTGTTAAAGTCAAAGTAATTCCTATAACTGATGAGGTGATAACAAATTTGGATCAAACTCAAGAATTAGGAAAAAATACTATTGGCGAATTAATTGTACAAGGAAAAAATATTAGCCCTTCTTATTTTGATAATCCTGAAGCTACTGCATTACATAAAATTTATGATAACGGTTCTTTCTGGCATAGAACAGGTGATCTAGGCTGGATAGACAAAGAAGAAAAAGTCTGGTTCTGTGGACGAAAATCACATGTTGTAAAATCTACAGCCCCGATTAAAACTTTATATCCAGTGCAAATAGAAGGTATTGTAAACCAACACCCAGAAGTATACCGAAGTGCTTTAATTGGTATCAAAACTAAATCAAAAAGCATAAAAACAATCATCTGTATTGAATTAACAAATAATAGCACTAAGAAAAAATCACAAGTAATAATTAAAAGTGAAATTTTAAAAATGCTAAGCAAAATTGAAAAGAGTGAGCATATAAATGAAGTCATATTTGACAGCTCATTACCTGTGGATATTAGGCACAATTCTAAAATTAAACGGATTGAACTTACAGAAAAATATCAATATCGTTATGACCAAAAACCAGAAGGCGATATTGACAAACCCATTCATTTTCTAAAATTTCACTACCTAATGATTATTCCTATTTTAGGTTGGGCCTTTATATTTTGGGGGATTTTTAAGCCATTTATAAGTACATTATTAATAATTATATGGTCAATTGACCTCTTTTTGAGTGTCGTCGTTCATTCCTTACAAATTCCTATTGGTATTTCTAAGGGTTTTAATAAAGGATATTCTAAATGGGCATCTGGAATTTATACTTTTATTTTTGGAGCCACTTGGTGGAAAACAATTTCAAAGTAACCCCTATTAAATAAACTATTAAATATTTATAAAATCATGCGTATTCTAATTACTGGAGCTTCAGGTTTTTTGGGAGGACATTTAGTTGATGCCTTTGTAAAAGATTTACATCAGGTAAAAGTACTAATAAGAAAAACAAGTGATATTACACATCTGTCCACTTACGGAAAAAATATTGATTATGTATATGGAGATATTGAAAACCCAATAAGTTGCCATTCAGCAACTCAAGACATTGATATTGTAATACACTCAGCTGCAAGAGCAATGGACTATGGCAACTATAAAACTTTTGAAAAAACAAATATAGAAGCAACTAAAAATTTACTGACTGCTGCTAAAAAAAATGGAGTTCAGAAATTCTTATTTATTAGCAGTCCAAGTGTATTAGCCGAATTTAAAGATCAAATTAATATTAATGAGCAATATCCATATCCTAGAAAAGCAATGAACTATTATTGTGATTCAAAAGCTAAAGCTGAGCAATATGTTTTGAGTCAAAATGGCTATGGTATTTATACAACTAGCATCAGACCAAGAGGCATATGGGGACCTCGTGATAAGACTGGTTTTCTTCCCAAACTCATGAAAAGAATAGCAACTGGCAAATTAAAAAACCTCTCTGGAGGAAGACCTGTTTTAACTGACTTATGTCATGTATACAATGTTTCACATGCTTGCTTACTAGCAAGTAAATCAGATAAAGTTGGTGGTAATATCTATTTCATAACAGATGATTCTACTATTGAAGTCTGGACATTTCTTAATCACCTAGCAATACTTTTAGAGCTTCCTGAAATTAACAAAACAATTCCTTCAAAAATACCAATACTAGCAGCTTCAATATTTGAAATTTTATGGAAAATACCGTATTTGAAACATCATAAATCTATGCCTCTTTCAAAATATTCATTGGGCTTATTAACTCGACAAAGCACCTATAACATTAGTAAAGCTAAAGAAGATTTTGCCTATCAACCTATTATAAATGAACGTCAAGGTATTCAAAACTTATTAAGTTGGATCAATCAAATTGGGGGTGTTTCTGCTTTTACAAAACATGTTTAATCATAAATAATTATGAAAGAATTCATAAGAAAAATTTCAGCCTCTGAGAGACTATATTTGACCGGAGCTCAATTATATCCTCCCTTTTGTATTCGAATGGTTATTGAAAGTGATCATTCAATAGCTATAAAACAATTACAAAAAGCTGTGTCTATAGCCTCTAAAAGACATCCAAATAGTAGATTGATTCTTGTAAAAAAAGGAATGCATTCTTTTTGGAAAGATTCTGGTATTGATCCTCCTGTAATTTCTTTACCTAAATCATCAGAAAAAGAATTCTCTTCTAAAATGAATTCCGCTATTGACGCGCCTATAGATTACAAAAAAGGTCCAACAAGCTCCGTATATCAAATACAAAATGCTACCTCGTTTTTTATTATTTTTAAAGTATTTCATGGGACAATGGATGGTAAAGGGGCTATATCTTGGGTTAATGACGTTTTTCGAGCGTTAAAAAAAGAGACTATAATAGGCGCAACAAGTACCTTAACAGACGAAGGATTTTTAAAAACTACCAGTCCTAAAAATTCATTTCGTAAAAATTATCCTCTAAATGCCACTCCAGCTATAAAAAAAGAGACAAGGTATAAAACTGATGATATAGCCACACAAACAGTTATCAAACTACCTGGTAAACACACAGCAATAGTTGCCAGATTAATTCATTATTTTTTAAAAAAAGGAAAAATAAATCGTTTCATGATTCCTGTTGATCTAAGGAAGCATGTAACAAATATTCAAACTGGAAGTAATTTTAGTAATCCTATTTTTTTTGAAACTGATGATTCCAAAGATCTTGAATGGAAAGATATTTATGTAGACTTAATTGAACAGTTAGCCGAAAAAAAAGAATTACAAACAGGTCAATATGATACTATATTTCATTATCTACCGGTGGTATTTTTAAACTACATACAAAAAAAACTACAGAAAAAGCAAATTAATAATAGTAGCTTCATGCTAAGTGGTATTATCTCACATATGGGTAAAATAGAATTACAAAACTTTAGCTTTGATAACTTTAATCCTAAAGGTGTGTTTTTTTATCCAATGCACCTTCCTAATATAGCAAGTTCTTTTGTTATTTCAGAAAACAATCACCAAACATACCTCGGCATTAGTGTCCCAAGTAAACTAGCAGATTCAAAAGACTTATCTTTATCACTAAAAAACTTTAAATTACAACTTTCACAAGATCGCATTAAAAACACAAAACCTTCAGTCATAGAAGGAAATAAAAAAAACGATTTCCCATATCAAAGCATAGACAAATGGCTTTTTGAAGAAGTAAAAAAGCACCCTAAAAAAATAGCTTTACGCGAAGGTAATAGCAATACAACATACGAGAAATTTTACAGTGATTTATCCGCAATTGCTAATGCTTTAGCTACTAATTATCAACCTAAAGGAACTATCATAGCAATTCACTCTAAACGTTCTAGCTATCTAATAAAAAGTATTTTTGCCGTAATAAAAACTGGTGCTGCGTTTCTATTAATTGATGATAGTTACCCAAAAGATAGAGTAACATATATGCTGAATGATGCAAAAGTTACTCTTGTCATTACTGATCAATTGATGACCTACCCAGAAGGGGTTCAAAAGATAAAAATTAATGATTTTAAATATGATAACTTTCGCAATGAGAAAAACGAAATACCAACTCGAAATAATGAATTAGCTTATGTATTGTATACCTCTGGTTCCACTGGTAAGCCAAAGGGAGTTTGTGTAAGAACTGAGAGTTTGCTTAATTATCTTAATTGGTCCATTAATTATCTTTCGAAAGACCAAACAGCAAATTTAGCGCTATTTAGTTCCATTTCTTTCGATGGTACATTAGATAATATTTTTCCTCTTTTTTCAGGAGGAAGTATTACTTTATATCCAGAACCTTTTGATTTGGACCTCTTATCGAGAATTATTCATAATCCAAATATCAACGCAGTAAAACTTACTCCTGCTTACTTAAAATTGATTTCTCTAATTCATATTCGTGCTACACACTCTATTCAAAGTATTTATGTTGGAGGTGAAGAATTAACCAGATCAATAGTTCAAAATACTTTCAAAAATTTCGGAAACCATATTACGATTTATAACTTATATGGTCCTACAGAAACGACCATTAGTTCTTCTTACCTAAAAATAGATTATACTACTAATTTATCGAAAAAATCAGTTTCTATAGGTACTCCAATTGATAACACAAAGATTTATATTTTGGATAAAAATTTACAGATCGTTCCAAGGAATAAGATAGGAGAAATATACATTAGTGGTGCTGGAGTATCATTTGGTTATTTAGAAAATCTCTTATTAACTAGAAAATCATTCATAAAAAATCCCAGTTACCCAGATGAAATACTTTATAAAACAGGAGATTTAGCTATTTTGGATGATAATGATTTAATACACTATAGAGGTAGAAATGATCATCAAATAAAGATTAATGGAGTACGAATTGAACTTCCAGAAATCCAACATGCCATCTTAAATACTCCTAGATTAGAAGATGTATCGCTCATAACAGAAGAGACACGGCAAGATAACGAGAATACTAAAAAAATAATTATAGCTTTTTTTACTCCTAAAAATATAAATGTAGGGGATATTAAAAAACAAATAGCATCTCAATTACCAAAATATATGATTCCATCTAAATTTATTGGATTAGATAAAATACCTTATACTAAAAATGGAAAAGTTGATCGAAAACAATTATTGAAGATCTCAAAAAAAATAGTAAAAGAAACAAAGGTTCCGATTCCTTCTGTATTAAACTCAAAAGAGTTGAATTTATTAGTTATATTTTCTGAAATCTTGAAAATTGATAAAAATGAGATCGATAGAGAAGATTCATTTAACGACTTGGGGGGAGACTCACTTGGTATGCTTTTTCTTTTAGATCGTATAGAAAAAGAACTAATTGATACTAAAAACATAAAAAAATGGAAGGAAAAAATTTCTTTAGTTATTCAAACTCCTACCATAAAAAAAATAGGTAAACTGTTAAATCAAATATAGTTTTCTTGTAATAATTTAAGTATTGAATATCTTCAAAATATTACTTTCTTTTTCAAAAAAATAAAACTGTGTTATTTACTTATACGCTAACCTAACTAACAGTTAAACAAACTAGTTGTAAATCAAGATCAGCTTATATCTATTTTATAATTAAGAAAAATGGTGAAACAAAAAGTTTTATAATTACTAAATAAAAAAACACTGGACTAAACCAGTGTTTTCGTGACCCAAGAAGGACTCGAACCCTCACCATCAGAGCCGAAATCTGATATTCTATCCATTAAACTATTGGGTCTTCTTTGTTTGCAAAAATACTATTTTACAAGCTTACTCTTTACAATTGTAGAAATTATTTTACCATCAGCTTTTCCTACTAATTTTTTTGAAGCAACTCCCATCACCTTTCCCATATCCTTTATTCCTTCTGCTTTTATATCTCGAATAATATCATTTACAACTTCTTCTATTTCTTCCTTGCTAAGAGCTTTTGGCAAAAACTGTTCAAGAACAGAGGCTTCTGCGAGTTCAGGCTCTGCCAGATCATCTCTACCTTGATCACTAAAAATAAGAGCACTATCTTTTCTTTGCTTTACTTGTTTCTGAACAATTTTTAATTCTTCCTCATCAGATAATTCTGCATCACCTCTTTCTGTATTTACTAACATAAAAGCAGATTTTAAAGCTCTTAATGCTTTTAAAGCCAATACGTCTTTTGACTTCATGGCCTCTTTTATTTTTTCTGTTAATTGTTTCTGTATTTTCATTCTAAGTTTTGTTTAGAAAAATGATAAATTTAATCTACATTATCATGTAAAAATGAATTGTTTGAATTTAATAAGTCATCCTTATCATTTTTTAAGGCCTTGTCTATTTTACTAATATCTTGATTAGCATCTATATCAACTCCTAATCTTTTATATGCTGGCTGACGTTCAATTTCATCTATATTTTTACTTACTTTGTCAGCAAAGCGATAATTAAATCCTTTCATTTTATCTCGCCTCTCTTGAGCCCTTCTTTGTAATTCTAAAATAGTTAAACTCATAGGAGATCCTTCTTCATTTAACTCTGAATTCAATTCATCCTCCTTGGAACTTGTTTTTACCTCAAACCTCAATGACTCGTCTTCTTCTTTAGCTATTTTTGGAATAGAGCTCTTTCCTATTGTTGGTTCAGCTTTAAAATCTTCTAAAATATATCGTTTATGTATTTTTTTCGAATCTACAACATCTGCCTCAACTTCTAAATTTTTAATTTGCTCTGTTGTTTTTACTATTGTAGATTCTTCAACTTTTGGCTTAATTTCCTCAAATGAGTTTAAAGGTAAATCAAACAGTAAATCTTGCTGAATACTCTCTTCCTTAATATTTTCCTCTTTGTTCGTATTTGAAGCGTTAGTAATGATAAAATCTTCCTCAGAAACAGAATTAAAAGTAACTTCATCATAAACTACATCAATGTTCTTGATAGACTCAGTTGTAAAAACTAGATCAGGGTTTTCTTCATTTTTCTCTTCTTTTAAAACATGTACCACCCTCTGATCAATCTTTTGTGTTAAAGGTTCGTCAATTGTAGGGGCTTTCTCTACTTTTTTCTCTTCGAAATTATACGTTGCCTTTTGCTCATCTTCTAGTGTATGAACAATTTTTTTTATTTCAGTACTTGATATATCTCCTTGCTGATCTAATGTGAAACCTGTTGCTACAACCGTCAAGGAAATTCCATCTTCTAATGCATCATCTTCACCTATTCCCATGATTATATTGGCATCATAACCAGCTTCTTCTTGGATATAATCATTAATCTCACCAATTTCGTCCAAAGTCACCTCATTCGCTCCTGAAACAATTAATAAGAGTACATTTTTAGCTCCTGTAATTTTATTATCATTTAACAATGGTGAGTCAAGAGCTTTAATAATAGCATTTTTAGCTCTGTTAGCTCCAGCCTCCTTTGCTGATCCCATAATCGCTGTTCCACTATTTGATAATACTGTTCTCGCGTCATGTAAATCTATATTTTGTTTATAGTGATGTGTTATTACTTCAGCAATTCCTTTAGCCGCAGTTGCTAAAACTTCATCTGCCTTTGAAAACCCTGCTTTAAAACCAAGGTTACCATATACTTCTCGTAATTTATTATTATTAATTACAATAAGTGAATCAACATGTTTTCGTAACTCATCAATACCTTTCTGAGCTTGTTTTGAGCGCATTCTTCCTTCAAATTGAAATGGCATCGTAACGATTCCAACCGTTAAAATATCCATATCTTTTGCTATTTTAGCAATAATTGGAGCAGCACCTGTACCTGTTCCACCTCCCATTCCAGCAGTAATGAACACCATTTTAGTATGTGCATTTAACATCTGCTGTATTTCTTGAATACTTTCTGCTGCTGCTTGAGCACCAACTTCTGGATTTGCTCCAGCTCCTAAACCAGATGTCAAATGCGCACCTAATTGAACTTTATTTGGGATTGGACTATTTTCCAAAGCCTGGGCATCAGTATTACAAATTACGAAATCTACTCCGTGAATTTGTTTATTGTACATGTGATTTACGGCATTGCTTCCTCCCCCACCTACTCCAATAACTTTTATAGCATTAGATTGTGTTTTAGGCATGTCGAATGAAATGTTATCAAATTCTGCGCTCATAATAACTTTTCTTTTAATGATTTTAATTTAATTTAACTCTACAGGGGACAAGTTTAGAGTTTTATTCTATTTATTCTGCGTTATCTAAAAATTCCTTAAACCTTTCAGTGAACTTTTCAAAGAATGATTTTGATTTTTTTTTCTGTATTTCCTCCGTTTTATAGACTTCTTTTTCATCTTCTGTTTTTATTTCCTCTTCTTTTCTTTCAAAAACGATATGTTCTTCTTCTTTTTTCATTTCTACAATTGTTTCTTCTTCTTTTTCCAATCCTTCAATTAATAAACCAACAGCAGTTGCATATGCTGGACTGGATAAAACATCATCAGAATCCCCTGCTAAATGCTCATTTGGGTATCCAATACGAACGTCCATCCCTGTAATGTATTCTACAAGCTGTCTTAGGTGTTTTAATTGAGAGCCTCCTCCTGTCAAAACAATTCCAGCTATTAACTTTCCTTTCTGTGTTTCATGTCCATAATTTTTGATCTCTAGATAAACATGTTCTATGATTTCTTGAACCCTTGCGTGTATGATTTTAGATAAATTTTTTAGTGTTATCTCTTTAGGCTCTCTCCCTCTTAAACCGGGTATCGATACTATTTCCGTTTCTTTATTTTCACCTGGCCAAGCTGACCCAAACTTTATCTTTAATAACTCTGCTTGTTTTTCAATTATCGAACAACCTTCTTTAATATCTTCAGTAATTACATTTCCTCCGAAAGGTATTACTGCAGTATGCCTTATAATACCGTCTTTGAAAATAGCTAAATCGGTTGTACCGCCACCTATATCGATTAGGGCTACCCCTGCTTCCTTTTCTTCTTGGCTAAGTACTGCCGAGGCTGAAGCGAGTGGTTCCAATGTTATGTCCGAAAGACTAAGCCCTGCACTTTTAACACAACGTCCAATATTTCTAATTGAAGACACCTGCCCAACAACAACATGAAAATTAGCCTCAAGTCGCCCGCCATACATTCCTATTGGTTCCTTAATCTCTGGTTGGCTATCCACTTTAAATTCTTGTGGAAGAACATGGATAATTTCTTCACCAGGAAGCATCACTAACTTATGAACCTGTTCAACTAAATTTTCTATATCAGAGTTATCTATAACTTCATCTGATTTTTCTCGTGTTATGTAGTCACTGTGATGTAAACTTCTAATATGCTGCCCAGCAATCCCCACAACAACATTTTCTATTTGATATCCAGAAACGCTTTGAGCTTCATCAACCGCTTGTTGTATTGACTTTATTGTTTGCGTAATATTATTAACAACGCCACGTTTCACACCTAGGCTTTTCGCTTTACCAATACCGAGAACTTCAAGCTTTCCATACTCGTTTTTACGACCTATCATGGCAACAATTTTGGTTGTACCAATATCTAAACCAACTGCTATTCTATTGTTTTCCATTATGACTATGTTTTGTGCATACAACCTGGTTGTGATACTTTACGTTAATTAATTTATACCGCGTAATGGTTTCGTCTATAAGTGCCTTATTATAAAAGGCCTTTAACTTTTTTAATTTGAGTGAGGCAAACTCGCTACCTCCAAATACTACCCTATAATCTCCAGAACGAACATTAAAAACATACTCACCGTTCGACTCTCTTTCGACTGCAATGATCTCTTTTTTAAAAAAATCATCGCTTGCGATGGTTTGTAGTAATTTTATAAGTTCTTTGATTTCTGTAGCATCCTCTACTCCCGAGACTAACGGAACTCTCGATGAAAAATTACTTGACATTGGAATTTTAACTCCAAATCTATCAATATAAAAAAACGTATCGCCATTTACAAGACGAGCCAAAGGCTTACGTTGTTTTATTAGGGTTTTCAGTATTCCATCTATTGTTAAAAAAACAGAAGCTTTTTCAACATACGGATTCATCGAAACTCTAGTCTCTAGAGAGTGTAAATCTACTACTCTTTTCGGTTGATTTTTAACAAATTTTCGATTTTGTATTAACATTTTATCAACCATACTATGCGTCAGGAAGTTATTATCTCCTTCTTCAAATTCAACGTCTATTTTTTCCACCATCTTATCTCTATTTCTATCGATAGAAAACCCATATAAAAAAAATAAAAAAGCAATTAATGCAATAAACGTTATGTAGGACGAAATCTTTCTCAAATTAATAAACTGTATTTTTTTTCTAAACCTAATTTTACTCTATCTACTAACAAAGAAATATCTCCAGCACCAATCATTACGATAACATCCGCATTTGATTTTAAAACATTCTCAATAAGTTTATTCTTTGAGGTTATTTTTTTTTCATTTATTGTCATTTTTTGCATTAACCAATCTGATGTTATCTCTTTTATTGATTGTTCTCTTGCTGGGTATATATCAAGCATTAAGACCTCATCAAACTTTGAAAGTGAATCGGCAAATTCATTCCCAAAATCTCTTGTCCTTGTATATAAATGCGGTTGAAATACAGCCAACACTTTTTTTCTAGGGTACATTTCTCTTATAGCAGTCTCTACTGCTTTTATCTCTGTTGGATGGTGTGCATAATCATCAATTAAAACTACTTTTTCCGATTTAATTTTATATGAAAATCTTCTTTTAACTCCCCTAAAACTAAACAACTGATCTTTAATCATCTCAAAAGATACACCATAAACATCTGCCATCGTAAAAGCAGCCAATGCATTCATCAAATTGTGTCTTCCTGCTGAATGAAACTTTATATCTTTAACTATCGTACCAGGTGTTTTTATATCAAATAAGTAACCACCTTCACTTACTTTTATATTTAAAGCTTGATAAGCCACAGAATTTCCAAAACCATAAGTTAAACCTTTAATTGGTAAATCTTCAGCCACAATTAAAGCATCCGAGACTTTTCCTGCAAATTCTCTAAAGGACTCATGCAAAGCGCCAGGCTTATCGTATATATCTAAATGATCTAAATCCATTGAAGTAATACAAGCGATATTGGGGCGAAGCTCTAGAAATGAACGATCAAATTCGTCTGCCTCTACTACAGAAATCAAGTCTTCCCCTAAAATCAAATTCGAATCGTAGTTCTCTAAAATACCCCCTAAAAAAGAAGTTGCCTTTAAGGGCTGCATTATGTGCCCTAAAATTGCAGATGTAGTGGTTTTTCCATGTGTTCCTGCAACCCCAAAACAAAATGTATTTTTTGTAATTTCTCCAAGAATTTCGGATCTTTTTAAAACAATATAATTATTAGCTCTAAAATAAGTTAGTTGTTGATGATCTGAGGAAATTGCTGGTGTATAAACAACCATAGTTTCCTTTTTATTTAAAAAGTGTAGATCTATGTTTTTTACTTCATCCTCATAATGAATACTTACTCCAAGCTCCTTCAAGGAATCGGTAATTGGAGAACTCGACCTATCATATCCTGCAACATTTTTACCCATAACAAAAAAATAACGGGCAATAGCACTCATTCCAATCCCTCCAATCCCAATAAAGTATATATTATCTACCTGCTTTAACTCCATATACTCCTTAATTTTGAATAATTTTTTCTATTTCATTAACGATATCATTAGTAGCATTTGGGAGTGCTAGCGTTTTTATATTATCACTTAAACTCTCTTGTTTACCTACATCTTTAAGTAAAGTTTCTAAAATTATTGGAAATGTTTTAAGGTCATTTTCCCTCAACAATATAGCTCCATGTTTATCAGAAATAGCCTTTGCATTTTTAGTTTGATGATCCTCAGCAACATTTGGAGAAGGAATAAAAATAACAGGCTTTCCTACAATACATAACTCAGAAACAGAGCTAGCCCCTGCTCTGGAAATAATAAAATCGGTTGCTGCGTATGCCAAATCCATCCTATCTAGAAATTGAAATACTTGAACATTTTCTTTATCATTATATTTTTTAAAATCATCAAAATATAATTTTCCACACTGCCATATAAGCTGTACATTATGACTTTTAAAAAAATCGAGATGGCTTTCAACCAATTGATTCATTTTCAACGCACCTAAGCTCCCACCTAAAACAAGTATTGTTTTCTTTTTAGAATCAATACTAAAAAACTTCTTTCCCTCCTCAGTTTTAACATGAATAAAAAGTAAATCTTGTCTGACTGGATTTCCAGTTTTAACAATGTTTTCAATTGGAAAAAACCGTTCTAAATTATCATACGCCACACATATTTTTTCTGCTTTCTTCGCTAGTAACTTATTCGTAATACCTGGATAAGAATTTTGTTCCTGTACTAAGATAGGGATGCCTTTTTTATTAGCCATAATCAAAGCCGGACCACTTGCAAAGCCTCCCGTACCTACTGCTATATCAGGTTTAAATCGGTTAATTATTTTGTTTGCATCCCAAAGACTCCTTAATAATTTAAATGGAAACGTTAAGTTAGCCAACGATAGCCTTCGTTGAATTCCTGAAATCCACAATCCCTTGATTTTATAGCCTGCCTGTGGTACTTTGATCATCTCCATCTTGTTTTCTGCTCCAACAAATAAAATATTTGCTTCTGGATAGCGTAGCCTTATTTCATTTGCGATAGCAATAGCAGGGTAAATATGGCCTCCTGTGCCTCCTCCACTGATTAATATATTTAGTGATTTCTTCATGTCAAATCTAATTGGCTTTATTTTACCTTTAAATAGTTTCATGTAAAATATCTAAAGGATTATCATCTAAAATAGTTTCTTCTGTTTCGTTTTTAGACGCGCTTACACTCAAAATCATGCCCAAACCGAAACATGTCATCCAAATAGATGTTCCCCCACTACTAATTAATGGCAAGGTTTGCCCCGTTACAGGCAAAATATTTACTGCTACCGCCATGTTAATCAGTGCCTGAAAAACAATTGGTATACCAACACCAATTACAAGTAATGTTCCAAAAATTGTATTCGCTTTTTTTGCAGTAATTAATATTCTAAAAAGCAATAAAAAATAAATAAATATCGCTAGTAAAGCTCCTATCAAACCATACTCCTCAATAATGATTGCATAGATAAAATCTGAGGATGATTGAGGTAAAAAATTCTTCTGAACACTTTTGCCTGGTCCCTTTCCAAAAGTCCCGCCTGTTGCAATAGCTATTTTTGCCTTTTCAACTTGATAGTTCTCTGCCCCGTCTGAACTCGAAAAACTTTCTAATCTACTTTGCCAAGTATGAATACGATTAGGCATTGCATCTGGAAACGCTTTAGCTACTAAAATAAAAAACAATAACGAGAACAAACCAATTCCAAGTATATAACCTATATACTTCAAAGGATAGCCTCCAACAAAAGACAATAAAAGTATCATTGTAAAGAAAATCGCCGTTGTTGAAAAGTTAGCTGGTAATACTAAAATCAAAACCAACCCAACTGGGAACCACATTTGCAACAAACTTTCTTTAAACTCAATAGGCTTCTCTTTATTTTTTGCCAAGTACCTTGCTACATATACCATTATAACCAAGCCAGCAAGAGTAGAAGTTTGAAAGCCAATTCCAACAAAAGGTATTCGAATCCAACGACTTGCATTTGCCCCTCCTATAACCGTACCTTGTGACATTGTAAAAATTAAGAGTAAAACAACAATAGGCAACATAAGAACCGACCCTCCGCTAAAATACCTATAGGGTATTTTATGAACCCCATAAATAATAGCAAATCCAGAAATTAACAAAACGATATGCTTTATTAAATGTCCTAAAGTAGACCCATTACCTACAACATAAACTAAATTTGTACTAGCGCTATATACCGGCATAAATGAAAATACGGCCAAAACAAGTACAATAGCCCAGATGGATCTATCTCCTTGAATATGTCGAAATAAGGGTTTCATATCTTTACTTTTTACAATCCTGCAACAGCTTCCTTAAATTTATCTCCACGATCTTCATAGCTACTAAATAAATCAAAACTCGCACATGCTGGCGACAAAAGTACTGTATCTCCTTTTTCAGCAATCTTATGAGCAACCTTTACAGCCTCTTCAGCACCCGCAGTTTCAACCATTATATCAACTACATTTTGAAATATTTCAACTATTTTTGAGTTATCCAGCCCTAAACAAATAATTGCCTTCACTTTTTCTCTAACTAAAGGCAATAAATCTGTGTAATCATTTCCTTTATCAACACCTCCTACAATCCAGACCGTAGGAGTATCCATACACTCTAATGCGTAGTATGCAGCATTTACATTAGTCGCCTTACTATCATTTACATATTGTACTCCATTTATTTTAAGCACATTTTCCAAACGATGTTCAACCCCCTCAAAATCACATAAGCTTTCAGCTATTATTGATTTTCTTGCTTTTAATAGGCGAGCTGCCATTGCTGAAGCCATAGCGTTCTTTGTGTTATGTTTTCCCTGTAATTTTAAATTTGAAACATTCATTAATACTTCTTCCGAATTAAATTTTATTATAATATTTTGATCTCTTAAAAAAGCACCATATGCTAACTCCTCTTTTATTGAGAAGGGTACTAATTTTGCTTTAGTTTTATTTTTATTCAACCACTCAACAATTACTTTATCATCTTTATTATAAATTAAAAAATCATTTTCTTTTTGATTTTTAGTTATTCTAAATTTAGACTCTATATAATTGTCAAAACTATGGTTGTACCTATCCAAATGATCAGGTGTTATATTGGTCAAAACAGCAATATCTGAACTAAAATCATGTATACCATCTAACTGAAAACTACTTAATTCCAATACGTAAATGTCATGAGATTTTTCGGCTATTTGCTTTGCGAAACTATCTCCAATATTTCCTGCAACACCAACATTAAGCCCCATCTTTTTTAATAAATGATATATTAACATCGTCGTTGTTGTTTTACCATTTGATCCTGTAACACCAATAACTTTTGAAGTAGTATACTTTGCAGCGAACTCTATTTCTGAAACTATTGGCACACCTTTTTTAACTAACCGCTCAACCAAAGCTACTTGTTCTGGAATACCTGGACTTTTCATCACTATATCCGCTTTGAAAATAAGCTCTTCACTATGTTTCCCCTCTTCAAAGGCTATATTATTTTGTATTAAAATATTTTTATAATGCTCTTTAACTAAACCTTTTTCAGATACAAAAACATCATAATTTTTACTTTTTCCTAAAATAGCCGTTCCTACACCACTCTCTCCTGCGCCAAGTATCACTAGTCTCTTCTTCATTTGCTATCTCAATTTTAAAGTAACAATGGTTAATACAGCCAATAAGATACCTACAATCCAGAATCTAGTGACAATTTTACTTTCGTGATACCCTAATTTTTGATAGTGATGATGCAATGGAGACATTTTAAAAACTCTTCGTCCTTCTCCAAACTTCTTCTTAGTATACTTAAAATAAGAAACCTGAATCATAACAGATAAATTTTCAATAACAAAAATCCCTGCAAGTATTGGTAATAATAATTCTTTTCGAATTGCTATCGCGATAACTGCAATAATTCCTCCTATTGTCAAGCTACCTGTATCTCCCATGAATACCTGAGCAGGAAAGGTATTATACCATAAGAAGCCAATTAAAGCACCTGCAAAAGCAAAAATAAACACAGTAATTTCACCAGATTTTGGTATGTACATTACATCTAAATAATCAGCAAAAATAATATTCCCCGACACCCAAGCGAAAATTGCTAAAGCGACAACCATAATTGCTGAGGAACCAGCTGCCAATCCATCAATACCATCAGTTAGGTTAGCTCCATTTGAAATTGCAGTAACCAAGAAGACAGTAACAAAAATAAAAATGATCCAACCATAACTTCTATAGTCTTTTCCTAAAAAAAATAAAACTTTGGCATAATCGAGTTCATTTTGTTTCAAAAAGGGGACTGTTGTCTTAGTAGATTTATGTGCTTCTCCAAAAACAATCTTTTTTCCATTTTTATCAACAACTTGGGAATCGGTAGACAACTGTTCTTTTATTGTGACATCAGGATGAAAATAAAGCATTGAGCCAACAATCAGACCTAAACCAACCTGACCTAAAACCTTAAATTTACCTTTTAAGCCTTGTTTATCTTTTTTAAAAACTTTAATATAATCATCCGTAAAACCAATAGCTCCCATCCATAAAGTTGTAATTAATAAGATTATAATATAAATATTATCCAGCTTTGTAAGCAGTAACACCGGAATCAAAGTACCTAAAATTATTATAACCCCCCCCATAGTTGGAGTACCAGATTTTTGAGTCTGTCCTTCTAAACCTAAATCTCTTACAGTTTCACCAACCTGTTGTTTTCTTAAATAATTGATTATTTTTTTCCCAAAAATCATGGTTATAAGCAGAGATAGTATAAATGCTGAAGCAGACCTAAAAGTTATAAACTGAAACACACTCGCTCCGGTCAAATTAAACTCACTCTCTAGATATTCAAAAATATAATACAGCATCTTTTTTATGTTTTTTGCTGGTTAAAGCAGTTTACTACTTCTTCTAAATCATTAAAAGGAATTTTCTTTCCTTTTACTTCTTGATATTTTTCGTGTCCTTTTCCTGCAATCAGAATAACATCTCCTGAAGCAGATAGTTTACAGGCCGTTTTTATTGCCTGCTTTCTATCTAGAATAGACAATATTTTTATTTGGTTTTCTGGAGCAACTCCCTCTTCCATATCGTTAATAATACTCTGTGGATCTTCTGTACGTGGATTGTCAGAAGTCAAAATTACCTGTGAACTTAAATAAGAGGCGATACTTGCCATTTGAGACCTCTTACTCTTATCCCTATCTCCACCGCAACCAACCACCGTAATAATACTTTCTTTATTCATCCTGAGATCGTTGATTGTTTGAAGTACATTCTTCAAAGCGTCAGGTGTGTGGGCATAATCTACAACTGCTGTAACCTTATCTTCAGAAACTACATATTGAAAACGTCCATCGACACTTTCTAGTTGACTTAGTAGACGTAATGATTCTAACTTTTCTAAACCTAATAACTCAGCAACGCCATATATTGCGAGTAGATTATATGCATTAAACTCACCTATCAATTTAGTCCACACCTGGACCCCATTAAAAACCAGCAAACTACCAGCAAAGCTTTTCTCTATGATTTTCCCTTTAAAATGCCCTACAGTTTTAAGTGTATACCCAAACTTCTTAGCTTTTGTATTTTGTAGCATTATTTGACCATTTTTATCATCAAGATTAGTTAGTGCAAATGATGTATTAGGTAGATTATCAAAAAAAGATTTCTTAACATCTCTATACGCTGCAAAATTTTCATGATAATCCAAATGATCATGTGTAAGGTTCGTAAAAACACCCCCTTCAAAGTGTAGGGATTCTGCTCTTTTCTGATGAATTCCGTGAGAGCTTACCTCCATAAAACAATATTTTACTCCGCAAGCTACCATTTCTGACAAATACTTATTAATAGAAACAGAATCTGGTGTTGTATGAGTAGCTTTGTATTCTTTATCATCAACTAATATTTTTACTGTGGAAAGTAAACCTACTTTAGCTCCTGAGCTTTTCAATAATTGATATAATAAAGTAGTTATTGTTGTTTTCCCATTAGTTCCTGTAACTCCTATTAATTTTAGTTTCTCAGAAGGATTATCAAAAAAGTTTGCCGAAATAGTAGCTAAAGCACTACTTGAATCTTCTACCTCAACATAAACAACTTTTTCTTTAAAGATCTCGGGTAAAATTTCACAAACAATAACTGATGCTCCTTTTATTAATGCTTTATCTATAAAATGATGACCATCTACGTTCACTCCTTTCTGAGCTAAAAATAAGCTCCCCTCCTTAACATTTCGACTATCGAAATAAATACCATTAATCATAACATCAACAGAGCCATAGATGGTTTTAATCGAAACTTTATTTAATATACTTTCTAATTTTTTCACTACGATAATCTTAGATAAACCGTTGAACCTTTTAATACTTTTTTCCCATGTTCAATTGACTGATATAACACCTTCCCAATTCCTGTGAATTTAACCTTTAATCCCATATTCTCAAGTAAAGAAATCGCATCCATACCACTCATCCCCAGAACCCGAGGCATTATAGTTTTGTACTTCTTGAGTTTGGTATAATACGCTTCATAATCCTTATCAACTTTTGCATAAGAAATAACATCTGTTACTGACTGATTTTGAATAGGAGTTGTTGTATATATTTTCTGAGCTATTTCTTTGAAAACTGGTGCCGCAACCTTGGCTCCATAATATCCTTTTTCTTTTTTTGGCTCGTGAATTACCACTATACATGAATATTTTGGGTTATCTGCTGGAAAAAAACCTGCAAACGAAGCAACATACTTCGAACTAGAATAATACCCTCCAGTGATTTTCCCATTTGAATCTTTATGCCTAGGAATAAACTTTTTTGCAGTACCTGTTTTTCCTGCCATTGAAAAATTAGAAGAATAAATATTACTTGCTGTTCCTTTTTTCACAGTATTCTCCATAATTTTTCGAACTTTATCTAATGTTTCTTGAGAAGCTATTTTATCCTTAACCACCTCTGTTCCAAAACGCTTATCTATTCTATTTGCTACTCTTAACTCTTTAACAAAATAAGGTTTCACTAACTTTCCATTGTTTGCAACAGCATTATAAAAGCTAAGTATTTGGAGAGGGGTTAATGAAACCCCATAACCCCAAGCCATCCATTCAAGAGTGATCGGTCTCCAATTTTTATCCGGAGTTCTGATAAAAGGTTTTCCTTCGCCTTTTATTTTTATTCCAGTTTGCTTATCCAAGCCGAAGGATTTAATTCTATTCACAAATTTCTCAGGTTTCCTATCGTAATACTTTTGAATCGTTTTAACAATACCTACATTTGATGACACTTCAAAAACTCTTGACAAAGAAATCCTACCATATCCTCCCACCTTGCTATCTTCTACTTTTCTGTCATTGATAAATATTTTACCTTTACCACAATCAACAACAGCAGAAGTATCAATTAGTTTATCTTCAAGTACTGCCATTAAACTAGCCAACTTAAATGTAGAACCAGGCTCATGACTTTCCCAAACAGCATAATTCCTTTTTTCATAATACTTACCTTTAGATGTTCTACCCAAATTTGCAATTGCTTTTATCTTTCCTGTACTCACCTCCATTACCACTGCACATCCATGTTCAGCCTCAAAATCTTGCATCTGCCTTAACAAAGCATGATGAACTATATCTTGGATATTGACATCGATTGTTGTAATGACATCATGCCCATCAATTGGCTCTTTTTCATTAACATCATTGATGGGTTTCCATTGTCCTTTTGCTATTTTCTGTTTTAATCTCCACCCATTTTCACCTTTCATATAATCCGCAAATGCCCCTTCAATCCCTGCTCCTCCTCTGTAATCATCATAACCGATTGTTCTCTCTGCAATCTTCCCAATTGGACGCACCCTAACTGTCTGTTGCTCAGCAATAAAACCTCCCCTATAAACACCTAGTTCAAATATTGGGAACTGTTTCATCCTAGCATAGTCATTATAACCTATACTTCTAGCTATAAGCAAATAGCGATTTTTACGCTTTCTAGCATCTCGCAATTTTTTCTGATAAAAACTTGGTCTTTTACCCATTAAACTAGATAATGAATCTGACAGTGACTTTATATTTTTCTCAAACACTCTTGATTTAACAGACATAACATCCATTCTAATAGTAAATTTTGACATTGAAGTAGCCAATAAATTCCCATCAGACGCATAAACATTCCCTCTGTTAGCAAAAATAGTATCGTTTCTATGTGTTTTAGCTAGCGATAATTTCCGGTACTTATCTCCATCCAAGAATTGTAACTCAAAAATCCTAAAAACAACAACTACAAAAAAAAGAGCCATCAAAATAACAATTACATAAAGTTTATTTAATATGCCTTTTTTTATCACCATCCTTATTGTTGTTTAATTGTTACTTTAATCTTTTTAGGAGGCTTTTTAGCTGGTGCTAAACCCTTCCCTTTCAACTTGGTTCTTATACTACTTTCTAACTTCATCCGCATTAATATGGCACTTGTATCAACATACTCTGCTCTCAACCTTCTTTTTTCTTTATTTAGTTCTGAGATCTCCACCACCTTAGCATCTGCGCTATGAGCTACTGAAATCATTACTAAAAGCAATCCAACTATAAAAAATAACATCTTCCAGTTTCGCACAGAACTATCATCAGTCAGAAAACCTCCTCTTAAAACATCATAAATATTTGCTCTCACTATTAAATTCAATTTATTTCAGCTCTGCTATCCTTAACTTTGCACTTCTTGCTCTATTATTTTCTTTGACCTCTTCTTTAGAGGGAATAATTAATTTTCCTACCCTTTTTAAAGGCTCATTCGTATTCCCAAAAACATCCTTTTCCAATTCCCCATTAAACATTCCTGTCCTTATAAATCGTTTAACTAATCGATCTTCAAGCGAATGGTATGAAATCACACTCAATCGCCCGTTTTCATTAAGCAAACCTGGAACCTGACTTAAAAAATCCTTTAACACCTCTAGCTCTTGATTAACCTCAATTCTTATAGCCTGAAAAACCTGAGCAAGTATTTTATACTCCTTTGCCTTAGGTAAAAAACTTCTCAAAACTTGTTTTAATTGAAAACTTGTTTTAATTTCACCTTCAGCCCTTTCCTGCACAATTCGTTTAGCCAAGGCTCTTGCATTTCGAAGCTCCCCGTACATAAATAAAACATCAGCCAAATCTTTTTCCTCGTACCTATTTATTATTTTTTTTGCAGAAAGCTCAGACTTCTGATCCATTCTCATATCTAAATCTGCATCAAAACGGGTTGAAAACCCTCTATCTGCAGCATCAAATTGATGGGAAGAAACCCCCAAATCCGCTAAAACACCATCAACTTTACCAACACCGTAAAAACGCAGAAACCTTGTAATAAACTTAAAATTTTCTCCAATCAGAACAAATCGACTATCATCTATCAGATTCCTATGAGCATCAGGATCTTGATCAAAAGCAAACAATCTCCCTTTTTCACCCAAACGACTCAAAATTTCACGAGAATGCCCTCCTCCACCAAAAGTCACATCAACATAAACACCCTCTGGTTTTACATCCAGAGCGTCTACACTTTCTTTCAATAACACTGAATTATGATAATTCATCTAAATCTATATTACCCATCACTTCTTCTGCTAAATCAGCAAAATCCACAACAGAATCATCTATTATTTTTTCGTACTTCTCTTTATCCCAAATTTCTATTATGTTGACAGCTGAAGACAACACCAATTCCTTTTTCAAACCTGCAAAACGACACAAATCTTTAGCGATCAAAAACCTACCAACCCCATCCATTTCTACAACTTTAACCCCAGCTGTAAAACGACGAATAAAGTCGTTGTTTTTCTTAACAAAACGATTCAATTTATTTATTTTTGTCATCATCAGATCCCACTCACGCATAGGGTAAACCTCTAAACAGGACTGAAAAACAGATCGCTTCACAACAAATCCATCTTGCAACACCGAAGACAATTGCTTTTTCAAAGCCGTAGGCATCACCAACCTACCTTTTGCATCCATCTTACACTCATATGTTCCGACCAGACTTTCCATTTAACAAACCAATAGTTTGGATCAAAAATATAAAAAAAATACCACTTTACCCCACTTTAAACCACTTTGTTGATAAGTTTCAACACTCTACTTAAAACACTGACTAGCAAAGAATAAATACTTTTTAAAACACCCAAAACGAAACAAGTCAACACACCAGTCTCTTACATAAGCACAAACTACTAATAGTTCGTTAACAAAAATCACTTATTCATATTAACTTAATAAAACATAATTTAAAATTCCATCAAAAGGAAAATAAAACAAATTAACAACCAATCAGGAAACTAAATCTTTATTAAAAACATATCCATTTTTAGGAAATATTTTAGTTTTTACAGACAAAAAACAAAAAAAACTCTTCTAAAAAAAGTGAAACAACGCATTACTATCAATAATAAAAGTGAAAAATTGCCAAAAAAAAACTACATTTGTCGATAAGTCAAATCAAACTTTTTATGACTGAATTTTTAAAGAAGGAAGATAAATTTACTTTCGCAGAAGCAGGAGAAGGAAAACCTATTATCGTTCTACATGGACTCATGGGGGCATTGAGTAATTTTGACACAACTTTTAAATATTTCTCAGAAAAAGGATATCAAGTTTTCATCCTAGAACTCCCATTATACACACTGCCTCTGATTAAAACCAATGTAAAGAATTTAGCTAAATATTTACATGAATTCATTAATTTCAAAGAACTAAAAGACTTTATCTTACTTGGTAATTCTTTAGGTGGTCATGTTGCTTTATACTATACAAAACTTCACCCACGGAATGTTTCAGCTCTAGTTTTGACAGGAAGCTCAGGACTATACGAAAACTCAATGGGAAGCAATTACCCACGAAGAGGTGATAAAGAATTTGTAAGAACTAAAACACGTGCTGTTTTTTACAATCCTGAAATTGCTACGGATGAATTGGTTGACCAAGTTTATGATGTTATTAA
This sequence comes from Tenacibaculum profundi, assembly GCF_052050075.1. Lineage (GTDB taxonomy): Bacteria > Bacteroidota > Bacteroidia > Flavobacteriales > Flavobacteriaceae > Polaribacter. The sequence goes on from NZ_CP197225.1 coordinate 1,828,611, forward strand.
TAATCGAAATTCTTTAATACGAACTCTTGCAATTGCAAAAAGTGCTGTAAGACATAATATGGCAAAAGATTTACCAAAGATGAATCATCCAACTTGCCTTATTTGGGGTCGACAAGATACAGTAACCCCACCTGAAGTTGCTGAAGATTTTCACAAATTATTACCAAACTCTGACTTATACTGGATTGATAAATGTGGTCATGCCGCAATGATGGAAATACCCGAAAAATTCAATACCATACTTGAGGAATGGCTTTCAAAACGTAACATTTAAATAACTCTCTTTGGATCAAATAAAAATGTTATGCATCAAGAAAAATAAATATTTGGTATTTAGATAAAATAAATATTAAACTTAAATTTACCTTAATGAAAATAAAATCTGCAGAGTTTGTAGTAAGCAATACTAATGTGATTAACTGTCCAAAAGAGAGAATTCCTGAATATGCTTTCATAGGGCGCTCAAATGTTGGAAAATCTTCGTTAATCAATATGCTTATGGAACGGAAAGATTTAGCCAAAACATCAGGTAAACCAGGTAAAACACAGCTAATAAACCATTTTAAAATAAACAATGAATGGTTTTTAGTAGATCTTCCTGGATATGGTTATGCACAAGTATCTAAAAAGAAAAGAGCCAAATTTCAAGGGTTTATTGAATATTATTTTAAAGAAAGAGAACAATTAGTTTGCGCTTTTATTCTTGTAGACTCCAGACATAATCCTCAGAAAATTGATATCGATTTTATGCAATTCTTGGGAGAAAATCAAATTCCATTCTGCATTATTTTTACCAAAGCAGATAAATTAAGTAGTTCCAAATTAGGAAAACAAATAACCTCTTACAAAAAAGAACTATTAAAATATTGGGAGGAATTACCAATGTCTTTCGTCACATCATCAACTAACAAACAAGGCAAGGAAGAATTTTTGAAATTCATAGAAAAAGTTAACGAAGATGTTGGTCCTAATTTCAAATAATGAAAATGCGAACCACAAAAGATTCACTTCAAATTTTATTTGAAGACAACCATATCATAATCATCAATAAGCGTTGTGGAGACATTACCCAGGGCGACAAAACAGGAGACACTCCGCTTAATGAAATTGTTAAACAATTTCTGAAAGAAAAATACAATAAACCTGGCAATGTCTTTTTAGGAACTGCTCATCGTTTAGACAGACCCACTTCAGGTATTGTCATTTATGCAAAAACATCAAAGGCTCTTGAACGTATTAATAAAATGTTCAGGGATAAGAAAATAATAAAAACCTACTGGGCCATTGTAAAAGGACATCCAAAAAAACACAAGAACTCATTAACCAATTTCATCAAAAAAAAACCACAACTCAACAAATCTTTTGTGTACGAAAAAGAAATAAACGGTAGTAAACAGGCAATATTACACTATAAGCTATTAAAAAAACTACAGAATTATTCTTTACTTGAAGTCAATCTAGAGACAGGCAGACATCATCAAATAAGAGTTCAATTATCTAATATAAAACACCCTATTAAAGGAGATTTAAAATATGGTGATAAACGGAGTAATAAGAATGGTGGCATTTCTTTACATGCTCGGAAAATAGAGTTCACACACCCTGTAAGTAAAGAACTTATAAAAATAGTAGCTCCTACTCCTAAGGAAACTATTTGGGAAGAATATCCGTAATTTCGTATATTTAAGAAAATATTATGGATGCGTGCTATTAAATATCTTCTTTTCTTAACACTGCCTATAACCGTGTCAATTTCTTTCATTCAAAATGGATGGTTGACATTCTTACCAGTGATCACATTTTTCATTATAGTTCCGTTACTAGAACTATTTTTTAAACCAAAAAACAACAATTTTAATGAGGAAGAAGAAGAAGTTGAAAAAAACAATAAATTTTATACTCACATTCTTTACTTAGCTGCTACACTACACCTATTTTTCCTTTTATGGTTTTTAATTTTTGTACATCATCAAAACATACCGCTAATAGATTTTATTGGTAAAATAACCTCCATGGGAATGATGTGTGGCGTTATTGGTATTAATGTCGGGCACGAACTGGGGCACAGAAATAATAGAATGGATATATTGATTGGAGAAGTTCTATTACTTAGCTCCCTCAACATGCATTTTCTACCTTATCACAACGCAGGACATCATTTTAATGTTGCTACTAAGAAAGATGCAGCAACCGCCAGACGAAATGAGAATGTTTACATATTCTGGATACGTTCCCATTTCCAAAGTTATTATCAAGCGTGGATATTAGAAAACAAGAAACTTCTCCTAAATAACAAACCTTGGTATCACTATCAGAACAGAATGGTGATATACACCATTGCTTCACTAGCACTAATTTTTCAAATTTTTTACTTTTTGAGTATTAAATCATTATTTGCTTTTATCTTAGCTGCAATCATTGGCATTTTACTATTAGAAACTGTTAATTATATAGAACATTACGGGTTATTAAGAAAACAAAACAAAAGTGGGCGATATGAACGAGTAAAAAGAATCCATTCATGGAACTCTGATCATGTAATAAGTAAATACATTTTATTTAACCTGTCTAGACATTCAGATCATCACTACAATGGAAGCAAACATTATCAACTACTTAAATCATTAGTTGAGAGTCCACAAATGCCAACAGGTTATCCTGGAATGATGATTCTAGCTCTATTTCCTCCTCTATGGTTTAAACTAATGAATAAAAAACTTCAAGCACTACAAAAAAATAATGAATATTAATAAAATAGTACAAAAACAAAAAAGCTTTTTTCTATCACACAAAACGAAAGATGTCTCTTTCAGAAAAAATTCACTAAAAAAGCTCCTTCATGAAATTAAAGAAAAAGAAAAAGAAATAATTAATGCCATCAATAGTGACTTTGGGAAGTCAGAATACGAAACTGTTATGACAGAAACATCAGTCATCATTGCAGAACTAAATCTAACACTTCGAAATATAAAAAAATGGAGTAAGCCTCAAAAAACACTTCCCTCTCTTTTAAACTTTCCATCCATTGCTAAAATTTATAAAGAACCCTATGGAAACACACTTATAATATCTCCTTGGAACTATCCTTTTCAATTGGCCTTCGCACCTCTTATTGGAGCTATTGCTGCCGGAAACACAGTACTTCTTAAACCTTCAGAACATACTTCTAATACGAGTAGTATTATTCGAAAAATTATTGAAAATGTATTCTCTCCAGAACATGTTAGTGTTATTGAAGGAGATGCCTCTGTATCAGAAAAATTATTAAAAATTCGCTGGGACTATATTTTTTTTACAGGAAGCACTTCAATCGGTAAGATAGTAGCAAAAGCTGCAGCAGAACACCTTACTCCCATAACTTTAGAACTTGGTGGTAAGAGCCCTTGTATAATTGATGAGTCAGCAAATTTAAAACTCGCAGCTAAAAGAATTTTGTGGGGTAAGTTTATAAATTGTGGTCAAACCTGTATATCTCCGGATTATATATTAATCCATACTTCTGTTAAAGAAAAATTTATTACTTATTTTCAACAAGAGTTACGGGAAGCCTACGGAGAAAATCCAGAACTTTCTCAAGATTTTCCTAGAATTATTAACTCTTTTAATTTTAACAGGTTACGCAAGATGATGGAGCATAAAATTATCTTAGGAGGTCAAATTAATGAGAAAGATCTTTATATATCACCAACCCTTATTGATGAACCTGAATTAAATAGTAAGGTTATGCAAGAAGAAATTTTCGGACCAATCCTTCCAATAATCTCCTATTCTAGCATCAGTAAAATTGACAAAATCGTATCGCAAAATGATAAACCACTTGCTTTTTATGTATTTTCCAAAAAGAAAAGTTTTGTAAATCAAATGATATCTAAATACTCTTTTGGCGGAGGAACAATTAACGACACTACAGTTCATTTTGTAAATCACAGACTTCCTTTTGGTGGAGTTGGTAAAAGTGGAATGGGAAGCTACCACGGAAAAAGATCTTTCAATACATTTACACACCAAAAAGGCATAGTATTTAGAGCTAACTGGCTAGATATACAAACTAGATATGCTCCATACAAAGGTAAATTAAAGCAACTAAAAACCTTAATGAAATTTGGATAAATATCTCTGATACAAAAACGAAAATATTGTAGACACAATCAATTTTATATTTTAGGCTTAGTCAGGCAGAAAAACAAGAATATTTTTCGAATTTTCAATTTCTGTTTGATTCAATTTCATTTTTACAAATAATCCATTGTGGTATTTTTCTTTTTGATCTCTATAATAAGGACTAAATATATTCCCTGATTGCCCGGTAGGGATTATTGATATACTATTTTCTATATTCGAAAAATCAATTATCCTTCTTGTTGATGGACCTGCATAAACCTTATAATATCCTGTACTATCTATATTGTATATTTTATTATTTATGACTTGATCACCTCCATTTGGCTGGTAGGGCCCTACATTAAATATCTTCCTAAAAATACCTCCTAGTTTTCCTATTACATGTTCATGTTCAACCGAAGCTACTCTTTTCCATTTCCATTCTTCAATATTCTTTCCCAATTGATTTTCAAGAAACTCAACCCCTTTTTTAAAAGATATCAAGACAATATCTTTTTTAGTCTCTTTTTTATTTTTAGTATTTAGATCATCCCACCAAATAGACTCCTCTTTTTTAACTTGATTAGCTAAAACCTTCTCCTCAAATGGTGTATTCATAAATTGATAAAAAACATCCTTCATCTCATCTTTAAATGTATTTTTCATAAACTCATACCTAACTCTATTGTAAATAACAGGCTCAATATTATTTTTTCCAAAATCCCCATTCCATGCTTTTAGTAAATGTAACACTTTTAGCTCTTTCTCCGATAAATCTTGGCTACTAATACAACTAAACATTTTATCAATAATATCAGGCGCCGTAACGGATCTAATATCACAGATCATCTTGATCATATCTTCTTTGGTAAAACCACTTTTATCTTTCAATAAATCTACTATTCTTTTGGCTCTATCTTCTGGCAAGTAATACCCTGGATATAAAATACCTGCTATAGAATCTGGCTGATTATTTGCAGAATAAACATATCCCCATTCAGGGTTAATTGCTTGTGGATTCTTATCGAACTCTAAAAATTCTATAATTTCATCTTTCCCAGATAATCCGTTTAAAAATACTTTTCTATAAAGCCCCTCTCTATATTTATAAAGCTTTCCTGCTCCAAACCAAGCTATATTATCCTTTACATCACCATACATAAGATTCAATCCTGGCGAATGTAACAATGCTGCCCCTTTTTTAAATTGGGAAATTGAATTAGAATGTGATAACTGATAAGCTGCTTCAAGTAAATCATTATCTAATTTTGTGTATATCCATTGCATAGAAATAGGACGAGGACCTTTAATATGATCTATAAGATTATTTATAATTGGACCATGTTGACTAAATTTTACTTGATAATTTATGGTTTGACCTCCTTTAACTTTTATACTCTTATTAATTAATTTATATTTTTCTATCCCGTTCTTTGTTTTATAACACATATCATCATTTTCTATATTTTCCTCAACATAAAAGTCAATGTCATCATTTTGAAACATAGTTACACCATAAGCGTAATTTCTATTATGTCCGAGAAGCGGAAAAGGAGTTAGCGCGAGATTATACCCATACATTTCATAATCTGGAGTTTTTATATGGGATTGGTACCAAACTGAAGGTTGAGAATATGCGATATGTGGATCGTTCGCAAAAAGAACTTTTCCTGATTTAGTTTTTTCTTTACCTATAACCCATGAATTACTCCCTATAAATGAAGCTACTGGTAATCTGTCTATTATTGTATTTATTGCTTTTGATATTTTAATACTTGATTCGGCACAACTGTAATTTTCTATGGAGGTTAAGTTAGAATAATCTGCTTCTACCAATTCTTTCAAATAGTTTTTCCCAAGCTTCTCTTTAATTGCCGTTAGCATAGGATCTGTTTTATGAGCCAAGGCAAAGCTAAATGCCATGTATGCGAAAACATTGTAAATATCCTTAAGTGTATATTTTTCCTTATCAATGCCCAACATATAAAACTCTATAGGCTTAGGACCTTTTTCTATAAATTGATTCACCCCGTTCAAATAAGCCATCGCCATTTTAAAAGATAAACTATTTTGATTAACCCTTTCAATATTTTGTGCAATTCTTTCTTCAATTCCAATTCCTAAAAAAAATTTATCAACTGAAACAAAATCTTTTCCAAAAATTTCAGCTAATCTACCTGCAGCAACCCTTCTAGTTAACTCCATTTGCCATAACCTATCCTGAGCATGAACATAACCTAAAGCAATGTAGGCATCAATACTATTACTCGCATTGATATGAGGCACACCTATATCATCAAAATAAACCTTCACAAGATCTGAAATCCCCGTTAAATTCAATTTACCATTATAGATTGGCTTTAATTTTTTATAGAAAAAAAAGCTTCCAATCATCATTATTATTAGAAAGGATGCTACAAGACCAAGAACTTTTCGACTAAAAATCATTTATAAAAAAATTTCTTTTCCTAAATATAAATATCTTTTTCACTTTTTTTAAACTCATTTTATTCTCGAAATTCTAAAAAATCACAACAACAACAAAATAGTAAAAACACTTAAGAAAATATAGTAAAAACCCTTAATCCCTAACTAAAAGCTTTTATATAAATTTGGCCACCCCCCGACTCTTATTCTTGAATTTTAAATTATAAAAAAATGAATTTAAAAAAAGTAAGAGAGCCGATTGAAAAAAAAAGGGTCCTTCTTGTCACTGAAGGAACGTATCCATATAACTATGGCGGGGTCTCAAGCTGGTCGCACACATTATGTAATCTAACAAAAAATGTTGATTATCTTATCTATTCTTTGAATGCTCACTATGAAGAAAAACCAAAATATGAAATACATGATAATGTAAAAAAAATAATACAAGTACCACTTTGGGCTACCTACGATTTATATGATATAGTAGACTATGGTATTTCGTATAAAAAAATAGTTTCAAAAAAAAGAAATACGAATAGGTCTATTATAAAATATAACTTTCTCAAGTCTTATAGAACTTTTATTTCGAATTTAATTGATAAAAACGGAGACATAAAAAAACTTGAAGAAAGTATCTATGAACTATGGGAATATTTTGAAAAATTCGATTATGAACTTACTGTAAAAAATATATTAGTTTGGGAAGAATTTAAAAAAGTCATAATAAAATCTAATTTTAAATCTTCTAACTTAATCTTAAGTGATATATCGTTTTCATTTCAATATATTAACAAACTATTACTTCCCCTCACGATTCCTATTCCAAAAGTAGATATTGTTCACATTACATTAGCTGGACTCCCAATTTTACCTGCATTAATTGCAAAAAAGCTATACAAAGCTCAAATTTTGTCTACTGAACACGGCGTGTTTATTAGAGAAAATATGATTAACATTAGCAGTTCATCATTCTCTTTTTTCGTGAAAAACTTAATTATAAAATGCTCCGAATCTATTTGTAAGCTCGCCTATACAAGATCAGATCTTGTTACTTCCGTGAACAAATTCAACACAAAATGGGAGTTTAGATACGGTTTAAGTGAGGATCGATCCAAAGTAATTTATAACGGGGTTGATGAAAATAGATTTACAATAGGAGAAAAACCTGATCATTTAAAAAATATTCCAACAGTTGTTGCTATCGCAAGAATATTTGCATTGAAAGATATAATTACAATGATTAAAACCTGTGACTATGTAAGAAATAAAATTCCCAACGTACAATTCATTGTATACGGCGACAAAAAAGCTGACTTAGAGTATGTGCAAGAATGTGAGGATTTAATACAAGAGCTAAAATTAAAAGAAAACTTCATACTCGCTGGACATCATAATCAACCAAATAAAGCTTTTTTAGAAGGCGACATTTCTATTTTGACATCTATTTCAGAAGGCTTTCCATATACTGTAATAGAATCCATGAGTTGTGGGGTTCCTGTAGTAGGGACAGACGTTGGGGGAGTTGCTGAAGCTATTACGGAAAAAACGGGGTTTGTTTGTAATCCTAAAGATTATAAAAACATAGGTGAACGAGTTTTTTATTTGCTCTCCAATCCTGAAATACGAAAAAAAATGGGGATTGAATCCCGAAAAAGAGTTTTAGAAAACTTTACACTTCATAAAATCATTCAAACTTATGAAGATACTTACGAAAGTTTAACCCAACCAAAAACACTTACAAAAAAGCTAACCTCTTATATTAAAAAATGATAGAAGATATTGAAGAAAGTAAACGTCTACTACTGCAAAAAATTAAAAATAAAATCGGATCTCCAGTATCTATTGACGTAGTTGTAGCTACGCTAGAATCATTAGGAATAAAAAGTAAGAATATTCAAAATGATTTTGGGTATGATGACTCTTGGGAACTCTCAAAATATATTTATCAGGAACTAACATTGAATGTTGAAACTGACATTAAAAATGAGAAACAATTAGAAGATGAAAATGAAGCTACAAAAAAAAACAGAAGAATATCGCTTAGCGCCTATTTGTTTTTTAAACAATATTTTCTGAGTACGTCATACCTCCTTGCTTTTGCCATACAACTAACATCAATTATTACTTACGGATTCTCTATTTATATATACACTGGCTTCAATCATGTTCAATCAACTGTTGTTGTTTTAGGGATTATAATAGGTATGATAATCAGTGGTGGATTTATACAAGTTATTGGTAATCAAGTGTCCGGGCATTTTTACCTCAAAGATTATCAATTAGTTCAAAAAATGACATTCTCATTGCTTAAAAAAGGGAGTGTTTTCATAATTTCAAGTATTTTTATATTATTTTGTATTAATCTAATTATACCTTTCTATCCAATTAAAACAGCACTTCTTATTGGAGCTTATGCTTTTTGGGTTGGTTTGCTCTTCTTAGTTTTTGCTCCCCTACATGTGGTAAAAAACCGTAAAATAATATTGCTAGCAACAATACTTGCTACTGGGATATGTTTACCTTTAATCAATAACCCATTTCTAAACTTATATCAACTACATTTTATTGGTCTTATCATCGCTATATCAACGGTAATGTTATTTCTTGTAATATACTTTAAAATAAAAATAAAGCATAGCCAACCTAGCAAAATTAAATTCCAAAAAGGAGCTATATTTTATAATAATATTCATTCTTTTCAATATGGTATTTTAATTAATTTATTTTTTTTCATAGATAGGATTGTGGCTTGGTCTAGCACTAAAGTTGGGAATTTTTTTATGCCAATTTATTACGAAAAAGATTATGAAATTGGTATGGATATTTCAATTATTTTCTTCCTTTTCCTTGCAGGAATACTCGAATATGGAAACACCTCTATATTTAATCTTCTTAATAATCAAAAAAATAAAACTAATTTCAATAACCTAAAAAAATATAAGAAAAAAGTTCGCTTATTATATCTTAAGAATCTTTCAACTATATTTATCTCATCCGTTCCTGTCTACCTAATTATTTTATATATTTTTTATGGTAACTGGGGGTATAATTATTTTTTCACCGAATCTTTAAAAACAATAAACATAAAAGTTGCTAATATTGGAGTTCTAGGTTATTTATTCTTATGTTGTGGTATGCTCAATTGTTCATACTTATTATCAATGAAAAGACAGAAAGAAGTTTTACAAATTCTTTCATTGTCTTGTGCAATAAATTTAGCCTTTGGACTCTTATTTAGTCGATTATTATCTTATGAAGATAGTGTATTTGGAATGCTTATTGCCTCTGTATTTTTAACTATTGTAAGTTTTAAAGAAAATATAAAAGTTTATAAAAACATTGACTACTATGCTACACAATAAATACTTGATTTTATTTTTTAGTTATTTTTTCTTCCTAAAATCCTATGCAAATCGTAATAACGTATTTTTATGTTATGGAAAAGTTCCTGTTCATGAAATAATGAACTACACGTATGTTATTATAGAAGCAAGCTATTACAATAGTGCAGAAGTAGCTATTTTAAAGCAACATAATCAATATGTATTATCCTATATATCAATTGGCGAAATAAATAAATACACTTCTTTCTACAAAAAAGGAAAAGCCTATACTATTCCAGGAAAAAATAATATTTGGAATAGCTATTATCTTGACATAAAGCAGAAACCTCTTCAAAAAATAATTTTAGAAGACATTAACAATAAAATCAATACCAAAGGGTTTGATGGGCTATTTTTAGATAATGTGGATAATTATGGAAATTATGGGAAACAAAAACATTTACGAACTTACTTAATTTCTTTTTTAAAAAACTTGAGGCAAGTGTATCCGAATATTTTTTTGATGCAAAATGCAGGTCTTGACCTAGTAAATGAAACACATGGTTTAATTAACTCAATTGGTATAGAATCTATTATAACAGCATATGATTTTGAGCAAAAGAAATATCTATTTAGAGCTAAAAACGAATTAAAAACAAAAATTTCATTAATAAAAAAAATAGAAAAAGAATACAATATACCTTTTATCATAATTGAATATATGGACAGTAAAAAAGGTAAAAATAAAATACTCAGAAAAATGAAAAAATTTAAATGGGACATCTTTATTGGACAAATTGATTTACAAACTAAACCAGTGTTTAAATAATATGGGTATGTATGTAAACAGTTTTCTTTATGCGCTTATAAGACTTATTTTTGCCTTCTTAATTTTCTATTTCATTAGAAAGTCTGTAAAAAAGAAAAGAAGTGATTTATTTTCTTATTTCATAATTTTCAATATTAGTAAATATACGTCGATTAGTGTTATTTTAGTATTTATATTAACTTCAGTTCAAGCCTTTAACTTATTCAATTATTTAATATGTATTCTAATTTTTCTTGTTTTTGACTTAAATAACTTTAATTCCCCCAAAATGATTCTTACTACATTGAAAGATGGGTTTGAAAAAGCTACCTCTGAATTCATTAGTTTAATTGAATCTTCAAATAAGAAAAAACATTTTAAAAGATATATCAGTCCTAAAAAATTAGATAACAACGAAATTTATGATCTCGTTTCTGTCCTATTAATTATTATTATTACCTACGTCTCGAGAATGTATTTCTACAAGAATGACTTATTCCTATTCTCTGAAAACTGGTTCTCTGATTTTGATAAACTCTCATTAATAGAACAGCAACAATGGTTCAATACCGAATACCAAGAAATGGGAGAATATGCTCTTATTAGCTTAATAAGTAAATTCTTTAAGCTTAGCCTAGGTATGAGCTTACAAATGTTCGGTTTATTACAAATTATAATTCTTTCAATTCTTATTTACTTCATAATAAAAAATATTAGTAAAACAAATAGTGTTTTTTTCCCATTTCTTACATCGCTATTCCTCTCTGGGCACTTTGACATTTTACCTAATGATATTACCCTAATATTTCAACATAGGAAAATATTTACAGTATTAATTATTTTATTACCAATCTTTATTAAGATATCTAAAAAACAACATTTTTATAAATTTCGAACAAACTTTATTTTACTTTGTCTTTCATTTATTTCGATAGCACTAACTCACTTTGCTTCAATTGTAATAATAATAATACCATTTGTTTCAATACTCTTTATTTTTGATAACAATAAACCAATAAAACAAAAAATAACCTTATTATTCTCACCTATTATCATTGGTACTTTGATTCTTGGTAGCTTTATTTTTCTTTTTGAATTTGGAGAATTCAACACCTTTTTTTTCCTAAAAAATAGTTTTATCGAAGTTTCAAACTATACAAAAATGGGAAATCCAAGGTTTGACTTTAATACTATTACTCTTTTAGTATCTTTTTCTTCGATAATAACAATATTAATCAACATTTTTAATAATCGTGTAAATTTTTTTCCTTTAATATTATGTATTTTATACTTACTGTATGTAAACCTATACCGTACTAATCACTTTTTAATTGATAAAAATTTACTTCTACCAATCATAAGTATTCTCACACCGGTTTGTGCTATAATAGCTGTTTTTGAAATATTATTAAACAACTTCAAGTGGAACACTTCAAAGTATACTGAAAGTTCTGCCTTATTGATCTTACTTATTCTATTTTTTATTGGAAATCATTACCAAAAAACTAGTTTAAAGCACCTTAAAGAGTCAAATGAGACAAATCGACAACTATTATCTGTTTATGATAAAATAATAACTAGCCATCTTCCCTATAGCTATGCGGTCTCAAATCTACAAAAAGCAATGCCTTTTAGTGAATCCAATCATTTCTTTATAAATTATCATGAACTGAATAAAACTTATATTGATAAAGATTCTATTTTTCATACAAATAGAAAAAAGAATGACTTTCTTAAAAAACATCCTGAAGCAACTATCCCTAACAGTGTTTTCATATTTGAAATTCTTGATTTAGATAAAAATATCAGCCGCACTGGCTTTTTAACTCCCGAAAATCAGTTTAAAGAAAACGACCGTATAATTAATGTTTTAAAATCACGAGGAAGGGATATTTTACTCTTTATGAATACTAATCGGGTAAGAGTATATAAAATAACAAATAAAAAAAACAGTAGTGATATAGATAAGATGTTATTTTACGATAATCGATTTGAAGGATAATTATATATTAAATAGAAAAAATAACACCAAGAATTCTAAGACTTCGCAAAAATTATTTTAAGAGAGATTAGAAATTCCATAACTAAAAACAAGCACTAAAAATATTAAATGTGAAAAAAATAGCTGGTCAATCCATAAAATTAATTCTCGCTACGTTTCTTTTTATTTTCTCTGTCTATGGAGTCTATTTTAAAGAAAAAATCTTCTCTAAAGCAAATACTATTTCAATAGAAAAAAAATTTTCAAAAAGTAACTTTTTTATCAATAAAGAAGCTCCAATAATTAGCTTCATAGGTGATTTAGAGAGTAATGACAACGTTCTTTCTCATATCAAACAATTATGCGATTATACAAAAATTCCCTTTTCCTACATCCCCATTAAAAAAGCTACGATATCAAAAGATTTTTACATTCCCAATAGCTTAAAAATTATTTTTCTAAATAAAACAGATAATTTCCCACAAAAAATAATAGAAAAATTAGTCTGTTTCACCGCAAAAGGGGGAACTATAATAGTTACTAATACACCAGAGGATCAACGTTTAAACTATTTAATTGGTTTATCTGAAAAAAAATCATTACATAATTATAATACTTCAGCTAAAGGAATATTATTCAATAATAACTTCACTCCAAACCTAAATAATGTTGCTATTTTCGAAGATATAATTCACTATGGCCTAAACAAAAGTAGTTTTAATGAGAATGTAAAAACGGTATTAACCTCTGTAAACGATAAGAATTATCCCGTTATTCTTGAAAATAAAATTGGACTAGGGAAAGTAATTCTTTTTAATACTACTTTCGAAATTTCAAAATACGAAAGAGGTTTGATTTTCCCTTGTATTCTATCATCTCTTGAGGGTATTCCATACCCCATTGCAAATGTTAATGCTATTTTTTTGGATGATTTTCCAAGTCCTGTATATCCTTTTATAAAAGAACCTATTCTAAGTGAATATAATATTTCTAATCAAAAATTTGTTAGGGATATTTGGTGGCCAGATATGCTAGCTCTAGCAAAAAAATATAATATCAAATATACTACAACCATTATTTTTGACTACGATGAAAATGTAGAACCTCCTTTTTCATACAAACAATGGAATTTAGCCAGAGAAAATTTTATTCCCATACCTCACAAAATTACTCAAAGTGTATTGAAGGAAAACCATGAACTCGGAATTCACGGATACAATCATGTATCGCTATTAGAAAAAAGTTGGAACTATGAAAACATTATAATTGCAATGAATACTGTAAAAAAAATGTGGGATATTAGTGGATATGGTCATCATCCAATATCTTACATCCCCCCATCCAACTATATTGATAAAAAAGGTGTTATTGCTTTACATGAGGGTTTACCTTCGCTAAAATATATGTGTAGCCTATATACTGGGCATTTAAAGAAAGGAGGTGATAGAGAATTCAATCCTGAGCCTTACACACATGAAATGTTTGATTTCCCAAGAAATACCTCTGGATTTTATATGAATAATTTTAAAAAATATTTAAAAGAATCTATGTTTCTATATACTGGAATTTGGTCTCACTTCGTGCATTCTGATGATATTTATCAAATTCCTGCAATGGGAAATTTAAAAACAAAAGGGAAATTTAGTTTTAGAAATGAATTAGGGCTAAATTGGAGAAAAATAAATAACCAAAATCAACCTGGAATGCTAACTGCCTTTGAGGAGTTGATAAAAAAACATTGTGAAAATTATCCATTAACTAAATTTCCCGATGTGAAAAATGGAGGAAAGTTAGTCGCTGATTTAAGAGCTGATGATTTCAAACATAAAATAATTGATGAATTCTATTCTGTTCAAAATTTAACTTCCTCAGAAAAAGAGCACAATTGGTTTGTTTATACTTCGAAAAGCAAATCAAACCAACTATTTCAATACTTAAAAAACAATAATTATATATTTTCTAAAACCACTTTATTCGAGGGTTTTATTGTAAATATAAAAACATCGAATGGAAAAATTAGCATTCCTATACTGAATAGAAGGTATAATAATTTTGACAAAGAATATTATTTATCTGAATATCGTAATTACCTCAATCATAAAGAAACTTCAAGAGACTTATTAAAAAAGAAAATAGAATCATTAAGAAAAAAAATATTTCAACAGACTAAATTATCAATCGATACTTGGAAGGAATACGCAAAATATTCTTCATGGACAAAAGAAGAGCTTATTTTTTGGAATGATTTAGAAAGCTACTATTACAAGCACCAAAATTATGAAGCCTCTTCCTTATCTGAAGCTATGGCTAAAATTATTTGGTATCCTTCGGAAAAAATTAGAACAAACTGGTTACAACGAAAAATAATAACAGCTGACAGTCTTCAATTAAAAATTAAGCTATTGAAAGATTATATTAAAAATAATAATACTAAAAATAATATAGAATCAATTCAAAAAAAATTAAAATTGATTGCAGAGTTAAATCCAAGTATTGAAAATAGAATTGCCTTTATTTCTTCCTATTTATGGAATAACAGTAGTGATAAATTAGCAGTCCTTCTGAAAATACCATTAAGCACTAAATACAAATATTTTGCTAGTGAACTAGCTTGGTACTTTTATGAGCAAGGTTATTTATTAAAAGCTTTAGAATGGGCATCGATTTCAAATAAAATAACAATTGACACGCAAATGCACTGGTTATTTGAAGCAAAAAAATACAAGCAATTAAACTCTTTTTATTTAACATACAAATATAAGTCTGAAGATGAAAAGTTAATCGCAGACAAAACAATGATTGACCTTTATCTTGCTAGGGATATGTTTATGAAAGCTTGGGAAATTGCCACTAAAATTCCCAATTCTCATCATGAATACAAATCTATCCAAAAAAAAATGAATGTATTTTATCTTTACCAAGATAGAAATATTCACAAAAAACTAGTAAACGATGACTCATTTTTATATAAAAAAATAAGAGATAGCATTCATCGAATAGTTATGTTAGAAGAAAATAACCTCTATAATTTTGAATCTTCTTTGACTACCAATAGAAACGATATAAACAACTTTGATAAAAAAATCACTTATAGTTTTGTTAACAGGAAACAAAATGCACATAACTTTTCTTTTACACAATCATCTGTGAATGATATTATGAATAATAAAGAGGAAAATATTTCACTATATGGGTTTAATTATAAGTTTGAAAGTTCAAGATTATTTAATCAACAATTTCAATATTCAGGTTCATTTGGTTTTGAAACCGATAGAAACAAGTATTTTTATAATTTTAATACTCAAATTAATTATAATGTAGCTAATAGTTTTTTATCAGCTGAATATACAGCTACTCCTCTCAGAAATAATATTGGTCTTGAAAATTATATGTATGCTAACACCCTGAATATATATTATGAAAAAAACTTTGAAAATAAAATCAATGCATCATCATTTCTTGAAGGGAATTATTACACCGACGACAATTTTGACACAACCATATCTTTATCTGTAAACTACCCCATCATCAATTATGGAGGTAATACTTTCAGAACAGTTCTTGAAAGCTCACATTCATTCGGATCAACCAATTCGGAAGGAATTCCTTATTGGATGACAATTAATAGACATTTTTCAGGAGGAGGGCTACAATACCAGTTAAATTCTGATATTGACAAAACATTCATACTTATTGATGGTATGTATTTCTATGATAGTTACTCATCTTACTTTTCTAGATATCGAGCAAAGATTAATTTTCATTTACAAAAATATTTTACTGTAAACTTTAATGGGGAACTATATAATCACGATTTATACTACTCAAATACACTTAATATTGGATTATCATATTATATACACTAAACAACTTAATTGAATTCATATAAAGACAGATTATAGTTGTATTTTTGATATGATAAAACGCATATAATGAAAAAAATACAAATGGTTGACTTACAAGGTCAATATCAAAAGATCAAAGACGTTGTTAATACATCATTTGAGGAGATATTAAACTCTTCAGCATATATAAATGGTCCATATGTCAAAGAATTTCAATCTGACTTGGAAAAATATTTAAATGTTAAACATGCTATTCCTTGCGCAAATGGCACAGATGCATTACAAATTGCAATGATGGCTCTTGGTTTAAAGCCAGGTGATGAAGTTATTACTGTTGATTTTACTTTTGCAGCTTCTGTTGAAGTCATTGGACTATTAAGATTAACTCCTGTTTTGGTGGATGTAGAAGTGGATACTTTCAATATGAATATTGAAGCTTTAAAAAGATCAATTACTCCTAAAACTAAAGCTATAGTACCTGTTCATTTGTTCGGGCAATGTGCAAATATGGAAGCAATACTTGAAATTGCTAAAGAACATGATTTATTTGTTATCGAAGATAATGCTCAAGCAATAGGTGCTAACTATACTTTTAGTGATGGGACGGTAAAGAAAGCCGGAACAATTGGTCATGTTGGAACAACTTCATTTTTTCCTTCAAAAAATTTAGGTTGTTATGGAGATGGAGGAGCTATTTTCACTGATAATGATAATCTTGCACATAAGCTAAGAGGAATCGTAAACCATGGAATGTATAAAAGATATTACCATGATGTAGTTGGCGTAAACTCTCGATTAGATAGTTTGCAAGCTGCTGTTTTAAAGGCAAAATTACCTTACCTAGATAGCTATTGTAATACTAGAAAAAAAGCTGCTGAATTTTATTCAAACGCATTCAAAGATCATCCGAATATTATTACTCCGAAAATCAGTAAATTTTCAACTCATGTCTTTCATCAATACACACTAAGAATTACTAACCAGAGAAGAGATGAACTTCATAAGTACCTGATTGATAAAAATATTCCAAATGCTATTTATTATCCCGTTCCACTTCATGCCCAAAAAGCTTATAAGAATAGTCGTTATAATGAAAAGGACTTCACTGGTACAAATCAATTAGTTAATGAAGTTATTTCATTGCCTATGCATACAGAGCTTGATGCTGAACAGTTAAATTTTATAAGTCAAGCTGTTTTAACTTTTTTAAATAAATAAAACATAAATTAAAAACATACATGCCTAATTAAAATTAAAACCCTATTTTTTTTCCTTCAACCTCTAAAAATTAAAAAATATGAACAATATTCTAGTAACAGGTGGATTAGGCTTTATCGGCTCACATACTGTTGTAGAGCTCCATAACGTTGGCTTTAATGTTATCATTGTAGATGATTTATCCAACTCAAGAATAGAAGTCCTAGATAATATCACTCAAATTACAGGTAAAAAACCAGACTTTCATCAATTAGATCTAAAAAATAAATCTGACGTAAAGAAATTATTTGAAACCACTAAAATTGACGGAATTATCCACTTTGCTGCATTTAAAGCGGTTGGTGAAAGTGTTGAAAAGCCATTAGATTATTATGAAAATAATATATCCAGTTTAGTTTATATCTTGCAAGAAATTAGAGATCGAAATATAGATAATTTTATATTTAGCTCATCATGTACTGTTTATGGTCAGGCTGATGAATTACCTATCACAGAAAAAGCACCAATAAAAGTTGCAGAGTCACCTTATGGAAATACTAAACAAATTGGAGAAGAAATTATACGTGAATCTTGCGCTGCTTATAATTTTAATGCAATTGCATTACGTTATTTCAATCCAATTGGCGCACATGAAAGCATAAAAATTGGGGAGTTACCATTAGGGGTTCCTCAAAACCTGATTCCTTTTGTTACCCAAACTGCTGTAGGAATAAGAAAGGAACTTTCTATTTTTGGTGATGATTATCCTACTGAAGATGGAACAGCCATAAGAGACTATATTCATGTCGTTGATTTAGCAAAAGCCCATATTGCTGCACTTAAACGATTGTTAAATAAAAAGAACAAAACTAACTTTGAATTTTTCAATGTGGGTACAGGTAAAGGTAGTTCTGTTTTAGATGTTGTTAAATCTTTTGAAAAAGTATCTTCTAAAAAATTGAACTATAAAATTGTTGGCAGAAGAAATGGTGATATTACCGCTGCTTATGCAGATACAACACTTGCAAAAAAAGAGCTTAACTGGCAATCTGAAAAAACTCTAGACGATGCTTTAGAGTCTGCTTGGAAATGGCAACAAAATCAATCATAAAAAAAAGCTTCAAGTTTAAATAACTTGAAGCTTTTTTTATAATTTCTTTAACTTTGCTACTTAAGTAACTCAAATGCTTGATTAGCGATCTCCAACTCCTCATTTGTTGGAATAACGAGTACTTTTACTGGAGATTCTTCTGTGTTAATTTCTGTAAGCTTTTTAAATCGTTGGGCGTTTATTTTCTCGTCTAATAAGATTCCTAAGCCTTCCATCTCTTTACATATTAACGCTCTCATTTTCTCTGAATTTTCTCCTACTCCTGCAGTGAAAATAATAGCATCTAATCCATTTAAAGCAGCAAAATAAGAACCAATATATTTCTTCACTCTGTAAGCGTTCATTTCCAATGCTAAAAGACAACGCTTATCTCCATTATTAGCTTCTGTCTCAATATCTCTTAAATCACTGAAACCTGTTAACCCTAGCATTCCACTTTCTTTTTGAAGTATATTATTAACTTCTTCTGCAGTATAGCCAAGCGAATCAATAAGATAAAAAATTAGGCTGTGATCAATATCACCACTTCTAGTTCCCATAATTAAACCTGTAGCAGGACCAAAACCAAGACTATGATCAATACTCCTTCCATCATTAATTGCTGTCACACTACAACCATTTCCTAAATGTATAGTTATAATTTTTGACTTTTTTTTATTCAAATATTCAATAGCTTGCTCGGAAACAAATTTGTGGCTAGTTCCATGAAACCCATACAAACGAACATTATTATCCTCAAAAAAATGATTAGGTATTGCATATTTATAGGCTTTTTCTGGAATTGTTTGATGAAATGAGGTGTCAAAAACGGCAATTTGACGTGCCTCTCTGAAAAGATCTTCAGCCACATTAATGCCTTCTAAATTTGCTGGATTATGTAGTGGTGCTAAATAGAATAACTCTCTAATTTTATTTTTTACTTCTTGATTTACTTCTTTAGTTTCTGTGAAAGAAACCCCTCCATGAACCACTCTGTGACCTACAACTTTAATTTCACTAGTAGAATTAATGACTCCGTTTTTCTTATCAAGCAACATCTTTACTACCTTTTCAAGACCTTTTTTATGATTCTCTATATTTGTAACTTCTTCTATATATTCATCTGCTACTTCATATTGGACCTTACTGTTCTCTAACCCTATTCTTTCAACTATCCCTGAACATATGACCTGCTGGTCGGGCATCATAAACAATTGATATTTAATTGAAGAGCTTCCTGAATTTATTACTAAAATTTTCATTTTTTAAACGTTTTATCCTTGTGCCTGTATAGCCGTTAGTATAACTGTATTAAAAATATCATCAACTGTACACCCTCTACTTAAATCATTAACTGGTTTATTCAAACCTTGTAACATCGGACCTATTGCTAATGCACCAGTTTCTCTCTGAACGGCTTTATAGGTATTGTTTCCTGTATTTAGATCTGGAAATATCAACACATTTGCCTGCCCAGCTACCTCCGAGTTAGGCATTTTTTTCTTCCCTACTGATGGATCTACAGCAGCATCATACTGAATAGGGCCTTCAACTTTTAGGTCGGATCTTCTTTTTAAAACAATCTGCATTGCTTCTCTTACCTTATCAACATCTTCTCCCTTTCCAGAAGCTCCTGATGAATATGACAATAAAGCTATTTTAGGATCTATTCCAAATGCAATACTCGTATCTGCTGCTGAAATAGCAATTTCAGCTAACTCATCTGCAGTTGGATTAGGGTTAATAGCGCAATCACCAAAAATTGATACTCTATCTTCCAAACACATAAAAAATATAGAAGAAACTACAGAAAAGCCTGGTTTAGTTTTCACAAATTGTAATGCAGGTTTTATTGTATGCTGGGTTGTATGGGCTGCCCCTGACACCATACCATCTACATACCCTTTATATACCATCATTGTACCAAAATACGAAACATCTGCCATCAAATCCTCTGCCATAGCTAAATTTATTCCTTTATGTTTTCTTAGCTCATAAAGTGTAAGCGCAAAATCTTTAAAATAGTCTGAATTTATTGGATTTATGATTCGTGTTTTTTTAAAGTCAAATGAAATATTTAACCTTTTAATAGAAGCTTCTATGTTGATTTTATTACCTAAAATTGTGAGATCTATTAAATCATTTTTTTGAAGCTGAGATGTTGCTATTAATATACGGTCATCGGCTCCCTCAGGTAATACAATATGTTTTCTTTCCTTTTTAGCCATTTGTAAAAGGTTATACTGAAACATACTAGGTGTTACAACATTTGACTTTTTATAACTAACTAATTTCTCTTTTAATGTTGTCGTATTTACATATGTTTCAAACATGTTTATCGACATCTTTATTTTACTTTGATTATCCGCGTAAATATGTGATCGAATAGTACCTAACTTCGCTGTAACACTAAATGTACCTTCTTGTACCCACAATATAGGAACAATTTTTTCTAGCCCTTTAATAAGCTTTATTACCGACGAACTTAAATCAATACCACCTGTTAAAATAATAGCAGAAACAGAAGGGTAGTTACTTGATATATTTGCTTGTAATGTTCCAAGTAAAATATCTGATCTATCTGCAGGAGTCACAACAACGCAATCATCAGTTAAATGATTTAAAAATTTAGATAAATGCATTGCTCCAACTTTAATATCTCCAGTAGTATTATTAAGATATTTATCTCCAAATAACACGTTACCATCAATACCCTTTAAAATCTCTTTTATTGATGGATTATTTAATTTGTTGTCTACTGGTATTGCATTTATTGATACAGACTTGGGTAAACTAGCTCCAACTTTTTGTAAAATAATAGGTATATTTTTTTCTTGTACTTTATTAGCTACAACAGCTATAACTTCTACGTCTTTATTCGTAAAAGAATCGTACGTTAAACGTAATCCCTGAATAAAATCTAATAAGCTTTTTCCATTCCCTCCTGAGACAATAATTACGGGAACTCCTAGATTTTTAGCTATTAAGATATTTAAATCCATTTCTATAATTGCTGCATGATCAGAAAAATCTGATCCTTCAATTATTATATAATCAAACTTTTCTTCAAGTTTTTTATATTTCTCTATGATTTTATTGATAACTTCATCCTCTTCTCCCTGATTAATTTTATTAACCAACTCTGAACGTGTATAAGCGTATGAATCTTCATAATCTATACTAAGATTAAAATAAGTTAAAACGGTATTGATATGGTTATCTTTGATTCCCATATCAGGATTATCGATTATAGGCCTAAAATAGCCAACCTTAGGATGGTTTCTAAGTTGTAATTGCATCAATCCAAGGGTAAGCATAGACTTACCAGAATTAGTTTCTGATGCTGCTATATATATTGCTTTATTCATGGTTTAGGAGATAAGTATAATTAAATGTGTTTTTATAGGTATACGAACTAAAAAACTCATTTTAATAGGAAATGAGAAATTCAGATACAAAGATAATAAACGTCCTTTTCTAAAAATAGTATAACTCTAAAGTAAAGTTAAAAATATCAACAAAAACCAGTGAAATAATTTCACTGGTTTTTGTTTTATAAACATAACATTATCATTTTACCTTACTTGATAATTTTTCAAATAGAACTCAATATTTCCGAGTTTTCTAATAGTATAATTTCTTCCATCTATATTTTTAGTTCCGTAGCCAAGACCTCCAAAATTGGAACCTAAAACCTGTTCTCTTAACATTTTTTTATTCGCATGAAACTTACTGTCATTGATACCAATATGCCCGGATAAACGAACTTCTTGTAAGCCTCCATTAACTTCGCAATTTAATGATGGAAGCTTAAATTCTCCAGTAAGGAGTTCTTCTAAACCTATATCAAAATTAGCATTACATAAAGCCGTTGCTAAAACATCAAAATCTATTGATACATCGTCAAAGTGAAAATGATGCTTTGAGACTGCTATAAACTCTACCTCTCTTTCTAGCCTTGTCCAATCATTATCAAAATCTTGATTATATGAAACCCAATTTCTAAATTTTATATCCCAAAGAGAGACAAAATGTTCAGATCTAACCATAGAAGTTGGACTTGGATTCGGCGTATCATAATCAGCCCCTCCTGTAGCTAATACAATTTTAGAACCTAAACCAAATATATCTACATGATCTCCCCATGATAATCTTATTTCTGGTATAATTGTACTTATAATACTATTTTGCCATTCACCATCTATAGATTGATTAGTTGTGATCTCATTGGTTCTTTTTTGATAAATTTTATTTTTCGAAACTTTATTTCTTTTATACTGTGTTAGAATTAAATCATCTAACTCTTGGTCTACTGGTAAAATTATCAATGTCGGATTTTTTAAGATATAATTATAGTCTACCTTATCAACCTTTTTAACCAAAATACCATTTTGATAAACAAACCCTTCATTATGCTTAACATTATTCAGAGGAGCATATGATACGGTAATACTATTCATATTTCCTGTTGCAGAGTGAATTTTTTCAAAAGGAAAAAATAATTCAAATTCATAAAACTCTCCATTTGACTTATTATTATTCAATTCGTTAATTAAAGACTTTGATGTCAAATTTTTCTTTGATTTGGTGAAATATCTCTCACTTTTTTTCGATTTACTACTTTTTCCTAATAAAGAAGCAAAACTTATAACGTCTAAATTAGGATCAAATAGCTTATTCATAGAAGAAGTGATCTCATTTAGGACATGCTCCTTTGAAGTAACTAATTGGCCAACCTTATTTGCCAGCTTAGACATCTTTTTCTTTTGAAGGATTTGTTCGCTAGTTAAGCTAATTTGAACTTCAGAATCTGGTATTAATTGAGCTTCTTTTTCTGAACATGACGCTAAAATAAATGTGGTGAAAATTGTAATGTAAAATTCACCTTTTGTTAAAAAATTTAAATTCATTATTTGATATTTTATTTTGTTTAATGCCACAAACTTAAAGAAGGTAAGTAGAGAAAATTCAATGTAGGACTAGTGAGGTGTTTATTGGCATAAAAAAAATAGTAAATGTCTAAAAAGAGAATATTAAGAAGAGTAATTATTAATATTAATAATGAAAAATAACAAATACTACTCGAGAAATTAGTAGTATCTAATACAATAAGTAATTTAAAATAAGTAAAAATCATAATCAATATTTTTTCATTTTAGATTATAATTATACTCACATAAAAAAGCCAATAAAAGAACTTTTACTGGCTTTTTAAAAAATAAGTCGATCAGTAATTATTATTTAATTTCGTAATTTCTAAGATAGAACTCAATATTACCTAACTTTCTAATGCTATAACTATTTCCATTAACGTTTCTTGTACCATAGCCAATCCCACCAAAATTAGAACCAATAACTTGTTCTCTTAACATCTTTTTATTTGCATGAAATTTACTATTATCAATAGCGATACGTCCTGATAAACGAATTTCTCTTAATCCTCCATTTACAGTACAATTTAATGAAGGTAACTCGAAATTACCATTAAGAAGATCATCTAAACTAATATTAAAACTAGCATCACAAACAGCTGTAGCAGAAACATCAAAATCAACATTAACATCTTGAAAAATAAATAAATGTTTAGATGCTGCAACGAACTCAACTTCTCTCTCTAATCTAGTCCAATCATTATCAAAGTCTTGATAATAAGGAACCCAATTTCTAAACATAACATCCCAAAAAGACACAAAATGTGGTGGTCTTACTTGGGTAATAGGACTTGGTCTTGGTGTATCGTAATCAGATCCTCCAGTAGCTAATATAATTCTAGAACCTAAACTAAACATATCTATATGCTCACCCCAAGACAATCTTATTTCAGGTATCATAGTACTAATTATACTTTGTTGCCATTCATCATCAATAGGTAAGTTTTCTGTGATCTCATTGACTCTCCTTTGAGCCCTTTGCTTAGCTCTATTTTTTTCTTTTTTATATTGCTTCTCAAGGAGTGTATCTAAATTATTATCTATTGGTAAAATTACCAATGTAGGATTAGCTAGTACATAATTATGATCTACTTTTAAAATTTTATCTACCAATTTACCATTTTCATAAATAAAACCTTTATTATAATTACCCCCTCCTAAAGGTGCATATGAAACTGTAATTCTACTTAAATTACCTTGTTCACTATGCATTTTTTCAAGTGGAAAAAATAATTGAAAATCCTTGTTATTGAGAATTTCAAACCTATGTTTAGCTTTAGTAATAGATAATTCTCTAATCAGAGACTTTGATACTAAATCATCTTTTCCTTTTGCAAATGATCGTTCTATTTTCTTTGCATTACTTGAATTACCAAGTAGAGAAGAGAAACTTATTGCATCTAAGTTAGGATCATACATCTTATTCATAGAAGAGGATATTTCCGTAAGAATATTATTATTAGATGTTACCAACTCTCCTACTACTTTTGCAATTTCTATCATCTTTTTCTTTTGTAGGAGCTGTTCATCACTTAAAGTTGAACTTGACTCTGATTCGGAAACTGTTTCAACTTCATTTTCTGTACAAGAAACAAAAATGGAAAGTGCAATTGCAGTAATCAGTACCTTTCTTTTTGTTAAAAAATCTAGTTTTAATTTCATAATTAAATATTTTATTTTGTTTTAGTGATGCTAAATTATAAAAAATAAACATAAAGCATAATTATTATTAAATTTTTGTAAAAAAACTAAGTTTTAATACAATTAATTATTTAAAAACAAATAAAAACAAATAAAATATAAAAAAAACACAAAAAATAAAATCGAAATTAGAGCCACATTATCAACAACTTAAAAAATATCTATTGATAAATCTTTACATGAAGTCCAAGGTAACTTGGGCTTTTTTAATAATTAGATTTTTCTTTACATGACAGTGTGTAAATATTGGTAAGTTCTATAATAAGGCTATTGTATTTCGTGAAGTAAAAAGTAACGTATAAAAAAACTCCTCATTACAAAATGTAATGAGGAGTTTTAAAAGAAAGGCAACGACCTACTCTCCCACCTGTGGCAGTACCATCGGCGCTAATGGGCTTAACTTCTCTGTTCGGAATGGTAAGAGGTGAGCCCCATTGCTATAATCACCTTAAATTGTTTCAGTATATTTCAACTGTATAAGTTAACATATTGCTAAAATCATATCGCTTATTCAAATATTTATAAAACTATTTGAACATAAAGAGTATCCTTCCCGAACTCCTAAAAGTTCGGGAGGAACGTACATAAGCCTATGGGTTATTAGTACTACTCGGCTACATACATTACTGCACTTACACCTATAGCCTATCAACGTGGTCATCTCCCACGACCCTTTAAAGAAATCTCATCTTGTGGTGGGTTTCGCGCTTATATGCTTTCAGCGCTTATCCCTTCCGAACGTAGCTACTCAGCAGTGCCCCTGGCGAGACAACTGATACACTAGAGGTTCGTCCAACTCGGTCCTCTCGTACTAAAGTCAGATCCACTCAAATTTCTAACGCCCACAGCAGATAGAGACCGAACTGTCTCACGACGTTCTGAACCCAGCTCGCGTGCCACTTTAATGGG
This sequence comes from Tenacibaculum profundi, assembly GCF_052050075.1. Classification (GTDB taxonomy): domain Bacteria; phylum Bacteroidota; class Bacteroidia; order Flavobacteriales; family Flavobacteriaceae; genus Polaribacter. Next base: position 1,854,924 of record NZ_CP197225.1, read on the forward strand.
CGAACAGCCCAACCCTTGGGACCTTCTCCAGCCCCAGGATGTGACGAGCCGACATCGAGGTGCCAAACCCCCCCGTCGATGTGAGCTCTTGGGGGAGATCAGCCTGTTATCCCCGGAGTACCTTTTATCCTTTGAGCGATGGCCCTTCCATTCGGAACCACCGGATCACTATGCTCTACTTTCGTACCTGATCGACCTGTATGTCTCTCAGTCAAGCTCCCTTATGCCATTGCACTCTACGCACGGTTACCAAGCGTGCTGAGGGAACCTTTAGAAGCCTCCGTTACTCTTTTGGAGGCGACCACCCCAGTCAAACTACCCACCACGCACTGTTCTCATCACTGAGTTAGGCTCTAGATAAGCAAAGGGTGGTATTTCAAGGTTGACTCCACAACCCCTAGCGAGGCCGCTTCAATGTCTCCCACCTATCCTACACATTACTTATCCAAAGTCAATACGAAGCTATAGTAAAGGTTCACGGGGTCTTTTCGTCCCGCTGCGGGTAATCGGCATCTTCACCGATACTACAATTTCACCGAGCTCATGGCTGAGACAGTATCCAGATCGTTGCACCATTCGTGCAGGTCGGAACTTACCCGACAAGGAATTTCGCTACCTTAGGACCGTTATAGTTACGGCCGCCGTTTACTGGGGCTTCATTTGAGATCTTCGCCGAAGCTAAACCCTCCACTTAACCTTCCAGCACCGGGCAGGTGTCAGGCCTTATACATCATCTTTCAATTTAGCAAAGCCCTGTGTTTTTGATAAACAGTCGCCTGGATCTTTTCACTGCGGCCAGCATTACTGCTGGCGACCTTTCTCCCGAAGTTACAGGTCTATTTTGCCTAGTTCCTTAGCCATGAATCTCTCGAGCACCTTAGAATTCTCATCCCAACTACCTGTGTCGGTTTACGGTACGGGTTCTTATAAACTGAAGCTTAGAGGTTTTTCTTGGAAGTTCTTAACCGCACTATCCACGCTTCCGAAGAGTTGTGGTACTATCACACTTCAGCTAAGTCTGCGGATTTGCCTACAGTCCTAATACCTACATGTTTCAACGAGCTATTCCGTCAGCTCGCGGCGGGTTCATTACTCCGTCACCCCATCGCATTTATAAGAAGTACAGGAATATTAACCTGTTGTCCATCGACTACTCCTTTCGGATTCGCCTTAGGTCCCGACTAACCCTCAGCTGATTAGCATCGCTGAGGAAACCTTAGTCTTTCGGTGTGCGGGTTTCTCACCCGCATTATCGTTACTTATGCCTACATTTTCTTTTCTATACGTTCCAGAAAACCTTACAGTTCGCCTTCAACACATATAGAATGCTCCCCTACCACTTTTAAAAGTCCATAGCTTCGGTAATATGTTTATGCCCGATTATTATCCATGCAAAACCGCTCGACTAGTGAGCTGTTACGCACTCTTTAAATGAATGGCTGCTTCCAAGCCAACATCCTAGCTGTCTAAGCAGTTTCACCTCGTTTTTTCAACTTAACATATATTTGGGGACCTTAGCTGATGGTCTGGGTTCTTTCCCTCTCGGACATGGACCTTAGCACCCATGCCCTCACTGCTGATAAACATTTTATAGCATTCGGAGTTTGTCAGGAATTGGTAGGCGGTGAAGCCCCCGCATCCAATCAGTAGCTCTACCTCTATAAAACTTTTAATCAACGCTGCACCTAAATGCATTTCGGGGAGTACGAGCTATTTCCGAGTTTGATTGGCCTTTCACCCCTACCCACAGGTCATCCAAAGACTTTTCAACGTCAACTGGTTCGGTCCTCCACTGTGTGTTACCACAGCTTCAACCTGCCCATGGGTAGATCACTCGGTTTCGCGTCTACTACTACTAACTTAACCGCCCTATTCAGACTCGCTTTCGCTTCGGCTCCGAACCTTAAATTCTTAACCTTGCTAGTAACAGTAACTCGTAGGCTCATTATGCAAAAGGCACGCCGTCACCACGAATGGCTCCGACCGCTTGTAGGCGTACGGTTTCAGGTTCTATTTCACTCCCTTACTTAGGGTTCTTTTCACCTTTCCCTCACGGTACTAGTTCACTATCGGTCTTTCAGGAGTATTTAGCCTTAGCGGATGGTCCCGCCAGATTCATACAGGATTACACGTGTCCCGCACTACTCAGGATACTACTATCTCTTCTTCGATTACCTATACGAGACTATCACTCTCTTTGGTTAGTCTTTCCAAACTATTCTAGTTCTCTTAAATTCGAATATTGTAGTCCTACAACCCCAATACTGCCGTAACAATATTGGTTTGGGCTATTCCGCGTTCGCTCGCCACTACTAGCGGAATCACTTTTGTTTTCTTCTCCTCCGGGTACTTAGATGTTTCAGTTCTCCGGGTTTGCTCACCTTGCGGTGTGATATATCTTCAATATACCGGGTTGCCCCATTCGGAAATTTACGGATCATAATGTATGTGCCACTCCCCGTAACTTATCGCAGCTTATCGCGTCCTTCTTCGCCTCTGAAAGCCTAGGCATCCTCCATACGCCCTTATTTAGCTTATTGTACTTTTTGCTTCCGATATTAATCGGAAACGAGCTCTTTATAATTCTTAATTATATTTTTATAAAAATATATCGTTAGATACTTAAATCTAACGCTCTATCTTGATTCTTTACGATATCATTTTACCAATATGTCAATGAACTTGTGCCGAGTCAGAACTGATAAATATTTCAGTTACCAACCTGGTATAATACCTTGTGATAATAATTATCTATAGGTATTATCTAGTGGAGAATATCGGAGTCGAACCGATGACCTCTTGCGTGCAAGGCAAGCGCTCTAGCCAGCTGAGCTAATCCCCCATGTACTTCTAGTATGAGGCTTAACTATTGAGTTATGAGTCGTTAAACATTCTCAACATAACCCGCTTCTAGAATTTCCTTTAACTAAATACCAAACAAAAAAAAGTAGTCTTGGGCAGGCTCGAACTGCCGACCTCTACATTATCAGTGTAGCGCTCTAACCAGCTGAGCTACAAGACTATTTAAGATCTGATCTTAGTCTTTTTTATTTTAAAATTAACAGCAGAGTAAAATTACACTTCCTTCTGTAACTTAACACCATCTTCTCTAGAAAGGAGGTGTTCCAGCCGCACCTTCCGGTACGGCTACCTTGTTACGACTTAGCCCTAGTTACTAGTTTTACCCTAGGCAGCTCCTTGCGGTAACCGACTTCAGGCACCCCCAGCTTCCATGGCTTGACGGGCGGTGTGTACAAGGCCCGGGAACGTATTCACCGGATCATGGCTGATATCCGATTACTAGCGATTCCAGCTTCACGGAGTCGAGTTGCAGACTCCGATCCGAACTGTGATATGGTTTATAGATTCGCTCCTATTCGCATAGTGGCTGCTCATTGTCCATACCATTGTAGCACGTGTGTGGCCCAGGACGTAAGGGCCGTGATGATTTGACGTCATCCCCACCTTCCTCACGGTTTGCACCGGCAGTCTCGCTAGAGTCCTCAGCTTTACCTGCTAGCAACTAACGATAGGGGTTGCGCTCGTTATAGGACTTAACCTGACACCTCACGGCACGAGCTGACGACAACCATGCAGCACCTTGTGAAATGTCCGAAGAAAAAGCTATCTCTAGCCCTGTCATTCCACATTTAAGCCCTGGTAAGGTTCCTCGCGTATCATCGAATTAAACCACATGCTCCACCGCTTGTGCGGGCCCCCGTCAATTCCTTTGAGTTTCAATCTTGCGATCGTACTCCCCAGGTGGGACACTTATCACTTTCGCTTAGTCACTGAATCTAAATCCAACAACTAGTGTCCATCGTTTACGGCGTGGACTACCAGGGTATCTAATCCTGTTCGCTCCCCACGCTTTCGTCCATGAGCGTCAGTATATACGTAGTAGACTGCCTTCGCAATCGGTATTCTGTGTAATATCTATGCATTTCACCGCTACACTACACATTCTATCTACTTCCGTATAACTCAAGTCAACCAGTATCAAAGGCAGTTCTACAGTTAAGCTGTAGGATTTCACCTCTGACTTAATTGACCGCCTGCGGACCCTTTAAACCCAATGATTCCGGATAACGCTTGCACCCTCCGTATTACCGCGGCTGCTGGCACGGAGTTAGCCGGTGCTTATTCTTACGGTACCGTCAAGGTCGTACACGTACGACTGTTTCTTCCCGTATAAAAGCAGTTTACAACCCATAGGGCAGTCTTCCTGCACGCGGCATGGCTGGTTCAGGCTTGCGCCCATTGACCAATATTCCTCACTGCTGCCTCCCGTAGGAGTCTGGTCCGTGTCTCAGTACCAGTGTGGGGGATAATCCTCTCAGACCCCCTACCTATCGTTGCCATGGTAAGCCGTTACCTCACCATCTAGCTAATAGGACGCATAGTCATCTTGTACCAATAAATCTTTAATATACAACCGATGCCAATCATATATATTATGGAGTATTAATCTTCATTTCTAAAGGCTATCCTCCTGTACAAGGTAGATTCTATACGCGTTACGCACCCGTGCGCCGGTCGTCAGCAAGTAGCAAGCTACTCCTGTTACCCCTCGACTTGCATGTGTTAAGCCTGCCGCTAGCGTTCATCCTGAGCCAGGATCAAACTCTTCATTGTATAATCTTTAATATTATTTAATGTCAAGTCTTCAAAAGAATTTTCAAGTGGTAAACCCTAAAGCTTACCGTGGTAATTCTACTCTAATTACGCTGTCAATTTCAATATTTTCAATGAACTTGTTAACCCAAAATAATTAATATAATCTCAATCAATATCTCAAATTAAACTCTTGTAGAAATGCTAGAATCGAACTAACTGATAAACTAATTATCATTCCAAAATTTCTGTGATCGTATCGCTCTCCGTAAGCGGATGCAAAACTAAAAACTTTTTTAAAAATAACAAACATTTTTGAAAGTTTTTTTAGTTTTTTTCAGAACAGCCGAAGTCAAATTAAAACCTCAAACAAACTAAAAAAAAGTAAATAATTGCTACTACCCCCTTTATAACTCTAAAACAACATGCTAAATCAATGAACTTGCTAACCCTTTTACTATGC